>JAJDTY010000010.1 GCA_022826945.1 Candidatus Binatia bacterium
GGGCCCTCGCCCCGCGTACGGTGGCCCGCTTGTGGGCGGCGGTGGGGCCCATCCTCGCCGCCTTCTCTCCTACGGAATGTGCTCACTATGTCCGCCACGCTGGCTATCGCCTCGCTACACGAGAATGAAAACTGCTCTAGCTTTCACGCGACCGCGCCGGGTACCGACCTGATCCCTCAGAATCTCTCCATTGGCGGCTATACCGGCTGGATGCTCTTCTGCTTTGGTTCCTTGGGTTTTGGCCTATGCGTCCTCGGCCAGCCTCACATCCTCATTCGTGCCATGGCTTTGAAAAGCGCCCAGGACACCAAAAAATTCATTATCGCCAACTACACCTTTGAAGCGCTCTTTATTATCCTGTTCACGTTGGTGGGACTGAGCACCCGCGTGATCCTGCAAGACATGAGCGCTTTCGAGCCAGAATTGGCCCTCTTTTTGTCGGCGAAAGAGATGCTGCCTCCGCTGGCCGTGGGCTTTGTGCTGGCGGGTGCCTTTTCTTCCACCCTGTCCACTGCCGACTCGCAGATCCTGAGCTGCTCGGCCTCCCTGATGCGCGACCTGCCTGAACCGCCAAAGCAATCCCTCTTTCAGGCCAAGGCGGGTACGGTCGGTGTGGCCTGTGCGGCGACGCTCCTGGCTCTGTTTGCCGAACAGAACATCTTCTCGCTGGTCGCCTTTGCGTATGCGGGCCTGGGCGCGTCCATTGGCAGCGTGCTGGTTTTGCGCCTTCTCAATGACAGTATTTCCGAATGGGGCGCTTTCCTCGTCGCCCTGGTCGGTGGGACCACCGTTATCGCCTGGAATATGCTGGGTCTGAACTCGTATATCAACGAGAGTGTCCCTGGCTTCAGCGCCGCCCTCCTCGTCTATCTCGGCTGCAAGGCCGTCTCAAAACTGCAAATCGTCTCAGACGTGGGAAACTGAAGGGTGCGACGGCCCTTCCCCGTCCTACTCTACCCCCGTTATCACAACGTCAGGAGTGCAGGCTTCCAGCCTGCTTCGGGGCGGGCAAGATGCCCGCGCTCCCAGGGAGGCCGCCTAAGACGCGGGAAGCTCAAGCTTGCGCCTGTTTTTCCGCGGTTGGCGGCCAAGAGCGAATTCCGGCGCCCGGAGGCCCGATTCTCCCTTGGTGATGTCGGGCGGGGTGAAATAGCCCAGGGCGTAACTCATCATGGTATAGCCGAGGAGTTCCTGGAGGACGGGGTCCAAATCCTTGGCGATCTCCGGCGGGCAGGAGAGATACTGATTTTCTTCCTGCCGCAACCAGCCGAGCGAATAGGTGATATTCAGTCCGACCCGGTCGGCCGCGCTGTTATTTGCCCCGCCGGCGTGTAAAACGGTCCCGGAATACACCAGGACTGATCCCCGTGGCATTTCCGCATAGCTGATTTCGTCCGCTTTTGCCTCTCGGCTCTTGGGCCAGGCCGGACTGCCCAGCACGACCTGAGTGGCACCGTTTTCATAGGTGAAATCCGTTAGCGCCCACAGCGTGCTGAGCTGGGGCTCTACTCCCTGCAAATAATCGCCCCAGACCAGACGGTCACGGTGTAAGGGCTGTTTCTTTTGTCCGGGCATCAGACGGATAACCTGAGTCAGATGGAGCTGGTAGCGGTTGCAGTTGGGCAGGAGGAATGCGTCGCACGCCTCAAGGATACTGGGGTGGATGACGAGGGCACGACAGGCCGGAGAACGTGCCACCAGAGCGCCCGTGCGCGTGGTCTGATAGCCGGCAAAGTCATCCCGGCTGGCGGGGGTGGCCTGGATATGCGGCATCAAATCATCGAGGGTCGCCTGCACCTGGCCCTCATCGATGAGATTTTCAACGATAGCCGCGCCATCACGCTCAATAGCGCTGGCTAGGTCTTTTGCCGCCGCTGTTGGTGATAGCCGCGTGAGTTCACCCATGATTGTCCTCCTTATGCGTCAGGCTGAATGGGATACAGCCGCAAGGCGTTATCCCACATGATCTTGCGCTTACTGTCATCTGACACGCCCGGCAAGGCCATCATCTCCTTGACCGCCCAGGCGTACTGCCGGCCCTCGGGATGAGCGAAGTCGGTTGCGGTGACGATATTGTTATCTCCGATGGCGTCAATGACTTGCCGAATACCGGGATCGTCAGGATCAGCCGAGATATAGCACTGGCGTTTGAAATACTCGACCGGGGGCATGCTGAGGCCCTCAATGGCAAGGCCGCGAAAGCCACCCTGGACGCCGGCGCCCAAGCGGTCAAGCCAAAACGCGGCCCAGCCTGCGCCGGACTCCAGATGCACGACGCGCAACCGAGGGTGACGTTCCAGTACCCCACCCATAATCAGCGCGGTGCTGGCCAGCATATTCCCAATCGTAAAGGCCACGGTTGTCTGGGCGGAGCGTAACCGGGGGAGGTAATAGTACAACATTTCATCTGCGGCTGTACCGTTTCCGGTATGAACGGCGAGCGGCACGTCCAGTTCCTCAAGTGTCTCCCACAGCGGCTCATAAAACTCGTCATATAAGCGATGCTCACACACCGGAACGGGGTTAATATGAACCGCCTTGAAGTGAAACTCCGTGACGCATCGACGAACTTCCCGGGCTGCCTCCTGTGCATCGCGCAGGTCGATGGAGGCGGCCCCGAACACCCGTCCCCCGGCAGCCGCACAAAAGTCGGCCAGCCAGTTGTTATACGCCCGACGGTAGGCCGCAGCCGTATCGGCCGCCAAATTTGGAACCGTCACCGAGAGGAGACCGATGGAGGGGTAGACGACCATATAGTCGATGCCGACCCGCTGCATGACCTCCGGGTAGATCTCTGGCGGGAAGTCCTGCTTGGCGTATTGAGCGTAGGCTTCGTCATTCCCCGGCAGAAAAACACGTTCGCCAGCCTCTTGCGCTCCGCTATGCGGTTTGCCATCGGCTTGGGCGGGATCCCGTAGTGGGTCGCGCCCGAACGGCATCAGATATTCACCCCCATCCGGGTTAGGAATCCTGACCTCAAAGCCGAAGCCGAGCGGTTCCCCCCGGTAGTTGGCCCACGCCTTGGGCATGGCTGAACGATATCTGGAATCCAGATATTTCTCGAACATATCCTCAGGTTCGATAATATGGGCATCGCTGTCAATGAATCCGTATCCGTTTGGCATGGTGTATTTCCCTCCCTTATGCAAAATGCGGCAAGACATCCGTGCCAAGCCGCTCAATACACCGCATGGTTTCTGCGTGGCTGGGACCGCTCGGGCAGCGTAGCATGAGAATCATATACCGGCACCCGGTTGCGCGCTCGTAGCGTTTGAGTTCGGCTACGACCTGCTCCGGCGTGCCGTAGATCAACCGATTGGGGGCGACCCGCTCGCATGTCCATTCCGCGTCCGATGTGACCTCTCTCACCCAGGGTTCCCACTTGGCGTTAAATCGGCCCGAGGCGAAAAAGCCTAGCCGTAGGTAGAAGAGGTGATAGTCCTTGACGTGCGGCCACCAGGTCCGCTCAATCTCGGTCCGGCTGTCGCCGACCCAGGCATTCCGCAGCAGGGCAATTTCTACCTGCGGATTCTTCGCCTGCTGTGCCGCGGCCCGGTACATCTCGGACCAAGCCCGCATCACATCGAAGTTATGGAGCGGGTCCGACAGCCACCCATCGCCAATCCGGCCGGCGCGCGTGAGCGTAATCGTCGACATGGCGCCGATCCAGATCGGCGGCTGGCGTAGGGGACGAGGAGTAATCGTGACATCGTCAAAATTGAAATGCTGACCGTGATGAGAAAACGTCTGACCGCTCCATGCCCGTCTGAGAATCTCGACCGATTCGGTAAAGCGCGCTGCCGCGGCAGACAGCGGAATCTCAAAGGCGTTGAATTCGTGCTCAACCAGACCCAAGCCCGCGCCAAGGATAAAGCGCCCTTTGGCAATCGTGTCGATCACGGCAATTTGCTCGGCAATATGCAGCGGGTGATACAGCGGGAGCTGGAGGATGCCCGTGCCAATCTGCGCGCGCTTGGTATGTGCCGCCAGCGCTGCGGCAAAGGTGAGGGGCGCGGGCATATAGCCGTCCGGCATCTGGTGATGTTCCGGCACGAGAAACAACTCAAAGCCGGCCTCCTCGGCCAGGGCCGCCTGGGCAAACACCTCGTCATAGAGCCGGGACAGGTGCTTCCCGTGGGGTGGGTCCTGGAGGGTGAAAATCAGTCCGAATTTCATGCCCCGTCCTGGATCTGACACTCCGCCAGATAGCGTTTCAACACGTACAGGCCATCCGGTGTGAACGGCTCGGTCTGGGCCAGGTGCAGAATATCAGGCACGGCCATAAATGCGCCACTCTCGACTTCCTCTTCCTGCAGGACGATTTCGCCATCGTACACGCACGAGAAGACCGCACCCCACACCCGGTTGTGTGTCTCCTGGTGATAAAACCGAAAGAGCGGCGTTAAGGGTACGCCTCGGATGCCCATCTCTTCTTCAACCTCACGGAGAGCGCCCTGCTCGTATTCTTCACCCGCCAGCACGACCCCACCCGCGGCCGGGTCGTAATAACCGGGAAAGACATCCTTGGTTAGGGTCCGTTTCTGGACGTAGAGTTGGCCGCGCGAGTTAAAGACCAGCACATACGTTGCTCGGTGGGGCAGGGCTTTGGCGCGCATTTCCTTCCGGGGAGCGGAACCCACCACGGTATTGTTTTCATCGACAATGGCAACGATTTCCTCGGCAGCGCCCACGTGGACGGAACGATACTGAGGGGCTCGAAGAGTGTCAAGCGAAAGGGAGGAGAGGAGTTAGTCGCCAATAGCGGGAGTTCCCCCTTCGTCTTGAGAGGCAATAGTTGAGAAAGTCACCTCCCTGTATTAGAAATAACGTCGGTAACGAGGCTTTAGCTGCACTCAAAGAGTAGAGGAACTACTATATTTATATCATGATTGAGCAACTGCTATCGGTCGCTGTTCCACAATGGGTACTCGACCTAACGCCCAAGACGATGGAGGATGGACAATTTCCACTCCAAGAGTTTCTTCGTGACTCGCTCTACTACCCGGCTTCTGGCTTTGACGGTGATCCTGTTGAACATCTAGGAGGCAATATCATCAGTTTCGTCTATGTCGATTACGCTTATACCCGCGAAAGGCTCAGAAGCGAATTGGAAGACCCGGGATTTCATGGCTATGATCTTCTTGCAACTCGTGTAGTCACTGAACGGGAACTGGCACCGCGCGGTTGGCACCCTGAGTCACCGATCCCCGACGATGGCGATCCATCTCGTTACCGTGATTGGATTCAGGAGCTGTTCTGTGACTGGTGCGTGTTTCAGCGCCAAAGGGACTTTCCGGATAGTCATGGGCCAGACCGGTTTAGTTTGCTCTATCTTTGCGCAGACGGAGTTACTGCATTCCAAGTGCTTTATGTGACGAACTCCGTAGCGCCAAAAGCCGTTGCTATCATCCAACCCGGTACCGGATTCGGTGGAAATTGGACTGATTTCAGGGACCCAGAAAAGATATTCGCGAGATCCGTCTTGGGTAATCCGGGCGGACGGCCTGAAATACTCCTTTATGGAGGCATAGGAGCGCGTGACGGGTATCGCGAATCGTGTTGGCCGGATTATTCGAATTTTCTGGGCTTCGTGGATGGTAGCATCGGTGTGTTTTCCCGTAGGCCAGACTAGCGCAGCGTAATCCGACATCTCCGCCACACCCCATCATGTCTGCCGCCGCGCTGGTGATCTTTAGCAAATGGCCGCTGCCCGGACAGGTCAAGACACGCCTCTGTCCGCCGCTCCAGTCCGACCAAGCCGCGGAACTGGCACGTTGCTTTCTCCTTGATACGGTTGAGCGGGTATCCCGGCTCGAAGAAGTGCAGGTCTGGGTCGCCTTTACCCCGGCCGATAGCGAATCGCGCTTTCGTGCGGCGTTACCTTCCTCCGTCCATTATCTGCCACAACGGGGAACGAATCTTGGCGAGCGTGAGCTGAACATTTTTGTTGATCTGTTCGAGAAAAAAGTGACGCGGGTGGCGATCATGGGGAGTGATATTCCCTCCGTGCCGCTCGCCTATCTCCGCTCGGCCTTCGACTTGCTGAAGAGCCCGGACTGTGATGCCGTCCTCGGACCGAGTCGTGACGGCGGCTATTACTGCATCGGTGCGCAGGCTGGACGGGCAGAGCTGCCGGCACTGTTTGAGAACATCGAGTGGAGTACGGAAAAGGTCATGCAGCAGACCTTGAGACAGGCCCGCCTGCATAAACTGAATATACGTCTGATCCCGCGCTGGTATGATGTGGATACCGTAGAGGATATGCGGAAGCTGGCGGAGCAGTTACAGGACATGCCGAATGAAGAGGATGCCCCACGAACCCGGAATTTTCTCAACCGGCTCTAGGAGGCCAGCTTTGCCGTGTCCGTCCCTATGAACTCCCCCAGTTCATGTTTCAGTCGCGCGAATACCCCTACCCCTTCCTTGACGACCGCCGAGCCGACCTGAATGGCCTTCACGCCCTGTTGGAGAATAGCGAGCGCTTGCGCGCCGGTTGATACCCCACCTACGCCGATCACATCGAGTTTTCCCTCCGCCGCCTCAAGAACGGCCTGGGCCTGGGACGAACCGCCGTTCGCGCTTGTATTGTGACACATGACAACGGGAATATCGTTCCGGACCAAGGTGTGTGCGACATCCGAAAGCATCAGTGGAACCGAAGCAGGGAACTTGATGGCAATTGGAGTGGCAATCTGTCTGCGGAGCGCTGAAACGATCTTGTCCAAGCGTTCGACAGACTGAAATGGATGCACGTGGGTATGCACATGCGGATCGTTCAGATTGATCTCAATCAGGTCTGCACCGGCTTGCGTCAGTGTCTGGGCAACCTGAACGAACTCTTCGATGGTGAGACCGGCAACGCTGGCAATCACCGGCTTGTCCCACTGCCGCAGTTCCGGAATGACCTCAACGTAGTAGTCGGTACCGGGGTTTTCCAAGCCGCATTGCGCTCCAGGATCGAGAAACGACGTTGGCGTAATCGACTTCGTGACAACCGCACCGCTTTCCGAACGGGCTTGGGCGAGCAACTCCGCTCGCGTGGTCGATAATGCACCGGCCGCGTTCATCAAACTAAAAGGAAGTTGGATATTGGCAATGATCGGAGTCATGTATGTCATACTGATACCCCCAGCTCAGCCCCGAACAGACTCGGTATGATGTTCCAGAGCCTGGAGAATGAAATCTGCGGTTCCCGTCTCACCCCACACGCTTGAGTCGAGTTGGAGGTTATACCCGTCTGCGTCGCGCCAGTCCGCCTGGTAGAACTTGTGGACATAATCCGTCCGCAGTTTATCCATCCCGGTGATGCGTCGCTTGGCCTCGTCTGTGGTGAGGCCCTCCACGTTCATCACGCGTTCAATGCGAGCATCGAGCGAGGCAAAAACAAAAACGTGGAGGGTCTCGGGTCTGTTGGCCAGAATGCAGTTTCCCCCACGCCCGACAACAATGGCGCTGCCCTCCTGGGAGACCTCTTCGATCAGCTTGCGGGTGAGGCGCGCGAGCTGGCTGTCTTTGAGACGCAATGGCGGCGGGATGTTATAGGCACTCTCAAAACCGCCGACGCCAAAGGATTCGACCAAGCGTTCGATAAACGAGCCCACACGTTCATCCTTGGTCTCAATATAATCCTCAGAGACATGTTGTTGGGACGCAATGGTTTGGACAATTTCCTTATCCCAGACTTTCCAGTTGAGACGTTGGCCAAGATCACGGGCAATCAGGCTTCCCCCGCTGCCGTACTGGTGAGACAGCGTGAGCAGGGTGATGGGCGTATTCATAATGGGTCCTTCCTCGGAGTCTTCGCGGGAGCTGATTATACGGGAGACTCCCGGAACTCGTATTCTAGGAGGACGTGAATAGACCTGTCAATTCTCATTGAGCGGGTGGTGAGGGTGCCAGTCTGGGATTCTTGGCAAACAGAAAGCAGAGACCACCCAGGAAGCTGCACGCCGCCAGAACCCAAAAAGCCAGGGTATAATCCCCGCGGACGTCACGTATCCAGCCGGCAAAGGGTGGCGCGACAAGCATGAGAATATTCATCGGGACAGTAGACAGTCCGAGAATCTTGCCAAAGGACGTTTGCCCAAAATAGTCGCCCCGAATCGCCACCGTGAGCGGGTTCCGTCCACCGAATCCGATGCCAAAGAGGACGGCGAAGAGGACAAGCATAGGGGTCGAAGTCGAGAACGTCAGCACGACCGTGCCAGCCGCCTGGAGCGACGAGAAGATAAACAGGGCGATCCGCTTGGGCATGCGGTCGCCGACATAGCCGCCCACGAGCTGAAAAACCATGGAGATAGCCGTATACACGGAGACGAGCCAGGCCGTCGTCTGAACCGAAAAGCCCGCATCCTCCATCAGCAGTCCCAGGTGGGCCATGATGGCCAAGAGCACCATGGAGGTAAAGCCGTGGCCAAAGGAGATGAGCCAGAAGGCGGGTGTTCTGAGTGCCTGGGCGGCGGTCAGGTCGGGACTGGGGGCGGGGCTGATAGGCTGGGATTTCACCGGACGACGTGCTTCGTCCGTTTGCCGCATCGGTCCGCCATCGGGTAGCAGGTCATAGTCCTGCGGTCGGTCACGGATGAGCCGCGCAAGCGGGACCGCAACAACAACGGTGAAGACCGCAAGCAGCAGAGCAGTCATCCGCCAGCCGAGACGCTCGTAGTCGGGATCAATGGCCCAGGCAATTGTCGGGACGAGGAATAATGCCCCCAAGCGACTGCCGACATTGGCCCAGCCGACCGCACTGGCCCGGCGCCGGACAAACCAGTGGTTCAGCATCGTCATGAGCGGCAGCCAGCCGCCAAACCCCTGGCCGACCGCCATGACAACATAGGCGAGGTAAAACATCCACAGGCTGTCGATCTGACTTAACAACAGGAACCCGGCGGCCAGAAAAAAGAGACCCATAATGACCATACGGCGCGTGCCGAGGCGATCGGTCAGATACCCTTCGACTGGGCCCATGAGGCCTCCCTCAATGCGGGTAAACGTCAGAGCCAAGCCGAGTTGGGTCCGACTCCAGCCGAACTCTCGCTCCAGAGCAACGGCCCACACGCCCATAGCGTGAAACAGTGGGACATGGGCCAGCATCATGATGAAGCCGCTGAGTGCGACTAACCACCACCCGTAAAAGACGCGCGGTTTTTGGTCCAAATCGGGAGTCAATGAAGGGGTATCCATACGATATGCTGCACTGCGGCCCAACACACCTGCTCGGTGCGCGAAGTGTCCAAGCCTATCGCGTTGGTACGCGGCTCAACAAGTGGAGTTCGTCTGAGCAACGGCATCCCATGAGGGCTCAACGACCTGTTGAGAGGGGAGTTGTATGGGCCTCGCCCTAGCGTTTAAGCATGGAAGCGCTATAGTACTAGCGTGCTTATTGGGCTTGCTGCTGTTGTGTGCGGGTTCGTATGGGGCATGATCCACGGCCAGGTCTGGCCGCAACTGAATATCCGCTGGATGGCGAGGGCTGCTCGATCCCTCCAAGGTGTTCATAAACGCCCCAATCGTCGTCTGAAAGCCGTTCGTCCCACCTCCTTCCGCGCTCCGCAGAAGTTTCTGACTGCCCTCCTTGGAACGGTCGTCACCGGCTGGCTTCTCGCTGTCCTTGCCGTCGACTGGTCTTTCCTGGTGCCGTACTCGATTGGACTGTTCGCCGGTTTCTCTCCTGCTTTCATTCTCGCCTATTGGCGTGTGTGTGCCCTCGTTGGGGGAGTGCTGCTTGTTGGCGCGACAGGAGTGCTGCTCTATGACGATACGTATGATCCCGGTGAGCACGTCCGTGTGACAGAGACGGAAAACGAGCAGAAGGCGCCCGATCAACACGCGAGCCCACAACCGGCCCGGTCCCCCTTACCCTCACCGCCTTCTGTGGAAAAGGACACAGCAATCCCAAAGGGTGAAGCAACATCCAAGGAGGAAGGAGCCTCGAAAGAGATTGTCCTACGGGGAATTCCTTTCGCCTTTAACGACCAAACGGTTCGACCGGAATTTCTGCCGGAACTGAATGAGACGGTTCGTATTCTCAACGACAACCCGACGCTCTCCGTCCTCATCGAGGGCTACGCTGATGCGGTTGGCTCCGAATCCTCTAACTTGAGACTCTCCCGTGCGCGGGCGGAAGCGGTTCGCGACTATCTGGTAGCGAGTGGGATTGCCGCCGATCGCCTCCGAGTCGTAGGGTGGGGAGAAATCGATCCTCTGGCACCCAACGCCAGAGATGACGGCTCGGACAATCCGGAAGGCAGAGCCGTCAATCGCCGCGTCGAACTCTCGGTTGAATAGGCGGTCTATGATCCGCTGAGAGGGGCGATGGGAATCGTCTCCGCCAGCGTCGGCGTTTTTCCTGCTTTTTCTGAAAAACGTCCGGCGGCGACTACGTCGTCGTGAGAAAACGAAACCCATAAATTTTTCTGTCTAGCCTCGGCGTAGAGCCGTTTTTTCGCAGCGATCGTCGCTAACGGGTCAGTATCATACGCGGCGTTCCAGGCGAGACGCAGGTGAGCGGTCGTCGGCACGATATCGGCGAAGTGAATCAAGCCGGTTCCATCCATTTCAATAATGACGCACTGGTGCGGGCTGGTATGGCCGCCCGAGACGGTTGTGCGAACCTGAGCGGTCAGCGTCGTGTCACCGTCGATGAGGTCAATGTTTGTAAGTGGCTCCAGGCATTCCGGGGCGTGTCGGTAGGCCGCGGCAAGACGTTCGTCCGGTGGATGGGTTGCCAGCTCCCACTCCGCCCGTTGCAGAACCACACGAGCGTTGGGAAAAGTCGGGGTGAGCGTGCCATCGTCCGCCTTATCAATAACACCGCCCAGATGATCAAAATGGAGATGGCTCAACACGACATGGGTCACGTTTGCCCTTGTGTAGCCGAGGGCGTGAAGCTGGCCGGTCAAACCACTGCCGCGCTGGGGGGTAAAGAATTGTTGCTCGCGTTCACTCAGCCGATTCCCGATGCCGGTATCAACGACGATGAGCTCACTTCGAGTCACAATCAGTGGACAGGTCAGACTCATGGTAATGCGCCCGCGTTCGTTGGGTCGCTTCTCCCGTTGCCAGACTTCACGCGGGACAATCCCGAACTGCGCGCCGCCGTCATCCCACCACAGTCCGTCGTTCAAAAAGTGAATGGTGATATCACCGGCTTTCAGCATGGGGCCGACTATAACCGAGCCCAAAAGGGAAGACAAACTCCGTTTCATCGCTTCCATTTGCGCGACTTTTGAGGCAGATAGAGTACAAAGACCCGCCCAAAAAAGGGAAGGATGATCGCATGCCGGGTATACATGACCGTGGGGGCTGGCCTGATGCCGGACCCATCAACAAGGCGGAACATGAACTGTCGTTCTGGGAGAAACGGACCGACGCACTCCTCGTGCTGTTGAGTAGTGCGGACCGGCGCGTGATCCGGGTCGATGAGCTACGGCGGGCGATCGAAAGTCTGCCGCCCGAGGCGTATGAAGCCATGGGGTATTACGAGCGCTGGATCAGCGCGATTGAAACCCTTCTAATCGAGAAAAACGTTCTCACCAAGGCTGAGATTGACCGTAAGGCGGAACAAATCGTGGAGCAGCGGAAGATCGAAACGACTGAGTGAAGTCCGGCTTGAAAGGAGGAAGAGATGGGGCGTCTCGATGGTAAAGTCGCATTCATTACCGGGGCGGGGTCAGGTATTGCCCGCTCTGCCGCCCGAATTTTTACCCAAGAGGGGGCAAAGGTCGCCATTGTCGAACTGAAACCAGAACTCGGCCGTGAAACCGAACGCCTGGTCCGTGACGCTGGTGGAGAGGCGGTCTTCATAGAAACCGACGTCACCAAAGAAGAGAGTGTGAAAAACGCCATCGACCAAACGGTGGCGCGCTATGCCGGGCTCGACATTCTGTATAACTGTGCGGGGGGATCAATTGCCGAGGACACGACGGTGACCGAGGTGGATATGTCGGTCTGGCAGCATACCCAGTCGCTCGACTTGCTCGGCCCGTTTCTGTGCTGCCGGCACGGGATTCCCGAACTCGTCAAGGCCGGTGGTGGCGCGATTGTCAATATGTCCTCCGTCGTCGCTTTGCGGGGATCGTTTCCACTGCATGTCTATACCGCGGCCAAGGGTGGCGTTATTGCTTTTACCCAGGTGCTCGCCGGGACGTATGCTAAGGATAAAATTCGCGCCAATGTGATCTGTCCGGGGGTGATTATGACCGACCGGGTGCGGCAGCGCCTGGGGGTAGACCGGCCGCCGGCCGCCGGCCAGTCCGGTGTCGTCAACCTGGAATCCCAATTGAAGAAGTATCCGTTCTCTGTAGGCGAGCCTGAAGATATTGCCCGGGTGGCTCTCTTTCTGGCCTCGGACGAAGCTCGCATGATGACCGGTGCCGTCGTGCCGGTTGATGGCGGGCTGTCGGCCTACTAGGAATGGATGGGGACGATGCAGTATCAACCAGGGGACCGGGTGCGTATCCGAGTTGCCACCCCGTCCGGTCATTACCGGACGCCAGCCTATATTCAGGGCAAAGTCGGCGTTATCGAGGCCGTCCACGGCGCGTTCCGTAACCCTGAGACGCTGGCGTATGGCGGAGACGGACGTCCCAAGCAGACGCTGTATTTAGTCCGTTTCGATCAAACTCATATCTGGGCACACGCTGAATCCGCCGAGTCTCTCCCTTTCTGTCAGAACGACCGGCTATTGATTGATATCTATGAACACTGGCTGGAGCCAGCTCCCGAGGAGTAAGCAATGCACGAACACGACGCGCCCGACTCTCACCTACCGCTTGAAGAGGATGCTGAGCTGACCTATTACGAGCAGCGGGTAGAAGCCATTCAGGCCCTGCTGATCGAAAAGGGACTGCTGAGCGCGGACGACGTGCGGCGGGCGGTCGAAGATATGGATGCCCGCTCGCCCGCAGTCGGAGCGCGGGTGATTGCACGCGCCTGGGTCGAGCCGCACTTTAAGCAACACCTGCTTGCCGACGCCAAGGCGGCGATTGCCGCGCTGGGCATTGACGTGGACACCTGGAGTACGCTGGTGGCAGTGGAGAACACGCCGACTATTCATAATGTCGTGGTGTGTACCCTGTGTTCCTGCTATCCTCGGTCTCTCCTTGGCGTGCCGCCCGACTGGTATAAAAGTCTCAATTACCGAGCCCGAGTGGTGAAAGAGCCGCGGACCGTCCTCAAAGAATTCGGCCTGGAACTTGCGCCCGATATCGAGGTCCGGGTGTACGACAGTACGGCCGATATGCGCTACCTGGTGATTCCCCAGCGGCCGGCTGGAACCGAGGGTATGAGCGAGGAGGCACTCGCCGAGTTGGTCACCCGGGACAGTATGATCGGGGTCACACAGGCCCGGGAGCCGAAGAGATGAAAGGGACGCCCTCACTCCGCTTACTGTGAGATTTTCATTCGCTCGGCAAAAGCGCGCATTTCCTCAATAACGGCATCGGTCTCGGCGCTCAGCGGCAGCATATAGAGCACATCAACGCCGGCAGCGCGATACGCCTCAAGCTCTTTGTCGCCAGCCCTATTGGAGAGGGCAAGCGCGGTAATCTCCAATGCGTTAAAATCGCGGCTGGCCTCGTCCATAAGGCCCTTGATTTGATCCAGCAGACCGGGAATGCGCTCAGGCAAGACCAGGCCACAGTGCCAGCCATTGCCGAAAGCGGCCACGCGTCTTAACGCCGGCTTGGATTCTCCCCCAACCCAGATGGGCGGATGAGGCTTTTGGAGCGGGCGGGGCAAGACGTTGACGTCTTCCTGCAACTCGACGAATTTCCCGGAAAAACGGGGCGAGTCCTGCGTCCACAAGGCCTGCATCATGGCAATATATTCACGCGTGCGGGCGCCCCGTTCTTTGAAGGGGATGTTCAGCAGACGGAATTCGTCTTCCAACCAGCCGACCCCAATGCCCATGATAAAGCGTCCGCCGGACAACACATCAATGGTGGCCACGCGACGCGCAACATCAAAGGGGTGCCGATACGGCACAATCACAACGCTGATCCCGAGGCGGACCCGTTCCGTAATCGCCGCCAGAAAGGCCATGGTGTCGAACGGGTCCAGCCAGACCATCTCGGTGTATACCGCATACGGCGTCTTACCGCCGACATATTCATCATAGGGCCAGGGGGAGCTAATCTGTTTGGGAATGACAATATGGTCGCCGATCAGGAGCGAATCAAAGCCCAGGTCTTCTGCGGCAGTGGCGAGTTTTTTGAGCGAGTCGCGTTGGGATACGGACGCGCCGCCGCCGAGTTGAATGCCATGTTTCATGCTGCCCTCCTTTTTGGATTCAATCCTTTTTGTCAGTGTGGTAACGGAAAGACCACACCAGAACAAGGAGCGGCTGTGAGACGACGATCATGAACGAACCAGATGTCACCCTGACCGATTATGCCCTCACGCTGGAATGTGGGCTGTTTGCCTATTGGCTGCTCGTCCATGGTCAGGCAGAAAACCCGCTGCGTCTCTGGTTTGCCGTCTTTTTTGCCTCAATCGGCGTGGCTGCCTTCAGTGGCGGAACGGTCCACGGTTACTTCCCCAACGCGGACACCTTCGGCCATAGCATCCTGTGGGGAGCGACTCTCATCGCGATTGGGGTCACCGCACTGTGTGGCTGGATCATCGGCGCGCGACTCTATTGCTCGGAAAGCGTAGCCGCCTGGATTCAGTACGGCGCTATTGCGTTTTTCGTTCTCTACTGCGGGGTCGTGCTGTTCGTCACACGTGAGTTTCTGTTCGCCGTTTTATACTATCTGCCGGCGACGCTTTTCCTGTTGATTGTTTATGGTCTGGTGTATCAACAGGGGCGTGAGGTGGCGGTTTTGATCGGCCTGCTCGGCCTCGTCCTGACCTTGGCTGCCGCGGGAATACAGCAAGCGCAGTGGAGCCTTCACCCGGTATACTTGAGCTATAATGCTCTCTACCATGTAGTCCAGGCGGTGGCGCTCTTTTTCATATACTGGAGTGCGCGCTGGCTGGTTATCGTGCGTTGAGACCCGTTATTCACACACCGGACAGAGGCAGGTATGGAATTCTCACGCCTTTTCGCCGACAAGCCTGACTGGATCACCTCGTGGCTGGTCCAGATTGTTGTTATTGTTTTCCTCACCCTCGCGTTGCATTTCATTTTGCGGCGGCTCCTCAACCGCTTGCATCACAAAGCCCTGGACTCGCATGACTATTGGGACGATGCGTTCGTCAAGGCGCTGCAAAGACCGCTGGTTTTTCTGGTGCTTTTCGGCGGCCTAAGTCTGGTTCTTGAGACGATCCGGCTACAGGCCGACCTCACGTTTCTTCCGGCGCTCAACTCCGCGCGTCTACTGGGCATCGTGGTCCTGGTTGCCTGGTTTTTGATCCGTCTCATCAGAGAGGGAGAAGAGGCGATTATCGCCAAATATGAGGACACGGACCAAGCCTACGACCGCACCACCATGGATGCCGTTGCCAAGCTGCTGCGCCTGACGGTGACGGTTATCGCGACCTTAGTGCTCTTGCAGACGCTGGGAGTGAGCGTCGCCGGAGTGCTGGCGTTTGGCGGGATTGGCGGTCTTGCCATTGGTTTTGCCGCCAAGGACTTATTAGCCAATTTCTTCGGGGGCCTGATGCTCTATCTTGATCGTCCGTTTGCGGTGGGCGATTGGATCCGCTCCCCGGATCGCGAGATCGAGGGAGACGTTGAGCAGATCGGTTGGCGACTGACACGTATCCGCACCTTTGATAAGCGGCCGTTATACGTCCCGAACGCGGTCTTTGCCACGATCGCGGTGGAGAATCCCTCACGGATGTTGAACCGGCGCATCTATGAGACGATCGGCATCCGCTATGACGACGCCAACAAGATGGGACCTATTGTCCAGGCGGTTGAGCGGATGCTGCGTTCCCATCCCGAGATCGATACCTCGCGGATCCTGATGGTTAATTTCAATACCTTTGCGCCGTCGTCCTTGGATTTCTTTGTCTACACGTTTACCAAGACGACGGATTGGGCTCACTACCATCAGGTCAAGCAAGACGTGCTACTGAAAATCCTGGGGATTATCGAAGCGCACGGCGCCCAGGCCGCCTTCCCCACCTCCACGATTCATATGCCTGAGGGGCTATCGGTTCAGCCCGCCGGGAATGCGGAAGATCTGCTTCCGCATTCCCAAACTCGATAGCCTTGCCAGCGCAGACCGGATCACCAGTCAAGTTTGACTCGTATCAGGAGGCAGGATATCCGTTTCCTTAAGTAAGAGGGAAGAGAGATGCCAAAGCAAATCCGCCGAATTGTGACCGGCCACAATGCTGAAGGAAAATCGGTCATTGCTGAGGATGCCATTGCTACGAGCATTCTAGATCTCGAAGCAGTGCCAGGACTACGAGCCACTGATCTGTGGGAGACGACAACTGCGCCTGCTGACCTGTCCGGTGATGCCGACCCGGTTGAGCGTCCTATGCATCTGGAACCTCGGCCGACCGGGACAATCTGCCGCGTTGTCGAGTTTCCGCCCGATGCGGCCTGGCAAGACCGGACTGATGCGAGTGAAGTCTTTTCCTCCATGGAGGCGGGTCATACCGCCGATTCCACCAGCTCGACCCCGATGATGCATAAAACCGCCTCAGTAGACTACGCCATCGTCCTGTCAGGTGAGATATGGGCAGTCATGGAAGAAGGTGAAACTTGCATGCAGGCCGGGGATGTCCTCATCCAGCGGGCGACCAATCATGCCTGGAGTAATCGTTCCGCAGAGCCAGCTCTGGTGGCTTTCGTTTTGGTTGGAGCACAATCCGGGTAAATAGAGGCGCTTCCGCTAGAGGCTGAACAGCATTCTTCAAGGGCTTGAATTGCGAGGCAGGGGTAAACCCTTGACGCTGTCCCTCCAGGCTGTGTAGACATCAGAGGACGGTCTGGGGGGGCGATGCAGTTCACATCCGAGCAGATTGACGTTGACGACTACCACGCTGCGGTCGAACTGTTCTTTGAACGCGGTTGGACCGACGGTTTGGCGATTGTTCCGCCGACGGAAGAACTGGTGGCGGCCATGATTGCGGCCTCGGGACGGGAGCCGCAAGAGGAGCTGGGTGAGATTCCACCGGCCCAAGGCATTGCCACGATTGAGAAGCTGGCGATTAATAGTGTCATGGCCGGCTGCCGGTCCGAGTATTTCCCGGTTATCATTGCGGCGGTCGAGGCCATGCTGGAGCCCGAGCACAATCTGAACGGTGTCCAAACAACCACCCACTGCTGTGTCCCCTTAACCATTGTCCACGGTCCGATTGCGACACAACTCAAGCTCAACGCGGGCGATGGGGTGTTTGGTAGCGGCTTTCGGGCAAACGGGACCATCGGTCGCGCCATCCGTTTGATCCTCTGGAATCTGGGTGGGAACGTTCCGGGCGAGGTGGATAAGTCAACTCAGGCCCATCCCGGCAAGTGGAGTTTCTGCATTGCGGAAAAGGAAGAGGCGAACCCCTGGGAGCCGCTGCATATGGAGCGTGGCATCGGAGCCGGCAAAAACGCTGTGACCGTGTTTAGCTGCGAGGCCCCCCACTCGGTGTTATGCTACGGTACGGTCAAACAGATGTTGGCCTCCCTGGTCAGTTCGCTCAGCGGCTTGGGCAGCAATAATGTCCAGGCCATGGGGGAAACCCTGGTTGTGCTGAATCCCTGGCAGGCGCGGCAGTTTCACCGTGAAGGCTGGTCCAAGCCCGAGATTCGAGTGTATCTGTGGGAGCACGCCCGGGCCAGGCTGGGGGATATTCGGGAAGTGGATGCCTTGGGAATATCAGACCAGTTCTGGCCGAGTTGGGTGGAGAAGAGCAATGACGACTACCGGGTGCCCATTACCGAGCGGCCACGGAATATCCATATTGTCGTTGCTGGAGGCGAAACGTATTTCGCGGCGATCTGTCCAGGGTGGGGTGGACTCGGTGGGTTTGCCGTGACCAAGGAAATTCAACAGTGAGGTGTCATATGCGGGTACTCAGCCCCGTCGGAGTCCGACGACCATTTGCAGAAAAGAAAATCGATCATGACGCCGTAGGCCGTGTTATTGGCTTGGTCAATAATGGCTTTGGCAACGAGATCGCCGGAAAGTTTTTTGAACGTCTCAAGGAACTCCTGGAGGCGAAGCCGTCCGTGAGCGCTGCGTCGGTTTGGCGTAAGCCGGTGTTTACCCGACCTTCGCCCGAGGCGTTGATGGACGAGGTTGCCGCCGTGTCTCAGCAGGCCGTTGTCGGCCTGTGTGCCTGAGGGTCGTGTACGTCGGGCTGTATGCTCGACGCAGCAAAACTGTGGAAGCGGGGGGTGCGCGCCGTTGTCGTAACCTTTGATACCTTCCTGGTGGCGGCCCAGGACCAGGCCAAAGCCATGGCCATGTCGGAGATTCCCATCGTGGTCATTCCGCACATCAAGGCCGGGGAGACGCCCGAGGACTTTCGAAGTCGCGCCGAAGAGGCTCTGGCCGAGATTGCCGCGCAGCTTGAACTGGACAGTCCGCATCTGCACGCTGCCGCTACGACGTAATCGAGAGTGGAGAGGAGAGCCTAGTTTATGCCGAAACTTGAAATCGTTGATCCCTGGGGATTTGACCAGCGCTATACCTTCTCGCCTGCGGTGCGCAAGGGGAATCTGCTGTTTATTTCCGGCCTGACCGCGTTTAATGCCAAGGGAGAAATTGTCGGTGCGGGAGATATCGTGACCCAGACGCGCGAGATCTTTCAGAAGATCGGCAAGATACTGGACGAGGCCGGGGCGAGCTTTGACGATATTGTGAAGACCGTAGACTATATCACCACCAAGGAAGGCTATCGCGGGACCGCCGCTGTGCGCCGCGAGTTCTTTACGAACGGTTTTCCCGCGGCAACCGGGATCGTGGTCAAAGAGCTGCTGCGCCCGGAAGCGCTCATAGAAATCGATGCGATTGCCGTGCTAGACGAGAAGTAGATGACTACCACCAAATACTTCGAAGATTTCGAGGTTGGTGAGGTTTTTCGCTCACCGGCCAAAACGCTGACCGATGCCCATTTTCTGTTCTTCTCCGGCATGACGGGTGATAACCATTCGATTCACTATGACGACGAGTACGCCAAGGCCACACGCTTCGGCAAACGGGTCACGCACGGCTTACTGGTCACATCTATGGGCGCGTTGGGTGCGTCCGAACTGTCGCCGCTGGTTGAAGAGTCGATGGTGGCCTTTCTTGAGCAGTCTTCCCGCTTTCTCAAACCGGTCCTGATTGGCGATACCATCCGACCGGAGCTGGAGGTCAGCGAGCTCATTCCCAAGACCAAGGTCGGCGTCCTGCGCCTCAAAACCCGTATCACCAACCAACGGGATGAAGTTGTGCTTGAGGGCACGCACGCCTATCTGATCAAGAAGCGGCCGCAGACCTAGCGGTCGTCTCGTCCGCGAAAAAAGGAGAGCCTCATGGCCTACGATGTCGTACTCAAAGGGGGAACCGTTATCGATGGCACCGGACGGGAGCGGTTTGCTGCGGACATCGCGCTGAGCGGAGACCGGATTGCGGCGGTTGAGGCCAATATCCCGTCACACGAGGCAACCACCAGCTTCGATATTGGTGGGCTGATCGTGTGCCCAGGATTTATTGACCATCACACCCATTACGACGCCCAGATTCTCTGGGACCCGCTGGCAACGTGTTCGTCCTGGCACGGTGTGACTTCTATTATCATGGGCAACTGTGGGGTCGGCCTTGCTCCGTGCAAGCCTGCCGACCGGGAAGCCCTGGTAGGTGATCTGGTCAACGTCGAAGGGATGTCCCTGGAGGTTCTGCAGCGCGGAGTTGAGTGGTCCTGGCAAGACTTTGACGAATACCTCAACGCCATCGGCCTACGTGGGCTGGGCATGAACGTCGGCATGATGCTGCCGCTCTCGCCGTTACGTCAGTATGTGCTCGGAGAGGAGAGTAAGGAGCGGGCGGCAACGGAGTCCGAGATTCGGCAACTCAGCGAGCTATTCCAGGCTGCCATGGACGCTGGCGCATTTGGTTTTTCCACAACCGTCTTACCCCAGCACCTGGGGTTTCAGGGCCGACCGCTGCCGTGTCGAGTGGCCAGCCGGGACGAATTGGGAGCCTTGTCCGGCGTGCTCAAAAAACTCGGCCGGGGGAGTATCGAGATTGCGCTCACGCGAAGTCCGGGATTTTTGTCCGATGAGGAGTATGACCTGTTGACCTTTTTGCTGCTCCAGAGCGAACGACCGGTCACGTGGCTCGGGCTGCTACAAAAGCCGGAGGCACCTCCCGACGCTTGGCAGGCGGCCGTCAACCGGGTGGTGCCACTGTTTGACCGGGGCTATCTGCCGCTGGGGCAGGTGCCGTGTCATTACAAGAGTGCCCGCTTTAGTCTGAAGCGCCCGTTTATCTTTGGCAATTTTGATTGTTGGAAAGATATCTTTGACCGGCCCTTAGAAGAGCAGCAGCGTGTATATGCCAGCTCGACGTTTCGAGCGGCCTTCCGCGAGGAACTCAAACAACCCAGGGTGTTCACCGGAAAATGGGAGCAGATGCGCGTGTTCACGGTTGACAAACCTGAACTACAACCCCTGCTTGACAAAAGTCTGGCGACCCTCGGCCAGGAGCAGGGGAAAGACCCGCTTGAGTTGTTCTTTGACCTAGCCTTGCAGGACACCCTCGACATGCAGTTTTTGTACGAGTTCGGCGAGGTCAATAAAGACATGCTGAATCATCCCCATACCCTGGTTGGTTTGTCTGATGGCGGGGCTCATGCCGATATGCGCTGCGAGGCGGGGTATTCAACCTATCTGCTGGGCACTATTGTGCGCGATAAGCAAATGTTACCGCTTGAGACGGCTATCCAGAAATTGACATCTGTTCCTGCCCAGGTCTTTGGCGTCCCACTGCGTGGGACGGTAGCGGCGGGCATGATCGCCGACTTGGTGGTCTTTGATCCCGAGACTGTCAACTGCGGAAAACAGGAGCCGGTGCACGATTTTCCCGGTGGAGGACTGCGCTATATCGAGAAATCGACGGGCATTGTGCACACGATCCTGAACGGCCAAGTGCTGTTCTCAGACGGGCAGCAGACCGGCCCACTGTCCGGCCGCGTGCTGCGCTCGAACGTGGTGGTGTGAGTTAAGCAGACAACACGTCCAGATACTTTAGCCCCAAACCGGTATTAAATAGGACGACCCGTTCGTCGTGTTTGACTTCGCCCTGCTGAAGCAGGTGCTTGAGAGCCGGCAGACAGGCCGCTCCCTCCGGTGCCGGAAAGAGGCCCTCGGCCGCGCCGATTTCCCCGACCGCGGACAGCAGTTCCTCGTCGCTGACACTCACCGCTGTACCGCTACTTTTGCGCAGAATATCGAGCATCAGGAAATCGCCAATCGCTGTGGGCACGCGCAAGCCTGCGGCAAGGGTATGTGGCCTGGGAATCTCTGCGCCGTGTGACGCGCCGGTAGCAAAGGCATGCACAATGGGCGCGCAGCCCGCCGCTTGTACGCTCACCATACGGGGACGGCGTGCGTCGATCCAACCGAGCTGTTCCATTTCGTCAAATGCCTTCCACATCCCGATCAATCCCGTCCCTCCGCCCGTGGGATACAGAATGACGTCCGGCAGGGACCAGCCGCACTGTTCCGCCAGCTCATAGCCCATCGTTTTCTTGCCCTCGAGACGGTAGGGCTCCTTCAGGGTCGAGACATCGAACCAGCCCTCTTGTTCTTTACGTTTGGCGACAAGCTTTCCACAATCCGTAATCAGGCCGTCAACAAGGCTGACGTGAGCCCCTGTCCGTTCGCACTCCAGTCGATTGGCCAGTGGCACATCCCTGGGCATGAAGATATGGGCTTCGAGTCCGGCCCGTGCCGCATAGGCTGCAAGCGCACCCGCCGCGTTCCCGGCCGAGGGAACGGCCAGCTTTTTCACCCCGAGTTCTTTGGCCATCGAGACGGCCAGAGCCATTCCGCGCGCTTTGAACGACCCCGTGGGATTATACGACTCGTCTTTGATGTGGAGTCGCGGCATGCCGAGTTGTTCACCCAACCGGCGGGCGTGCAGCAATGGCGTCCAGCCCTCACCTAGACTGACGATATTGTCGGTCTGAACAACGGGCAGCACCTCTCGATAACGCCACAGGCTTGCGGGTCGAACAGACAGGCGATCTTGCTGTAATGTTGCCGCAACTCGCTCAAGATCGTAGTGCACCAATAACGGCTTCCCGCATTGGGTACACAGGTTATGGAGTTGATGGGGCGCGTAGGAGGCTGCGCAGGCTGAACAAGAGAGATGGGTAACGTTCACGATCGTTCACCCTTTCTCATCTTACTGAGACCGTGCCACGCTGGGTAAGGACTCGCGGGGAGCAAGAGCGCTCCCCGCATAATAGCCTGCGTCTGTTTAATTCAGCCCTTGCAGGCTCTCAAGAATATCACCGGGCTCAAGCCGGGTGGTATAGTTGGCGTCCACATAGGCCAGTCGAATGGTTCCATCTTGATCAATGACATAGGTGCCGGGTATCGGCAGCTCCCAGGCGTCATCGCCGTTGTATTCGGGCAGTTGGATGCCCATTTTTTCAAAGGTCGCCTGAAGCTCGTCAACAAAGCGGAAGGCCAGTCCGAATTGCCGTGCGACGTTATTGCCGGCATCGCTGAGCACCTCAAACTGAAGCGCGTTCTTTTCGGTAACCGTCAGGGAGTGATCCGGGGTTTGGGGCGAGATGGCGATCAGGGATGCGCCGTGCGCCTGCATCTCGGCCAGACGCTTTTGATAGGCCTGCAACTGCAGGTTGCAGTAGGGTCACCACGCGCCTCGATAAAAGGCAATGACTGCCGGTCCTTTGGCCAGGAGGTCGGACAACGTCACCGCCTCGCCACGGGCGTTGGGCAGAGTAAAGTCAGGGGCCTTGTCTCCGACCTTCAGGGCTTTGTCTGTGATGCCGGATTTCACCTGATCTTCTGTGGTGCGAACCAACACCTCACGAATTGCCGGCGGAATTTTGGGCAGCATCTCCTTTTGGAAAGCTGCGATTTGTTGCTTGAGCTCGTTGTTGAGCCCACCTTCTTGACCACTCATACACGCTCCTTTCAGAAAAAATGACTGTAGACTATCCGGTCCATCAATAGGGATTGTCCGGGAGTGCGTCAACGGGAGAGCCCCGGTGAGACGGATTCCTGGACTGGGTATTCTATCCGTAGTATAGTCCCGCGCGAGGCCGGAGAGGGAGACGCGAGTGCGCAGACGATATGTTCAGGACGATGCATGAAGCCTGCCCCTTTTGAATATATTGCCCCGGAGTCACTCGATCAGGCGGTAGAGGTCCTGGTTCAATATGGTGACGAGTCCAAGATTCTCGCCGGGGGACAGAGTCTGATGCCGCTTCTCAATATGCGGCTGACAACTCCCAGCGTTGTTATGGACATCAACGGCCTGGACGAGTTGAGCTACATCCGCCAGGAGGGTGAGTATCTGCATATTGGCGCCCTCACCCGGCAGTACCGGCTTGAGCGGGACGCGCGTATTCGACAGACCGTTCCCGTTTTGGCTGCGGCCACACGCCTGATCGGCCATCCACCCATTCGGTACGCAGGAACAATTGGGGGGAGTCTGGCGCATGCCGATCCGGCCGCGGAACTGCCGGCGGTCATGCGTGCCTTGGAGGCGGAACTGGCGGTCGTAGGGCCGTCCGGCGTGCGCTCTATCCAAGCGGCTGATTTTTTTCAGGGTGCCCT
The DNA here is from genome assembly GCA_022826945.1 of Candidatus Binatia bacterium. Lineage (GTDB taxonomy): Bacteria > Desulfobacterota > Binatia > Bin18 > Bin18 > Bin18. The sequence continues at coordinate 23,690 of JAJDTY010000010.1, forward strand.
GGCCGCGGATATCCGGCCTGACGAACTGCTGACCGAAGTTCGTATCCCCATCCGTCAGAACGTGGTGTGGGGGATGCGGGAGTACACCCGGCGGGCAGGGGATTTTGCCCTGGCCGGGGCGATAGTGCTGGCCGAGATGGAGGCGGACCGTTGGGCGAACAGCCGGGTCGTCCTGTTTGGGGTGGAAGATCGACCGCTCCGGGTCGCGCAGGCTGAAGCCATGCTGACACAGCAGGCTCTGTCTGACGATCAGGCCGACGCGGTCGCGGCAGCGGCGGTCGACGGGCTCGACTGTCACGCCGACCTGCACGCCTCTGCCGGGTATCGGAAGCAACTCGCCCGGGTGATGGCCAAGCGCGCCTACCTGGATGCGGTTGCCATGTGGGATGGGAAAAGAGAGAACGCGGCCGGGAGCGTATAGTGCAGCCCCAACGTCGAACCATTGTGACGACCGCGGTCAATGGCACGCCAGTGGAAGCGCTGGTTGACGTCCGCACTACGCTGGCCGACTTTCTGCGTGAAGAGGCGGGCTGCACGAGTGTGCATCTGGGATGTGAGCATGGGGTGTGTGGTGCCTGTACGGTGCTGCTCGATGACCTGCCCGTTCGTTCCTGTTTGCGTTTGGCCGCGCAGGTGGCGGACCATGAAATCACCACGCTTGAAGGGGTCATGCAAACCGAGCGCGGAAAAATGATCGGACAGGCTTTTGTTGAGCAGTTTGCCATGCAGTGCGGCTTTTGCACTGCCGGCTTCGCCCTCAGCCTGTATCATCTCCTGGAGGGCACGCCGGAGCCGATTACGGATCGGGATATCCAGGAGACGCTGGGCGGGCATATCTGCCGCTGTACCGGCTATGTGAGTATTGTGGAAGCGGCCAAGCGCTTACGGGACCAAAGCGAATGAATACATTCAACTCCCGCACGCTGATGTCATAGCTTTTCTTCATGTCATGTCTCAGCATTCACTAACCACCGCCCCGCCCTCAACAGAAGGTCGGCGTCTCTTTGATTTGCAGGCTCAGTATATTGCCGACCTCACTCCTCTCCCCAATCTTGCCTATGCTACGGTGGTCAGAAGCCCGTATGCGCATGCGCGTATCCACGGTATTGATCCAAGCGCCGCGCTGGCGCTGCCCGGGGTCATAACCGTGCTGACCGGCCGGGAAGTCCAAGCGTGGAGCCGTCCGTTTGCGGTGGCTGCCGAACGTCCGGGGCGGTACTACTCCTGCGCCATCGATAAGGTGCGCTACGTCGGCGAGCCGGTCGCTGTTGTGGTGGCCACCGACCGCTATGTTGCCGAAGACGCCCGCGATACAATCGAGGTGGAGTATGAGCCCCTGCCTGCCGTCGTTGGTGTTGAGGCGGCCATGCAGCCCTCGGCTCCCACGCTGCACGAGGAACTGGAAACCAATGTCGCCATTGATCGTCATCTCACCTATGGTGATGTGGCGGCGGTCTTCAGGGTGGCGGATATTGTGTTCTCACAGCGCTATGTTTTCCCTCGCTATCAATCCTTTCCACTCGAAACGTACGGGATTATCGCAAGCTGGAATCCGTCCGCGTCCCAGGTCAATTTTTGGGCCAACTTCCACGGACCGTATAGCATGCTGGCGGTTTTGGCTGGAGCGCTGCGGGTTCCCCTCAGCAAGCTGCGGGTAGTGACACCACCGGATGTCGGTGGTTCGTTTGGCAACAAGATCGCCCTGTATCCCTATATGGCCTTGATGGCGCTGGCGTCTCGGAAAGCCGGTCGGCCGGTCAAGTGGATCGAAGACCGCCTGGAATCGCTCAGTGCCAGCTCGACCGGAACGGACCGCGTGACGGAAATTACAGTCGCGGCTCGCAACGACGGCCAACTGCTCGGCCTCAAAATGCGTCTCATGGACAACGTAGGGGCGTATATTCGTGCGCCGGAACCCGGCTGCCTGTTCCGTCCGATCGGCAATTTTATGAACGCCTACAAGATCGAGCATCTTGAGGTCAACGCCGTGGCGGTCATGACGAATGTCTGTCCCAGCGGGCCGAATCGTGGCTATGCCTGCCAACAGCACTATTTCCCGATTGAGCGCGCGATTGACGAACTCGCTCTGAAGCTTGGCAAAGACCCGGCCACGGTCCGGTTGCAAAATCTTATCCAGTCCCAGGATATCCCCTACCGAACGGTGACGGGCGGACTGTACGACTCCGGGGATTATCCCCGCGCCACGCAGCGAGCGCTGGAACTGAGCAATTACTGGCAAAGGCGTCAGTCTACGGGGGCTGCGGGTCCGAGCGAGGCCGCAGTGTGGCGCGGGGTTGGTATGGCGGTGGCGATCGATCCTTCGGGCTCGAATATGGGTTATATCGATGTCAGCAAGAAAGCCACGCAGCGCCGTCCCAACCTCGTCCGGGTCGGCTCCGCGCAGACGACCCGGATCTATTTGGACGCCACCGGCGGTGTCACGGTTGAGCTGGAGACCGCAGCCCATGGGCAGGGACAGGAAACGACAGCCGCGTTTATTGTCGCCCAGGCCCTGGGTATTGCGCCGGCGGACGTGACGGTCATCGCCGGGATGGACACCGGTTCCAGGCCGTGGTCGGTGTCTTCGGGCAGCTATTCCAGTCGTTTTGGTGCGGTCGGGGCCAGTTCCATTGTCGCGGCTGCCAGACGGTTGCAAGAGAATCTTCGCCAAGCGGCGGCCTACTTCCTGGACAGCGACGCGAGTCGCCTCCGCATCCAGGCGGGCCGGATTGTATCGCTCGATAACGCGCAGCTTGGTCTGTCCTTGAAAGACGTGGCGGCGCGCCTGCACTGGTCGACCGGAACGCTGCCGCCGCATCTGGAGACGGCCACTCAGGTCGAGGGTACGTTTGTTGCCAGCGAGCTTGACTATCCAAACGAGTACGATCAGGTGAACTCTTCTGCGGTCTATGCGTTTACTGCGGATGTGGCTGTGGTTGAGATCGACAAAGAGACGCTCGATATTCGGGTGACCGACTATATCACCGTGCATGACGCCGGAAATATCCTGCACCCCCAGATCGCCCGAGGGCAGTTCGTCGGCGGTCTTTTGCACGGCCTGGCTGGCGCGCTGTACGAGGAGTTGCGCTACACCGAGACAGGTGATTTCCTGACCGGAACGCTGATGGACTATCTGTGTCCGACGGTAAGCGAAATGCCGGGCAATATTGTGACGGACCATATTGTGCTGCCGACCCCCCAGGCGCTAACCGGGGCAAAGGGGGTCGGGGAGAGCACCGCCCAGACCGCGCCGATTGCCATTGCCAATGCAGTAGCCGATGCCGTCCGCCATCTGGGTCTTGAGATTACCGAATTACCCCTGACCCCCGACAAGCTGTGGCAGCAGTTGGAGGCCCGTCTTGCAGGAGAGCCGGCATGCACTTAGCCAATCTCATCGACCTGGCAGTCGCGCGCTATCCCGAGGCGGAGGCCGTTATCGATGGCGACCGGCGGCTGACCTACCACGCCTGGCGGACACGGATCCGCCGGGTGGCGTATGCCCTACAGGCGCGTGGTATTCGTCCCGGCGACCACGTCGTATTCCTGCTGAAAAACCGGCTTGAACACGCGACTGCGTACTGGGCGTGTCAGCGGATCGGCGCTATTGCGACGCCGCTGAACTGGCGCTGGCCGGCCGGGGATATCGCCTTTTGTGTTCAGGACGCGGAAGCGGTCACGGTCATATGTGAACAGGCCAGCCTGGCCGCGGTCCAGGCGGCGCGTCCCGCACTGTCAAGCGTGCATACCTGGATTTACGTTGGCGACACGGCCCCGGCCGATTACCTCGCTTTTTCTACTTTGCTAGAGGACGATGGAGCCGCCGAGGCTCCGCCAGCCGAGGTCTCCGAAGCCGCTATCAGCATCATGTTGTATACGTCCGGCACAACCGGGCGGCCAAAAGGAGTGCCGCGCACGCATCGGGCCGAGTACAGCGCGGCCCTCGCGCACAGCCTTCAGAGCCAGAACAGCCTCCGCGATCGCACCCTCGGAGTCATGCCGCTCTATCATACCATGGGTATCCGCTCGACGATTGTCATGGCCTTGCTGAACGGTTGCCTGATCTGCCTGCCGGACTGGAGCCCGGAGGCGGCCGCGCACCTGATTGCAAGTGAGCGGGTCACTGCGCTCTATCTCGTGCCGACGCTCTATCACGATCTGGTCAATGCGCCGGCTTTCACTCGGCAGGCCGCGGCGAGCGTCACTAAGCTGGGTTATGCTGGAGCGCCCATGTCCGGCACCCTGACTCGGCAGGTTGCGGATATGTTCCAGCCGCGGGTTTTTGTCAATCATCTAGGGAGTACCGAAATTTATACGTTCACGATCTGTGATCGTGTCTTGGAGAAACCGACCTGTGCCGGACGTGCCGGTGTCTTCAGCCAGGTGCGCATCGTGCGGGCCGATGCCGACGGCCAGGGTGATCCGGATGATATTCTCCCTCGAGGTGAAACCGGGGAGCTGATTGTCAGCCTCGCGTCGCCCGAAGCGTTTCAGGGCTATTGGCGGCGCCCCGAGGCGGATGAAAAAGCGCTACGGGGCGGCTGGTATTTTAGCGGTGACCTTGTGTACCAGGACGAAGACGGAGATATTTTCACCGTTGGCCGGGTGGATGATATGATCATCAGCGGTGGGGAGAATATCTATCCGATTGAGGTTGAGGAGGTGATCTCTCGTCATTCCCAGGTTGATGAAGCCTGTGTCGTCGGTCTGCCGGACCAGCGCTGGGGCCAAGTGGTCACCGCCTTTGTTGTCCCCAAACGGAAAGCTGACGGGAGTTTCGTGGCGATGAAGGCGGCCGACCTGGACGCCTTCTGTCGTCGGACCGCAGACTTTGCCGACTTCAAACGTCCTCGGCGCTATGAGTTCGTGCCCGGATTACCCAAGAGCCCGACAGGCAAACTACTCCGCCGCCGGCTGCTCGAGGGCGAATATGAGACGGTGTGATGAGAAATAGAGAAGAGGAAGAACCATGAGTGATGTTCTCCGTTTAGAAAAGAGCGGGGCCGAAGCAACCATCTGGATCGACCGTCAGACGCTGATGAACACCATCACTGTGGCTATGCGCAAAGAGCTGCCCGGTCTGCTGCATCGTCTTGATACGGACGACACGGTGCGGGTGGTCATTCTTCGTGGTGCGGGCGGTAAGGCGTTTAGTGCCGGCGGTGACCTGTCTGAATTTCTGGCCCAGGCGCCGGCCGACCTGGAAGAGTGGGGGGATACACTGAGCTGGCCAGAGCGCTGTCGCAAGCCCGTGATTGCGGCCATTGACGGCTATACCATGGGGGCCGGTCTTGAACTCGCCCTGGCGTGCGACTTTCGTATTGCGACCGACCGCTCGCTGTTCTCGTTCCCTGAAATCCGTTTGGGGATGATCCCCGGCAGTGGAGGGACGCAGCGTGCCCTGCGCCTCATCGGTATGACGCGGGCGAAGTTATTTATGATGACCGGTCGCCGTATTCCCGCCTCCCAAGCCGAGCAGTGGGGATTGATCACGCAATGCGTTCCCAGCGATGTATTTGAGAGTGCTCTAGCCGAACTTGCGACGGAGTTGGCCGAACGTGCTCCGTTGGCCCTTCGGACCCTGAAGACAGTGCTTAATAAAGGCGCGGAGGCCCCGCTGGAAACGGCCCTGGAGTTGGAGCGCAAGTCCTACGCCTGGCTGCGCTCCACCCATGATTACGAAGAGGGGGTGAAGTCGTTTCTGGAGAAACGGGAGCCCAAGTATATTGGGCGGTAACCCTTTCGTGCCCCAGGAGAGATTGGAGGTCTACTCCCCATGCCAAATACCCAGCCCAAACTCTATCTTGCCGGACCTGAAGTCTTTCGGCCCGACGCCATTGAGTACGCGCAGACGCAGCGCGACCTGTGCGTCCAATATGGCTTCGTTGGCCTCCATCCCATGGACAACAATGTAGACCTGAGTGACAGCTCGATGCGGACAGCCACGAGAATCTATCGGGGCGATATCGGTCAGATCAAAGCCTGCGATATTGTTATTGCGAACTGTAATGCCTTTCGGGGAGCGTTAATCGACGACGGGACGGCGTACGAGCTGGGGTATGGCAACGCCCTCGGTAAGTCAACATACGGCTATATTGAACGGTTGCTTCCAGAGCGGGAACTCCTCCAGGAAAGGTGTGTTTTTACCACCCTGCCGGACGGACGAAAGGTCGATCAGGATGGCTTTCTTCTGGTTGACGACTTTGGGACCTCGATCAATCTCATGATGCAGTGCGGCATGCTCGATAGTGGTGGACGGTTAGTGGAGGGAGATTTTGAGACCTGTCTAAAAGCGATTCGACACGATTTGGATAGTGGTACGCTTCTGCTGACCCCGTCCGAAACGGACTAGATCAATTTGAGGGCTTCTTGGGTTAAGCGCCTCAGTGCCTGTCGCATCAGCTGTTCGATCGCTCTGACTTCTTGTGCTTCCAGCGCTACCTGGGTGTAAATCTCCTGACCGGACAGCGTCTTCGATTGTACGTGGAGCGTCGCCCCCCCAAGTGTGTCCCCGGTTTCATCTGCATAGCTCAAGTCAATCTGCTGTACACGCATGGTGGGCCTCCCCCGCTTCTCTCGTGACCTGTATAGCCTCAATAGCCATCCGTCTGAAGAGCGCAACACAGATTGGTGTTGACCGTTGAGACAAAGCGGACAATGAGTGAGCGGCATGAATGGACATTTATCTCATCCGGTGTAATCTCCAGGGCCTTGGAGAGCAGCTTCCCCGATTTATGGTCAGGGATAGGAGAAAGGTGAGTTAGAAAATATGGTTGAACAATCCTCGTCTTCTTCACCTCAGACAGTCGAAACCGAGCGCTTACTCCTCCGTCCGTTTGTGGATGACGATTTTGTTGCTTATGAAAGGGTTCGGGCGAATCCCGAAGTGGCTCGGTATCTGCCCGGTGGAATAGAGGCTGTGAAGAGTGCGCCCGAAAGGGCACGACAAACTATACAGGTCTTTGCACGACATTGGCGGGAGCGGGGCTTTGGGCCCTGGGCAGTTATCGACAATCAGACGAGAGTATTGATCGGACACTGCGGCCTGCGTTACTTGTCCGAGTTTGATGCAGTCGAGCTGCTATATGCCTTAGATCCTTCAGCGTGGGGGAAAGGCTTGGCAACCGAAGCCGCCCGCGCCGCGATTGACTACGGTCGGACAGAACTTGGCCTGCCTCGGATTATTGCGCTCGCTTTACCAGACAATCATGCCTCTCGGCGTGTGATGGAGCGAGTGGGGATGCGGTATGTCAAGATGGCATCCTTCCAGGGCTACGATGTGGTACTCTATGAAGTGACTCTTAGGCTAAGCGGATAGTGAGTGAGCGGTAAGAATGGACGTCTACCATATCTGGTGCAACCTCAAGGACGGCGTCAGGGACGTGGAGTTTACGGATCGTGCTCGGCAGTATTTCGAACATCTCCAAGCCGAAGGCTTCCTTGCCAGTTATCGAATAACGCGCCGAAAACTTGGCCTTGGCCCCGACCATCTGCCTGAGTTCCATATTATGCTCGACTTTGAAAACTTGTCGCATCTGGACACTGCGTTTCACCATGTCTCAACTCGTAGCGATCCAGTTGAGAGTTTTCACCAAGCGGTGAATGCGAAAGTGAAAGACCTTATATTTGCACTCTATAGGGATTTCCCCGATCCTGGGCGAGTACGGGGGCAGGAGAAATTTTAGTGAGAATGACAAGTGACTGGGGGAATTGATCGCTACAACCAGAAGAGGGCGACCTTTCCGGAAGGGCCGCCCTCTTTGGTGCGCAGTATGCGCTAAAAATAAACTCTCAATTGTCTGTATGCCCGATTTGGCGGTCGTACAGCAGGCTTGCTCTTCACCCTAGCCGCTCCGGATTGTGCTCAATCCGTTTTCCCGATGGCCTTCTCTTGTGAGCCGACCGTTGTCGACTCCGTACTTTCGAGCACGACAGTCAGGCCGGGTCTGAGCATCAGAAGGATGAACTCAATAGCCGCTGCCTCACGCGGGCGCTGCCCACCGTTGGCGGGCGGTTATTTTCCGGCGGACTTTCCATTCGCACCTCCTGTCTCCCCCGTGGAGGGTTTTTCGACGGGCGCGCCGTCTTCCGATGGGTCCACCAGAGACCCGATACTTCCTCTTACTCCTCTTGATTGTTTCGTGTCAAGTTTTTTTGAGACACAGTCTGTGCTACCGGCCCATCTGTTTCGGTCCCATAAGTTTTTCGTGAAGCTGAGAGGTTGGAATCGCTGGTAAGGTCGTAATATGGACGGTCCCGCGTGAACTCAAGTCAACTGATAGATGGGCTACGGTTTCGTTGTCGGGCGCCTCAATAATACTGACGAAATCATACATGCCGAGCGTCGCAAACTGGCCCGTTACTTCACAACCAAACTCTGTAATCTCTTTGTTGACTTCTTCCAGACGATTCGGGTGCTGGTGCAGGGTTTTGCTCCCTTCGGGGGTGAGGGTGCTGAGCAAGATATAGGTTGGCATAACGGTCTCCTTTCTCAACTTTTTATTACTGGAAAGTCGCACTCTAGGGGGAACGTCCGGTGCGAATGTTTTTCTTCCTTCCCTCCCTGCGGGCCTCGGTGGCGGGGATCGTCCTGTACTCTTGGGAGGTCTCATTTCACCTGATCCCTCGAAAGACTTTTCGCATGATCCGGCCGGACTCCTTTATGGTTCAATCTGCATATCGAGATGATGCCGCCAAAAATATGCCCCCATAGCGACAGCGGCTAAGAGGTTGCCGATGATGACCGCTGGCCAGGAGAGCGCGTGTAGGACTGGTTCTGCCAATACGTGACATACCGATATAAAGCCAAACTCAAACACCACAAAGAATAAGAGGATTCCGAAACCAATCTGAGGATTACGCTCCGCAATGCCAAGCAACCACGATGCCAGCCAACCGACCGCCGTAAAGACCAGTCCATGGACCCAGGTAAACATGAATACAACCTCGAGATCGATCCCCAGGCTGTCGGATGTTGTGATTCCATCTTTGAACAATGCGGCCCCGAGAATCGAGGGCGTATAGAGTGGCTGTCCGCGGACGCTGTCAACAATGAGAAACCATACGGCGATAGTTGTGGCCCCGAGAATGCCGGCGATGAGACCTTCTCGGAGAAGCTGTGAGAGTTCTGAGGATGAAAATGTTGAGAGCCCCGAGTCCACACCTTCTGATTGTATCGTTGCCATATCCCCTCCTGTTTTTCCTTGGAGGCGAGTGCGGTAGCGGATTGGACCGCTACCCTGTGTGAGGTCATGATCGACAAAAATACGCTAGCGCTCCTTCCTGGAAACACCGGCACGAGCAGTCAAGCGTCACTGTCCGCTGCTTTCTACACGGGCGGCCTTATCTGCCAGTATGGGAACGCCCGTGATGGTGACGACTAAAAGTCGTCGTTCCTTCGGGTAGAGATAGCCCTCAATCGTAATGGGTTGTCCCATAATTGTGGGTTGTTGGAGTGGGGCGAGAAGCGGTGTCGGGCCATATAAACGAACGGTATGGCGTTGTAGCTCGTCCACTCTCGCATCCTCCTGATCATACCTCTTGATTTCCTCGACGTTAGCGAGTTGAAAACGCCAGGAGGCGCCTTTCACCAGGATAGTCAGAGCTGGCTCTGGCGGCTCCGTCTCGCCCTCAAGCGGGAGCAGGGTGCCGGACAGGCGGACATACGGCGTTTCATTCGGGTAGCCGAAACGGGCGTCTGCTATGGCTGTCCAGAGCAAGACGATACCTAGCAGTCCGCCTCCAACAAAACCGAGAATGAGTTTCATATCCCTTCCTCCTGTCTGTAGCGTAACGAAGACCAAATCAGGGCATGTGGCCTTTATACGACTGGGGGACCACGCTCGCGCTGGTGTGCGCGAATAGAAAAATCATGCAGGAAGAAGGCAGGAAAAAAATATGAGCGGATGAAATGGAGAGCAGCAGGTTCGGGTGGGGCCTGGCGGACAGCGGCGGCAAATCCAGAGGGTCCGCTAGTGGGGAAGGAGCGTAGCTGTTGCTCCAGATATTGCACAGTGGCCCCTCCAGTCACACGTTTGGTGAATGAGTCCCTGACCACCGAATCCCACAGACGTCTAGTTCCCTCCTAGCACTCTTTTTTGCCGAGTCAAGCGTAAACGATGAGTTTCTTGTGGTGGCCGAGAGCGTCGTGACTTGTGGGCGGAGTTGCACCGAGATCCAGCGCTTGCCTTCCGGACTGCGGGAGCGCACCTCTAAGAGAACAAGGAGGAAGGGCCCGAATTATTTCGTCCGTCCCTGTTTGACGATCACGTCGAATTCTTTTTTCGTCACCGGCATGACTGAGAGCCGGCTCTGCTTGACCAGCGCCATCTCTTGTAGCCGTTTGTCTTGCTTGACCTGGTTAAGCGTTATCGGGCTGGCCAGGGTTTCGACCGGTTCGATATCAACCACGCTCCAGCGCTCATCATCCGTCGTGGGGTCTTGGTAGGCTTCTTTAATGACGCGGGCAATCCCGACAATCTCCATCCCCTCGTTGCTGTGATAATACAGGACCTGATCGCCCACCCGCATGGCACGCAGGTTATTACGGGCTTGGTAGTTACGCACGCCGTCCCAGTACGTCCAGCCATCTTTTTGCAGATCGCTCCAGGCATATTTATACGGTTCGGATTTCACCAGCCAATACTTCATCGCCTTATCTTCCTTCTCGGTTTTCTGTGATGCCGAACAATATACTCCTCATGGATTTTTTCTACATCGCCTCTTTGATTGCGTTTCTCAGGCTGTCTCTTTATAAGAAGGCTCAAAGGAGGGGAGATCATGCCGTACGAGAGTCGCCAAGAGTATCGGATCATCACAGAAAGAGATGTCCCGGCGGTCATGCGGGACGGGACGACGCTCTACGCCGATGTCTATCGGCCAGATACCGAGGGACGCTTCCCGGTTATTTTACTACGGCTTCCGTATGGCAAAGAATTGGCCGATGTTTTTGGCGACCACGAGTATTTCCCGTCGCGGGGCTATGTGGTCATCGTCCAGGACGGGCGAGGGCGGTTTACGTCAGAGGGGGAATACTACCCTCTCATTGACGAAGCCCAGGATGGGTACGATACGGTCGAGTGGGCCGCGGCGCTGCCGTACTCGAACGGCCGGGTCGGAACGCAGGGCCAGTCGTATCTCGGCGCGACCCAGTATCAGCTTGCGCCGACGCGGCCGCCACATCTCCAGTGTGCTTTCCCCGTATCTGCCGGTGCTGATTACCATCAAGGTTGGGTCTACCACACCGGCGGAGCCTTCTCCCTGGGCTGGCAAGTGCCCTATGCGATTTTCCTCGCTCGTAACACGATTGACCGCAAAGGCATCAAGGAGCAACTCTGGCCGAAGGTGCGGCCCGACCTGCTGCGTTCCATTAATTTCGGGAATCCGCTTTCATCGGAAGCCTATATGCGCCTCCCGCTCATGTATTGGGCCGACCTGCTCGAAGAGGTGGCCCCATATCTGCGCGATTATCTGACTCATCCCGACGACGGTCCCTATTGGTGGCCGATCAATATCGAGCGTCAGCACCGCAATATCAATATCCCCATGTATCACGTGAGTTCGTGGTACGACATTTTCCTGCGCGACGCCCTGGTACACTTCTGCGGCTTACAGGCGCGGGCCATGACACCGGAGGCACGCGGCGGGCAGAAGTTACTGCTCGGACCGTGGGCTCATCTTTTCCCGTATACCACGCCGATTTCCGGTGGGACCGGAGATATCGACTTCGGTCCGAACGCCGTCATCGAACTACACGAGACCCAGCTGCGTTGGTTTGACTACTGGCTCAAGGGAATGGACTCGGGAATGGCCGAGGAACCGCCTGTCCGGCTGTTTGTGATGGGCACCAATCGCTGGCGGGACGAGTATGAATGGCCGCTGGCGCGCACCCGGTACACGCCCTACTACTTCCACAGTCAGGGTCAGGCGAATAGCCTCGACGGCGATGGCGGGCTGAGCGTTGAACCCCCTCAGGACGAACCCCCTGATCGGTACGAATACGATCCTGCCGATCCGGTTCCGACCTGCGGCGGCAACACGCTGATTATTCCGGTTGGTGTCACAGACCAGCGTGAGGTGGAAAGCCGGCAAGACGTATTGGTCTATACCGGAGACCCGCTGGACGAACCGCTTGAAGTCACCGGACCCCTCACGGTCGTGCTCTACGCTTCGTCTTCTGCCACCGACACCGACTTTACCGCCAAGCTGGTCGATGTCCGGCCCGACGGCTATGCCCAGAACATTGCCGATGGGATTTTACGCGCGCGCTATCGTGACTCCCCGAGTTATCCGACCCTGCTGACGCCGGACGAGCCGTATGAGTTCCGTATCGACTTATGGGCAACCAGCCATGTGTTTCTGCCCGGGCATAGTCTGCGCGTGGAGGTCTCGTCGAGTAACTTCCCGCGCTTCGACCGCAACCTGAACACCGGCGGCGATCAGGCGACCGGTACGCAGTTCCAGACCGCGCAGCAAACCGTTTTGCATAACAAAAAGTTTCAGTCGCATATTGTGTTGCCGGTCATTCCGTCATAGGCATTTGTACGCCTGAAAGTGACCTCAGCTATCAGTAGCGTCGAGTCGTACCCGCGTACCGCTCCCGCCCTTGCTCGGAGTGAATTTGGCTGATTCCTTGACACCATGTCGGATGTCCTGCCGCCCGAGGCGGAAAAAGCGACCTCAGTCCGGGCGATGTTCGATCTGATCGCTCCGCACTACGACACGCTGAACCGGTGGCTATCATTGCGCCTCGATCAATACTGGCGACGAAAGACCATCCGCAGTGTTAACGTCTGCGACGATGATAGAGTGCTTGACCTAGCGTGCGGAACGGGGGATTTGAGCGAACTCGCCGCGGCAACCGGTGCCCGCGTGATCGGGATTGACTTTGCCCGTAATATGCTTATTGGTGCAACCCGGCGTCGGATTAGCGCAACTTTCATTCAGGCCGATGCGAATGCTTTACCCCTGCCGACAGCGGCTGTTTCGGTTGTCCTGTCCGGCTTTGCCCTGCGGAATTTCGTCTCAATACCACACACCCTCCAAGAAGCGGCGCGCGTCCTCAAGCCCGGCGGTCGATTGGCGCTGCTCGAGGTGGATACGCCACGACCTACGCTCCTGAAATGGGGCCATAGCTTCTATTTTCAGCGTATCGTGCCTCTGCTGGGTGGTCTCATCTCAGACCGAAAGTCGTATCTCTACTTACCGCGCTCGGTGGTCTACCTGCCGGAGGAAGCGGAACTGTTGCAGATGGTCCGAGCCGCGGACTTCGAGCGGGTTGTAAAGACACGCTTATCCGGTGGTGTGGCGCAGCTGATTACTGCGGTGAGACGATAAAAGCGACGACGTTAGCGATTCATATAAGGGATGAGCTTTTCCAGCACCTGGGGCAGTTCTTCGCACGGGACATCGGCTAAGAGTTGTGTGCCGGGCCGCGCGTCCGGACCTGAGCGTCCCCCGATAAAGACATCCACCGCCTCAACGGTTTTCCCATCCCGCTGCACTTTCTTTCCCAAAAAACCGATATCCGCGGTAGTGTGGTTCCCGCAGCCGTTCTGACAGCCCGACCAGCGCATGGTGAGGGGGGCTGTCTTACCTACGGTCTTTTCGAGGTGACGAGCCGTATCAAGCGCGCACTGTTTTGTTTCAATCCGCGAATAGTGACAGTAATCACGACCGGTACAACTGACGAGGCCACGTATGAAGGCCGAAGGATCATAGCGTAATTCTTGAAGCACCGGTTCCTGGGTCAGGTCGCCGACTAGGCGGTCCGGAATATGCGGGATAATCAGATTCTGACTCGGAGTCAGACGAATCTCTCCACTGCCGTAGTGTTCCGCCAGCATAGCAACACCGAGCAGTTGCGTTGCAGACAGTCGGCCGGTTGGGACGACGAGCCCGATATAGTTGAAGCCGGTTTGCCGTTGGCGAAAGAGACCGACGTGATCGGTACGGGCGGTACGCCGCGCATCCCGGCCTGCGGACAGGAGGGAATGACCAAGACGACATTCCAGTTCACGCCGAAATTTTTCGATACCCCAGTCCTGGATGAGGAAAAAGAGGCGTGACTTTTTGCGGTCCTGGCGTTGGCCGTGATCACGAAAGAGGAGGGCAATGGTGCCACACAGGGAAATGGCGTCGTGTGGCGGGATGAAGACATCAAGCGCCTGCGCTGGCGTATAGCCCCCCGAGCCCTGCTTTCCACCAACAAAGACGTTGAAGCCGTAGACCTCAACCCCGGCGCTCTCTTTGATTGCCGGAACCAAGCCCACGTCTTGCGCGTCTGGAGAGGTACAATTGTCCAGACAGGCGGAGATGGTGACCTTAAACTTGCGCGGCAGGTTTGTGTATTCCGGGTTGCGTAAGAATGCCTCGGTATAGTGTCGAGTGACTGCTGAGGCGTCAAACAGCTCGTTGGGAGTCAGACCGGCAGCCGGGCAGCCCGTTACCCCACGGATGTTGTTCAGGCCGGTCTGCAGCGAGACCAAGCCGACCTGTTCGAGCCGCTGCCACATCTCCGGGACATGCTCGATATGAAACCAGCGTAGTTGGATTTGCTGCCGGGTCGTAATATCAACAAAGCCCTTACCGAATTCTTCACTCAGCGCCGCCAGAGTGCGAAACTGGGCCGCGTTACTGAGCCCGTTGCTCATCCGCAGCCGCATCATGAAGTTGCCCGGCGTCTGACGCCGAAAAAAGACACCGGCGCCTTTGAGCCCTTCGATCTCGTGCTCGGCCAGGGCTTTCCAGCCGTCCTGAATGGCGTGAGAGAGACCGCTGCCAGCCTCCTCCGCTGCTGTTGCCCTACGTTTCACCATTGTCTACGAACGAGCCTCATCCAAATTAGCTGGCGATTGCCGGAGTGAGTTCTTCCCCGGCTGGAGCTGCTTTCTCGGCTAGGGCCTTTTCCAGATTGCGTTGTTCCTCTTCGTGCACCGCTTGCGGGAAGGTCACCAAAAACGTGCAGGCGGACGCCAGGGCAACCACGATGCCCAGAATCAACAGGCCTTGTTGGGTACTAAGATTTTCCGACCGAAACAGAAATCCGGCGGCAACTGCCCCGGCATTCCCGCCCGCACCCACAATCCCGGCCACGCCGCCAAGTGCCTTTTTATTGACAAAAGGAACGACCGCATAGGTCGCGCCTTCGGACATTTGGACAAACAGGCTGAAGACGATCATGCTCATGATCGCCAGCGGCAGGACACTCATCTGCGAGAAGACGACGAGGGCAATACCTTCGGCCAGGAGGACGGCACCCATAAACCAGACCCGACCTCTGAGCCCTATCTTCACCGCGCAGATATCCGAGAATATGCCACCCAGGGTCCGGGCAAAAATATTCATCAGACCGAACAGACCGGCGATAATGCCTGCCGTTGCCAAATCGAGTTTGAAGAAGTCATAGAAATACAGAGCGGCAATATTATTGATGGTCAGTTCAACGCCAAAACAGGCCGCGTATATGACAAACAAAGCCCATACACGATAGTCTTTGGCTGCCAACCAGAATGATTTTTTTGAACTGCCTTCCGCGGGAGGCAACTCCCCGCGCGCGCGCAGTTCCTGATAATTGCCGTCCGGCGCATCCTGGGTACAGAAGTAATAGCCGATACCGGTCAGAAACAGGACCGCCCCCGGTACGATCATCGCCAGCCGCCAGCCGAGCGACTCACTGACGCCAAGAAAAAGGATGGCTCCCAGGATGAGGGGCATGACCATTTGGGTGACCCCTCCACCCAGGTTCCCCCAGCCGGCAGTGGTGGCGTTGGCCGTGCCGACACAATTGGGGCCGAACATCATCGAGGTATGGTACTGCGTAATGACAAACGACGCGCCGATTGCGCCAATCACCAGCCGAAAGAGCAGAAAGCTCTCATAGCTCTGCGCCAGGCCAATCCCCATCACCGGCAGTGATCCGAGCAACAGTAACCAGGTATAGACCAGGCGCGAGCCGAAGCGGTCGCACAGCGGACCAATAATAATACGGACGATAACGGTAATGGCGACCGAGGCGATAATGGTATTCCCGATCTGCGCCTTGGTCAGCATCAGATCCTCGCGGACCAGCACCATCAGCGGTGCAATGCCAAACCAGCCGAAGAAACACAGAAAAAAGGCGAACCACGTCATGTGAAAGGTCCGCATCTGCGGGGTTGCCAGACTGAACAGATCAATTTTTGTCGCTTTGTTTTTGACTTCCATATTGACGCCTGCCTCCTCCTGCTCACGATATGCGTGACACTTAAAGACACAGCAATTCACGGGCCAAAACGGAGAGGTACATCGGGAAAACACGGAAAAGGCCGCATTTTCACGTCGATACACCCAAGTCCGGGCTACGGAGGCCGGGACGTGCTGTCACTCTGAACGAAGTAGGTGTGTAGTTCAGCCCGCAATATGCTCGCCCAACAACACGTCTCTGGCCGAAATCCTGAAAAGTCCACTCCACGGTAGTGGGCTGTGCTGTCTATTGCCTCTCCATCAAATGCACCGTCGACGCATGAGGGAAGACCCCGCCGGGCTTGTGATTTGATCTGATTTGAGGAATGTAAAGGGTTGATGCTTGTCATCACATGTTGAGCGGCATGGCAAGGAGAGCCACGTTCATGGGTCGGGCAGAAAAAAATATATACGGAGGGCGAGATTCTCGTGAGTTGCCGGCGTATGGCATCCCAGAGGCAGCTCACTACCTAAGACTTCCGGTCGCGACCCTCCGGACGTGGGTTCGCGGTCGGTACTATCCAACCCAGCGAGGTCTTCGGCGCTCTGAACCCATCATAGCCCTTGCCGATACAGAGCGCTCTCTATTGTCTTTCGTGAATCTCATTGAGGCGCATGTCCTCGCCGCTATTCGTCGTCATCATCGCGTCTCGTTCCCCAAAGTCAGAAGCGCGCTACGCTATCTCAATCAGTACTTTCCCTCTCCGCATCCACTGGCTGATCAACACTTTGAAACGGATGGATTAGATATCTTTGTCGAACAGTTCGGAGAACTGATTGCCATATCATCCGATGAAGGGCAACTCAGTATGCGTGACATACTGAAAGCTCACCTGCACCGGATCGAACGGGACGTATCCGGGCTGGCGATTAAGCTATATTTGTTCACCCGACGAGACACCTCTGAGACTGCGCCCCGCGTTATTGTTGTTGATCCGCGCATCGCGTTTGGACGGCCTGTGTTAGTCGGCACCCGTATCTCAACCGAAGTCGTCTACCAACGATTCGAAGCCGGAGAGCCGGTTGCACGACTTGCCGATGACTATGGCCGCACGTCAGAAGAAATCGAAGAAGCGATCCGCTGCGAGCACTACCGGGCCGCGGCCTGACGGCCCCACCTTTTTTCTTGACCAAAGCTTGGGAGACAAGGTCATTGCGCAAGCACTCCGTCAGCAAGGATGTAGGGTTGAACTGCTCAAAAAGCACTTTGAGATCAATGTCCCGGATGAAGAGTGGTTGCCTGAGGTGGGGCGGCGCGGCTAGTTGATCCTAACCAAGGACGATCGTATACGCAAACACCCGGCCGAGCGTGAAGCGCTCATTCAGAGTGCGGCTCGCGCTTTTATCCTGCCCTCGGGCAAGATGTCCGGTGAAGATATGGCTTCAGCTATTGCCAATGCCCTCCCGAAAATACAGCGGTTTGTTGCGAAAAATTCCCCGCCTTTCATTGCGCGCATATCCAAAGCAGGGGAGGTGTGGTTGTTGGACCCGCCGCGCCCCACACGTGCAAAGAGGCGAAGGGAAAAATAGCGCTCTGGGAGCGTATCAGGGGGCTTTTTCGGCAGGTTTGGTAATACGCGCGCGATGCCAGATGTCGGCATCGCCACTGGCCTGACAGGCCGGGCAGGCTTCGTCCGGAGATTGGAGATAGCCCCGCCCGTCGCACTGTCGACACAAGCCGTTCAGCAGGTAGAGCTTGTAATAGAAATCGGTCATATCGTGGACATTGTGAAAGAACGATTTGATTTGCTCGACAATATGATCGGGGTAGAATGCCTGCTCTTTCATCGGACCGTCCCTCTCTCGTTCAGCGTTGCATCATGCGCCACAACCAGACAGCCGCGGCGAAGCATGCTCCCGAGGCGATTGCTGCGGGGCCGACAATGCTGCCCGCTCCGCCGAGATGGCCTTCAATCGCTTCGACCAGCAGCCACAACTGCACGAGTAACAGGACAACGACAAAGGCCGTAACCAGCCCGAGCACCGAGCTGCGCTGCTGGCGCAGGGTGGCGGAAGGCAGACTCATATCACGCTCTATACCTGCATGCCCGTCGCCCACACGCTGCCATCCTTGACCTGAAGCACGATGCGCGGCAGCGGGCGTTTGGGCGGACCGGCCAGGGGCCGACCGTCTTCCAGCGCGAAGTAGCCCTCATGGCAGGGGCAGTGGAGCCGTTTTTTCTCCTTTTGGTAGAGGACCGGACAGAGGAGATGAGTGCACTTCTGGCTGTACGCGACAAAGCGGTTCGCGGCGACCCGAATCAATAAACAGGGATCGGTTTTGGTGGGATAAAAAAAGAATTTAGCCTGTCCAATAGTGACATCCGATACCGTGGCAATACGCAGCGCCGTAAACTGTGCCGGGCGCCAGCGCTGCCACCATTCTCGCAACGCAACCAGTCCGGTGCCGAGAAAGAGCGCACTCGAAATAAAGGTCAAGAAAGTGGTGAAGGAACGCCGGGTCACATAGTGATCATCTTCCCAATTAATGGGGAAATCTTCACGCCACCGAGGAATGCTATCAGGCATGGCTCTCCGCTCTCATCTCTTCGGGCTGGTCTCTCTCATTCGCAGAAACTCGCCACATCAAACTCCATTTCATCCGACGCCGTGTCACCCACCATGAGATGGACTTTTGTGGTCACGGCTTGCCGTCCAAAAGTGAAGCGGTTGATAGGCTTTTCTTGCCGCTTCTGCTCGATTTCTTCTTTAGTGCCAAAAAACAACGCCCCGCTGGGACACACTGTCGCGCACATGGGTTTGAGGTCCGCTGAGGTGCGGTCGTAACACATGTCGCATTTCATCATTTGGTCCATCTCGCCCAGATAGCGCGGGACGCCAAAGGGGCAGGCCAGGACACAGTTCGAACAGCCGATACAGCGAGGCTGTAAGGCCGACTGGACGATGCCCTCTGCGGTTTGCTTAATTGCATCCGCCGGACACACGCGCGCACAGGTGGGGTCTTCGCAGTGCATGCATACGGTTGGCGTGGTTTGCGGCGAACTCGAACGGTCAACATAGTCCAGGTGAATCATGGACACGCCCCGGTGCGACTCACACTCGGCGCAGGCATGGACACAGGCCTGGCAGCCGATACAGCGGGAGGGATCAATAAAGAATTCCATACTCAGATACCTGCCTCCACCTTGCGCAGACGAACGGCACAGACTTTGAACTCGGGAATCTTGGAGATGGGATCAAGCGCACGGTTAGTCACCCGATTGGCGGCCTGCTCGCCCGGCCAGTGATAGGGAATAAAGATCGTGTCAGGTCGAATCGTGCGCACGACCAGGGCCGGCAGCGTCACGGACGAACGCCGACTTTCGACACACACCATATCTCCGCTCTGAATGTCATACTGTTCGGCCAGCCTGGGATGGACCTCGATCTGCGGACCCGGATATTGATCAACCAAGGGACCGATCCGACGGGTTTGGGTACCGCTCAAATACTGTGAGACCACCCGGCCGCTGGTCATAATGATGGGATAGGCCGCGTCGACGTCCTCGTCCGGCGGACGGTAGGTCACCGGATGGAATTGGGCCTTGCCGTCAGGGTGGGCGAACGCGCCGTCTTCAAACAGGCGCGGCGTGCCCGGATGTTCCCGGCTCGGACACGGCCAGAAGATGCCGTTGTGCTGTTCGATTTTGGCGTAGTTCAAGCCAGCGTAATCAACCGGTCCGCCGGCCGAGGCCCGGCACAATTCACGGAACAGGTCTTCGGGTTCGGCATAGGGAAAGAGCAATTCCTTGCCGAGTCGATG
Organism: Candidatus Binatia bacterium; assembly: GCA_022826945.1. Taxonomy (GTDB): domain Bacteria; phylum Desulfobacterota; class Binatia; order Bin18; family Bin18; genus Bin18. Next base: position 43,671 of record JAJDTY010000010.1, read on the forward strand.
GGCGATATCGACAATAATCTCCCAATCGACTCGCGCATTCTCCGGCGGTGGGACCGCCTGACGAATACGCACCACGCGGCCTTCACCGTTTGTGACCGTACCTTCGTCTTCCTCCTGGAGCGAGCCGGCCAGTACGACATCCGCATAGCGGGCCGTTTCCGACATGAAGGGATCAAGCGCGGCATAGAACTCGAGTCTTTCGAGCGCCGAGCGTGTCAGCTTCGTATCCGGGAGCGAGACCAGCGGGTTAAAGGATAAGGACAGCAGGCCCTTGATCTGACCGGCGTCAACCGCATCCATCAGCTCGACAGCGGTCAGGCCGATATGGGGCAGGTCAGACTCATCGATCTTCCAGGTCCGGGCTATTTCTGCCCGGTGCTGCGGATTCTCAATATCGCGTCCGCCTGGCAACTGGTTGCACCGCTGGCCGTGCTCGCGCCCGCCCTGTCCGTTGCCTTGGCCGGTAATCGTCCCGTAGCCACAGCCCGGCTTTCCGATCCGTCCGGTTGCCAGAACCAGGTTGATACAGCTCAGGACATTCTCCACGCCCTTGGTGTGATGCTCGATTCCGCGGGCGTGCAACAGCATCGACTTCCCGGCTTCGGCCCACATTTCAGCCGCCCGCACAATACTCGCCGCAGGAACGCCGCTGATCTCGGCGGTCCGCTGCGGAGTGTACTCGTCCACCGCTGCCTGGACGGATTCAAACCCCTTGGTATGGGCGTTAATAAAATCGTGATCAATCCAGTCGTGTTCAATGAGCACGTGCAGGATACCGTTCATGAGCGCACTGTCACGGCCGGGTCGAACGGGCAGAAATAAATCCGCGGTGCGGGCAATCGGTGTCATGCGCGGATCTATGGCAATAAATTTGGCGCCATTATCGCGCGCGCGCCACAGATAATCGGTCAGAATGGGAAAACATTCACCCACATTACTGCCCGTAACCAGGACGAGCTGTGTCAGCGGGATATCCGACCAGGGATTGGCGGCCCGGTCGACCCCGAAGGCCATCTTATTGGCCGCCCCGGCCGAGACCATACATAAACGGCCGTTGTAATCGATGTTGGCCGTTTGGAGCGCGACGCGTGCGAATTTGCCCATCAGGTAGGCTTTTTCGTTGGTTACCGACGCCCCAGACAAAACCGCAAACGCGTCCTTACCGTATTTCTCCTGAATGCGCTGAATGTTTTCGACCACCAGCGATAAGGCGTCATCCCAATCCGCCTCTTGAAACCCTCTGTCCGTCCGAATGAGGGGATGCAGCAACCGATCCGGATGGTTGTTCTGGAGATAACGCTTGACCCCCTTGGGACACAGCTTGCCCCGATTGACTGGAAAGTCCTCCCAGGGCTCAAAACCCACCACTTTTTCGTTGTGGACTTTGAGCTGAATGCCACACTGGACGCCACAGAAACAGCAGTGCGTTTTGACGAGCCGGTCAGGCTCATGCTCCGCCAGCCAGCCTCCGGGCGGTTCATAATTGAGATGCGGGCCGTATTGCTGAATCAATTCCTGCTCGGACAACGGGGGGATCGCCATAAAACTTTTCCTAGGCAATGCTCGATGCACCCGGAGGTGACGGCTCTTCCGTGTCGGCAAACGGGTCACCCGCGTACGGCATCGTCAGACCCTGATTCCGGGCCAGCAGACGGCGCCGACAGGGGGGGCAAACGTCTTGATAGTGGAGCGAGGGGTCGAATTGATACTGGAAATCCAGCTCACCCAGCACCTCCTTCAGGTCATCAATCTGCATCTGGGAGGCGTACGGCTCTTGGCACACATGACAGAGGGCCTGTCGGTCGATCTGAGCGGCACGTTTATAAAACGCCACCCCGAGTTGGGCCGGACGCTGGAAGATGTGAAAGAATTTCCCAAAGGGTAGATACAGCAGCATGGCAATGACCGACGCAGCGTGGGTAATCGCAATAAACGTGAAACCGTGCCCACTCAGCCAACGCGCGCTGACCGTCAGACCCAGCCCGGTGACCGCAACCAGGAACAGCAGCAGAATAGGCAACACGTCATTGCCGAACTGCTGGAGTGAAATGGTCCCCGGTTCAGTTAGCCGACGTTGGATGGCCAGACCCACCCCGATCAACACCAGCACGGCAGAGATATTCAGTGCGTTAAAGGAAAGAAACGCGGCTATAGAGTCAACTGCAAACTCCTGGACTTTGACCCCCAAAAAAATGACCTGATAGGTGTGGAGATCGTCCGCCGGTGTCTCAAAATGCAGCCAGCCGAAGACGAGCGGAAACGTAATCGCAAAGGCCAGCGTCCCGCCCCAGGACAGACAGACGTGCATGAGCCAGCGCACCCGACTCCGGTTGGCGATGAAGCGCTGGGTCGCAAAATTGTCAAAGAGCTGCTGGCCCAACATGACCGAGTTGCGCAGCAGCCCGCCCTGCCAAAAGAGCCGCCAGCCTTGATACCAATAGCGTTTGGTGGGTGGGCGTTGCAGCCAGACGGTGTAGCGATAGGTCACCGCGGCGGCACAAAAAATCGACGCCATGGCATAGGGCAGTAGCACCCAATCGAAATGACGCAGAGCGTCTGAACCAAAGATAATCAGACCGGCAACACCAGCCCCGGTCAGGGTGGCGATAATACTGGCCGTGGGGTCTATCGTCGGGCGTTTCCGAGTTGGCCGGGAAAAAAGCCGCCGAGTGAGTCGCTCCCGGACTCCTGCGGTCCGCGCCGTCCGCGCCCTCGGGCCGGAAGCGTGCCTTTGGAGGGGGGAATGAGGACTCGGGGATAGGGGGTAGGGGGCTGTTTGTTGCATCGGTTCCGTTCTATGGGGTCAGCGTAACAAGAATCCGTCCGTTTACCGCGCGCACCGGATAGGTTCGCACGGCACCATCCTCGCCCAGGCACCGGCCCGTCTCCAGGTCGATCTTCCACATATGCAGCGGACAGATCACTTTCCCGGAACCGACCAGCCCGTCGGCCAGTGGACCGGCCTTGTGTGGACATGCATTATCAGTGGCGAAAAGATGCCCGTCCCGCTGACGAAACACGGCTATTGTTTTCCCGCCAAAGGTATACGCGCGGCCCTCACCGGGCGGAATAAAGTCGATCGAGCCAAGGTCGATCTGGTCTATGGGATCGGTTGGGGGCCAGGTGTTTCGGGGGTGACTGGGTTTCGGTGGTGTTGCTGTGATGGGACTGTAGCTCATTGGACGGTTTCCTCTCGCGGTGTCTCTCTCCAGGTCCCAGACGGGGTCTCAACCGGGAGAGGGCCGGCAAACTGGCTGACGTTCCTGGGCTGGATAGCCTCCGTCGACCAGGGGTCCCGATAGGCTGCAACCGCCTTGTCGATCTCTGCGTCCAAGCGCTCGCAGATGCCTTCCGTATTATCGATCAAGACCGCGCGCAGATGCTCAATACCAACGCGTTCGGCGAACCCATAGGTGCGTTCTAGGTATTTGGCATTTTCCCGGTAATACTGGATAAAGCGACCCATATAGGTGAGGACCTGCTCATGTCCTTCGACCGTACACAGCAGATCGCCCTTGCGGACCGTCCCGCCGGCCGCTCCGCCGATATAGATTTCCCACCTGCCGTCCCCAATGGCCACCGCGCCTAGGTCTTTGACGTAGGCCTCGGAGCAGTTGCGCGGGCAGCCAGCGGTTGCCAGCTTCATTTTATGGGGGGATTCAACGCCCTGGTAGCGTCGCTCGATCTTTTGTGCCAAGGCAATCGAGTCGCCCAATCCATAGCGGCAGAAGTCCGTGCCCACGCAGCTCTTACAGGTCCGAAACGCTTTGGTATAGGCATGGCCGCTTGGAATGCCGAGGGCTTGCCACACCTTGGGCAGGTTTTCTTTTGTGATGCCTAACAAGTCGATGCGTTGACCGCCCGTGATTTTGACCATCCGGGCGTTGTACTGTTCCGCGACCTCGGCGATACGTTTCAGTTCGGCCGGGGAGGTGACGCCCCCATAAATGCGGGGAACCACGCTAAAGGTGCCGTCGTGCTGAATATTGGCGTGGACGCGGTCGTTGATAAAGCGTGCGTCACGTTCGTCTTCGTATTCGTCCGGCCAGAGGGATTTGAGCAGTGAGGCCAGACCGATCTTGCTGCCCGGGTCTTCTTTGCCATCCGCTAGTTCTCGAAAGACTGCGCTGACGCTTTTCAGTTGTTTTTCTCTGATGGCAGTGATGAGTTCCGGTTTCGGTAGTGGGACGCCGGGGACGTAGTAGTGCTCGCTCGGGTCCTCCACGACCTTATCTGCATACGCCTCCAGAAGCTGGGCGACCAAGGATTTACAGCTTCCGCAGCCGGCCCCTGCTTTGGTCTTGGCCCCGACCTGCATGACGGACGTACAGCCCCCTTCAATCGCAGCGCGGATGCAACCTTTGGACACGCCATTACAGTTGCAAATCTGGGCCGCGTCCGGCAAATCGGCTGCGGCCAGCAGCGACGCACCATTCGCTGGACCAAAGAGGAGGTCGGCCCGGCGTTCCGGGAGTGCGGTGTCCAGGCTGAACATCTGCATCAGCGTGCTGGCGGTGTCGGCTTCGCCGAGGAGAATCGCGCCGTGCAGCCGGTTGTCGCGAATAATCAGTTTTTTATACACGCCGCGCGAGGGCTCGCGGTAGATCACGACTTCATCGTCGGGCTCGGTTTTTTTGGTCTCGCCCATGGAGGCGAGTTCGACGCCCATGACTTTGAGTTTGGTCGCCAACCTGGAACCTTCATACGTAGAAGCTGGATTCGTCTCGGTTATGACATCGGCCAAGGTCCGGGCCTGGTCCCAGATCGGATCAACCAGCCCATAGATGACGCCCCGGTGTTGGACACACTCGCCCACGGCAAACACGTCCGGGTCGCTCGTTCGTAGCTGGTCATTACACACAATTCCGCGCTCAACTGTCAGGCCGGAGTCGGTCGCAATTTCGACAATGGGCCGAATGCCGGCGCTGACCACGACCATATCGGTCTCAATCGCAGACCCATTTGTGAACCGCAGCCCGGTGACGTGTTCTTCACCAAGAATATGGGTGGTGATTTTTCCGAGCAGGACGTCGATGTCCATCTGGCGTAACGTCGCGTTCAGCAGATCGCCGGATTCCGGGTCGAGCTGCGCACTCATGGGCTGCGGCGCGGCTTCGAGTACGGTGACCTCGACCCCGTGGGTTAGCAGGCCGCGCGCCGCCTCAAGCCCGAGCAAACCCCCGCCAATGACCGCAGCACGTCGGCACTGTTTGGCATACGCGGCAATCCGCTCGCAGTCATCAATAGTCCGAAAGAGAAACGTACCCCGTTTCCCCATTCCATCCATGGGCGGCACAAACGGGCGGGAACCCGTAGCGATAATGACTTTGTCGTAGGGCTCTTCAATATGCGCCGCGGCTGGAGCACAGCCATCGAGCCCATAGGCCGGGGCGTCTGTCCGCATGGGCCGGCCGATAACGACACGCCGCTCACGGTCGATCAGGGTCGCTTTGACGCCGGCATGGAACTGGATGTCATGCTCTGCATACCAGGCCAAGGGGTTGAGAAAGGTCTCCTCCGTGCGCTGTGAGCCGTTCAGCACGTTGGACAGCAGGATGCGGTTGTAGTTGCCGTAGGGCTCGGCACCGAACATGGTAATGGCAAAGCGGTCAGGGTCGCGAGCCAGGATTTCTTCAACAACGCGCGCACCTGCCATGCCGTTGCCAATCACCACAAGTCGCCCTTTTTGCGTACCGGCCATGTATGCGTCCTCCTCGCAGCCGCTGACGAGTGACGGCCTGATGAGATGAGAATGAGCAAGACCGAGGCCAAACTCACAGGAATCAAATAAAGCCCACTAAAAAAAGAAAAAAGGCGGACCTGGGCAGGCGTTGGCGAGCGATGAGAGGGTGAAAGAGGGTGAGGCGTAAGTGAACAAAACGATAACGAAGTGTTTGCAAAGCAGCAGAATGTTGGCTGAGCAACATGCTTTCGGGCACGGACACCAAGCGATTACCCCTACAAAGTCGGAGAAAGGATGGACTGAAGTTTGGTGCAAGGGGGGTCTACCCTTCCTGGCTGCTGCCTGAAAAATGAGCAGAGGATTAGGGCCTGAGATTTTGGTATGGGGCCTGAAGAGGTCTAACCCCAACCCCCTAATCCCTAACCCCTCGTCTCTAACTCCTTTGTTATAAAAAGAAATTTCCTCAAGAGCGTCCGCCGCACGGTGTATCTATAGGTGCATCATCTCGTTTTTCGTCAGGGGCGAGCGGCTTGGCATAGCGTATGCTCTCTATCAGGATGGGGCTCCTCCTAACTGAGGGAGAGGAGCGTACATTTTTTGGAGTGCGAGTGCATGGCAGGCTTTGATAATTACGACACTGGCGGATTTTACGATGAAATGTTTCTGCCCGATGGGAGTCCTCGACCGGAAGCGGCCCTCTTGGCGCGGTTGATCAGCTCCCTGCCGGACGGAGAGATGAACCGCCGCCAGCAGGCTGCTGAACGCGCCCTGCTCCATATGGGGATTACCTTTAATGTCTATGGCGATAAGGCCGCGGCAGAAAAAGTCTGGCCGTTTGACGTGCTGCCGCGCATGATGCGGGCGTCTGAGTGGGAATGGATTGAACGGGGCCTCAAGCAACGCATCCAGGCGCTCAACCTGTTTCTCGACGATGTGTATCATGACCAAAAGATCGTTAAAGACCGGATCATTCCGCGCGAGATTATTCAGTCGGCCGACAGCTTCCGTCCGGCCTGCGTCGGCCTCAATCCGCCGAATGGGGTCTGGTGCCATATTACTGGGACTGATCTGGTCCGCGATGGCGACGGCCAGGTTTACGTGCTTGAAGATAATTTGCGCTGTCCGTCCGGCGTCTCCTATGTACTGGCGAACCGCGAGATTATGAAGCGGACGTTTCCCTCGGTCTTTGAGGCTTCGCACGTCCTGCCGGTCGATGACTATCCGAACCGTCTGCTCGATCTCCTCTTGCAGCTCTGTCCCGATTATATCCAGTCGCCCAACGTGGCGGTGCTGACCCCAGGTATCTATAATGCGGCCTACTATGAACACTCCTTCCTGGCCCAGCAGATGGGGGTGGAACTGGTCGAGGGCCGGGACTTGGTGGTTGTCGATGGGACGGTCCAGATGCGGACGACCAAAGGGCTTGAGCGGGTCGATGTCCTGTATCGTCGGATTGACGATGATTTTCTTGACCCCCAGGTGTTTTACCCTGATTCCCTGCTCGGCGTACCCGGCCTCTTCGAGGTGTACAAAGCCGGGCGCATCGCCGTAGTCAACGCACCCGGAGCCGGGGTGGCCGATGACAAAGTGGTGTATGCCTATGTTCCCAAAATGATCAAATACTATCTGGGCGAGGACAATATCCTTCCCAACGTTCCGACCTATCTGTGCTGGGATGAGAAAGATCTCCAGTATGTCCTGGCCAATCTGGACAGCTTGGTCGTCAAAGCGGCCAATGAATCCGGTGGATACGGCATGCTGGTCGGCCCGCACGCCTCGGAAGAAGCCCGAGCGCAATTTGCGCGGCTCATCCAGGACGATCCGCGCAATTATATTGCCCAGCCCACGCTGGCCCTATCCCGTGCCCCGATTTTAGCCGAGGGGCGGTTTGTCGGTCGGCATCTCGACCTGCGTCCGTTTATTTTATACGGCAAGGACATCTATGTGTTGCCCGGCGGGCTGACGCGAGTGGCCTTGCGGGAAGGCTCACTCGTCGTCAATTCTTCTCAAGGCGGGGGTAGCAAAGACACCTGGGTGGTCCCTGCTGTTGCGCCGCCCACTCCATAGACTCCGAGAGGCCGACCAACTGACACAAAAGGGATGGACGCAATCATGGAGAGAAAGCGAACCACAGGACTATGTTGAGCCGCGTTGCCGACTCGATCTACTGGATGAGTCGCTATATCGAACGAGCCGAGAATATTGCCCGTTTTGTTGATGTCAACTTGTTGATGATCCTTGATCTCCCGGCCGGGTCGTCCGAACAGTGGGCACCTCTGGTCAGCGCCACCGGAGATGACGCCCAGTTCAAGGCCCGCTACGGCACGGCCGACCGGGAGCAGGTCATTCAGTTCCTGGCCTTTGATCGGGAGAATCCGAACTCGATTGTTTCCTGCTTACGCGCGGCGAGGGAAAACGCGCGTTCCGTGCGTGAGATCATCTCATCCGATATGTGGGAACAGATCAACACCTTTTACCTGATGGTCAACGCAGCCGCGGATCGGGGTATTGAGTCTGCGCACGATTTTTTTCATCAGGTGAAACTGGCCGGTCACCTGTTCGAGGGATCAACCAATGCGACCTTATCGCACGGTGAGGGCTGGCATTTCTGTCGGGTCGGACGCCTGCTGGAACGGGCGGATAAGACCTCGCGCATTCTCGATGTGAAATACTTTATTCTCTTGCCGGCCGTTTCCGATGTTGGGTCGCCCTTTGACAATATCCAGTGGGCGGCGGTCTTGCGTTCGACCAGCGCGCTCGAAATGTTCCGTAAACAATATCACCACATCTCGCCGGACAATATCATTGATTTTCTCGTGCTTGATCGCGAGTTCCCACGTGCTATTCATTACTGCCTGGTTCAGGCCCAGGAGTCCTTACACGCACTTTCCGGGACGCCTGCCGGGACGTTTCGGAATCCGGCCGAGCAGCATCTGGGCCAGTTGCGGGCCGAACTCGCCTATATCGGCGTGCAACAGATTCTTCATCAGGGGCTGCATGAATTTCTCGATGCGCTGCAAACCAAATTGAATCTGATTGGGGACGGGATTTTCGAGACCTTCTTTGCCCTGCGGCCGATTGGGGGGACGGATCGGTAAACCTCACTCCCGCACAGGCTTTTCACAGGAGGCAGAGCATGACGTTTTGTTTAGGGATGAATCTACAAGGCGGGCTGGTTGGGATTGCCGATACGCGGGTGATTGCTGGCAACGAACGTATTACCGCCCGAAAAGTGTCGGTGTTCCAGAAAGACCGGCATGCCATGTTCCTCATGAGTGCTGGGCTGCGCTCGGCGCGGGACAAGGCCCTGATCTATTTTGAAGAAAATCTGGCCCACAGCGAGCAGCCGCTCGACCGCTTATTCAAGGCCGTCAACGCCTTTGCCGCTCAGGTACGTCGGGTTGCAAAGGAAGATAAAGCCGCGTTGGAGGAGAGCGGCTTTGAGTTCAACCTGCACGCCCTCATTGGCGGGCAGCTTGAGAATGACCCCGAGCACCGTCTCTACCTCGTCTACCCCCAAGGCAACTGGGTCGAAATCGGCCAAGGCACGCCGTATCATATTATTGGCGCCGCGGGTTATGGGAAGCCGATTCTTGATCGTACACTGCACTACCAGGACCCGATGCGATTTGCTCTCAAGGTCGGCTGTCTGGCCTTTGATTCGACCCGGATCAGCGCGGTGAATGTTGATTTCCCTCTGGACGTTGTCCTGTACGCTCGGGACAGCCATCGGATCGTCCAGCACTGCTATCAGAAGGAAGACCTTCAGGATTTATCCAACGTCTGGCAGGAAGGGTTGCGGCGCTCGATCAATAATCTGTCCGCCGATTGGGTCGAGCACGCCTTCGACAAGCTGGCGCTGCCAGACAATAACATCGGCCGGCTGTTACCTGCGCCCAACGAGGCGGATCGGGCATAGGCCTCTGTTATTCCGATGCCTGCGGGAAGCCAGCCTCCGGCACCCGCTCCGCGGTCACAGCCACATCAAGGATCGGGCTGCCACCGCCAACAACGACGCCTTTCAACGGGGTCACATCGCTGTAGTCCCGGCCCCAGGCGACGGTAATATGCTGATCGGTGGGAATGCTGTTATTGGTGGGATCGAAATCTATCCAGCCCTGCCCAGGACAATATACCGATACCCAGGCATGAGAAGCTGCGGCACCCGTAAGTTGAGGCTGGCCGCCTGAAACGGCGGTTTCGAGGTAGCCGCTGACGTAGCGTACCGCAATGCCCTGCGTACGCAGACAGCCGATAGCCACATGCGCAAAATCCTGACATACCCCCTGGCGGTGATCGAGCACTTCATTGAGCGGCGTTGAGACCGTGGTGGCCTCGGGTTCGTAGGTAAACTCCTGATAGATGCGCTGCACGAGGTCAGCAACGGCCTTCAAAAGCGGTCGGTTCGGTACAAAAGACGTAGCTGCATACGCGGCCAACTCAGTATTGCTGTGGACCAGGGGGGAGTCGAGCAGGAATTGTCGCGCCTCGATGCCGGCGCGACTCGTGTCCTTGGAAACGGAGTGGCGGACCTCCTCCCACGCGGGAGAAGCCTGGAGCCGCGGTGGGGCGGCTGGGATGATTAGGACCTCACTCCGGGCGGTCACCGATAAGCTGGCATGGGGCTCCTGAATGGCAAAATAGGTGACTCGATTGCCGAAAAAGTCTTCCCGGTCCTGACACACTGCCGGCGAAGGCTGAATGCAGAGCTGCGTGTGCTCACACTCTTGCCGCGGTGTGGCACGCGGGAGGAGGTGGGCCTCATTCTGGCACTGCGGCACCGACGCAGTATAGCGGTATTCGGTAACGTGGGTGATGCGATAGCGTATCATCTCGAAGTCGAACGCGTTGCGGTGAGCTGTTGCTGCACCTCAATATGGCTGAAATAGTCACGACTCAAGGTCTCCGACAGCGAGAGTAGGCGTGTGCTCAGACCGGCAAACAGTTGGCTCAGCGTCTCATACATGTCTTCGTCCCAGGTGGATGTCGAGTAGCGTTCCAGGTCTGTCACCTGTAAGATTGTGAGCGCCTCCAAAACGATACGCTCTTCGGTGCTCCGGTGGGGCCGGGGCTTCTTTCGCGGCAGGCCCACTACTTGGTCCCGTATTTGAACGAGTTGGTAGCCGACCGAACGCGGGTTACTCTCGTCGAGCAGCAGCAGGTCCAACACGGCCCCGGCCTGTACGGCTGAGGCGTAGCGCCGCCGATACGTCATCAGGCTGTCGGTCATGGCCAATACCATCTCCCAGACGACTTTCTCCGTCTCGTACGGCAACTCGCAGCCCGTCCGCAAGAGGCTGAGCGTATACAGCGCCCGTTCAAGCCGTCGACCGATTTCCATAAATCGGAATCCATGTCCGCGGGCCATGCTTTCGGTATTCAGACCATTCACCGAGGCGAGCCCAATAATCAGGCGTTCCAGGCTTTCGAGCATCTCGCTCAAGGACCTGACCTGGGCCAACTCATGATCGAGCCGGTTGATTGCCCGCCAGGCATCATCGGACAGCCGGCCGTGTGCAGCCTGCCCGGCGTGGACTAAGGCGTTCAGATGAAAACGCAGGCTACCCGGTTGATCGACGTCTAGAATCGTGCTGAACAGTTCCTTCTCGGCAATGGTCAGCCGCCGTCGCTCCCCGTACCCGATAAAACGCAGATAGGTCGCGGTGCTATGGGTGTGGGCCGAAAGAAAGGCTGACAGGGAAGTATCATACCGAGCGGTCTCGGTGTCGAGTACCCGCTGGAGGACTTCACGGAAGACGCGCGCCCCCCCGGCGGTGCGTTCGACATAACGGCCGAGCCAGAACAAATTATCCGCCATCCGGCTGGGCACTTCTCCCCCGCTGCGCGTAATCGATACGGAGTGCTCGGGTACCGGGATGAGGCTGAACTGACTCTCGGGCTCTGAGGCAAGAATCCAGGTATCCTTGCTCAGGCCGCCAGCTTGGCCGGAGACGAGCCAGCCATCCGCGTCCTGTGTCACCCGCGTCAACCCGCCCGGCATGGCCACATAGCCATCGTCCCGGGAGACCAGGAAACTGCGTAACACCATGGGCCGTGGCTCCAGGTGGTCTCCGGTAAACACCGGCGTCGTTGACAACGCCACCTGTTCCTGGCCGACAAAGAAATGGGGACGGGCCCTGATATTCTGAATAAGGTTGTCGCGCTCTTGAATGCTCAACTGTGCCCCATGGACGGTCGCCGTGCCAGGGTGAGGGAAGGCGGGTTTGATGACCATTTGTTCGATATGGTCCACGACATAGGATCGGGCCTGTTCGTCACCGCACCACCAGGTCGGGACTGAGGCTAAGCGCAGGTCCTGGCCGAGCAACACTTTGGCGATCTTGGGCAGGTAGGCCATCAGCCCGGGGTTTTCGAGCACACCACTGCCCAGCGAGTTAGCCACCACGACAGTGTTGTTCCGCACTGCCTGGAGTAACCCAGGGGGGGCTAACAGCGATTCCCTATGCAGTTCCAAGGGATCGCAAAAAGTGTCGTCCACGCGCCGGACGACCACGCCGACCTGTTGGAGCCCGCCGACCGTTTTCAACCAGAGGCGGCCATCGCGGACCGTCAGGTCGTCCCCCTGGGCGAGCGTGTAGTCCAGATAGCTGGCCAAATAAGCATGTTCAAAATATGTCTCGTTCTGCGGCCCTGGGGTAAGGAGCGTCGTCCGCGTCTGGTGGGACGGGGTCAGGGCGGCTAAGGTCGAACGCAGGGTCCGGAAAAAAAGGGACAGGCGATGGACCTGGGCGTCTCGATACAGGCTGGGCAGAATCCGTGACAACACCAGGCGGTTTTCCAGGGCGTAGCCGGCTCCAGACGGTGCCTGCGTCCGGTCATCCAGCACCATGATGGTACCATCTGGGGTTCTGGCGAGGTCAGCCGCATACAGACACAGATACGGGGTCGGCGTGGGCAGCGCGTCGTGACAGGGGCGCAGAAAGCCGGGATGGGCATAGATCAACTCGGGCGGGAGCAGACCGTCGTGAATGAGCTGTTGTGGGCCGTACAGGTCCGCTCCTATGAGATTGAGCAGTTCTGCCCGCTGGATAAGACCCTGTTCAATAGTCCGCCACTCCTGGCTGGTGAGGAGTGCGGGGATGACGTCAAGCGACCAGGGCCGCGTACGTCCCTGGGGGTCCGTATAGACGTTGTAGGTCACACCATTTTCGCGTAAGACCTGTTGGACTTCGCCCCGACGGCGACTCAACTCTGTCGGGCCCAGCGCATCGAAAGCGCGTAGGGCGTATTGCCAGTGGGGACGTACCGTGCCCGGGGCTGAACACATTTCATCGAAGCGCGCTGATGACAAGCGATAGTGTGCAAGTGTATTGCCCCGAACACTGGCCTCCGCATAGGTAGACTCAGGCATAGCCCGTCCTCCTCATCCGATTGCCCATTATCGTATGTGGACACGGCCTGGCAACCTGGAAGGTTACACGTCGAACGTAACTCGTCCGGCTTTCGACGTGTCTCGTGCAATCTATACTTTTGCAGTATAGCGGTCGGTATCGTACAAGCGCTCCAGATCCACGGTATTGAGCCCGCTAACGGCTTGACTGAGGGGAACCATGCGAAGCTGGCAGGTCGGGCCAATGCCCTGCGCACTGACCATCTGTCCCCAGTCGCCGCGCAGCACGGCTTCGACTGCGGCTGAGCCAAACATGCGCCCCATAATCCGGTCCAGGGCAGACGGACTGCCGCCGCGTTGGCTATGGCCGATCACCAGCTCGCGTGAATCAAAAGGCGTGTCGCGGCGAATGCACTGGGCGAGTTGACTCCCGATGCCGCCCAGGCGCTCATGCCCGAATGCGTCCCGGCTGGCGTCCAGGGTCACCACTTCTTCCTCACTTGCGTGGGCGCCTTCAGCTGCCACAATGACCGCATAGCGTGGGTAGCGCCGGTCCTGCTTACCCCGCGCGAGTCGTTGGGTCAGCAACGCATAGACCCGCTCGTAGGCAAAGGGATACTCGGGGATAAGGACCAGGGCTGCACCTCCAGCCACCGCGCTCCACAGGGCCAGATGGCCGGTATGCCGGCCCATGACCTCGACTACCTGCACCCAGTGGTGCGAGCCGGCCGGAGTGCGCGCCTGCTCAATGACACTGGTGCAGTTGCGCAATGCCGTATCAAACCCCAAGGTGTAGTCGGTGTGGCTGAGGTCTTTATCAATGGTTTTCGGAATGCCTACCACTGGGCAGCCCTTTTCACTCAGCCGGTGCGCCACGCCCAGGGTGTCTTCTCCACCCAGGGCGATCACGGCATCAAGACCAAACCGAACGATATTGGTCATGACTTCATCTGATCGATCGCGCACACTTGTCTCGCCCGGCACGGTCATACGAAATGGGTTGGTGCGAGACGATCCCAGATTGGTGCCTCCATCGCGGTCCCAGCGCCGGACCTGGTAATCCTCCAGCCGGATGGCCTCGTCGATCCCGGCGTCGAGTAAACCGTGCCAGCCATCGGGCAGTCCCACCACCTCTATGTTATGGGCTGTCGCACGATACACAATCGCCTTGAGGGCGGGGTTCAGACCTGGGGCATCGCCTCCTCCGGTTAAAACGCCAATTCGTCGGATACGCATACTTCCCTCGAGATGTCCTTTGTATGACACACCAGCCATGGATCGAAGGCGACGGCTCATTGCCGTGTAGCCCCTAAAACTTCAACGTCGTCTCGATATAGCCGAAATTGGCACTGTCGTCGGGATAGATCTGATCCACGATGCTGTCGCCGAAGACGTGGGCAAAAAAGA
>JAJDTY010000063.1 GCA_022826945.1 Candidatus Binatia bacterium
CGGTACTCTGCGGGCGCACGAGGGTGAGAGGTGATGAAGGAAAGAATCTCGCCATATTGACTGAAGCCGGCGAAGACGCCGACGCCATGGTTGATCGGACCCGTACACTCATCGCCACCACCGTTGCAAAGGTAGGACGTCGCAAACTAGAGCGCTTCACGATAAGTTGTAGCCGTCCAGTCCACGCTCGTCGGGAAGGCCAAGGGTCTGCCCCAAGCGGCCGAAGAGGGGCCAGGGGTAGTTCCCCTCCTGGGAGGGCGGCCAGGAGGGCCGCCATGCGGGCTGGAAGCCCGCACTCCTAGAGGAAGAGAGAGACACGTTACACAACATCGTGATTTGCTCTAGCGTCCAATCGTATCTGACAGCTTCATTTTTTTCTGGACGGCAGTGACATAGCCTCCACCGCCCAGCGGTGTGGGAACCTCAAGCTGTTGGATGATTTCTGCCTGAGCCGTGTTGATGACCGAGATCAGGCCGTCTCCGCCGTGCGTGACAAATCCCCAATATCCGTCTGGAGTCAGCGCCGGGAGTCGTAAATGCTGTCCATCCGCAAGTGGTGGCAGGTCTGGATCAAGCGGTTCCTGTAAGGCCGGAAGCGCAATCGTTGTCATGATCTGCGTGAATGTCGGAGACTGGGGGTCGGCATCAAGCAGGAACGCGCGATCGCCCTGCGGGCCTTGCAGGATGTAGAGCGCCACGGTTTTGGAGAGGGCAAAGCGGTGCAACAATCCCGGACCGAGGGCGACTCGGGTGACTGCCCCAGTTTCGATATTGCCGATATACGCGTCGTTTGACCATTTGGTCCAATCGGTCGGATCCGTAGAATCATCTCGAATAAAGGAAAAAACTGTCCGTTGGTCATCGGCAAGGCGCATATACAACGCACGCCCTCCACTGCGTTCAGCAGTGTCATAGGGCAGGGTAATACCAGGTGTCAGATCACCGCCATCGATATCTGAACACTCAATGCCCATGTCAGTCGCTGAGCAATATACTTTCAGCTTATGGCTGATCACATCGCCCTGAGGCCGGGAACCTAATTCAACATCGCTGAGGAACGCCTCTTCGTTACTGATGAGGCGACTGAGACGAAAGGCTTCATGAATGCCTGCTTCATGATGGTCGTGCTCGTCCTCGCCCTCGTGGTCGTCCTCACCCTCGTGGTCGTCCTCGCCCTCGTGGTCGTCCTCGCCCTCGTGGTCGTCCTCACCCTCATGGTCGTGGTCGTCCTCGCCCTCGTGGTCGTCCTCGCCCTCGTGGTCGTCCTCACCCTCGTGGTCGTCCTCGCCCTCGTGGTCGTGGTCGTCCTCGCCCTCGTGGTCGTCCTCACCCTCGTGGTCGTGGTCGTCCTCACCCTCATGGTCGTCCTCGCCCTCGTGGTCGTCCTCACCCTCGTGGTCGTCCTCGCCCTCGTGGTCGTGGTCGTCCTCACCCTCGTGGTCGTCCTCACCCTCGTGGTCGTCATGAGCCTGAGTGCTATACGCAAAAGGCAACTCGCTTCCGAGGCGCTGCAAAAGCATGTCAGGGCTTCTGGCGATTGCTATACCAGGCACTTCACTCTCAATAGGGCTGGTCACAATGGTGCTATAGGACGAAGAAGTCCACCAGCGTAAATCGACCACGGAGACAGACCCTCCACCTGTGCCGTGGTCGTCCTCATGACCATGTTCCTCGTCGTGGTCACCATGCTCCTCGTCGTGGTCATCCTCATGACCATGCTCATCCGCGTCATGGTCGTCATGCGCGCCCTCGTCATGGTCTCCGTGGTCCTCGTGGTCGCCGTCCTCGGCAGGCACTGTGCCCGAAGCAACTGCGGCAAATTCCATCTTTGGATGCACTGCAATCTGGCCAACTCCGCCCATCCAGTTCACGACTGCGCGGCCAATGATGGCCGGCTCCCCTCTGAGATTCATCTTGAGCATGATCATCTCGCCGCTCATACCGGCCTCGCTGTGGGTGTCAGCGTGACCGTGCTCGTCCTGATGACCGTGCTCGTCCTGATGACCGTGCTCATCCTCACCCTCGTGCTCATCCTGCGGGGCGGCCTCTTCATTGATGAAGATGAGCCGTTCTCCTTTGAGGGGAAGAAAGCCTGCCTGTGGAGCCATCCGTATGTTATCGAACTCCGCCTGCAAGGCGAGTGATGGGAGTTCATAGACGTAGAGCTTCTCCGCTGCCGGGTCGGCGACGATAAGCTGCCCATCGTTTTGGGCAAGAGTCGGTAGTGCCCAGACGAACAGCAAGAGGAAAGCAATACTCCAGCGGATGATGAAGCTCTGGAGGGATATAATACTCTTATCGCGCATGATTCTTATTTCCTTTTCTCATAAGGGCGCTTTTCTCTCTTGATGAACGGGAGTCTAATATCAAGGGTTTAATGTATTTGCAATTGGGTTGTAAAAATATCGTTGTCCATCAATCTGGACGGGCGAGGAGCCAGGATTGAGGGAGGGTTCAAGCTGGTAGCCGCAGGGCCGACCGACAGTCTTCCCGACGGACCGGACCGGCCACCACAGACCTATAGGCCGTGTCGGTCACGAAGGATGGTCGCAGCCTGAGTGATGGCCGTCAGTTTTTGTTCGGCAAGCGTGGCTGACGCGATGGGATTATCCGCAAACGTGGCAAATCCGCAGTCGGGGGTCAGGAGAAGACGATCAGCCCCAAAAAGACGGATGGCCTTCTCCGCCTTTGCGACAATCTGGTCTACTGTCTCAAGGCTGTGCGTCTTCTGATTCACCACCCCAACGCCGACGCGCCGGTCGTCCGGTAGGCCGCGCAACACAGCCTCATCTCCAGCCCGGGGCGTGCAGAGTTCCAGCATGAGCGTGCCCACTGCGACGTTCTTCAGTACAGGCAGGAGTGGCTCATAGTCGCCGGCCAGGGCCACACTTTCATCCGGCGTCCAGTTGCCACGACAGATATGCAGCGCCAGGCGTTCCTGAGGCAGGTTGGCGACCGTCTGATTAATGAGCGATTCGGCAAAGGCCAACTCCGCCGCCGCCTCGCGCTTCTCTCCCAACGCACCACACATAAACGTGCGATTGTTCGAGGTCCCGCTGAAGACGACCTCGGTCAGTACGGGTTCGTCCAGTTGAACCAGCGAGACGCCAGCGGCAAGCAAAAAGTGGAGTTCCTCGCGCAGGACCCGGACGACATCTATGGCGAGTTCTTCCCGCGTGTCATAGGCCCGGTCGGAGATGCACTCCATCCACATCGTGCGGGTCAGTAGATAGGGGCCAGGTAGGGCGATCTTGAGAGGACAGTCGGTCAGGCTGGCGAGAAAACTTGCCTCGTGAACGGTCAGCGAGCGGCTTCTGCCCAGCGGTCCGAAAACGGCCGGATGGCGTACCTTGCCGGCCGGGACATCCAAGGCACGCAACTCGCGCTCGAACTCTTCGGGATCATCGACATACGGCAACAGATCGGTAATGGGAATCAACTGGCAGTTGTCGAGTAGCCCGCCGACAAAACTGGCATAATTATCCCGGCGCTGTTCGCCGTCGGTGAGCACATCGACGCCGGCCCGCTGCTGGGCCGCCATCGCCAGTCGCACGGCATCATCAGCGGTCTGGTCAAATTCTTCAGCCGACATGCGGCCTTCGAGATGATCGTTGAGGGCGCGCAACAGCCAGGGTGGTCGCGGCCAACTGCCGACGCCCATGACAGACAGGGGAGCAATAGTCGGAGCTGGGACCGGCTGCGGCAGGTGGTCGGGAATCACGACCTCGGCGATGGGCTGGGTAATTGGCGCGTATTCCTTTTCGCGTGCTGAACGGTGTTTCGCCTTCTTCTTTTTCTTTTTTGAGGGGCTCATTGGCTCGGGCTCAGCGGAGCGGAGGTCTGGAGCCCGACCCTTTGAGACCAGGAAGCTGTTCTGCCTGCCTCGGCTGATATGGGAGACCAGGTCGTTTCCGGTCAGACGGCACCAGGCCGGCAAGTCTTCGACGACCGAGGTTTCGGTGGACAGGATTTCGAGCAGTTGGCCGGGCGCAAGGGGATCAATATGCTTACGAATCAGCAACAACAGGCCATTGCCACAGTCGAGGTCTCCACCGTCAAAACTGTCCGTCGGCCGGTATGGGTGTGTCTGAGTATCGGAATCCATGCTCTCCTATTCCCGTACTCCGCTTCCCTCTCTGGGAAAGGGGTGGGGCGTGTCCTAATACGACACGCTCGGCGTACCACCGGCCAGGAACTCGACCAGCTTGGCACCACCAACAATCTTGGCCCCCGGCACAAGATTGTTCTCATCCAGGCCGCGCTTCTTAAAGCAGGGCGAGCACACGTAAATCGTGCCGCCGGCTTCAGCAAAATTGGTCATCAGTTCTTTGAGCGGAGCAAAGCCGTCCTCATGAACATCGTCGGCATAGCCGTTGACGGCCAGACGCACGCCCTCGGTGCTCAAGAATACCAGGGTGTCCTGGTCCGAGCCCACCGCGGCATTGGCAATTACAAAGGCGACGGTTGCCTTGTCGGTATTATCCTTTGAGTGAGTCAGTGAAACACAGAATTGTCCTGCCATAACGTGTACTCCTTTGTAGTCCTTGCTTTGTCGAGCGCGGACATCATAGCCAGAGACGCTGACTGAGACAACAATGTTATAGCCCTATGCGCCGGAATCGGCTAAGACTGTATGAGCCATGAAAGGAAGAGGAGAATCGCATGGGCGCAGACGATCCCAACGAACGTAAATACGGCTTTAATACGCGTCAGTTGCACGCAGGACAAAACCCCGACCCAACGACGGGCAGCCGAGCCGTTCCGATTTATCACACCACGAGTTACCAGTTTAAGAATACCGAGCACGCGGCCAATCTGTTCGCGCTGAGCGAACCCGGCAATATCTATACGCGCATCATGAACCCGACCAACGATGTGCTGGAACAGCGGGTCGCCGCCCTTGAGGGTGGGGTGGGGGCGCTGGCGGCCAGCAGCGGGCACGCGGCGCAGATGATGGCTATCATGGCGCTGTGCGGCCAGGGCGACCATATTGTGACCAGCAGCCGGCTGTACGGCGGTACGTTTAATCAGTTCGCGCATACCTTTCCGCGCATGGGCATTACCTCGACCTTTGTGGACCCGACCAAGCCGGAGGAGTTTGAAAAAGCCATCCAGCCCAATACCAAAATTATCTATGGTGAGACCCTGGGCAACCCGGATATTACGGTCTTTCCCTTTGATGAAGTGTCGGCCATTTCCCAGGCGCATAATATCCCGGTGATGATCGACAACACGTTTGCCACGCCATACCTATGCCGACCGTTCGAGTGGGGCACGCATATTGTGACCCATAGCACGACCAAGTTTCTGAGCGGCCACGGCACCGCCATCGGCGGCATGATTGTGGATGGCGGCAATTTCGATTGGACCAGCGGGCGCTTTCCGAATTTTACCGAACCGGACCCGTCGTATCACGGCCTGGTATACGCCAACCTCGGCGCGCCGGCCATGATACTCAAATCGCGCGTGCAAATTCTGCGTGACGTGGGCGGCTGTCAGGCGCCGTTTGACAGCTTTACGACCCTGCTCGGGATCGAGACGCTGAGCCTGCGCATGGAACGCCACGTCGCTAACGCCCAGCAGGTCGCCGAGTTTTTGGAGAGCCATGCCGGCGTGAATTCTGTCGCCTTTCCTGGGCTGGCCAACAGCCCGGACCATGAAAAGGCCAAAAAATATTTGCCGCTCGGACCCGGCTCGATCATGGGCTTTCAGATCAAGGGTGGCCGAGCCGCGGGTGAGAAGTTCATTAACAGTCTCAAGCTGCACAGTCATGTGGCCAATGTCGGGGATGCCAAGAGCTTGGCGATTCACCCGGCCAGTACGACCCATAGTCAACTCAATGAAGACGAGTTGATCAGTGCTGGAGCAACAGTCGATTTTGTCCGGCTGAGCGTTGGCTTGGAAGATATTGACGACATCATCTGGGATCTGGAACAAGCCCTGCACGCAGCCACTGGGTAGGCTGGTCGAGGCGGAATGCGTTTCAATGCGGAACCCACCCCGCTGCTTCGCAGCACCCCTCCCAAGGGGGGACTATTTTTCCCTTCCCCTCCTCGGAGGGGTGGCCGAAGGCCGGGGTAGGTCCCTGGGAGTGATGGAATAGATCATGAGCACAAATGGCTCAGTCGGGCTTGCTCAGCCTCAGCAATTGACTTTTGCTGAGGCTGAGCCCTTTCAGTTGGACAGCGGGGCCACCCTTGGTCCGGTGACCATGGCGTATGAAACCTACGGCCAACTCAACGCCGACCGGACCAACGCCATTCTTATTACGCATGCCCTGAGCGGCAGCGCGCATGCGGCCGGCTACCATCAGCCGGACGAGTCCAAAACCGGCTGGTGGGACGACTGCATCGGACCGGGCAAAGCCTTTGATACCAATAAATTCTTTATTATTTGCAGTAATGTCCTGGGCGGCTGCTACGGCTCGACCGGACCGGCATCCCCCGATCCGGCGACCGGCAAACCGTATGGCATGCGTTTCCCGGTCGTGACCATTGGGGACATGGTGCGTGCTCAGGTTCGGCTGATCGATCATCTGGGCATAGACACCCTGCTGTGTGTGGCCGGCGGCTCAATGGGCGGCATGCAGGCGCTTGAATGGGCGGCTCATTATCCGCACCGGCTGAAAGCCGCCATTCCCATTGCGACCACCGCCCATCACAGCCCCATGCTGATTGCCCTGAGCGAAGTGGGACGGCAGGCGATTTATGCCGATCCGGCCTGGAATAATGGGGATTATTACGACGCGGGTCTCAAGCCTGATGCCGGCTTAGCGGTCGCCCGCATGGTTGGTCATATTACCTATCTGAGCGAAGAGTCCATGCAGCAGAAGTTCGGACGGCGGCTCCAGGATCAGGTGCGGTACGGCTATGAGTTTCGTTCCGAGTTTCAGGTCGAGAGCTACCTCAAATACAAAGGTCATAATTTTACGCGCCGGTTTGATGCCAACAGCTATCTGTATGTGACCAAGGCGATGGACTATTTTGATCTGAGCGCAGAGACCGGGTCGGTGGCGGCCGCCTTTGCCAACTCGGCCGACCTGCACTACCTGGTGCTGAGCTTTACCAGTGATTGGCTCTATCCGAGCTATCACAGCAAGGAACTCGTCAGCGCGCTCACCGCAGCCGGTGCGGATGTGACCTATTTGGACGTCCAAAGCTCATGGGGACATGACGCGTTTCTGCTTGAGGTCGAAACCATGACCAAGCTACTCAGCGGCTTTCTGGAGCGTTTGGTCCAATCGGAGCGGGTGGCCCTCCCGCCCGGTTTCCCGCCATCCGGCTCACCAAAGGAGCAGACAAAGACCGAGGCCGCGGCATGAGTGGTGAGGCTGAACCGTCTGCGCCTCCGCGTCCGATCGCATCGAGCGGGAGTCCGGTCTTGCTGCGGTCAGACCTCCTCGCCATTGCTGACATGGTCCCGGCCGGGTCACGGGTTTTGGACCTGGGTTGTGGTGACGGGGCTCTGCTCGAATATCTGGTGCGTAGCAAGCAGGTGACGGGACGCGGCGTAGAACGCAGCGAAGAGGGTATGCTTGCCTGTGTCCGGCGTGGACTGAGCGTGCGCCAGGGAAACCTGGAAGAGGGACTGGCCGATTACCCGGATGCGAGTTTTGACTCGGTGATTTTGAGTCAGACTCTGCCCTTTCTGAACGATCCGGCCATGATCCTGAGTGAGATGCTCCGGGTCGGCAGCCGCGCGATTGTCAGTTTTCCGAACTGGGGCTTTTGGCGCTGTCGGCTCGAAATGCTCGTGGCCGGCCGTATGCCGCAGGTCTTTGATCTGGCCGAGCGGTGGTACGAAGCGCCGCGCTGGCAAGCGTTCACTGTGGCTGACTTTTGCGACTTTTGTCACCATTTGGGCTTTGGCATATTGGAAGAGATCTATTTATCCCGGAGCCAGCGTTTGAAGAGTCCGCGCTACAAAAACTTACGCGCCACAACCGCAGTCTTTGCGTTGCAGCGCTTTTAGAGCGCTGAGTGACATTTTCCAGCGCGCTTATGGCCGACACTCGATCATCTCCCCCTGTTCTCCAACACAAAGCCTATGACCGGCCATCGCAATTTGTCCCGGAAAATCTGTTGCGTGAAGCGCGGCGTCAAATGGACCTGCCAGAAGGTCAGGTGCCGAGGATCTGCGTGCTTGACCCGGACGGGGATATTGTCGCCAGTCTGCTGGGTCGTGGCGCGGCGCACGAACACGACACTTGGGCCTGTTACCACACGACATTACATCGGTTTACGCTCAGCGGGATTGAGTTCGGCATTATCCGGCATGTGGTGGGTGCGCCGTTTGCCGTTTTGGTAGCCGAGGAATTATTTGCCTCTGGCTGTCAGTTGCTCATCCACGTCACATCCTCCGGGCAGATTGTCCACAAAGAAGAGCCGCCGTTTTTCATCCTGGTCGAAAAAGCTCTGCGCGACGAAGGCACAAGCTATCATTACCTGCCGCCGTCGGATTTCTCATTCTTGAAGCCAGACCTGTTAGATTTGTTTACCCGTACTCTCTCAGACGGAGACCCACCGGTCTATCGTGGAGCAACCTGGACAACCGACGCCCCGTTTCGAGAAACGCAAGAAGCGATTCGGCACGCGGAACGGCGTGGGATTCTTGCCGTCGAAATGGAGGCCGCCGCCCTGTATGCCTTCGCCCAGGCACGAGACAAGGCGGTCGTGTGTTTCGCCCATGTCACCAATCAGATGGGCCAAGTCGAAGGCGATTTTGAAAAGGGCGAGGGGGCAGGCAGTCGCGACGCCTTGCGGCTAATTGCGGCAGCGGCTCAGGCGTGGAGAGCGGCTAAGAAGGCGCGATGATTCCGGTTCCCTATGTGCCCCTTTCGGACTGATAGCGAACCCGCCGGCCCTGAGCTAAAGTAGTCTGAATTCAGACTATCAGGGGTCTAGATGCGTATCCTGCCGTTAGCTGAAGTCAAGGCAAAGCTGAGTCAACTCGTGGCCGATGTTGCGACTACCGACGAAGCGGTGACGATCACCAAAAACGGGCAGGCGACCGCCGTCCTTGTGAGCTACGAGGAGTTTGAGAGCTGGCAGGAGACGCTTGCTGTTTTGTCGGACCAGGAGTTGGTCCAAGAGATTCACGCCGGAATGCAGCAACTGAAACAGGGCCGCGGTAAGCCGTTGACGGATACCGAACTCGACCATCTCTTTTCTGATGAACCCTCGCGTGCGCCGGGTCCGACTCCCGCGTAAAGTCCAAGCGGCCATCCGGGCCATGCACCCGGCACTCAAGCAGCGTATTCGGGGAGCGTTGGACACCCTCCGGGAGCATCCGTCAGCAGGAAAGCCGTTACGGTGTGAACTCGCCGGGTGGTGGAGTTCTCGGGTTGGACGCGTTCGGATTATCTATCGGACAACCCGAACGGTTCTCGAAGTGAGTGCCATCGGCTCACGGACGAGTATCTATCAGGATACGGCCCACCGCCTGGCAAGGGCATTGCGGCAACGCTAAGCCGTTTCCAGTTTCCCAGGATCAATGAGGATAGTGGTCCATGACATCCTGAAAAGCCGGCCTGCGCCGGATACACATACCTAAGCATGATGCCCAAAGCGTCCAGCGATTATCTGCCGGCCCTACGTTTCTCCGTGCTGACACCATTCTACGATCCACTTGTTGCCCTGACGCTGCGGGAGCGGACGTTCAAACATGAACTGAGACGACAGGCAGATGTCGAACCGGGCCATGCTGTGCTCGATGTCGGCTGTGGCACAGGAACCCTGGCCATATGGATGAAGCAGGCGTGCCCGGCGATTGCCATGACCGGCATCGATGCTGACCCAGCCATGTTGGTACGAGCGAAGGGAAAGGCCGAGAGGATTGGAGTAGACATTGCTTTCGAGCAGGGGCTTTCCTCTCACTTACCCCATGCCGACAGAACGTTTGACCGGATCGTTTCGAGCCTGTTTTTTCACCATCTCGCCCGCGTTGAGACGGAAAAAACTATTGCCGAAATGTTCCGGGTGTTGAAACCGGGCGGCCTGTTGTGTGTCGCGGACTGGGGAAAACCCACCAACGTCCTGATGCGCTTGCTGTTCTGGCCGGTCCAACTTTTTGATGGTTTTTCGCGCACCCAGGACAATGTGGCGGGCCTCCTGCCCCAACTCTTTCGACAGGGCGGGTTTACCGAGGTGGCCGTTCAGGGATCACTAGCGACAGTGCATGGCAGCCTCGCATTCTATCGTGCGGCCAAGTTAAGCGCGGACGGAGACGGGTAGGGCTGGGAAACTGTCATTATACCTCTTCCCCTGTCGGTGGGCTTACCACAGCGACAACGCAGCTTTGAGGCCGGCGTCTATCGTGTCCATAACGTCCGTTGGTAGCGTACCGATATGACGCGACAACTTCGTCCGGTCAAGCGTCGTGACTTGATGGCATAACGCGATACCGTCCTTACTCAACCCCGCAGCGCCTTTGGGCAGGGCAACGGCTGTCGGACCGCGCTGCCGCTGCGAAGGAGAGGTTGAGAGCGGCACGATAATGACGGAACGCCAGCCGCGTACCTGATTGAATCCATCATGGGACACGATGACAACGGGCCGGCGACCGCTCTGCTCCGAGCCGGAGCGAGGCGTTAAATGTGCCCAGTAGACCTCACCACGTTTCACCCCTCGCCTCGTTCACCATCAAGAAGATGTTCGACCGCGGCTTTTTCCATATCCGCATCCAGGTCGTTGGAAGTACCGGCAACCGCCTGGGCGTAGTGGGCGATAGCGTGATGCAACGCCGCTCTTTCTCGTTCCTCAAGCCATGTTTCAATAGCTTCCCGGACCAGGACGGTTGCGGGCCGCCCGGAGCGTTTTGCTTCTGCTTTGAGACGAGTATGAATGTCGGTCGAAAGGGGAACGTGCATATTGTGGAACGATGTTGACATGACATATACTATGCCATGAATTTATGGCTTTCACAAGAAAACTCTCAACTGCATAACCGGATACGAAGTCAACGTCTGGCTGTAAAGGTCAGGCGAATCCGACCGTTTTTCGAGGAGCATTCGTTATGGGAATGTGGATGCGCTTTTGGCCCTTTCTCGCGGTCTTTTCCATAATGGTAACCTGGGAATTTCTCTCTCCGCGCCGCATTCTTGCTCAAAGAAGAGAGGAACGCTGGCCTACGAACTTGGGGCTGACTCTGCTCAATGTGGTTTTGGTATGGGCTCTGGTCGGTGCCGCGGCATATATGGCGGCCACTTTTGCGGCAGAACAACAGATTGGACTGCTGCATTGGCTGTCAGCGCCTTTCTGGTTCGCCGTCCCGGTCACCATCCTTGTCCTCGACTTCGCCCTCTACATCCAGCACCGCCTCTTCCACATCTTCTCTCTTCTGTGGCGTCTGCATCAGGTCCATCATGCTGATCTTGGAGTCGACGCCACGACTGGCCTCCGTTTTCATCCTCTCGAGGTTTTGCTCTCTCTCGCCTACAAAGCGGTTGTCATTATTGCGCTGGGAGCACCCGCTTGGGCCGCCGTCGCCTTTGAGATCATCCTGAACGCGACTTCTGTTTTTAACCACAGTAATGTCAGTCTTCCTGAAAGACTTGACCGGCGTCTACGTTGGTTCCTGGTGACGCCAGACATGCATCGGATTCATCATTCCACACGAGCGATGGAAACCAATGCAAACTTCGGCTTTTCTGTTCCATGGTGGGATCGGCTGTGCGGAACCTACCGGGCCGAGCCGGCTTTAGGGCAACTGGGCCTTGAGATTGGATTGTCATACTACCGAGATTCGTTTCACCTCGGGCAGTTATTGCTCCTCCCCTTTCAGGCTCGTATTCCCCTGGAGAAAACGTGGAAAGAAATCTCCCCTCTCCAGCTCAGCGAAATGCTGGGAGAAGAAAATCCACCCTATGTGCTCGACGTACGAGAACCGGACGAATTTACCGGTGAGCTTGGTCATATCGAAGGGGCTCGCTTGATGCCGGTCTCCGATATAGACAAACGAATGAACGAGCTGGCCCCCAGTCGTTCCCAAACGGTCGTCCTTGTGTGAAAGACAGAACGTCGCTCAGTCAGAGCGGCGGACTTGTTAGGACAAAACGGCTTCTCCTCTCTCCTGGTTCTGTCCGGCGGCATGCTCGGATGGACAGGAGCAGGGCTGCCCGTATCCCATAAAGGAGAATAGGGTCTGTTGAGTCCATGGATTCTTTGAGACCCAGGAAACCTAACCGCCCCAAAGACGACACTACCTGACACGCCCTATCGGAGCATGCTACATACAGCCGGAGGAAAAAACGAAAGGAGAGTATCTATGGCAGAAATACGTGAAATAACCTCCGGCCTGGAATTTCCCGAAGGCCCGATTGCCATGGATGACGGCAGCGTCATCCTGACGGAGATCAAGCGCGGCACGCTGACGCGGGTCAAGCCTGATGGGACCAAGGAAGTTGTGGCCGAAACTGGCGGCGGACCGAACGGCGCGGCAATCGGGCCGGACGGCAAAATCTATGTATGTAATAACGGTGGCTTTGAATGGATGGAAGCCGGCGGGCTGACCGTGCCGCACGGCATACCCGACAGCTATACCAATGGCTATATCCAACGGGTCGATATGGACACCGGCGCGGCGGAAACGATCTATACCGAGTGCGACGGCCATAGGCTGTGCGGCCCGAACGATATTGTGTTCGATGCCCAAGGCGGCATGTGGTTCAGCGACTTCGGCAAAATTCGGGATCGTGACCGCGACGTATGCGGCCTCTATTTCGCCAAGCCGGACGGCTCGCTCATTAAGGAAGTCGTCTATCCGATCCAAGGGCCGAACGGTATCGGCTTGGCCCCTGGCGATGCCACCTTGTATGCGGCCCAGACGTTTGAAGCCCGTGTGTGGGGTTGGAATGTTACCGGTCCGGGCGAGTTGGAACGCGTGGAAGGGGCGGGTGGTCCGCTCTTGGCCGGTCCGGGCGGTGGCGTCCTGGTGGCCGGTTTGCCGGGCTATCAGCTGCTGGACTCCTTAGCGGTTGAGGCCAACGGCAACGTGTGTGTGGCGACCATTCTGAATGGCGGTATTACCGTGTTTGCACCGGACGGCTCGTCGGTTGAGCATGTTCCCGTGCCGGGCGACCCGGTAGTAACCAATATCTGTTTTGGTGGACCGGATCTGAAAACCGCCTATATCACGCTGTCGGGAACGGGCAAGCTGGTGGCCATGGACTGGCCGCGTCCGGGCCTGAAGCTGAATTTCACGCGCTAGGCGTATCATCACTGGGAGCGCGGGCATCTTGCCCGCGGCCCGCTTTCTGATGGGCTGGGTGATGACGAGGAAAGCCCACCCCGGCCCTTCGGGCCACCCCTCCCAAGACGTGTGATGCGTATTGCAGCGTCAGCCGACGAAGAGCGTGGCGAAGGCCAAGGCGGGTCGGCCGAAGAGGTGGTTGAGCCAGTGGCCGAGATTGACGGCAGCGAGCTTGGCCGCCAGGCGCGTCAGCAAGCCCCGGGGGCTGCGGGCGCCTGGAAAGTGCAAGCCAAAGGAGCGGATCAGATGGCCATTGATGGTCTCGACGATCTGACACCGGCGGCGGTGCTGGCGGCGAGCCGGGGCCGCAGGCGGGCCCGGATAGTCCTTGGGCGTGGTCAGGGCGGCTCCATAGTCGCGCCGCCAATGCTGCTGCCACCACCGGCCCCAGAAGCCGTTATCGGCCAGATACCCCCCGCGCCCAGGGGCCCCGGCCCCCTGCGGCGGCCAGCGCGGGCCCGTGGGCCCCACATACGGCCGCCCGTTGGGGCGACGGGGCGAGGGCAAGTCGGCTACGTGGAGGGGGGCCGCGTGGGGGTCGGCCCGCCAGCCCAGCAGCGAGTCGGCGACCCACCGCTCCTCGGTGTTGGCCGGGGCCACGACAAAGCCAGTGACCACGCCCGCAGGCGTGACCGCCACGAGCAGCTTGCAGCCGTACTACCACTCCTTATCGCTGCCCCCCCGCCCGCTGGCGGCGATCGCCCCAAACAGCCGCTGGCGTTGCCCCCGACAGCGGCGCAACAAGGGCACGGCCACAGTGTCGATGACCTCATAGGCCGCGCCCGCCGCCCGCAGTGCCCGCGCCACGAGCGGGATCAAGGCCACCAGCACCGCCGCCAAGTCCCGACAGCGCCGATTATACGCACTCTGGCTCAGGAAGCGCGGGAAATACGCTCGCCAGGGTGCCCGCGCATAGCGCAGAAAGGCCCGCTCCGAGCGGCCCCACCACTGCGCACACAACGCCAGGGTGAGCACCTCGCTGTCCGACACCACGGGCCGGGGCCCCGGGCGGCCCGACTTCCGAGGCCCCGGGCGCTGCTGGTACAGGTCGTCCACGATGGTATACAAAGCAACCAGGAACGTGTCGAGATCGATGGCCATGGCTCACCTCCTGTGGTGGGGAATGTGAGCTTAGGCTATCCTCGACACGCTCCCTATAAAGTCCCCCCTAATAGGCAGCACACGTCTCGGGAGGGGGGTTTTCTCGCTCCCGGTGGGAGCGGGAGAGAACTCAGTCCAGATGCTCGTGGCCGGGCTTTTGATGATGTTCCTCGTGCGCCTGCGGACCGATCGGTCGGACATCCCGACCTTTCTCGTGACTGAGGCAGATGCGGCCCAGAAATTTGACATTGGCGCAGGCGTCAATCTCGTCCACATGACACTCCGCAACGTTCGGAATAAAAAAGCGATACGGCCCGCCTTTGTTATCCGGTAGGGCCGTATCGTTGAAACGATAGGCAATAATGCCCTCTTGTACGGCTTCCAGCGGTACGCTGGCGGAGAATTTTCCGTCGGTGGACTCCAGGGTGATATAGCGGACGGTTTCTTCTGGCCCGACCTGCTCCAATACCGTTTGCAGGCGGACGGCGCTGCCTTCCCGGCCGGGAATAAGCTGGCTCACGTCCTCAATCTGATCCGCGAGTGCCCGTAGCTCGGTAAAACCAAAGGCTTGGGGTGACCGGACTTCGCCTTCAACGTGTAACTGTGTCATATCTTCTCCTCCGACTCACAAGAGATACGGCCCGTACTATACCGTGCTCAAAGGAGATTGTCTTGTAGGGGAGAGCGGGTTGTTGACCGCCTACCGTCGGTGGGGCAGGGTAGCATTCAAGCTGCGTGGGGAGGAACACGGCGATGCGGATTATTACCTGTAACCTGAACGGCATTCGGTCGGCGGCGAGTAAAGGGTTTTTTGCCTGGCTGGAAAAACAAAACGCCGACGTGGTGTGTATCCAAGAGCTTAAAGCCCAGGAAAAAGATGTCATCCCCACCTACCAGGAAGTCGGAGTCCTGACCGGGACGTTTCACTATGCAGAAAAGCCGGGCTATTCCGGCGTGGGCATCTATGCCCGACAGCAACCGGATCGCGTTCGCATTGGCTGGGGCTGGTCCGACGCGGACCGCGAAGGGCGCTATCTACGGGCGGACTTTGGTCGACTTGCGGTGATCTCGCTCTACCTGCCGTCCGGTTCGAGCTCCGAAGAGCGACAGCGGGTAAAATATCGGTTCATGGACAAAATCTTGCCGGAACTGAAGGCGCTACGCGCTAGCCGCCGTCATGTTGTCCTGTGTGGGGACTGGAATATTGCCCATACCAAGAAGGATATAAAGAACTGGCGTGGCAATCAGAAAAACTCCGGCTTTCTCCCCGAAGAGCGAGCCTGGATGACACAGATATTTGATGAGGTTGGGCTGGTGGATGCGTTTCGACGGGTTCAGCCGGACGCGGAAGAATATACCTGGTGGTCATTTCGCGGCCAGGCCTGGGCAAAAGACGTCGGCTGGCGGATCGATTACCAGATGGTCACCCCAGGATTAGCCAAACTGGCAACGCAGACCGCGATCTACAAGGAAAAGCGCTTTTCAGATCATGCGCCACTGAGTATTGATTACGATTATGCGTTTGACAGTCCCAAGTCACGCACACGCGTCGCTACGGGTTCAAAAAAGGCTCGTTCACGGAAAGCAGCCGTAAAGCAGCCTGCCCGGAAGCGTCGATCGGATTAGAGGGAGAGGGGCAAGAAGTACGGTCTCTCAGGCCAGCACTTTTTTGCATTCCGCCGTGACCGCGGCACATGCCTCGGCGGTCTCTATGCAGAGCGGATGGTGGGTATGCTTGCGACATTCCGCTTCGCATGCGTCGTGAACCGCTATGCAGACGGGGACAAAGGCTTTGAGCTGAGCAGAATCGGCTGCGGCGAGCACACCTAGCGCTTCACTCACAGCGTTCATCTCTTGAATGCGCGCGGCACAGGCAGACAGCGACGTGTCACCTGTCGCAAACAGGTTGAGACAGTGCTTGAGGCACATCGCTCCGATGCCCACACAGGCTTGGGCCACCAGGACGAGTGTGCGGTGTTTTGGGGTGGCGTCGTGTACATGCTCAGCCTGTTCGTGATGGGCGGCCAGGGCTGGAGAGGCCACCAACCCGGCCAGGGCAGCACCCGAGACGCCTAGCAGGACATCGCGTCGTTTGATTGAGGGCTGCTCGGTGGGGGTAGTATCGAGCTTCTTATGTGCGTCCATGAATGACTCCCTCCTCCGGTCTATTGGGCGGTCCGTTTTCGGCTCCTGTGAAAGTATACCATACTTTGTCAGCCGAGGACTCGTACAGGCAAGGGTGTGTCTTGCCCCTGAAGACGGTGTCTTATAGGAAAGGCAGGGATCGGGGAAATTGTATTGAAGCGACCCTCTATCATTCGTTGTTTCGTGCTGCTACTCGTCTTTGCCTTTATGGGCCAGGGCCGAGTCGGGCAGGGGCTCCAGTTGCTCCTTTTTGCAGACCAGCATGCCTGCTGTAAGACGAAACAGCACTGTCCCATCTCATACGGGAAGAAGGCGCCCACGCATTCCCCCCATAGCCCGGATTGCCCGCATGCGCACAAGAAGACACGGGCCAGCTTCCAGTGTGCCTTGCAAACCTGCCATCCGTCCGGGCCGGATGGAGTGGTATCAGTGCAGTCCCTGCGATTCGTGTTGACGCGGAGCGCCGGACTGCCCGGCCCCCAGCGCGAGCAACGTTTCCATTTTTCACAGCCGCTCCATCATGCCGAGTTGGCTATGACGCCCCCCACGCCCCCGCCTCGTTCTCCACGGTTGGTGTAGCCTCATTTGCGCTGTCTCAGCAGACGGCACGCGTAAAAAGACCGCCCGCTCGTTACGGCGAGGATATTGCCATGCGAGCAGGTTGAGGTGGTGGACGACTCGCGTCCAGCTGACTGAAAGTGGAGAACAACACAATGTTGGAACTGTACTCTTACATCTGGGGAAGGTGTATTTGGAGCCTGATTGCTCTGAGCCTGGCTGTGACTATTGGAGAGCGGACGAGCTTTGCGCAATCCCAAGAAGAGACTTCGGGCTCCGGAGAAGAACTCGCACAACCGAAAGCGATTGAACTGGAAGACATGCTCGTCTCGATCGAACGGATTACCCCTGCCAGTGGGGCGGCGACCGCTGTGGTGACGGCAGAGCAACTCCAGGAATATCAGGCCAGAGATGTTGCCGAAGCTCTGAAGGATAGGGTCCCCGGCGTGACCGGCAAACGGAGCGGCGGCATCAATCTTGACCCGGTTATTCGCGGGCTGCGTGAAGACCGTTTGAGCGTTATGACCAACGGTACGAAGATATGGGGCGGCGGACCGTTCCGCATGGACCCGCCGACCTCGCTGCTGGATGTGGATGAGCTGGAAGCCATCGAAGTGATCAAGGGGCCGTACTCGGTGACGCGGGGCCCGAGCAGTATCGGTGGAACGATCAACCTGGTCACCAAGAAACCGGAGTTTTCACCACACTGGGATGCGTATGGTTCGCTCGGTGCGGCCTATACCAGCAATTACAACGGGTTTACTACCAAGGCATCAATCAGTGCCGGTGGGCCGGCCTTGGCGTTTCGTCTGGCCGGCAGCTATCGCGACTATCAGGACTATGAATCGGGTGACGGCGAACGTATACAGTCCGGGTTTCAGAGTCAGTCTGTATCCGGCACTCTCCTGTGGCAACCGCACGCTGATCATCGTTTTCTTCTGTCCATGAGCCGGGAATCAGACCGGGATACCCGTTTCGATGCGCTGCCGCTACACATGGAAGAAGACGACGCTTATCTCGGCTCCGTGTCCTATACCCTCAGCAATCCGTTCCCGTTTGTGGAGAGTCTGCAATTCAGCGGTTACTACAACTACGTGCATCATCGCATGAACAATGAGCATAAGCCCACCCGCGGCATGATCGATATTGTCTTTCCGCTGGACGCTCGAACATTCGGCGGACGGGTGCAGGCAAATATCCTACCGGGTTTTGGGGGCCGCTTGTCCCTCGGCGGAGACGTGTACCGGCTCGAACGCGAGGGCACCAATCATCTCTCGTTTCTCAGTGGCGACATGGCCGGTACCACTCGCTATTTCCATGCTTGGCCGGAGACGCACATCATGGACGGTGGCATCTTTGGCGAATATGTCTATCTACCGGCTCCGAAGTGGCGTCTGATCGTTGGCGCGCGGGTCGATTTTGTCGATGCCGGCGCGAATCCAGGTCCGACCGAGCGCCTGCAGTACCACACGTATTACGGTGCCGCTGACGTGGACGCCTTCGAGACGAATGTAAGCGCCAACGCCCGGCTGGTCTACTCGCCGGTATCTTCGCTTGGCCTGTTTGTCGGGGTGGGTCGCGCCGCGCGCACCGCGGATGCGACCGAGCGGTATTTGGCGTTAGGGCCCGGCCCGGGCGGGTTTTATATCGGCAATCCCGGTCTTGACCCGGAGGAGAGCTTTGAGGTCGATACGGGCATACATGCCCGGTGGAACCGATTGGCCATGGACGGATCACTCTTCTACAACCGGATCGAGGACTACATCCTGCAATACATTCTGGACCGCGCCTTCCAGTGTCCGCACGGACCGTGCAACTTGCGCGGGTTTCGCAATATCGATCATGCCATATTGCTGGGTGCGGACCTGAGCCTGAGCTATGCGCTACGCGAAAATCTGTCGCTACACGGCTCCTTTGCCTACGTGCATGGAGAAAACGAGGAAGACGACCGGGCGCTGCCCGAGATTCCTCCCTTGGAAGGCCGGCTCGGGTTGCGATACGAGCATCCGCGCTGGGGCCTCTGGTTCAACCCGATGCTGCGTCTCGTCCAGAGCCAGCATCGCATTGATACCGCGTTCGGCGAGGACGCGACGCAGGGGCATGTAACGGTCGATATCGGGGCTGGTTGGCGCTTGTTCGGGCGTCACGAACTCATGGTGCAGGTCGAGAACCTGTTCGACAAAAACTATAATGAGCACATCACCCGAGAGAATCCGTTTACCGGCCGTGAAGTGTTCGAGCCCGGACGGGTGGTGACGGTCGGCCTGCGGACAACGTTCTAATGCGATGGAGCTGACCTGCAGTAGGGGCGACGCCTGCGCCACCCCTACTGCCTAGCAAATCTAGTCTGACTCTCCAGGTGGAGGCAGGGGGATGGCTTCGTCAATCAACATGACCGGGATCTCGTCTCGAATGGGGTAGCAGTAGCGATGGTCTTCGCGGACCAGAGCCGCCTCCATTGCTGCGGAGACGACCTCGCCCGTCCGGTTTTTGAGACTGCCGTTTTGAATACGGGCGTTGAGTGCGTCTACCAGCTCAGTCGGGGCCAGTGCGACGGGCTGCTTGGTCTCCGGACAGACCAGAATAGCCAGTAGTTCCTGACTAACCGCCATGCGCATTCCCTCCTCCAGGCTGAGCGTCGATGGACAGCACGACCTCAAGCAGCACCTGCACGGCATCCCGTAAGGCCGCCAGGGGCATCCGCTCGTTCAGACCGTGTACACCGCGGGCATCTTCTGCTGCGAGTGCGAGGCCTGAAAAGCCGTAACCGGTAATGCCTTTTTCTCTGAAATAATGCGTGTCGGTGAAGCCGCCCAGAACGCTGGGGAGGACCGGAGCGTGCGGGTCTCTACGCGCGGCAACGGAACGGATTGCCTCGAAGAGGGGTGTATCCGGGTCCGAGGCAACGGAAGGAAAGTTTAACAGGGTTGAGAACTGGATATGCGGATCATCTACCACCTGTTTGAGCTCTGCGACGAATCGTTGCGGGTCTTCCCCCGGCAAGAGGCGACAGTCAAGGTGGGCGGACGCCAAGGCCGGTACGACGTTGGTTTTCGGACTGCCGTTGAGAACGGTCAGGGAGATGGTATTCCGCACCAGGGCATTATGGCCCGGCTTTGCCGTAAATTTCTTGCGAAACGCCTTGTCTTGGAGCGCCTGTTCAAGCGCCCGGTAGTGTCGAGCCGTTTCTGCATCTTCGGAGTCTGCCAAGGCGTTAAAATACGCCTGGACCACAGGCACGACCTTGAAAGTCGTCTGATGGCGACGAATTTTGTCCAAGGCCCGCACGAGGCGGGTCACCGCCGTCTCAGGTACTGGACTCGCTCCATGTCCTGCCGGTCCTGTCGCTTTGAGCTCGATCCAACACGGTGCCTTTTCCGCCACTGAGACACGATACGAGCGCTTGCCATCACGCTGTCGAATGCCGCCTCCTTCGGTCAGGAGAAATTCCGCGTCGGCAATGAGGTCGAAATGCTGGTCAACAAACCAGCCGGCGCCCTTTCTGCCGCCGACCTCTTCATCCCCCGTGCCGAGAAAAATAATGTCCCGTTCAAAACTCAGGCCACTCCGCTTGAGTAAGGCCAGCACAAGAAACTGGACAACGCTCACGCCTTTACAATCGATCGCACCTCGCCCGTGGACGTAGCCATCTTTGATTACCCCGCCAAATGGGTCGAACTCCCATTCCGCCGGATCGGCAGGGACCACATCGAGATGATGCAGGAGGATGAGCGCCTTTTTCTTGCCGCTGCCTTTGAGCCTGCCGTAGATAATGCCCCGGCCCGGCTCCGACTCGTAGACCTGGGCCTCAATGCCTTCCTGGGTGAGGATGTTCTGCCAGAACTGAGCTGCGGCCGTCTCGTTCCCCGGTGGGTTGGACGTGTCAATTTGGACGACCTGACTGAGCAACTCGCCAGCCTCTTTTTCGACCGCCGACCAGTCTATGGCCGGGATGGCCTGGGTCTCCGCCGGAAGTGAGCGGACGAAGACGAGCGGGAAGACAAGGAGCAGAGATAGCCAAACACGGCGGTCCGTGTCTCTCAACATTTGGATCTGGGTCATCATGCGGGTGGTTCTACCTCGTGTAGGTGGAATCCGTTTCGTAGTGCTTCCTCGTGGTCTGTTTTGCGCTTATGCCACACCCAAGCGACTTCTTCAACGGCGAAGGGTGGCTGGAGACTTGCCTTGTTCCGGCTGGAGAAGCCCGCTACAAACAGACTCCGAAAAAGCGACAGGAAAAGGACGGGCCATGAGCGGGCATAGTGTATTCGATGTCAGCGGTAAGAGAGGGTATGTCACTGGTGGTGGCTCGGGACTGGGACGTGCTATTGCCCTGGGTATGGCCGAAGCCGGTGCGGCGGTCATGGTGAGTGATATCAATCAGGAGGCAGCCCGGGAAGTGGCGGAGGAGATTCGCGTTCAGCATGGGGAGGCCCGTTCCCTGGCGATAGACGTGTCGCAGAAAGACCAAGTTGAAAAGCTGATCCAGACGACAACCGAAGAGTTGGGCGGACTGGACTTTGCTTTTAATAATGCCGGTATCCTTAAACTTGGGAAGCCGGAAGATAT
This sequence comes from Candidatus Binatia bacterium, assembly GCA_022826945.1. Taxonomy (GTDB): domain Bacteria; phylum Desulfobacterota; class Binatia; order Bin18; family Bin18; genus Bin18. Next base: position 21,622 of record JAJDTY010000063.1, read on the forward strand.
CAGCCAATCCGATTGGCAGGAGGAACTCAATATCGACTTGACTGGCGTGTTCCTGTGCTGCCAGACCGCGGGTCGCTATATGATTGACCACGGGGGCGGGAAAATTGTGAATACGGCCTCTATCTCGGGCTTGGTTGTCAACTCGGGGCTGACCTATTCAACCGCTAAGGCCGGTGTCATTCAGCTCACCCGGGTGCTGGCCATGCGGTGGGCGAGGCACGGTGTGTATGTGAATTGTTTCAGCCCCGGCTATATTCGCACTGGCATGACGGCACCGCATCTCACTCGGCCCGAGGTCGAAAAAGAAATGCTGCGTCAGACCCCGCTGCGCCGTTTGGGGGAGCCGCGTGATCTGGTCGGTGCCGCCCTGTTTCTGGCGTCTCCGGCTTCGGATTTTGTGACTGGTCAGAATATTATTGTTGATGGCGGGGTCACCTTGACATAAGGTGTTGCCCTGCTTGGTCCACCGAGCGCATCCAACCCGGTGATCAGAGCAACACCGCGTCTGCGCCCTGTTCCTGTTTGGTGGTCTGAGCGGTCCGTTTTGCGGCGCGCCGCTTTCTGGGGGACGGGCTCTTCTTCTTCGGACGGGCCTTCTTCGGTTTTGCCTTGGGTGTCGGCCGTTTTTCGGTGATCTCGATTTCATACTGTTCAATATGAAAGTCGGAGTCGGTCCGAAAAAAGAAGCGGGTGCTGAGTTGGGCCTCAAGGGCGTCCAGCCACTCTTCTTCCTCTTCGTATAAAAAAGCGAGGACATCTGGATGGGCATAGACGGTGGCGGCTTGGGCGTGCGGCTGAAGCGACACTTCTTTGTGTAGCTGGCGGATGAGATTGTAGGTAATAGTGGGAACCGACCGTCTATGGCCCCGGCCGTCACAAGCGGCGCAGGGAGCGCAGAGCTGCTGCTGGAGGCTCTCTCGTGTCCGTTTACGCGTCATTTGAACCAGCCCGAGTTCACTGATCTTCCGCATATTGCTGCGGGTCTTGTCTTTCTTGAGGGCTGCGCGGAGGGCCTCTGTGACTTTGGTGCGATTGGCCGCTCGCTCCATATCGATAAAGTCGACGATAATGAGACCCCCAATATTGCGCAGGCGCAACTGTTCGACCACGACCTGGGCGGCTTCCAAGTTGGTCTGAAGCATGGTCTCTTCCTGGTTCCGTTTCCCAACAAAGCGGCCTGTGTTCACGTCAATCGCGGTGAGCGCCTCGGTGTGATCAATCACGATATGGCCGCCGGATTTGAGGGGGACACGTCTGTCGAGCGCCTTGGTAATCTGCGGCTCAATTTTGTAGTGCTCAAAGATAGGAGCCTGCTTGTCGTGGAGCTTCACGCGACCGGTTAAACGCGGCATGAAGGTCGCGATGAATTCATTAATGCGTTCGTAATCATTCGCATTATCGATAATGATCTCATTGATATCCGGTGTGAAGACATCACGAATGATACGCAGGATGACGTCCATATCATCGTGCACGAGGGCTGGGGCGGCATGTTGCTCGCGCTTTTTGGTGATCCTGCCCCAGAGTTTGAGCAGGAATTTCATGTCGTCATGAATTTCTTTTTTGGTTAGGCCCTCACACGCGGTACGGACAATAAAACCGCCCTCGGCCGGCCGCAGGCTGGCGACCGCTTCTCTGAGCCGGCCGCGCTCTTTGCTGTCTGCAATGCGCCGAGACACACCAATATGTCCTATGGTCGGTGTGTACACCAGCTGTCGTCCGGGCAGAGAGAGATGCGCGGTGAGTCGGGGACCTTTTGTCCCGATCGGCTCTTTGGCCACTTGGACGAGAATTTCCTGATTCTCCTTCAGTTTCTGTTCGAGTGGAATATGCGGCTCTGAACGGGAGCGACGGCGACCACGGGCGGGTCTGCGCTCGGCACTCGAAGGTGACTCCTCTTCCTCGTCGACCTCGCTCTCCGGATCGGTCAGGTCAAAATCGTCCAGCAGATCGTCGGTGTCTGGGTCCTGCTCGTCGGCATCATCGATCATACCGGGGGGCAACGGACCGCCAAATACATCCGAAGCATGGATGAAGCCTGCTTTTTCAAGTCCGATATCAACGAACGCCGCCTGCATCCCTGGAAGAACGCGATTCACGCGCCCGAGATAGATATTGCCCGCAACATTGCGCTGCTGAGCGCGCTCAATGTGAATCTCTACGAGCGTTTCGTTTTCAAGGAGGGCAACACGAGCCTCTTGGTGGGTGGAATTAATAACGATTCTTTGACGCACGAGTATTAGCCTGTTGTTGGAAGAGGTTCTTGCTCATGATGCAGTGGTTCCCTCTGAGGAAGGGTATCTGAGCGAAATTGTGTCACGGTTTTTGTCACCCGTAAGATTTTCACCTCTTGCGGGGACAAGGCGAGGAGGGCCCCTATGAATTCATGCGGTTTGAGGGTACCCACCGCTGTCATAGCGATATCGACCGAGAGCGTGAGTGGTGTTTCCAGAGTAATGGCTGAGACCAATTGCTTGGCATCAAGGGTGCGTTCACGATGGCGGGTCCGTTTGCGGATAGGGAAGGTCTGTGCTTGATGAAACTGACCGAGCCGTTCATTCACGAAGCTCGGATCACGTTTTTCCGGAGGAAGCGTATCGAGGGCAACCTGATAACGCTGGGTAGCAATGCTCACATCGATGCTTGGTCTGTCCAGGTCGATGGGCTGTATCTGCTGGATCTGAAAGCCGCTCGGCAGTTCGGCATTCAGGCGCTGCTGTACTTCTTTTGCTGGCATCTCTTCATACAGGAGAAGATCAAGAAATTCCTCCTCACTCTCCATGCCGACCGGGAGAGCCGGGCCAAAACTCATCCGGGGTAAGGGATGAAAGCCTTGGCTGTAGGCAAGGGGGAGGCACGCCCGACGACAGGAACGGGCAAAGAGTGTCGCGACTTCCTTCGCACCTAGAAAGCGAGCTATATCGAGCTTGCTATACCGCAGTCGGAAACGGACGACGGCCCGTTGCGAACCGCCTTGGCTCGCCGCAATGGTATTGGGGTCACCGGCAAGCCATTCATCTGCGTTGCCCGAACTTGGCGGCTGAGCGGCATGCTGGGATGCCTCGGATGGCGCGACACTCAGTGCTCCAAGGGGGGGCGCTTTCAGCTTGTCTTCATCCAATACACCACTATAACGTTTGACTTTTGCCCGCTGTTGTTCCGCTTTCTTCTCCTGCATCATCTGCCATTGTCGGGTGCCCCATCTATCCTGGGCGGGCAGGGTCGCTCGCGCCCAGGGATCGACCTCCGGTCCTCTATGGTCGGCGCCCTTGGCACCGTTCAGATGATAGGTGACATTGCGGACGCTCTTAAAATCACACGCCCCACAATATGAGCAGCGTTCCACGCTACAGTCGGGGGTGAGGGTGCCTTCGAGTGCCTTTGCCAGATCACGCTGGAGCCACTGCTTGGTGACACCACTATCCAGATGGTCCCATGGAAGCGGCTCACCAAGCAGGCGACGACGGAGATAAAAATTGGGCTCGACATGGTGCATGCCAAAAGCCTGCTGCCACAGGTCGAGTTGAAACTGCTCTGTCCAGCCGTCAAACCGACAGCCGAGTCGATAGGCGGTCAACAGCGGGGCGCCTAAGCGCCGGTCGCCCCGAGCGAAAACGCCCTCAAGAAAGGACAGCCGCGCGTCGTGCCATTTGAATTGAATCCCGTAACGTCGCAGTTCACGCCGTAAGAGTTGCTGCCGCGCTTCGGTTTCCTCCAGGTCCACCTGGGCGGCCCATTGAAACGGCGTATGCGGTTTGGGGATAAAGGTCGAAACACTAGCCGTAACCTGGCGCTGATGCTTGCCGGCCGCAGAGACCTTCCGGCACAGATCGACGATGCCCAGCAAATCCTCTTCTGTCTCGGTCGGCTGTCCGAGCATGAAGTATAACTTGACGCTTTTCCAACCCAGACCAAATAGCAGACGCGCCGCCTCAATCAGTTCTTCTTCATGATATTCTTTTTGGATCACATCGCGGAGGCGCTGTGAGCCGGCCTCTGGTGCAAGGGTAAAGCCCGTTTTTCGTACCCGGCGGATTTCCTCCAGGATATGGGGGGAGAGGGCGTCTACACGCGTTGAGGGCAGAGAGACGGAGACTTTGAGGTCCGAAAAACGATTCATGATCGACCGCAGAAGCGGGTTCACACAGCTATAGTCACCGGTACTCAAACTAAGCAGCGAGACTTCTTCATAGCCGCTTTTTTTGACTAACTGGTCTATCTGTTCCTGGAGGGCACGTGGGTCGCGTTCCCGCAAGGGGCGATAGATATACCCCGCCTGGCAAAAGCGGCAGCCGCGGACGCAGCCGCGCATGACTTCCGCGGCCACGCGATCGTGTACGATGTTTACATTCGGCACGACCTGGGTGGTGAGCTGAGGGACAGTATTAAGGTCTTCAACAATTCGTTTTTTGACAACCGTACAGTCTGTATAGCGAGGGCGGATGTCGCTCAGCGTACCGCTCGGGGTATATTCCGGCTCAAAAAAGGCCGGGACATATACACCAGGAATGTGGCGCAGAGCCTGGAGGAGGGATTCCCGCTCTCTTCCATCCCAGGCTAAATAGGCGTCACAGATATCAAAAATTGCCTCCTCACCATCTCCGAGGAGGAAGGCGTCGATAAAGTCGGCGATGGGCTCTGGGTGAAATGTGCAGGGTCCGCCGGCAATCACCAGCGGATGAGACGCATCACGGTCACGCGAGAACAGGGGAATCCCGCCAAGGTCCAGCATGGCCAGGACGTTGGTATAGGTCAGTTCATACTGGAGGCTGAAGCCAATAATCTCGAAGGCCGATAATGGCCGGTAGGTTTCAAGGGAGACGAGCGGCAAATGGTGCTGACGCAGTTGCTCCTCCATGTCCAGCCACGGTGCATAGGCGCGCTCCGCCTGAATATCGGGACGATTATTGAGTAAATTATAGAGAACTTGTAAGCCGAAGTGGGACTGCGCGATTTCGTAGACCTCGGGGAAGGCCAGCGCGAAGCGTAGGCGTATATCCTCAGGGTCTTTGATGATGGTCCCGAGTTCGCCGCCTGTGTAACGAGAAGGCTGTTCAACCAACGGAAGAATGGTGGCGTACGCCTGCCGTAGGTCGGTCTCCTTCCTCATCCCCGCACTCAATAGATACCTCTCTTCGCACTTCCTTTATATCGGAAATCCTGACAGCCCCGCAAGGAGAAGACCTCCCTCTTTGGATGGGGCGTCAAGTCGAAGCGTTAAATTCTGATGAAAACCTTGACACATAGAACCGGGCTGGGTATACGAGTCCGATATTCTCGGTCAACGGAAAACCCTGTTTTTCTTGATGGGTTAGGGGCACATGAGCGTTCTCAATACCAAAGTGCTCGTTCTCAATCGGTCCTATTTCCCGGTGCATGTCACATCGGTTCGGCGGGCGTTCTCCCTGCTCTATCAGGGCATTGCGAAAGCGGTCGACCAGCAGTATCGCACGTTTGACTATGAGAGCTGGAGTGCGCTGTCGGCAACCGTCCACGATGAGACCATTGGTCTTATCGGGCGTGCCATCCGGGTGCCGCGCGTCATTCTGCTCGTTTCGTATGATCGGGTTCCTCGACGCCAAGTGCGGTTCAGCCGTTTCAACGTTTTTGCGCGCGATAAGAATACCTGCCAATACTGTGGCCGGCGCTTCTCGCGCAATGAGTTGAATCTCGACCACGTCATCCCCCGCTCCCAGGGCGGTCTCTCCACCTGGGGCAATATTGTCTGCTCCTGTTTGCGGTGTAACCGCGTGAAAGGTGGCCGCCGGCCTGAAGAAGCGAGAATGAGGTTGATCAAGAAGCCGGTTCAACCCGAGTGGACGCCCTTTATGCTCGAGACGTTCACTTTCAAGCGCTACCAGGAATGGTTGCCTTTTCTTAACGAAGTCGATGCTGCCTACTGGAATACCGAGCTCCTGGAACGGTAGTCTTCAGACTTGATGCTCTCTGATTCCTGCTAGATTTTCTTGCATCCACAAGATATAGTGGCAGTATGGTCCCAGAGCCCTTTCTCTTGCGTGAGTAGCCCGCAAATTAGTGCTACCCCTAAGCATGAGGAAAGAGGCGGGGAGGATTTGGAGGCGTTGTGGGGCAAATGCGGATCAAACAGCTTGAACTCCTCGGATTTAAATCTTTTAAGCAGAAGACGACGCTCACCTTTCCGAAAGGAATTACTGCTGTCGTCGGTCCAAACGGCTGCGGAAAGTCAAATATCGTCGACGCCTTACGCTGGGTTCTGGGTGAGCAGAGCGCCAAACATCTCCGCGGCCAGGAGATGAGTGATGTGGTCTTTGCCGGGAATGACAGCAGTGCGCCGCTCGGTATGGCCGATGTCTCCCTCCTCTTGGAAAATGTGGCTCCTCCCGACCTGTCCGTGAATGGGACAAACGGCCACAACGGCGCCCATAAGAATGGCAACGGGCCGGACTGGACCGAAGTTATGGTCTCGCGACGTTATTTTCGGTCTGGAGACTCTGAATATCTGTTCAATAAGATCCCCTGCCGTTTGCGTGATATCGTTGAATTCTTTCTGGGAACCGGAGCGGGCACGAAAGCCTATTCCATTATTGAGCAAGGTCGTGTCGAGGCGCTGATTAACACCAAAGCACAAGATATCCGGGTGCTCGTGGAAGAAGCCGCCGGGGTGAGTTTGTATCGCAGTCGCCGTTTGGCTGCTGAGCGCAAACTCGAACGCACCCGAGAGAATTTGTCTCGGGTCTCTGATCTTTTGCATGAGATGGACCGCCAGTTGGGGACCCTCCGTCGTCAGGCAAAAAAGGCCGAGCAGTATAAAGTGCTCCAAGATGAGTTGAAAACCATTGATCTCACGCTCCAGAGTCGTGCCTATCAAGCATTGACCACAGAGGTCAGCAGTCTGGTTAGTCGGCAGGCCGCAGTCGGGCGAGAAGAAGAGCAGCTTCACCAAAAGATTCGTACCCTCCAAGCAGAGCGGATGTCCACAGCGGAGCGGGCTGCGCGTGAGGAAGACGCGCTTCGAGAGCTTGAGGAGCGTATCCACACGCTGGAAAGCACGCTCCAGCAGTCAGAGCAGAAACAGTCGTTCCGAGCCCAGCAGGAGGAGCAGGTCCAATTGCGTCTCGCCGACGCGGAGCATGACTATCGTCTGGTATCAGAGAAAAAGGCGCAGGTGGAACAAGATCTCTCTCAGCGAGTGGCGAGTGCAGCAGAGGTGGCTGAGCGGATACAATACGATGAAGATGCCCTGCAGACGCAAGAGCAGGTCCTCGTTGACCTGCAAGATACTGCCCTGCAGCACGAGTCTCAGGTTGAAGAACTCAAGACCGAAATGGTCGATCTCCTGACCCAGGAATCGCAAGTCAAGAATGCGCTGGCCTATTCCCGTGAGCGGACTGAGGAGGTCTCCCAGCGGCTGGAGTTGCTGGCTGACAAAGCCAAGCAAGTTGGCCAACTCCGAGCGGAGCGAGAGCAGGCACTTGCCGCGCTTCAGGAAAAATCATCGGCCCTTCACCAGCGTGTCCAACACGGACAGCAGCAGCGCGAAGCAAAAGATAGAGAGTTGCAGGCGGCTATTCGTGCTGGAGAACAACTGGATACCGCCCTGTCTGAGGGGCGGGCCAGGCAAGCAGAATTGCAGGCGCGCTTGACGACCTTGGAAGAACTCGAACAAGGGTATGACCGCTATGACCAAGGCGTCCAGTCGGTCATGTCCGACTGCGACTTTCCTGCGGCCGTTCTTGGGGTCGTGGCGCAAATGATAGAAGTGCCGCAAGCCTATGAGCGCGCGGTCGCTGCGGTGTTACGGGAGAAGTTGGAGTATATGGTGGTGACAGACACCGAGGCCGGTGTCGTTGCGGTGGGCTATTTGAACCAGATGCAGTCCGGGCACGGACATTTTATCCCGCTCCAACTCCAGTGCGACAAACAGACGCCAAGTCTGACTGAGGCTGACGGGCCGATGTGGGCGACTGTTGGGGAAGGGGTGTCGCCCCTCATCCGCCATGTTGATATTCCGCCCGACTATAGACAGATGGTCGAAGCCCTCCTTGGTGATGTCGTGCTTGTCCCCAACCTTCGGGTTGGGCTGGAACTCTGGAACCAGAGTCAGGACGCCCGGACCTATGTTACGCCACAGGGAGAGGTCATTTCCGCCCTTGGCGGCGTCAGTGGAGGGAGTGGTGGCATTGTGGAAGCAGGCCTCCTTGAGCGGCGCCGTGAAATTCGAGGGTTGCGGCAGGAACTGTCCCAACAGGCTGAGGGTGTGTCCGACCTTGTCGAACAGCGGCAAACCCTGAAGCAACGCCAACAGGCACTCGAAGGCGAGTTGCGGAGTCTTAATGTTCAAGCCCAGAAGCTGGGCCAGGAGAATGAAGCATTGCAGCGTGAGGCTGGGCAGCTTGAAGGTGAAGTGCGACGCTTGCTTGACCGTGGAGAAGGGGTAAGCTATGAGCAGAACGCCTTGGAACAAGAGAGGCAATCTCTACAAGCTGACATACAGAAAACCCACACGCAGGCACTTGCTATTGCGGCACAACGTCAGGAGCGCGAAGACCTGCTGGCCGTTCAGCAAGTAGAGATGGAAGAAGCAAAAGAGGCGTGTGACCAGCACCGTACGCAGATGGATGACCTGCGTGTCCGCCTTGCCGAACATCGAGAACGCTATGGCGGCCTCCAAACCCAGGTAGACCAACTCAGACGCCAGATGCAGGACTTGGAAGAACGGATACAGGCAGCCCAAGCTGATATCCAGGCTGGCAAGCAAGAGGCAGAGTGTCTCCTGTCGGAAAAGGCTGTGTTAGAAGATCAAATGACACAGACGCTCTCCAGCCTTGATGCGACAAAAACAGAACGTACCCGTTGCGATGCTGAGTGTGCCCAAATCCGGGTGACTGCCCAGCAATGTGAAACGCTTATCGAAGAGACTCGACAGGCAGCAACTCAGCTGCAAGAGGAAAAAAGTCGGGTTGAGGTGAGTCTGGCTGAAAAGCGGGTGAGTCGTGAACATCTTGAGGAGACAGTCCAGGACCGCTATCAGGTGAAGCTGACAGAGGTCCTTTCAGCCTATCGTTTCCAGGAGCTTGACCAGGCTGAGGGAGAAGCGCGCCGTCAGGAATTGCGTGAGAAGCTTGCTCGGCTTGGTGAGGTCAATCCTAACGCTGCGGTTGAGCTTGATGAGGTCCAGGAGCGCTTTACCTCTATTGAATCCCAGAAGGCCGACCTGCTGCATTCAATTGAGGATTTGCAAAGTACAATCAATAAGTTAAACCGCGAGTCGCGGGACCGTTTTCGGGAAACCTTCCACCGGGTAAACGCGAAGTTTGGCGAGGTGTACGCGCGTTTGGTTGAGGGTGGTCAGGCGCATATTACTCTGACCAATGAAGCGGATTTGTCTGAGAGCGGCGTCGAACTCGAAGTCCAACCCCCGGGAAAACGCCTCCGCTCCATGCAACTTCTTTCCGGAGGAGAGAAGGCCCTGGCCGCGCTGAGTTTCACATTTGCCCTGTTTTTGATACGGCCGAGCCCGTTCTGCATTCTCGATGAGGTCGATGCTCCGCTGGACGATGCCAACGTCGGGCGGTTCAATCAGCTATTGCGGGAAATGAGCGAAACAACGCAGATTGTTTTGATTACGCATAATAAGCGCACTATGGAGGTGGCGGATACGCTCTACGGTGTCACCATGCAGGAGCCGGGCGTATCGACCATGGTGTCTGTGCGTGTGTCCTGATGGCTCTCCGGTTTTGGCAGCGAAAAAAGAAGACGCAGCCGGACTCTGCTTCTCCCCCGGTCGCAGAGACACACTCTCCTGCCCCGATCACGAAAGACGCGCGTTGGCGACGTGGACTCACTCGATTACGGGACCTTTTGCGCCGTCCTTTTGATGCCTCGTCGGAGCAGAGCAGGCAGTCGAGGGAAGCCTTCTTCTCCGACCTGGAGGAGGTCCTTATACAAGCCGATGTTGGAGTCGAAACCTCCCTGCAGGTAATAGATCGCCTACGCGCAGGTACGAGTACGGCCCGGACAGGCAAATCGTCTCAGGACGAGGCCGAAGCGCTCCGCTCTGATCTGAAGCTAGAACTCCGATCCCTTCTTGAGAAGGAGGGGCAGCCCGTTGAGGGGAGTGATGACGCGTTTCCACGAGTCATTCTGGTTGTCGGTGTCAATGGAGCAGGGAAAACAACATCTATTGCGAAGCTGGCGGCACGGCTGAAAAAAGAAGGAAAAACGGTCCTGCTGGTCGCCGGGGATACGTTTCGAGCCGCTGCCATTGAACAACTCTCAGTCTGGGCCGAACGATTGGGACTTGAGATCATTAAGCATCGGGACGGTGCCTCGCCCTCAGCCGTGGTCTTTGACGGTGTCCGTGCTGCGGTGGCACGTGGGGTCGATGTTGTCCTGATTGATACGGCTGGACGGCTCCATACCAAAACGCCGCTTATGGAGGAACTCAAAAAAATACACCGAGTCATTGGGCGAGAGATTGCTGGGGCACCGCACGAGGTTTTGCTGGTTTTGGATGCCGGAACTGGACAGAATGCGCTCAGCCAAGCACGGACTTTTCAGGCGGCTTTCCCGCTTACCGGTGTGATCTTATCGAAAATGGACGGGTCAGCAAAAGGCGGAGTTGCCTTGGCCGTCGGAAGCCAGCTTGGCGTGCCGATTCAGTATATTGGACTTGGAGAGCAGCTTGAGGACTTAGAAGTCTTTTCCCCGGATGATTTTATGACGGCACTTTTCGACCAGCCTACGGAATAAATATTTCTCTTGACGTCACGTCTAAGAGGCCATAGGGTAAACTTTTACTTTATTCTAGGGTGGTAATGGCGCTGGAAAGTCTAAAACTTCTTGAGGCGAAACTGGATGGATTCTTAGAACGCCACGAGCAGGTCCAGAGTGCAAATAGTGCACTGCTGGTTCGGATTGATGAACAAGAGCATGAATATGCGCTCTTGCTCAAACGAATCCAGCAATACGAAGCGGAGCGAAACGAGATTCGGAGCCGCTTGGAGAAAATCCTGTCTCAATTCAGCCATTTAGGGATTGCCTTGGAGGATGAGGGCTAGGCGATGAAGCGATTAATGGAAGTACATATTTTTGGACAAACCTTCACGGTGACAAGTGAAGATGATGAGCAATATGTTCGAGAAATTGCTTCTTTTGTTGACCAGCGTATGCGCCAGATTGCGGAAAGTGCAAAAGTGACGGTCCCTTTTCGAGTCGCGATTATGGCGGCGTTGAGTATTGCCGACGAATTGGCCAAGTCCGGTCAGCAGGAATCGAGCCAGCAAGAAGCTCAGCTCATCCAGGAAGCTGATTTGATTTCAAGCCGACTCCTTGAGCGTTTGGAGAAAGCCGAAAGCCGCACAGATGAGACAATGGCCGATAATCCGTTGAACTCACACTCTGCCAGCTAGTTGTCTGCAACTCTCGACTGAGAAGAGAACACATAACACCACTCGCATCCTGAAGGCGAGTGGTTTCGATTGCACGCCCCCCCTCTTGCGCTCCTTCCGCCCTTGGGTGAAGAAGGAAGGAGACTATGACAACTGATAATGGTCTGTGCTGGTTGTTATTGCAGGAGCCGCGCTCTACTGAACGTGGCCTCCGAGTCCACACGTATTGATCAGAAAGGATATCTACGAAGAGGATGCGTATAGGGGGTAGTAGCTACCACAGCGAGGGTATTCGACCTGAGTGTGGTAAGGAGGGTCATCATGGAACTTGTCTTAGGGTTGCTGATAGGGGCAGCTGGTGCTGGAGGACTCGTCTTCCTACGGCAAAAATGGAACCAAGAAACCATACACAGTGCAGAGGAGGCTGCACAACAGATTCTTGATGAGGCAAAAAAAGAAGGCTCAGTCATTAAACGAGAAGCCCAAGTTCAGGCGAAAGACACGATTTTGCAGGCGAAAGGCGAAGTAGAGAAGGAGATCAACGAAAGACGGAAAGAAATTCAACAGGTTGAGCGACGTCTCCAAGGGCGTGATGAGGCGATGGAGAAGCGCTCCGAGGCACTGGCTGATCGGGAAGAGGGCTTGAATCGGCGCGAACAGAGTCTCAAGAGCAGAGCCGACAGCCAGCAAAAAAAAGAGCAAGAGTATGATCGTTTAATAGACCAAACACGCCAGAAACTTGAACAAATAGCTGGTCTGAGCCGGGATGAGGCGAAACAAGTCCTGGTAGATCAGATGACCGAGGAGGCCCGCCAGGATGCCTCGCGCCGTATTATGGCCGTTGAAGAAGAAGCCCGAGAAGAAGCGACCCGGCGGGCTCGAAAAATTATTAGTATTGCGATTGAACGCCTGTCCGGTGAGTTTGTTTCCGAGCGGACCGCGTCGGTTATTCATCTCCCCAGCGACGATATGAAGGGCCGTATCATTGGCCGTGAAGGGCGCAATATCCGGGCGTTTGAGGCTGCGACTGGGGTCGATCTGGTTATTGATGATACGCCCGAAACGGTGCTGATTTCGAGTCATAGTCCCATTCGACGAGAAATTACGCGCGTAGCGCTTGAGCGCCTGATCTCGGATGGGCGTATTAATCCGGGTCGTATCGAGGAAGTCGTCAAAAAAGCTGAGGGCGAGGTTGAAGAATCGGTCCGTGAGGCCGGTCAACGAGCCGTACTTGAACTTGGAATCAATGGGGTTCATCCCGAGATCGTCAAGCTGGTTGGAATGTTGAAGTATCGGTATAGCTACGGCCAGAATGTCCTCATGCATTCAATAGAAACGGCGTATATCTGTGGTATTATCGCAGCCGAACTCGGGCTGAACGAGAAACAGGCCAAACGTTCTGGGCTGCTCCATGATATTGGGAAAGCGGTCTCACACGAGATTGAGGGGTCGCACGCGATCATCGGTGGAGAAGTGGCCCGGAAATACGGCGAGTCGGCAAAAATAGTCAACGCCATTGCCGCCCACCACGAGGAGGTCCGGGCGGAAACCGTCCTAGCTCCTATTGTCGATGCCGCGGATGCGTTATCTGGGGCCCGGCCGGGTGCTCGGCGAGAGGTGCTGGAGAGCTATGTCAAACGGCTCGAAGACCTGGAGCGTATCAGCAGCTCATTCAACGGTGTGGAGAAGTCGTTTGCAGTGCAGGCCGGGCGCGAGGTGCGCATTATGGTGAACCCAGGTTCGGTGTCGGACGGTGATGCCTCAAGTATCGCTAGGGAGGTTGCCAAGCAAATTGAGAGTGAGATGACGTATCCTGGTCAGATCAAAGTCACGGTCATTCGTGAATCACGATCCACCGAATACGCACGGTAAAAGGCCAGCGATGTCAGTTGCAGCACAACTCAAGGAAATTGAACGCGGAGCTGTGGATATTATTCCGCTGGAAGAGCTCAAGCAGAAGCTCGAACGTGGCAGACCCTTACGGGTGAAATGGGGGGCGGACCCGTCCGCCCCGGACCTGCATCTCGGTCATACCGTCGTGCTGAATAAACTCCGCCAGTTTCAGGAGTTAGGGCATACGGTCATTTTCTTGATCGGTGACTTCACCGCTATGATCGGTGACCCCACCGGTCGTTCCGAAACGCGAAAGGCCCTGACACGTGAGCAGGTCAAAGCAAATGCGGAGACGTATACGCAGCAGGTCTTCAAGGTTCTTGATCCGGACCGTACCGAGCTCCGCTTTAATTCGGAATGGATAGATCCACTTTCTCCCTCCGATATGGTTAAACTGTGCGGCCAGTATACCGTTGCCCGTCTACTGGAGCGGGATGATTTTTCCAAACGTCTGAAAACCGGGGTGCCGATTCATGTGCATGAGTTTCTGTACCCGCTGATCCAGGGCTATGATTCCGTTGCCCTTCAGGCTGATGTCGAACTCGGCGGAACCGATCAACGCTTCAATCTCCTGGTTGGACGCGAGATGCAGCGCGGCTTTGGCCAGGAACCTCAGGTGATTCTGACGACGCCTATTCTTGAAGGTGTTAACGGGACGCAAAAGATGAGTAAATCGCTCGGTAATGCGGTCGGCATTACCGACCCGCCGGACGACATGTACGGCAAGATCATGTCGATCTCTGACGAACTGATGCTGGGCTATTATGAACTGCTCAGTACCGTTGATGACGCCCATGTCCAAGCGGTTGCGGATGGACACATCCATCCGATGGAGGCCAAGAAACAATTAGCGGCCGAGTTGGTGACGCGTTTTCATGATGGTCAGGCGGCCGCGCGAGCAGCCAAGGAATTTTCTCGACGTTTTCAGCACGGGCAGCGTCCGGAGGAGATACCGTCGTACGCTTGGTCTGGTACAGGGTCACACGTGTGGGTCTGCCATTTGCTGAAGACCCCAGACTTGGTGAAATCCACGAGTGAAGCTCGCCGGCTTATACGACAGGGTGGGGTGAGGATCGATGGGGAGAGGGTCAGTGACGTGGAGTTGCAGGTTCCCGCGCAAGGAGAGGTGGTCCTCCAGATTGGGAAACGGCGCATCCTGAAGGTCGTTTTTGGGCCAGAGGCAGCGACATCCTCTTGATGTGCCATGTCATCCCCGCCTGACCTGACCCATCGGTTGACCCATCGGTGCGGTTTTATTGCGCTAGTCGGCCGTCCCAACGTCGGGAAATCAACACTACTCAATACGCTGATAGGGGCGCAGATTGCCATTGTCTCGCCCAAACCCCAAACCACACGAACGCGCATAACCGGGATCAAAACCCAGTCCGACGCCCAGCTTATTTTTGTTGATACCCCAGGGATTCATGGCGGTCAGCAATCTCTCCTCAACCGACACATGGTTGATACTGCCTTGCGTGCCCTGCAGGAGACCGATGTCACGCTCTTCCTGCTCGATGCGGCGCATGGTCTGACTGCAGCCGATGCGCAGATTGCCCAGCGCCTCACTCAGCTCAAGACCCGGGTCTTGGTCGGACTCAACAAAATTGACCTTGTCCAAAAGAGAGCACTGATCCCGCTCCTTGAACAGGTGGGGCGTCTACTGCCTGAGTGTGATGTGATTCCCATCAGCGCGCTCAAAGGAGAGAATACGGCCGAACTCATGTCTACACTGATGGCTGTTCTCCCGCCCGGTCCGGCGCTCTACCCGGATGATAACATCACGGACCAGAGCGAGCGGGTCCTCGCCCAGGAGATGGTCCGAGAACAGCTCTTTTTCCATACTCAGCAGGAAATCCCGTACCGCACGGCAGTGATTGTTGAGCAGTTTGAAGAGCCTGCCGAGAAGCCGCTGTTACGTATTTACGCGACCATCCACGTCGAGCGGCCATCTCAGAAGGCCATCGTTATTGGTCAAAAAGGAGTACGGCTCAAGAAAATCGGTCAGGCTGCGCGCCAGCGCATGGAGGTCTTTTTTGGCTGTCGAGTGTATCTGGAACTCTTTGTCAAAGTTTCAAAGGGCTGGACGAATAGCCCTGGGATGTTGCGCGAACTGGAATTGCTGAAGTAAGTGGCAGAGCCGCTGACGGGCGCTCACCGCCCGGCGAACAAGAGGGGATAACGGAGTATACAATGGCATGGTTGGCCCGCTGGGGCATGAGCCTGACACGTTGGACGGAGCGCTGGATACCCGACTCGTGGGTTATTGCCGTCATGTTGACGCTGGTGGTGGCTCTCCTCGCCCTCACGGTCGGGGGCGCTTCTCCGGTAACGGTATTGACCGCATGGGGAGATGGTTTGTGGGCCCTGCTCAGCCTGACCATGCAGTTTACCGTCATGATGGTCGTGGCGTATGCCTGCGCTGTTTCCCCACCGCTCAAGCGGGTATTTGTATGGCTCGCCTCGCGTCCCGACCCTGACAAGCCGCGCCAGGCGATCATCCTTATGGCGCTGTTTTCGACCATCACCGCGTGGCTCAACTGGGCCTTATGTCTTGTCATTTCGGCGGCGTTTCTCCCTTTTATCGTGCGTGCTAACCCGCGTGTGGACTTCCGCCTGCTCGTAACCTGTGCCTACCTCGGTGTTGGAACCGTGTGGCATACCGGCCTGTCCGGCTCGGCTCCGCTCATTATTGCCACGCCGGATAATTTCCTCATCCAGGCCGGAATTTTAGCGGAAACCATTCCGACCACGCAGACCATGTTTGCCTCATTTAATTTATGGTACGCGCTTGTGGCCGGGCTAGTGGGGATTCTCGTTGCGGCCATTCTCGTCCCTCCAGCAGCGGACGCGGTGACTGCTTCAGCCGAACAGGCCGATCGTTTAGAAGCGTTGAACCAGCCGATACAGAAACCGGACGCGACACGCCCGGCAGAGAAGATGGAATGGTGGCCAGGTTGGTCTCTGCTTGCCAGCAGCGCCATGCTGCTCTACTTCGGGCTTCAGATTCTTGAAAAAGGTTTTGGCCAGACCTGGACGATTGACAACTACAATCTTATCTTCCTGGCTTTGGGTCTTCTCCTGCACTGGTATCCCAAATCCTTTTTGCACGCCTGTGAACAAGGGATTCGCAACACCTGGGGGATCGTCATCCAGTATCCTTTGTACGCGGGAATTTTCGGACTGATGTCATATACGGCTCTGGGTGAGGTGCTGACAGCCTTTTTCATTGACGCCAGTTCACCGCGCACCTTTCCATCCATTGTGTATCTGTATTCCGGGGTGCTGAACTATTTTGTGCCGTCGGGCGGGTCGAAATGGATCGTTGAAGCTTCCTATCTCATCCCGGCGGGACAGACCTTGGGACTCTCCATCCCAACCGTCACCCTGAGCTATGCGTATGGAGATATGACGACCAATCTATTGCAACCGTTCTGGGCGATTCCCATTCTCACCGTTGCCGGGCTGCGCTTTGGCGATATTATGGGCTACTGCTTGCTCTTGGCCGGATTCCTGGTCGTGTTTAATCTGGTGGCGTTGTTCCTGATCCCGTTGCAGCTTTGACTGCTCACTTCAAGATTGTCCATCCGTCAACTGACTGAATCGTCAATAGGTGTGTCTCCAATGTGAGAGCAGAGCCTGCTCAAATGCTTTGGCCCGCTCAGTCCAGGCTTCTGCTTCTGGGGGCGTTCGGACTTTCTCGGCATGACGGGCCGCGTCAAATGTCGCTCGTTTGGCGAAGTCCGTCAGGAGGAGGGCGAAGCCTAACTGGTGACCTTTGCGTGTTGTCAGTATACCGGTCAGACCGTCAACATAGCTCATCGTGCCTGACTTGGCCTGCACCTTTTCTCCGAGTTCGGCCCACTCGTTCTTCCACTCTGGATGCGGCAGGAGGTCGAGTAGAGGAGGGGTCGTATTTGGCCCGCCGTGCCCGGTTTGTTCGGATGTAGGGGTCATCCCATTATAGAGTATTGCGGTGAGATGGCGTGGTGAGTGGCGTGACATGGTGCTCAGGCCCGAATGGTTCATGCTCACAAACCCGGTCCAGTCCGTTTGCGGAAGACGACGCTGATACCAGTCTGTCAACAGTGCTGCTGAGTCTGTAATGGATAACGGTAAGTCTCTCAACGCGCGTGAGGTGACGAGACCGATAAGTTCGGCAGACAGATTAGTACTGTGGAACAGCATCCCACTCAAAATTTCCGGCAAGGGCTTACTGTCATGAGTATAGAGGAGGCGTGCATTGGTCGGGGCCGGAGCGGCTTGAGGCCGGGGCAGGCTAATACCGCGTTGCAGACAGTAGGTTCGAAACAAAGAAGCCGCAACCTTCCCTGGGGCACGCCTGATCGGCAGTTCTTTGAAACCTCGTGCCGGAAGCTGACGCGAGAGCAGCCAGTGGTCCTTGCTCCCTCCATCAAGGAGAAAAGGGGACTCAGATCGTACGTCCATGGGAATCAGGCCAGTACTGACGTCGGCAACCGGAAGAAAAATATCATCCGCCGGCGACCGCAACCAAGCCTGAAAATTTTTGGCTCCGGGCCTACCCCTCCAGCGCAACTGAACACGGTTGTAGTTGAGTGAGAGGGCGCTCACACTGGGGTTATACGCGGCCGCAACCGGTTGCTTGGGATTAATCTCCTGCGTCGTTGTGAGAAAGTTTTCATCAAAAATAAATCGACCTTCCACTCGGATCACGCCAGCGGCTTTCAGTGCGTCAACAAAGCCTTGGAAGTCATTCGTTGATAAGGTCGGATCTCCACCCCCGACCAGATAGAGGTCTCCGTGCAGGATGGACTCGTGGACTACCCCGCTTACGAGCAGCCGGGTCCTAAATCGATAGTCTCCTCCTAAAATTTCGAGAGCCGCGAGGGCGGTGATGAGCTTCGTAGTCGAAGCCGGGATACGGGGCGTGTCCGCGTCGTAGGTATCGACAACCCGGCCATCCGTCAGCCGAAACAGATGGTAGCCAACGTTCTGAGGGTCTAGCCGATGTTGTTGGAGTAAGCGTGTGAGTGCCTTCGGAGCAGGCTGGGCCTGGACATCAGACGGGAATGCGAAGACCTCGGCCCAGAGGACGATGCCTGCCAGGATGAAGGCAAGTCCGAACAAAGAGTGGCACCAGTACAGGGGCAAGTCTGCGAGGATCGCGGCGCGACGCGTCCGAGTGACGAACATCTCTCTGGGGTTTCTCGGTGCGAACAAGGTTCTGTGCTAACGCAATAATGCCCGCGCAATCACCATACGGTGGACCTCGGACGGCCCTTCTCCAATACGCCGGACTCGGGCCTCACGATACCAGCGTTCCAGCGGAAACTCTTTTGAAACGCCATAGCCGCCATGAATCTGGACGGCGTTATCGATCACCCGGCCCAGGACCTCGCTCGAATACAGTTTGGCTATTGAGGCTTCAACGCGCGCATCTTCTCCGCGGTCGGCTTTCCAGGCTCCGTCCCAGATGAGCAGGCGTGTCGCGCGCAATTCGACTTCCGCATCGGCCAGCATCCACTGAATCGCTTGGCGTTGGCTCAAGAGCTGGCCAAACGTTTCTCGCTGTTTGGCGTGTTCGATCGCCATCCGATGGGCAGCCACGGCAACCCCGAGATTTGCGGCTGAGTAGGGAAAGCGCGCTTTGGTCAGCAGGTCAAAGCAGAGGTAGAGTCCCTGACCTTCGTCACCGATCATATTTTCGGCCGGTACCCGACAATCTTCAAATGAGACCTCGTTGGGTAGTGAGACGGTCCGAATGGTCCTGAACGGGCGGGCGGTAAAGCCGGGGGTTCCTTTGTCAATAATAAAGCAGCTAATGCCCTTCCGGCCTTTTTCCGGGTCAGTCCGGACAAAGACCACACCCCATTCGGCTTCGTGCGCGTGCGAGATGAAAATCTTTGAGCCGTTAATGATCCACGAATCCCCGTCACGCACGGCTCGGGTTTGAATGGACCCAGCTGGATCTGAGCCGCCGCTTGGTTCAGTAATAGCAAAAAAGGTGTAGAGGCCGTTTTTTAGCGTGGGTACGGCATACTCTTGAATCTGTTCCGGGGTGCCGGCATAAATAGGATTTGGCGGATAGCGCCCAAACGTGCCGCAGCCGGGATTGTATAGGCCCATGCGATGCTGGGCCATCTCTTCCAAGGCAATGGACATGCTAAAAGTATTCAGCCCCCCGCCTCCGTACTCCTTGGGAGCACCGGGACACCAGAGACCGGCGGCCTTGGTTTTTGCTGACAGACGCGCATAGACGTCGTCGGGCAGGTCCGCGGCATCGGGATCGATGGCGTGTTCAGCCGGGATAATTTCCTCACGGACAAAACGACGAATCTGATCTTGCAGCAGGGTGAGTTCTTCGGGCAGGGTATAGCCTTGGAAATCGTTCATGAGGCATGCTCGCGGTTGAAGGGAGGGTCAACCCGCCCGTCTGAATTTGGGTAAAGTCACCTCTGGGGTGACATCGTCAAACACAACCTCAAGCGGCAGATCCAGCCGCAAATCGGCATCTGCCACATCGGTCAGCCAACTGAGCATCCGGACGCCTTCTTCGAGTTCCACCACCACCGGACTGTAGGGAACGAGGTCGGCAAACTGCGGCAACATGGGCTGCATGGCCGTCGTCCATGAAAAGAGTTTGCCTTTGCCCGAAGACCTGGCCCATTCCCATGCAAACGAGCCGCACTTGGCGCACATATCGCGCGGTACATGGCGCCAAGTGTTGCAATTCGTACAGCGCTGAAAGCGCAGTTCGTGCTGTTTGCAATATGCATAAAATTCGGCCGCGAAGCCTCGCATTTTCGGGACCGGCCGCCGATATTCCTGTGTCTCTACCATGATAGCCTCTCTCCTGTTATCGGCGCATAATTGCCAGGCTGCCGTCACCGAAATCTCCCCAGCCCGTGATCAGACCGAGTTGGGCGTCTTTGACTTGGCGCTCACCGGCTTCATGACGGAGTTGATGGGTGGCTTCTACAATGTGATTCATGCCCCACACATGCGCCTCGGAATGCAGGCCGCCATGGGTATTCAAGGGCAGTTCGCCGTCCAGCGCAAATCTGTCCCCCTGCGCGTATTCACCAACCTCGCCCCGTTTACACAATCCAAGCGCTTCCATCTGGAGCAGCACGACATAGGTAAAGCAGTCGTAGATTTCGGCAAAGTCGAGGTCTTTGAGGTCGACGTCAGCCATTTGCAGGGCGTTCGGCGTGGCAAAGCTGAGCCCGATCGTAAACGGGTCGGGCCGAGCGGGAATGTCATCCGCAGGGTAGGGGTGGCCCTCGGCAATACCTGAAATATACACCGGATCATGTTTGAGGTCGCGCGCTCGTTCCGGCGATGTCACAACCACGGCCGCCGCTCCGTCGGTTTCCAAACAACAGTCGAACAACCGGAAGGGTTTGGAGACCCAGCGGGCGTTCAGATAGTCCTCCATACTGAGCGGACGACCCTGCATATAGGCTTTATCGTTCAATTGGGCATGCTTGCGTGAGGTGACCGCCACGGTGCCCATGGCCTCGTCCGGGGTGCCGTACAGCTCTTTATGCCGGGTGGCGAGCCAAGCGTACCATTGCACCGGAACGTTGGCCCCATAGGGCAGATAGTATTCACCTATGGTGTTGGCCAGCGCACCAG
Organism: Candidatus Binatia bacterium; assembly: GCA_022826945.1. Classification (GTDB taxonomy): domain Bacteria; phylum Desulfobacterota; class Binatia; order Bin18; family Bin18; genus Bin18. The sequence continues at coordinate 42,504 of JAJDTY010000063.1, forward strand.
GGGCTCCGCTGCCACCACCGCTATTGCCCTTACTCTTATTACCCATGTCACGGACGCGCATCGTGGAATAGCCGTTCCAGCCCAGTGGTACAAGGATGTTTTTCGCCACTCCGCAAGCAACCGCCATGGCCGCACTTTGGAGCGAAGTGACCGGACTGGCCCCACCCATATGTACCGTGACCGCATAACGCAGATCCTCGACCCCAAGGTTGGCGGCAAAATGTTCAGCGGTTGATGGTAGCGGGGGAGGGATAATACCGTCGATATCATGCGGACTCAGACCCGCATCGGTAATGGCGTTCATTGAGGCTTCGAGCATCAGCACGAGATCGGTCTTCCCCGATCCCCGGGTATAAGCGGTCTCGCCCACACCGACGATACAGGCCTGGTCTTTCAGCGGGTACATGGGTCCTCCTTCTTTAGCTTTCTATATGTGCAGTGAATCGTATCCTGGGAAAGATCGGGTTGTAAAGGTGAAATGGTAGAGCACCTGACGCAGACCGGCTTTGACTCGTTTCGGGCTGCTTGGTAGCATAAGAAGTAACTCACTAGAAGTTTTATCTCAAAGGTGGAAAGCATTGCTTGGAGAACATGAAAATCCGAACACTCTTTGATTCTCATCCACAGACATTTTCGTTTGAATTTTTTCCCCCAAAGACCGCAGAAGATGGAGAGGCGCTTTTTGATCGAGCCCGCGAACTCCAAAAGTTGGGGGCCAGCTTTTGCTCTGTGACCTACGGCGCGGGTGGTTCGACCCGAAAGAATACCATCGATCTGGTATGTCGCTTCCAGGCTGAACTGGGGCTCATCGGTATGGCCCACCTGACCTGCGTGGGGCACAGCCAAACGGAGCTCAGAGATATTCTATTTGAGCTGAAAGACCGTGGCGTCGAGAACCTCATGTGTCTGCGCGGCGACCCACCCCGCGGCGAAACCGCGTTTACCCCGGCCTCGGACGGTTTTGCGCACGCCGCCGAGTTGGTTGCCCTGGCTCGACGCAGCGGCGACTTTTGTATTGGCGTGGCGGGCTATCCCGAGGCGCACCCGGAAAGTGTGGATGCGTTTCAGGACTTGCAGTATCTCAAGGCAAAGGTGGACTGTGGGGCAGACTTTGTGACCACCCAGCTGTTTTTCGACGCTCGGGACTACTTTGATTTTGTGGCGCGTGCGAGACGGCTCGGGATTCGGCAGCGCATTATTCCGGGCATTATGCCCATTTTGAACTACCGTCAGATTGTGCGCTTCACCCGGATGTGTGGGGCGTCCATTCCGCTCGCGTTGCGGGAACGTCTGGAGCCGGTCGCCGAGGATGCGGACGCGGTGTTTGAAATCGGGGTCGACTGGGCGTGGCAGCAGTGTGAAGCCCTGCTTGCCGGCGGTGCGCCCGGTATTCACTTCTACACCCTGAATCGTTCCCGGGCGACCCAGCTTATTTTTGAGCGACTCCGCCAGAGTAGTGTGAGCACGCTCCTGCCACCGGCGGCATAGCCTGTCTCGTGCAGCCCACCGAGTGTGCCTTCCTCATTGACGCTGCGCTTTCGGGTGCGATATGGTCTGGCCTGATTAAGGGGTTTTTGAGATGACCAAACGACGAGCAATGCTGCTGCTGACCTATAACCTCGGTGAGCATGTTAATCAGGAGGAGTACGAGCAGTGGCTCCGTGACGTGGATAATCCGTTTTTCAACAGTGTTCCGGGTGTTAAGCGCTATGCGAATTGGAAAGTGCTGGATGAAAAACTTGGGACGGTACAGTTTACGCACTATGACCTGCTTGAGATTGACGATTTGGATGCCTGGGAAAAGGTTTGGGGGAATGAGGAACTCCAGAAATTTGCCCAAGGCTGGACGCAGCGCTGGTCTGTACACGGTCCTGATGAAAAATACGCCGGTCTGAATTATCAGGTTATGCTGTGCGAGGAGATCGCCGCACCCGATTAACAAGACTTCGCTAAGAGCTGAGCAAAACACTGTGGCGACATCAATCCAATCGCACGAAGTAGAAACCTTTCTGGCCGGCTTGTCTCAGTACGATGTCGGGCCGTTGTGGAAGGTGCTCGGCAAACAACTCACGCCTACGCCGGAAACGTCGGTTAAGCCGTATCTGTGGCGCTGGAAAGACCTGCGCCCCCAACTCCTACGCTCAGGCGAGCTCGTCTCCGCAGCCGAAGCTGAACGGCGGGTGCTCATGCTGCTCAACCCAGGGCTCGAAGGTCGGGTTGCCACAACCAACACGCTGTATGCCGGGATTCAGCTCATCCTGCCCGGTGAGGTCGCGCGAACCCACCGGCACACGCCCAACGCGCTCCGTTTCATTATGGAAGGACAGGGGGCCTATACGGTCGTCGATGGTGAAAAGCTGCCTATGGAGCCAGGGGATTTTGTCCTGACGCCGAACTGGACGTGGCATGAGCACGGCAGTGAAGGCACCGAGCCCGTTGTCTGGCTCGACGGACTGGACCTGCCCTTGGCTGGCATGCTGGCCGGAACATTTTTTGAACCCGGTCAGACCGAGGCGCAGGACTTGACCAAGCCGGAGGATCACTCAACCCGTGGCTATAAGCACGGCGGACTCCTGCCAACTTGGCAACGCCCAGTCGATGGGCAGTCGTCCTTACTCAAATATGCATGGAGTGAGGTCCGCCCCGCGCTACTGGACCTCGGTAGAGACGCCGACAGTCCGTTTGACGGCACCATGCTGGAATATGTGAATCCGGTGACGGGCGGTCCGTCACTCGCGACCATGGCCAGTTTTCTGCAGCGCCTCCGGCCCGGCCAAAAAACGCAGGCGCGCAGGCAAAGCGTCAGTAAGGTCTATCTCGCGGTCGAGGGGACTGGACAGACGGTCGTCAGCGGCAGGGCTCTTGAATGGGGGCCGGGTGACGTGTTTGCCGTACCAACCTGGGCGAGTCATGCGCACGAGAATACCTCGGCGTCCGCAGACGCGCTTCTCTTCTCTTTTTCTGACGCGCCGGTCATGAAGGCACTCGGCTGGTATAGAGAACAGGAACTATAGATGCTGCAAACCATGATTGTCGGGAGCTTACCCCGTCCGACTTGGCTCGTTCCCCCAAACGCGATGTATGTCTCGTGGAAGCTGCAAGACGAGACCCTGCGTGAGGGTCAGGACGATGCCGTGCTGCTCGCGCTCGCCGACCAGGAGGCGACGGGTCTCAATATCGTGACCGACGGCGAACAGCGCCGTCGGCATTATATCTGGGGGTTCGTTGAAGGGCTGACCGGGTTGGACTTCAGCCGTTTGGTTGAGATCGAAACGCGGGGGAACCGCTACGGTATCAAAGTCCGGGCCGCCCGGGTGGTTGAGCAGTTGCGTCGTCCGCGGTCGGTGTTGGTTGAGGCGCTCCGGTTCATGAAGCAGCACACGACAAAGCCGGTCAAAGTTACCTTGCCCGGTCCGATGACTATCGCGGATACGGTTGCGGATGAGTACTACGGGGATCGTCGGAAACTGGCGGGCGAACTGGCACGGCTGGTGAATGAAGAGGCGTGTGAGTTGGTGGAGAACGGGTGCGATGTCGTGCAGTTCGACGAGCCGTGTTTCAATATCTATCTCGATGCGGTGGAAGAGTGGGGTATCCAGGCGCTTGAACAATGTGCTCAAGGGGTGCAGGCCAAAACCGCGGTCCATATCTGTTATGGATACGGTATCCCTGCAGTCGTCGAGTGGAAGAGTAAAAATACGGACTGGGGCCATTATGCGCGCACGCTGCCACTGCTGCGGACCAGCACGATTGATATGATCTCAGTCGAGTGTGCCGCCTCTGGCGTCGATCCAGCAGTATTAGCTGAGGCCAAGGGCAAAGATTTGATGGTCGGGGTCATCGACGTTGGTACTGAAGAGGTGGAAACGCGTGAAACGGTTGCGGCGCGTATTCGGACGGCGTTACAGTATGTGACGCCTGAGCATCTCTACCCCTGTACGGACTGTGGCATGATTCCACGCTCGCGCACCGCGGCGCGAGGAAAGATGCAGGCCCTTGCCGATGGGGCCTGGTTGGTCCGGGCAGAACTGCAGCAGGGGCATTCTGGCTAGGCGGAGTACCATGGGCGCGCTATATGAATTCTTTTCAGACAGTCCGATTCTTGTTGGCGCAGCCCTCGGCGTGATCATCGCCGTTATCGTGATTGCCATTTCAGAGGGAAAGAAAAGCGCCTAGCGCTGGCCCGGTATGGCTCATATTTCAAAGGAAGAATTTATCGCCCGTTTGGCAAAAGGGCTGGATATGCCGACCGCGCTGCTCGACGCAATGACGGACCCCTGTCCGTGTAGCTCGGCGAAATGCGAGGGCTGGAAGGTCACGCGTATGCCCGGACTCGACGAAATCAAGCAGTACGGTCTGGAGCAACGCTTTGCCATGTCCGGCTGGCGAACCTCGTTGAGCGCCATTATTGAAGATTGAGCGGTTCCCTGCTACAGGCCCCGACGCCGTATGAGCGAACAAGACGACTCCCGACCTGCCGCCAGCAAGCCGACAGTCTCCCCCTCCGACGGGGCAGGGCAGAACATTCCAGACTTCAAGGATCCCTATGAACGCTTTATCTGGGAGAACCGGCAGAAGTTCGGCGCGTTGAGTTGGAGCGGGCTGTTGCGTTATGGTCGCGGCCTGGTGCTCATGGACGCCCGGCAGTGGCCAGATGAGGCTAGCCAGGACATAGACGAGGCGGCGAACGAGACAGTGTCTACAGAAGGGAGGACAGCACAGAGAGAAGCTCGACTTGGCTACCTGCCCGAGGGACGGGTTGCCGCACTGTCCCAAACCGCACAGAAAAAAGACGCGATACGCCTGTTGAGGACGTATAATCCGCGTGAAGAGATTATCGTCAATGTCTTGCGAGCGGACGGAGGCGGGAGCTTCTTTCAGATAGCGCTCACGGATTGCCCGCCGCCCGAGGCATATCGCAAGCTCATGGGCAGGGAAGACTTTCAGCCCAAATGGAAAGAACAGGATCAATAGGTTTCAGGGCGTTTGGCGCCCAGTTCGCCCTGAGCACTGTGACGTGTTCGGGGCATGAGCGTGGAGACGGGGCGGCCTGCCTGACCGCCCCATTGGTATCTAATCCAAACCGAGTTTTTCTTTGCCTTCGGGCGAAATCATAGCTGGCGTCCAGGGTGGGTCCCACACCACTTCGACATTCGCATCTTCAACCCCAGGGATACCTTCGATGCGCATCTGCGCGTCCATGGCAATAGCCGGCCCCATGCCGCACCCCTGAGCGGTGAGGGTCATTTTGATATCAACGTCGGTTCCACCCTCCGGTCGGTCTTTCACGCTGAGGTCATACACCAGACCGAGATCAACGATATTCACCGGGATTTCCGGGTCGTAGACATTCTTGAGTTGATCCCAGACTTGATCCTCGGTAACGTTGCCGCCCGTACCCACAGCAACGGCCGGGGCAGGTCCCTTACTTTCTTTTCCAATAGCGTCTGCATCTTTGTCAGAGACGCGATAGAGACCTCCCAATGTGGGAAGCTGGAGGGTATAGGTATCGCCCAAGGCTTGGGTGATAACGCCGGGTGTCCCCTTAGGAATAGTCACTTTGATGCCTTGGGGGATTTGAATGGCGTCGCAGTGCCGGCTGAATTCAATTTCTTCGTAGCTCATGGTCTGACTCCTTCACCAGATACTGAATCTTCTTTCTGTCTCCCAAGCTAGACTGGTAAGGTCTATATTGTCAATTGGCTTTTGGGTCTTCTCTTTAACGTTTGTCAATCCATTCTTTGATTTGCTGGCGGACATCTTCCGGACGGTCTTCGAGGATGTAGTGCCCGCTGCGGGTGACAACTTGTAAATCCGCGCTCGGAATTGCCACATCAAGCTCGCGCGCAACATCCATGGAGAGAAATTGATCTTGGCCGCCCCAGAGGAGCAGGGTTGGCATGGCGAGGGCACTCAGATTAGGCAGAATGTCCTCTTCAACGACGCGGTCGAGATCAAACTCGCGGAGAAATTTATGCAGAGCCGCACGAGCCCCAGGGTCATCCTCGAATGGCTCAAGATACTGCTTAACCATGGCGTCACCCATGACTTGCTTGTCAAACACCCCCTCCTGAAGGATGCGCTTGAGAAACCAGTCTCCGCTCAGCAGGTTGCCGATCAGGGGAACCCCGAGCAGGCGTATATTGAGCGGCAGGCTTTCGTGCGCCGAGATTGGGGCACTCATCAGAATCAGTTTATGGACGTTGGCCGGGGTCTGGATGGCATAGGCTGCCGCGATGACCGCTCCGAAGTCATGCCCCGCAAGAATAATGTTTTCTAAGTGGAAGTTCTCAATATATGCCGTGAGTTGTGCCAGATAGGTATCCAGATCGTAGGTTTTATCTTGTGGTTTCTCAGACAGGCCAAAGCCCATCAAGTCCAGTTCATAGACTGTATTGCCATAGGTCAGCCCTGGGGTGATATGCCGCCAGATACGGTAATCTTCGAGCAGGCCGTGGATAAAGATAAGCGGCCGGCCCAGGCCGGTTTGCTGGTAGTGCAGCGCAACACCGTCAATTTCCACATAGGTATGGTTTGGATTCCTGGCTTGAATCTCTTCCCCTGTCAGACTCGGCGCCGAACCTCCACAGCCGGTCAAGATGAAGGCGAGCACTAGAAGTACGCCTCTGCCTCTATGTGATCGTTGTCGGTTTCGAAGCCCATTCATAACCTGCTTACTCCTTATCGTGTCAGTCTGAGAAGACTGCGGTGTTCCATTTGACACAGGGCGGGCGGACACGCACAATGCACTTGGCGCTCTCTATCCCCTTGCTTTTGTCGTAGACAATAAAATTCTGGCCGGTCACTCTAGCCGTGCTGAGGAATTCCGACAAGGGGATACAGGAGAATACGCACACACATCGAGACATCAGTAAGGAGGCGGTTCATGGCAGCACAAGCGGAATTGTTTGATATCATGTTTTCGACCCGGAGTATGCGTCGGCTGAAAACCGACCCGGTCTCGGATGACATTATTTATCAAATTCTCGACGCTGGTATTCGGGCTGCCAGTGGTGGTAATACCCAGCACTGGCGCTTTCTCGTCGTGAAGGATGCTGAAGTCAAACGGAAAGTCCAGCACATCTATCAAAAAGGCTGGGAACAAGCGCGGACCATATATGATGGTCGGCCAGGGCCGAGTCATATGGAAGAAGGAAAATTCAGAAGATTATTGGACGCCGCAAGCTATTTGGCCGACAATCTGGCTGAAGTACCGGTCCTGATTTTTGCCTGTCTCAAAGAACGACCGATGCCGCCGGGTGAGGCTGGCGCGCAATTAGCGGCGAAGCTGGCCCGCCTGTCGGGGTCGAGTATCTATCCTGCGGTGCAGAATATGTTGCTGGCCTGTCGCGCCTTGGGGCTCGGTGCCACGCTCACCACGGTCTGTTCGCTGCACGAGGAAGAACTGCGGCCGGTCCTCAATCTACCGGATAACATCTCGACCTACGCTCTCCTCCCGGTCGGCTATCCCATGGGGAAATTTGGTCCCGTGCGCCGGATGGCGGTTGAAGAAGTCACCTGCGTAGATCAGTGGGGGGCGCCGTTGAAACGACCGGCATAGAACGATTGGTAGAGGAGAGCCAGCTTGACAGCTCTTCTGTTACCCAAAAAGTTCACCATAGACATCGGGATGGAAGCCAACCACAAGCCGCTTACCTGTGCGTATGGCCGGGGCACGCAGATTACCTGAAGGACCAATAACGGCCGAAAGTAATGTGTCAGGTGGTAGCTGGCCTTTTCTCAGAGAAAAACGAAGGATCTTTTTACCTTTTACGGCCACGACTTCGCTGAGCGGTCGCAGCAATTCCAGTGTCCGAACGCGATCAAATTGTTCTTTACGCGCATTCACAACGCTGGCCGCAGTTACCGCTTTCTGCACAAGAAACTCTTGCGCTTTTTTGCAGGTCACTCAACTTGGACGATGATACTGCCAGTCCAGACGTGCTTTTGGCATCTCGCTTCCTCTTCTCTTATCTCGGCATTTTTTTTCGACGAGATTTCGCAATAATCCACTCGTACCCGTCAATCAGGGCCAGCCAAGCTGATTCGAGTAAGTCGCGTGATTGACGCATGGTGCTCCACTGCAGTCTGCCATCGCTGAACTTCATGATGGACACAACCTCCGCTGCCGTCCCGGCGCCGCCACGATGGGTATACAATTCAACGAGGTCTACGCCCGCAAGAAAGGAAAAATGCTTCGTCAGAACCTGACGGAGGGCTTGGTCTAGCGCATGGACGCCTCCCACCCCTTGCGCCGCACCAAAGTCATGTTGTTTGTCCACTTCAACGAGGACAACCGCGTCGATAGCGCTTTGCCCGTTCCACACCTCATCAATGACACGCCAGCGGATAATGCGAAACGGAGGGCGATAGTCAGGGTCTTGATGCCATCGCTTGACTTCTTGTGAAGCTTGCGGGGTGGTGGTCTCGGTGAAGAATCCTCCGCTTTGTTCTGGTTGCTGTGCCATGCATACTCCAATGCCGGTTGTATTGAGTCAGGTCGGCTGTTTCTAGGTTTCTCCGAGCGTCTCCCAGCGGATGTCCCAAAAGTCAGGCAGCGGAGCGGACAGTTCAAAATGACCGCCAAAACACTGAAAGCTGGGCTGGTGGGTGAGGCGCTCTTTCAAGTAGTGCAGATGGTCTTCAAGGGCATCATTGCGAGGAGTGCCAATGTCCATCCGTTTTTGCTGTCCACATTTTCTACAACTCACATCAACATACATACCCCACCTCTGGATTTGTGTGGTCAGACCAGATAAACAACTGCCTAACACGAGGGTGAAGGAGGCTGCAAGCGCATGCCGTCAGTAACGTTTATTAAGCAGGAATTGACAATTGAAGTGGCCAAAGGATCGAACCTGCGTGAGGTCGCCCTAGAAAACAAGATCGACCTCTATCCGCTCTTCGGCCCCGACCCATTTACCGGAATGCCATTTCCTGCAAAATTGCTCAATTGCCGCGGCAAGGGGTTTTGTGGGACGTGTCGGGTGAAAGTGAACGATCACCGAGCCCTCTCACCGCTGAGTGTCAGGGAGGAGAAGCACGTTGCCTGGGAAGGGAAATCCTACCGCTTGGCCTGCCAGACCCAAGTCCTGGAGGACGTTGAGGTGGAAACGAATCCGCGCAAGGTGTCAGGCTGGATGGACCACGCAACCTATCAGAAAATGAAAGAGATCGCCTGATTGAAAAATGCGCGGATACCCCTATATATTGTGCCTCACGCTCCGGCTTGCGAAAGGGGTAGGGGTTTGATAAGGAAAAGCATGGCAGCGACGACTGTCTGACACGACAAGAAATGGAGCCCATCTCATCCGTAGACGAGATGGGCTTTTTTGTAACTATGAGCTGAGGAATATGCCTATGCTGCCCGCAGAAATCCCCGAGGGTCTCACCTTTGACGACATTCTCCTCCTGCCTGGTGAATCCGATTTTTTACCCAAAGACGCGGATGTCTCGACCTCTGTCACGCGAACGATTCGCCTGAATACGCCTTTGGTGAGCGCAGCCATGGATACGGTGACTGAGGCGCGGGCTGCTATTGCTATGGCTCAGGCGGGCGGTATCGGAGTAATCCATCGTAATTTGGGCATTCCAGCTCAGGCCGCGGAGATTGCCAAGGTCAAAAAGCATGAGAGCGGCGTCATTATTGACCCCATTACCGTGACTCCCGACACGACCATCGCCCAGGCGCGGGATATCATGGATCGCTCCCATATATCCGGGCTACCGGTCATCAAAGATGACAAACTCGTCGGTATTTTAACCAACCGTGATCTCCGTTTTGAAAAACGGCTCGACCGCTTGGTCTCAGAAGTGATGACCAAAGATAATCTCGTAACCGCCCGGCCGGGGATTAGCCGCGAAGAAGCGGAAGAAATTCTACATACGCATCGGATTGAAAAATTGCTGGTTGTTGATGAGACCATGCATCTCAAGGGGCTCATCACTGTGAAGGATATTGAGAAAACGAGCCAACACCCACATGCCTGTAAGGATGAGTATGGGCGTCTCCGGGTCGCGGCCGCTATTGGTACCGGTGATGACTGGGAAGCGCGGACGGAATCCGTCGTTGAGGCGGGTGCTGATCTGGTCGTTCTTGATACGGCTCATGGGCACACGACCAGCGTCATTGAGACGCTCAGGTTTCTGAAGCGCAATTTTAGAGGTCTGGAGGTCGTGGCGGGTAATATCGCCACGGCTGAGGGGGCGCAGGCGCTGATCGGGGCCGGCGCGGACGGGATTAAAGTCGGTATCGGGCCCGCGTCCATCTGTACCACGCGGATGGTCTCGGGGGTGGGGGTGCCGCAGCTGACGGCAGTGGTCGATACGGTTCGAGTTGCCGAACGGGCCGGAGTCCCGGTGATTTCTGACGGCGGGATTCGTTTTTCCGGCGACATTGTGAAGGCATTGGCCGCCGGTGCGCAGGCAGTCATGATCGGCAGTCTCTTCGCCGGCACAGAAGAAAGCCCAGGCGAGACCATTCTGTATCAAGGCCGCTCGTATAAACAATACCGAGGCATGGGTTCGCTTGAGGCCATGCGCGAGCGGGAAGGAAGCCGGAACCGGTATTTTCAAGACACGGAGGAAAGCGCGGGTAAGCTGGTGCCAGAGGGGATTGAGGGGCGAGTGCCGTACAAGGGGCCATTATCGGTTGTCGTCGATCAGTTGGTTGGTGGCCTGAAAGCCGGCATGGGCTATACCGGCTGCCACAACCTGGAGGAGCTCAGAACCAAGGTCCGTTTTGTCCGGGTCTCTCCGGCCGGGCTACGAGAAAACCACGTCCACGACGTGATTATTACCAAGGAAGCGCCCAATTATCGGCTGGAGTAGGGAAGATGAGCACTTCGGCCCAAAGCCGCTGTGCGCTGAGGGCCGGCCCTGGTGGTGGAAGGTATGATTCTGGTTCTTGATTTCGGCAGTCAGTATACGCAGTTGATTGCCCGGCGCGTTCGTGAAGCGCAGGTCTACTGCGAAATTCACCCCTACAATATCTCCGTGGATCGTATTCAGGCCCTAAATCCCGAAGGCATTATTCTGTCGGGCGGGCCTGCCAGTGTGTACGACGAAGACGCTCCAGCGCTCGCCGCCTCAATCCTTGGTCTGCCGGTTCCTTTTTTGGGGATTTGCTATGGCATGGGAGTGCTGCACCAACTGGCCGGGGGGCAGGTTGCTCAGGCGGAACGGCGCGAGTTTGGTCCGGCCCAACTGATGGTCGATGATACGACCGACCTGTTCACCGGTTTCTCGTCTACGGGCTCGACCCAAGTCTGGATGAGCCATGGCGACAAAATGGAATCCCTGCCAGCAGGCTGGACGGTCCTGGCCCATTCGGACAACTCACCCATAGCCGCCTGCCGCGATGATTCGGGCCGATATTTCGGCGTTCAGTTCCACCCCGAAGTTGTCCATACCGAGCGGGGGAAAGATGTTCTGCACAATTTCCTTTTCCGGATTTGCGGCTGTGCCGCGGACTGGACGATGGAAGGCTTTATCGAACGCGAAATCCAACGCATTCGTAACCAAGTTGGAGACAAACGGGTCGTGTGCGGTCTGAGCGGCGGTGTGGATTCAGCCGTTGTCGCCCTCTTGATCCATCGGGCGATTGGTGACCGTCTGACCTGTATTTTTGTTGACAACGGCCTCTTGCGTCAGGGCGAGGCGGACAGCGTCGTGCGCATATTCTCCCAACTGGGACTGAATATCCGGCCAGTCAACGCGGCTGAGCGTTTTCTTGAGCGTCTCGCCGGGGTCGACGACCCGGAACGTAAGCGGCGCATTATTGGCCACGTCTTTATTGAGGTCTTCGAAGAAGAAGCGGCTTCGCTGCCAGATGTGGAATTCCTGGCCCAAGGCACCCTGTATCCTGACGTGATTGAATCCGTTTCCTTTAAGGGGCCGGCGGCCACCATCAAGAGCCATCATAATGTTGGCGGTCTGCCGGAACGGATGCGGCTCAGCTTGGTGGAACCGCTACGGGAATTATTCAAAGACGAGGTGCGCGGGTTGGGCCGGCTGCTTGGTCTTCCCGAGGACATCGTCGGACGCCAGCCTTTTCCTGGGCCAGGGTTGGCGATTCGTATGCTCGGCCCGGTGCAGGCCGAGTTCCTGGACCTGCTACGTGCCTCAGACGCCATTGTCGACGAGGAAATCCGGGCCGCAGGCTATTATGACCGGGTCTGGCAGGCCTTCGCCGTGTTACTACCGGTCAAGACGGTTGGCGTCATGGGCGACGCGCGGACGTATGAGTATGTTGTGGCCATCCGGGCCGTTGAGAGTGTGGACGGCATGACCGCGGACTGGGCGCGTCTGCCCGGTGAACTGCTGGGGACGATATCCAATCGTATTATTAACGAAGTTCGTGGCATTAACCGGGTCGTCTACGATATTTCTTCCAAACCACCGGCAACTATTGAATGGGAATGAGGGGAGGATGCAGTGAAGGAGTTTGTACATCTCCATTTGCACACGCAGTATAGCTTGCTTGACGGGGCCAATAAGGTCTCACATCTGATGCCGCGGGTGGCTAAACACGGCATGTCGGCGGTGGCCATGACCGATCATGGCAATATGTTTGGCGCGATCGATTTCTACCGGACTGCGGCCAGCCACGGTATTAAACCCATCATCGGCTGCGAAATGTATGTCGCACCCCAGAGCCGCTTTGACAAACAGCCGGCCGGCGCACACGACCTGGAACACGGTGGGAATTTCCATCTCATTCTGCTGGCCATGAACCAGGAGGGCTACCGCAACCTGTGCCGCCTCGTCACCGCCGGCTTTACCGAAGGCTTCTACCGCAAACCCCGCGTTGACCGCGAACTGCTACGCGAACTCAATGGCGGCCTGATTGCTCTGTCCGGCTGCCTCAGCGGCGAACTGGCCCGCGCCATGCTGCGGGACGACGGCAAACGCGCCCGGGCCGCAGCCGACGAATACGCCGCGATTTTTGATGAGCGTTTTTATGTCGAGGTTCAGGCCAATCACCTGCCGCAACAGGAAAAGGTCAACCCGGCCCTGATCGAACTGGCCCGCCAGAAG
>JAJDTY010000071.1 GCA_022826945.1 Candidatus Binatia bacterium
CAGTATTGTGAAACGGCACTCCGATTTTGTCACCTATCCGATTAAGAACAAGCAGGAACGCGAAGAAATCGAACGGGATGATGAGGGCAAGCCCAAAGAAGGCGTGCAACCGACCATCGTGGTGGAAGACAAGACCCTCAACTCCATGAAACCCATCTGGACGCGGACACCGTCCGAGGTCACAGAAGACGAATATGCCGAATTCTACAAGCATATTGCCCACGACTGGAATCCACCGCTCAAGACGCTCAATTTTCGGGCCGAGGGACGCTTTGAGTTTCAGGCTCTGGTCTTCTTGCCCTCACAGGCCCCATTTGATCTCGCCTTTCATGCCTCGCCGTTCGGGCTTCAGCTCTATGCCCAACGGGTCATGATCATGGAGCAGTGCGAAGACCTCATTCCGCGCTATCTCCGTTTTCTGAAAGGTGTGGTTGATTCTGCGGACCTGCCGCTGAATGTTTCGCGCCAACGCCTCCAGCAGGATCGGCATATTACCCAAATCCGTAATTGGTTGACCAAAAAAGTACTGGACTCGTTGAGCACCCTCGCCCAGCAGGATGCCGAGACCTATCTCAAGTTATGGGAGCAATTCGGGCGGGTCCTTAAAGAGGGACTGAGTACGGACTTTGAGAATAAAGACCGTATCGCCCCGTTGCTGCTCTTTCCCTCCTCCAAAGACCCGGAAAAGCTCGTCAGTTTGAAAGACTACGTCGAACGCATGCCTCTCGCTCAGCCGGAGATTTTCTATTTGACCGGAGAGTCACGCAGCGCGGTTGAGAACTCTCCGCATGTAGAAGCCTTTAAGGAAAAAGGCCATGAAGTCCTATATTTGATCGATCCGGTGGATGAACTCGTCGTGCAATCCCTGACCGACTTCGAAGGGAAAAGGCTCAAGTCCATTGGAAAAGGCACGGTCCACATCGGCAGCGAGAGCGAACGGGAGGCGGCAGAGCAAGAACTCAAGCAGCGGTCCGAGAGCTATACGGATTTACTCCAAACACTCCAGAAAATGCTGGACGAACATATTAAAGAAGTTCGCTTGTCCAATCGGCTGACAGCATCTCCCGTCTGTCTGGTCAGCGAGGAGAGCGACCCGAGCCCCCAAATGGAGCGGCTGTTACGCCAGGCCCAGCAGGACCTGCCCAAGCAAAAACGGATCATGGAGCTGAATCCGACCCACCCCCTCTTGGAGAAACTCCAAGAGCGCTTTCAACATGACAACGACGATCCACGCCTGAAGACCTACGCCGAATTACTGTTTGGCTATGGCCTCCTGGCCGAGGGTTCTGAACTCCCCGATCCGGTGCGTTTCAATACCCACTTGGTGGAGCTGATGGCGACCAACCTGTAGGCTTAGGATCAGCATGCCTTTTCGCATTGGTCAGGGCGTAGATATTCACCGGCTCGTGCCGGGGCGCAAGCTGGTTCTGGGCGGCGTTGAGGTTCCGTGGGAGAAGGGACTCCTGGGCCACTCCGATGCCGATGTGGTCTGTCATGCCTTGAGTAACGCGCTCTTGGGCGCCCTGGGCGAGGGAGACATCGGCCAGCATTTCCCGGACTCCGACCTCCGCTATCGTGGCGCGTCAAGCCTTGCCCTGCTGCGGGTTGTCATGGAGAAAGTCAAAACCCAGGGCTACCGCGTGTGCAATGCGGATTTGACTATCCTGGCTCAACGGCCAAAGCTCGCCGCTTACAAAGACGCCATGCGGCAAAATATGGCGAAAGTGCTGGAGGTCGAGCCATCGGCTATGAACATTAAAGCGACCACGGGCGAGACCCTGGGTTTTATCGGGCGCGCAGAAGGCATGCGCGCTGAGGCCGTTGTCCTTCTGGAGGCCGCTCCCGACTAGCGCACTTCACGATAAGCTGTAGCCATTGGGAGAGGGAGTTGGTAGGGTGAGGGGTAGGAGGAGGCAGCGCTGGGACGAGCCTATTCACTGGATTTACGCGAGCGGGTCTTGGCGGCGTGTGATGCCGGTCTCCCCTCACGGGTGGTGGCCCAGCAGTATCGGGTGAGTCGGGCGTGGGTGGACCGGCTCAAGCAGCGGCGGCGGGACACGGGCGAGATCGGGCCGCGGCGGCCGCAGCGGTTCAAGCCCTCCGTTCTGGCCGGACATATGGAGCAGCTCCGGGCGCTGGTAGCCGCCCGGCCCGACCGGACACTGGCAGAGTTCCGAGAGGCGCTGGGCGTCTCGTGTAGTCTGATGGCGGTGTGGCGGGCGCTTCGACGGTTAGAGCTGACAAGAAAAAAAAGTCCGGTCCGCGCAAGAACAGGCCCGGCTTGATGTGGTGACTGCCCGGCAGCGGTGGCGGGCGCTCCAGCCGACCTGGGCGGCTAGGCGCTTGGTGTTCATCGATGAGAGTGGGTTTGCCACGAACCTGAGCCGCCGGTGGGGCTGGGCGCCGCGCGGCCAACGGTGCGTGGGCCGCGTCCCTTGGGGCCGCTGGCAGACCACGACGTTTGTCGCCGCCCTGCGGACGACGGGCCTGACGGCTCCCTTGGTCCTCGATGGGCCGTTGACCACCGACGCCTTCCGGGCCTATGTCGCCCAACTCTTAGTGCCAACTCTCCGCGCGGGCGATGTCGTGATCCTGGACAACCTGTCGGTGCATAGGGACCCGCTGAGCGCGCAACAGATTGAGCAAACGGGCGCCACGCTCCGGTTTCTGCCGCCCTACAGTCCAGACCTCAATCCGATTGAGTTGGTCTTTGCTAAGCTCAAAGCGCTGGCCCGCGGGGCGGCGCACCGCTCCCGTGAGGACCTCTGGACCTACCTCGGCTCCGTCATCCCGCGCTTCTCCTCGGTAGAATGCCAACACTACTTCCACCATTGTGGCTATACTCTATCGTGAAATGCACTAGGGCCGTGCCGCCCCGTCTATGAGGGCTTTCCAACAGAGTAAGCAGAGCGGGATCGAGACCTATTTGAGCGGTTTGGCAGAAAAGCCGTCGTCGCTATACGACAGCAGCGCCCGTTTACTGTTGACCACCGTCTCCAACACGACCTCATGACCCCACAGGCGATGCAGGTAAGAAATCGCTTTCTCCGCATATTCGAGCTGGAGGTCGCGTCCCTCGTGGTAGTGTTTGACGTACAGGCTGCGGCTCTGATTGTAGTCCGCGTCTTCAATTTTAATGACCGGCACCCCACCCATACCCACGTTCTTAATCAGGGTTTCTTTGATGCCGCGCCAGCCTTCTTTATCTGAAACCTCGGAGATCACCAGATCCTCACCCCGCGGTTCATATTCGAACATATCCATTTCGCGCATGAGTTCTTCGGTCAGAAAGCGGCGCAGGAAAGAGGCATCCCGGTCCACCTCACGGGCTTCGAAAAGCGCTTGCGTGCCGGTCTTGGTTGGCCGGCCATATTTTTCGATCTCCTCCGGAGTCGGATCGTCGTGGCGGCGTTTAATATCATCCCACACTTTGAGCCCCAGGTAGTAAGGGTTCAGGCCCTTGGGAAAGGGGCGCACAACCTGATTATGTCGGACGAGAAATTCAAGATACAAATC
This sequence comes from Candidatus Binatia bacterium, assembly GCA_022826945.1. GTDB lineage: Bacteria > Desulfobacterota > Binatia > Bin18 > Bin18 > Bin18. Next base: position 3,517 of record JAJDTY010000071.1, read on the forward strand.
TTGGGGGAGATCGAGGCTGTTCATGATTTCGCGGTGCCAGTAGCTAGCCCAGCCCTCGTTCATGATCTTCGTTTCCATCTGAGGGATAAAGTACTGTCCGGTCTCGTGCACGATGGTCAGCAGATCACGCTCCCAGTCGCTCAGCTTGTCGTTGTGATCACGAATAAACAGCAAGAGATCTTCTTCTGGAGAAGCCGGCAGTTTGTTGAGGTCCGGGGCTTCAATATCTTCCTGCTGGTGTAGGTCTTCAAACGGGTCATCCGCAGGACGCGCGGCCTCTATCATCCGTTCCCGCTGCTCTCGGAGCGTGAGCTTTTTGATCGCAAGATTCCGCCGGCACTGCAACGACAGGCCGTGGGCAGCATCCAAAACCCACTCGACCTTTTCAACACCAATGGACGGGTCTTCAAGATAGGAGCGGACCCGGTCGGCATGGACCTTAAAACGACTAATGGTGTGCTCGGCCTGAGTACTTTTGAAGGTGAAATTGTTTTTGAAAAAATCGTTATGGCCGTAGACATGGGCAATCGTCAGAATCTGGAGACAAAACGAGTTGTCGGTCATTAAGTAGGCGATCGACGGGTCAGAGTTGATGACCATCTCATACGGCAAGCCGGACACCCCATAGTCGTACATGGTTTTGAGCTTCTCAAAGCTCTTCCCATAGGACCAATGCGGGTAATGCGACGGCATGCCCGAATAGGCCATATAGCCCAGCATCTGGTTATGGTCACAGACTTCAAATTCTTGATCGAAACAGGATAAGCCAAACTCCTGGACCTTGACGCGAATTTTCTCGTCCCAGCCCTCCAAGTCTTTCACGTCCCACTCAGCCATACCTGCTCCTCGGTTACCCTGTTGCCCCGACACCCCTATTGTTCGGCCGTCGCACGCGTTTCCGTTGCGATCGGAGTGCGTTCTTTGGACATAAACGTCTTAAAGCTTGGCCAGATATCTTCTTTACGTTCGATCAGCACGGTCTGGAAATTCTCGGCTTCCAGGCGGCGGAAAATATTGAGCATGGAGCTTTCGTAATAGCGCGATCCGAGCGGCTTGATCTCCCCATAGCCAAACAGATTACACAGCTCGCACAGCTCTTGGGCAGCCTTGAGCGCCGCAGGGTTGTCAGAGTCAAAATTATCTCCGTCCGAACAGTGAAAGGCGTACAGATTCCACAATGACGGATGATAGCGGGCCTGGATCACTTCGAGCGCTTTATTGTATCCGGAGGAGATGAACGTCCCGCCCGACTCCCCCTTATAGAAAAACTCTTCTTCGGTGACTTCTTTTCCTTCGGTATGGTGCGCAATAAAAGCAATCTCGACATTGCGATATTTGGTGCAGACAAATTGGTACAGCATGAAGAAAAAGCTGCGCGCCAGGTATTTTTTCAGGGTATCCATCGACCCCGAGGTGTCCATGATGCACAGGACTGCGGCGTTGGATTCCGGCCGGACATCTTCGACCAGATGGCGATAGACGAGGTCCTCTTTGCGAAAGGGGAAGCGCTCTTCCTCTTCCGTTTGGTCGTCGTCCTGTCTGGTAGAAGCCAAGCGGCGTTTGATGCGGGATTTGACCGTCCGTTTCTTGTCCAGCCGAATCCGAATACCGGCTTTCCGAAAGCCCTTGCGCTTGCTGATGCGGTCGGACATGACCTCGCGTAAAATCTTGCGTTCCATGTCCGGCAGTTCGAGGTCCTCGAACATGATCTCGATCAGCTCTTCCAGGGTCACGTCGGTCTCATAATAATCAACACCGGGCTGATCGCCAGCTTTATCCTCGCCCTGCCCCTGGCCGGTTCCATCGGTCTTGCCAATGACCTGGCCCTTTTCTGAGTTGCCGTCTCCCTGCCCAACGCCGGATGCGTTTTCGCCGTAGATAAAGCGGTATTCCTTGACCCCGCGGATGGGCACTTTGATGACTCTATCTTTGTTCTTGCCAATGATGGACTCTTCGGCAATCAGGTCGGCGATGTTCTCGCGCACCGCTTCTCTGACCTTCTGCCGGTGCCGCTGCCGGTCACCAGCGCTCCGGTCGGAGCGCAGCGCATCGGACGACGAGTATGGACGAAAGATCGCGTTGATTGTCGGTTTCATACCCTGCACCGCCTCAACTCACCTCCACAGGCCAGGCTGAAGAGCAGCCGGCCGCAGGTTAGTCTTTCCACAAATGGTTGGCTGCGTATTTCAAGATCACGTCCACACTGTCTTCCGGATACCCGAGTTCGATCAAGCGCCGCACCATGGCATCGTGCTTTTGCTGCTGTTCCTCGTCCCGCGTCCGTGCCTTGGTAATAATGCGGCTGATATCCCGCACGGAGCTCATCAGCTTTTTCTCAATCGCGTCCTTCAGCGGCTCGTAGCTCTCATACCCAACTTTTTCTCCGCGTCGCAATGCCGCCCAGAGATAGGCAATCACCTCCTGGCGGAAGCCATCTGCTGCCGAGCCGATAATCGCAATCTGCTCCTCAATGGATTTGAGAAATCCTTCGTCCGGCAAGAGCTCTTCCTTGGTATTGCGGTCTTTGACCTTGGTCTGGTTCACATACGCTTCGGCGTGGTCCAGATAGTTCTGAAAGAGCGATTCGGCTTGTTCCTGATAGGAATAGACAAAGGCTTTGGTGATCTCCTTCTCCAGAATTTCGAGGTATTCTTTATGAATCGTGTCTTGGAGAAACTCCAGATACTGCTTGCGCAGATCATCGGCAATTTCCATTTCCTTGACCATCCGAATCAGGGCTTCACGCACACTGATTGGATTAATCGAGGACCCACCGTCCGACAGGGCGTTGTCCAGCGCTTTCATGATAAAACGGGTGGAGATACCGGACATGCCTTCGCGCTTGGCATCCTCGCGTAGTTCTTTGACGGTGATCTTTTTGGTGCGGCCTTTTTCAACCACTTCTTCGCCGTTGTACAGACGTAGCTTGGTCATCAGGTCGCATTTTGGCGAGGGCTCTAAACGTGACAGGATGGCGAACATCGCCGCGATTTCGAGCGTATGCGGTGCTACGCTTGCCCGGAAGTCAGAGTAGTGCAGCATCTTTTGGTAGATTTTGACCTCTTCCGACTGGCGCAAATTATAGGGCACCTTGACCACAACGATGCGGTCCAGAATCGCCTCGTTGGTATGGTCGGCCTTAAACTTCTGCCACTCCGCCTCGTTCGAATGGGCCACAATGACCGTGTCGACAAAGACCGTCCCATGGCGACCTGGAGCGGGTACGAATTTCTCCTGCGTGGCCGTAATCATCGCGTGCAGATATTCCGTCTCGTTCTTGAAGACCTCAATGAACTCGACCATGCCGCGGTTGCCGACGTTGAAGGCCCCGTTCAGTTCGAGCACGCGCGGGTCGCCTTCTGAATAGCGGTCCAATTTTGAGATGTCCTCCGAGCCAATCAGCACCGAGGTGTCCTGATTGTTGGGATCAACCGGCGGTACGACCCCAATCCCGCGGCGATTCCGCTTGGAAAAACCGACCGTGGAGACCGGCATCTCTTCATAGCGGTTTTTGAACTCCTCCCGCAGGCGCCAACGGGTCACCGGACAGAGATCGCCCTCAATCCGCACGTCGAGCATCTTCTCGAATTCTTTGCGCAAATGGCGGGGAATGAGCAGGAGCGGCTCTTCGTGCATGGGGGAACCCCCAATCGCATAGATCGGCTCAAGTCCTTCCAGCCCGCGCTGGAGCTTCTCAACAAGCGAACTCTTCCCAGCCCCCACCGGTCCCATGAGATAGAGAACCTGGCGACTCTCTTCGCCGCGCATGGCTGCGGACTGGAAATAGCGCACGATCTGGGCCAGGGTTTCTTCAATGCCGAAGAACTCGTCCTTGAAGAAATTATAGACTTTGAGTGACTCGTCCTTAAACAGCCGTCTGACCCGTGGATCATCGGTTTCATTCACATCAGAGACCCCTTCGCGCATGATCATGTCATAGGTCCGCGCGTGGGCATGCTTGACCAGCGAGGGGTCTTTCCTGATCTTTTCCAGATACTCGATAAAGGTCCCGCTCCAGTGTTTGCTCTCTTGATTCTCCCGGTCTGCCTTGATCATCCGCTCAAAGACATTTTGCTCGGCTGCCATAAAGCGCTCCTTGTATGAGTGCAAGGGGTTGCGTTGACAGTTACCCACCACCTCTTGGGGGCATTATAGGAAGTGGGAATGGCGAATCAAGACCTAGATTCGAACCATACGAACAAAAGAGATGAGGGATGGTCCCAACGGGATTTGAACCCGTGTCGCCGGCGTGAGAGGCCGGTGTCCTAGGCCAGGCTAGACGATGGGACCTGAGAGAGCTGAGGTGGTAGGACTCGAACCTACAATCGCCTGATCCAGAGTCAGGTGGCTTACCAATTAGCCCACACCTCAGTGTGTTTCACAATAGATAAGCAACTATAGGAAGTCAAGATTCAACCGCAACCGGCGGCTCCGCCAAGACACGGCCAATCCGGGCAAGACAGCGTTCCTTTCCCAACACCTCCATGACCTCAAAAATCCCAGGACTCGCGGTCTTTCCGGTGAGCGCGACCCGGACCGGTTGGGCGATTTTGCCCAATTTGACCTGCTCGGTCTCCATAAACGCAGTGAATGCTTTATGGAGGGTCGGCTCATCCCAGACTGCCACGTCATGCAGTTGGGTCCGCAAACGCGCCAGCATTGGCAGGGTAGCGGCCTTTAGAAATTTCTTCGCCGCCTTCTCCTCTAACGTAATATTATCTGACAGATAGAAATGGGCCTGCGTACCCAACTCCGCTAGCGTTTTCGCGCGAGGTTGCAGCGTTATCACCATCCGTGCCAGCCAATCGTCATCAGGCATGGGACGTTCCGTTGCAGGGAGAAAGGGCTTCACTTCTTGTGTCAATTGCTTGGCAGGCCGCGCATTGAGATAGTGCGCGTTCAGCCACTCCAGCTTTTCCTGATTAAAGACACCTGCGGATTTGCCGACGTCTTCGAGCTTGAATTTTTCTTCAAGTTCCTGCCACGAAAAGACTTCGTCGTCGCCATGCGCCCATCCCAGGCGGGCCAGAAAATTCACCAGCGCATCCGGTAAATAGCCTACTTCTCGATAGGCACGGACGGCGGTCGCTCCATGGCGCTTGCTGAGCGGTGCCCGGTCGTTACCCAAAATTAGAGGCAGATGAGCGAAATGGGGGAGCGAGGCGTCCATTGCCTGGAAGAGCAGGATCTGACGCGGCGTATTCGTCAGATGATCATCACCTCGAATAATATGGGAGATATGGAGGCCGGCGTCATCAAAGACCGAGCAGAAGTTATACGTTGGTGAGCCGTCAGAGCGCACCAGAATCAGGTCGTCCAGTTCCTGATTCTGAAACACCACCCGCCCCTTCAGCAGATCATCAACAACAGTCTCGCCTTCTTTGGGACTCCGGAAACGCACCGTGTAGGGACGAGACTCGCCCGGCGCGGGCAGATAGTCCCGGCAGGTCCCGTCGTAGGCCGGACTGCGTCCTGTGGCTAAGGCGGCTTTCCGTTTCGCCTCAAGCTCCTCAGAGGTACAAAAACAGCGAAAGGCCCGCCCTTGGCTGAGCAACCGCTCGCCCATGTCCTGGTACTGCACCGAGCGCTGGCTTTGGTAGTATGGCCCCTCGTCCCAAGCCAGACCAAGCCAGCGCATCGAAGCTAAGATATCGTCGTGGAATTCTTGGGTAGAGCGCTGCACGTCGGTGTCATCAATGCGCAGCACGAAAGTTCCGGATTGTTGTCGCGCGGCCAAGAGGGCAAACAGGGCGGTCCGGGCTCCGCCAATATGCAGGAAACCGGTCGGACTCGGGGCAAAACGTGAACGGACGGCTGTCATGCCCGAACGCTACCCACGGGCAGCCGACAAGTCAACGCCGGGCGATCAGCATGCCCGACTCCTGGTATCGGTCCGCAGGGTGGAGGGGGTTTGAGTTCTTGGAGGGTATCAGGTAAGGTGCGCTGAGCTGAGCCGATAGCTCAGTTGGTAGAGCATCTGCCTTTTAAGCAGAGGGTCCCGGGTTCGAGCCCCGGTCGGCTCATCCCTCTTTTACAATCCATTCTGTCCCCGTCGTCTAGCCTGGCCCAGGACACCGGCCTTTCACGCCGGCGACACGGGTTCAAATCCCGTCGGGGACACTCTCCTCACACAAACATCTCCAGAGGCTCGAACTCCTCTCGGAGCAACGCCTTCGTATCATCGTAGCCCAGCCATTCCTTAATCAGGGTGGCGTAGACACGACGAAAGTCGGTCGTATAGCGCAGGTTACCGTCGTCCAAATCGGTCAGGCTGGGTGGAGTGCTGTAAAAGCCGCCTTTGACTTTTTCACCGATGACGTACACCGGGGTAGCCGTCCCGTGGTCAGTACCTTTACTGGCGTTCTCGGGGACGCGCCGGCCAAATTCGGTAAAAACCATGATCGCGACATCATCGGCCCGACCGATACGGTTGAGGTCCGCCATAAAACCGCGTAGCGCGTCGGTGGTATAGGTCAGGAGACGGAAATGGAGATCGTTTTGGTGGACGTGGGTATCAAAGACATTGCCCGCATAACTGACGTAATACAGCCGGGTCGGTATCTCGGCTTTGATTAAGGCCGCGACCTTGCGCAAATCAAGCCCGAGACCGGCCGCCCGCACGCCATAGTCGACCGGGGTCTGATAGTCCGCCCACGCCTGACGCACAAAGGCCGCACTTTCTGTTGCGTTTTCAGCCAAGCCAGTCAGGAAGTCCAAGGAGGCGTTGGGTGTCGCCCGCTTGTCACTCAGCCGGGGAAAAACCGATTGTTGCTGGTGAACGCCATTCCGTTTAAACCCTTCGGGGTCATAGAAGACCAGGGGCGAGTGGTGGCGACTGCGCACGGCCAGGGATTGCGCAGTCGCAATATTGACCAGATAGTTGCGCTGCACCTCGGGGTCGAGCGCATCGGCCAAGCGGCCGAGCCAGCCGAGTTTTTCGCCCGCATGAGGGCTGCCCGTATGCCAAAAGCCCATGGACGCAAAATGCGACAGGATCGGATTGTCGTATCCACAGGCGTGGACAATAGCCAGCTTGCCGTCTTTGTATAGATGCTCGAAGCCGGCCATGGCTGGATGAAAACCAAAGTGCGCGTCAATCTTCCGCACATCTTGGACCGGAATACCAATGGTCGGACGCTGTTGGTAATAGGCATCGTCGCCATACGGAATGATCGTATTCACCCCGTCGTTCCCGCCTGAGAGTTCGACCACGACAAGAATGCGTTCTGGATGCTTATGGGGTGACGTCGCAGCCTCCACTTGCTTTGCCAGTACCGAGAACGGACCACGGGACGCCAGAGGGGTACCGAGCAGGCCGGCCCCAACGCCGAGGCCGTACATTCCCACTCGGAGGGCGTCGCGTCGTGAGAGTGACCTGTTCAGTAGAGACATTTTTATCGAGGTTTTAGCCATACGCCTTATCCTTCGTTGTTAGCCTAACTGATATTCTGGCGCGCTCATAATGAGATGGACCAGATGACGGACCGGCTCCTCCAGATAGGTCAGCGCCGGTTTGATCTTCTCTGTCCCCAGCTCCTGGGTGAGGAAGTCGATAAGCGCTTGTCGATCGTCTGCCGCCAGGGGAACCTGCAGCAGACGATCAAGGAAATGATCGACAACCTCAGACGTTGTTGCCAGCCCAGCCTGGCGAACCATATCGGTCATGGAAAGCTGGGCAGCAAAACGAGGAATGGGTTTCACCCGACGAAAAGCTTCTTGCCAGCCGTGGGTACTGCCGTAGCGCGTGTTATAGTCCTCGTCCGCTCCCGCCATCATATTAAACATGGACATGGACTCGGAGCCTGACTGCTCCATGGCGTTGCCGGACATGGCGTTATCATCGGTCTCAATCGTTGCTGCCGTAATCTCATAGCCTTGGGCAATCTTGGTCGCCACCTTTTGGTTGGTCACCGGCATCCAGCGGTCCGGCGGCCGAAAATTAACCATATCGGGAAAGAAGACCGCGCGGGCGAAGTTTCCGCGTTCAAGCAGTAAGGCCGGCGTAATCCAACTTCGCCCCCCCTCCCAGCCTGCGACGTTCGGCGGATGAAAGAGCTCTTGGCCCAAATCGCGGGTAGTCGTGTTGAAGTCGGGTACTCCGGGGATATCGGTCAGTCCGAGCCTGCGATAGGTCGAAATCACAAGATGCACCGGGCCTTTGATCTGGGTTCCGTAGGCTGGCGGACTGTAGAAGTCGCGCGAGAGAAAAATCGTCGTCAACAGCGGTGCGATTTCATAGTGATGCTCGCGCAAGATCGCACCGAGTTGCGCGACCAACTCGGGCGCGGGGTTTTGCCGGACAAAATAGCGATATAGCTTGGCTGCAATAAAATGGGCCGTCACATCCTGTTCCAGAATAATATCAATAATATCGATACCGTCATAATTCCCGTTGCGTCCGAGGAAGGTCTTCTCTCCTTCGTCGTGTAACTCGGGTTTGACGACAAAATCCAGCCCGACATGGGTCCAGCCGGTAAAGGCCCGGGAGGCCTCACGAATATCTGTCTCGGTGTAGTTGCCCACCCCCAGGGTGAAGAGTTCCAGGATTTCTCTGCCAAAGTTCTCGTTGGGGTGGCCTTTGATATTCTCCCCCGCATCCAGATAGACAAGCATGGCCGGGTCCTGGGCGACGCCGATGAGAAGATCACGGAAATCCCCATTTCCCCGCTGCCAGAATAATTCGAGCTGTTTGAGGAGCTTGCGGTAGTCCCGCACCTTGGTGTCTGAGGTTGCAAAATGACCGTGCCAGAACAGGGCGAGTTTTTCCTGGAGCGGACGCTTTGTCGCCAGCATACGTTGAGCCCACCACTGTCCGGCCCGCCGCATTTCCAGCGCGTCGGCCCGTAGCCAATAGAAAAAACGATCGACAACGGGCTGGAGGGGACGACTCCCGCCGGGTTTGACCTTGACCCCCATGGACTCGCCGTTGACGCGGGCAATCCGTACGGCGTCTGCTCGACTTTTCGGAAACGGGTCAAGCGTTGGGTCGAACACCCCGGATTCGTCGAACGGCGGAACGTGGCTGTTGTCGATGTTTTGGTAGTGAACCAGATGACGAACGGCGGCGGCTGGCGTCATCGCAGCCAAGTGGTCAATTTCTTGGGGCGAACCGCCAAAACCGGCCCGCTCCAAGAGATGGGCAGCCCGATCCCGACTCCATTCTTGGGCGGTTATAGGCGTCAGGTCACCCATCCATGAGGCTGGTCCAGCTCGAAGATTCTGCTTCTGGGGACGAGCCTCCTCGGCGAAAAGAGGGGACATCAGAAGGACGAAAAACATACAGCTTCCAGTCCCCACCCTCTTGACGAGCCGACTCAGTCTCCGGTTCCAGGTCCATTGCATTGGCTGACCTCTCCTACTCCAGATATATACTCGCTGATCCGGCTACACCACAAGATACCAAGAAAATTCTCCGGTTTAGCGTTCTCATGCTTCGTCGCTCCCTTGCCTTGATGGGCGAGAGAATATATCCGCTTAGCCAAGCACCAGAGTATCATTTTGCAATAGGTGACAAAGACGTGGAGGGATTTTTGTATGGCACATAACCTGTTTGATTCTTTGCAAACCTTTACCACCGCGGCTGGAAAAACCGGCCGGTTTTATGCTCTGCCTCAACTCGAAAAAGCGGGCGTCGGACCAGTTTCTCGTCTTCCGGTCAGTATCCGTATCGTGCTGGAGTCGGTCCTACGTAATTATGATGGCCAGAAAATTACTGAAGAGGACGTCCGGACCCTCGCCAATTGGAGACCGACAGAGACCCGTACGGCGGAAATTCCCTTTGTGGTAGCACGGATTATCCTGCAAGACTTTACCGGCGTTCCCCTGCTGGTCGACTTGGCCGCCATGCGTTCAGCCGTAGCCAGGCTGGGCAAAGATCCCAAACTGATCGAACCCCTGGTACCCGTGGACCTAGTGGTCGACCACTCGATTCAGGTCGACCACTCAGGGATTGGGAATGCTTTACAACGGAATATGGAGATCGAATTCGAGCGCAATCAGCCCCGGTATCAATTTCTGAAATGGGGCATGCAGGCGTTCGATAGTTTTCAGGTCGTACCGCCGGGTATCGGTATTGTTCATCAGGTCAATCTGGAATACCTGGCCAAAGGCGTCCTCGAGAGAGACGGTGTCTATTATCCGGATACGCTCGTAGGAACAGACTCGCATACCACCATGATTAACGGCCTTGGGGTGGTCGCCTGGGGGGTGGGAGGCATTGAGGCAGAGGCCGGTATGCTGGGGCAACCAGTGTATTTTCTCACCCCGGATGTCGTTGGTATGCATATGACCGGCCGCCTGCGCGAGGGGGTCACCGCGACGGACCTCGTGCTACACTGCACCGAGATGCTCCGCGCGGCCAAGGTCGTAGGGAAATTCGTGGAATATTTTGGCGAAGGCGCGGCGTCCCTGCCCCTGACCGATAGAGCAACAATTGCCAATATGGCACCGGAGTATGGCGCGACCATGGGCTTTTTCCCGATTGATGAGGAAACCTGCAAATACCTGACGGCGACGGGTCGCACCGAGGAGCAGGTTGATGCGTTCCGGAGCTATTTTCAGGCCCAGCAAATGTTTGGCATTCCGCGCCAGGGTGAGGCGGACTACAGCCAGGTGCTTGAACTCGATTTGGCCGATGTGCAGCCCGGTCTGGCCGGCCCACGCCGTCCGCAGGATCGGATTGACCTCCCGGACATGAAGGAGACATTCCAGGGACTCCTCACAAAGCCGCTCAACGAGGGTGGTTTTCAGGCCGACCAATCGACGCTTGACCAGCGCCATGTCGTGCCGAAAGACGGCCCTTCGAACTTCAGCGATATTGGGCATGGTGATGTGCTCATTGCTGCGATTACTTCATGCACAAACACCTCAAATCCGAGTGTAATGTTGGCAGCCGGACTCGTGGCCAAAAAGGCGGTCGAGCGCGGCATGACGGTCAAACCAACGGTCAAAACCTCTCTGGGTCCGGGCTCGCGAGTCGTAACGGAATATCTGGAGAAAACCGGATTACAACAATATCTTAACCAAGTCGGCTTTCAGACCGTGGGGTATGGCTGCACCACCTGTATCGGGAACTCCGGTCCACTCGACTCGAATATCGAACAGACCGTAACGCAGCATAATCTTGTGGCTGCCAGCGTCCTAAGCGGCAATCGCAACTTCGAGGCCCGCGTTCATCAAAATATTCGAGCGAATTTTCTGATGAGTCCTCCGCTCGTCGTGGCATTTGCCCTGGCGGGGCGGGTTGATATTGACCTGACCCGCGAGCCCGTGGGTCAAGACAAAGACGGAACCGACGTCTATTTGCGTGACCTGTGGCCGAGCGGGAACGAAATTCAAGACCTGATGGCGTCCGCCATGGACTCGGACACCTACCGCCGGTTGTATACCGACTTTGAAGAGCAGAACCCGCTCTGGAATGACATTTCCAGTTCAACTGGTGCGGCCTACGAGTGGAACGCGGAATCGACCTATATTCAGGAGCCGCCCTTCTTTGAGGCTTTCGGCCTCCAGGCCGGAACGATTCAAGACATTACCGGCGCCCGCCCGCTAGCCGTGCTGGGCGATTCCGTCACCACCGACCATATCAGTCCCGCGGGCGCGATTAAGCCGGATGCGCCGGCCGGCCGGTATCTCCAGGAGCATGAAGTTGCAGTCAAGGATTTCAATAGCTACGGCTCACGTCGCGGTAATGATCGCATCATGACCCGGGGCACGTTTGCCAACGTGCGGATTAAGAACTTGATGGTGCCCGGAGTTGAAGGCGGGGTCACACAGTATCATGCCGCTCATGGGAATGGTGGTGAGCGAATGGCGATCTACGATGCGGCCATGAAATATCAGGTCGACGGCACCCCGCTAGTCGTGTTGGCCGGGCAGGAGTACGGCACAGGAAGCTCGCGTGACTGGGCCGCCAAAGGGACACGGCTGCTTGGAGTGAAAGCGGTGGTTGCTCAGAGCTTTGAGCGGATTCACCGCAGCAATCTGGTCTTTATGGGCGTGGTGCCCTGTCAGTTCAAAGAAGGGACCAGTGTGCAAACGCTGAACCTTGACGGGACAGAGACTTTTGATCTCATCGGGCTCAACGCTGACCTCAAACCTCTGCAGGATGTGACCTTGGTCGTCCACCGTGCCAACGGACAGTCAACAGATGTCCAGGTCACCGTTCGTATTGATACGCCCATTGAGGTCGCATACTACCGGCATGGGGGTATTTTACCCTACGTGTTACGACAGTTGGTTGCCTGATGCTACGGGACGATTCAAGCATTGCTCCTCTCCGACCGCCCCTTCCCGGAAACTCTTATCGAGTGCTATCTACGGGCACTTTGCACCCTTGCAAAGTGCCCGTTTGCTTCCTATGATCCGGCCAGACATGGTCTTACGAATCTGCTCTCTTCTTTTGAGCTTCTTCCTCGCTTGCCTCGCATTCCCCCAAAAGGGTCAGTCCACGACCGACTTGGTGGATCAGTATCTCTCTCTATCAGGTACCTTTTCTTTTGTGCGACGGGCTCCGGAGAAAGCGGAATCACAAAAGGTCATGCTGAGCGTCTTTGAGGACTTTCTGTGTCCCCATTGCTATGACGTCTTCTCCAACCTCATCCCGGCACTCAAGCAGAAATATCCAAATCAGCTCGATATCCGATTTCACGCAGTCCCGATTGTCCATGCGTCCTCTCAAATTCCAGCCCGTGCTTATGCCATCTCTCACGAGTTAGGACTGAGTGAAGAGATGCAGCGCGCGCTGTTTCACGCGCACTTTGAGGAAAATATTGATACGGGCAGCCGGGACGGCATCGCCCATGTCGCCCACCGCATCGGTCTCGATCCTGAATTGCTCCTGAGCCAGCTCGATGCAGACGGGGGGAAGGCCGAGCTTGAAGCAACCGTTGCCCTGGGGAACAGCTATTATATTGAGAGTGTTCCGACCCTGATCATCGACGGGTGGATACGGGTGCAGGACCTCTCTCCCCAGAATATCGAAACAATTATTGACGGGCTACTTGAACGCAAACGAGGAGAACCGTGAGTCCAAAGGAGAGTTGGTCTTTCCTCTCTGGAGAAACAATCGTAAATTCGTCGGCACCCGCTAGGACCGCAGTGCAACGGAACAAGGGGACAGCATGAGCACTGAAGAGCGTGGCTATCTATATACACTGGGAGAGCAGATTATTGCACGGCGGAGGCTTGTTTTACTGCTCGTTACCTTCGCCACTCTGATTTTCGCCTCGTTTGCCGTCCAGCTCGACCTCGTCACGCGGTTCGACGAACAACTGCCGGAGAACCATCCTTTCATTCAGGTCCATAAAACCTACGCGCCGACCTTTGGCGGAGCCAACACCATCATGCTGATGTTGGAGGTCGATGAGGGCACCATCTTCAATCAGGCCACGTTGACCAAAATTTTCAATATGACTCAGGCGTTGGAGCGAGTGTATGGCGTGAATAATGAATTGGTCAACTCTATCGCCCACCGAACCAATCGCCGCGTGATCATGAAAAGTGGCGGGATGCAGGAAGTCGAGCCGGTCATGGAACGGGCACCCGAGACCGAGGCAGAAGTCGAGCGCGTCCGTCGGATCGTGCATTCCTCACGGAATTTATACGGTGTGCTGGTTTCGCTGGACGAAAAGGCCGCCCTGCTCAATGCCACGTTTATCGAGCAGCGGCTCGATTATCGACGATTGTTTGAGGAAGTCCGGCGCTCTGTCGTTGAACCATATGAAGATGACAACACACGGATTTATCTGGCCGGTCAGCCGGCCCTGTACGGCTGGGTATATTTCTACGCCAAGCAGGTCTACGTCATTTTTCTGGCAACGACGGTGCTGCTGTGGTTGCTGCTGTACTGGTATTTTCACGATGTCCGCGGGGCGCTACGGCCTACCTTGACCGGTGTCATCTCGGCCATTTGGGGGCTGGGATTTATCAAGATGATCGGCTTCAGCCTCGATCCCCTCACCCTCGTCATTCCCTTCTTTATCACCGCCCGGGCGGTTAGCCACTCCGTCCAGATGCACGAGCGCTACTATGAGGAGTATCGTAAGGCAAATGGGCAAAAAGAGCCGGCCATTGTTGCCTCGTTCGCCGAGCTGTTCGTGCCAACCCTGTCGGGTATCCTGACCGATGCCCTGGGTCTGCTGGTGATCTTGTTCGTGCCCATTGTACTCTTGCAGAAGCTCGCCATTAGTGCGGCGGTGTGGATTCTCGCCATTACCGTGAGCGAGCTCTTGCTGAACCCGATTGTCTATCACTACCTGCGTGAGCCTGACATCCGAGTCGTTGAGCGGCGTGAGAACGGGCTCTTCAAACGAATTGTCTCGACTGCTGCGCATTTTCTCGTCTCACCGGTGGGTAAAGGGGTAACGCTCGCCGGTTGGGCTATTGTTTTGGTCGTCAGCGTCTACTTCTGGCAAAATCTGGTTATTGGCGATCCGACCGCAGCTACTCCGCTCTTGTACCGCGACTCTCCGCACAATACCGCCCATGCCCGCATCCAGGACACCTTTGGCGGGGTCGAGCAGCTTATGGTTGTGGTTGAACGTAAAGAGCCAGAGAAAAAAGAAGAGACCGAAGACGCAGGAGGCATGAGTGCGATCGACCGCTTTCGCCAGCAAAGCGAGGAACCTTCATTGGCGACTCCTGAGGTCTTGCCCTGGATCGAGCAGTTTCAGCGTGCCCTCGAACGCGACCCATCGGTGGGGTTGAGTTTCTCATTTGTGGATATTCTGTCGGTCGTCAACGGGGCCATACACGAACAAGAGCCGAAATGGGAAGTCCTCCCCCGACGCAGGAGTGAGGTCCAGCTTCTGCTCGCCTCGTACTTCTTCGGCACCTCATTCCAGGAAAGTGCGCAGGTCATTGATCACAAATATCGCTCTGCACCCATCCGCTTCTTTCTGACTGATCATCAGGGCGAAACGATTCGGCGGGTCATTCAGCGAGCGCGTGACTATATCGATGCACATCCCAGCGACGTTGCCCAGTTTCGCCTCGCCGGCGGCCCGATTGGCGTGTTAGCCGCTGCGAACGAAGAGTTGTTCCGGAATGATATTCTGGTCAATATTCTTGGTTTTGGCACGATTTTCCTCGTCCTCGTTGTCACCTACCGCTCGGTCATGGCCGGGGTGTATATGATTATCCCCCTCCTCGTCGCAAATGCCGTAATTAACGCCTATATGGGGGCTCGCGATATTGGCATTAATATCCATACTCTGCCGGTGGTGACGGTCGGAGTCGGATTTGGCATCGACTATGCCCTGTATATTGTGAGTCGTATTATCGAAGAACATCGGCTGGGCAGCGGGCTAGATGACGCGGTCAGGACGGCCCTCGCAACGTCCGGGAAGGCGGTGACCTTTACCGCGCTGACCATGCTCCTCGGCACGCTGTTCTGGACCATGTCCAGCCTGCGCTTTAGCGCCGAGATGGGGCTGCTGCTCGCGCTCTGGATGGGAGTGAGTTTCTTAGCAACCGTGACGCTGCTACCCGTTCTGGTCGCACTCTTTAAGCCACGCTTTGTCACGGCACAAGCGGCTGCAGCCACACACTGACCGCTTTGTTTCTGGTACCCTTATGGAACAGAATCGAAGAAGACGCTTTACTCTTACCGGACAATCCACCCCCTCCCGGAGGATGTGGAAAAAGCCTCTTCTGAAACTATTGACGAAATATGCACGCTTAGAAAGATAAAGCGGTCGGACAGAAAGGAGACAATGATGAGCCGATCCCCCCCGACGCTAGCTAAACAGTCGCACCCGTTTACCTCACAGGAATGTTCTAAAAAAGGAGAGGATTTTATGAGGACCTATTGGTGGACCAGAATTACCTGCGCACTCGCGCTCGTGGGCGCTATGGGCCTGTCAGCCCCGAGTTGGGTAGCGGCCGATGTCAATCCAGGGGACACCGTTACCAAAGACAATATGGCTGAGGCCGCTGATCTTCTTATCCCAGGTATCCAGTGGTTTGTCGAAAACGGCATGCCCATTCAGGTTGGCGAGTATAAGAAAGTCAATTTACCGAAACTCTATGCGGAAGCGACCGAGAAATACTCCGGCCAAGTCCAACTCTCGGCGGATGGCCGTGAGATGTTTAACTATGTGGCCGGTGTTCCGTTCCCAAATATCGACCCCAACGATCCGATGGCCGGGTCGAAGATCATGTGGAACCAGGAGCAGAAACCTGCCTATGTCGACAACGTCGGGACGGAATGGATCGTCGAATTGGTCAATGCCAGAGGAGAGATGGAGCGGATGTACGGCTCCCAGTTCTGGCGTCGGATGATGTGGACCGGCCGTCTGTACACCGATCCCAAACCGATTGTCCCCAACAACCCACCGATGCGCTATACGGAGCAGTTTGGCCCCCTCTTTATCCCGAACGACCTCAAGGGTGCCGGCGTGCTGAATACGCGCTATCTGCCAACGAATATTCCGGATGACTCGTATATGTATCTCCCCGAGCTGCGCCGGGTGCGTCGTATTAGTGTCGCCAACCGCTCTGACGCCTTCTGGGGCACGGACATGGACCTGGACTCCCTGTGGGGTATGAATTCCAAGGTGGCGTATTGGAAGTTCCGCCTCTTGGCCGAGAAGCAGATCCTGGCCCCGGTCCACATGGGCAAGTACGGAACCCGTGATGTCTGGTGTGCACAGCCGGACGGCAGAAGCGGCCCGATTGCGTTCATGCCGTGCAATATTAACTGGGAGAAGCGCAACGTCTATGTTGTTGAGGGCCTCCCAGCGGCCTACAGCCAGTATGCCTACTCCAAGCGCATCTTCTATGTGGACAAAGACTTCTGGGCGCAGAATTTCTCCGAAATGTACGACAACGGTGGTGAGCTGTGGAAACTCTGGTTTAACATGTATGAGTATGGCCCGAAGCCGTATGAAGGATATCCCACAAAACCCCTCCGTGGTGGCAAATACAACTACACGGATGATTGGGCCTTTACCCCGCACGGGATGATGGCCGACCTCCAGGTTGTCCACTCCACCAAGTGGGATGCACCGTCCGGTTACGAGAAGAGGGAAGACTGGGTCAACGAGTGGTATTTCAACGAAGCGGTCGAAATCAACACGGCCGCGGCGTTTTCGGTGAACTTCCTCATCCAAAGTGCCCGCTAACCCGACAACCGGTAGAGAGGGGACCTAAAGGTTCCCTCTCTCGTGACAGCCACCAGCGGCTTTTTCTCTATTTCCTTTTTTGTTAGGCTGGCCGCACTTTCATTTTGTGGAGGGGGAGGGATTCATGGCGAGCGATACAGAACAGACAGGCGGGGACAGTGGCCTTTCCAAAGCAGTATGGCATTATATCAGCGTGGGAGTGCTGTGGATTGGGCTATTGTTCACGGGCGTGGCCTTTGAACGCCTCGGACTGACCACATCCTATCTAACGAGCCTGCTCCCAGGTGAGGTCAACACGCTCAAGACACAAATTGCCGAATATGAGAGCATGAACCAAAACCTGACGCACGAGAGAGATCAAGCGGTCAAGACGAGCGACACCCGTGAGCTTGAGTTGAGTAAGCTCAGACGAGTGGTCCAAGAGCTTGAGGCGGAAATTGATACATTAAAAGCGGTGCCCGCCGCAACGCCCACGCCCGCAGCGTCATAACCAAGCGCGCTCAGTACGCGCACCCCCCTTGCAGTCAAAGACGGGGAAATCGTTGGACTGTTAGGGCCTTTGCAAGGTTTTTATGATTGGCGTTCAGAACGTTACAAAATATTATGGGCAGGTATGCGCCCTAGATGACGTCTCCTTTACGGTCAAGAGCGGGGAAATCGTTGGACTGTTAGGACCGAATGGTTCTGGGAAGACCACGCTCATGCGTATCCTGACCGGATTTTTTCCCGCAACCGAAGGGGTGGTTCAAGTCGCAGGGCTTGATGTGGCCACGTCCTCGCTCGAAGTCCGCAACCGTCTGGGCTATCTACCGGAGAACGTTGTCCTCTACCCGGACATGTCCGTTCGCGCATTTCTGCACTTCTGCGCCCGGGTCAAGATCGATGGGGCGGTACAGCGCCGCAGCCATGTTGAGCGCGTCCTCAGTGAGTGCGCACTCGAACCTATGGCCCATCGCCAGATGGGCACGCTTTCAAAAGGCTACCGCCAGCGAGTCGGGCTCGCCCAAGCCCTGTTGGGTAATCCCGAAGTCCTCATCCTGGACGAGCCGACGGTTGGCCTCGATCCGAACCAGGTTATCGACATCCGCGAACTCATCAAGGGGCTGGGCGGAAAGGCAACGATCTTGCTGTCCAGCCATATCCTGCACGAGGTGGAGCTGATGTGTGAACGGGTGGTCATTATTGACAAGGGTCATATTCTTGCCGAGGACACGACCGACCGCTTAAGCGAGCGCATCCAGGGAGCGGCAAACGTACGGGTCCGGGCAAGTGGACCGCACCCCGATATACTCAGTGCGTTGCGCGCACTCAAAGCAGTCGATCAGGTCATCGAACACGACGAGGAAAGCGACGGACCGGAGGGGGCGGTCTTTACGGTCCGGTCCTCCAATCACGACATCGCTCGGGAGATTGCCCAGACGATCATCCATAATGGCTGGGCGCTGCATGAGCTCAGACCGGTGACCCTCGACCTTGAGGCCCTTTTTGTCCGCTTGACCAGAGAGGAGCAAAAGGAAGCAGCATGAAACGTCACAGCGCCCGCCATATCTCGGTGTTGGGACCGCGCGCTCAGCGTCAGCGGGTGAAGCATGGATAAGGCGTCTTTCTGATAGGATGAAACGATGTTTGTGAATTTTTGGGCCGTTCTGAGTAAGGAATTACGCTCCTATTTTCTGTCGCCGTTTATTTATCTGATCTCGGCGGTCTTTCTGCTGCTGAGTGGCTATTATTTTTACTCGGACCTGGTTTTCTATGTCCAGTTCGGCTTTGGGATGAATATCATGGAAAACTTTTGGCAGTTGATGTTCACCGACCTGCGGCTGGTCATCATGCTCACGGTCCCCTTCCTGACCATGCGTCTCTTTGCCGAAGAAAAGCGGCTCGGCACGATCGAGCTCTTGCTGACCTACCCGATGCGTGACACCGACCTCTTTTGGGGCAAATTTGCCGCGTGTGCGATCGCCACGCTGTTTATGCTGTCGTTTACCCTGCTCTACCCCGTGTTGATGTTTTTCCTGCAGCCGTTCGACTGGACGCTCGTCTTGCCCGGCTATGTGGGGCTGGTGCTGCTTGCCCTGTCGTTTATCGCCTGTGGCCTGTTTATTTCGTCGCTCACGGATAACACTGTTGTTGCCGGGTTGGGCTCACTTGGGGCACTGCTCTTTTTTTGGATCCTGAGCTGGAACGACGGGGCGACGCAATTCGGTCTCATCAGTACGATTGCCTCCGTCTCCATGGTCACCCACTTCCAGAGCTTTGCCCGAGGGTTAATCGATTCCAAAGAGATCACCTTCTTTTTGCTCTTTATTATCTTTTTCAGCTTTCTGACTCTTCGCTCTCTGGAAGCGCGGCACTGGAAGGGACGCAGATGACGGCCAACGTGCGCAATGCGCTCAAACTCATTGTTGGAACCCTGGGGTTCTTTGCCCTGATTGTGTCGGTCCAGTCTCTTCTCTCCGAACGGAATCAGCGGCTTGACCTGACCCCACAGAAAAAATTTACGCTCTCGCCACGGGCGCAACAGGTCGTGTCCGACCTGAAACGCGATGTCCAGGTCATGGCCTTTGTTCACAGCGACCGTCCGGAAAACTTCTTTATCGAAGACATGCTCAGTCGTATGGCCGACCTCTCCCCCCACTTCAATTACAGCATTGTCGATATCAACCGGAACCCGGCCCTGGCTCGGGAATACCAGGCGACCCAATACGGGACGATGGTGTTTGAGTCGAGTGGGATACGCAAAGGCACACTGCTGGGGAGAGGCGAATCCGCAGCCATTGCCACCCTGCTTCAGGTCACACGCGCACAGGGAGACAAAGTTATTTACTTTCTGACCGGGCATGGGGAGGCAAACCTGGCCGATGCGTCTCCACGTCGGGGCTACAGTAAACTCCGGGGAGCCCTGGTTGACGAATTCTATGATGAGAAAACCCTCTCACTCGGCGAGAGTGGCGCGGTTCCAGAGGACGCCGCCGTGGTGGTCATCTTCGGCCCAAGCTCGGATTTTCTTCCGTTCGAACTCGAAGCGCTGGACGCCTATGTGCGGCGTGGGGGAGCCCTGTTTGTCCTGCTCGACCCAGACAGTTCGCCTTCATTCGTCACTTTTCTTGAGCGCTACGGCATTCACCTGCCACCCCTGATTGCGGTCGATCCCACGAAGCGTCTCTATGCCGGCGAGATGTTGACCTTCCGGGCTTCCGCGACGAGTAAACCGCACCCGATGATCCGTTCGGTTAATGCGCCGCCTATTTTTTCACTCGCCCGCGTCGTGGAGATGGAGCCGGACCGGGCAAAGGGCCTGATTGCGACCGCTATCCTGGCGACCTCACCCCAAGGCTGGGCCAGTGCGCAGGAAAACATCCCGCGCAGTGGGGTGACGACGTTTGAAGAGGAGCGGGACGTGCACGGCCCCATTCCGATTGCCGGTGAAATGACCATTCAGACCGGAGAGACGCTGGGACACCTTGTGGTGTTTGGCGATGCGGATTTCGCCAATAATAACTTGGTCGAACAGGGTGGCAATAAAGATCTCTTCATCAATGCCATCAATTGGCTGGCCGAAGACCAGGGGCAAATGGCAGCCAGACCGGAAACCCAGCAGTCAGGTGTCAATCAACTCTTTCTCTCCTCGGATCAAATTCAGACCGTGCTGGTCACGAGCACCATCATCGTACCGGGCTTTTTCTTGTTGATCGGGGTCGGCGTCTTTCTGGGGCGGAGGTATCGCGGATGACGTGGCGGCGGGTTGGCCTCTATTATCTTTTTGCTATTGTCCTCGGGGGGTATTACCTCCTTTTTGAATGGCGTCCGGGCGGTCCGGACGCCCCGATTTTTGAACCGCGTCCGGTCCAGGAGAGTACTTTTCTGGCACTCAAACGGAGCGCGATTTACAAACTTTCCATCAAGCGCCAGCAACACATTTTTGTCTCGCAACGCAGCGAGGGCCAGCCGGGTGAGGCGATCGATGAGTGGCAGGTGCTTGAACCGACTGGAGCGCCGGTGACCTCTGCACTGGTGAGCGGCTTTATTGAAAATCTCACCCCGGACAGGAAGGTCCCTATCGTTCACGAGGCTCCGGAGGACTTGGCGTCGTACGGCTTGGCCCCACCCGCTTCAACCATTATCATCGAGGGCGAAGGCGAACCCAGCAAGGAAACGATCTTTATTGGGAGCTATAATCCGACACAAACGGCAGTCTATGCCCGTAAAGATAGCTCTCCCGAGGTCGTCCTCTTAGGCTATAATGTAAAATATTATGAAGATCTGATCTTTCAGGCAACACAGCGTGATACAGAAGAGCGTTCCTAGCCGTCGGCTGAGCAAAAAGAGCCAGATGAACAAGCACGCGCGTTCAAGACTGCTCAGAGTGCCTGTCCTCTGTCTCTGGTTCGCCGTACTGTCCGGCTGCCAGCCTGAGACCGTCAGTGTCCAGGACGACCTCACGGCGTATATGGATCAGGCCCGTCTATGGGCCGCAACCGAGGCGAAAATTAACAACGCGATTGCCAGCGTCAGAAAAGACCAGTTCGTGCATGATGACTTTGTGCTGGAAACCATGCGCCCGGCAATCGGGATCGCCCGGGAGTATGTTGTCGAATTAGAGCGCTATGAACCGCAGTCCCCGGCCCTGGTACAGGTCCACCAAGGCTATATCGAATCCTGGCGCGCCCATGAATTTGCTCTGGTGTCAGTCGTTGATGCCGTTGAACGACAGGATTATATTCAGCTCTCACGGGCGAATGATGAGTTGCTGGAGGCACAACGCTCGGTTTCGGACGTTCTTGCCGCCCTTGCGCGTCTCCTCCGTGAAGCCGGCCTGACCCCGGACACGCCAACCGGACGACCGCTCGAACCCCCAAGCCAGGGATTTAGCATTGACCCGTCCTCCTAAAGACCCCTCCCCCAAGACTGCCAAAACACGGTCTCATCAGAGTGTTCCAGAATCCCTCGGGTTCCCCCCTTCCGCAGTAGTAGAAAAAAACCTGCCGTTGAGCTATTGATCCTTATCCCCACGCTCCATATTACAGTGGGGAGGAAATTTCACCCAGGGCAGTGGTCTCGAAAGGAGGCTTATAGTATGAAGCTGAAAGCATATTTTTCCGCCGCGCTTGTATGCGCGGCCGTAGGGAGCTGGGTCGTCCCAGCCGCCGCTCAATTCCCTCAACCGGGGGATGTCGTCGATCAGAGCAATATGGCCGAGGCGGCTGATGTTCTCAATCCAACGGCAAACTGGATGATCAACCAAGGCATGAAAATGAAGGTCATCGAGTACCGCAAGTACGAATGGCCCAAAGCGTACTCAGAGGCGACAGAAAAGTTTGCCGGTCAAGTGAATTTGTCAGAAGATGGTCGGGTGTTGACCAACTACGTCGCCGGGTGCCCTTTTCCTAACATCGATGTCAACGATCCCCTCGCTGGTGCCAAGGCTATGTGGAACCACGAATATTTTCCTGATTTCACGGACAACGTGGGCTGCCCCTGGATTCTCGAGCTCGTGAACTATAAGGGCGAGATGGAGCGTTTCTACGCTTCGCACTTCTGGCGACGGATGAAGTGGGAAGGCCGGCTGTACATGGACCCGAAGCCGATCGCGCCGTTTAACCCACAGATTACCTATACCGAGCAATGGGGCCCCCTGTACGCTCCAAACGATCTGAAGGGCGCCGGCGTGCTGAACTTCCGGTATACGCCGCTCGAAAATCCGGATGACTCCTATATGTATCTGCCCGAGCTGCGCCGCGTGCGGCGTATCAGCGTGGCGAACCGCTCGGACGCCTTCTGGGGCACGGACATCGATATCGACTCGATTTGGGGTTTCAACGCCAAGCCCGGATACTGGACGTGGCGTGTCTTAGCCGAGAAAGAGACGCTCATGTCGGCCCACTCAGGCCATTATCAGAGTCGAGCCGTCTGGGCGGCGGCTCCGGACGGCCGGAGCGGTGCGACCGCCTTTCTGTGGTCAGACCAAGTGAACTGGGAACGTCGGCCGGTATGGGTCGTTGAAGGCATCCCGACTGGGTATAACCAGTATGCGTACTCCAAGCGGGTGATCTACCTCGACAAAGAGTACTTCAACACCTCATGGTCGGAGACGTATGACCAGGGTGGTGAGATCTGGAAAACCTGGACCCAGCTCATGAACATCTCGACGAAGCCCTCCGAAAAATATATTGCCGCGGACTACGACGAGGAGCAGGTCTTTACCCACAACGGTCAGGTGGTCGATATGCAGATCACCCACAGCTCCAAGTGGGACTGCCCGCCGGGGTATGACGAGTACTACGTGCCGAAGTACGACTGGTACTTCAATACCGCCAAAGAGTGGAACACGCCTGAGGCGTTCACCGTGAATTTCCTGATCCAGAGCGCCCGCTAAACGTCATAGCCCCCTGCCCTGTTGTGACGAAAAAATCCCCCGTACAACCCTGTACGGGGGATTTTTATTTTGATAAGAAGATTCTTCATTTTGAGGAGGAAAGCAGCGACAAGGTCGAGGCTGCCATACCTGACCGTCTCTTGACTTTTGTCGTAAAAAAATGCAAAGGACGGAAGGCACGAAATCCTCTTGGGGAACCCGCGTGCAATTCGTCCACAACCAAAAGGGAGGTTACCACGCTATGAATACCGATAGGGCCCACTTGGCCCAAAGATGCGCCAGCCTTTTTGTCGCGCTGTTTACCCTCGCGGCCCTACTCGGCTTGGCAGGCTGTCACGGAGAACAGCCAACCGCATGGAGCACATCGCTGCTTGCCCGGACCGACAAATTTCTTGGCGTCGCTCATGTCACGGGCGATACTTTTGTGTCCGTGGGCTACGCCGGTCGCATCTTGCGGAGCGAGGATGCAGGTACCACCTGGGAAGACGTTGATAGTGGTGTGATCTGGACGCTGAACAACGTCAGCTTCGCCGGTGAGCATGGCTGGGCAGTCGGCCATAATGGGGCCGTCATCCACTCCAGAGACGGTGGGAAAACGTGGGCAGCGCAGACCGCTGATACAGACAAGACCCTGATGGCGGTCTCCTTTGTTGACCAACTGCACGGCTGGGCGTGTGGCGATGAATCAACCTGGATGTGGACCAACAACGGCGGAGAGACCTGGAACGTCGAGCGTATGGACGTGTCTCAGATCGGCTTGTCCGAGTTCACCAGTCTCGCCGTACCTGACATTATCTATTACAGCGTGCAATTTCTGGACAAAAACATCGGCTGGATGGTCGGTGAATACGGCAATGTCCGTTACACCATCGATGGCGGTAAAACCTGGGGAGCACAGCACGGGACTCTGCTCGATGAACTCGTTCAGCAGGGGGGCGTGCGGGACGTCATGGTGATGGGTGCGTTTTTTAAGGTGCACTTTAGCGACCCCAATAATGGGGTGATGGTCGGCGCTGGTGGGGCTATTGCGAAAACCACTGACGGCGGTCAGAACTGGACCTGGATCGCGCGTGAGGGCAGCAATGCAGATGTTCCGGCGCTGCATCTCTACGATGTTGATACGCCGGGTGAGAACGGTCGCCTCGTCCTCGCTGGCATGAATGCCGTTGTGCTTGATACGACCGACAGCGGCGCCAACTGGGGCCCGGCCCAGACACCGGATGGCGTCTATACCTGGATCAATGCTGTTGCGTTTGGGGAAAACGGCAAGGGTGTTCTGGTCGGCGGGAAAGGCACCATCATGACCACCGGCGATGGAGGCAAGAGTTGGAAGCTGGTGGTGCAGGAAGCGGAAGAAGAGCAGGCTGCCGCGCATTAGTTCGGCGTCTGAACGCCGGCGCACAGCAACATCACGTAGAGTGAAAGATTAGAAAAAGGAGAAAACCGTGGCAGAGAGAAAGATACCGACTATTGAAGAGCTCGAAGCGCACTCCAGGGATCGTGCCGCGCTCTATCGTTTGGGAGAAGGCCTGATCCGCAATCGTTTTCTGATTACGATCGGGGTATTGCTTATCACCGGCTTCATGGCCTGGCAGGCATTATCGATTGAAATGTCGACCAGCTTTAACGATCTGCTGCCGTATCGACATCCCTTCGTCCGCGTGCATTTCCGTTTTGCCGATCAATTCGGCGGGGCGAATAACGTGAACGTGATGCTGAAAGTGGACAAGGGCGACGTTTTCACAACGGGTCTGCTCAGAAAAGTCTACGATATGACGCAGGCCATGGACCGCGTCACCGGGGTGAACCACGACCAGATTGAGTCGGTCGGTCACCGCACGACGCGCTATCTCACCGTGTCAGGAGGAACGATCGCCACCCCCCCGGTCATGCGTCGTCCACCCAAGACGGACCGGGAAGTCGCCGAAATCAAGGAAATCTGCTATAATACTGAAACCATCTACGGCCAGTTGGTCTCCCTGAACGGTCAGGCCCTCCTGCTGAAAGCCAACTTCATTGAGGGTAGACTTGACTACAGGACTGTCTTTGAAGAGATTCGCCGGACCGTCAAAGAACCGTTTGAAACTGCCGAGGAGACGATCTGGGTGGCCGGCGAGCCACAGCTTTACGGCTGGATATACTACTACGCGAACGAGGTGTTCTACATCTTCCTCGCCGCGGCCGCAGTGTGTTGGATTTTGCTCTACCTCTACTTCCACGATTGGCGGGGGGCATTGCGCCCGACCATCACCGGCGTTGTATCGGCCTTTTGGGGTCTGGGCATCCAGGCCATGATGGGCTTCTCCATGGACCCGCTCGCCCTGGTGATTCCATTCTTTGTCACGGCCCGGGCCATAAGCCACTCGGTGCAGATGCACGAGCGCTATTATGAGGAATACCACAAGTGGCAGTGGAATAAGGAAAAGGCGATTGTCGCCGCGTTTGCCGAATTATTCGTGCCAACCCTGAGCGGTATTATTACCGACTCACTGGGCATGCTCGTCATCGTGGTCGTGCCGGTGGTCATCCTGCAGAAGATCGCCATCTCAGCCTCGATCTGGGTCGCCTCGGTTGCGATCAGCGAACTACTCATGAACCCGGTGGTGTACTACTACCTCAACGCGCCTGACCCGGAAAAGGTCCTGAAACGCGAGAACGGCTGGTTCCAGCGTTTTGCTGACAGTTGCGCAGCCTGGATCACGACTCCCAAAAATGCCAGACTGATTGTTATCTTCTGGGTTGTTTCCTTTCTCATTGCCCTGACCCAGATTCGGCACCTCACCATCGGCGACCCAACCGCGGCCACGCCGCTGTTGCACCTAGAGTCGCCGTATAATCAAGCTCATATCGAGATTCAAAAATATTTCGGTGGAATTGAACCCCTCATCATTGTAGTTGAGGGACGAGACAAAGAAGTGCTCAAGAATCCCGATTTATTGCGACAGCTCGAAAAATTCCAGCGTCACATGGAACGGGATAGGGACATCGGCTACAGCTTCTCGCTGGCTGACATCATTCAGGCCATTAATATGACCTTCTATGATATGCAGCCACGCTGGGGCTCCATCCCGGCCAGTGCCCGGCGGGTGAGTTCGCTCTTCTTCTACTACTTTGCCGGAACACCGCCCGGCGAGTCGTCGAAATTTCTCGACCCGAGCTATACGGTTTCACGGGTGACATTCTACTGCGCCAATCACCAGGGAGATAATATCGCCCGGATTATTCAGGAAGCGCGAAAATTCGTTGCTGACAATCCCCTGCCCAATGCAGACTGGCGTCTGGCCGGTGGTTTGATCGGGGTGACGGCGGCGGCGAATGAAGAGATCCTCAAAAACAACCTGTATATGCACGGCCTGGGTTTTGGAACGATCTTCCTGATCGTGATGTTTACCTACCGTTCCCCGGTCGCCGCAGTCGTGATGATGATCGGCCTGTTTCTGGCCGACGGCGTGGTGAACGCGTATATGGGCGTACGGAATATCGGCATTAACTTACAGTCTCTGCCGGTGGTGACTGTCGGGGTCGGATTTGGTATTGACTACGCCCTATATATCGTCAGTCGAGCGGTGGAAGAATATGACGGCGATATCAACGACGCAGTCCGGTTAGGACTCGCGACCGCAGGGAAAGCCGTGGCCTTTACTGCGGCAACCCTGATCACCGCGACGATCCTGTGGGCGTTCTCGAACATCCGGTTCTGCTCGGAAATGGGCCTGCTGCTGGCGTTGTGGATGGGCATCAGCTTCCTTGGTGCCTGTACCTTTGTCCCGTCGGCATTAGTGCTCTGGCATCCGAAGTTCTTTGTTCGTGCCGCCAGAGAAGGTATTATTGCCTAAAACCGCTATCCCTTCTTGACTGAAGGCAGAAGAGGCAGCCTCATGAGGCTGCCTCTTTTTTTGTCCAAAAACTATAGTGGAGGCACAGATGGGGATCAGCGAATCGATACAAGCCTGTATCGGTACCGGCCAACTCATGCTGATCTGTTGGGGCCTCTGGTGCAGCACGCGGCCTCCGCCCGGAGCAATCAGATGGCACGGTTACAAAAAGAAAGCGGTCTACAAATGGTAGCGCCTCGCAAGCTCTTAGATAGAGCGGAGTTGGGATAACGCCAAACTGACTCAGGCGGCGCTCCACAGGAGCGGCAACCCTCTTAATCGCCGAAATCTCTCAAAAAAACCGTCTATGGGTGGGATATAGACCGGGTGGGACAAGCGCGTGGTCACAATAGCCACGCGCGAATTATTACTAAAATGCGAAAGGGCGGTCTGGGAAAACAAAGCGGAGGGCTTTGTTACTGACTCTCCAGATCTTCTCCGCCCTTTTGCATCGCCCCTTCAGGGTTTGTCAACAAAGACTCCCCGAGGGCTTTGGGGTTCGCCGCCAATCCAGGATCCCGGCTATCCTTATTGGCCTGCTTGTATTGGTCGACCAAAGACGGTTTGGGCTCAGCATCCTTGACCTCTTCGATGGGGGGAGCACCGAGTTCACACCCACCCAGCACGACAATCGACCCAATTCCACATGCAACGAGCCCGTTCCGCAACCATTTGCCGTAATGAGAAAAAATATCCTGCATGGAGCGGTCTATTAAAGAAAGCTGCTGCATTTGTCAAGAGCAGAACCACAAGAGTAGAAACATCGGGAAATACCCGCCTAGGTAGTTGCAAAATATAAAGAATAGCGCTAGAAGCAGCGTGGATATGGAATAAGACTTCTGTCTGATGCTTTGCATAAGGATACGGGGAAAGGGGGTGACCGGCTGTAACCGGGGGAACACAGCGTAAAGCAAAGTAAGGAAGATAGCATCTGAGGAGGATAACATTTTGTTACAGGAGGGAAGGTTTATGACCAAACACAACTGGAAACAGCGCTCGGGCCTGAGAGGATTGGTGGCCGGGCTGGCTGTCGTAGCGGGACTCGTATGGCTCACCAGTCCCGCGCAAGCGACGATCCGAGTGGGGGATTCAGAGATTCAAGTCGTGTATGAGATGCAACACGCCTTTCAATTCGACGGGAGTCCTGGAGATAATTTCGAGTGGGTACAGTGGCGCAACGAGCTACGCGTGGAGTACGAGTATCAAGATCTCGTGTCAACCGAGGGCGGGCTGTTCGGGAAGAACATCAAGATCCCAGGGGTGCGACGCGCCGACTTCTCCTTCATGTATCGAGGTCGCTTTGATCCGGTCTATGAAGTGCGCGACAAGTATGACGATATGTACTCCCACCGCATCAAGCAGTTCAAGTCCTTCACTTTTCCCGAGAACGGCTTTCGGGAAATGAATCTGGACGTGGACTTCGGGGATGTGATGGGCCATCGATTGTCGATGAAGCTGGGCAAACAGCAGATTGTGTGGGGAGAATCCGATCTGTTCCGCTCCATCGATATTGCCAACCCCCTGCGGCTGGACCAGAACCAGGCTGTGGGCGAAGCCTTTGAGGACTTTCGGAGTCCGATCTGGGCCATCAAGTTCCTGTATGACATCGGGAACGTGGGGACGTTGCTGTCCAACGTTGGTCTGGAATTCTTCTACACCCCGCGTTGGCGCTCAATCGTGCAGCACCTGGTCCTGGAAGGCGGCTGGGGCGGTTTGCGCTACGATGACCCGAACTATATTGGCGACGTAGAAGACTATTTCGACTCGCCAACCTCACCGGGTGTGTTGACTACGAAGGGCGTCCCTTGGGGACCTTACCATGACTACGCCCGGAGTCGTCACCCCTGGTCCGTGTTCCGGGTCGGGCGCAACTTGGCGAACATGGCCCCGGACAGCGGGTGTAATGCCGACGTGCCGTGTACGGATGACGCCGCCGGCCGAGGCACCAACTTCCTGTACCGAATTGGCGGCGGCCGCCATACCCACCATATCCGCGGGACGAAGTGGGACAACAGCATGGTCGGCGTCCGTATGATGGGAAAGGCATTCGACAATTTCGACTTCACCCTGAACTATATGTACAAGCGCGTCGATCCGTATGCTGTGTTTGATCTGCCGTCCTTCTTTGGCCGAGACCACGATGACGGACTCGCCACATTGGACCAATACGGTCGGCGGGGCAGCTCTCTCAGCAACACCATGGCGACTGCACCCGGAGGGATTTTCGCGCACGATCCGAGCAACCCGGACAACATGTTACACTTCCGCCGTGCCCTGGACCGGTGTTTCGAAGAGAATAGAGCCTCGTTTTTCGTCGGGGTCGACATGCTCGGCTATAGCCAGGACGGCGACCCGAATAACGACCGGAGTGGGACCGCGTGTTTCGAAGTCGCCCACTCGTATCCGTGGACGAATGTGTTTGGCTTCACGGTCACGTATAACGACTTCGACTACACCGGCGCGGTGTTCCGCCTGGAGCAGAGTTGGTCCACAAATGAGGGGCGCAACTGGGGCGGCTCGAACTATGGCGGCCGGTCTCAAGCGCACTTTGACGCGAAGTTGCAGCACGCTCGGGAGGTATATCTGGCCAGACTGGATGACAACCCGGAGTACGCCGCAGCGGTTGATGCGTATGCCGCCGAAAACGGGGTCGACCGTCACGGTGCGGTATTCGGCGCACCGGACGTTGACCCGCTCATCACCGGACCGCACAGCGATGGTGAGGGCCATCCTTGCGCACCCGGTGTGAACGTGTGTCCAGGTAAGAAGATCAACGGCGCGCGGATCAAGCAGGGCTCGTCCGTATGGCGGAGCATGATCGGCTTTGACCTGATTCAGTCCATTCAGTCCTTTCCGGGCATGGCCTGGACGCGTGGCCTGCCGGGCGGCATTGGCGACCAGGCGACCTTCTACACCTTCCAGGCCCTGACTACCTACCAGAACGACAACCGGCCCTCGGGTGTCAACGCCTTCACCAACGCACCGCGAGACCGGCACCATCGGTTTAATCAGTTGTACACCTTTGGTCTGTCGGGCTTTTACTTCCGGGGCAAGCTGGAGCCACTGTTTGCGGTCGCCTACTCGGTGAACTCCAAGCATCCGCTGATTCTGGCCCAGAGCTACTGGCACGACTTCCTCATCCGCAACCTCGACATCTTTGCCGGCACGGTCATGTATATGGGCGGTCGCAACGATACCGATGGTACGGGGCTACACCTGTGGGCGGACCGTGATCTGTTCTGGATTCGTCTCCAGTACTACCTGCTGTAATCACAACCGGAGAGGTACAACGCCTCTCCGACAAACTTGCTCTCAAAACGGGAGGTCCTTTTCAGGGATCTCCCGTTTTACGTTTGGATACAGAGCTCGACATTACAGCTTGACATTTGGGCCATTAACGTACTATCCATAGGGGACCAAATCTTTTCAAAGGAGGGAAGCCTATGGTCGAACGCAACAGGGGGCGAAGGCGAAGGGCAGGCTTGAGGGGGTTCGTGGCCGGACTCGCCATCGTAGCGGGGCTCGTGTGGCTCACCAACTCTGCGCACGCGACGATCCGAGTGGGGAAATCGGAGATTCAAGTCGTGTATGAGATGCAGCACGCCTTTCAATATGACGGCAGCCCCGGCGACAACTTCGAGTGGGTACAGTGGCGCAACGAGATGCGCGTGGAGTATGAGTTTAGTGATCTTGTGACCCCCGAGGGCGGGCTGTTCGATAAGAACATCCCTATCCCATTCGTCCGGCGCGCCGACTTCTCCTTCATGTATCGAGGCCGTTTTGACCCGGTCTACGAAGTGCGCGACAAGTATGACGACATGTACCCCCACCGCATCAAGCAGTTCAAGTCCTTCACCTTTCCCGAGAACGGCTTCCGGGAAATGAACCTGGACGTGGACTTCGGGGATGTGATGGGAAACAACCTGTCGATGAAGCTAGGGAAACAGCAGATTGTGTGGGGAGAATCCGATCTGTTCCGCTCCATCGATATTGCCAACCCCCTGCGGCTGGACCAGAACCAGGCTGTGGGCGAAGCCTTTGAGGACTTTCGGACGCCCATCTGGGCCA
Source organism: Candidatus Binatia bacterium (assembly GCA_022826945.1). Lineage (GTDB taxonomy): Bacteria > Desulfobacterota > Binatia > Bin18 > Bin18 > Bin18. Next base: position 34,959 of record JAJDTY010000071.1, read on the forward strand.
TCAAGTTTCTGTATGACATCGGAAACGTCGGGACGTTTATGTCCAACGTGGGTCTGGAATTCTTCTACACGCCCCGCTGGCGGCCCATCACCCAACACTTAGTGTTGGAAGGTGGCTGGGGTGGCCTGCGCTATGATGACCCGAGCTTCATTGGCGATCCGACTGATTACTTTGATTCGCCGACCTCACCAGGTGTGTTGACCACGAAAGGCGTCCCTTGGGGACCCTACCATGATTACTCCCGGATTCGTCACCCCTGGTCATTGTTTCGGGTCGGGCGTAACCAAGCGAGAATGGCAGGTGACTCCGGGTGTAGTGGTGTAGGACCGTGTACGGACGACACCGCCGGCCGGTCCGGCAATTTCCTGTACCGGATTGGCGGCGGATCGAAAACCCACCACATTCGCGGCACTAAGTGGGACAACAGCATGGTTGGCGTGCGGTTGATGGGGAAGATTTTCGACAACTTTGACTTCACCCTGAACTATATGTTCAAGCGTACTGATCCAGGCGGTGTCTTCCATTTCGACACCTTCTTTGCCGAATCACCGCTCGATGCGGATGGCAAACGGACGGTGGGTTTAGACGCCCGCCCGCAATCCCCCGGATGGGGAGGGGGTGTCCCAACGGAGGGCAGATTTGCGGGGAGATATGTCTCTCCCGGGTTGTTTATCCATGACCCGACCAACCCGAACAATATGCTCGCCTTCCGCCGTGCGCTGGACCGGTGTTTCGAAGATAATATTGCGACGCACTTCGTCAACGTCGATATGTACGGCTACAGCCAGGACAGCAAACTGGATAACGACCGGAATACGACCGCGTGTTTCGACGTGTCGCACTGGTATCCGTGGACAAACGTGTTTGGCTTCACGGTCACCTATAACGACTTCGACTACACCGGCGCGGTGTTCCGCCTGGAGCAGAGTTGGTCGACTAATGAGCCGCGCAACATAGCACCAGTCGCGAACGGCGGTCGGGACCAAGAGCACTACGACGCACGCGTAGCCGCGGCGCAAGCCAGGGCTATGGCAGAGGGCAGGACGGGCTCGCAGATTCCGACCCATCCCTTTACGGACGGTGACGGCAATCCATGCGCCGAGGGACACGGCAGCTTCTGTCCCAGCCCACGCCAGCGCCTTGCGCGGATTAAGACCGGCACGTCCGTGTGGCGGAGCATGATCGGGTTTGACCTGATTCAGTCCATTCAGTCCTTTCCGGGTATGGGCTGGGCACGCGGCCTGCCGGGCGGTATTGGCGACCAGACCACCTTCTACACCTTCCAGGCGCTGACCACCTATCAGAACGATAACCGCGCAACAGGCCTGAACGCCTTCACCAACGCACCGCGAGACCGGCACCATCGGTTTAATCAGTTATACACCTTTGGCATGTCGGGCTTTTATTTCCGGGGCAAACTGGAGCCGCTGTTTGCCTTCGCCTACTCGGTAAACGCCAAGCAGCCCTTGCTGCTGGCCCAGACCTACTGGCACGGCCTCTACTTCCGCAACCTCGACCTCTTTGCCGGCACGGTCATGTATATGGGCAGCACCAACGACGTGGATGCTACGGGGCTACACCTGTGGGCGGAGCGCGACCTGTTCTGGATTCGTCTCCAGTACTACCTGCTGTAATCACAACCGGAGAGGAGCAACACCTCTCCTGCAAATGCAGTCTAAAAAAGGGAGGTCTCCAAAAAGGACCTCCCTTTTTTCTTTGTGTGAAATATGGGAAGATGCCGCCTGCTTGAGTAGGATCAGGACGGATTAAAGGAGGAGCAGAGATATGGCGACAGTTGATGGCGGAACGCTTATTGGACGGATATTAAAGGAACAAGACGTGAAGTATATGTTTGCCGTGAATGGCGGACACACCTTCCCCATTCTGGCCAACCTCAGAGATAATGGCATCAAACTCATCCACATGCGCCACGAGCAAGCCACCGCCTATGCCGCGGATGGCTATGCCCGTGTCACCGGCAAACCCGGCATTTGTTGTGTCACTGCCGGTTGTGGCCTGACCAACGCGGTGACCGGTCTGTGTGGTGCCGGCCTGACCAATAGTGCGGTCGTCTGTCTTGCAGGTCAGCACCCCACCACCGAGGACTTCATCGGCTCTTTCCAGGAAGCCTACGGTTCAGATGTGGTGAGTTCATTCTCAAAATTTGCCAAGCGTGTACTCGATTGGTCAACCATTGAAATCGACCTACGTCAGGCATTTCGTGAAGCGACCTCCGCCCCTCAGGGTGTCTCCCTGCTCGAAATTCCAACCAATATTCTCTACCACCAGGAGGACGAATCCAAGCAACGCAAAGGCGCAAAAGTCTATGGTCCGGATGAACTCCGCTTTCAGGGCGACCCGCGTCAGATTGAACGGGCGGTTGAACTTATCTTTCAGGCGAAAAAGCCGCTCATTGCGGGTGGAGACGGGATTTTCTGGTCCGGGGCCGAAGCGGAGCTGAAAGAATTGGCGGAACTCACCAGCACCCCGGTGTACTGCCGTCGTGCCGGCCAGGGTGCGGTTGACGAAGACCATCCGCTCGCCGTTCGTGGTGCGTGGAAAAAGCCGTTTACGGGCCAAGCTGACGTGGTGCTGGCGATTGGATTCAAATTCTGGAGTGGAGAAAAATTTGGGCAACCCCCGACCTGGAGCGATAAAGCCACCTATATCCAGGTTGATGCCACCGCCCAGCGGGTTGGCTGGCATGTCCCGGCAGAAGTCGGTATTGTCGGCGACCCCAAGTTGGTGCTGCGTCAGATGATCGATACGATCAAAGAGATGCAGCTTGACTTTAGCCCCAAGCGGGAGAGTCCCTGGCTCCAAAACATGGTCGAGGTGCGCGAGAACTACAACAAGCTTATTCAGGACCGTGAGCAGCAGCATCACGGTGCCACCCCTATTCATCCCGACCGGCTGGCCAAAGACCTGACCTCTGTTATCGACACAGACGCCACCCTCATCATCGATAGCTTTACCCTGAGCGGCTACACGAGTCAGTGGTTTACCGCCCATGAGCCGGGCCAGATTGTCGACGCTGGGCCGCTCGCCCCGGTCGGACACGGCGTAGGTATGGGTATTGGCGTGCAGCTCGGGCGTCCGGGCAAGCAAGTCATCGTGGTCAGCGGTGACGGGGGTCTGGGTATCGGCGGGATGGATATGGAGACCGCAGCCAAATACGACATCCCGATTATTACTCTGCTGTGGAACAATAGTTCGTGGGGACCGACGTTTGAGTCCATGCCCCTGCTCAAAGGCCGCACCGACCCGTTCGATATGGTTAAGGACATTCGCTATGACAAGGTGTTTGAGCCCATGGGGGTCTACACGGAGCACGTGGAGCAGCCGGATGAGATCATTCCGGCTCTGGAGCGTGCGCTCTCATCCGGCAAGACCTCGCTGATTAACGTATTCGGCGACAAGAGCGTCGGTCACCCGTCGCTCGGCGGAAATTTGTTAGGCTCAACCCAAGTCTAGAGAGTCGGTCATCGAAAGAAAAAAGGGCAGGCGCTATGCCTGCCCTTTTTTATGGGTCCGTCTACTGCGCAACCGCCCTACCCGTCCTCTTTACGCAGCACAATTTCAATTTCGTCAAGCGGAGAAATACCGCGATTGCGGATATGGCAGTGCCACCCGGCAAACTGTCGCAGATACGTGAACACTTCCCGGACCAAGCCGGGCTTTACTGTGCTTTCCCATTCGTCCAACCATTCGTCGCCCTCAAAATCCTCATCGTCCCAGGCCTCGGAAGGAATATTCGCACTCAGGGAGAAGCGTAGATTGAACGTGTGCTCGTCCTTTTCTGCCATAGAGCGCCTTTATACCACTCCAAGCGTCGCGAGGTCTTCCAGATAGGTTTCAGCCGGTACCATGCCGATTTGACGCCGTTTCCCGCCGATCAGGACGGTCGGCACCGCACTCACGAAATATGTATCCACTGCGGATTCACACTGCTGACGTACCTGGTCTTGGAGAGTTGTATCTGCGATGTCGTTCAGGAAGACGTTCACGTCCAGGCCTGCCTGCCGGGCAACCTCAACACAGGTCTCTTTTTCAATCAGACTCTTGTTCTCAACGAAAAAGGCCCGGAAGAGTCCAGAGTGAAAACGGAGGAAGGCGTCCTCTCCCTGGCGCTGGGCGGCCGTACCGGCTTCCAGACCGGGCATGCTCCAGCGCGGAAATTCTGTGTGCGGCCACATGGAATATTCCAGGCCATCCGGTTCAGCCAGGGCCGACGCCCGCCGCCAAGCCTGCTCCACATAGCTGTCCTTAAACTGAAACGGGCGGGCCTCATAGTGTGGACGTAAGGCAAAGGGGTGCCATTTGACGCTGACGCGATCACCAAAGCGTTCCTTGATCTTGCGAAGCCGCTCCGCGGCCGGAAAGCACCACGGTCACAGATAGTCTGAGAACTCGATGATCTCAATTGGCGTATCCATACTGCTGTCCCTCTGTTGTGCTGTCTCAGTTCTATCCGAAACAGGCTACGCCGACCAGGGGTTGGCTCAGTTCCCTTGCATTTTCCCCAAAACAGCAGTACCACCATAAAAACACGGGGTACTGCACGGAAGGAGAACGAGTCATGCGAGTTATTGATGGAGACGCCCATTTTCTCGAACCATTGGACCTTTTCCAACGCTATATTGACCCCACCTACCGCGAGCAGGCGATGCAGATTGAAACCGACCGGGTGAGCGGGGAAAAAAAGTTTCTGGTCAACGAGAAACCCATGCAGATCTTCGATGTTGAACAATTTCTGAGCGCGGTTGCCGGCTACGGCCAAAAGGAGCAAGGCCGGGACCTGAACACCTTCGACCGGTACCATTATTATAGCACTGAGTGGTCAGACATGGGTCAGCGGGTACAATTCCTCGACGATGAGCAGATGGCCTCTCAGGTCATCTACCCGACGCTTGGCCTGTTCTGGGAGGGCGAGGTAGAAGACCCCTATCTGGCCGACGCCCACTGTCGCGCGTATAACACCTGGACATTTGAGGTGTGCCACTCACACAAGGATCGTCTCTACCCCGCGGCGCATATCTCACTCCGTGACCCGCAGTTGGCTGTGCGAGAAATGGAACGCGTCGCCAAGCTCGGCTGCCGGACGATCTTTGTGGCGGCTGCACCTATTGACGGCAAGAGTTTTGGCTTACCGGAGTACGACCCGGTCTGGGCCGCGGCCCAGGACCTCGACCTGAGTATCGGCCTCCACCTCGTCGGTCATAAAAACTACGCGGGCAGCGAGTGGTTCCGGGATCGCGATCCTGGCTTTATGTATCTGACCATGAGCATCATCCAAGACCCGCGTCATGCCGTGACGGCGATGATGTATGATGGCGTGTTTGAGCGCTTTCCCAAGCTGCGGGTCGCGACCATCGAGGCCATGGTCGGCTGGATAGGCGAGTGGCTGGAGCGGGTAGATTATCGCTACAAGTATATGGGCCACACCTCACAGATGAAACGCCCGGCGAGCGAGTATTTTGCCCGCAATATCTGGGTCAATGGCGACCCAGAGGAAAAGATGTTTCCCCTGATGGTTCAGTTTGCCGGCGACGACCGTTTCTTTATCGGCTCCGACTATCCGCACGCCGAAGGATTTGTTGACCCGGTCCAAAAGGCGCGAGATGTCCTCTCCTCCTTACCGACGGAGTCCGTGGATAAGATCCTGGGCTCTAATGCGGCGACGTTCTACGGTATTTAAATTGTACTGAAGGGCCAGCATGTGACTCTGTCCTCCATGCTGGCCTCCTCACCTTTGCAGCAGTTGTACGATCTCGTCGTGCAGCCGTCCGTTTGAGATCACCGCGTCCCCGGTGTAAATAGACGGCGTTCCGGCAAAGTCGGAGAACCGTCCGCCTGCCTCGGTGATAAGAATCTTGGTTGCCGCTACGTCCCAGGGCTTGATCTCCGGCTCCAGGGCGACCTCGGCCAGCCCCTTCGCCACCAGACTATGCCCCAACGCATCTCCAAATCCTCGTTGTCGAGCAGTCGCGTCGACCAAGCGTAAAAAAGGCTGCCAACAAGGACGGGACTTCAAGTCATTGAGACCGCCATGAATCAGCATGGCGTCGTGCAGTTGGGCCACCTCCGAGACACCGACCTGTTGGCCGTTAGCAAAGGTGCCCTGCCCTTTTTGAGCGTACAGCAAATCGTCAAGGGCCGGCGCGTACATCACCCCAGCCGTGACCTCGTCGTCTTCTTCAAGGGCGATGAGCGTGGCAAAAAAAGGAATCCCGCGAATAAAATTTTTGGTGCCGTCAATCGGATCGATAATCCATCGAGTGGATGTGTTTCCCGGCTGCTCGCCGAGTTCTTCGCCCAGAAAGCCATAGTCCGGGAAGTGGGTATGCAGCACGTCGATAATGCACGCTTCACACTCCCGGTCGGCTCTGGTAACTGGAGTGCGGTCGGCTTTAAGCTCCACCCGCAGATTGGTGTTGAAATAGCGCAGAGCAATGTCGCCAGCGGCGTGTGCAGCCTTCACTGCAGCGAGCAGAATAGGGTCCACGCTAGAGCAACCCCCGGACCGCCCCACCGTCGATCTGGAGGCTCGTTCCCGTAATATAACTAGCCGCCTCCGAGGCCAGAAAGACAATGCCATTGGCCATTTCTACCGGCTCACCGATCCGGCCGAGCGGCACATCCTTCCCGCCCTCCTCCAGGGCTTGTTCCAATGAGATACCGGCCTTTTCCGCCCGGATGGCCAGCGCCCCCGTGAGGCGGTCGGTAAGAATGCGGCCGGGCAAGACCGTGTTGACCGTAATATTATACTGACCGACCTCGCGCGACAGCGTCTTTGCCATGCCGACCACGGCCGGCCGTACGCCATTCGACAGGATGAGACCGTCAAGTGGTTCTTTGACTGACATGGACATGACGCTGACAATACGACCCCAACGCTGCTTTTGCATATAGGGCAGCGCTTTCCGAATCAGCCGGACGGTGCTGAGAAAATTAAGCGCAAAAGCCTGTTCCCAGGCAGCATCATCCATGTCTCCAAAGCCGCCCAACGGCGGACCGCCGGTATTCGGCACGAGGACGTGAACGGTGCCGAATTTTGCAACCGTCTCATCGACCAGCCTTTCTGCTGCGTCGGCTTGCGCGAGGTCTCCGGCCACGGCGAGTATCTCAGCCCCTGTCTCGCTTTGCATATCGCTCGCAGATTTTTCCAAGAGTTCCGGGTTACGGGCGCAGACGACGACTTTTGCGCCCTCTTTGGCAAACGCCAATGCAGTCGCCTGGCCAATGCCCTTGCTGGCGCCACCGACAATGACAACTTTATCTTTGAGACCGAGATCCATATCTCTCTCCCCATTCGTTCTGGACGCGTCTTTCGTGCCGCCTAGAGATACCTCTTTTTCTCATAAAACCCACGGACCGCTGACTCAAAGCCTTGCGGATTATCTCCCATGACCGAATGACCGGCTTTGGGTACGAGGGCAAACTCAGAACCAGGGATCAGTTCCTGCAGGTCGCGGGCGCCATCCAGGGAAAAAACATCGCTCTCACCGCCCTTGACTACCAAGGTCGGACATCGGATTTTCTTCACCGCCGCAGACAGCTCTGCCTGCATCTGTTTGACATCAACCTTCCGGTGGCCGTCGCTGAAATACGTATCGTATTTCCAGGTCCACTTACCCTCTGGAGTCTCTTTGAGATTATACACCACCGTATATTTTCGGATGACTTCGAGCGGACGTCTGGGATTAAAGCGATGAATCACCTCTGCCGCCTGATCCAGAGAGTCGAATTCACGGTAGTTTTTCATAAAATCACGAATATGCTTGACGCCTTTGGGTTCTACCCGCGGACCGACATCAACGACGACTAGGGCTTCGACTTTGTCAGGGTATTTTGCCGTGAAGGCAAGCGAGTTTGCTCCTCCCATCGACATGCCGGTCAGAAAGAAACGATCCAGACCGAGCGCATCGGTGAAGGCATTGGCGTCCTCGACCATGGAGGCGCGAGAATAGTCCTTATCGGCCGCCCAGTCCGTATCCCCATGACCACGCTGATCAAAAGCCATAACATGAAAATGCTCGGACATGGCCGCGGCAAACAGATCCCAGGTATGACAGGTCTGCCCGACTCCATGCAGCAGGACTAATGGCGACTTTTCCGGGCTACCCCAGTCGAGATAGTGAAACCGCAGTCCATTCGCCTGAACGTAGTGATCCGTGAACTGTTTCGCGTCCGGGGTTGATTCTTGAGCCGCCATGTATCGTCCTCCTTTTGCGCGCTTCCCCTGCATTATTGAGGGGCCACAATAGAGGAAAATCTGCGGAGGGGAAAGGTATTAGAGCAGTGACCGTACCACCTTGGGCGTAACTTCTCCGAGGTTGGACAAGACGAGGGCCGCCTGACTAAAGTCATTGTTTTGGGTGTATGCATTCGGTACAGCGATGCAGGCAATGCCAGCTCTGGCAGCCGCCGTGACACCACGATAGGTGTCTTCCACGACTATGCACCGCTCGCGGGTCAGCCCGAGCTTTTTGACCGCAGCTAAGAAGGCATCTGGTTCAGGTTTCGCTCGTTCATAATCCTGGCGCGCGACCGTGTGATCGAAAAACCACTCAAGGCCAAACCGTCGCAGGACGAAGTCTAAATGTTCACGGTTGCTGTTGGTTGCGACAGTGAGCCCAAAGTGCTCGGACAGCCGTGTCAGGGCTTCCTGCACATAGGGCATCAACGTCGCTTTCGTTTTTAATAACTGAAGAAAAATAGGCGAGCGCAACTGGCGCAAGGTGGCTGGTGCGACCGGCAAATTATGTTTTTCTACGATATATTCGGGTCCGATTCCCCGAGCGATCCAGTACTCTTCATATTCTCGCTGTGTCACGGTGACGCCATACGGCTTGAGTACTTCGCTATACGCGCGGTAGTACAACCCCTCAGAGTCAATGAGAACCCCGTCCAAATCGAAGATTATGCCAGCATCTGCCATCCCTCACTCACTTTCTCCAACTCATAATTCATTCGTTTTCCGTTTTGTAGTACACTCTTTGGCTATGAAGGGTCAAAATTCAGACTCAACCCAGGCTCTGAAAGCGGACCAAGACGATCCGTCCGCGGCCTGGGCTGAGATATTTCAGGAACTGGGCTTTCCGGCCTACCCTGTTCGGATCGAGGGGGACATGGTCTGTATTATGGCCCCAGCAGCGGATTGTCCGCGTTTACTCGAAGAGGCGATCCGTGAGCCGCTGATTCAACATGGCAAAGCCTTAGGCTATCGGTTTATTACACTCGATATTGGGCACTTCGTGGAATAACGGGGACCTCGTTTACTTCTTATCGAGGTTCGTCCGGGCCTGCTCCCAGTCCTGACCGTTGAAGAGCTCGATTTCCAGTTCCTCCAGATTCACGCCATCCACACAGCGCAGATTCACATCGATCATATTGGGGTGTGACCGCGGAATATAATACGAGGAGATTCCGCATGCAGAGCAAAAATAATGCTTGGCCGTCTTGGTATGAAATTCATACAGGCTGAGAGCGTCTGGGGAAGACAGCAATCGAAACTGCTCAGGCTCAACGATCCAGTGCAAAAAGCCCTTTTTCCTACAGATTGAGCAATTACAGTCCAGTGCCCGGTCAATCTGACCGAAGACCTCAAATCGAACACGCCCGCAATGACAACCACCCGTGTAGGTTGGCATATTCTCCTCTCATTATCCTCGAAATTCTCCGTGGATGACTCACGACCTCCTCCCTGCATAGCAAGAAACAAGGAACCAGAGAAGCTGTCAGGCCCTTGACCCTTTGAGTCTCCAAGCGATATGAGGGAGCAGATCGGGGTGTGGCGCAGTCTGGTAGCGTACTCGCTTGGGGTGCGAGTGGTCGGCCGTTCAAATCGGCTCACCCCGACCACGTTGGCTATGTGAGGAAAGGCGATCACACAGGTGATCGCCTTTCCTTTTTTCCGTCTTTCTGGTGCAATATCACTATGGTGATTCTGGTGTCGAACGATGACGGTATCCAGTCGGAAGGCATCCGTTGCCTCGAAGAGGCACTCATGAACGTTGGTGAGGTCTATACCGTTGCTCCCGACAAAGAGCAAAGTGCGGTCAGTCATTCTCTGACCCTCCATCGACCCTTGCGGATCGAAGAGGTCGCCCCGCACCGCTTTGCCGTCAACGGCACCCCAACCGATTGCATCAATATTGCCGTCAAAGGGTTCTTACCTGTTCGGCCTGACCTCGTGGTTTCGGGTATCAACAAGGGCCCGAATATGGGAGACGATATTACGTATTCGGGGACGGTTGCCGCTGCGCTGGAAGGAGCCCTTTTAGGCATTCCAGCCATTGCCGTTTCGCTGGTCACCTTTACCGCCCCGTACCATTTCCAAGCAGCTGCCGAATTCTCGGCCATGCTGGCGACGGAAATCCAGACTCCTCGATTTCCAGCGAACAGCCTGCTGAACGTCAACGTGCCGAACCTGCCGCGAGACCAGATCAGGGGCTATCGTTTTACCCGCCAAGGCAAACGGCATTACGGCGAGAATATTGACGTGCGTACGGACCCGAGAGGCAGAAAATACTACTGGATCGGCGGCGATGACCTCGGCTTCGACCCCATAGAGGGCTCGGACTGCGTCGCCGTCCACGACAGCTATATCTCAGTCACTCCCTTACGCGCGGATCTCACCCACCAGAGTGCCCTCAACGTCCTTCAAGATGTCCGGTTGCCCTGGTGTCAGGAAACGGATTAGCCGACACTCCATGCAACAGATCTACCTTGACCACAATGCAACGACACCCATACGGCCAGAAGTCGTAGAGGCCATGTTGCCCTACTTCGCAGGGACGTTCGGCAACCCGTCAAGCGTGCACTGGGCAGGTCGTCAGGCCAAACAGGCTCTGGAAACGGCTCGCGATCTGGTAGCGGAGTTGATTGGAGCCAAATCCTCAGAAATGCTGTTTACCAGCGGTGGAACAGAGAGTAATAATCTGGCCCTGCATGGGGTGCTCAGGCCTCGGAAAGCAACTCCCTTTCGTATCGTGACCACGCCCATCGAACACTCGTCTGTCCTGGAAACAGTCAAAGCCCTCGGTACCGATGTCGCGTCTGTTGAGGTTGTAACGCTCGCGGTCAATGGCCAGGGGCGCGTCAGTCCAAGCGCTCTTGAAGCCGCTCTGACCCCAGACACCGCCCTCGTGAGCATCGGTCTTGCCAACCACGAGATTGGCACCCTCCAGCCCATCCAAGAGTTGAGTCCCATGATTCGCGAACGCGCTATTCCGTTCCATGTGGATGCGGTCCAGGCGGCGGGAAAAATCCCCGTTGATGTGAACCGGCTCGGGGTCGATATCTTATCCCTGTCCGCGCATAAAATTTATGGACCCAAAGGGATCGGGGCGCTATATGTACGGCAGGGGACACCGTTGTCTGCCGTTTTTCGTGGCGGTCCCCAGGAGCGGGAAAAACGGCCCGGCACGGAGAACGTGGCTGCCGCCGTCGGCTTTGGCTGCGCGGCTCAACTCTGCGCCCAAGATATTGAATCAACGCCCCCGCGCCTGATACATCTCATAGCTCGCCTGTGGGACGGCATACAGCAACATATCCCGGATGTCGTCCGGCATACGCCAACGCAGGCCTGCTTACCGAATACCCTGAATGTCGGCTTTGCAGGAGCCTCAGGCGAAGGCTTAATGATGGGTCTTGACCTTGCCGGCGTTGCCGTTTCCACCGGCTCTGCGTGTGCGGCAGGGTCGGTGGAACCGTCTCATGTTCTCTTGGCCGTAGGCTGCGACAAAGCCGGAGCAAAGAGTGCGATTCGGTTCAGCGTAGGCAGAGACACGACTGAGGAAGACATCGAAACGGTCATACGGATACTGCCCTGTATTGTGGAACGAGTCAGAAAGGCAGGTCGTAGCGGGTAAGGGAAACAGCCGCTCAATTCTCTATGACAAACCCTCTCCCCAACAATCGTGAGAACCACGACATCCGCGTCCTTGCAGCGCTGAGTGGCGGGGTGGATAGCGCGGTCGCAACGGCTCTGCTTGTCGAAGCCGGCTACGAGGTTATTGCGATTTCCATGTTGCTCGCCGGTTCGGCCGAGGGCCATGCGGGCAGTTGTTGCTCTATTGATGATTTTCAGGATGCGCGCCGCGTCGCCGAACAGCTCGGCATTCCGTATTACGTCCTCAACCTGAAAGAAGCCTTTCAAACGCGCGTCATTGATGTTTTCACACAGGAATATCAGCACGGTCGGACACCGAATCCCTGTCTGTTGTGCAACCGTGATCTCAAGTTTGACCTGCTGTGGCAACGCGCGCGTGAACTCGACGCCACATATGTGGCCACCGGCCATTATGCCCGGATTGGTTGGGATGAAATGACCCGGACGGCTCACCTCTTACGTGGGGCCGATCCGTATAAGGATCAGTCGTACTTCCTGTTTACCCTCAACCAAGCCCAGCTCAAGCGCACCCTCTTTCCGGTTGGCCATCTGACCAAAGAGCAGGTCCGGGCCAAGGCATATGCACTAGGCTTACGTGTAGCCGAGAAGCCGGAGAGCCAGGATATTTGTTTTGTCCCGGACGGGAATTATGCCCGCTTTCTCGAACGGCGAATAGCCTCCGATCGTGTGATATCAGGGGAAATTGTCGATCAGACGGGGCGGGTTTTAGGTTCGCATGCTGGCATCCATCGCTTTACAATCGGCCAGCGGCGCGGCCTGGGGCTCGGCGGATTGAGTCAGCCTCATTATGTCACCCATATTGACCCGGCGTCCGGCCGCGTGACCGTTGGCACGCAGGAGCAACTCAAGCGGCGCGGCCTCCGGGCCAAGGGCGTCAATTGGGTATCGGGCGATCAACCGGACACCATGCAGGTTGCGGCCAAAATCCGCTATCGTCAGGATCCCATTGCCGCAACGGTCAGTGCTACCACCGCCACCACCGCGGAGGTGTGGTTTCATGATGCCTCTCCAGCCATCACACCGGGACAGGCAGTTGTGTTTTATGATGGAGACCTCGTGCTAGGCGGTGGCTGGATTGAGGGCCCTCTCCCGTAAAGGATACTGTATTCATGTCTCTGGCCACCTCACCTGAAGAGACCTCTTCACCACACACCTCGCGTCGTGTTGCCATCACTACCCTGGGCTGTAAGGTGAATCAGTACGACGCGGCCACGCTGCAAGAGCGTCTCTCTGCCGCGGGTCACCAGTGCGTCCCTTTCAGCGATGCGGCCGAGGTCTACATCGTCAATAGTTGCACAGTCACCAATCAGGCGGACGCTGAGAGTCGCCAGTTGGTACGCCGGGCGAGGCGGCGTAATCCAGATGCCCAGGTCATTATGACTGGCTGTTATGCTCAGGTGAGTCCCGAGGCTGTGGCTCACATGCCCGAAGTGGATTATGTTGTTGGTCTCAATCGGCTCGATGACTTGGTTCGTCTGGTTGCTCAGGAGGCCTCCACCGTTCAGCCACCGGACCAGAAGGTTTTTGTCAGTAAGCTGCGGACGGCCAAGCATGAAGCCACGCCAGACATCAATACGTTTGGAGCAGTGACCTTTCAGGGTCAGACTCGAGCGTTTCTCAAAGTTCAGGAAGGCTGCGACCTTTTCTGTACGTTTTGTATTGTGCCCATGTCACGCGGGAAAAGCCGCAGTATCGCCCCGCGCGTCATCCTGGAGCAGCTCGACCGCCTGGCCGACCAAGGCTTTCAGGAAGTGGTCCTGACCGGTATCCATTTGGGCGGCTATGGCGTAGATCTCAATCCCCAGGTCAACCTGACTTGGCTGCTCGAAGCCCTGGAGGAGCGGCGACCGATTCCGCGTGTGCGTCTCAGTTCACTCGACCCGCATGAAATCAGTCCCACCCTGATACAACTTCTCACCCACTCGGAGATCCTGTGTCCCCATCTACATATTCCTCTCCAATGGGGAGAAGATTCCATCCTGGCTCGGATGCGAAGGCGATACGACACCACCCTCGCCAGAGACATTCTGACCGAACTGCGGGAGCGGTTACCACACGCGGCCTTAGGGACGGACCTCATCGTCGGCTTTCCCGGTGAAGGCGAGATGGAGTTTGCCCAGGGCATGGATTTTTTGGAGGAAAGCCCTTTCACGTATTTCCACGTCTTTCCCTACTCAGTCAGGAGTGGGACAACCGCGTCAAAGTTCACAGACCGAGTCTCCCCGTCTGTTATCCATGAGAGAGCGGGACTGGTTCGTGCCCTCGGTGAACGCAAGAAAGCGGCATTCATCCATCAGTTTGAGTCGGAGACTTTACCCGTTCTTTTTGAGCACCAGCGGGACAGAGCCAGCGGGCGACTCAAGGGCTATAGTCGCAACTATATCAGAGTCTATGCGGACGGCAGTGATGACTACATGAACCGAGAAGTTCCAGTAAGAATCGCGCGACCCGATGATGGATTCCTGTCCGGTACTATTCTTCAGGATGCCACATGAGGAATTGTGCTCGCGCTTTAAAACCTATGTCTGATCCAACCGACATCACCGTCCTTCAGTCCATCCTTGGATATACGTTTACCAACCCAGCTCTCCTCCAACTCGCCTTAACGCATCGGTCTGCCCAACTTGAGGAGGGCGAGGAGCAAAACGAAAAACTGGAATTCTTGGGTGACGCCGTTTTAGGACTCGTGATGAGCGATCTTCTCTTCCGTCAGTTCCCTCAATATCGCGAAGGAGACTTATCAAAGATGCGCGCCTCTCTGGTCAATGCGGAAGTGCTCGCAGTCAAGGCCCAGACCCTCTCTCTCGGAGACTGGTTACGTATGGGGCGGGGCGAGGAGCGTAGCGGCGGCCGAGGTAAACTCTCCATCCTCGCCGCGGCGTACGAGGCCGTACTGGGCGCCATCTACCTTGACGGCGGCTTCCCTCCCGTCACCCAGCTGGTCGCCAAGCATTTTGCCGAAGACCTGCAAGAGACAGAGCGGATGGCCGCGTTTGATAGCAAAACCCGTTTGCAGGAGATTACCCAAAAAATATTCAAACAAACACCGTCCTATGAGGTCATCAAGGTGAACGGACCTGACCATGAAAAGCGGTTTGTCAGCCAAGTATCCATAGCCGGAGAAATATACGGCCAGGGCGAAGGGCGCAGCAAAAAACGCGCACATCAGGCTGCAGCGTCCCAGACTCTCGAACTGCTCAAGCATAAGAATCTCACGTCGCTGAAAGACGTATAAATCGAGGCATGGTTTATTCCTTTCTGCGCCCGCTGTTTTTCGCTCTCGACCCTGAACACGCCCACCACCTGTCAATCAATGCGCTGAAACTGCTCCAAGCATCCCGGTGGAGACCAACGCCAGCATTCAGCCATCCACGGCTCTCCCAAGATCTCTGGGGGCTCCACTTCCCCAATCCCGTCGGCCTGGCGGCCGGCTATGACAAGAATGCGGCTGTTCCCTTGGTCTGGTCCACCTTGGGATTCGGTTTTGCTGAATTGGGCACAATCACCGCCAAGGCCCAGCCGGGCAATCCAAAGCCGCGTATTTTTCGCCTTGCTCGGGACAAGGCGCTCATTAACCGATTGGGCTTTAACAACGATGGCGCACGCGCCATCGCCCAGCGCCTGCCGTCCCTTTTATCTCCTCAGAGTTCTCGGCCTATTCCTTTGGGATTCAACATCGGCAAATCAAAAATCACCTCTCTCAGCGATGCTGTGTCGGACTATCTCGAAAGTTGCGAAAAACTCCTCCCTTTTACAGACTATCTGGTTGTGAATGTCAGCTCCCCCAACACGCCAGAACTCCGCAAACTGCAAGAGGCTGAACGATTGGGCCGATTACTCGAATCCCTCCTTGCCTCTATGCAACAGTTCGCCGAGACGGAGTATACTTCTCCCAAGCCTCTCTTGGTCAAAATCGCCCCGGACCTCGACACGGCTGCAATTGAAGAGATCGCCCAGCTTGCTCTGTCAGTCGGTGTCTCCGGCTTGATTGCAACAAATACCACTGTTGCGCGTTCCGGACTCCGCACAGGATCATCTGAAACAGGGGGTTTGAGTGGCCAACCCCTCGCAGTACGCGCGCGCACAGTGCTGCGCACTGCCTACCGCGCGGTTGAAGGCCGGCTGCCCATTATTGGTGTGGGTGGGATATTCTCGGCAGAGGAGGCGTACGAACGAATCCGGGCCGGAGCGTCATTAGTCCAGATATACACCGGGATGATTTATGAAGGTCCTTTTCTCGCCCAGCGTATTGTTCGGGGACTGATACGAATTATGGAGCGAGAAAGATTGCCCCACCTCCGAGACGCGATCGGCAAAGATGTTTAACACACTCTGGCTCGACCTATCTTCAGCCGTCAATGAGCTTCCATACTTCGACACCCCGACGCTTCGCTTTAGTCAACAACGCACGACTGAGCCAAATCAGAAAATAACGCCCAGCGCTCAATGCTGCGCGGCTCCTCAATAAGACCGCTGGTCAGACCAACGAAGGTGAGATTCCGAACCGGGTCGGCCCAGGCCATGATGCTGCTGGCACCGGCATGTCCGTAGGTCTGTGGCGAGGCGAGTGTGCCAAAATATGAGGGGAAGATGCCGCTCCCGTGCACCCAATACCCCAGGCCGCGATTCGCCGGGGCAACCGGCCATTGTTTGGCCACGCGCATGGGTTCGATCAGCCGGTCTTCCATATCGCCGGTATGAATCGTGGTCGCCAACTCAACCAGAGCTGGACTGAGCAAGCGGACGCCGTCAAGCTCACCACCGTTGAGCCACATTTGATAGAAACGCGCCAAATCATACACAGTGGAATACGAGCCGCCGCCCGGAATCGCCGCGGTCTGGACTTCGGGGGCGTTGAAGGCTTCCAGAAACGACATGGGAAACGGTACGCCACCCTCATCGAGCGCTTGGACTGGCACACGGCGTTCTTGCATATCGGGCCGGACGCCCATATGAGAGTCGTGCATGCTTAATGGGCCGTACAAATCTTCCCCGCACATTTGGGCAAAGCTACGCTTGCCACCGTCTACCCGGCGGGCGATCTCAGCCAAAATCCACGACCCCGTCAGCGCGTGATAGTGCACGGCTTTTCCCGGTTCAAACTCTAACGGCTGGGCGCAGATCCGCGCGATCGTGGCATCCCAATCTCCCCACTTCGACATCGGCCAGTCCATAGCCATGGTGGGAAATCCTGCCGTGTGAGTCATCACCTGAGAGACGGTAACACCTCGCTTACCGGCAGCGGCAAACTCTGGAATGTAATCCGCGACCTTATCAAACAGCTTGACCTCCCCTTGGTCAACTTTCATGAGTAACATCGTCGCGGTGATGGGCTTGGTGGTCGAAAACAAACAGAAAACGTCATCCGTTTTTGCTACCCGAACCTTGGGCGGTTCTGAGTAGCCAAGCGCTCGCGCGGCAGCGATCTTGCCGTGCCGGGCGAGCAGAAACGCGCCACCAAACAACCAACCTTCCTCGATTTTACGCTCCACTACTGAAAAAAAACGCTCGACCCGGGCCGGGTCCATACCAACTGCTTGGGGTTCAACTGTCTGCATGCTTCATCCTCCATTTTGACAAGTGCCTGTAGCACTCCGACTAAGCCTCTGGTGGCGTTATCGTCATCCCCATGATGTTATAGCCACCGTCAATATGTACGATTTCCCCCGTAATTTTTTCAGCCATTGGACTGCATAAAAACAGCGCCACTTTGCCCGCATCAGTATTCCGAATTTCCTCGCGCAACGGCGCATATTCACGCATATGATTCTGCATGATCTCGAAACCGGGGATGCTGGTTCCAGCTTTGGTTGCAGTCGGGCCGGGCGAAAGACCATTGACTCGAATACGATGCGGAGCCAAGTCAAAAGCAAGATTCTTGATGATATTGTCGAGCGCTGCCTTGGTAATACTCATGAGCTGGTAGCCGGGAATAACCTTTTCTCCGGCGTAATAGGTCATGGCCAGAATGCATCCACCCCGGTCCTTCATGAGCGGGAACGCACCCCGTGCCAGCGTAATCAGCGAATACGCGCTGACATCCATGGCCAAGGCGAAATCCGCGCGTGAGATGTTCACAAAACGCTGCCCAAAAGATGTTGGCGGGGCATACGCAATAGAGTGAATCAGATAGTCCAGATGTCCGAACTCCTGTTCGACCTGTGAGAAAAGCCGTTCAACCTGTTCGTCCTTACTCACATCGCACTCAGCAATCAGCGGATTATTCAGTTGGTCCGGGATATCTCCCATCATACGTCGGACGGCTCTCCGCTGAATGGAGAGGGCAATCCGAGCGCCACCGTCGTTGAGCATCTTGGCGATGGGCCAGCCTATGGAATTTTCGTCCAGCACGCCCGCGACCAGAGCGGTTTTTCCAGAGAAGTCAAGTAAGCTTCCCACGTTTTCATTACGATCAACCATTCTTCCTCCAGTTTTCCCCCATGCGACACTTGCGCCCTAGAATACTTCACACGAACTTTCTGCGGTGCGGGAAGGTAAGCACCAGCAGAATAAGGAGTATCACGGCATAGAACAGACCAAAGCCAACGATACGCTCAGACTCATTATAGACCTGTGCCCATATCACGTATGAGACCAGCATATAACCGATACTGAACATGACCAGATGCCAGCCAAAGCGCCGCATTGTCCAGAGATGATACGCAAGGCTGCCCGCAACCAGCAGTTGCAAGGCGTGCATGAGTTGGGCAGACAGGCCGAACACGCGAAATCCCAAGATGACACTGACCGGACCTTCAGCATAGGGCCGCTCAAATGGGGCAATAATGTCCCAGACAATAAACAGGCCCGCATAGGCAGCCACCAGACACGCCGCGATAGTCACCGTAAGCGGACGTGTCGGACGAGATAAATAGCGGGGCTGAGTGCGCGTCGCAGCCATCAAGCACAAAGACTCTCAAGGGTCTCTTCCCGGCGTTTATTGCCCGGTGAATCGGGGCTCCCTTTTCTCCACAAAAGACTGAATCGCCTCTCTATGGTCTGCCGTATGAAAACAGTGCTTTTCTATCGATAGGGAAGTATCAAGAACGAGGTTGACCGTGTCACGGAGAATTTTATTCACCGAGACCTTAGTCCCCCGAATCGCCATACGCGGGCCATTCGCCATTCGGGTCGCAAAGGCCATGGATTTTTCCATAAGCTGCTCCGCAGGAACGACATGGTTGACGAGCCCAATACGTTCGGCCTCTTCGGCTTTCACTAAGTCGCCGGTCATGAGAAACTCCTTGGCCTTAGCCGTCCCAATCAACCAGGGCCAGATAATGGCCCCTCCGTCTCCAGCAACCACTCCGACGCGGACATGAGGATCACCAATTTTTGCGTTATCCGCCGCATAAATGACATCGGAGAAGAGCGCCAGGGTGGCGCCCAAGCCGGTTGCCGGCCCGTTAACCGCAGCGATAATCGGCTGTTCCACTTCCAGCATGTCGATAATAATTTTACGCGCCTCGATGAAGAGTGCGTCTAGCTGCGCGGACGTCATATCCTGGAACCACTTGATATCGCCGCCCGCACAGAACGCGCGGCCTTTGCCCGTCAGCACTACCGCCTCCGTCTCTGTATCCTGGGCGATATCGGCAAAGATCTGGGACAGTTCGGTATGCAACTGGGCGTTGATGGCATTCAGGGCTTGCGGACGGTTGAATGAGACCGTCAACACCTTCCCTGCGCGCTCTGCGTGGAGACATTCGTAACGGCTATAGTCCATCGGCTCTACCTCCTTTTCTTCTTGACTAAGGCAACCTATCATCAAGGCGGCTTATTATCGGTCAGGCAGCATCAACGATCAAGGGAAGGTGTTATGCGGATTTACTTTTGTCGACAGGGTTTAACCTATGTGTGCCGTATCCTTCAACAGGAACTGCCTGAGGATGACGTTCTTGATTGCCCACCCAATGCTGTTCCGGAAGCGGCCCAGAACGCGGATGTCTTGATCCCCACGGTCTCACCTATCGGCAGGGATGCGCTACGGTCGCCGCGACTGAAGCTCGTCCAGCAGTACGGTGCAGGGTTGGACTCGGTCGATATTCCGGCAGCCACCGCTGCGGGTATCTACGTGGCGAATGTGCCGACGGCCGGAACTGGCAATGCCGAATCCGTTGCGGAACTTGCCCTGTTTTTCATGCTCGGTCTGGCCAGAAAATACCAGCAGACCCAAGAGAGCATCCAAAACAAGGTTCTGGGGTCACCGATGGGGCAAGCTCTCAAGGACAAAACCGTCGCCATTATTGGCTATGGCGGCATTGGACGGGCCCTTACCCGGCGTTTGGCCGGCTTTGAAATGCGTATCTTGGCCGTTTCCCGCCGGGGACCAATGACGGACAAGCCAGATGACGGTCTACCTATCGTCCAGCACGTTGCGCAGGACGAATTTCATGCCGTCTTGCGAGAAGCCGATTTTGTGATTACCGCCCCACCCCTCAATGACGAAACACGCGGCCTCATGGG
This sequence comes from Candidatus Binatia bacterium, assembly GCA_022826945.1. Lineage (GTDB taxonomy): Bacteria > Desulfobacterota > Binatia > Bin18 > Bin18 > Bin18. The sequence continues at coordinate 55,342 of JAJDTY010000071.1, forward strand.
CCAGGCCGAGTTCGCCTGTCTGAAACCGGAAGCCTTTGTGATTAACGTCGCCCGTGGGCCGGTGTTAGACTACACGGCTCTGCTGGCCGCCCTGCGGGAAGGCCGCATTGCTGGAGCGGGTCTGGACGTGTTCTGGTCCGAACCTTTTAACCCGAACGACGAAATTTTCCAGTACAACGTGCTGGCGACCCCGCATATAGGCGGCGCAACCGACGTCAGCCTTCAGGGCATTGCTAAGCGCGTAGCGGAGAATGTGAACCGGCTGCGCAGGGGTGAAATGCCCCTAAACTGTGTCAACGCGGAGATAAGGCCGAAGGCGTAGACACAGCCCTTAGGATATTCCCGTCATCCAAGTATCAGGGGATCTCTGAGAACGTCTCCCCACCCCGAAGTTGCCTCACTGGTTTCGTGTTTCTGGGCTCCAGCAATAAAAAAGGCGGAGGGGGTTCTCCTCTCCGCCTCGTATCGGGTCGGGTTGCTGAATGAATGCTACGACCGTTGTTCTGACGGGGTGTATGGGGATTGGTGTCCCCCGGTGTACACTTGCGTCGGTCGAAAGATACGATTGCTCTTGAGCTGCTCGTGCCAGTGAGCCAACCAGCCAGCCACCCGGGCAATGGCAAAGATCGGTGTGAACTGGTCGATGGGAATATCCAGCTTGTCATAGACCACGCCGGAGTAAAAATCGACGTTCGAGGCAATCCCTTTTGCTCCGACCCGCTCGCTGATGACCTTCTCAACCTCTTGGGCAACCTTGTACAGTGGATGCTCACCTTTGGCTTCAAACAGCTTGAGGGCCAGCCCCTGCAGGGCATTCGCCCGCGGGTCCTTGACCTTGTATACCCGGTGACCCATGCCCATGATCTTCTGTTTGGCCGCCAGACGCGCTTCGATAAACGGCTTGGCATTGTCCACTGTTCCGATCTCCCGGAACATTTTGAGCGCTTGCTCATTAGCTCCGCCATGGAGGGGACCAGTCAGGGCACCGATGGCCGATGACACCATGGTGTACGGATCGGCCTCGGTAGACCCGACGACCAAGCCGCTAAACGTCGAAGCATTCATCGTATGCTCGGCGTGTAAAATCAGACATACGTCCATAATACGCGCATCGAGCGGGTCGGGCTCCTCCTCGTTCAGCATCCACAGAAAATTCGCCGCATGAGAGAGATCGTCTCGGGGCCGGACTGGTTCGTCGCCGTGACGCATGCGCTCAAAGGCCGCCACAATGGTCGGCATTTTGGCAATGAGGCGAATGGTCGACCAATAGCGCTGCGTTTCATCGCGGATATCCCGGGCCGGATAAAACATACCCATGGCGGCCACCGCAGCCTGAAGCATGTCCATGGGATGGCCGTTTTCCGGCATACATTTCATCATATCGAGAATGCGATACTTGACCCGCCGGTGGGTCCGCAGATCTTGATCAAAACTCTTGAGTTCGTCACGAGTGGGCAGTTTCCCAAACAGGAGCAGATACGCCACCTCCTCATACGTACTCTTCTCAGCCAGCTCCTCAATTGAGATGCCACGGTATTCCAGGATGCCCTCCAAGCCATTAATGAAGCCAATTTCTGACTCCATAATGGGCACCCCTTCAAGTCCGGGTACCAGTTTTTCCATAGTCAGCCTTTCTACACGTTCACCAATCTTCCACACGCAAGTCAGGACACGAACTTAGCCCATCTGTTTGTTAAATGATTCGAGATCAAAGTAATCGCGCCAAGCAGAGATCTTGCCATTCGTAATTTCAAATATGCCCGCTACCGGTAAGGAGATCGTCTTTGGTCCCACGACAAAGACATCGACCCGTTCGTTCATCACAACATTCCCCGATGAGGTCGTATGCTTGATCTCGAACTGAGCACTTTGCGCATTCTTGAGGAACGGCTCGGCAAAGGCGCGGAATGCGGCGTGGCCGACACAGGGCTCCATGGGGATATTGTGATAGAAGCAATCCTCGCTCAGATAGCCCAACAGTTCATCCACATTCAGGTTTGACCAAGCGTTACAGAAATCCGTAACCAATTTTTCGTTTTCTGCACTCATAACAAGACCCTCCTTCAGTATCGGTTGGACGCTGGCCCCCCAGCTGCCCTGCTATTCCTATCGGAAATGGGCCATACATAGCAAGCCTCTATCTGATTCGGTTTTTCAGGTTGTGTTGACGCCCGAGCAAGCCTTGTTTATCTTGCACGGATGGCTGACTTTTATCACCCTTTTGCTCCAACAGCAGACACACTTCGTGCCCGTCGGCCTGAAGTCAGCGAGATCCTCCCCAACCTCTTTGTTGGAGAATACCTGAGTGTTGAAGACGTTCCATGGCTCAGGCAAACCTTCGGAATATCTGCTGTTTTAAGCCTCCAGGATGCTGAGGATCTCAACCTGAAGGGGCTGGATATTACCGACCTTCATAGCGCCTATCGCACCAATCAGATGACATTCTTCCGAACGCCGATAGCCGATTATGATTGTGACAGCTTGGCTGCGGCTCTGCCTCAGTCCCTTGAGTTACTCCAGGCCAGCCTCCAAAGTGGCAACCGGGTGTTCCTCCACTGTAATGCCGGCTGCAATCGTGCCCCAACAGTTGCGATTGCCTACCTGCATGCTTATCACGCCATGTCACTCGAAGAAGCGCGCGACTTTTTTAAGGCGCGTCGTCCCTGCGGCCCATATATGAATGTGCTGTATCGACATTTTGGCCAAGAGGCAGGACGCGGAAGCTAAAAAAAACTCGCAAAAACACTATCCGCCACCAGCAACCCCTTGGGGGTAAGTCTGACCTTTCCCGCACCCTGGGTTATGAGCCCTTCGCTCACCATATCGGCTGCGTGCGGAAACTGCGCAAAGAAGGGTCGTCCAAACCGCCTCGCAAATCCACTCAGGGACATACCATCTGTCTGGCGGAGATTGAGAAAGAGAAACTCGCCCCGCGCCTGCTCTTCGGTCAAGTGTTCCACATATTGATCTGCCCGGTCCGTAGAGAGTGTCTGCTCCATATAGGCTTTTGGATTCCGTATATTGCTCCAGCGTACCCCCCAGCCAGGTGCACACGAGAATGAATGTGCTCCAGCTCCCAGCCCAAGATAGGTCCCACCTTGCCAATAGCGCAGATTATGTTGAGACGCGTATCCGGGTCGAGCAAAGTTGGAAATCTCATACCGCTCATAACCGTGGGCCGCACAGGCCGCCTGGACTTGGGTGTACATGGTGACCTCGGTCTCTTCATCCACCGGTTGCAATACCCCTTTTTGTCGCATTGCGTAAAATGGGGTGTTCTCTTCGTAGGTCAAACCATACATCGAAATATGTTCCGGTTTACAGCCGAAGACCTGGTTGAGGTCGCGCGTAAGCAAGTCCAGTGTCTGATTTGGCACACCGAATATAAGGTCGATATTCAGGTTGAAAAACTTGGCTGCTCTGGCAAGCTCGATTGTCCGCAGCGCCTCCTCTCTCGTGTGGAGTCTACCCAGCGTCCGCAGTACAGACGACTCAAATGATTGAATGCCGAGACTCAGTCGGCTTATCCCGAGCGCCCGATATCCGGAGAGCGTGTCGAGCGAAACTGTAGCCGGGTCGGCTTCAAGCGTTATCTCCACGTCGGGAGCGAGCCGACAGTGCTTGGCGACGCAGGTGAGGAAGCGCTCCAGCGATGCCGGCTGAAAGAGCGATGGTGTTCCGCCACCGAAGTAGATTGTCTCAAGCGTTCCGCCCAGCCAAGGCGAGGCCTGTATCGGGGCCTGCATATGGCAGGCAAACTCTTTGCACAGGGCATCGATATAACGCGCCTCAGGCCAGTTTTGTGTGGCGTAGGCGTTAAAGTCACAGTAGGGGCATTTACTGAGACAATAGGGAATGTGCACGTAGAGGGAAAAGGGCACGGCTCAGCCTACTTCCCAAATTTTCTCAGGACGGCAACCACAATACCGCGTACTTCCACCTCCTCTTCCCGCACAAGAATCGGCCCCATGATCGGGTTGGCAGGTTGGAGGCGAATCAGGCCATCGGCTTGTCGATGGAATTTCTTGACGGTGGCCTCACCATCGATAAGGGCAACAACGGTTTCTCCGTTGTTCGCGCTAGGACGCGGCTCGACAACGATAAAATCACCGTCGAGAATGCCCTCGCCAACCATCGATGCGCCCCGGACACGGAGCGTAAACGCGCGGTGTGGGCGACGGACAAAATCAACAGGCACGGCGAGTCTCGCCTCGGTTTCCAGGGCCTCAATGGGCGAGCCCGCCGCCACTTCCCCCAGCAGCGGTAGCTCAACGGCTTCGACTGAATTTTCAGGCGGGGTGAGTTCAATGGCTCGGCTCAGGTTCCACGCTCTGGTAATCAGCCCTTTGCGTTCGAGATTACTCAGATGCTTATGGACCGTTGCCAGCGAGGAGAGGCCGAAGTGGGCACCGATTTCCTCAAGGGTTGGTGCATAGCCATGTTCTTCAACATAGGCGGCCAGATAGTCCCAGATTTCCTTTTGTCTTCGGGTCAACGTCATCATGCCCTCTTGTCAGCGTTATGCCAGCGAACAGAAGGCGAATCAAGCTAACCAGCGACACGCTCCCCCTCTCGGCCTGTTTCCATTGTCAAATCCGAGTTTTAGTGATAGGGGCTGCGTGGGATACTGAGTGAAACGAGTCACGTGATGCGGTATATCGTTCTAATATTCGTCAACCTGCTTCTTCTTATTCAGCCACTCTCCTCGGGCTTTGCCAAGGAGCCCTTAAAAGACAGTCTGGAAGAGTTTATAGCCGACGTCCAAAAGGTCATAGAGCAGACGGAACCTGTTTTTCGAGACAGCATCTTGCTTCAGTGGGCAAAGCTGACCTTTGGGATACGGCATATGACCTATATTGTGGACACCCGCGATCCAGAAAAAACCCTCGGTATCGTCACTTTTACCTGCAAGGTGACACAGAGCGACTTTTTTGAGACCAAGGAAGAAGCTGAACAGGCGCCCATCAAAAATATGATTCCACGCCTTATCCCATGCCGGGCAACCTATGAGTGGAAAGCAGATAGGTGGGAGTATACTGGTGGGGCAACCTATATCCGTGGCGGCGACTGGAAGCCCATCCCGACCGATAAACCCGAGGCCTTTCCCCAGCTCTACTTCGACCTGATGAAAGTTCCGCCCAACAGCCCGACGGAAGAGGCATCACCGGAGCAGTCGTCACACGCCCTCAGGCAAGAGGTCGCGGCTTGATTTCGGGAGGCAAGGGCCATAGGGCAGATGATTCTCGTTCCGCGACAGAGGCGGCTCCGCTCTATGCTGAGGGGTGCCATTTGCGGATGATGGACGCGCTTGTGCATGGTACGAGGTGTCATACCCCCAAGAGAATGCGCTGATGGCTTACCCACCGAGTTCTTTCTCAACGCCTCACCAACAGAGTATCCCGCTTCGGGCCGGTGTGGTTGGCGTGGGCTATCTGGGACGCTTCCATGCCCAAAAATATGCACGTTTGGAGGGCGTCGATTTAGTTGGCGTTGTCGATAGTAATGCAGCGCGGGCTGAAGAGGTCGCACAGGAATGTCAGACCTCAGCTCAGACCGATTATCGTGCGCTGTTTGGGAATGTAGACTGCGTAAGCATCGCCGTGCCAACCCAACTGCATGCCGCAGTCGCTCAGGATTTCCTCGCACAGGGTATTGATGTACTTGTTGAAAAGCCCCTTACGGCAACAGGCGCCGAAGGCCGTCGTCTCGTTGACCTCGCCCATGAGCACGGCTGCATACTCCAAGTCGGACATTTGGAACGCTTTAACCCTGCCCTCCGGTCGTTGACTGGTATATTAACCGCACCACGCTTTATTGAATGTCACCGCGTCGCGCCCTTCATTGAGCGCGGGACAGATGTTGATGTGGTGCGGGATTTGATGATTCACGATTTGGATGTGATTCTCAGCCTAGTCCGTTCACCGATTGTCTCCCGCGAGGCGTTCGGCGTACCCGTTCTGACGGATGAACCGGATATCGCGAATGTCCGCCTGCGGTTTGCCTCAGGCTGCATCGCGAATATTACCGCTAGCCGAGTGGCACTCAAGCGAGAACGGAAGATGCGCGTTTTCCAACCCGATACCTACCTTGTTGTGGATTATGGGGCACATACCATTCGCATTTGTCGCCGGGAGCCAGCAGCAGGCGAGACCGCCATGCCCAACCTCTCTTTTGAAGAGCGTACCGTAGGGGGTGAAGACGCGCTAGAAGAAGAAATCAGAGCATTTCTCCACTCCGTCCAGGATCGAAGCACGCCGCTCGTCAGTGGTCTGGACGGCCTCCAAGCTCTGGAAGAAGCCGAGCGTATTGTTGAAAGCTTGGAGATTCCCTAGTGCGGATTCTGCTCGTTGCCGGGGAAGCTTCAGGGGACGTGCATGGAGCCGATCTTGTCTCAGCCCTGAAGGCGCAGCAGCCACAGCTTGACATCTTTGGGGTGGGTGGACCTGCTCTGCGGGCGGCCGGTATGCAGACGCTGGTCGATTCAGCGGCCATCGCCGGTATGGGTTTATTCGAGGCAGCCGATAAGCTCACCGCCTTGTGGCGAACCTATCGTGAGCTGACCCAGATCCTGCGTACCCATCCCCCGGACCTGCTGGTACTGATTGATTTTCCAGAGTTTAATCTGCGACTGGCAAAATTTGCCAAGCGGGCCAATGTCCCCGTCTTTTACTATATTAGCCCTCAGGTTTGGGCCTGGCGGAGGCGACGGGTCTATACGATTGCCAAGTGGGTGGACCTGCTAGCCGCCGTGTTTCCGTTTGAGCCAGACTTTTATACTGCGCATGGCTGCTCGGTTAAATTTGTGGGTCATCCGCTGGTGGGCCGCGTCCGGTCGACCCGTTCTCGGGCAGATACTCTACATCGCTACCACCTCGATCCGACTCGCAAGACGATTGTGCTGCTGCCGGGCAGTCGAACGCAAGAGGTGCGCTATCTGCTCCCTCCGCTCCTTCACGCAGCAACCACTCTGGGAGATACGTATCAATTTATTCTCGCCGTCGCCTCGACGCTGGACCTCGACCAGATCGAAACAATGGTCTGTTCCCACTCAGCCGTAATTCGAGTTGTTCAAGGGGACACCTATAACGTCGCGTATGCCGCCGACCTCGCTCTCGTAGCTTCTGGCACTGCTACGCTGGAGATGGCGCTGCTCGAACGACCCATGGTAATTATGTATCGCCTAGCTCCAGTGACCTATGCCCTGGCTCGCCTGTTTGTCCGTGTTCCCTTCATTGGCATGCCTAATCTCATTGCCGGGCGACAAATCGTACCTGAGTTGATTCAAAGCGCCGTCACACCAGAGCGGATTGCCACGGAGGCGCGGCGGTTGCTAACCGATGCCCAGGCATATAGCGTTGCCCAAGAAGGGTTACGGGAGGTACGGACCAAGCTCGGGGAGCCCGGAGCCGCCCAACGTACGGCGGACTTGATTTTCAATTTGTTGGCCGAGCGTTCATTGAGTCTCGCGGAGTTATGACTGTTTACCGGCGTCTGCTGTTGTATTTGCGACCCTATCTCTACCGTGCGTTTCTTCCCGCAGTCGTGTGCATGGTCTTGTTCAGCGCCACAAACGGTGTGCTGCCCTTTCTGGTCGAACATGTGTTTGACGACATTTTTGCCGACAAGAATCTCAGCGCCCTCAAGACCCTCCCTCTCATTATTATCCTGACCTTCAGTTTTCGGAGTGCCTGTAACTTTGGTCATATCTATCTGATGGAATACGTGGGCCAGCGGATCGTTGAAGATCTACGTAATACCCTGAATGCCCATCTCCAATCACTCTCCCTGTCTTTTTTTCAGCGCCATCCAACAGGTACGCTGATATCGCGGGTAACGAATGACACCCTGCTCGTTCGCCAGGCGCTCACCCAAGCCACGGCGTCAATGATGCGGGATGCCACAACGCTGCTGGTCTTGGTGACGGTGGCGTTTGTCAAGGATTGGGTTCTCGCCAGTATCGCCTTCATTGCCTTTCCCGCAACCATCCTGCCGCTCATGCGGATTTATCAGAAGGTCCGTCGTTTGAGTCGTAAAGGCCAAGGCTCACTCGGGTATTTATCGGCACTCTTACAGGAAACCATCCAGGGGACGCGCGTGGTCAAGGCTTTTGGCATGGAAGACTATGAACGACAACGCTTTGCCGCCGAGAATCACAGGCTGTACAAGCATGCCATTCGGGCGGGACGACTCAAGGCATTTGTCCCTTCCATGGTCGAACTCCTAGCGGCCTGTGGCATTGCCGGGGTTGTCTGGTATGGCGGACTGAGCGTTATTGAGGGAGCGCGTACCCAAGGTGAGTTTGTAGCGTTTCTGACGGCCATGCTGCTAATCTATCAGCCCTTCAAGCATCTCACCCGAACGCAGACCGCTGTGCAAAACGGATTGGCTGGGGCAGAACGGTTGTTTGAGGTCTTGGACGAGCACGGTGATGTTCAAGATCGGCCGCAGGCGCGCAGCCTATCGCGCTTCGGGCACCATATCCAGTTCCATGATGTCTCCTTTCGCTATCAAGAGGAGTGGGTCTTACGGCATATCAACCTCTCAATAGCCGCAGGGCAGGTCGTGGCCTTAGTCGGTCCCAGTGGAGGCGGCAAAAGCACTCTGGCCGATTTGATTCCGCGCTTCTACGATGTCAGTGAAGGACAGATTACTGTAGACGGAACAGACCTGCGCGACCTGACACTCGCCTCATTGCGTTCCCAGATTGCCGTGGTCACCCAAGCCACTTTTTTGTTTAATGACACCGTACGCAATAATATTGCCTATGGCATGCCACAACGGCCCGAGGAGGAGATTATTGCTGCGGCCAAGGCCGCGCATGCCCACGACTTCATCATGGCGCTTCCGGAGGGATATGCGACCCAGATCGGCGAGCTTGGGGTGCTGCTGTCTGGAGGACAGCGCCAGCGGCTCGCTATTGCCCGGGCGCTCTTGAAAAATGCGCCCATGTTGATCCTTGATGAGGCGACCTCTTCACTTGATAACGAGTCAGAACGCCTAGTCCAAGACGCCATCGAGCGCCTGATGGTTGGGCGGACCGTGCTGGTGATTGCCCACCGCTTATCAACCATCCAGAAGGCCGATCGAATTGTCGTCTTAGACAACGGGCGTATCATGGAAGAAGGGCCGCATGAGGAACTCTTGGCGCATAACACCCACTACCGGCGCCTCTACGAGCTTCAGTTTCGCGCCGAGCCGCGTTCGGCGGCCTGACACCTATGCTGAATTCAATTCAACCTCCCGTCGGCCCTACCTCGGCTGACTCTACCCCCCACTCGTTCAGCCGACAGCCACATTTCCCATTTGGCGAAGAGCTCAAAATTCGTCTCTGGGCAGGTCTTACCTTTGCTCTGCTGTGGTTCCTCAAGGTGACGACCAGAAGATGTTACGTCGGCACGGACGATTTGTTTGCGCGCTGGGAGCGAGGCGAACAGGTCATCCTGGCCTTCTGGCATAGCCGCATTGTGCTCATGCGCTTTGGCTACCGCGGCCAAAAGGCCTGTATTATGAATAGTATCCACCGTGACGGAGAAATTATCACCCGCGTGCTCAACCGCTTCGGTATTGCTGCGGTCCGAGGTTCGTCTTCTCGTGGTTGGGTCAGCGGGCTGAAAGGTCTGATCGAGGCGTATCGACTCGGTTACGACCTCATCGTTGTTCCGGATGGCCCCCGTGGACCTTGCCAGCAGGCTAAATCCGGGGTACTCCAGCTTGCCCGCGCCACCGGTGCCCCGGTATTCCCGACCGCATATAGTGCGGCGTGGCATACCAGAATTGGAAGCTGGGACCATCTCATGATCCCCTTCCCTTTTAGTCGAGTTGTCTACGTTGTGGGACCACCTATCTCCGTTCCAGTAGAGACGACCCCCGCGCAACTGGAGCAGAAGCGACAAGAACTGGAAGAGCGTTTACGGACCATCACCAGGCAAGCGGACACGTATTTCAAGCACCCATGAGTCTCGCGGTCTACAATGTTCTTTTGACGGTTCTCGTTGTTATCGCTTTTCCTTTTGCGGCCATGGCGCTCATTCTGAGGCCACGCTATCGCATCGGCTTGGGGCAACGACTTGGACGGCTACCCTCGGACGTTGTCCAGCTGACACGGGGTACAGCACCGTTCTGGCTCCACGCTCCTTCTGTTGGTGAACTCCTCGCCACTCGGCCCTTCTTATCCGCACTGAAAGAGCGCTTTCCAGACACGCCGCTGCTGGTTTCAGTACAAACCACAACGGCCTATCAAACTGCGACCGAACGGTGTCCCGAAGCAGATGGGGTGTTCTATTTCCCACTCGACTATCCGTTTGTGAGTCGTCACGTCCTCAAGCGTATCGGACCACAGGTATTCTTTTTCACCGAAACAGAGATATGGCCGAATATGTTAGCAAGCCTGGCCCGTCGGCGGACACCGGCCCTCCTGGTGAGCGGCCGTTTCTCCAAACGCGCACAGCGACGCTATGGTCTGCTCCCCCTTGTCTTTCGTCCAATTTTGCAGAGTATTACCGTATGTTGCATGCAGACGCAGGAAGATGCGCAACGCCTTATTGCCGCTGGAGCGGACACTCAACGTGTTCAGGTAACAGGAAACTTCAAGGTTGACGGCGTGAATGCTAGCGGAGACGCGGGTAGGATAATTTTAGCCCAGGCAGGTTTGGGCGACCGGCCGCTACTTATTGGCGCAAGCACCCATGATTCCGAAGAGGAAATCCTCCTCCAAGCCGTTCGGGAGCTTCGAGGCGATCTGCCCCACCTTCTGCTCCTTCTTGCTCCCCGTCATCCAGAGCGTTTTTCTTTAGTCGAGGCGTTATTACAACGGCAGGACTGGCGCTATATCAAACGCAGTGCGTGCTCAACGCTGGCCCCCCCTGACACCGAGGTGTTTCTCTTGGATACACTCGGAGAGCTTGCCAGTTTCTATGCTGTGGCTTCCCTCGTCTTTGTTGGTGGTAGTCTAATTCGAGGTCCTGGCGGGCATAGCATGATTGAACCGGCTCTTGTCGGAGTCCCAGTCTGTTTTGGTCCGTATACACATAATTTTTCGTCGATTGTCGCGGAGTTGAAAAAAGTCCAGGGAGGGATTGAAATTTACGACGCGCACAGTTTGCATGACGCCGCTCTGCCGTTGCTGACCGATGCCAACTTACGACAAAAGACAGGAGCGCTGATACGCAAAACCATTGAGCAGCAACAAGGCGCAGTTGAGCGCACCTTAAGCATTGTCCTTCAGCACTGTCCGACCTGCGCTCCTTCTCGCCCCTAGTCTGCGTATGATTTTCCCCCAGCGTCTCGTCCAGAAAATCTGGACTCGTCAGGGCTTCTTCGGCGTGTTGGGCTGGCTGGCGGCCGTTCCACTCTCGATTCTGTTCTCAGCTGGCGTCCGAATCCGTAATTTTTTATACGAGAAGGGTATTCTTCGCAGTGAACAGATTCCCCTTCACATCATTAGCATAGGTAATCTTACTGTTGGCGGAACGGGGAAGACGCCTTTCGTTCTCTGGCTCGCTCGTTTGCTGCACGCTCAGCATCACCGGGTTGCCATTCTTTCAAGAGGCTACAAAGGGCAGAATAAGGGAGTCACAACAGTGGGTACGGTCGGTCGGGCTCAGGCAACGCCGGAGGAGGTCGGAGATGAAGCCGTAATGCTGGCCAGGACCTTTTCCGGTGTCGTTCTGGCCGGACGCGACCGCGTCCGAGCGGCCCGGCTGGCACAAGGAACCTATGGCGTTGAGGTATTGATTCTGGATGATGGTTTTCAATATCGACGCTTAGGCCGTAGCCTCGACATTCTGCTGCTTGATGCCCAGCAAAGAGAAACTACTAGGTGGTTGCTCCCCGCCGGCCCATTCCGCGAACCGTCTACTGCCATACGTCGAGCGGACTTGGTCGTTGTAACGAAGGGAGAGACGGTGCAGGCTCAGCAGGACTACGCGGCCTCCCTTCACATACGTGAGAAGCCTCTCTTTTTTGCGAATCCATGTCCGACCGCACTTATTCACTCCACGCATGGTGAGTGGCAAGAGTTGCCCTTATTTTTATTGGCACATAAGAAGGTGATGACGGTCAGCGGTGTTGCAACTCCAGATCTATTCCACCGTTTTATCAGAGAAGCAGACGCGGAAATTATAGACATGATGGTATTTCCAGACCATCACGTTTATACAGAAAGAGACTGGCAAACGATTGTATCAGCCAGCAGAGTGTGTGATTTCGTAGTGACGACAGAGAAAGATCTGGTAAAGCTTGAGAAGTTTCCGTTTGCCACGGATAAGCTCGTTGCTCTCCGTATCGATATGGAGGTCGACGATGCCGAGCAGTTCTTAGCGTTTATTGAGTCTCAACTGAAAGGAATAGGGGAAAGAAAAGACGGAGAGTAAGAGTACTATGGCAGCTCCGTTTCTTATTCAAGCGGTTTCCAACCTACTGGCTGATATTCCTGATGAGGGGAAAACCCTTCTCGATGTTAGCTGTAAAGAGGGGGACGTTTTAGCATCGTTACAACATCGACGTTTCGCGCTTCGGGGGACCAATTTTGAAGCGAGAGGATCGGACAAGAACGGAATCCCTATTGATTATGGCGTGGACCTGCGAGAGCGGCTGCCCTACGACGATGCAAGTTTTGATGTGGTTTTGCTGGTTGAGGTCATTGAACACCTGTCCGACCATCAAGCGGCATTGGGCGAGTTAGCGCGTGTTCTCAAACCTGGCGGATCGTTAATTCTGACCACACCCAATGTTATGCGCCTAAACTCGCGGGTGCATTTTATGCTCAGTGGATACCACAAGACCAAACGGCGCTTTATTCCATTTGAGACTCCTCTCAACCACGCCCACCGGTTTCACAACTATCCGATTGAGCTGCCAATTTTATACTATCTGTGCAAGCAAAACGGACTCGGTCTGGAATGTATGGGTCACAGTAAGGTCAAGCTCTACTCGTGGTTCTTGCTGGCGACGCTGGGTTTACCCGTGACGGCCTATACCTGGTACACACTGTGGATACGTGAGAAAAACCCGAACCGGCGACAGGAAAACAGGAAGCTGCTGCGCTGGCTGTGTCACCCCCGTCTTCTGATAGAAGACAATTTAGTGTTACGCCTCCGGAAAGTTGGGATCGTTTAATGGAACGTCTCCTCGTTGCCCAGACCGGTTTTCTTGGAGACGTGGTTTTGACCACTCCGCTCCTCAGCACCCTGCGGCGCTCACTCAACCTCGAATCGCTGACCGTCCTCACGACCCCTCAGGCACGACCGCTCGTCCAAGATCACCCAGCAGTGGACAACGTTCTCGTCGATAGCAAGCGTGGGGATGATCGAGGGTTTTTCGGCATGCTGCAAATGGCTCGCCGGCTCCAACGCCAGCACTTTACGCTGGCGGTCGCACCGCATAAATCCTTTCGGACCGCTCTGCTGCTGGCCCTGGCTAACATTCCGCACCGTGTTGGATTTCGTCAAAGTCCCGGCTGGTTCTTGTACCATCAGACCGCCCAGCGAGACACCGACCGACACGAAGTTGAACGCATTTTATGCATTATGCGTATTTTTGGTCTTGATCCCGAATCCTGCGACCGTACACCATATGTCGCTTATCATCCAGCCACCCAGACCAATGTCCAACGATTCTTTGACGAGGCCCAGATTGCCGCCTCCGACCCGGTGTTTGTAGTGTGTCCGGGCTCAGTCTGGTATACAAAACGCTGGACAACGGCAGGCTATAGTGCCTTAGTTCGTTCGCTGGCACGTGACTATGGACGCGTGGTGCTGTGTGGCGGTCCGGAGGACGTGCCCATAGCGCAGGAGATCGAAGAGCAGGCCCAGGTAGCAAGCCTGCTCAACCTTGCCGGTCAGGCCGACCTGCAAACGTTTATGGCTCTCATTGATCGGGCTCAGGTGGTCATTAGCAATGACAGTGCCCCTATGCATCTTGCCATTGCGCGGCAGATCCCGGTTGTTGCGATCTTTTGCGCGACGACGCCAAGCTTGGGGTACGGCCCGTATAGCGATAAGGCGGTGATCGTTGAAAAAAAAGAGCTGTTTTGTCGCCCCTGTCGTCGGCATGGTGGCCCTTCCTGTCCACGTGGCACTGAAGAATGTATGCAGCTGATAACGGTCCATGACGTATTAGCCGGTGTTGATGGGCTTCTCAAACGATCAGCGCCTCGTCCTGTGCAGATAAGCCACGACCAGTAGCGTTACCATGACACTCCAAGAACGCTTTGCCACACTTAACGCCACAACATCGGCAACCGCCAAAGAATGGGCAAGGCAAAACAAACCGGTGAAATCCCGGCATTTTATCTTTTCCCCTCTTGGTGCGTTTTGTTCCACTTATCTTGGCAAGGGTGAGTGGCGACACGGAATGAACGGCTTAACAATAGCGTTGTTCGATTCCTACGCCGTGCTTGTCACGTATGCCAAGCTATGGGAAATTCAAAATGGACTGATAGATGAGACCCCTAAACCTCAGGGTAGCTCATCCACCCCTTCCAGTCATTCACACTCGGACGCGGCCTCGGGGTGAGCTTCTACGCGCACGTCCCTGATACGATGTTCGTCGTCTTCCGTTCGCTGACACCCCCAAACGGATTTGCTGAACATGCGACCACCGCCTGTAGCTGGTGGCTCAGAGATGGACACGGGTCTGCACTGCTCAGCGCCCTAGAAGCAATCAAAGCCGGCAGGGCTGACCGTCTCCAAGGCGGGCGAGGTATAATCCAGCGCGTTCCGTTCGACGCCCAGGGTCCTGCTATCGTCCGATGCTATCAACGTGGGGGTTTGGTTCGCCATTTTGTACACGACCTGTATTGGGACCACCCACCGCGCCCCTTTGCCGAGCTCTGCACGACGGTTATAGCTCGCGAACGTGGCGTTCCGACGGTTGAGGTCTTGGGCGCTGGGGTTGAGTGGCAGTCTTTTGGTTTTTATCGAGGAACCCTCATCACTCGTGAAGCCCCAGGGTTCCTCAACTGGCAGGAATGGCTGCACACCGACCCACCGGTTGAGGAACGACAGGCTGTTACTGAAAGAATCCTACAGACGATCAATACTATGCATGAGAGTGGCATCTCTCATGCGGACCTCAACCTCACGAATATTCTCGTTCGGAATGACTCTGACCGGTATGAGGTGCTCATTATCGACTTCGACCGGGCACGCATCTTTCCCGCACCTCTCCCCTCTTCCCATCGCAAACGAAACCTTGCTCGCCTTCGACGCTCAATCGCGAAATTTGACGCCGAGGAGTAGTTGCTTGAGCAAGGGGCAACTCTTGAGGAGCACTAGAGGGCTGTATGACAATTCCGACAGGATCAAAAAGAGTGATTTCGCTTATCTATTCGTTCAGCTTTTCACCTGGGGCCAGGAGACGGAGAAACACATTTATTATACCATCCATAGCGTAATGCGACCCACTGTTGCCATCCAACCAGATCGCATTCTCATCCTTCTTTTTGGGGCAATTGGGGATGTGACCCGGGCGCTGCCCTTACTCACTCGAGTCCGGCGGGGCTATCCACAAGCGCATATTACCTGGGCGGTGGAACCAGCGGCGGCTCCTTTGCTTGAAGCGCACCCTGCCCTCAATGAGATATTGCTCTATAACCGGTCCCAAGGGCCTTGGCGGTTTTGGCCCTTTCTTCAAACGATTCGGTCTCAACAGTTTGACTTGGTCCTCGACTTACAGCGCCATGCCAAGAGTGGCTTGGTCAGTCTCTGGTCGCGGGCACCGGTTCGATTGGGGTTTCATCGTCAAAACACTAAAGAAGGCAATTGGCTGTGTAATACACGTACGCTTGATCCCATTCCAGACTTTTCTCTCAAACTGCGACAATATTTGCGTTTTGCGGATGCTCTGGGTCTGCCCGACGACGGGATAGCATTTGATCTCCGGCTGCGAGAGGAAGAAGAGCGATATATCGATACCTTACTCGCCAATACCCCGCGTCCTTATGTGACCTTTTTTCTTGGCTCGCGCTGGCCAAGTCGGTTCTGGTTTCCAACGACAACCGCTCAGGTGGCACGAATCCTCCAGCAGGAGTATGATATAGGCACAGTGTTGATTGGGGGGCCAGGAGAGGTGGTGTTTGCGAGCCAAGTCAGCGCCGCGCTGGGGGAGGCGAAAGCAACCGACTTGAGTGGAAAGACCAGCCTGCGTGATCTGATTGGTATTTTCTCGCGTGCCCGGCTCGGCATTGGACCAGATTCAGGCCCTATGCATATTGCCGCAGCAGTTGGAACGCCAGTGATCTCCCTGTGGGGAGCCACAAGTCCTATCCGATCGGCACCATGGGGCTCGGAAGATCTTGTTCTGTGTGGCTCAGCAGCGTGTAGCCCATGTTATACGCGAGACTGCAAAATTCAGCGTGCCTGTATGCAGCGCATTACCCCGGAACAGGTCCTTGAGAAGGCGCGTCACGTCCTCAATCGTATCCAGACGACCTAAGTACGGCCCAGGAATCAGGGTCAACCGGCATACCTGTATGAATCGTCCGAATATCCTTTTTCTCCTAATTGACTGTTTACGTGCCGATGCTGTTGTTGGCGAGGATCGGGGCGCGCGGACGCCGACCCTGGACCGCCTCGTTCGTTCCGGTGTGGCCTGTACGCAGGCCATTGCCTCAGCTTCGTCCACAACGCCCTGTGTGGCTAGCCTGCTGACCGGCAGCTACTCCTTTGTGCACGGCATTCGTTCGATTTTCGGACTGAAACTGAATCCAGCAGTTCCGTCTTTGGTCGACGCCTTCCGGGCCTACGGCTACAAAACCTGGGCGGAGGTGAGTGGCCCCCTCTTTCCTGAGACCGATCTGGATCGCGGTTTTGACGTCTATCACTGTCGAGAGGGGTCAGCCTATCTATCCACGAATTGGGGCGCAGATTTTCGACGGCGCTTGCAAAGCCTAGCGGTGCAGCAGCCGTGGTTCGGCTTTTTACACTTATGGGAACTGCATCATCGGCGGCATATCCTGCCGGCCTTCCGAGGTCTGACCTACGGCCGGAATCGCTACGAGCGCGCGTTATCATGTCTGGACGCCGAGTTGGACAGACTCCTCGCCGTTCTCCCCGAGAACACACTGGTCGTGGTCCATGGTGACCATGGCGAACATGTCGTCAAGACAGATCTTCAATACCGCTGGTACCGTCTCGTGCGCGATCTGTCTGGGCGGAAAACGATCAAGCGCGAGGGGCATGAGATGGACGTCTCCGAGGATCTCGTCCGCGTGCCGCTGGTCTTTTCGATGTTGGGAACTGGGACAGACTCCTTTCGCCTGCCAGTGGGCAAACTCGTCCCTCAGCTCGTCCGCCAGATCGACGCTCTGCCAACCTTGCTGGATCTCGTTGGCGCCCCGGTTCCACTTGGGATTCATGGCACGAGTATCAAGCCGACACTACTGGATGATGCCCCACTCGGCCTGGAGGCTTATATAGAAGCGTTTTTGCGCGTTCGTTCAGATCCGCGCGACCAGCGGGTCGGTTGGCGTACGCCCGAGTGGAAATACATCTATGCCCCCAATAATCCGCATATTCCCGCAGAGCTGTATGACCTTCCGAACGATCCTTCGGAACAGTACAACTTGGTCCACCAACGCCAAGATGTGGCTGAACTGCTTCGGCACCGGATCGAGGACATCCGACACGGATCGCGAGCCGCAACGCCGGAATTCGTCATGTCAGAGACGGAAAAGGCCGACCTTGAAAAGCGGCTGACCGATCTCGGCTATATGTAGGGAAGCACGTCGTTGTGAGCGTTACGAGTTCCGTCAGCACGGCAGTGCCCGCCATTGTCCATTCACATCTGGATGCTGCACGAGTCACAGACCTCGTTTCCTTACAGCCAACACACTGGCAGTGCACCCGTATTCTCAAACAGGACGCAGGCACGACCGTGACGCTGATGTCCGACTCGATCCAGTCCGTCGTTGTTAAGTGCCACCAGCTGACTCACTGGCGTCGCCGGGCGGACGCATTGCTCCATGGCTCCCCGGCTCGGCGAGCGTGGCACGGAGCGCAATTATTACAGAAATACGGCTTTCCCGTTCCTCAACCACTGGCCGTTGTGGAAAAACGGAAAGCTGGCTTGGTGCAGGAAAGTGTCTATGTCAGCCAAGCGCTGCCATATCCTCCCCTTTCGGACTATTGGCGGGAGGCTGCGCCGCGCTGGTCTGTGGCACAGCGCCGTCTTTTTCTTCGAGAATTGGCGCTCTTTGTGCGGTCTTTTCACACGACCGGTCTGTACAGCGGAGACCTGAGAGATGCGAACCTGCTCGTGGAAACATGCGAAGTGCGTCATGGACCGAGGTGGCAGTTTTGCCTCGTTGACCTTGATCGCCTCAAACACGATCCGAGCCTGACATTGCGGCGGCGTATCAAAAATCTGGTACAGCTCGATCGGACCCTAGGCCGTCGAGCCCGGCAGACTGAGCGCCTGTTCTTTTTGTATACCTATCTCGGCCCTCCTCTGCCGTCATCTAAGCAGCGCCGCGCCTTGCTCAAAACGTTGCTGTCTGTGCGTCGCCGGAAAGACCGTGAGTATGCCAAACGAAGACGGCGCCACGCGCAGTCCATAGACAGGGTGCAGACTCCTGGCGCGGACCATACCCTCGACCCACCTCATGGCATCGTTCCCCGGCGTCCTGTCTCGTGCTGTATTGTCTGCTTTAATGAGGAGCAAGCTATTCGACGCTGTCTTGAAAGCGTCAAGTGGTGCGATGAGATCATCGTGGTTGACTCCTTTTCCACCGATAAGACCGTAGAGATCTGCCGAGACTATTCAGCCCGTGTCGTTCAACGCGCGTGGCCGGGCTATGTTGAGCAAAAACGTTTTGCTCTCTCTCAGGCAAGCCATGAGTGGATACTCAACATTGATGCGGATGAAGAAGTCAGCCCACTCCTCCAGAATGAGATTCAGGCTGTATTGCAACAGGATGATCCAGCAGTCGACGGATTCTATATCCCGCGTCTCGTCCACTATTTAGGGCGCTGGTGGTGGCACGGCTGGTATCCGAGCTATCGGCTGCGGCTCTTTCGGAAACACAAAGTCAGATGGGGAGGTGTGGATCCTCACGAAAAAGTGCTCCTGCATGGCCACTCCGAGCGTCTGAGCGGCAACCTCCATCACTACACCTATACCGATATCAGTGACCATCTCCGTACCGTGAACAGCCTGACAGATATCTCGTCCCGTGAGCTGATACTGCGAAGGCGCCAGAAGTATCTGAGCGATGTATTGTTGCGCCCGTTGTGGCGCTTCTTGAGTTTTTATTTTCTTCGAGGCTGTATCAGAGATGGGCTTCCTGGCTTTTTTGTTGCCACGACCTCGGCATTCTATGTTTTCCTGAAATACGCCAAGCTATGGGAGCAAGCATCAGATTCTCCACAGAGTTCGTCCCGGAACGCTTCTCATGACACGCCGGTTACGGATCCTGCACGTTGACCCAGAACGGCATTGGGGAGGCGGAGAGGCCCAGGTGTTGGGCCTGACTCGCTATCTTCACCGAGCCGGCCATATCTCCCATGTTGCAACTCCGATGCACGGCGTCTTAGCTCAGCGCCTCCAACACGACAATCTCACCGTTCAGCCGCTCTCGGTCCGTAATCATCTTGATGGTCTGGCCGGATGGCGGCTGCGCCGGCTGGTCCGTAGGGAACGCTACGACTTGGTGCATTTCCATACGGCCAGAGCACATGCACTCAGTCCGTGGCTCCATGCCCTGCCAGCCCGCCGTCTGGTCACACGTCGGATGGATTACCCGGTCAAGGCGGGCTGGTTGAGTCGGTTTCTGTATAGCAGACAGGTTGACATGGTCATCGCCATCTCCTCAGGTGTGGCGGCCGCGCTGGAATCCGTACATATTTCCGACAAAGCTATCCGCATCATCCCGAGCGGTGTTGACACTAGGCAGTTTCTGCCCACGGCCTCCCAGCGCATGGCTATTCGACGCCAATACGGGCTCGGCGCAGATACCACAGTTATTCTCATGGCCGGTGCGCTGACGAAGCGTAAATCACCGCATACACTGATCGAAGCAGCAGCCCAGCTTCGCTCTCACTGCCAGCAGGGTCAGTATGCTAAGCAGACCGGCCAGGCGCTATCCCTCCATTACTTCATCTGCGGAGATGGACCACTCCGGCAAGAACTAGAGGCCCATGTACGGGCGCTTGGCCTAGCTTCCGTGTTTCACTTTGCCGGATTTTGTCGAGACGTGTCTGCCTACTTAGCCGCCGCAGACATTTTTGTTCACACTCCTGTCTGGGAAGGTTTGGGGGTCGCCGTTATTGAAGCGCTGGCGGCGGGTCTCCCGGTGGTGGCAAGCCGGGCTGGCGGCATTCCTGAGATCATCACCGATAGAGAAACAGGTCTCCTCATACCAACTCAAGACTCCTCGGCCTTATGCAACGCGCTCCTCCAATGCCTGCGCCATCCTGACTGGGCGAAGACTTTGGGCTCCCATGGACAATCCAAGGTCCGTACGCATTTTGATATCGAGACAACAGCGCGTGCTAATGAAGCCCTCTATTATGAACTCTTGGCGGTACGTCGCGAGCGACAGAGAGGATCGCCATGAAGCCTCCGTCTTCTCGTCGCCGTCAGTCGTTCGGCACCCTCGCCCCCCTCCTCCCACGCTTCTCACGCGTCCGGGTACTCGTCATTGGCGACCTCATGCTTGATCGTTACATTTGGGGCCAAGTTAATCGTATCTCCCCTGAAGCACCGGTTCCTGTCGTGCGAGTCACGCGTGAGAGCCTGCACGCCGGAGGAGCGGGGAATGTGGTGACCAATATCCGCGCCTTGGGCGGTCATGTGACAGTCTGTGGCGTCGTAGGTAAGGATCGGGCGGGCCGACTTCTACGACGAGAATTGCTGGGACAGGGCGCAGACATCGGGGGTATGGTAACCAGCAGTCCATATGAGACGATTAGCAAAACCCGTATCATTGCCCACAGCCAGCAGGTCGTCCGACTTGACCGCGACCCGACCGACAACCCAAGTGTACGCGTACGGTCGCGACTGCGAGCCTTTATCCAGCGCTATATCCACAACTTTGATGTCTGTGTAGTGTCGGACTACGGCAAAGGGCTGATTGAGGCCGACCTGCTTGACCTGTTGGCCACACTGCGAACGCAACTGGATTTTGTCTATGTGATCGATCCGAAACGCCAGAATTTCGTTCATTATCGCGGTGCGAGTCTCATGAAGCCGAACAAAGAAGAAGCGGGACAAGCCACGCAGATCGACATGGAGAATGACGCAGCCTTGCAACAGGCCGGTACTCAGCTTCTTGATCTCTGGGACACGGAGGCCGTTCTTGTTTCTCGCGGGGAAGAAGGCATGAGCTTATTTCAACCAGATCGTCGTGCGGCCCATTTCTCAACCACTGCCCGCGAGGTCTTTGATGTCACAGGGGCGGGCGACACGGTCATTGCTGTGTGCGCGCTCGCCCTTGGAGCCGGG
Organism: Candidatus Binatia bacterium; assembly: GCA_022826945.1. Classification (GTDB taxonomy): domain Bacteria; phylum Desulfobacterota; class Binatia; order Bin18; family Bin18; genus Bin18. Next base: position 76,783 of record JAJDTY010000071.1, read on the forward strand.
GCTGGACTCGAAGCCGCCACCATTCTCGCCAATCACGCGGCTGGAATTGTAGTCGGCAAAGTCGGTACGGCAACCGTTACTCGGGAAGAATTGAAAGCCGCATTAAGGACACCCCTGTCATGAAAAGTATGACCGGATTTGGAAGCGGAAGCCTCGCCTTTTCGAGCGGACGTGCGACGGTCGATATCCGTGCGGTTAATCACCGTTTCCTCGAAGTCAAACTCCATCTGCCTCGTGGCTTTCTCGCGTTTGAAGACGAATTGCGGGCAATGGTTGCCACACAGGTCAAGCGTGGACGGATTGAAGTTTTCCTCACGCTCTCAGGGCAGACGGCACGCTCGTACGCGGTTATTCCCAATATTGAGCTTGCACGGGCGTATATCAAGGCGGCGAAGCAACTCAAGAGTACGCTCGACCTCGAAGGAGACCTGCCACTTCATTTTTTTCTGTCCCGGCCAGAAGTGTTCCAGGTCGCCGAAGCACATCAGCCCTCCAGCACCGAGATTGAGGCGTCAAAGAAAGCGCTGCAACGCGCGCTCACCGCGCTGGAGCGACACCGCCGGCGCGAAGGAAAGTTTTTGCAACGTGATCTCCGTGGGCGGATTGCGACCCTCGAAAAAGTACGTCGGAGTGTCGGGCGGCGTAGCGCACAGACCCAACAGGCCACGAGAGAGAAATTGGCGGACAAGGTCGCCGCGCTTTTGCCTCATCTCGACTCTGACCGCCGACGCGTCCTGCTGGATGTGGCAAGCCTGGCCCAAAGGAGTGATATCACCGAGGAATGCGTCCGACTCCAAAGCCATCTTGGCGCGTTTTCCGATCTTCTCCGACTAGCCGAGCCCGTGGGAAAACGGATGGACTTTCTCCTGCAAGAGATGCAACGAGAGATCAATACGATCGGTGCAAAGGCCGATGACGCGTCTATCCGCCATCTCGTCGTCCAAGCTAAGGAAGAGGTGGAAAAAATTCGCGAACAGGTGCAGAATATAGAGTAACGTATGCTGGATGACGCTGATCAATGCTTGAGCTTCTCTCGGCGCGGAATTCTTCTGATCTTGTCAGCTCCCTCTGGGGCTGGAAAAACCACCCTAGCGCATGAACTGATTGCGAGAACATCGAATCTCGGTTGGTCAATTTCGCATACCACCCGACCCCGCCGGGTGGGAGAATTGAACGGCAAAGACTATCACTTTGTGAGTGAGGAGACTTTCCTTTCACTTCAAGATCAGGGAGCCTTTGCCGAGTGGGCTCAGGTCCACGGCGCCTACTACGGTACGACGCGCACGACTATTGAGAGTGCGCTTAACACGGGTCAAGACCTCCTCTTGGATATTGATGTCCAGGGAGCTGAACAGCTCAGGGCGTGCTATCCAGAGGCCGTGCTCGTTTTTATCCTGCCGCCTTCGTGGCAAAAACTGGAAGACCGCTTACGCGCGCGGGGAACAGATGAAGAAGAGGCTATTACACAACGCATTCGGCGTGCGCAGGACGAGACTCGGACGTTAGCCCGCTATGACTATTGCGTCATCAACGATCAGCTCGAGACCAGCGTTGGGGCATTACACGCCATTCTCTGTGCAGAGAGAGCTCGCGTCTCACGCCTAGACCTCTCTCTCCTACGTATCGCTCCTGCGCACCCAACGTGCGATGCACCGTCATAGGAACCGAATGAACCAGCACCACGACTTGGACAAAATTATTACGAAAATCCAGTCCTACCATCCTGAGGCAAAGGTCGGCCTGATCACGGATGCGTACACGTTTTCGGAGCGTATGCATCAGGGTCAGAAGCGCCACTCTGGCGAACCCTATTTTATCCATCCAGTTGGGGTGGCTGAAATTATTACCGATATGAAGCTCGATGTCCCGAGTGTCGTCACCAGCCTGCTGCACGATACGGTGGAGGATACCTTAACCACTCTCAATCAGATCGAACAGCATTTCGGTAATGAGGTCGCCGCCCTGGTCGATGGGGTGACAAAGATCAGCAAAATTCACTTCACCACTCGCGAAGAGCGTCAGGCAGAAAATTTTCGGAAAATGATCTTTGCCATGGCGCAGGATATCCGCGTTATTCTGGTAAAGCTCGCCGACCGCACCCATAATATGCGCACTCTCTCCTATCTAAGCGAGGATAAACAGCGTGAAATATCGTCGGAGACGCTCGAAATTTATGCCCCGCTGGCCCATCGTTTGGGTATCTATTGGATGAAAAGCGAACTTGAAGATAACGCGCTCCGCTATCTACACCCGAAGGTCTACTCCGAACTGAAGCGCAATATTATCAAGAAGAAGAGCGAGCGGAAGCAATATATTACCGAGGTCATTGACATCCTCAAAAAGACGTTGACCGAGGCCGACATTGTGGCTCAAGTCTCCGGCCGCCCAAAACACTTTTATTCCATCTATCAAAAAATGCGGTCTCAGAATCTGGTCTTCAGTCAGGTTTATGACTTAGTCGGCTTCCGTATTGTCGTCCCCTCCATGCGTGAATGTTATCAAGCGTTAGGCATAGTCCATAGTCACTGGCGCCCCGTTCCCGGCCGTTTTAAGGATTATATTGCCCTACCCAAAGCGAATATGTACCAGTCGCTCCATACTACCGTCATTGGACCGCATGGCGAACGGATGGAGGTCCAGATTCGGACCCGCGAGATGCACCGGGTCGCAGAGGAAGGCATCGCCGCCCACTGGACCTATAAAGACGGTCAAGGACAAGAGGAAGCGCGGCGTTTCGCTTGGCTGCGCCAACTGGTTGAGTTGCAACAGCACGTCCAGGACCCTCAAGAATTTCTCCATACCATCAAGGAAGATCTCTTTACCGAAGAAGTGTACGCCTTCACCCCGCAAGGCGATCTCAACAGTTTCCCGCGTGGTGCGTCGGTTATCGATTTTGCCTACCGCGTTCACTCAGAGGTCGGCAATCACTGCACCGGCGCTAAGGTGAACGGACGCCAAGTTCCGTTGCGCTATCAGCTCCAAAACGGTGATGTCGTCGAAATCGTCACCACCAAAAACCAATCACCCAGCAAAGACTGGCTGAAGATCGTCAAAACCCCGAAGGCCAAAGCCCGAATTCGACACTGGCTCAAAGAAGAACAGCGAGAGCGTAGCGTTGCCCTTGGGCAAGAACTCCTTGAGCGTGAGTTAGTCCGCAATCACAGCTCACTGACGGCGATGCGCAAGCAACGCAGAATCGGGCCAACGCTAGAGGCGCTGGGATTCAGCGATGAAGAAACATTTTTTGCGGCTCTGGGTTACGGACAATTGACAGCAGGACAGGTGCTCAGTCACCTCCTTCCTCAATTCACCGAAACGCTCAATCAGACGACGAGCACCATCGAGCTTGAAAAAGTTCGCCAGAAACCTCCATCAGAGGACTCAAGCGGAGTGAAGGTCGGTGGAATCGAAAATGTCTTGATTCGGTTTGGACGCTGTTGCAACCCCCTCCCTGGGGAACGCATTGTGGGCGTTATTACGCGAGGCAAAGGCGTCACCGTTCATACGGTTGCCTGTCAGCGCCTGCTGGAAAGTGATCCCCAACGACATATTGCCGTCAGTTGGGATCCCACTGCAGATTATACGCGTCTCGTGAAAATCGAAGTCCTGTCCGAAGACCGTCCCGGTCTCCTGACCAATATGAGTAAAGCGATCAGCACCGTTGGCCTCAATATCTCCAGTGCCGATGTCCGGACTCTGTCGGACAAGCGCGCCCTCAATGTCTTTGAGGTCCTCATCCCCAGCGCTGATGATCTTCAGCGTGTCATGCGCAACCTGGAACGGGTCAGAGGCGTGGTCAAAGTGTCACGCGTGCCTTCCTAAGGGTTGTTAGAGAGACAGAGCGAAGAAAGTGTGTAGGATCTATGCGGGGCCTTTTCCACAAATTTCGCATTTCTGGGCCACAGCCATCCTCCTGAAAGCACCTGCGTACACCACAGGTCCAACCCGCGCGCAACACGGAGGAACGAACCGCTATTCCTGATAGGCAACAAGGATACGTTCAATCAGATGTGTCGTCGAAAGGCCGTCCTGATGACGGACCGCAACGACCCGCCCACCGGCGTGTTCAACAACCTCTTTTCCCACAATCGCCTCGGGGCTCCAATCTCCCCCTTTGACGAGGACGTGCGGTTGAAGCCGACGAATCAAGGCAAGCGGTGTATCTTCTTCAAATGTGGTGACATAGTCAACGACTTCAAGGGCCACAACCAGACTCAAACGACTGGCTTGATCCAGAATTGGCCGCTTGTCCCCCTTCAGCCGTTTGATCGAAGCATCGGTGTTCATACCAACCACAAGGATATCGCCAAACGTTTTTGCCTGAGCCAACATGTGGATATGGCCTCTATGCATCAGGTCGAAACAGCCGTTGGTAAAGACGATACGTTTACCCTGGTGGCGGTGTCGAGCCAGTTGCTCTGCCAGCTGTTCTTCGGAGAAAATCTTTTGCATAACGGTCTCATACGGCTGTCTCGATCAGACTGTCCCAAAACAAACGGTCACAGACTTGTCTCAAAACGCACTCTTCCCAGCTGACGTAATGCCAACCAAAGACAAGGAAAACCGAAACTCAACCTCATCAGGATTCACTTTCTCAACAACTCCGAAATCAAACGTCCAACACTTCTGCGGAGAGAGGACACGAAAGAAATAGCGTGATCCGATAAACACTTTATCATTCAAATCATAGCGGGTGAAATAGGCGACCGTCAGATATTCATTCAAACGGAGGACAACCCGAGAATTGAGCTCTTTCAGGAGTCGGTCGGCAATGGTCCGGTACGAGACCCCAATACTCGTCCGTCGCCGTAGATGGCGCAGTAATGGACTCGTCTCTGGGAGCGGGCGCGGGTCCTGGAGGTATCCACCAATGCGGGCGGCAATCATATCTCCCTGATCAACGTCATATGTCGTCTCCGCCGCGAGGGTAAAGAGTGAGAAAGGACGGGCATGCGCGCTGATATCCACATCAGAAAAATGCTGATCCGTCTCACTCAGGCCAAATCGCTCTCCTTCTTCTCGCAGACGTCGGCTCGGATCGTAAGCCTGGGTCACCGATACACGGAGCAGTTCGCGGACGCGAGCTTGCCGATTAGCAGCGCCGGGGAGTGGGTCAAATTTTCCAAGGAATCTGTTTGCAACACCATAGACAAAGAGGCTACGCCGGTTAATCCGGTCAAGCGCATCATAGAGCGGCAGATCATCTTGACCAACCCGAGGGACGTAGGAGAACGAGACATGCGGCTCGATAACGTGCTGGAGTTTACTCACCCGCCCCCAACCAACATCGAAAACTCGAGAGAGGCGTGTTCCAAACTCAGCCTGCAGCTGGACCGTCTCCCTGGTCTGCGTCTTCTTCAGGCGTCTGGAGCCAGGCACGACCGGTCGCCCCTGAGCGCGGGAACTCATATGGTAGACCGTCTCCCGTCCAGTCGCCGTCACCGACCCATAGACATACCTGCCGAGGGAGAAGGGGAGCGATACCCAGGGAGCGAGATCAAAGCGCTGACCATAGTAACCACGGTTCCGAAAAAAATGGCTCCCCTGTACGGTCACCCCGGCTTCAAGTCGGTCATTCCAGAAACGGCGATGGCCCTGAAAATTGACCTGAGGCAGAACCTGAAAGGCGTCATCCTGATCGTTTCGCAAATCCTGATAATAGCGCGCCTCGGAACGAAGCTGAGCGCTCTTCCAGGTTTTCAGACCGCCGGCTCGGGAAGCGGTAAACCGCCGTGAACGGAGTTGATGATCTTCAAGCCCTGGATGGAAGGAGACATTGAATTCACGCAAGAAGAAATCATCGCTCACAAAAAAGAAATCACTATAGACCTCCACGTTATCGGTCAGACGCTGCCGATGTGCTCCCGTAACACTCCAGCGATCAACAGGTGAGGTCGTTGAGGCCGGCCCCCGAATCTGTTCATTAAAATACGAGGCGGAGAAATCGCCCTCCACCCGCTCACTGGGCGCATAGCGGTATTCTCCCAAGAGGCCAACCCGGGCTGAGGTTTCAACATCCGCTGTGAACGTAAAGTCCTGACTCTTACTGATTGCCCAATAGAAGGGTTGTTCCCACTGGAATCCGCGCTTACTCGAAAAGCCGATCCGGGGTGCGAGCGCGCCACTTTGGCGGTCCTTGCGAACAGGGACCGCACCATAGGGAATATAGAGAAGCGGGATGTCTCGCGCCCGCAGGAGCCCGCCACGAAGCTTACCGGTTCCAGCAAAGGTGAGATCAAACTCGGAGGCGTCTAGCCGCCAATCCGGCTGCTCATCGGCTTCACATTCACATGTTGTTATCGTTCCGTCTTCAACATGATAAGTCTGACCATATGATTTTTGGAGCCTCCTACCGGTAATCGTATATTGACGCTGGGGCATGTGAATGACGCCATCTTCAATTTCGCCTGTTTCATCCGTGAGTTCCAGACGTAATGCCTCAGCCTGTATGCTCCCCTGGGGGTCTTGCAGCACGACATTTCCGCGGGCCTGAAGTTCATTTCTGATCCGGCTTACGCTCACCGTATCTGCGGTGAGCGTCGTTTGGCCTTTGGTGACAACGACGTTCCCTTGCGCCGATACCGTCTCCCCGTCCTCTTCATAGCTCAACGTGTCGGCGTTGACCTCAACGGGCTCTTGTGCAGAGACGGCCTCTGCCTCGATGAGCCAGGAAAGCGTAAGCAGGAGAAAAAAATAAAGAATTCTTGGCATGACCACCTACACTCTCTCAGGCCAGCGGCCGTTGGGTCTGGGAGATCGTGAGGGCAACACAGGCTTCGGGAAAGAGCGGCAACACCTCTCCAACCAAGAACAACGAGCCACACACCACAAGAACCTCTTGAGGCCCGATTTGATGGAGCAGTTGGCGACAGGCTTCCGCGGCTCCCTCAATGGTACGAACGGAACAGTTAGCGGAAAAGGCATGTTGCACCGTATACGGATCTTCGGCTCGTGGTTGCGCGACCGCTGTGACAACAACTACGGTAGCGACCTGTTCCAAGGCGGCTACCATCGGACGCCACTCCTTATCCCGCATGACTCCAAAAAGAAAAACAGGTCGCCGATTCGGAGCGAGGTCAGGGAGTTCAGCCAGTAACGCGAGAAGAGCCTGGATATTATGCGCCCCGTCAAGAATGACAAGGGGGTGTGTCGACACAATATCCAACCTACCCGGCCAGCGTACCAACTGTAATCCCGCACGAATTTGAGCCTCTGTCACCGGGAAGGAGTCCTGGATATATTCCAGACTCGCCAAAGCAACTGCAGTATTGTGTGCTTGAAATTTCCCGTTCAGAGAAAGCTGGAGATCCTGATATCGACACTGCTTTCCATTATAGCAATACCAGCCGGAAGTATCTTTCTGAAGCGTAAAATCCTGGCCATATGACAGAATCGCACTCCCTTGATCTCGAGCCTTCCGATATAAAACGTCACGGCTCTCCTGATCGAGCTTCCCAAGCACAACAGGCACCGCAGGCTTAATGATTCCACCCTTTTCACGCGCAATATCGGTGAGAGTTGACCCCAGATACTGCTGGTGATCAAGTCCGATACTCGTGATGATGGACACCAGGGGAGTGAGCACATTGGTGGCATCGAGTCTTCCACCTAAACCAACCTCCACTATGGCGATATCCACACGAGCTTGGGCAAAGATACGAAAGGCCAACACTGTCATCATCTCGAACGGAGTCAACCGAATGCCCGCCGGTTCGAGGTCGGACTTAATTGCCGCCACGGTATCCACCACCTCACGTGGCGAGACCCACCGCGTGCCAATCCGAATCCGCTCACAAAAATCGATCAGATGTGGAGACGTAAACAAGCCCGCCCTATACCCCGCGGCGCTGAGGATGGCATGCAATATGGCTGCGGTGGAGCCTTTCCCATTCGTGCCAGCTATATGAACGCTGGGGAATTGGCGCTGCGGGTCATCGCTCCAATGGAGCGCGAGCGTGGTCCGCTCAAGCTTGAGGTCCATACGCTCGACTTCAAGTCCGTACAACCACGCCAATGTATCTGAGTAGTCGGACATCCTGTCGTTCTGAATAGCAGATTACAGGATGGGGCGTTATGGGGGAGAGTACGACGCTTTTGGGGTTGAGTCAGGGGTGGGTACAGGATTGCATAAGAAACTAAGCAACTGGCTTAACATCCCACGCAAATCCTTGCGCTCAACAACAAGGTCCACCATACCATGGGCCAATAAAAATTCCGCTCGTTGAAAACCCGGAGGAAGCTTTTCCCGGATGGTCTGTTCGATCACACGTTGTCCAGCAAAGCCAATCAAGGCTCCTGGCTCAGCAATATTGATGTCACCCAGCATACCCAGTGAGGCGGCAACGCCACCCGTTGTGGGGTCTGTTAACACCGAGATATATGGCAACCCAGCTTCTCGCAAACGACCCAGCGCCATAGTGATCTTTGCCATCTGCATCAACGAGAGCACCCCTTCCTGCATCCTAGCACCGCCGGAGGCGGAGAAGAAAATAACAGGTAGTTGTTCGGTGCGGGCGTGCTCGATAATCCGGGTCAGTTTTTCCCCCACGGCAGTCCCCATACTGCCACCGAGAAAAGAGAAGTCGAAACAGCCGAGAGCAACACGACGCCCGTCAAGGGTCGCCACCCCGCAGACAACGGCTTCGGCACGTCCCGAGCGGCTACGCGCATCAGCTAACCGTTGGGCGTAAGGTTTCCGGTCGGTGAAGGTGAGAGGGTCGGTGGAGTGCACGTGCGGTGCGGACTCAATGAACGAACCGCGGTCGACAATGGTGAGCAGTCGTTGTTCGGCGGTCAGTCGGAGATGAGCGCCACATTTGGGACAAATAAAAAGGCGACGCTCAACCTCCTTCCGAAATAAAATTTCTTGGCACGTCGAACATTTGAGCCAAATGGCCTCCCCCTCCTCTTGACTCACCGTGACTGCCGGTTCTGCCATACTCACTCTTTCCTCAGCGCTCTTCGCCTGTCGTCAAGATCGTAGTGGGACGATGGTCGTCCCGGTATCGTTTGGGGTCTCGATGCTGCGGAGGGCTGTTTTGAGTTCGGCAATAAGGGCTCCCACACGCGGTACCATGTCCGGCCGTCCCAGCGATTGTTCAATGACCTGTGAGATGGCGCTTCCGACAATAGCGGCGTCAGCCACGCCCGCGACCTGCACGGCATGTTCTGCTGAGGAGATGCCGAACCCAACACCAACGGGAACTGGGGAAATGGCGCGAATGCGTCGAACCATATCGCTCAAATCCGCTGGGAGTGCCGCCCGTACGCCCGTCACACCAGTCACCGCGACATAATAGATAAATCCGCGTGCCCGAGCCAGCACCTTCTGCGCTCGGTCCGGCGAGCTGGTCGGGGCGAGAAGAAAGATCATATCCAAATCGTGGCGATCCGTCTCCCGTTTCAACTCTTCTGCTTCTTCAGGCGGGAGATCAACGCAAAGTACGCCATCAACACCTGCCTGACGAGCATCGACGGCAAAGCGCTCCCCACCGTAGCGCCAGATCGGGTTATAATAACCAAAGAGCAGGATTGGAATCGTGAGCGACTGTCGTAAACGACGCACCAGTTCAAAGACATGGGACAGAGACGTACCGTGCTGCAAGGCACGTTCTGCGGCGCGCTGCAGGGTTGGCCCATCGGCCATCGGGTCAGAAAAAGGAACACCGAGTTCGATGATGTCAGCCCCCTGTCGGGCCATTTCATGGACTAACGCGAACGTCGTCTCCATATCGGGATCCCCGGCAGTAAGGAAGGGGATGAGACCGACCTCTCCGCGAGCCCGTAACTGGATAAAGGTGTCAGCAATGCGCGTCATAGAGCGTTTTCACCAAGAAAGCTGGCCACGCTTTGGAGGTCTTTATCCCCTCGACCAGAAACATTAATCACCACAATGGCCGTGGCTGGCAGTTGTGGGACGAGGGTCGCAGCATAGGCGACGGCATGAGCACTCTCTAAGGCGGGAATAATCCCCTCGGTCTCAGCCAAGAGCCGCATCCCCTCGACTGCTTGCGCGTCCTGGACCGTCACACAGTGAATGCGCTGCTGGTCATTCCAATAGCTCAATTCTGGTCCAACACCGGGGTAGTCCAGCCCCGGTGCAAGCGAATGTGTTGCGGAAATCTGACCGGTCTCGTCCTGGAGCACATACGTCTTGCTGCCGTGTAACACGCCGGCGTACCCGTTTGCCATTGAGGCAGCATTCCGGCCTGCACCGAGCCCTCCGGCCTCAACCGCAACCATGCGGACTGTGGTTTCGGGGAGAAAAGGAGCAAAGAGGCCCATCGCGTTGCTTCCACCCCCGACACAGGCAATGAGGTAGTCTGGTAAACGACCTTCGTGCTGTACGATCTGCTTTTTGGTCTCACGTCCAATAACGGACTGAAAGTCACGGACCAGCATGGGATACGGATGCGGACCGGCGACTGTTCCGATGACATAAAAAGTATGCGCCACATGCGTAATCCAGTCACGCAAGGCTTCATTCATCGCGTCTTTCAGAGTTTGGCTGCCAGAAGCGACCTCCCGCAGCGTTGCTCCCAAAAGTCGCATCCGGAAAACATTGGGCGCTTGGCGCACGGTATCTTCACGGCCCATAAAGACTTCGCACGAGAATCCGAGGAGGGCTGCGACGGTCGCCGTTGCAACTCCGTGTTGGCCGGCCCCGGTTTCGGCAATAAGTCTCTCTTTTCCCATACGTTTGGCCAATAAAGCTTGGCCAATGGTATTGTTGATCTTATGCGCGCCGGTATGACACAGATCTTCACGCTTGAGATAGACCTTTGCTCCCCCAAGCCGCTCGGTCAAGCGGGCGGCAAAAGTGAGTGGTGTCGGGCGGCCAATATATTCACGCTGGAGGGCGCGGAGTTCTTGCTTAAACGTCGAGTCTCTGCGGTATTGGTAATAGACCTCTTCGAGCTCAAGTAGAGCCGGCATCAGGGTCTCCGCTACATAGCGGCCACCGTAGAGACCAAAATGTCCATATTTATCAGGCAGTTTTGGCATTGTTGATGAACGCGTACAATTTTTCGGCGTCTTTCCGTCCGGGGGTTGACTCAACACCACTGGCGACATCGACGGCCCACGGCCGTACAGTCTTAACCGCAGCAACGACGTTCTCTGTATTGAGCCCCCCAGCCAAAATCGTCCGATCCAGGATCAACCGAGGGAGAGTCGCAGCATGCTTCCAGGCAAAAGTCTCGCCCGTCCCTCCGTATCCGCGAGGACTATACGTGTCAAGGAGGAAGTAGTCAGCCTGAATCCCTTCAAGCTGCTCAGGGAGAGACATCTCCGAGCCGACCCGAACCGCCTTGATGGTCGCAACCACCGGCCAGTCCGTCAGGGCAGCGGCGTCCTCATCACCGTGAAACTGAATCGCGTCAAGCGAGAGGGACCGAACGTAGGTAGCGATACGTTCCCGCTCCGCATTAACGAAAACACCCACACAGCGAATATGCTGAGGCAGAATGCTCCGGATCGCTTTAGCAGTTGTCTCAGAAACACAGCGCGGGCTGGGTGGATAAAAGTTCAGGCCAATCAGATCGGCGCCGGCCCGCACGGCAAGCCGGGCATCAGCGACCGTCGTAATACCACAGATTTTGACGTGAACGGACATCAGGAGGCTAAGAGGAGAGTCCTAACAGCGAGCGGAGCGGCTCTCCGGGGTCTGGCGCCGCCATAAAGGTCTCACCGATTAAGAACGCCCGCACCCCCTGAGTCTCGAGTCGGTCTAATTGATGTCGGGTTGACAGCCCGCTTTCAGACACCACCAATACATCGGAGGGCAGCCCTTGCACCAAACGTTCAGTAGTCTCAATCGTCGTATGAAAGGTACGTAGGTCTCGGTTGTTAATGCCCAGCAGGGATGCTCCATGGGCCAGAGCGCGCTCACATTCCGCTTCATCATGCACTTCGACCAGACAGTCGATCCCCAGCGTTTGTGCCAGATGCATCAGATCGTGCAGCTGGGCGTCTTCGAGAATCGCAACAATTAAGAGAATGGCACTCGCTCCGTAGGCACGAGCTTCATACACTTGGTAGTCATCAAAGACGAAGTCTTTTCTGAGGAGAGGGAGTGCGACCTGCTGGCGAATCTGTTCGAGATATTCGAGGCTGCCCTGAAAAAATTTCTTTTCCGTGAGCACAGAGATAGCGGCTGCTCCCGAGGATTCATAGATACGGGCGAGCGCAAGGGGATCAAAGTCTTGCCGGATCACCCCTTTGGATGGAGAGGCCTTTTTTACCTCGGCAATAATCGTCCGCCCGTTCCAAGCAGACAAGGTCTGGAAAAAACCGGGTGGCTGAGAGTGGAACAGCGACATGTCTTGAAGCTGGCCGAGTGATATCTGCTGTTTTTGGAGCGCGAGTTCCTCGCGTTTATAGACCACGATGTCGTCAAGAATCATACCGTTTCCCCGTGTGTCAGCGGGATAAACCGTTCCAGCGTCCGGGCCGCGGCTCCACTGTCAACCGTGGTCCTGGCAAGCGCAATCCCTCCTCCGAGTGAAGCAGCCGCATTCCCAGCATAGAGGGCTGCTCCAGCATTGAGCAAGACAACGTCCCGGTGGGGACCTGGAGTTCCAGCTAAGACCGACCGAATGATATCTGCCGACTCTTGGGCACTTGAGACCTGCAGGGCGGTTAACGGACGACACGGAAAACCGTAATCTGGAGGATTGATACTATACGTCTGGACGCCCTGTGGCCTCCACTCAGCAACTTGCGTCGGGCCGCTCAGTGACACTTCATCAAGTCCATCCTCTCCATGAACGACCAAGCCGTGCTGACAGCCTAATCGTCCGAGTGCCGCAGCTAGCGGCTGAACCCAACGCTGGTCAAAGACGCCAATGAGTTGATATTGCGCTCCAGCCGGGTTCGTGAGAGGCCCAAGGATATTGAAGATGGTCCGTATCCCGACTTCCCGACGTGGGCCAACGGCATGGCGCATAGCCCGATGAAAGGCCGGAGCAAGCAGAAAACCAAAGCCGACTTCCTGCATGCAATATGTCACCTGCTGTGGCGACAGTTCAATACGCGCGCCGAGGGTTTCTAGGACATCGGCACCGCCGACCGTTCCAGACATCGCCCGATTGCCATGTTTTGCCACACATAAGCCTGCGGCGGCAACCACAAAAGCGGCACAGGTTGAAATATTAAATGTGTGACAGCCGTCTCCCCCAGTACCACAGGTATCAATAACCGCACACCCCGGACGAACTGGTGTCGCCATGGCGCGCATAGCCCCAGCCGCCCCAGAAATCTCTGCAACGGTCTCACCCTTGATGTGGAGCGCGGTCAACAGAGCCCCAATCTGAGCCGGAGTGGCCTGCCCATCCATCAGATCGGTAATGACGGCATACATCTCTTCTTCCGTCAGATCTGCGCCGGCAACCACGTGGGCGATGGCATCTTTGACCGTCATAGATACAGCACGATGGGTTAATCTGAGACGGGGTAAGCTTGGGCGAATTTCTCTTCACGTCGAAAGCGCATGGCTACACGTTGGGCCTCTTCTTGAGGAAATGTTCCGACGCGCAAACGGTACAATATTTCTCCGTTCTTTGTCAGTTTTTTGACGGAGACAGTATAGCCTCGGTGACGCAGTTCCGTGGCGATTTGACGCGCCGTACTTGGGCTCTTTGTGACATGAACCTGAATACTCCACCCACCCGAGCGCTGCGGCTCTTTTTGATCTTGCGCTTTGACCTCGCTTGGAGCGGGGACAGTCAGTACGGGCTCTTGTTTTTTGTTCTGTAACGCCTGCACTGAGTTCACAGAAACATTCTCTCCGAGGGGTGGAGCTAAAGACGGCGTCTGTGGCTGACCGTTCTCAGCCTGCTTCTCCAATGTCCTCTTTGAAGTCAGCGGAAAGGCCTGAGGCGCAGGACTCACTGACACGTTAGAGTCAGTATGCTCAACCGGAAAGCGTACGGTCCGGGTTTCTTGGGCAGTTTTATACCCCTGCACTTCTTTTCCAATATAAATCCCAAAAGCAAAGACCAGGAGAAAGCTCACCACGACACTCACGCATACGATACATCCCTGGGGGAGATTAAAGTGAAAGGCATACGGCCGGGCAGCCATGGCAAGTCCTTCCTCCTATTTCCTTATATGTACCCGACTCATCCGAGAGAACGACAAAGGGGGAGCACTGCTCCCCCTGCCCGACTCGTCCGCTGAGGTGTGCGCTTCGAGGAGCTGTTCAGATGCTTGATCACTCCGGCTGGCACACCGACTCCCGACCTTGTCGCTATACGCTTCCAGTTTCTCCTCCCGTTGAGGGAGCACTTGCCCTTTCCGTGAATTCGACTAGGGAAACCGGAGCGGCATCCCCACGGCGAGGACCTATCTTCAGCACCCGTGTGTATCCACCTGCCCGCCCCTGAAAGCGCGGAGCAACTTCATCAAACAGACGTTGTACCAGTTTTCGGCTACCAAGATACGAGAAGGCAAGACGTCGCGCATGGACCGAATTCTTTTTGCCAAGAGTCACCAGACGGTCCGCCCAGCGGCGAAGTTCTTTGGCCTTCGCATCAGTCGTTCGGACTTGTTCCCACAGCACCAATGCTTTCAGCAAGTTCCGCAGCAGCGCCTTTCTGTGCGCCGCCGTCCGGTTCAGTTTTCGCCCTGCTTTCAGATGTCGCATCGTCCTCGTTCCCTGTTACTCTGAGACTCTGACTAGGCCAGATGCCCCTCGCTGGAGACTCGCATTCGGTCCAACTCCTCCCGAGGAGGAAATGCTTCCAGATGCATTCCAAGTTCTAACCCCATCTCATGCAGTAATTCTTTAATCTCGTTGAGTGATTTCCGCCCAAAATTTTTCGTTTTGAGGAGCTCGGGCTCAGCCTTGACAACGAGTTCTCCCACGTATCGGATATCGGCACTTTGGAGGCAGTTGGCAGAACGAACCGAAAGTGCCAATTCTTCAATAGGTCGAAAAAGATTTTCATTCGTCGGCGGCTGGTCTTCCTGCCCCAGACGCTCTTCTTGGCTGTCAATCTCTTCTGTCGTGCCAGAAAAAATCGAGAGCTGCTCCTGAGCGATCCGGGCGGCCTCGGCCACCGCTTCTTGCGGCTCAATGCTGCCATCGGTCCATATTTCAAGCGCCAGTCTTTCGTAGTCCGTCCGCTGACCAACACGTGCGTTGGTGACGGTTACATTGACCTTGCGAACCGGGGAAAACACCGCATCAAGGGGAATTGTGCCAACGGGATCCTCTTCGGACTGACTCCGGTCAGCCGCCATATACCCGCGCCCAGTACGAATCTCGGCTTCAACTTCGAGCTTTCCGTCTTTGCTCAGTTTCGCCACATGAGCTTCTGGATTGAGAATGTCGACCTGAGGACCTACGACCAAATCCCCAGCGCTCACATTCTTCGCACCATTGACCCTTAGAATAGCTGTTTCCATATCGCTGTCGCGAAGACGGAATCGGACTTCCTTGAGGTTCAGAAGGATATCTGTGACATCTTCCGTGACACCGGGGATTGTCGAGAATTCATGCACGATGTCCTGAATCCTGACCTTGGTAATGGCCGCCCCAGGCAAGGAGGAGAGAAGAATTCGCCTCAGGGCATTGCCCAACGTTGTCCCGAATCCACGTTCAAATGGCTCGCCGATAAAGCGGCCATATGTAGGGGTCAGAGTTTTGTCTTCAACATCGAGTGTCTTGGGCTTGATGAGATCACTCTCCTGCATGCTGCTCCCTCTTTCGTCCTGCATCCATGCCTAATACGATCCGCTACGCCAATCCATTGCGCTAGACCTTCGAGTATAGCTCAACGATAAGCTGTTCGTTTATAGGCAAGGTGATCTCCGACCGAGCCGGTAAGGCACGGACTTTTCCAGAAAAAGAATCCGTTTGGACCTCAAGCCATTCTGGCACTCCGCGTCGCTGGGCAAGCTCGACGGATTCTTGGATACGAGCAATTTTTCGACTCGGCTCGCGTACTTGCACCTCGTCTCCGGCCCTCACACAGTACGATGGAATCGTCACTCTTCGTCCGTTGACGTGAAAATGGCCGTGACGTATCAACTGGCGAGCCTCTGAGCGTGAAGTCGCAAATCCCATCCGGTACACCATATTATCCAGACGACTCTCAAGAAGAATCAAAAGATTTTCCCCGGTGATTCCGCGTTGGCGCTCGGCCCGTGCAAAAAGACGACGGAACGGCCCCTCAAGCGCTCCATAGATGCGTTTCAGCTTTTGTTTCTCTCGCAGCTGAACGCTGTACTCGGTCGCCTTTCTTCCTCTCCCTTGACCGTGCTGTCCCGGCGGATAGCTTCTTCTCTCAATTGCACATTTATCTGTGTAACACCGCTCACCTTTCAGAAAGAGTTTCAACCCTTCTCGACGGCAGAGACGGCAGGATGGACCTCGATAGCGTGCCACAAAAACCTCCTGATCTATATCAGCTTCCAGCTCTCACATCCGGTCTTTTAGACCCTGCGGCGCTTGGGCGGACGACAACCATTGTGAGGGATAGGCGTAACGTCCCGGATAAGGCTCACCGCAAACCCGGCAGATTGCAGGGCGCGCAGAGCCGATTCTCTCCCAGCGCCGGGCCCCTTGACGTGCACCTGAACCGAACGCATACCAGCATCGGCCGCTTTACGCGCCGCGCTCTCCGCTGCCATCTGGGCGGCAAACGGCGTCCCCTTCCGTGACCCCTTTAGTCCGACACTCCCCGCGCTCGCCCAGGCCACAGTATTTCCTTGCGGATCGGCGATTGTCACAATAGTATTGTTGAAGGTCGAATAGATATTCACCACACCTTCTGGAATATTTTTCCGAACTTTCTTCTTCCGTGAGACAGACCGTCTCGCCGCCTTTGCCATACAGTGACCCTCTCCTCGCGCCGCGTATTATTTAGGAGTAGGCGCGACTTTCTTACCGGCAACGGTCCGTCTCGGCCCCTTACGCGTCCGAGAATTATTTTTTGTCTTTTGACCACGGACCGGCAGATTTCGGCGATGTCGGAGACCCCGGTATGCCCCTATGTCGATATAATGTTTAATATGACTCGCAACATCCCGCCTGAGGTCTCCCTCAACACGGTAGTCTTGGTCGATAACCCGCCGAATATGTGCAATCTCATCATCCGCTAACGCATCGGAATTTGCGTTCGGATCAATGCCTGCCTCGGTCAGAATTTTGAAGGCGGTGACCCGTCCGATCCCATAGATATAGGTGAGGCCGATACCGATTTTCTTGTTCCGGGGTAATTCGATGCCCGCAATTCGTGCCATACGCCTTCTCCACTCTTGCTTTCACTCGCGTCAGGAAAACACCTAGCCCTGTCGTTGCTTGTGTCGTGGGTTTTCACAGATGACCCGTACAATTCCCCTGCGTTTAATAACCTTACATTTTCGACACATTGGTTTCACAGAAGCTCGAACTTTCATGCCAACCTCATTCCCATTCTTACCTGAAAACGGTTGCGTGTATGAAATTTTTCTCTCACACGCTGCTGAGCACCATTGGTCCATCTGCCATGATCGCAACCGAATGCTCGAAGTGCGCTGAGAGGCTGCCGTCTTTTGTCACAGCAGTCCAGCCATCCTCTAGCATGGCGACTTCCGGAGCGCCTATGTTCACCATGGGCTCAATCGCGATGACCATTCCTTCGCGCAAGCGGACGCCCCGGTTCGGCACACCATAATTGGGGACAGGCGGGTCTTCATGCAGCCGACGCCCGATCCCATGTCCAACAAATTCTCGCACGACGGAGAAGCCATCTCGCTCGACATGCTCCTGAACTGTGGCAGAGATATCGCCAAGACGGTTGCCAACACAGGCACGGCCTATTCCCGCTTCAAGGGCGACGGCAGTCGTCTGTAAAAGCTGTCGGGCGGACTGGCCAACCTCTCCAACCGCAAAGGACACCGCAGCGTCACCATAAAATCCGTTATACACTACACCAAAATCCAGGCTAACAATATCCCCGTCTTGAATAATCCGCTGGTGAGAGGGGATACCGTGGACGACTTCGTTATTCAAGGAGATACAAATATGAGCCGGGAACGGAACAGAGCCGTTCCGAATCGTATACCCTTTGAACGCGGTTTTCGCCTTCTTTTTTGGAATCCATTCTTCCGCGATACCATCAATCTCTCCAGTTGATATCCCTGGTCGAACACGCTGTCGCAGCTCATTCAGGATTTCCGCAACAATGCGATTCGCGGTCCGCATTGTCTCTATCTCTTCGGGGGATTTCAGAAAAATCATCGGTGAGAAAACAGGACAGCGATCTCTACCCTCGCCTCCCTCTAATGCGCCCGCGCTTCATAAAGCCTTCATAGTTTCTCATGATGAGCTGTGTTTCAATCTGAGCGACGGTGTCCAGAGCGACGCCAACGACAATAAGCAGCGCCGTCCCCCCAAAGAAAAACGGCACATTAAAAGACCCCACCAGGAGATTAGGCAAAACACAGATGATGGAGACATACAGTGCTCCAGTCAACGTTATCCGACTTAAGACCCGATCAATATAGTCCGCCGTGCGTTGCCCAGGACGGATGCCAGGAATAAATCCGCCATTTTTTTTCATATTGTCGGCAACGTCAGTAGGATTGAAGACAACAGCAGTATAAAAATAGCAGAAGAAAATGATCATCGCGACATAACTGAGGTTATAGATCGACCCTCCCGGCGTCAGTACATTTGCAACGGTTTGGGCCCACGGATGGTCGGCAAAACCGGCGATGGTCGCCGGAAAAATCAAGACCGAGGAGGCAAAAATCGGGGGAATAACCCCCGCAGTGTTCACTTTCAGGGGCAGATGAGAACTTTGCCCACCATAGACTCTTCGACCTATAACTCGTTTTGCATACTGCACCGGAATGCGGCGCTGCCCACGTTCCATAAAAATCACTGCGGCAACGATAGCTACCATGCCGACTAACAGGAGCAGCAGCAAAAGGATGCTTAATTCGCCCTCTCGAACAAACTCCGTTGTTGCGGTCACCGCTGAGGGAATACTGGCAACAATACCGGCGAATATGATGAGAGATATGCCATTGCCAACGCCACGCTCGGTAATCTGTTCGCCTAACCACATGATGAAAGCAGTACCGGCGGCCAGCGTAATCATCGTCATGAGACGAAATCCCCAGCCTGGATTAAAAACAACTAAGCTTCCGCCAGGAGCCTGAATCTGTTCGAGTCCGATGCTGATAAAGAGACCCTGGAGAAGAGCTAAACCGACCGTGCTGTAGCGTGTATACTGAGTGATCTTGCGCCGGCCTTGCTCCCCTTCTTTCGACAGGCGCTCAAGGGTTGGGACGACGACGGTGAGGAGTTGGAAAATAATGGAGGCGCTAATATAGGGCATAATGCCCAGGGCGAAGATAGAGAAACGCTCCAGAGCACCGCCAGAAAAAAGATTCACCAAGCCAAAAACAGTACTGGCCGCTTGCTCGAAGAACGCCGCAAGTGCCTCTCCATCAATACCTGGAGTGGGGATCGCCACGCCGATGCGGTAGACGGCGAGCAAGGCAAAGGTAAAGAGGAGCCGGCGGCGCAGGTCTGATATCTTGGTTGCGTTTTGTAAGCCTTCGAGCATGGCTACTCGCCCTCGGCTGTCCCCCCCAGCGCCGTAATCTTTTCACGCGCTTGCGCGCTAAAGGCATGGGCTCTTACGGTCAGGGCCTTTGTCAGTTCCCCCTTTGCTAATATTTTGACTTTACACTTACGACCATTCACGAGGCCAGACTGACGGAACACCTCAAGATCAACGACACTACCCGCCTCAAAGCGCTCCAAGCTCCCGATGTTGATGATGGTGTACTCTTGTCGAAATGGATTGTGAAATCCCCGTTTGGGTAACCTGCGGGAGAGCGGCATTTGTCCACCTTCATAGCCAGGTGGGATATTGCCACCAGAGCGCGCGCCGCTTCCTTTATGCCCGCGGCCTGCTGTTTTGCCGAGTCCGGAGCCCGGACCGCGGCCGACCCGCTTTCGTTTTTTCATCGACCCGGAGGCGGGCCGTAAGTGACTAAGATCCATTCTCGCGCACCTCAATAAGATGGGATACTCGATTCACCATCCCTTGGAGTGAGGGTGAATCGTTCCGCAGCACAGTCTTCCCAACGCGGGTGAGTCCAAGACCGCGCAGGGTCTCGCGCTGACGCCGGGTGCCTCCAATTGCACTCCGCTTCAAGGTGATGGCTAAGACCTGCCCTTTTCCTGCGTCGGCCATGCCCTATCCTTTCATACTCAGCGCGGGTTTCCCCCTCCGCTCGGCAACCTGCTCCGGACCGTCCAGACTCTCCAGGGCAGCCAGTGTAGCCTTTACGGAGTTATGCGGATTCGTCGATCCGAGACATTTTGTGAGCGCGTTCCGTACACCAGCTAGTTCCATAACGATACGCACACCGCCACCCGCGATGAGGCCAGTACCGGCCGCGGCGGGTTTGAGTAACACCTTGCCCGCACCGTGCCGACCAATAACCGCGTAAGGTAAGGTATCTTCGACGAGCGGCACGCGAATCAAAGACTTCTTCGCGTGCTCAACGCCTTTCCGAATGGCTTCTGGGACTTCGTGAGCCTTCCCCAAGCCGTAGCCGACATGCCCTGCACCGTCCCCAGCCACAACAACGGCGCTGAAACTAAAACGGCGTCCACCCTTGACCACTTTACTCACGCGATTGATATGAACGACCTTCTCTTGAATATCGAGTTCGTCAGGATTAATCCGATCATCGTCAGTCGCCACAGGTATACTCCTTAGAGTTGTAGGCCAGCCTCGCGTGCTGCGTCGGCGACCGCGCGAACCTGTCCATGAAAGAGGAATCCGTTCCGATCAAAAACGACGGTCTGTATCCCCTGCTCTTGACACTTTTTCGCAATGAGCTGTCCTATCTCTTTTGCCGCAGAGACCGTCGCCGCTTTTTGCTGCATCCGCTCTTTGAGGTCTGCCGAAAGGGTTGAGACGGACGCTAAAGACCGACCACTCTCATCAGAGACCACTTGGGCGTAGAGATGCTTATTGCTGCGGTAGATGCATAGGCGCGGTCGACTGTCCGTTCCACGCACTTTCCGTCTGATCCGCTTTCGACGGAGCAGGCGGCTCCGTTCACGAGGGTTCGTCCCGGCCATTCCTATCCTCCAGCAGCAACAGCGGTCTTTCCAGCTTTTCTCCGCACATGCTCATCTATGTATTTAATCCCTTTTCCCTTATAGGGCTCAGGTGGCCGCAGCCGACGGATTGACGCTGCGACTTCTCCGACAAGTTGCTTATCAATGCCCTCAATTGTAATCTGCGTCTGGCGATCAACCTTGGCGCTGATCCCTGCAGGCAGTTGGAAGAAAATAGGGTGAGAAAACCCAAGGTTCAACTGGAGGATATCCTTCACCGCGTCGGCCCGATATCCGACTCCATTAATTTCCAGCACCTTTGAAAACCCAGCCGAGACCCCTTGAACGGCATTGGCAACAAGCTTCCGAGTGAGCCCTTGCCGTGCTTTAGAGCGGCGAGAATCATCTGCCCGGATCAACAGCACACTGGAGGTCGTAATTTCAACCGAGAGGGCAGGGTCGACCGGCACGTCTAGGACCCCCTTTGGTCCTTCAGCCGTTAGCGTTCCCTGGTCGTATGAAACTTTTACCACATCCGGTAGCGGGACCGGCTTGTGTCCAACACCAGCCATATGTCCTTTTCCTCTTTCTTCTTTACCACGCACTACACAGGACTTCCCCACCGACGTGAAGCGCGCGGGCCTCCCGATCAACGATAACGCCCCGAGAGGTCGACAGAATATTCACTCCAAGTCCGTTCCGCACGGCGGGGATCGCATCGGCCCGTACGTAGGTTCGTAGGCTCGGCTTACTCACACGTTGCACACCATGGAGTGCAGGGTGTCCTGTAGCATCATATTTGAGTTCAATGATGAGATAGGGAAATCCGTTATCCTCAACGTTACGATAATCCTGGATGAAGCCTTCACTGACAAGGATTTGAACAATAGCTTCCTTGATACGGGAGCGCGGCACCGAGACCGTCTTTTTCCGTGCCCGTAACGCGTTGCGGATACACGTCAACAAATCGGCAATAGGGTCAGTCTGCATAGTCCTCTCCCCTACCAACTTGCCTTGGTCATGCCAGGAATTTGGCCCTTCAGTGCATAGGTCCGCAAGCAGATACGGCACATACGGAATCGACGATAGAAACCACGCGAACGACCACATAGCGGACAGCGATTATATTCCCGAACGCGAAACTTTGGCTTCCGTTGTGCCTTTACGCGCAAACATGTTCGTGCCATAGCTCTTAACTCCGAAAGGGCATACCAAGGGCCCGCAGTAATGCACGCCCCTCTATATCTGTTTTCGCCGTCGTTACCATAGAGACGGTAAACCCTTTTATTTGATCAATCTTATCCAAATTTATTTCAGGGAAGATCGTATGCTCCCGAATCCCGAGAGAATAATTCCCGCGACCGTCAAAAGAACTATCGGATATGCCTCGAAAGTCTCTCACGCGGGGAAGCGCGACATTGACGAGACGGTCAAAAAATTCATACATACGTTCCCCGCGTAACGTGACCGCACAGCCGATCGTCATGCCTTCCCGGAGTTTAAAATTTGCAATCGATTTGTGAGCCCGAGTGACCACCGGTTTCTGTCCCACAATCAGTCCAATTTCCTCGACACTACTTTCGAGCAATTTGGCGTTTGTGGCCCCTTCTCCCAGCCCCATGTTGACAACGATCTTTGACAGACGGGGAACCTGCATCACGTTGGCACACCCCAACTCTTGCTTCAGAGCGGGCAGTATTTGTCTATAGTAGAGGTCTTTAATACGAGCCATAACTCTTAGTCCAACACATTCCCGGTTCGCCGACTCACCCGCATCTTCCGTCCATCGACGACCTTGAACCCGACCCGAGTCGGGCGTCCATCTTGGGGGTCGACCAGCATCAGATTTGAGAGATGAATGGAAGCCTCTTTTTCCAATATCCCGCCAGAGTCTTGTGGCCCACGCGGCTTGACGTGGCGCTTGACCATATTGAGGCGCTCAACAACGGCTCGGTTCTGTTTCGGCTGGACCCGGATGACCTTTCCGATTTTCCCTCGCTCTTTTCCAGCGAGAATCATCACAGAATCATTTTTTTTAATGCGTGCAGCCATGGCCTGTCCTACAACACCTCTGGAGCGAGGGAAATAATTTTCATAAAACGCTTCGCCCGTAGCTCCCGCGCCACGGGTCCGAAAATACGTGTTCCAAGCGGCTCACGCTGGTTATCGAGTAGCACAGCGGAATTGGTGTCAAAACGAATATACGAGCCATCTGGACGGCCGAGTTCCTTAGCCGTCCGGACAACGACGGCGCGCATCACATCGCCTTTTTTCACTTTTGCATTGGGAATAGCTTCCCGAACCGAGACAACAACTTCATCACCAACCGACGCATACCTCCGACGTGTCCCACCGAGGACACGAATACACCGGACGCGTCGCGCCCCCGAGTTATCGGCAACATCAAGCACGGATTCCACCTGAATCATACGCCTCTCTCTTTACTGGACCGACCCTGATGTTTCCGATTTCAATATCGCTCGTATGCGCCAGCGTTTATCTCGGCTGATGGGTCTCGTTTCCGTAATGGTGACAATATCTCCAGTCCGGCATTCATTGGCAGGGTCGTGCGCTTTATATTTTTTCCGTTGACGAATGTACTTCTTGTACATCGGATGACGGACAAGCCGCTCAACTTGGACCGTGACAGTTTTGTCCATTTTATCACTGACGACGAACCCTTGTCTGACTTTCCGGTTTCCAGGCACACCTAGCTCCGTTCTTTACTCGCGGTGCGAATACGTTCATGTTGTATGGTCTTGACCCGAGCAATATCTCGACGAATTTTTCGGATTCGCATGGCGTCTTCAATCTGCCCTGTCCCTCTCCTCAGGCGGAGACGAAAGAGTTCTTCGCTCAGTTCTCGTGCTTTTCCCTGCATTTCTTCGTCGGTCAACTCTCGGACCTCACGCGCTCGCATATGTCGCTCCTAGTCGCTCTCGTATCTGCGTACTGACAGGCAGTTTATTGGCAGCAAGCCGTAGCGCCTCACGGGCAGTCTCACGAGGGACGCCTTCGATTTCAAAGAGCATCCGTCCAGGCTTAACAACAGCAACCCAAAATTCGGGCGATGCCTTGCCCTTCCCCATCCGTGTTTCCGTCGGTTTTTTGGTCACTGGCTTATCGGGGAAGATACGTATCCAGATACGCCCCCCGCGGCGGACATGACGGGTCAAGGCAATCCGGGCGGCTTCTATCTGGCGAGCAGTCACCCAGCCACGTTCTGTCGTTTGCAAGCCGTAATCGCCAAACGAGAGGGCAGCACCACGGTGGGCGTTACCGTATATACGCCTCCGTTGCTGTTTTCGGAACTTCGTTTTCCTGGGCGAGAGCATATCTGGCGTCCTTTACGCACTCACGGTTGAGCGATGCTGTTCCTCTTCTTTCGTGAGGACTTCACCTCGGAATATCCATACCTTCACCCCAATCACACCATACGTAGTTCGGGCTTCTGCCACACCATAGCTGATATCGGCCCGCAAGGTATGCAGCGGCACCCGCCCTTCTCGGTACCACTCGGTACGGGCGATCTCCGCTCCACCGAGCCGCCCCGAACAACGTACCTTCACTCCCTGTGCTCCCATGCGAATAGCGCGTGTCACGCTCTCCTTCATGGCACGCCGAAAGGCCACCCGTCGCTCAAGCTGAAGGGCGACGTTTTCAGAGACGAGTTGTGCGTCTAGATCGGGACGTCGTACTTCGTGGATATTCAGATAGACTTCTCTATCGGTTTGCTGGGCGAGGTCGGTTTTCAGCTTTTCTATCTCCACCCCTTTTTTCCCAATCACAATACCGGGGCGAGCGGTATAGATATTGATCTTTGCCTTGTTCGCGGCGCGCTCTACTTCAATTTTCGCAATCCCGGCATGATAGAGACGCTTCTTAATGAACTCCCGGATGCGAATATCATCGTGCAGCAGCGTGGCGTATTCTCTCTCTGCAAACCAGCGAGACTCCCAGCCTTCGAGCACGCCAACCCTAAACCCTTTCGGGTGTACTTTCTGCCCCATCCTATTCTTCTTTCGTCTATTTCTCGTCTACAATAATCGTAAAATGACTCGTACGCTTCCGAATCGGTGTTGCACGTCCATGCGCACGTGGGGTAAAGCGCCGAAAAGTTGCTCCCCCGTTTACGGTGGCCTGTTTCACATACAATGTATCAGGATCAACATTCTGCGTGTCGGTGGCGTTAGCAATGGCAGCTTGGAGCGTTTTTGTAAAAACACGGGCTGCCTTCTTCTGGGAAAAGCGCAGTACCATCAGCGCTTCTTCGACCTGTTTCCCACGGATGAGGTCTGCCACTAAGCGGGCTTTCCGCGGCGCCATTCGCACATGACGAGTGATTGAGCGAACCTCCATAGCTGCTACCTTCTATCTCCTTTTCACATCACCCTTCTTATCCCCGGCATGGCCATAGAATGTCCGCGTTGGGGAAAATTCACCAAGTTTATGACCGACCATATTTTCCGTCACATAGACGGGGATGAATTTCCTTCCATTGTGCACGGCGAATGTCAATCCAATCATTTCGGGGGTAATTGTGGACCGGCGGGACCAAGTTTTAATCACTTTTTTATCACCGCTTTGTACGGCCGTATCGACCTTCTTCAACAAGTGGTCGTCAATGAATGGACCTTTTTTGACTGAGCGGGGCATCTTATTTCTTTCTCTTCTGGACAATATATTTGTCTGACTTTGAGCGTCGTCTAGTCTTATACCCCTTGGCTAGCACCCCCCAAGGACTCATGGGATGATTCCCTTTGCTTCTTCCTTCACCTCCCCCAAGTGGGTGGTCTACCGGATTCATAGCAATACCTCGCACACGCGGCCGATGGCCAAACCAGCGGCTCCGACCCGCCTTCCCGTACGAGACATTCTCATGGTCGAGGTTGCCGACCTGGCCGATAGTGGCTTTGCAGTTTTGATGTACCAGCCGCATTTCTCCCGAAGGGAGCTTCACGGTTGCATACACGCCTTCTCTCGCCATCAGCTGTGCAGCGGTCCCGGCACTCCTGACAATCTGAGCCCCTTTGCCTATCTTCAGCTCGATGTTGTGAATAATCGTACCAACCGGAATACATCGCAACGGCAAACAATTACCAGGCCGAATATCCGCCGATTCTCCTGACATGACAACATGACCAACAGCCAGACCAGCGGGGGCAAGGATGTAGCGCTTCTCTCCATCCCGATAATGGAGTTGAGCAATATGGGCAGAACGGTTTGGGTCATATTCTATAGCAGCAACCTTCGCCCCAATACCGTCCTTGTCACGGCGGAAGTCTATCAAACGATACCGTCGTTTATGTCCACCCCCCCGGTGAAGGATAGTGAGTCGCCCTCTATTATTCCGCCCACCACGCTTATGGAGGGGTGCCAGCAAGGACCGCTCCGGCCCTTCTTTTGTCTTCGTGATCTCACTAAAGCTGGAGACACTTTGGAAACGTCTCCCAGCAGACGTTGGTTTGTACTGTCGGACAGCCACGAGTTACGCCCCTTCAAAAAAGTCTATACGGTCGCCGTCACGTAAGGTGACATAGGCCTTCTTCCAGGCTGCTTTTCTGCCCTGCGACCGACCAACGCGCCGATGTTTACCGATATATTGAATAGTCCGCACTTGTTTGACTTTCACGTCAAAAAGCGTCTCAACCGCGTTTTTGATACTCACCTTGTTGGCTTGCGGATGGACGCGAAAGACGACCTGATTACCGACCTCACTAGCGAGAGTTGATTTCTCGGTGATCAATGGCGAGACAAGAACAGAATAGACATCCATATTACTCCCCACCTAATCGTTCACTGATCTGTTGCATCGCCGCTTGTGTCACTAATACTTTTTGGTAGCGAAGCAGGTCGTACACATTCAGCCCTTGACTCAGCAGAACTTTTACCCCAGGTAAATTGCGTGCAGATTTCTGGACGTTTACGTCTGCATCCGCCAAGACAAGCAAAACGCTATCACCCATCTCAAGTTGCGCGAGCAGGGCGACCATCTGCTTTGTTTTTGGCTCATCAAACTGGATGGCGTCGATAACAATCACCTCGTCTTGGCGTAGCTTCTGCGCGAGGGCGGCGCGCAGAGCAGTCTTCCGGGCTGAGCGCGGCATCCGGTACGCATATGAACGTGGCTGGGGACCAAACACCGTCGCTCCACCAACCCACACCGGAGACCGGTTACTGCCTGCCCGTGCCCGTCCCGTCCCTTTTTGTCGCCACGGTTTTCTTCCTCCACCACGTACTTGCGCCCGCGTCTTTGTCGCCGCCGTACCAGAGCGGCGATTGGCCAACTGCATTTTTACCGTTTCGAACAAGAGGTGCTCTCGCTGCGGCTGCTCGGAGATTACAGCGGGAAGAGGAATCTCTCCAACCTTCTCGCGTTGGGCGGAGAGAACGCTAATAGACGTTTCCTGGGCTGCCATTGGTTATCCTTGCTATGGCTTATGAATGAGGACAACTTGTCCTCTCGCGCCTGGTATAGACCCACGCAGGAAGAGCAGATTTTCATCTGGCTGGACGTCAACTACTTGCAGATTTAACGCCTTCATCCGCTCATTCCCGTAATGGCCTGCCATTCTCTTCCCTTTGAAAATTTTCCCAGGATAGGAGCGGTTTCCGATAGCCCCACCATGGCGAAAGTACTCATGTGTTCCATGGCTCTTCGGAAACCCGCCCATACCGTGCCGTTTCATCACTCCGGCATAGCCCCGACCTTTTGTCCGGCCAACAACGTTGACCCGATCTCCAGACTGGAAGACTTGTGCTACTGTAATTTCACCGCCGACCTCGTAGCCATCGGTATCATCTACCCGAAACTCGCGCAGAACAGCGAAGGGACCAGCACCAGACTTCTGAGTATGTCCTAAAACAGGTTGAGAGACACGTTGGGGTTTTTGATTTCCAAATCCCAGTTGGAGCGCAACATAACCATCTCTTTGCTGAGTTTTCTTTTGCACCACGGTACATGGTCCAGCCTGTATCACCGTAACCGGAACGAGATCCCCCTCAGCGGAAAAAACCTGAGTCATGCCGAGTTTCTTTCCTATTAATCCTTGCATCGTCTCCTCTCTCACTACTCCAGCTTGATCTCAACATCGACCCCGGCGGCCAATTCCAGTTTCCCGAGCGCGTCAATGGTTTGCTGAGTTGGGTCAAGGATATCGAGCAAACGCTTGTGGGTTCGTATCTCGAACTGTTCCCGCGACTTTTTGTCAACATGAGGTGAACGGTTTACGGTAAACCGTTCGATCCGCGTTGGAAGCGGGATAGGGCCAGCGACCCGCCCCCCAGTCCGCCTCACTGTTTCGACAATCTCTCTGACCGATTGATCGAGTACCCGGTGGTCATAGGCTTTGAGGCGGATACGGATCTTTTCATTCATGATAGTGGTCATAGGACCCTACTCCAAGATTTTGGTGACAACCCCGGCCCCCACCGTGCGACCACCCTCCCGAATCGCAAACCGCAACCCCTCATCCATCGCAATCGGCGTCAGTAACGCCACCGTCATCTGCGTGTTGTCCCCCGGCATCACCATCTCC
>JAJDTY010000030.1 GCA_022826945.1 Candidatus Binatia bacterium
CATCAGTCTGAGCAAAACCTTGGCCGACGAACTGGCCAAGGATAACATCCTGGTGAACGCCGTCTGCCCGGGGCCGACGCGGACTCCACTGTGGGACGGTCTGGCAAAGACGCTGAATCCCGACGACCCGGACGGCATGATCAACGACTTTGCCACCGCCCATATTCCGCTCGGTCGGTTTGGCCGACCTGAAGAGATTGCCGATCTGGTCGCCTTTCTGTGCTCAGAACGCGCCAGCTTTATCACGGGTGCCGCGTATGACATCGACGGCGGAATGGTGAAGAATATGGGCTAGAAGACGGGCGCTCGTTCCTAAAAATACAAATTCGCCGGCAACTGCGTCCCGTTGACCAGATAGTCCCCGATCGCACGTGCCTTGAACGCCGCAGGATTATGCGACGAGAGGGTCACGATGTTGCGCCAGTGTTCGTCGAGTCCGGTTGTCCGCAAAGTCGAAGACGCGCCACCGAGTTCGTACATCAGGCTCGCCGCGCGCGGCGCGACCTCGTCGATAAAGACTTTGGCTTGCGCCGAGAGCAAGGAGGCGCGATGGGCGAGTTCGAAATCGACGTGGCCCTGGTTGGCGGAATCGAGCGCCCGCCCCTGCGCCTCCGCGGCCGCGAGCACAATCGCCTCAGCCGCGAGCGTCGAGCTCGACAAGCGCCCGATCATTTCCTGGAATTGTGGATCTGCGGCGGCAGTATCGGCACTCGCGTGGGTAAACGTCCGTTTCCGCGTGCGCACCAGGCGAATCGCGTCGGCGACGACGTTCCGCATATTCCCAACCACGATCGCGGTCAAGATCAACTGCAAAAACTGACCGCCTAAATAGGTGTTGGTCGGCAAGGGCGTTTCGTCGCCTGCGGTGTTCGACGGCTTCGGTTGTCGCAAGACTTCTTCTTGCGCGACCGCGACATTTTCGAAGCGGCCAGTCCCGCTGCCCGTAAAGCGTTGGCCGACGCCGTCCCAATCGTCTTCGAACGTCACCCCCTCACGATCGCAGGGCACGACGACATTGGTGATTTTGCCTTCCGGTGTTGATGCCGCCACCAGGACCCAATCAGCAAATAAGCTGCCGGTACAAAAGTATTTGGTGCCGTTCAGCCTGTAGCCATCGTCCACCGGCTCAAGGCGAGTCTGCATCGCAAAGCTGCCGGCTTTTTCTTTGGTGCCAAGCTCGGTAAAGGCGTTGCCGAATATCTCGCCGGCCACAATGCGCGCCAACCACCGTTGCCGGACGGTTCCGTCTGGTGTGCGGAGACGCTCTTCGGTAAACCAGAAATGCACGCGCAAGATCTGGGCAACATCGGAATCCGCGACCGCGAGGGCCATTAACATGGCGAAATATTCTCGGACCGTACAACCGCCGCCGCCTGCGTCGACCGGGACTCTCAGCGCGCCAAGGCGCGAATCGCGCACCAGATCGATCGCGGGAAAGGGGTTCTTTCCGGCCGCCTTACTTGCCGCCGCACTCTCCCCAATGGCGGCGAACAAGGCTTCCATTTCCGGCGTGCCGTACCGCACCGGCGCGATGGCGGCCGCGTCAAACTCGACGTTTTTATCGTGAGAAGGCATAGGCGTGTACTCCTGGGCAACGGTTACGCGTACAGATGGGTCTGCCCGTCACCCGACGCTGTGGGACGCATAGGGTCAGGGCGCCGTTTGTTCGAGCTGAATTGCGCCACTTTCGATTCCTTCGCATGGGTTTACTGGGCGACGACAATGCCGTCAGCGATGAGCTGGCGCACCTGGTCCTCATCGCCGTACAGCTCGGTCAAGACGGCGGCCGTGTCCTGGCCGACCTGCGGCGGTGGCCGGTCGCCGCGGCGGTCACGTCCAGTCACATTGATCGGTTGGCGAATCTGCCGCACGGCCCCCTCTGTCGGATGCTCATATTCTTCGAACAACCCAACGGCACGCAGGTGCTCGTCGTGCATTAACGTATCCAGCTGCTGGACTTCAGCGTACGGAATGTCCAATGCCCTGAAGAGCGCGACCCATTCGGTATTGGTGCGTTGCGGCATGATCTCTTCGAGCATGATTTTGTACAGGGTTGCGATGTTGGCCGCGACGGTGTGTTGGTCGTCCAGCATGCCGCTATCGAGCAAATCGTGACGACCTACCGCCTCGCACAACTTGCGCCAGTTCTCAACCTTATAGACGCCGTGCACCATGAAGCCGTCTTTCGTTCGACACGGGCGTCTGGATGGATTCAGCACGCGTTGGTAACCAAGGGGCCCTTCCGCGGGAACGAAGCCTTCGCCGTTCAGGTGTTGATTCATAAGGGCACTCACCACCAACTCGTACATCGGCACTTCGATGCAGACGCCTTCGCCGTGGAGTTGACGGCTGAGGAGCCCTGCGAGCAGGGCTTGCCCGAGCGCTTGCCCCGCTATGGTGTCGCACACCACCATGGGGACCAGTTCAGGTTGTCCTGTTTGCAGGCTGTTGGCAGCAGCGATGCCCGAGTACGCTTGGATGATATCGTCGAACGCCGGGTAATCCTTATACGGACCATTCTGTCCGAAGCCGCCGGAGAAGCAGTAGACGATGTCGGGATTGATTTTGCGCACCGCCGCGTAGTCGAAGCCTAAGCGGCGAATAGCGGGTGGACGCATGTTGTGGAGGAACGCGTCCGCCGTCTTCAGTAAGTCACGCAGCAGTTTCCGACCTTCCTCCCGCTTGAGGTCGATAGCCACGCTGCGTTTGTTGCGATTGCACGCCATCCATTGGGCGCTCATGCCCTGGTTGCGGCTTATGCCGAGAGCGCGGTACACATCGCCGCTGGGCGGCTCGATTTTGATGACTTCCGCGCCATAGTCACCCAACATCTGGGAAGCGAGGGGGCCAAGGGCAATATGACCCATTTCGACCACGCGGAGGCCGGATAACATTTCGTACATCTGACGTTCCTTTTGCGCGCGCCCGTGCGTGCGCTCTTCAGTAGTGGCGGACTCATCCGGACAACGACAACTCTTGGAGAAAAACTGGGTCAGTTGGCGGCAAAAGTCAAGGAAGACTCCCCTCTGAGCTCACATACCAGCACCGAATATTCAGTTGATTTCGGGAGAGTCTCTATCCGTCTCATCCCTGCTTATGTTCGGGCCTGAGCAAGGCGGATTGCTCTCCCATGGGTCTCGAACGCGATTTCGCCCGCAAAGCGTGCTATGCACGGCTCATACTGAGCCGACGTAAAGGAGACGTCCATGCTGAAGACCGGCCAGGAGCATTTGGAGTCCCTGCGGGACGGACGGGTGGTCTATATCGGCAGTGAACGGGTCGAGGATGTCACGACCCACCCAGCGTTCCGCAACGCCGCCCGCACGGTAGCGGCGATCTACGACATGAAGGCCGACCCGGCCCATCGCGATACGCTGAGCTACGAAGAAGACGGTGCCCACCACTCGATTTACTATTTACGAGCCAAGACGCGCGACGACCTGCAACGCCGGATGGTCGGGCACCGAAAAATCGCGGACCTGACATACGGCATGTTCGGGCGTTCGCCCGACCACGTGGCCAGCTTTGTGACCGGCATGGCCATGAAGCCGGATGAACTCAATCCGCCATGCGGCAATCCGGACCATCTGCTCGCCTATTATTCCTACGCGCGCGACAACGATATCTACACCGTCTATGCCGTGTTGCCTCCCCAAGCCGCACGTGATCCGGAGTTCTACCAGCGCCAGAATCTGCCCGTGCCAACGCTCCGCGTCGTCCGTGAGGAAGACGACGGCGTCGTGATATCCGGCATGAAGATGCTGGCGACGGGTGCGGTGTTCGCCAATGACATCTGGATCGGCAATGTCATTCCTCTTTCGCCCGACCAGAAAAAGGAGGCGATTACGTGCGCCGTGCCGTGCAATGCTCCGGGGCTGAGCCTGTGGTCCCGTCAATCCATGGAACGGGCTTGCCAGTCGGAGTTTGATTCGCCCTTAGCGTACCGGTACGACGAAACCGACAGCATGGTCATGTGCGACCAGGTGAAGGTGCCCTGGGAGAAAGTTTTTGTTCATAACGACGCGGTCCTATCACGGGACATCTATCTCAAGACCCCGAGCCACTGCTTTGGCAATCACCAGTCCAACGTGCGGTATTGGTCGAAGATGCGCCTGCTGCTCGGCCTGTGTAGCAAGATTGCCCACACAACCGGCGCGGCCCAGATTCCGGCCGTGCGAGAGACGCTCGGGAAAATGTCCTCGGTCGAGGGTGCCATTGCCGGCATGGTGCACGGCCAGATCAACGCCTATGAGAGTTGGCCGGACGGCTATGTGTGTTTTAACCGGCGGATGATGTACGCGGCCCTCAACTGGTGTACGCAAAACTATACTCAGTTCATCGACCAACTGCGCGATCTGTGCGGCGGGGGCGTGTTTCAGATGCCGGCGGACATCTCGGTCATGGAGGACGAACATCTTGCCGAGCAGTTTGCGGCCTACTTTCAGACCCCACAGGCAGACGCGGTGTCGCGCATGAAGCTGTTTAAGCTGGCCTGGGATACGGTCGGCTCCGAGTTCGCGGGCCGACACCAGCAGTATGAGAAGTTCTATGCCGGGGCCTCATTCATCGTGCGCGGCCACGCGTATCGGGAGACCCCGTGGGACGAGTTCCACGCCATCGTCGATGAGCTGATGGCCGGCTATGGCCCGCCAGTTATGCAAGACTCGCCTGACCAGGGATGAATTGAACTTTGGCCGCTCCAAACATTGACAGTCTTTTTTCAGAGGAGAATAATTTTAACGGCTTCATCAAAGGAGGGCAGGGTATGATGCGATTCGGGATCGGTCCGTTCTCTATGCAGCTCCGGCCAGGCTCCGGTCAGACCCATGAGCAACTCTATCGCGAGATGCTGGATCAGATTGTCATTGCCGAAGAGATTGGGTTTGCATCGGCCTGGCTGGTCGAGCACCACTTTCTGGAAGACGGGATCTGCCCCTCGCTTTTGGTCACGGCCGCGGCCATGGCCGCGCGAACATCAAAGCTCATCATCGGGACGAGCATGTATCTCTTGCCGCTCCATCGGCCGGTACAGACCGCCGAGGACGTGGCGGTGCTCGATAACATCGCCGCGGGTCGTTTCATCCTCGGCGTTGCGACCGGCTATCGGCCCGAGGAGTTCGCCGCGTATGAAGAACAGCGTTCGGGGCGTGAGCCACGCATGGAAGAACAGCTCGACCTGATGATTCGGGGCTGGACAACGGAGCGCTTCTCGTTTTCAGGCCAGTACTACCAGGTGGAAGACCTGTCCATTACCCCCAAGCCCGTTCAACAGCCGCACCCACCGATCTGGATCGGTGCCTCAACCCGTGGCGGGGTGCGCCGGGCGGCCCAGTGGGGATCGGCCCTAGTGGCCTCTCCCCGGCATCATATCAACGAGTTGAAAGAGCACTACCGGATGTACCGGCAGCAGCTCCAGCGGTTCAATAAGACGGCCAGCGCCACGCCGGTCATTCGCGAGGTCTATGTTGCCGAGACCACGGCCCAAGCCGAGGAGGAGGCCCGGGAGGGCATCATGTATCTGCACGCCGGGATGTACGGTAAGTGGGCCAACGTCCGACCGCTCAAAGACGATAAGGGCGAGTTGGTCAAGGATCCGGCAAGCGTGACTTTTGACACCCACCGGGAGCGTTTCATTATCGGCGACCCGGAGCATTGCATTCGGGAGATTGAGAAATACCAGCAGGAATTAGGCATGGACTATCTGCTGTGCTGGATGCAGTTCCCCGGCGTAGAGCACGCGAAAACGGTCCGGGCCATGCGGCTCTTTGCCAAAGAGGTGATGCCCCATTTTCAAAAGAGCGCGTAGCTCTTCGCTGCCACGTTATCGATCAAGACATACGCTTTTCGTCGAGAGGATAGATCATGGGGAACACACAGCAGGCACAGCAACACGAGTATACGCTGCCGCCGCGGCCGCAAGCCCGGCACCTGCCCGGCCACCTCTATACCTCTCCCGAGATCTTCGAGCGAGAAAAGCGGCAGATCTTCTTAAAGGACTGGCTGTGTGTGGGCCGGGCCGAAGAATTAGCGAAGCCGGGTGATTACCTCGCGCTCCGGGTCGTTGATGAGCCGGTCGTCGTGTGTCGGGATCGGACCGGACGGCTCAACGCCTTCTCGAATGTATGCGCCCATCGGGGGACCGAGGTTGCCAGCGGGAGCGGCAACCGGCAGTCCTTCAGCTGCCCGTATCACGGTTGGACCTATGACCTCACCGGCAAGCTGCTGAACGCCCCGTATGTCGAGGATGTGGAAGGGTTCCAGCCGACCGCCTGCCGCCTGCCGGCGGTCAAACTGGATACCTGGGGCGGGTATCTATTCATAAACTTCGATGCTGAGTGTGAAAGCCTGGCTGCGTTTCTGGGTGATGCCCCTCTGGTCTACGGGGCCTATCAGTGCGAGAAACTCCGGCTGGCCGCCAAGTTCAGCTTCACGCTCGACTGCAACTGGAAGCTGATGTGCGAAAACCTGGTCGATATCTATCATATTGCGGTCCTGCATGCTGCGACGTTTGGGCCGCATCAGCCGCTCGAAACCTACAAGTTTACGCTTACCGAAGGCGGCTATCACGGGCGCTTTAAGGGTGGCACTCTCACGCCCGATGGCAAGTCCCTGTTTGGTCCGATGCCCTGGCTGCCCCCGGAATTACAGAGCGGTGGATATTCCAGCCACATTCGTCCCAATATGGCCTTCTTTCCCCGTTTCGACTTCTTCAGCTTCATTACCTCGTGGCCCGTGGACGGGCCCGAGAAAAGCCAGGGGATGGTGTATCTGCTGTTTCCCGCCGAGCATTTTGCCCAGCAGGGTTTTCAGGAAAAAGTGGCGGTCTATGAGGAGTTCTTACATACGGTACTGGGGGAGGATGTCAGTATGGTCCAATCCCTACAGCGGGGCTTTAAATCACAAGCCTACCGGCCCGGGCCGTTCTCCAGATATGAAGCCGCCGTGCATAATATGATTGCGTACAATATGAAGCGGGCTGGTTTTGAGAACGAACCGGTCGCCTAAGAGGTAAGCGTCATGATGAACAACGGGATTCCTCCGGAGTTAGCCAGCGCCGCCCGGGTGCTGGCGGCGGATATGATGTGTGTCACAGCAGGCGAGAGTGTCCTGATCTCGGCCGATACGAGTACGGACATGCCCGCGGTGGAGGCGGTCCAGAACGCCTGCTGCAGTATAGGGGCAAAGGTCGCGACGATCGTACTTGCACCGCGGCTGCCGTATCAGGGCGCGTTGGCGGACCCCCACCTGCCCGACCACGTTAAGGCGGCAGTCCGGGAATGTGATGTCTGGATTGATCTGTGCTTTCCCTATCTGGCCGGCTCCAAGGCCTTTGACACGGCCATGCAAAATCAGCGAACCCGCTATTTCCTGGGCGCCGATATTGGGGCCGGCGGATTAGCGCGCCTGCTGGGCAAGGGCCGGCTCGACCAACTCTTTGCCCTCTCGAATGCCTTTGGCGCACTTGTTGGCGAAGCGAGCGGCAAGGAATGCCGCATTACCAACCGTCTGGGCACGGACGTCACCTTTACCCTGGCCGAGCCGGATGGATTTGCGCTGGCCAAAGCCGAAGCGCCGGGCGGGTATTTTGTGCCAGGTACGGTGGTCTTGATTCCAGAGTTAGAGTCAGTCCGCGGCGTGATCAAATGTGAGACCGTCTTCCACGAGTACTACACGACCATGGCCGACCCCCTCAGTCTCGTCCTGAACGGAAAGATTCAGGAGGTGAGCGGCGGCGGGCCGGAACGGCGGGTGATGGAGCGTGCCCTGCGCCGAGCCGGGGATGGAGAATTCGGTTACGTGGTCCACTTTTCTTGCGGGCTCCACCCAGGGGCCCGCTTTACCGGGAAATCGTTCATCGAAGACCAGCGTATCACCGGCTATAACGCCATCGGCCTGGGTTTGCCGCCGTGGATGCCGGGCGGGGGAGAAAATCATCCCGACGCGGTTATGTCGTTGCAATCGATATCAATAGCCGACCAGCAGATCGTCAAAGACGGAACCATCGTCAGCCCACCCGCTCTGGTTGAACTGGCCGAGGAAGTGAACGCCGCCCTGAGCTGAATTATCGTTTCGTTCGCTCGTGGTCGGGAATAAAGCGCTGCGGATCGAAGCCGGCGGGCACGTCCGGCTGCTGATGGAGTTCCACGGCGGTTGTGATTTCGGCCATGGCCAGGGCCAGACATAAGAGCCGGTGGGCTTCCTGGGGCAGCGCGTCCGGCGGCTCCGGTGGGAATGCACTCAGATAGGTGAGGATGGCCTCCATGCGGGGCAGCAGGGTGTCGTAGAAGGCTTGAATCTGCGCCATGGTGCTGCTGAGCCGCTGCTGGTTGCGCTCGGTTTCGGTTGCCAACGCCCAGACCGCAGCCAGCGGCTCAAGGTCGGTGAACGGCTCGGGCAGGCGCGTATCGGACATGCATCACCCCGCTTGTCCGTCGCTGGCGAGCAACTCTTCCGCCACCTTATGGGCGTGGCGGATCAGCAGTTCCTGGTCCTGCACCGGATAGTGGCTCAGGACGCCCGACTCGATCCCGCGCTGGGTGTTTTCCAGGGTGCTGCCGTCTTCCAGCCACACGTCCCGCGCCAGACATTTATTATACTCGCGCGTCACCGACTCCGCGGCAGTCGCGGGCTGTGGGAAATAGCCCCGCGCGTTCCAGGTCGAGCGATTCACCGTCTCCGGCAACATGGTATGGGCGACAAAGAGCGAGGGGCTCAGGATCACCAGATGAAAATTGGGAAAGATGTAATAAATATCAAAGAACCACTGTCTGCTGCGGGTAGGGTTGACCCCCAGCGGCCAGCCCTCCATATCCCGGCTACTGGGAAAGGTTTTGAGGCTGGTGGCGAACTGGGCCATCAGGCGTTCCATGGGCGTGCGTTGGGTATTCCGGCGATCGCCGTAGAACGACATCATGCTATGGCGACGGAAGAGTTTAGCGTCGAGGACGTGGCAGGACGGCTGCTGCTTATTCATCATCACCTTGCCGGCGAACTGCTGATGCAGCGCTTTGCCATGATAGAATTCGAGCTGCGAGTCGCGCAGAATGCGCCAGTTGCACTTCTGCTCGGCCGTATACGACCAGCTCAGCGGCAGGCGGTCAAACGCATAGCCGCGCAGCAGGTCAACCACTTCGCCTAAATACTGGTGGAGCGTTTCCGGTGGATCGGGATCGAGATTAATAAAGATAAAGCCTTCCCAGACATCCGTGGCGACCGGACTCAGCCCGTAGTCCCGTCTGTCAAAGTCAAAAAACATATCTTCTTCCGGCACCCCGATCAGACGGCCGTCCGCGGCATAGGTCCAGCCGTGAAAGCGGCACGTCAACCCGGCCCCACACGCGCCACGGTCGTTCCAGGCCAGCCGGTTGCCGCGATGTTTGCACACGTTGTGAAACCCGCGCACCCGACCGTCTTTGCCCCGGACGAGGAGGACCGAAGTTTTACCGACCGCAATATCCAGAACCAGATAGTCGCCCGGCTGCGGAATTTCTTCGACTTTCTTGCCCGTGCACATCCAGGTGCGGGTAAAAATTTTCTCGCGCTCCTGCTCAAAATACTCTGTGGAAAGATAGGGCGTGATGGGGAGGGGTCC
This sequence comes from Candidatus Binatia bacterium, assembly GCA_022826945.1. Lineage (GTDB taxonomy): Bacteria > Desulfobacterota > Binatia > Bin18 > Bin18 > Bin18. The sequence continues at coordinate 9,593 of JAJDTY010000030.1, forward strand.
GGTTCCCAGCTCTGGATGGTCGAGCGTCCAGCGTTTGCCATTGGTGTGGGTGTGTCCACGGTCTTGCATGGTATCCCTCGTCGCGGTGTTGTCCTTGAATATGATGTTATCCTGCTTCATCTTGGTCGGGAATACAATGGACGCCGCGCCGTAGGGGTCGCTTTACGGCCGAATGATTTTCGGGAGCCGTTGGGTTGACAGGCAGGCTGCTGCGGGGAGATAAAGCCGTATGATGTAGGGTTCTTCCCCGATTCTGGACAGCCTGACCTCGTAGCTGAACAAAGGAGGGCGGCCATGAATTTTCAGATCAGCGAAGCAGGGACACGCCTCCAGCAGCGCAGCCGGCGGCTGGCAGCAGACTTCGCTACCCGAGCTGCTACGTATGATCAGGAAGCCAGCCATCCGCTGGAAAACTATGCGGCCCTGCGCCGGGAGGGATTCTACAGCCTCAACGTTCCCACCGAGATGGGAGGGGAGGGCGTCGGGCTGCTCGACTACTCCCTGGCGGCCGAGGAACTTGCCCAGGGCTGTCCGGCCACGGCTCTCTCGTTCAATATGCACCTCTCGATCATCGGCCCTCTGTTCGAGAGTCCAATCGTCCCGCCAGACACCAAGCAGCGCTTGGCCGATTTGGTCGTCAAAGAGCAAAGGCTGATTGCCGGGAACTTCTCCGAGCCGAGGACGTCCGGACTGCTGGCCACCTACCAACCGGCTACGCGCGCCCGGCAGGTGGCGGGCGGGTATCAGATCACGGGCAGAAAGGCGTTTGCTTCCATGTTGGAGGCGGCCGACTTCTGTGCGGTGTTGGCGCATCCCGAGGAGATCGATAAGCCGGGGGCCGCTCTCCTGCTGATGGTGCCCCGGCGGGCGGCGGGACGGCGCGTCGATGAGGTATGGGATACGCTCGGTATGCGGGCGACGCGCAGCGACTCTCTGATTCTCGAAGACTGTTTCGTGTCTCAGGACGCCGTACTCTACCAGACCGACGACATCCTGCCCTTCATCCGTAGCGGGGCGAACTGGCTGTGGGCCTCCTATACGGCGGTGTATCTGGGTGTGGCCGCCGCGGCCTACAACACCGTGCGTGAACTCGTGCAGGAACGGGTCCCGCGGGGCTATACCCAGCCGATGGCCTACCATCCGGATGTGCGCCGGCGGGTGGCGGATATGAGCGTGGACCTGGAGGCCGCCCGGCTGCTGACCTATCACTCGGCCTGGCTCAGCGACACCCAGGGACCGACCCGGGAAACCGTGGCGGCGCTGTTCCGCGCCAAGTACCTGGTCGGCGAGGCAGGGGCGCGGATCACGCGGACGGCGCTTACGCTGGGAGGCGCCCATGCGCTCTTCAAGACCGGCCCGCTTGAGCGACTGTTCCGGGACGGCGCCGTTGGTCCGGTCCAGTTTCCGCCCAGCGATTATTGTCTGTCCAGTGTCGGCACTCTGGAACTCGGGCTCGATCCGAGCGAGATACTGCCGTCGCTCAAATAAGGAGGAAGAGGCCATGGACAACGGGACATCTTATATTTTCGCCGGTTTGGCCGGTGACACCAGCCCAGGCATCGAATGGGTGGAAAAACATATGGGCATCAAGCTGGTTGTTAAAAGCGGTTTGTATCGGAGTGTGTTCGGGCAGGGAGACTGGGAGCCGCTCACAAAAGGTCTGCCGGACGCCCCCGAGGTCCGCGCTATCACCATCCATCCCCACCGGCCCGAGGTGGTCTACGTCGCCACCCAAGACGGCCCGTACCGCAGCGATGATCACGGCGACCACTGGGAGAAGGTCGTGATCCCTGACCACGGTCTGCCCATGTGGTCGTTATTATTCCATCCGGCCGACCCGCGGGTCATGTTTGCCGGCTACGAGTCTGCGGAGATATACCGCAGCGACGACGCCGGAGAGCGCTGGCACCAGCTCCCGGTGAGCGTCCGCTTCCCCGATGTGACCATGCCCCCTCAGGGCATACCGGCCAAGCGGGTGCTGATGATGTCCGGCAGCATTGCCGACCAGGACGAGCTGTACGCCTCCCTGGAGGTCGGCGGACTGCTCCGGTCTTTGGACGGGGGGGAACACTGGGAGAACCTCAGCCACGGCCAATACCTCACCGACGATACCGTGGACATGCACGGCGTGCTGGCCAGCCGCCTGACCCCGGGAACGGTTACGGCCATCTGTCGCGTCGGCATGTTTCGCAGCATCGACCGGGGCGACCACTGGCAGCGCGTGCCCATCGAGCCGCTGAACGAAAAGGGGACCACTTATTGCCGCTGCCTGCGTGAGGTGCCGGGCATGCCCACCAAGCTGTGGCTGTCCGGCGGGGGCGATTTCGAGAGTAACGTCGGTGGCCTGTTCCACAGCGAGGACGGCGGCCTGAGCTGGGAGCGGGTGGATATAGGCCACGAGGTCAACAGCACCCTCTTCGCCATGTCCATCGACCAACGCCATACCGATCGCATGGTCTGCGCCAGCAAAAAGGGCCAGGTGTTTGCCAGCGCTGACGCCGGGGCGACCTGGAGTGCACATGCGCTGCCGTCTGATGCCGATCAGGTCTACTGCGTGGCCACCGGCTAGAGCCGTCTGCGACTCTGTCCATAGGGGCGCATCCTGTATGCGCTCAGAGCGACGGATGACGGGTGTGCCACGGTGTTGACTGTTCGTAGATATGCCCAACCTGAAAAACCGTCGCCTCATCAAACGGCCGACCTGCTAGTTGGAAGCCAATGGGCAGCCCGTCACTACTGAAGCCGCAGGGCAGCGCAAGCGCGGGAAAGCCTGTCAGGTTGAACAACGGCGTGTAAATCGCGAAGTCTTCGGCCATCAGATACAGGCCGGGCGAATCCGACCGGATCGGGGCGGGCATCACCCCGGTCGTGGGGAGCATGAACAGGTCAACGGTCTGCAATTGTTGCAGCATCTGGGTACGGATTTGCTCCCGGACTCTCTGACATTGGAGATAGGTCGTTCCTCGCACGAGATTGCCCAGCGCAAGGATGAGCCGCAGGTCTTGGTTGTAGTCCTCGGCCTGCGTCTGCATGTCTGCCAGATGATATGCCGCAGCATCGGCGCAGGTAAGCGGCCAGAATGTTGCTTGTAGTTCGCCCAGTGTGATGGATTCCACGTCGACGATCTCAGCCCCAAGCGTTTCCATTTGCGTCACGGCGGCATGAAACGCGGCGAGAATCTCCTTCCCGCAGTTGTCTTGGAAGAGGGTGCGCGGAATGCCGAGCCGCAGGCCTGTGATATCGCGGCCCAACTTTTCACTAAAATCGGGAACGGGCACCTTGGCAGACGCCGGATCGAGGGGGTCGTAGCCCGCACAAGCCTGGAGCATGAGCGCATTATCCTGAACGGTTCGAGTCATGGGTCCCGTGTGGTCGAGATTCCACGACAGGGGGAAAACGCCCGTGCGGCTCACCCGGCCGTACGTGGCCTTCATCCCGACAATACCACAGCAGAAAGCGGGCCAGCGGATGGAGCCGCCCGTATCACTCCCCATGGCACCGTAAATCATTCCGGCGGCCAGAGCCGCTCCTGAACCGCTGCTCGACCCGCCCGGGTCAATCTCAAGGTTCCAGGGGTTCCGGGCCGGCTGGAAATGCGAAGCCAGGGTTGGCGTCCCTGCGGCAAACTCGTAGGTTGCTAACTTTCCGAGCAGCAGCCCACCGGCCTGCTTGAGTTTCGCAACGGAAGTGCAATCCTACTCAGCCGTATACTCTCTCCGTAACTTTGAGCCTCCGGTCGTCCGGCCTGATTCATAGATGTCTTTGACGGCCAGCGGAATGCCGTGCAGCGGGCCCCGATAGTCCCCAGCCCGGATTTGCTCTTCTGCCTCCCGAGCGGCAGCCAGCGCCTCTTCGGTAAAGACTGTGACATAGGCGTGAACCTGCGAGTCGAGCGCGGCAATGCGTTCCACCATGGCTCGGGTCAGTTCAACTGGAGACAGCTCACCGTTTTTGATGAGGTCAGCGGCCTCCGCAAGCGACATATAAGCGAATTCGGAGCGTGCGCGTGTCATTGGTCAGTCCTCCACTGCCGCCTTAAAGATTAAGGCGGGTTCTGTCTCCGGTCGCACCATGCCCTGCACGACAGATTCCCATTCGAGCAGCGCGGCATAGGCCGTAGTGAGCTGCTCAAGGTCATCGTTGCCGAGTTTGATCCCCACTTCTAAAAGCTTTGCCTCGACGATTTGTCGGTGGTTCATCGTGTCCCTCCGTACGCTTACTTTAAGAGTGGCAGTATCTCCCGCATTCTGCCGGGTCAGCTCTGTATTTGATCAATGCAGCCTGATCTTCTGGGGGCGTTTTTCGCGAGGGGGCAAATGCAAGACCTGACCCTGAGTCCCTGAGCAATGGACAGTTGCGTTTGTGGAGAGGGGCAATCAGGAAGAACCCTCTCCCCGTGGGAGGAGGAAACAGGAGCGGAACGACTGGGGGTGGGGGAAAAGCGTGGTGAACCCCAGTGAAAATTACTTGAGTCGCGCCAGGGAGTACGTTCAGGGACCTCTCATCCGACGGGCTGCTACTCCTCTCTGACCATCTGCATCAGTTCGAGGGTCGTGCCAAACGGATCCTTGCAATACACCGCCTTCGCCGTGCCATAGTTGTCGAGGGTAAAGGTGTGGGGCCGCGAGTAAAACTCTACGCCTTGATTCCGTAACGCTTCATAGGTCTTTTCAATGTCTTTCACCCAAAAGGCAATCTCCGTAATCCCGTTGTGGGTGATACCCGCATACGGCTGGCCACCCTGCTCAGCAGATTCGCTGAAGTGGAGGAGTTCAACCGGGGCGCTCTGGCGGTCGTCTTCGTTCCGCAGGAAGACCGACCGCACTTTGGTGTCAGGCTCTTGGACCAGATCACTGACTTCTTCCCCCTCGATGCGAAAATCACCAATCACCGTCAGCCCCAATACATCCCGGTAGAAGGCAATGGCTTTCTCCATATCTGGGACTGTGATCCCTACATGTGCGATAGCTCCGAGCATACTGGCCTCCTTTGAGTTTTGGTAGCCTGGATTGTCCTGCCATTGGGAAGAGTTTGTCAAGCCGGCAAGCGAGAAGAAGCCATTCGCGAGTACAGTCAAGATCCTCAATCTTTCATCTTCTGGAACGTACGCATCCATGGCATAATGGCGCATAGTTGATAGTTGGTCTGGTGGCCCAAGGCGGCCATGTAAGGAGGGCGGGCCCATGTCGGACACGGTATTCACCAACGTGATGATTCTCGACGGAAGTGGGAGTGCGCCGTACTTGGGCGAGGTCCTCGTCCAGGATACGCGTATCAAGACTATCGCTGCAGGTGCCCACACCGTGGCTCGGGAGGGTGCCACCGTAGTCAACGGTGACGGCGCCACACTGATGCCAGGCTTGGTCAACTGTCACGGGCACCCGACTTATCCCAATATGGGAGCAGACCTCTACGAGACCGGCGAGATCCCCGTGGAGGAGCATGTGCTCATCACCATGCATAACGTGAAGACCATGCTTGATCACGGTTTCACCGCCCTGGTGAACGGCTCCTCTGCCAAGGCGAGACTCGATATCGTTATCCGTAATGAGATTAACGCCGGCAAGATCCCGGGGCCACGCATGCAAGCTGCCACGCCGGAACTCACCGTGACCGGCGGGCTGGGCGACTTGAGGCAGCTGCATATGTACCATGAAGGGTTCGCGGAGGTCCTCGACGGCCCCGAAGAGATCCGGAAATACACCCGGCTGATGATCCGTGAGGGCGTCGACGCTATTAAACTCATGATTTCGGGGGACAACTTCGTGCGAACCGGTACCGCGCAAATGACCGTGATGCAGGAGGACGAAGTGGCGGCATGCTGTAGTCTGGCGCACGCGCACAACCGGCGCGTGATCGCGCATGCGCGTACGGCTGAATCTGTCAAGATGTGCATCCGGCACGGCATCACACTCATCTACCACGCGAATTTTTGCGACGAAGAAGCGCTTGACTTACTCGAAGCCAACAAGGGCGAGTACTTCGTCAATCCGGCCATCGGCCTCAGTTATGCCACGCTGAATCAGATGGAAGAGTACGGTGTCACTCGGGCTATGGCCGAAGTGTGGGGCTTTGAGCACGAACTGGAAAGCGCCATACACACCACGCAAGAACTCCACAGACGCGGGGTGCGCGTCTTGCCGTTTGGTGATTATGGCTTTGCCTGGAACCGGATCGGTACGGATGCGCGGGACCTCGAACACTTTGTGAATCTGATGGGATTCAGCCCGGCTGAAACGCTCATGATGGCGACCAAGTCCGGTGGTGAGTGTTTCGGTGACCAGCTTGGAATGATCAAAGAGGGCTATCTGGCCGATCTGATCCTCGTCGATGGCAATCCCGTCGAGGATATCAGCCTGCTCCAGGACCCGGACAATCTCCTCATGATCATGAAGGACGGTGCGTTCCATAAGGAACCACAGGTCAGACGAGCGGCCCGACTGCGTACTGCCGCCGCCTAACCGGATCAGCATCCCGCGTCTTTGGCTTGCGCCAGGAGGAATATTGTCCTTAGCGGAAGGCTGGCATGATCTCTTGCGCGAACAGTTCCATCGAGCGGGTGCCCTTGGCCGGCTCGACCCCCGGGACCTGCATAGCCATGACTAAGTGGGTACAGGATGAGGTTTTGACAAATGCCTCGACTTTGCGCGCGACCTGGTCTGGATTGCCTACCATCCAGGCCTGTCCATGGGGCGAGTGGCGAATGTCTCGCGCCTCTTTGATGTCCCACAGCCGCTCGTCGCCCGCGACATCTCCGCTGGTCTTAAACCAGCCGTCGTACACTTGCATCATCCAGTGGGCCTGGTCCTGGATGTCCTCCCAGGCCTCGTCCTCAGTTGGCGCCACATACACGAAGTGCAGTTGGGTGGTCGAAAAGTCCGCTGGCGTGCGGCCCTGCTGTTCCAGCAGCTCATAATAGCGGGGAGCCCAGTCCGGGCCCAACGTAAGGTGCAGGTGATAGCCCTCACGGGCCGCTCGCTGCATGGCTTTTTCGGTGCGCGCGCCAATCCAGATAGGGGGATGGGGCTTCTGCAAAGGTTCGGGCTGGATATGCACATCTTTGATCTGGGTAAACTGTCCTTCGAACGTGACCGTCTCCTCGGTCCACAGGCGTCGGATCAGGTCGAGCCCCTCAGCCAGGCGGGCCGAACGCTCTTTGCGGGGCATGCAAAAGCCGGAGAATTCATCGACGCGATAGCCCTGTCCCACTCCAAGGTCAAATCGTCCCTTGGAGAGGTTGTCAATGAAAGCCACGTCTTCGGCCACGCGCACAGGATGATAGAAAGGCAGCAGCAGCACAAACGTGCCAATGCGGATCCGTTCGGTCCGCGCTGCAATGGCGGTCGCGGCCTGTAACGGCGTCGGATTATAGTCTCCGCTGAAGTGGTGTTCAGTCAGCCAGATATTGTCATAGCCGAGTTCATCGGCCCGTACACACTGGTCAAGCAAGAGCCGGTAAAGGTCGGAATAGGGACGGAACCAAGGCGCGGGATTACGGAAGTCATGCATCAGTCCGAATTTCATTGCGGCCTCCTTTTGGTATCCCCTATAGGACTGAACTATAACGGGTGTGTACCGTACGGAAAAGACTGTACGGCGGAGCCGACAGGCGGCGCAGTCCTCATCGTCAATAGCCATGCAGAACTTGAGAACACGATCTGGGTCGCCTATGGTCTCCTAGATAGGCATTGTCCGTATTTCCGTACTCGGTCGGAATTGTGACGGTAGAGCACGGAGAACGAATATCCGTAGGAAGTCACGATGAATGATATCGAGGCCCCGGTCGGAGAGCATTTGTCGGTCGAGGACATCGAACTCGAAGTGATACGCCGGGGCAGGGGTCGGCCAGTCCTGCTCCTGCACGGTCTGCACACCGTTGATCCGCGGGCGCGTTTTCTCGATCTGCTTGGCCGGCGGGCAGAGATCATCGCTCCCTCACACCCCGGCTTTGGCCACTCGGCGCGCCCGACGGATTTCGACACGGTGTACGACTTAGTACGCCTGTATTTAGACGTTCTCGACGCGCTGCCGTATGAGCGGGTCAGCCTCGTGGGATTGTCCTTTGGCGGCTGGTTGGCGGCGGAAATCGCGGTCGCGTGTAGCCTCCGTATTGACCGGCTCGTCCTGGTGGATGCCTTTGGCCTCAAGATCAGCGACCGCGAGACCCCGGATATCCTGGATATCTTTAATACCTCCCCCCAGGAAGTGGAGCGGAACCGCTGGCATGATCCTGGGAAGTGGGCACCGGACTTTAACGCGATGTCGGATGACGAAATCATAGTCCACGCCCGGAACTGGGACGCGCTATGCCTGTACGGCTGGCAGCCCTATATGTATAACCCCCAGCTCAAGCGTTGGCTGCGTCGGATCAGACGGCCGACGCTGGTGCTGTGGGGGGCGAGCGACGGGATCGTGACGCCGGCCTACGGACGGGCCTACAGCGCGTTGATTCCCGGCTCGTGCTTCGATGTCATTGCTGAGGCGGGGCACCATCCTGAGATCGAGCAGCCCAAGGCTTTTGTCGATCGCGTGGTTGCCTTCCTGGAACAAGAGAGTTGAGCGAGGAAGAGGCTGAGGGCCACGCCATGGACGTCTGGTATCATAACGAGAATCCGTATCCCTTCGTCCCACAAGACGTGCTCGATCGCGCCGATTCCGTCCGGGCCAGCCTGCCGAATAAATATTGCGATCCACAGGTCGCTGCCGACTTGTTCGAGGAAACCTTTGACGAGTTCATGCTGTGCGACGAGTGTGGAATCAATGTTGTCGCCATCGAGCATCATGCCGGAATCAACTCCCTGTTTGGGGCCAACCCACTGGTCCTGGGTATCCTCGCCCGCCAGATACGTAAGGTCCGCATTCTCAGTATGGGGACCTTGATCTCGCTGCGGCCAGACCCGGTCAGAGTCGCAGAGGAGTATGCCACGGCGGATGTCATTTCCCGTGGACGTCTGGATATCGGCTTCGTGAAGTCGGGCGCGAGTGAGATGGCGTCGAACAACGCCAACCCGGTGACGAATATTGAGCGCTACTGGGAGGCGATCGATCTCGTCACCAAGGCGCTGACCTTTCAGGAGGGGCCGTTCAGTTGGGAGGGCAAGCACTACACGCACCGGCACGTGAACATCTGGCCACGCCCGTGGCAGCAGCCGCATCCGCCGTTGTGGGCGGCGACGGGCGACCCGGAAACGGCGAGCGAGGTCGGCCGGCGGGGGATGGTCAATGTGTTAGTGCTGCGCGGCGAGGAGGGGACCAGGCGGGCCTGGGCCGCGTATCGTCAGGCGCGCGCGGAGGCTGGGCTGCCCAAGGTCATGACCGACCACTTTGCGTATGCGGCCCTGGTCTATGTCGGGGACACTCATGAAGAGGGGGTCGCGATTGGGAGTAAGCTGCTGTGGTTCCTCAACACGAGCCTGAAGATGGCGCCCCAGTACGCCCAGTTTCTGCCTGGAGCGACGCCTCCGCACTTTGCGCCTCAGGTCTACCGCACCGCACCCAAGCCAGACACCCGGGACGAGGGGTCGATCGGCAGTCGCCGAGCGCAGACCGCGCAGGCAGATAAGCCCGTCGCTCCGGCCATCCTCAACGTCGGAGGACTCACGAATATCGATACCGCACAAGCTATGGCACGGGGAATCCTGTTCGCGGGCAGCCCTGATACCGTCTACCGGCAGATCATGGATTTTTACCGCAAGGTCGGCGGTTTTGGTCATCTGGTCATGATTGGACGGTCAGGATTCATGACTCATGCCGAGGCCGAGAAGGGCATCACTCTCTTCGCCAGGGAGGTGCTGCCCCGGCTGAAGGAGATCGCCCCCGTCACCCCTCCGTAACGTTTGGTGATGATATCAAAGGGCAATACTCAGGAATCGTTTCGCGGAGCCTTTGCCTTTTCTCTGTGACTGCCCTTAGTAACCGAGCTGTTTGTCGACCACCCCGAGAAGGGGCTCGCCCTGCTGAATACGGCGCAGGTTCTCACAAAAGCGGTCGAGGTTGCGCGTGGCGCGCAGTTGGCTGGCGCCAGCCGTGTGCGGCGTCATGACGACATTCTCAAACGTCCACAGGGGATGGTCGGCCGGCAGGGGCTCGATCGGAGCAACATCAAGCGCCGCGCCGCCACACCGGCCGTCTTGCAGCGCCTGGACCAGTGCCTCCCCGTCTATGATCTCCCCTCGGGTGACGTTGACCAGCAGCGCGCCCGGCTTCAGGTGGGCAAACGTTGCCGCATTGAACAACTGCCGCGTCTCGGCCGTGAGCGGACAGCAGATCGCAACCACGTCGGAGGACGCCAGCAACTCGGCCAACCGCTCCCGTCCCCATACTGTGTCCACGCCGTCCGACGTCGGCACGGGCTGTTCGTCCAGGGCTAACACTCGCATACCAAACGCCACCGCCCGGCGGGCCATGGCCCGACCGGTCCCTCCGAAGCCGACAATGCCCATCGTCAGCCCCTCAAGCTCGATCTCTTTGCGGCGCATGGTCTCACGCTCCTGCCAACTGGCCGAGCCGAGACGGATGGCGGTCGCAATCTGGCGGGTGAGCGCCAGGAGCAGGCCGAACCCGGTGTCCGCCAAGTGTCCGCCCACCAAGCCTTTTTCGCCGGTCAGCACAACGTCGGAGTCCCGCATCGCCGGGTAGAGAAACATATCCACCCCCGAGGCGATGGCGTGCACCCAGCGCAGGCGGGGAGCGGCCTGAAACAAGGCTTCGGGCAAAAAGCCGAGGATGACCTCGACATCATCGGCCATGGCAATGGCATCGCCGACCCGAGGAGCCACCTTGACCGTCGAGCCGGGCGCTGCCGCCCGAATCTTTGCCAGGTCGCCTTCAGACACTTCGGGCAGGGTCAGCCCGAGCAGAACGAGAATCGATAGCGGTTCGTCCAGTTTGACAGCGGTCATAGGTCTCACGCCCCCTTTTTGCTGTCAGCAGTCGTATGACGCGGTAGGGGTGCTGTCAACTCGTATTTTATTGCAGGCAGAGACTATCCGGAGTATGTTCGCGGACAGACAGAACTGGAGGCAGACCCCCGATGGCACAAATGACACAATCTGAACCGGCTAAGCCAAAGAGACCAAATAAATCTGTTAGCCGTCGTCCCCTTGAGGGGGTGCGGGTCATAGATCTGACGAAGATTGTAGCCGGCCCAAATGCGACACGGATGCTGGCGACCATGGGCGCAGAGGTGATTCGGGTTGAATGGCACGATCAGCGCGCGCTTGACCTACTGCGTGGGGTACTGCCGAAAGCTCCCGGCGGGGAAGCTGATAGTCTGAATCGCAGCGGGCTGTTCAATAATATCAACCCAGGCAAGTATGGCATTACACTAAATATGAGCCTGCCGCAGGGACGCGACCTGTTCAAACGCTTGATCGCCAAGGCAGCCGTCCTGTGCGAAAACTACAGTCCCGGACAGATGGAGCGGTGGGAACTCGGCTACGATACCCTGCGCAAGATCAATCCCGGGCTCATTTATCTCCAGATCAGCGGGATGGGAAAGTCGGGGACATATAACGACTATCTCAGCGTCGGACCGACGGCACAGGCGCTTTCGGGTTTGACCCATATGTCAGGCTTGCCCGCGCCCATGCCGCCGGCTGGATGGGGCTATTCGTATCTCAACCATTCAACCGGCTACTACGGCGCTATGCATGTGATGCTGGCGCTCTTGAATCGACGGCGGACTGGCCGTGGCTGTTATATCGATCTGTCACAGACGGAGGTCGGGGTCATGACATCCGGGACCGCAACGCTGGAAGCCCAACTGACCGGGCAATCGACTCTCCGTTATGGCAACCGGATGCCTGCCGCGGATTGGGCCCCGCATGGTGCCTACCCCTGTCGCGGGCCTGACGAATGGATCACGCTAGCCGTGCAGACTGATGAGCAGTGGCAGGCATGTGTGGCTGAGATCGGTTCGCCCGACTGGGCACGGGACGCCCGCTTTCGGACAGCGGCTGGACGCAAAGCCCATGAAGATGACCTTGACCGATTGATGACAGAGTTTACGAAAAATGAAGACCGCTACGAGCTGATGCACCGTCTGCAGAAGCAGGGTATTCCGGCCGGCGTCGTGCAGACGGCCGCTGACCGTTACCTGCGCGACCCGCAACTCAAGGAGCGGGGCGCTTTTGTACCATTACCTCACAGCGAGATCGGAACTTGGCCGATCGAAGGCTTTCCTGCCAAGTTCCACACCATGCCAGTCGAAGTTGGCGGACTGCCAGGCCGCGCTGCACCGTGTATGGGTGAGGACAACGATGCCGTGTATCGCGATGTGCTTGGGCTGACCCCCGAGACAATTGCGCAACTCAGAGAGGACTGGATCATTTGAATACTGAAGCCGCTTTGAGCGCAGCTCTCGACGGAACTGTTGTCATCGAAAACGGTGATGAACGCGGAGAATTCGCCGGTGTCTTACTAGCATCGTTTGGGGCTGACGTGATCAAATTGGAGGGCCGCCAGGGGTCCCCCTCGCGTCGTCTGGGTCCCTTTTCATCATCCCAACCCGATCCGGAACAAAGTCTGTGTTTCTGGCGTTATAACCTAGGGAAGAAGAGCGTTCGTCTTGAGGCTGACCAGCCAGCGGGACGGAATGTACTGGAGCGCCTCGGGCAGCGCGCTGACGTCATTATCGATGCTGGTGAGGCTGCCGACGTAGACCGGCGGCTTGGGCTGTATCAAGAGATGCGGGATTCGAATCCGCGTCTCATTGTCTGCACGATTACACCTTTTGGGCTCGACGGTCCCTATCGTAATTTCAAGATGACGGACCTGACGCAGTTGGCGATGGGCGGGGTGATGGCGTCGTGCGGATACGATCCGCGGCCCGACAAAATGTATGACACACCGCCCATCGCGCCCGGTATGTGGCACGCTCATCATATTGCGTGCGAGCACGCGGTGATTGCGATTACGGCGGCGCTCAATTTTCGTGAGCTGGACGAGTTGACGGGTGAGGGCGATTGCATTGATGTGTCGATTCACGAAGCAGTCAGCACCTGCACTGAGGTTGCTCTGCCGAGCTACATCTATAATGAAAAAATTGTGCAACGGCAGACCGGACGCCACGCGGGTGTGGGCCGGACACCGCCGTGGCTGCGCCGGACCAAGGACGGGCGCTACGTCAAGGCATTCTTGTTTTGGGGCGACCGTGATGTGCGGATCATTACGGAGATGCTGAATGAGGCTGGTATTGAGCACGATCTCGAATCGGACGCCTACCGCGAATTAGCCGAGCATTCACCCTCCGAGGCGCATAAGCGTTTCAGTACGCTGATCGACACTCTGGTTTTGTCCATGACCGCTGAGGAAGTGTTTCATCGCGCCCAGGCTAAAGGCTTGTTGTGGGCGAGCGTGAGATATCCCGAAGAGAATATCGACGACCCACATTTCCAGGCTCGCGGTACCTTTCAGCCAATCCGTCAGCCCGGACTCGACCGCGACCTCTCTTACCCGGTCTCCGTTGCCACTGACGGCAAGCGGCGCGTAACGGCCTTCCAGCGTGGTGCCCCACGTTTAGGCGAGCACACGCAGGAGGTCCTCAAGCAAGCAGGCTTCAGTGATGATGAAATCAATGTACTAGCCGGGCAGGGTGTCATATAAGTGCCTCCTCCTGATGAACAGGGGTGTAATGGCCCTGTGTTCTCAGCTCGGTATGACTCCTCCCGGAGAGGAAAAAAGGTCTTCGGTTTACCTGTACATGCCCGACTTGCTATATCTGGGCCGCGAAAAGGGGGATCCTCATGAGTCGCACATACAATATCATTGACGCTGATGGCCATGTGTTAGAACCACCTGACTTTTGGCAAGAATATATCGATCCGGCGTACCGTGATCGTGTGCCTCAGCTCTTTGTCGATACTGATGGACAAGAGCGGTTGCGCATAGAAGGCAGGGTCCTCGGAGGTCCTAAGGGTCTGGGCTTTGCTGGGGCCATCGGCGCCCGGCAGGGGGCGGCTCCAACGGACATTAAATATGTCGAAGGCCGCAAGGGCGGCTTTGACCCCCATGCCCGGATCCTAGATATGGACCAGGATGATATTGATGCGGTGTTTCTGTATCCGACGCTGGGCTTATTCTGTGGGGCGGTGAGCGACCCACAGCTGGCCGCGGCGTTGTATCGCGCTTACAATCGCTGGCTGGCTGATTATTGCCATCCGTATCCGGGTCGCCTCTTCGGTGTTGCCATGTTGCCGCTCCAGTCGGTGGAACTCGCCATTGAGGAGATGCGGTACGCCCGTAAGGAACTCGGTATGCACAGCGGCTTTATCCGCCCTGATCCGTATAACGGGCGCATGCTCGATCATGCGGACTACGAACCGTTCTGGGCTGAGGCGCAAGAACTCGACTTTGCCATTGGTCTGCATGAAGGGACCGGCGTACATGAAGGACCCGGCGCGCTGCCAGCGGTGGGTATGGATCGTGCGATGAGTCATGGAGCCAAACATATCGTGTCGCACACCATGGAGATGATGTTGGGCTGTTTGAGTGTGATCTGGGGCGGCGTCTGCGAGCGCTATCCCAAAGTGCGGATTGCCTTTCTCGAATCGGGTGGCGGCTGGATTGCCGGATGGTTGGATCGCATGGACAGGCACTTTCAGGATGGCGACGTGTTCGATGACTCCTCGCTCCGGATGCGACCGAGCGAGTATTTCCGCCGCCAATGCTGGATTTCCTTTGAGCCGGTCGAAGCCAGCCTACCCTATCTGGTCGAGTATCTCGGCCCGCACAAGATACTCTGGGCCACGGACTATCCTCATCCCGACGGCTTCTTCCCCGGCGCTCCGGCCATGATTGCCGACAAACTTTCGGAGAAACACAAGCGGCAGGTCCTCGCCGACAGTGCTATTCAATTCTATAATCTGACCTGAGACTGGTGAGCCTCTCCGGTCTGCCCGGCTCCCCGACCCTACGACGTAGGTCTTTGGCTGCTGCTGTTCGGAAGAACGATGCCAAATTTCACGTCTGATCCCCCCTCATCGACCCTATTCCAGATAGTGGGTCGTATACCAGTCTGCGATCTCTCCTCCCTTCGCGACCCATACCTCTTCCCGCTGGGTAATATGGGCGAGTGCCTTGGCGAAGTATTTGCTGCGAAAGGGATGGCCGATCAGGAACGGATGCAGACAGATTGCCATGACCCGCCCGGTCTTGGCCCCGTCCTCGTACAGCACGTCGAACTGGTCCACGATCATCCGGGAGAACTCTTCCGCTGACATGCCGCGCTCAAGGAAGGTCGGGATGTCATTGAGCTCGACCGAATAGGGCATGGAGAGCAAGCGCCCCTGCGCGACCCGCATCGGGTAGGGCTGTTCGTCATTGACCCAGTTGCAGACGTATTCGATCCCATTCTCCGCCAGCAGGTCCGGCGTCCGGTAGGATTCGCTCAGCGCCGGGCTCAGCCAGCCTTTGGGGGCGGTCCCGGTTGCCGACCGGATAGTGTCCACCACATCCCGGATCAGCGCCCGTTCCTCGGCCTCAGTTTGCTCGTTGAGGAGTACTGAGTTCGTCGTACCGTGTCCCATCCACTCCCAGTGCCGCCGATTGCCGGCCTCGATGATTTGCGGATAGTGCGCACAGACCTCCGAATTCAGGGCGACCGTGCCCGGTACGTTGTATTGATCCATGACCTCCATCATGCGCCAAATACCGACTCGCACGCCGTAATCGCGCCAGGAATAGTTCAGCACGTCAGGCTTTAGATGCGCCGTAACCGGCGTAATCGAGGTCGCGGGCTTGTCGAAGTGAAAGTGCTCGATATTCGGAATCACCCAGACCGCGACTCGAGCGCCGTTCGGAAATCGGAGCGGTTTCCGGTCGACAATCGGTGAATAGCTGAAACGCTGGTGCTCCATGCTCGCCTCCCATCCCGATGCATTTGACGGCGCATGCTTGCCCACCCAAAAGAGAAAGGTGAAGCGACGGATTTACGCCTGCGCCTCTGCCCCGAACATACGGTCAAGATACGAGTTCAGCAAATGGTGGATGGCTTTTTCGAGGCCCATGGTCGGGCCGGGACGAAAGTTGCGGGAGCCGACGCCGTTCTGGAGCGAGAGCATCATCTCCTTGTCTTCGCCGGCGACCAGCCGGATGAAATCCTTGACCACCGCGTTCTTGGCCTCAAAGGCCGGCTGCTCAAACCACTCGTCTGGATATTGGGTCAGGATGGTAATGCGCGTTTTGTCTGGCGCGATGGGGTGACAGAACCACGGCTGGAGCATGTCGGGCCGGGCAAACATATTGAAACTGGGCCGGATGAATATGGTGAAGGCGAAGGACTGCGACTTCTGCTCCAGCCAGGGCATGGCCTTGCCAAACAGCCAGGCGCCGTCCGGGGCCATGGTCAGGCTCTCGTACTCCGAGTGATAGCCGTGTGGGGTCAGGTAGAACGGAAATTTGTCGACAGGAAAGACCTTGCCGAAGGACGAGCCGTGAATCACCCCAACGTGATAAATATCCATCAGGTTTTCCGGGATAAATTTCCAGTTGCAGTCCAGCTCAAAGGTGTATTCGTCGGCGATGCGGGTGTCTTCGGCGTGTAAGAACCCGGCGGATTCCTGCACGCGGTCGACGGCGAGATAGGAGTCCAGGCTCTCGGCCTGGGGATCGAAATTGATAAAGATATAGCCGGCCCAGGTGTCGAGTTGAACCGTGGGCAAACGGCAGGACTTCCAGTCGAAGGTGGTGACCTCCGCACTATAGGGCGCACCGGTCAGCGCGCCGTTCAGCCCGTACGTCCAGGCGTGATACGGACAGCTGAACTCCTGGGCATTCCCTTCGCCCCGGACAACTTCTACACCGCGATGCTGACACACGTTGGCAAAGGCGTGCAGCGTACCACTTGTATCCTTACAGATAACAACCGGCTCGCCGGCAATCCGCAGGGCGCGGTAGTCACCCGGCTTGGCGTATTGCTCGACCCGGCCAACGCAGATCCAGTCTTTCATGAAGATCTGGTCGATCTCTTTCTGGAAAATCTCGGCCGAGGTGTAAAACTCGCCCGGCAGATGCCTGGCGCGCAGCAGGTCCTGGCGTGTTTTTGAGCAGTCCTGAAGAGCGAGCGGTGCAGCCATATATCCTCCTAACGTTTGAGGAAGTCGCGCAGCGCCGCGTTACACGCCTCGGGATTATCCTCAAGCACCATATGACCCGCGCCGGGAATATCGATCCACTGGCTGTCCGGGATACACGTGAGCATTTTTTGACAGGTGTCAACGCTCAGCACGTCCGACTCCCCACCGCGCAGGATCAGGGTCGGGCAGCGAATCTGACTCAGCAGCTCCCAGGTCTGCCGCGGATCGTCGGGCTTCAGGTTCGGGTCAAAGATGGCCTGGTCTATCCGCCACGCAATCCTGCCGTCCGACTCCTCTTTGAGCATCCAGCTGAGACGCGTTTGGCGGTTTTCTTCCGAGGCTTTGGGGTGGCGCATTTTCAGAAACGCCTTGGCCGCCTGCCACGAGTCAAACCCCGCAGGTGTATTCCCCAGTTCGGTCCGCATGCGCTGCAGGCCCGTGGGGTCAACCTCCGGGCCGATGTCCAGGACGCCCAGCGCCAGCACCCGGTCGGGGTGACGCGCGGCATAGTGGATGGCGTTGAGACCGCCCATTGAGTGGCCAATCAGGATGAGCTTGTCGAGTTGGAGCGTCTCGACAAAAGCCTCCACGTCCGAGACGTAGGCCGCTCGCGTGTAATCGCCGTCCGCAGCCCAGTCGGTCTCGCCCCGCCCGCGCTGATCCAGGGCCAGGACGCGGTACCGGTCGCTCACGACCGCGGCGAACTCATCGAACCAGTGGCCATAGGCCCGCAAACCGTGCAGACAGACCATGGGTGTGGCCTGCGCATCGCCCCACTCCACATAATGCATCCGGAGGCCGTTGATGGTGGCATAGCGACTCGTCGCGTGGGCAGACATGGCTGACTCCTCTGATTCGTATGGCTACTGCGTGACAAAACCGCCATCCACGGACAAGGCCGTTCCGGTCACAAAAGAGGCCGCGTCGGAACACAACCAGACCACCGCCTCGGCAATCTCCTCCGGTTGCCCCATGCGCCCCACCGGTTCTCTGGCCTCGATGGCCTTGATGATCTGGTCGCCCAACTCAGGTTGAGCCGCCAGGACCTTATCCACCAGCGGAGTCTGGACCGGACCTGGGCAGACGGCGTTGACGCGAATGCCGGACTTGGCATACTCCAGGGCCGCGGTTTTCGTCAGGCCGAGGACACCGTGTTTGCTGGCCGAATAGGCCGGCATCCCGTTCGAGCCCACCAGCCCGAAGTTCGAGGCAGTATTGACGATTGCACCCCCGCCTTGGTTCAACATATGGGGAATCTCGTGTTTCATGCATAACCATACACCGGTCAGGTTGGTCGCAATAATCCGGTCCCAGTTCTCCTGACTGCACTCGGCGGTCTGCTTGATGTCCCCCTGGATACCGGCGTTGTTCAGGGCGCAGTCCAAACGGCCATAGGTACTCACGGCCTGCTCAACCAGGGCGGCCACCTCCGCCGTCAGGGAGACATCGGCAGGAACGAACATTGCCGTTCCCCCGGTCGCCTCGATCATACGGACCGTCTCCTGTCCGCCGTCCACGTCTACATCGGCAACAACAACCTTGGCGCCTGCTCTGGCAAAAACCACCGCCGAGGCGCGTCCGATACCTGAGCCGCCACCAGTTACCAGCGCTACTCTTGTGTCTAGTTGCCCAGCCATGGCTACTGCTCCTTTCTGCTGCAAACCGTTGGTGAGAGGTTTATTCCACCCGCCGGAAGCGGGTTGGCTCGATAGCCTCAAAGATATGGGGATGGTGATACAACTCCACGGCGCTGGTGACTTCCACCAGCGAAAGCATCAGATGGTAGAGCGACTGTGCCTCTTCGGGGAGTTGGTCCAGCGGAAACTGGTCGAGATAGGCAACCACGGCTTCCAGCTGGGGAAAGAGGGCGTCGTAGAACGCCTGAATCTCTTCCATGCTGCTGGACAGGCGTTTGGCGCGTCGCTCGCGCTCCGTGGACAGCGCCCAGGCGTTGAACGGCTCAAGGCTCTGAAACGGCTCCGGCAGGGACACTCCGGCCATCAGTGCCCCCGTCCGTTGAAGAACCCCATATAGTCTTCCAACACTTTGTGAAACTGCCGAATCTGGATCTCATCGTCCTGGAGGATGAGATGTGTTTTCGCCCGCGAGGTCAGACCAGCTTGCAGGGTTTCGTGGGCCACGGCGTCCTCCTGGAGCACGTCACAGATGCGGTGTTTGAGGTATTCCTGGCTGAGTCGCTGGCCGGCAGTTTCGGCGGGCGGAAAATGAAATTTGATCTCCCAGATGCAACGGTCCACCGCCAGCGGCCAGAAATTATACGTCATGTAATAGTCGTCTTCGATGCCCCGGAACTGGAGAATGACAAAATTGGGAAAGATCACAAAAAAGTCAAAGTCCCCCAGCATGGGCAGGCGGCTGTTGGTGGTGGCCGTATTGAGCTGGTTCATGAGCGCGCCGGTCGGCGTTGGGGTACTTTCTGAATTATAGGTGGTCGACCAGACCGCGTGGTGGTTATACAGCTTCACGCCCGAGAGACGCAGATAGCGGTTGTCTTTGAGGACGAACATCCCAGGAAAGGAGTAGCGGTGTTGGAAGGGGAGGTGATACGCCTCGTTCTGAGCGTCCAGGGCAACCTTCCAGTTGGCGTTCTCTTCGACTTTATACGTGTGGGTGCGTGTTCGTTTATGAAAGGCGGCCCCTTTCAGCTGTTCAGCCACGCCACCCAGGTAGTCGGCGAGCGTCTCTTGGGGCTGTGAACCCAGATGGACGAAGATAAACCCTTCCCAGATGTCGGTGGTCACCGGGGTGAGTCCCAGCTCGCTCTTATTAATATCATGGAAATTCTCTTCATCCGGCACACCGGTGAGCTGCCCCTGGGCGTTATACCCCCAGCTATGAAAATGGCAGGCTAGGGCCCCGCGGCAGGTCCCGCGCTCTTCCCAGACCAGCTTGTTGGCACGGTGCGAGCAGACATTGTGAAAGCCGCGTATGACGCCGTCCTTGCCTCGGATGACCAGAATCGAGGTTTTGCACACCGCCAGCTCGCGCACGAAAAAGTCGCCCGCGTTGGGAACATCATCGACACGGCCCACGTTGAGCCAGGTGCGACGAAAAACCCGTTCGCGTTCAAGCTCAAAATATTCCGGGGAAATGCACGATTCCGCCGGTACGGGTCCTGTCCCCAACTCGGGGTATTCCTTTGACCAGCGTCTGTTCTCCGTGGCGGTTTGCATGGTAATCCCTCCCTATTTTGGCGTGATCTTCTTCCTAATCGTTCGGCGTTTAGCTCAGTTTTCTCTTATAGCTCTTCTGCATCTTTCAAATCGATTATGTCAAGAGCTGAGCAAAACTAACCGAGGTACGAGACTTGACATATCGCCTGAGAGTTTGCTCTGGTACTGGCATAATCAAATTGTTTTTATCTGTAGTTCATTGGCGAAGGAGGGACGCTATGGCAGGTGCAGATGGTCTGAAGACAACCGCGCAGCCAGAAGACACTACTGCGGACATTTTTGAGCCCGCATTTGGCAAAATCGGCCTCTCCCTGCTTGAAAAGGTCAAGATTCAAGCCCAGGTGCTCGTGCCCATGCTTCGCGCCTTTCGGGCTGAGCTGGGGGAGGAGCAAGCGAACCGGATTGCCAGCCAGGCACTCCGGGAGTGGTCGGCAAAGCTCTTCCAAGACATTGGGGGTCAGCTCTCCGGCAGCCCTCGGCAGAAATGGGACGCCTTTAATAAGGCCCTCTTTAAACAGGTCGGCGGTGATGTGGACCTTGAGATGCTCAAGCAGACACCGGACGCCTGGGAGTTCAATATCACCAGTTGCCGCTACGCGGATTTCTTCCGGCAGTTAGGAGAACCCGAACTCGGCGCGCTGCTGACGTGTGAGATGGACGTGGATATCGAAGCGGTGGGAGGTCCTGGAGTCACCATGACCCGGACACAAACGATCATGAAGGGCGCCAAGTACTGCGACTTTCGCTTCAAGATGAAGACAGACGGTTGAGGAGGTGCAGCGGAGCGGCCTCTCCTCTGGCAGCCCCTTGACGGTTCTGTTGCCGGCTTTCCTGTCTAATGGCCAAAGGTTTCCATGATGGCCTCGTGATTTGTGAGCACCTCCTCACGGCTGAGCCCAAAACTGGGTGAGTAGAGGGACACCTCATCGACTATGCCCTCGTAGCGGGAGAGGGACTGGCGACATTCCTGTGGCGTACCGGCAATGGAGATGAGGTCCACCATTTGGTCGCTGACACTGGCAACCATCTCCGTGATGTCATTCCGCGCCCAGGCCTCACGGATGCGCGTTTTTTCCTCGGCTAAGTCGTGCTGGTCCAGCACGATATCGTAGTAGGGGAAGGTAGTGTAAAAGGCGATCTGCCGCTTTGCCCTGTGTCTGGCTTTCTCTCTATCCCTGTCAACGGCACAGATGACCAAACTCATGCAGCCCACCGTGTCCGCTTCTCGCTTGCTTTCTTGCATCCCCTCGGCAACATAGCGGCGCGCGACAGCGGCGATGTAACGTGGCGTATTGCAGGCGGCAACACACAGGCCGTCGGCGACTGCTCCTGTCGCCCGGAGGAATTTGGGCATGACTGCCCCAAAATAGATGGGGATTCGGTCGCGGTAGGGACGGTGAAAGCGTTGATACTCACGAATCTGGATATGCTGACCCTGGTAGTCTACGCTCTTTCCGGAGTGGGCGGTCCACATCAGGCGCAGGACCTCCGTATACTCGCGGACATACGCGGCCGGGGGATGGAACCGCACGGCGTGCCAGTTTTCGTTCCATTCCTTGGGGCCGGGGCCAATGCCAAGAATAAGGCGGCCCTGGGAAATTTCATCCACGGCCGTTGCCGCCAGCTCCGTGAGAACGGGGCTGCGCGCCATAGTCAGGGCGATGGCCGTGCCAATGCGTACCCTGTCCGTCTGCATGGCGATGGCGGTTAGGGGAACGAAAGCCTCACGCCAAGCCTCGGTCACCCATACCGAATCGAACCCGGCCTCCTCGGCCTGACACGCAAAACGGACGATATCTGCCATTGTCAACTGGTCGCCGGTGAGAGTGAGGCCGAGACGCATATGCTTCTCCTCTTGTGCGCCCTGAGCTCACGCCTGTGCTTGGTCAATCAGGGTGAGCACGCGCTCCGGGGTGAGCGGAATCTCGTTGACCCGTACCCCCAGCGGTGCCAAGGCGTCCGCTACGGCATTGGCGATGGCCGCCGGCGGTGAAATGGCGCCGCCTTCGCCCATGCCCTTGATGCCGCGCGGCGTGTTCGGGGCCGGGGTCTCAATATGGCCGATTTCGACCCGCGGAACGTCCACCGCGGTGGGGGCCAGATAGTCCATCAGCGTGCCCGTCAGCAGTTGGCCGTTGTCGTCGTACACCGTCTGCTCGTACAGGGCCGAGCCGATCCCCTGAGCCACGCCGCCCTGGATCTGCCCGTCAACCACGAGCGGGTTGATAATGGTGCCGCAGTCTTCGACCACAATCAGCCGCAGCAGCCGGACGTAGCCGGTTTCGATGTCCACCTCGACCGTCGCCAGAACCGTGGCGTTGGCATGGGTCCAGGGCGGCGGGGTGTAGTGTGCCGTCGCCTCCAAGCCCGGCTCTTCGTCTTCCGGCAGACCCGCCGGCGCCTGGACAACCAGCAGGTGGGCGATGTCCTGGAGGGGCATGAGCGTCAGGTCGTCCGTCTTGCGCCGGACCAGCCCCTCGGCCAGTTCAAGGTCATCTTGCGGCACTTCACCCAGGCGTGAGGCGGTACGCAGGATTTTCTCCCGTAGCTGGCTCGACGCCTGAATAATGGCGCCGCCGCCGAGCACGGCGCTGCGGCTGGCCCACGTCCCCCAGCCGTGCGGAACGGTCGTGGTATCTCCCTGGATCACCCTGACGTCAGCCACGGGTACGCCCAGCTCGTCCGCCGCCACCTGGGCAAACGTCGTCTCGTGGCCCTGGCCGTGCGAGTGGGTGCCGACCAGGACGGTGACTTTGCCGTTCGCGTCTATGCGCACGGTGGCCGATTCATAGCCGCCCCAGGTGATGCCGACCGGCTCGAAACTGCGGTAGCTGTAGGACGAGCTCTCGACATAACAGCCCAGGCCAACGCCGAGGTAGCGCCCGTGTTGTCTGGCCTGCTGCTGCTCGGCCCGAAAGGCTCGGTAATCAAGCATATCCAGGGCCTTTTGCAGCGCTTCCCGGTGACTACCGCTTTCAATCTCAACTCCGGTGATAATCTGATAGGGATGTTCCTCCTTGCGGATCATATTGCGGAGGCGCAGCTCGGCCGGGTCGAGTCCCAGTTTCTGCGCTCCCAGGTCGAGCAGGCGTTCCATGACCAGGATGCTGACCGGCAAACCCACGCCACGATAAGCCCCACTCGTGGTCTTGTTGGTAACAACCGACAGGGCCTCGCAGCGGAAGGCCGGGACCTTATAGGGGCCGCCGGGGAAGGCCGAGGCCGCCATACCGGCCTCCAGGGCGGAACCCCATGGATAGGCCGAGTATGCGCCCACGTCGCAGATAAAACGTCCCCTCACTCCCAGGATCGTCCCCTCCTTGGTCAGGGCGAGTTCGGCCTGCACGACTTGCTGCTTGGCCTGCAAGGTCGAGGCGGACAGGTTTTCGCGCCGGTCTTCGATCCATTTGACCGGGCGGCCGAGATGTTTGGCAAGAAAGGTCAGCAGGACTTCCTCGGGATAGACATAGGCCTTGGGTCCAAACCCTCCGCCGACATCCGGAGCAATGACCCGGATATGGTGCTCGGGAAAGTCGAGCAGACGGGCCAGGTGGGCGCGCATCAGATGCGGCACCTGGGTCGAGGACCACAATGTCAGGGAGCCTAAGGCCGGTTCATAGTGGGCCAGACAGCCGCGCGCTTCCATGGGCAGCGCCACATGCCGACCGGTCGCAAAGCGCTCGGCCACGATGCAGTCTGCCGATTGGAAGGCCTGGGCAATCGCGCCGGCCTCCATGTCTACCGTCTGCATGAGATTGTCGCCCCATTCCTCATGAATGAGCGGAGCGTCCGGTTCCATGGCCTGGGTGATGTCGCGCACAACCGCCAGGGGCTCATACTCGACTGTCACACGAGCTGCGGCATCCTCTGCCGTGTAGCGGTCCGCAGCCACGACGACCGCCACGGGTTCTCCCACGAAGCGGACTTTGTCCAGGGCTAACACCGACCAGTTGCACGGCTTATGTTTCGGAGCCTTGGCCGGATCATACTCCACGCGCAGGGGACGGATCGCCTGGGCGACATCCGCCCCGGTCAAGACCGCCTCCACCCCGGGATACGCTTGAGCGGCGCTGACATCGACCGTGAGTACTCGGGCATGCGGGTAGGGGCTGCGGACAAACGCGACCCCGAGGGTACCGGGCAGGTGGATATCATCGACATACTGGCTTTGACCCAACAGCACCCGCGGGTCTTCGACCCGTTTCACCTGGGCACCGACCATCTTCCCCGTGCCGACCGGACTCGTGGTCATGGAGTTTCCTCCCACTGTGTCAGTTCCCGCACCATCGCGCGTTTATATTTGGAGGTCAAGGAGAACCTCCTTACGACGATCCGTCTCCCGTTAGACCGCCCAGCCCGCAGACAGTACTTCAGCCTGTTCCAGCACGGTCCGTGTCGCTCGCTCCTGCTTGTCAGGCGGATAACCGTGCTTACGCAGAATGCGTTTGACCAGTCGGCGCAGGTTGGCACGGACATTCTCGCGAAGCGTCCAGTCGATGGTGACGTTGTTGCGCACGGTTTGCACCAATTCACGGGCGATGTCGCGCAGGGTTTCATCGCCGAGCACCTGAACCGCGCTGTCATTTGTTTCGAGCGCGTCGTAGAACGCGCCCTCGTCTTCCGACAGGCTGAGTTGTTCGCCGCGCGCGCTTGCCTCACGCAACTCCTGGGCAAGCTGAATCAGCTCTTCTATCACTTGCGCGGCTTCGATGGCCCGGTTCTGGTAGCGACGCAGAGTCTGTTCCAGCATCTCGGCGAACGACCGCGCCTGGACCACGTTTTTCCGGCGGCGGGCGGCGAGTTCGCCTTTCAACAATTTCTGCAACAGTTCGACCGCGAGATTACGTTGCGGCATGTCCCGCACCTCGGCCAGGAATTCGTCCGACAGGACCGAGATATCAGGCTTCTCCAGCCTAGGCTTTCGAGCCAAGTTAAGGCGGCATCTTCGACCGTGGATTCGGCAAATCCGGTCATGTTTTCAGCCAGTCCTCATGATGCGGCATTCTCTGATGATCGAAGGAATGGACCATGATCTGATACCATGGTACGATTCGATCATGGAAGAAATTCAAATTTCGAAATTCAAGGCCACATGCCTGGCCGTCCTTGACCGTGTTGGCAGAACGGGACAGCCGGTCCTGATAACCCGTTTCGGCAAGCCGGTCGCCGAGATCATCCCTCCGACAAAGGCTCCCTCCGACGCCTGGTTGGGCGCCATGCGGAGACGGGGCGCCATCATCGGCGACATAGTCGAGCCCGCCGCCGCGCCGGGCGACTGGGAGGTTTTAGGCGATATCCCTGGGAAGACAACCCCGTAAATGTCGTTACTTCTTGATACGCATATTTGGCTCTGGAGTCTACTCGAACCGGACAGGCTCTCAACCACATTGCGTCACATCCTAACCGCGCGCGAGACGGCGCTACGCCTTACATCTATCAGCTTGTGGGAGGCTCTGCTGCTGGCCGAGCGTGGGCGGCTCGTCCTGGAACCGGACGGGCCGAGATGGTTGCGCAAGGCCATGTCCGAAAGTCCGGTCTCAGAAATTCCCCTCACGATGGACGTGGTGCTGATGAGCGCGTCCATCAATCTTCCGCATCTCGACCCCGCGGACCATCTCATCGCCGCCACTGCAAAGACCTTCGATCTGACCCTTGTCACGGCGGACCAGCGCCTGATCGAGTGCCGAGACATCAACGTTCTTGCCGCGTGATATGGTCCTGTTGTCCTCACTTCAAGCGGATCGCGTATACCAAGCGATGTCGGAACCGTGAGCGATATACCAGCCGAGATTTTCGAGCCAAGCCAGGGCGGCATCTTCGACGGTGGATTCGGTGAAGCTGGTCACTGTGGTCAAATCAGGACGTCACACTATGCCAAAAACAGTGAGATATCCAGGCGGCGCTGGATATCTGGAAGACTGAGAGTATAATGCCCGGACTTATCCGGCATTTCAGCTCAGTATCGTTCGGGGTTGCCCATGGGTTATCGCATTGCCATCGACGTTGGCGGCACGTTTACCGATGTTGTTGTCGCCGACAACGCTGGGCGAATGACGATCGGGAAGGGCCTCACGACCCGAGAGCGGCTCTTTCACGGTATGGAGCAGGGCCTGGCTGTTGCGGCCCAGCAGCTTGGCGAGCCCGACGTGCCCACCCTGCTCAGCCAGGCCGACCTCTTTATCTATGGGACGACCACCGCGACGAACGCCGTGGTCGAGGGGAAGACCGGCAAGACTGCATTTCTGACAACTGAGGGCTTTCCTGACATCCTGGTGCTACGCGAGGGCGGCAAGACCAATGCCTATGACTTCACGGCACCCTACCCGGAACCCTATGTCCCGCGGCGTCTCACCTTTGAAATACGGGAGCGGGTGAATGCGGAGGGAGAGGTTGTTGTCCCGTTCGATGTGGCGCACGCGCGCAGTATTTTGAAGCGCCTCCGTGCACAGCACGTTGAGGCGATTGGTGTCTGTCTGGTGTGGTCCATTGTCAACCCAGTCCACGAAGCGATGCTGGGCAGGTTGATTGAGGAGGAGCTGCCGGGGGTTGCCTACACGCTCTCATCCCGGCTCAACCCGATTATTCGTGAATACCGTCGGGCATCGGCAACCGTCATCGATGCCTCACTCAAGCCGCTCATGCAGCACCATCTGCGTGAGATTGCCCAGGACGTAAGTCGCGCCGGCTTTCGTGGCGAGATTCTCGGCGCAACATCGTCTGGTGGCGTCATGCACATTCAGGAACTGGCGGAGCGTCCTATCAATAGCGTCCGCTCGGGTCCCGCGCTTGCACCGGTGGCGGCGCTGCATTACGCACGGGCCGAAGTTGGCAGCCGAGATGTCATCACGTGTGATACGGGTGGGACCAGCTTCGACGTCAGTCTGGTGCGGGATGGCCTGATAAAGGCCACGCGTGAGACCTGGCTCGGCGGTCAGTGGGTTGGACACATGACCGGCCTCTCGTCCGTTGATGTCCGGAGCATTGGTGCAGGCGGCGGCTCGATCGCCTGGATCGACCCTGGTGGCCTGCTCCGTGTCGGCCCACACAGTGCGGGCGCTGAGCCCGGTCCGGCCTGCTACGGGAACGGTGGGACACGGCCGACCGTCACGGACGCGGCCCTGGTGCTCGGCTACTTGAATCCCGCCTACTTCCTGGGAGGACAGATGCAACTGGATACGGAGGCCGCGTGGCAAGCCGTTGGAACCATTGCCGAGCCGCTGGAGCAGACGATCGACCAGGCCGCCCAGGCTATTCTGACCATTGCCGGTGAGGCTATGGTGCAGGCGATCCAGGAGATCTCGGTGAACGAAGGGATTGACCCGCGCGAGACACTGCTTGTGGCTGGTGGCGGAGCCGCAGGACTGAATATTGTCTCTATTGCCCAAGCCCTGGGCTGCCCTCAGGTGCTCATCCCTCGGACCGCGGGTGCGCTCAGCGCCTGCGGCGCACAGTACTCGGACATTGTGGCTGAGTTCAGCCTGAGTAGACTGGCCGTGACAGACGATTTCGCCTACACCGAGGTGAATGCGGCCTTACAATCTCTGCACGCCGAAATGAATACCCTTGAGTCGGAGTTGCGAGGGCGGGGCCTCCGCAATTTTAAGCGGGACTTCTTTGTTGAGGCCCGCTATCCCACTCAGGTCTGGGAGCTCGAGATTCCCTTGGAAAAGGACCGCTTTGATGGGCCGCAGGACGTTGCCGCCCTGGTCCAAGGCTTCCATCGGGTGCACGAGCGCGTTTTTGCTGTCAAGGAAGAAGGGGCCGAGGTCGAGTGCCTGTACTGGAAGGGCCGTTTGACCGGGCTCCTGGATCGGATGCAACCCGACCGTTCGCCCGCGCAGGATACACCGCACGGGGTAGTTCCACATGCGCATCGGAGTGTGTATTTCGCGGGTCAGGGTCGCACCGATACCCCGCTGTACCTGGGATCAGCGCTTGAGCCCGGCATGCAACTCCACGGACCGGCGATCATCGAGGAGCCGACGACGACGATCGTGCTCTACCCACACAGCGTCGCCCAGGTGGCACCGTTGAATAACTATCTCATCAGCATACCCTGATTGGCGTATGAGAAAGGCAGGACGGATGGCAGCGCAGACACACAGGCGAGAGGTGCAGCAGACAACACTTGATCCGACCTTGCTCGCCGTGCTGGCCAATCGATTTGAAGCGATTGTGCGCGAGATGACCCAAACCCTGCTCCGGGCTGGCCGCTCGGCCACGATCAGTATTGCGCGTGATTTTTCGTGCTCAATCACAACCAGTGTGACTGGCCAGCACGCGCTCCTGGCCGCGGCAGAAGGGTTGCCGGCTCATATCTACGGCTCTCATCTTCAGGCCCAGGCCATGTGCGAGCTGCATCCAGATCTTGCTGAGGGCGATGCCTTTCTGCATAACGATCCATACTTAGGGAACTCCCATCCCGCAGATCACACCATCCTCGTGCCGGTTTTCTGCGAGGGGCAGCATCTGTTCACGGCGGTTGCCAAGGCCCACCTGTCCGATATCGGCAATGCGTTGCCCACCTCGTATATGCCGGCTGCGCGCGATGTCTATGAAGAGGGTGCCTTGCTCTTCCCCTGCATCCGCGTTCAATGCGCCTACACAGATGTCGACGACATTATCCGCTTGTGTCGTAGGCGCATCCGCGTTCCCGAGCAGTGGTATGGGGACTATCTGGCGATGGTCGGCGCGGCCCGAGTTGGTGAGCGGAAGATTCAGGACCTTGTCGCAAAGTACGGCTCCGAGACGATCAAGACGTTCGTTCACGAGTGGTTGGATTATTCGGAACGTCGCATGATCCACGCCATCAGGCAGCTGCCAGGTGGCGACGTGATCGGGACCGGTCGGCACGACCCGTTTCCGGGTCTGCCCGATGGCCTGCCGCTCAAGGTCGAAATTGCTATCGATACGCAGGAGGGTCGGATTGCCGTCGACCTCCGCGACAATCCGGACAATGTTGCCGGCGGGGCAAACTCGTCGGAGGCCTGTTCGATATCGAGCGTCATGCAAGGCATCTTTAGCGCGTTGGACCCTGACGTACCCCACAATGCCGGCAGCTTTCGGCGTATCCACGTCAAGCTCCGGGAAGGGTGTGTGGTCGGCATTCCGCGCTTTCCGCATTCGTGTTCACTCGCGACCACGAATCCGGCCAACCGGCTGGTGGTCATCACCCAGTCGGCCTTTGCCGAGCTCGGTGACGGCTGGGGTACTGCGGAAGGCGGGGTTGCCCAAAACGCGGGCTATGCGGTGATCTCGGGTACGGACACGCGGCGCAACGGTGCCGCCTACGTCAACCAGCTCATCCTGGGGGGCAATGGCGGGCCGGCTTCTCCTCTGTGCGACGGCTGGGTGACCTACGGGATTGCCGTCATCTCGGGCCTCTTGTACCGGGACAGCGTTGAGATTGACGAACAGAAGTACCCGCTGTTCGTCAAGTCTGAAAAATTAGCCCAAGACAGTGGTGGACCGGGACGGTTTCGGGGCGCGCCTGCGATTGAAGCGGAATACGGTCCGAAAGGCGATCCCGTGACCTTGACCTTTCCTATGGAAGGCTACGAGACTCCGGCCAAAGGCGCGCGGGGCGGTCAGGCTGGCAGTAAGGCCTGGGCAATCAAGATCGATCGGGACGGGAACGAGATTCCGTTACCGAATATCTTTACCGGAGACCTGCTACCCGGTGAGCTCATACGCTACCGGGACTGCGGCGGCGGCGGTTATGGTCCGCCGACCGAGCGCAATCCGGAAGATGTTCGTCGCGACGTCCTTGAACGCTGGGTGTCGGTCGAGCAGGCACGCGTCGCGTATGGCGTTGTCCTGACCGGGAGTATCGAGGATGAAACGCTCGCTATCGACCAAGAGGCCACGCGGGAGCTACGCGAGCAACTCGGCAAGTACCGGGAGCAGGGAGACAAGATCAGGGGTGTCAACTGAATGTTGAGCGACCCTCACCCGCGTCCGCTACGCGTCCGCCGATGAACCAAGGAGGGGAACCATGAGTACAAAGAAGACCCTGAGCACCTCGTTCTGGTCACGACCAGGCAAGTTTGGGCCCTGGGCGCAGGCGATCCAGGTGCCTGCGGGGCACGACTTTGTTTTTACAACGGGTATGACTGCGCGAGACGAAAACGGGAACACGGTCGCCCCCGGCGATGTGAAGGCGCAAACACGGCGCATCTTTGAGCAGATGCGAGCGATCTTTGCCGAGGCTGGTGCGAGCTTGAACGATGTCGTCAAAATGACGGTCTATATTCAAGACATGGACGATGTGTTGGCTATCCAAGAGGTCCGGAACGAATATTGGCCGAGTGAGCCGCCAGTCTCGGCTACGGTCCAAGTGGCCCGACTTGTCTCGGATGAGGTCCGGATCGAAGTTGAGGCGATGGCTGTCGTACCCTAGGGGAGACATATAAGGTCGCATAGGGTTTTTGTATTTCTTTGTATTTCAGCTAAGAATTATTCGAGCCGGACTCATGAGCTATCGCATTGGAATCGACGTCGGCGGGACTTTCACCGATTTTGTGGCGGTCAATACCGACCAGCAGATGTATAGCGGGAAGACGCCGACGATTGCCGCCGATGAAGCGGCCAGCGTCTTTGGCGGGCTGGAGCAGATTGCGGCCCACTTTGGCGTCTCTCTTCAGACGCTTCTGGCCGAGACCGACCCCATCGTCCTCGGCACGACCGTTGTGACAAACACCATGCTGGAGTTTGCCGGCGCAAATATCGGTCTGATCACCACCAAGGGATTTCGAGACGTCATCGAACTGCGCCGCGGGTATAAAGAAAGCCTGTTCGATATCCGGCTGCCACCGCCCCATCCCATTGTTGAGCGTGGGAAACGACTGGGTGTGACCGAGCGGATTGATGCCAGCGGCCGGATTGTCGCGCCGCTGGACGAGGCGGAGGTGCGGACCGCGCTGGAGCACCTGCGCGGCGTTGGGGTAGAGGCCATTGCCGTGTGCCTGCTGTTCAGCTTTGTGAATCCTGTCCACGAGCGACGTGTGCGCAATATTATCCACGAGGTTGATCCGGACCTGTTCGTCACCCTGTCCTCGGACGTACTGCCCCAGGTGCGAGAGTTCGAACGGGTCAGCACCACGGTCGTGAACGCCTATACCAGCCCGAAGCTGCGGGCCTACCTGGAACAACTGTCCGCCAGGCTCGAAGCCCAGGGGTTCCGGGGTGGACTCTTCCTGATGCAGTCCAACGGCGGGATGATGGACATCGGCTTTGCGCGCGAGCACGGCGTGGATGCCGTCTTGTCCGGTCCCTCGGGCGGCGTGGTGGCGGCGACATTCCTGGGCGAGCAGTCCGGTTATAAAAATATCATCACGGCCGATATGGGCGGCACGAGTTACGATGTCTGTCTGATCAAGGATTCCGCTCCGGAGGTTGGGGTGGATAATTGGATCAGTCGGTATCGGGTCGCCGTCCCGCTGATCGATATTCACACCATTGGGGCTGGCGGCGGCTCGATCGCCTGGCTCGACGATGCCGGGGCACTCCGGGTTGGACCGCGCTCGGCCGGCGCCCAGCCTGGGCCGGCCTGCTATGGCCGGGGCGGAACCGAACCCACGGTGACAGATGCCGATCTGGTCCTGGGCTATCTCGATGCGGGCTCTTTTCTGGATGGGCAGATGGCGCTTGATCGCCCCGCCGCCCACCGGGCAATCCAACAGCATATTGCCGAGCCCATGAATATCAGTGTGGAGGAGGCGGCCAGCGGGATTTTTGACATTGCCAACAACAGCATGATTAACGCCATCCGCTATGTCTCGGTGGCCCGGGGGCGGGACCCGC
Source organism: Candidatus Binatia bacterium (assembly GCA_022826945.1). Classification (GTDB taxonomy): domain Bacteria; phylum Desulfobacterota; class Binatia; order Bin18; family Bin18; genus Bin18. Next base: position 41,664 of record JAJDTY010000030.1, read on the forward strand.
GGGATTTTGCGCTGTTGGCCTTCGGGGGAGCCGGTCCGGTTCACGCGGGAACGCAGGTCCGCGACCTGGGCATCCGCACCATTCTGGTGCCGAAAAACGCCTCGGTCCTGTCCGCGCTGGGAAACTTAATCGCGAACTTCAAAGTCTCCAAGGTGCAATCGTTTATTGCCAAGTCTGACCGCGTTGACCTGGAGGAGCTGAACGGCGTGCTGGCGCGTCTGCACCAGGAGGCCGAGGCATTGCTGGGCGACCGCTCCCGCATCCGCGAGGTGCTGGTCCGGCGTTTCCTCGATATTCGCTACGAGGGGCAGGTCCAGGAAGTGATCGTACCCATACAGGCGCGGACGCGGCGTCTGAGCGAGGTCAGTCTGGCGCAAACCCTGGAGGAGTTCCACGAACTGCACGAGCAGATCTATAAATTTCAGCGGCCCGAGCAGTCGGTAGAGATCGTCAGCGTACGCCTGGACATGATCGGGGTGCGGGCACCGCTGCATTTTGAAAGCCATCCGTTTGAAGACGAAGATGCCAGCCATGCGCGCAAAGGCCGCCGCCCGGTATACTTCGAGCCCCACGGTTTTGTGGACACCGATATTTACGCAGGTGAGCGAGTCCGGCCCGGCAACCTGATCACCGGTCCGGCGATTATTGAGGAAGCAAACACGAGTGTGGTCCTTTATCCGAACCAAGAGGCCATGCTCGATCAGTTCCTGACCTATGTCATTCAGGTCGCCAAATAATCGCTATGGACCAGAGACCGAAATTAAGCCCCGTCAAACGCGAAATCCTGCGCCATAATCTCCGGGCGATTGTGGATGACATGAGCATCGCCCTGGAGCATAACAGCCCGTCCGAGACGGTCAGTGAAGCCCGCGACTACGCGGTGGCCTTCACCAATGCGAGGGGTGAGGTGGTGGTTGCCGAAAACCCGTTTCACACCCCCTCCCTGGCGCTCACCGCGCAAGCCATTCTCGATTACTATGAGTTCAATCTGCGGGCCGGCGATCTGGTCGTGACCAACGATCCGTATCGGGGCGGGACGCAGACCCAGGACCTGACGGTTTTTGCGCCGGTCTACGCCACAGAGGAATTGGTGGGCTGTCTCCTCGTCCGGGTCCATATGCCGGACTTCGGCGGTCAGATTGTGGGCGGCTATAACCCGCCGGCCTTGGAAGTCTGGGCCGAAGGCGTACGTATTATTCCGATTAAACTCGCTCGCTTTGGCCGGCTGGACAGAGACATCCATCAGACCGTTCTGCTCAACAGCCGGGTGCCGGACCAGACCAGGGGCCTATTGGACGCTATGCTGGCCACCCTTGCCCTGGGACAGGAACGCGTCCAGCGCATGCTGGCCCGGTACGGCTTCGAGCCTTTTGTCGAAGGGCTGGAATACGCCCTGGACTATTCGGAAGCAGCGGCCCGGACGCGGCTCCGCGGCTGGTCGCCGGGTGTTTTTCACGGTCAGGCCATATTGGGCCATGACTGCGCCGAGCGCTCGCCGGTTGTCCGCTGTCAACTGGAAGTGCGCGACGGACGGGTGACACTCGATTTTTCCGATTCGGATGTCCAAAGCTCCTCGTTTATGAATAGTGCCTGGGGTGCGAGCTGTGGGAGTGCCCTGCTACCGGTGATCAGTCTGCTGGGGGACGATCTGCCCATGAATTCCGGGGTCCTGCGCGTCGTGCGATTCCAGGCCACAGAAGGCTCGCTCGTTCGACCGGCTTACCCTGCCGCAGTCGGCTGGGGCCAGGCTCACCCCGGCAGCGAGATCATCAACGCGGTTTCAGCCGCGCTCAGTGCGTGTACGGGTCAGTCTCTGCCTCGCATACCCACTCAGGCGTTCGTGCGTTGTTGTTTCGCCAAATATCGGATTTTTTCGCTTGATTCCTTAATCTATCCTGGGGCGGCGAGCGTGGACGGGGTAAACGGCTGGGGCCCCCCCGGTTATCTGGCTCGGCGCAAGCTGCCGTCGATCGAAAAATGCGAGATTGCGTTTCCTGAAATATCTATTGAGCGTCTGGAAATCGTTGCTGATGGGAGAGGCGCTGAGGCCGGACACGGCGCACCGGCTTCCGAAGTCAGGGTGGCGCTCCGCCAGCCGGCCTCGGTAACGGCCTGTCTCAACGGACCGCCCGATGAGACAGATTCGGAGAGGCGTCCGGTCTTCAGTATCCGGACGGAAGACGCGGAGCTATCCGTTGATACCTTCTGCGCCGACCGGCGCCTGGCGAGCGGGGTGTTGACCTTGCGCACGGCCGGGGGTGGGCACACCAGCCGTGCGCAAGCGGAAGTCCAAGACGAAAGGCGTCGCTGCTCGCAGACTTTAACCGATGAGTGAATAGGCGTCAGATAGGAGTAAGCTCATGATTACCCCAATCACCGCGGAGATCATCCGGGAATATTTCGAGTCGGTTGCGGAAGAAATCATCAAGACCATGGTCAGGGCGTCGGTCTCGCCGATTTTCAATGAAGCCCATGATTGTTCGGCTGGTGTGTTTTCCTACGACGGTAAACAGGTCGGACTGGTATCTCGGGGGGATGCGGTGCCGGTGCATATCTACGCCTGCCTGACCTCGGTCGAAGCCTGTATTCGGTTCTTCCGTGGCGACTTAAACGATGGCGATGTGATCCTGGCCTGTGACCCGTTTTTTGGCGGGACTCATATCGGCGACTACACCATCATCCTGCCTGTCTTCTGCAATAACAAACCCGTTTTCTTTGCCTCGGTGCGTGCGCATATGCTGGATGTCGGTGGCCCGGTGCCGGGCGGACTCAATGCCGAGGCCGAGGAAGTCTGGCAGGAAGGCTTTCGCTTTCCTCCGGTCAAGGTGTTTGAAAAGGGCGAACGGCGGCGGGATGTCTGGGATCTGCTGAAGGCAAACAACCGCTTACCCGATATTGCCATCGCTGACATTAACGCCATGATCGGTGCCTGCAAAATCGGTGAAGAACGCATTCGGGCGGTGGTCGATAAATACGGTCTGGCAACCGTTCAGGAGGGCGTCCAGTACACCTTCGACTACAGCGAGAAGAAGTTCCGCAATGCCATCGCCCAGTGGCCCAAGGGCGCCTATACCGGCCGCAGCCTTTTGGATCAGGACTTTCGCGGCAATGAGAACATCAATGTGGATGTCTGCATTGAAGTGAAAGAGGGCGAAGTGGTCGTTGATTTCAGCGGCTCCCACGCCCAGAGTCCGGGGGTCATTAACAGCGTCGTGGGGAATACCATTTCCTACGTCTACGGTTGTTTTTCCGCGGTGTGCCCGGACGTGCCGATCAATTCTGGATTTTTCCGGCCAATTCGGGTCGTCCTGCCGGAGGGCTCGGTGGTGAATCCCAATTCGCCGGCCGCTGCCGGATATGCCACCATCTGTATCGGCTGTACGATCGGGGAAGCGGTTATGCAGGCCTTGGGAAAAATTGTGCCCGAACGGGTCGGTACCACCAGCATAGACCTGAGCATGCTCTGGACGCACGGCGAGGATCCCCGCACGAAGAATTTTTTCATCAGCTATGACTATCACGCCTCGCCCATCAGCTCCGGCGGGACGTATGGGGTCGATGGCTGGGGCGGTTGGTCGGCGCTGTTCTGTGCCCTCCAACTGGCTTCAGTCGAAATGACCGAGATCCAGTATCCTTTCCTGTATCTGGAAGGCGAGTACACCACCGACTCGGCCGCGGCGGGCCAGTGGCGCGGCGCTCCGGCCTATAGCATGAAGCGCATGGCCTACCAGACCGATTCGCCCATCTATCTGAATATCTGGGTCCAGGGCGCCCGCCACACCCTGCAGGGCTACTGCGGAGGGCAGGACGGGGTGGGGAATTATGCGGTTGTCCACTATGACAGCGAACAGGCGCGGACCGTCACCGACGTGGCGTTTCTTGAGCCCTCGGAGCGGGGAGATATCCTGTTTTTTCAGAGCTGTGGTGGTGGCGGCTGGGGTGACCCGCTCAAGCGCGACCCCGCCGCGGTTCTGGCTGATGTGGAAAACGACTACGTCTCGATTGAAGGGGCTGAGAGCGCTTACGGGGTCGTGATTGACCCGATCTCACATACTGTTGACGAAACCGCGACACAGCAGGTGCGTGCCGCGCGAACCAATGGAAAATGAACGCATACGAACAGGAGGGCAGAGCCGATGATTACGCCGCATATCATTGATCCGGGTTGGAAATGGGACGAAAATTTTCCGCTCTCACAAGGGCTGAAGATCGGCAACCTCTTGTTTCTCTCGGGCCAGGTCGCGGTCGATTCTGACGGTCAAGTCGTTGGCAAGGGCGACCTGGGGGCACAGACGCGGCAAGTCTTTGAGAATATGAAAACGGTCTTGGAGCAGGCGGGTGCGACCTTCGACAATGTGGTGAAAATGACGAGCTATTTCACCACCAATATCCAGAACTACGAGGAGTATTTCGCAGTCCGGCGGGAATACTTCACCAAGTTCAACCCGGCCAGTACAGGTGTCCAGGTCGCCGCTCTGGCGTTTGAGGACCTCCTGCTGGAAGTCGAGGCCATCGCCTATTTGCCGGATGAGGTGTGACTCCGGCGGGGTGGCTGGGTGCGTGTAAGCGATTATGTCAGACACCTTTGGCGGTACTGGCTGGCTTCGACGCCGAACGGCCTATTTTGAATTTTTTAGCGGCCTAATTCGGCCAGTACCCCTTTGGCTCATGCTGCTGCACTGAGCAATTGAAATATATGTATATTATGCATATACTGGCGGAGTGGGGATCACCTTTGACCCGAAGAAAATTTACTCAACCTCCGCCGCCATGGGGTGTCGCTGACAGAGGGTGACGGTGTCCTGAATGACCCCTTAGCACTCACGATTGAAGATGATGCCGCTGAGGGAGAACAGAGATTTGTCTCCATAGGTATGAATACCTTTGGACGTTTGATGGTCATCGTGTACACACACCGGGGCGAAGACTTCCGCCTCATTTCCGCGCGGCGCGCAGAACCAAAAGAGAGGCGAGCCTATGAAGAAGGAATATGACTTTTCAAAGGCCAAACGTGGGGCGGTAGAGCCTACGACGAGTAAGACCCGCATTACGCTCTATCTGGACAACGATATCCTCGACCACTTTCGTACGAGGTCGGAGCAGACAGGCCGAGGCTATCAAACGCTCATCAATGAAGTCCTTAAGAGGCAGGTTGGTCTCACCGAACAAGCTTTGACACCGGAAGCAGTACGGCGCATCGTGCGTGAGGAGTTAGCCTTACAGGGCTGAAAAGCTCACCCCGGCAAGACCAACTCCTGATACAGTCCCTGCGCTCCCATCTCGACCTCGACCTCGGTGACCGGCGGACGGGCGTAGTGCCAGCGCAGACCGTGATGCCCCCCGCTTGCCAGACCCGGCAGAATCTCCGTTTCCAGTAGCGGATACGCATTGTGAACGGTGTACAGCTCGACGGCCGTCACATCGGTCCAGGCGAGGCTGAACTCCTGTAAGCGGTCCGTCAAGACCTCAAGAACCGCCTGCGTCTTTTGGCTGATACCCTGCGGCGACACGTCTCCGCGGCTGACGATCTCAGTTCCTTTTTCGGACCGCTGGATTTCAGCCGCCCCGGACAGCATAAAGCTGGGACGGTCGTGGTCCGTGGGCACGGTGTAGGAAAACCCGTAGAGCGAGGGTGCGGCAACCGGGTGGACGGCCAGCGCCACATTGGTCCGCGCTGTCGGGTTGAGGCCGTCAACAAGGACACCCCAGTCCGCGAGCCGCTGGACGTAGGGTTCATTAAACTCGGCAAACCCCTGGGGTGAGAGCGGTTGCGGGATGCGCAACTCCATACCGCACAGGGCCTGGATGGGCCGGCCGAGCTGCTGGAGATGACGCGCAATCAGCTCATAGCCTTTTTCCAGCGCTGGCAGCGGATGAAAAGTAGCGTGTACCACCTCATAGCCGGGCTGAGCCCGGCAGCCCGAAGAAAAAGGACCGCTGCTTTTGATGAAGGTGAAATTACCGTCGGGTTGATCTATGAGCATGGGGAATCCTTTAGTGAAGAATACTTGCCCGATCAGTAGCACCCTTCCTCCCTCATAGGCAACAATGTTGTCGCTCTATGGCTGGGTTTCTTAGCGTGATACGTCTCGAACTGATATTGACAAACTATGAGGCCGGCGTGATAAGCGGTTCGGCTGACACAATAATGCCGTTATTGTCCGCATACACAAACTCACCCGGCTGAAAGGTGACGCCCCCGAACGTGACCGGAACATCCAGCTCGCCAATGCCACGTTTCTCTGTTCGCAGGGGCATGACTCCGAGTGCCTGCACCCCAAGCTCCAACACCCGGATGGCATCAACATCCCGAATGCAGCCATAGATGATGCACCCTTCCCAGCCATTCCGGAGTGCCGTGGCCGCGATCATATCGCCCAGCAAGGCGCGTCGCATAGAGCCGCCCCCGTCCACGACCAGTACCCTTCCTTGCCCCGGCTTGTCGGCGTTCTCTTTTACCAAGGAATTATCCTCGTGACATTTTATGGTCACGACCTCGCCACCAAAACAGACCTTGCCGCCGTAATTGGTCAACAGTGGTTCCACAACACGGACCAGGTCTGGATGGGCGTCACATAAATCTGTCGTCAGGAATTGCATACGCGATTACGATGCCCCTTCAACCACAATCATTTTCCCGTGAGAGGCGCCGTGCCGGATCCCCTTCGGCTCACGGTACTCTTCCGAGTTATACCACGCCTTGGCCTGGGCCACGCTCTCGAATTCGAGTACAACCACCCGGTTGGGTTCCCAGTCGCCCTCCAGATTTTCGGCGGCTCCCCCCCGGACGATGAACTTCCCGCCGTAGGCTTCGACAGTTGCCGGGACAAGTTTGATGTAGCCGGCGTACGCCTCGGGGTCGGTCACCTGAACATCC
>JAJDTY010000070.1 GCA_022826945.1 Candidatus Binatia bacterium
CGTATCCAGGACCTTGGCTCAAGCGCGATATTGGCGTTTGACGGCGCGCAGCACGTCGGCCAACTCCAGTTTCGGCGCTACGCCGCGGACACCCGCTCGCCCAAGGGGCTGTGGGACCCGCTGTATTGGGGCGAGTTCGGCGACGCAGCGCCCGCGCTGCCCGACCGCAGCCTGTCCATTTACTGCTACCATGTTGGCCAACTCGACGACACGGACGACCGAGACGCGCGCTATCAAGGACGGGGCATTGGCCTGAGCCTCTTGGATTATTTTCTGGACTGGGCCGAGCAGGCCGGGTTCGCGGCGGTGACGGCCAAGGCCACCCCTACCCCGCGAGCGGTCATGGCCTTCATGGGCGGGCAGCCACCCAAAGCCTATCAGGAACGTGGGTTCGAGGTCTTTTCGAGCGTAGTCGATACCGAACTGCGCGACCTCGTAAAAGACAGGCAACTCGTGCCGGCCGATGCGGATCACGATAGCGCTTCACGTATCAGTTATTGCGTGAAGCTTTTCTAACGCTGGGCGTTTTCGCCATTCTGTTCGGCGGTTCTCGTTAGGTGTAGTTAGAAATCATAAATCGTCGGATACAGCCATTTTCCGGTACAACTCCAGGAAATTTCTTGGGGAAACGACTCGCACCCCCTGGCGGCGCGAAGCGGGGTAGTGTCTGAGATTACCGGTCACCAGACAGCAGGCTTGACTCGCGAGAGCCACAGCGAGAAAAACCTCATCGTCCAGGTCTGGTAGACCCTCGGCAAGAGGTCCCGCTGTCACGAGGTCTCCATCGGCTTCGAGTTGAGCAAGCACGGATTCGATCTGAACTTGGCTGAACGAGAAGGCTGGCCGCAGGAGGACCTGACGATACTCACCTAGTATGCGAGCATCGTAACAGACCCGTACCGTCCCAGTCGTTATCAGCCTCACGATATCTCCTGGAGGGCCGAAGGGAGAGAGCAGACCGGAGACCAGGACATTTGTATCCAGCACGATCCTCATCGAGCGCGTTCCCGGCGCGCCGCGTTGATCTCCGCGTTGATGTCTTCCAGCGAGAGGCGATCAGTCCCGGCTTGCAGAGAGGCTTGTTGCAGGGCTGTGGCAGCGGCTTGGGCGCGCGCACGACGCACAGCCCCTAGTGATGCTTCCAGGTCTTCCTCCACCATCGCCGACAGGAGAGCGATGGGCTTGCCGTTAGAGGTAATGACCAAGTCCTTCTCTTCGGACAGCACCTTCCATACCGAGGCCGACTGGTTGCGCAATTCACGAACGCTCACAAAGCGCATAACAATCTCCTGTTTTCTATGTGTACTAGATCGTATATACGATAGTAACACAAAAAATGAACAATCATATTGTCCTATTCGTGTAAGACGGTCGTGTGCATCAGTGCTGAGGTCGCCTAGCCAAACCACGCCACAATTGGTATTTTGGCCGGACACAGTACGTATAAAGGAGGCCAGGTATGAAAGTTTCCATGTTTCACCTGATGCCCTACCGGGACCTGCCGGACGATTTTGAGCAAAAATACCACTCGGTCTGGGTCGATCCGCCCTGGACGGAACTGGGCGACGCCGAGAAAGTCGGCCAGTATTACAACTGGTCGCTGGACGAACTGATCCATGCCGCCAAAGCCGGTATGGACGGGATCTGTGTCAATGAGCATCACCAGAATGCCTATGGCTTCATGCCCAACCCCAACCTGATGGGCTCGGTCCTGGCCCGCGCCACCAATGGTATGGACGTGGCAGTGGTGCAGATGGGCTCTACGCTCCCGACGACCAATCCACCCACGCGCGTGGCCGAAGAATACGGCATGCTGGATACCATCAGTGGCGGTCGTCTGGTGGCCGGTATGCCGCTGGGGACGGCCATGGACGCCACCCTATGCGCGGGTATCACCCCGATTGAGCAGCGCGAGCGCTATTACGAGGCCCACGATCTGATCCTCAAGGCCTGGACTGCGGATGACATCTTCGCCTGGAACGGCAAATACTATCAGTTGCCCAAGGTCAACGTCTGGCCGCGGCCGATCCAACAGCCTCATCCGCCCGTCTGGATTCCGGGACTCGGTAGCCTGAGCACCTGGGAATTTGCTGCGCAGCACAACCATTGCTACTGCTTTCTCAGCTATTACGGCCCCAAGGCCGGCAAAAGCGTGATGGACGGGTTCTGGCAGTTCATCGGCGAGCGCGGCATTGAACCCAACCCCTACCGCGCCGGTTTTCTGCAACTCGTGGCCGTGGCCGAAACCGACGCCAAAGCCGAAGCCCTGTATGAAAAGCATATCCAGTACTTCTACAATAAATCCCTGCATATCCCGCCCGAATACTTCTTCCCGCCGGGCCACCAGGACTATCGCAGCCTGGAAAACAATATCCGCAAGGGCATCTTCAAGAGCTATTTCGACAAGCTCGATAGTATTCCCAACTGGAAGTTCAAAGACTTTGTGGATGAGGGCTTTGTGATTGCCGGCAGCCCGGCAACGGTCCGTGACATGCTTACCGATGCCGTCACCGACCTGCGGGTCGGCAATCTGATGGTCCTGTTGCATATCGGCTCCATGCCGCATGACTTGACCCTCAAAAACATCGATATGTTCAGCAGCGAAGTCATGCCCCATATCCACGATATGTGGGACAACCAGTGGGAGAATCACTGGTGGCCGGAAAAGCTGCGGACCAAGCGCCAGGCCTCAATTGCAGCCTTGTAAGGACACAAGGGAAAAACAGATGGTCGCAGTCCAAGAACAAACCGTCAGTGTGTGGAAAAATCAGATTAACCCCAAAGTCCACGTCGCCGGCAGTGGCCCGGCAGTGGTGTTCCTGCACGGTGCCTACGGCCTGACCTGGGACCCCTTTCTGGACGCGCTGGCCGAGCAGTTCACCGTGTACGCCCCGGAGCATCCGGGTACGACCCTGGGCGACCCGGACGGCGTAAAGGCCCTGGACGATTTATGGGACCTGGTGCTGTATTACGATGAGCTGTTTGATCAGCTCGGTTTAGACAATCCAACGGTCATCGGTCATTCGTTTGGCGGTATGGTCGCCTCGGAAATCGCCGCCTGCTATCCGCAGCGGGTTGGCAAGCTGGTGTTGCTGAGTCCCATTGGCCTCTGGCGGGACGACGCTCCGGTCAAAAACTGGATGATCCTGCCCATGGAGAAGGTGGTCAAAGCCGCCTTCTATGACTCCAGCGGTCCACTCGCCCAGCAGATGCTGACCGTGCCGGAGGACGAGAAGGAAGCCCAAGATTTACAGATTCGGGTGACCTGGTCACTCGCCTGTACCGGGAAATTTATCTGGCCCATTCCGGACAAGGGGCTCAAGAAGCGCATCCATCGGATTGCCGCCCCGACCCTGATTGTCTGGGGCACTGAGGACAAGCTTGTCCCCCCGGCGTATGCCGAGGAGTTCGGGAGCCGGATCGCGAACTCGCAGATTACCATGGTCGAACAGGCGGCTCATGTGTCGCAGCTAGAGCAGCTTGAACGTGTCTCCGGCCTAGTCCGGGATTTTATCCAGTCTTAACCCTGTCACAAAACAAGAAGGAGGTAAGTATGATTAGTTATGTCACACTCGGAACGAACGATTTGGACCGTGCGGCCAAGTATTATGACGAACTGCTGGCCGAACTTGGCGCCAAGCGCATAATGGAGAGCGAGCGCATTATCTTATGGGGGACCGGAGGGTCTCCGATGCTGGCGGTGTGTAAGCCGTTTGACGGCAGTGCTGCCTCGGTCGGCAATGGTGTGATGGTCGCCCTCGCTGCGAGCAGTGCGGAACAGGTGGCGGCAATCCATCAAAAGGCCCTGGAGCTGGGCGGTACGGACGAAGGAGCGCCCGGGCCGCGTGGTGACGGTGGCATGACCATCGGGTATTTTCGCGATCTGGACGGCAACAAGCTCAACGCCATCCATATGGGATAAGTCCGCAGATTCTAAATCGTTGACGCAAGGTGGGTCGGACGACCCACCTTTCCTCCCCTGCCCCACCCACCCAGTCTCCATACAAGACGATGCCTACCAAGGTCTGGATTTTTGGCTACGGGTCATTGATCTGGCACCCCGGCTTTACTTTTGAACAGCGTCAGGTCGGTTATATCCGAGGCTGGGCGCGACGTTTTTACCAGGGCTCACCCGACCACAGAGGTCTTCCAGGCTCCCCAGGCCGCGTCGTGACCCTGATCGCCAATGCCCAATCGGTGTGTTGGGGCGTAGCCTATCAGGTCGCCGGAGAGTCTCTAAAGTCTATTTTTTCTTACCTTGATGAGCGCGAGCAAGGCGGGTTTCGTCGCCATCAGGTGGCCTTTTACCCCAAGACCGAGACAACCGATTCCCCTGCGTCCACCGCGACCACCGTCGCTGTCTATATCGCTCAGGACGACAACCCGCACTATCTCGGTCCGGCCTCCGTACCAGAGATGGCGCTCCAGATTTTTCATTCCAAGGGGCCAAGCGGCTTGAATCGAGACTATCTGCTCCGACTCGCCGAGAGCTTGCGTGACATAGGGGTGACGGATACGCATGTCACCGAACTCGAACACCACGTCCGTCAGCTCGACACTCAAAGGAAAGAATAGACCAAGCGGCTGAGACGAGTGATATGTTGCAGCAGCGATGTCGGGTCAATCGGGCAGGCCAAAGGCGATCACCGCATTGCCCAGAGGAAAATCAAACAGCTTGTGTCCACCGGCGGCAACTGCCACAAATTGCTTCCCGTCCGCCGCATAGGTCACCGGCGGCGCGTTGACCCCGGCCCCGGTGTTGAAGCGCCACAGCGCCGCGCCATCCTGGGCATTGCGGGCCACAAACTTGCCGTTCGATTCCCCGTAAAAGATCAGTCCACCCGCGGTCGCGAGCGAGCCACTGACCAGCGGCAAGTCCGTTTTGACCTGCCATTTGATCTTCCCGTCCTGGGGCGCAATAGCGCTCAGAGTCCCCCAGCGTTCCACGGTTTTGTCAAACGAAATGACGATCCGCTCAGGCTGTCCAGTCTCCCCTGGTTTGAGTTGGTAGCGCGTCGGGTTATGCGTCCCTGAGACGTATAACCAGCCGGTCTTGGGGCTGTACGAGGTAGGCGGCCAATTTGCTCCGCCCGCGGCGCCTGGTGCAATCAACATGCCTTCAGCAGTCGGTCTGCGGAAGAGCAAATCGTTCTGGGGAACAAAGGCTTCCGAGCGACGTAAAGGCTTGCCGGTCTCCCGGTCGAATATATACAGCCAGCCGGACTTCGAAGCTTCAGCCACCGCCCGTACCGTTTTGCCATTGGTGGGAAAATCGAACAGAACCGGAGGTGAGGCCACGTCATAGCCCCAGATGTCGTGCGGGACGATCTGATGATACCAGCGCAACGCACCGGTCTGTATGTCGAGCGCGACGAGGGAGGCAGTGTACAGATTGTCACCGGGGCGTTTGTAATCATCATAACCGGGCGACGCATTCCCAGTCCCGAAATAGATCAGCCCCAACTCCGGATCGATCGAGGGTGAGGAATAAATCGAGCCGCCGCCGGTCTTCCAGGCGTCGCGGTATGCGTCCGCGCTGGCACGTTCGGCAACCAGGTCGCGGTCGAGCGCATCGCCGAACGCGGTCTGCCCGACAAAATTGCCTTCCCAGCCCTCTGAGGCGGTCGAGTACCAACGCCAGACCAACTGCCCGGTCGTTGCGTCATAGGCGGACAGGAAGGCACGTAGGCCGCGCCGCGGACCGGGCCGACCGAGGAGGGACGGGTCGTCCGCTTCGGCTTCACCCAGCACCCCACTATACCCGGTCCCGCTCACGCCGACGAATACCTTACCGTCGTAGACGACCGGTGCCATATTGCCGGCAAAGCGCGTCAGTGCGGTGAGGGTGGCGACGTTCTCGGGCTTTGCTGCGTCCGTGGCTTTGATCTCTTTAAGCGCCGCGAGGTCAGCCGGGTTTCCGGTCGTCGGATCGACAACCGGTATATCCCACACACGTGTCCCCGTGGCGGCGTCGAGCGCTACCAGGCGCGCGTCCGCGGTGATCATATACAGCCGCCCATAACCCAGGGCGAGCCCTCGGTTGTGAGTGCCGCAACAGAGCGTGTCAACGGACATCTCATGTGCGTAACGCCAGCGTTCCACTCCAGTTACTGCATCAAGAGCAACCACATGGTTATACGGCGTGGTGAGATACATCGTTCCGTCGGCAACAAGGGGATTGGTTGGAAACGTCCCGAGCACACCGGTCTGATAGATCCACTTCGGCACCAAACGTTGCACGTTGTCGGTCGTAATCTGCTCAAGCCCGCTGTAGCGCTGATTGGCATAGCCATGCCCATAGGTCAGCCAGTTGTCATGGTCTGCCTGGGCGTTGAGCAAACGTGTCCCTTCAACCGCTCCAGCCGCTCCACCGCCAAGGCATACGACAGCAATGACCGCAAGCCGCAGGAGTCGTCTGAGTGGTACGCTTGGCTGCCTTCGCTTGTACATATGGCTTCTACGTATAGGAAAATCGATACAGTGCCTAATCCCCTCCGGTGAGTGGTCTTTCCACCCTGGGTGTGATTTGTTTGCCCGACAATATGAACAATAGCGCAGACAGGAGCAGCCAATGTTGCAGCAAGCCATAGATTTCCGGGAAGAGAGCGAAGCGGTCTTCGCCCTGCTTGACGGGTTGGACGATCGGGACTGGGGAAGGAAAACACAATTCAAAGAGTGGACGATCAACGATATCGTGGCCCATCTGCATATGGGGGATTATGCGGCTGATCTTTCATTACAGGATACGAATGCTTTTCTGGACCTGGTGAAAGAATTCACCGCCGGCCGCAAGCAGCACGGACGACTGGCCTTTACCCATGTCTGGCTTGACGGGGTACGGGACCGCGCACTGTTACATCGCTGGCGTGCTTTCTCTCTTGAGATGGCGGACCGCTTTGCGGCCGCGGACCCCAAAAAGCGAGTGCAATGGTTTGGGCCGGATATGAGTGCGCGCTCCAGCATCACGGCGCGCCTGATGGAAACCTGGGCACACAGTCAGGCCATCTACGACCTGCTGGGCCAAACGCGCACCAACACCGACCGGATCAAGAATGTTGTCGTCATGGGGGTGAACACCTTCGGCTGGACCTTCACGAACCGCAAGCTCGCCGTGCCGACAGACATCCCCTACCTGCGGCTCAGCGCCCCGTCGGGAGAGATATGGGAGTGGAAGCAGCCGGATCAGGCGAACCGGATTGAGGGCAGCGCGGTCGAGTTCTGTCAGGTGGTCACGCAGGTGCGGAATATCGTGGACACCTCCCTTCGAGTGAGCGGAGATACGGCCACCAGATGGATGTCCATTGCCCAGTGCTTTGCCGGTCCGCCGGAAGAGCCGCCCGCGCCGGGCAGTAGATTCACGCTCGTCTGAGGACCTTTACCTCACGGTATTCCATTCAGGAGCGAGTTGCACCAGCGGCGGAACTCTACGGTCAGCCAAGCGTGGTTGATTGGTTCGATGTCTTCCGGTCTACGCCGGGTGGTGAGTCAGTCGTCAATAAGGAGAATTCCCCGACATTGAGAGGAGTCGTCACCGATGATCACCGACGCAATGTTTGTCATCGCAGTCCCAAACTTAGAGAGATCGGGGGCGTTCTATCGAGACGTACTCGGGTTTGAAATTCAGGAAATCGGAGATCCGGGCTGGCGTCTTTTTGTGCGGGACTCCTGTCAGATCATGGCTGGAGAGTGTCCAGGGGCGATCCCAGCCGCAGAGCTTGGGGATCACTCGTATTTCGCCTATTTGGTCGTTGACGCTGTAGATGAATTCCACCAGAGGGCGCTGGCCCATGGAGTGGCACTCATCAAAGGGATTCGAGATGAGCCGTGGGGCATGCGGGAGTTTGGCCTGCGAACGGTCGATGGTCACCGCATCATGTTGGGGAGTCAGCTCCGAGGCTAAGTCCGGAGGTTCCCAGCGACCTATTCGCAGACACCCACCCTTCCCTTAGAATTTTTCCTTGAACGGACGAACATCGATCTCGGTCGTCCAGGAACTGCGATCCTGATGGGCCATATGCCAGTAGGTTTCGGCAATGGCCTCAGGCTTGAGCATATCCTCCTCGGTCATATTGGGATAGTTACGGCCCGGGATGTCAATGACACCGTCAACATTGACCCAACCCACATGAATGCCCTTAGGGCCAAGGTCGCGCGCCAGCGATTGCACTAGGCCACGCAGGGCGAACTTGGCCGGACCGAAGACCACTGAGCGGGGGCCGGCCTTGACGCCAGCGGTCGCGCCGGTGAACAGCATAGCACCGTGCCCACGTTCAAGCATGTCCGGAACCACTTCCCTCGCGCTCAGAAACGCGCCATAGGCGTTGACCCGCCAGGAGTTCTCGTACTGTTCCGGGGTCATATCGGCGATCGTGCCAAAGGCCCCACCGCCGGCATTATAGAGCAGGATTTCGGGCGGGCCGAGCTGTTCACGGATCGTCTTGAACAGGGCCTCAATCTGGGCTCGGTCGCTCAGATCAGCCGGGGCCTCGCAGACCTGCCCCCCCTCAGCGCGGATTTCTTCCGCCAGCGATGCGAGATATTCCGTGCGGCGGGCGTTGATTGCCACCGCATACTCTTTCGCGAACCGGCGGGCCAGCGCGGCCCCTAAGCCAGGACCAACTCCAAGCACTGCGGCAACTGGTTTTTCTGCCATAGTCACGTCCTTTCGTTTCTGAGGATTGTCATGTCAGTGATAATTCCGCAGGCTTTTAAAAATCCCCTGTCGGATAGCATCATTCATATCTTCCAAGGTCTTCGACTGCCCGTTGTATGGGAGACAGCCGGCCACGTCATCCAGACACATTTGAGGGAATAACTCTTGGGTGTGGAGCGATATCTTATGGGCCTGTCGAATGGCCCTGGGAATAGTATCCTGACTCTTGATTGAAAGCCTTATTATTTTCACAGTCCACATCCTACCGGTAGCAGGAGAAAGGGACAAGCGTTTGCAGCGGGCATCCATCTGATATACCTATCGGCCTTTGTCCTCGATAGCAGAGGGAGGTAGAGGAGAGACGCATGCACGATGTCAAGTTTGGCTTGTTCTTACCCACTGGCGACTTTGCCGCAGCAAAGCGGGCTGCGCTCCGTGCCGAGGATGACGGCTTTTATTCGGTGTCGCTCAACGATCACTTTTTTTCTCCGTTGGGCACACCGCAGGTCCCGCAGTTGGAGTGCTTCACCACCCTGACTGCCGTTGCCGCCGTGACCAACCGCATTCGTCTGACTCCCACGGTCGCGGCCGCCTCGTTTCGTCCGCCGCCGTTGCTGGCCAAGATCACCTCCACGCTGGACCAGGTCAGCAATGGGCGGCTCGTCCTAGGCTTAGGAGCGGGCTGGCAGCAGTCGGAATACGACGCCCACGGCTATGCGTATCCCTCCAACGCGGAACGTCTGGCTCAAATGGCCGAGGCCATCCACGTGCTCAAAGCCATGTGGACCCAGGCGGAACCGACGTTTCACGGTCAGTATTACACTATCGATAAGGCGTATAATAATCCGCGTCCAGTCCAACAGCCCCGCCCGCCGCTCATGCTGGGCGGTTCTGGAAGCGGACTGCTCAAAATCGCCGCAGCCGAGGCCGACATTCTCAATATCATCCCGCCCATTTTTAACGGTAAAGACTTTGTGAACGACCCGGTCGCCACCGTCGCCTTTGACATGGCTCAGCTCGAACGGCGGATTGGCATGTTCCGCAAATATGTCGGGGAAGTCGGCCGAGACCCACAGAGCATTGAGCTGGGAGGCATGGTCATGCTCTGTCTGTCCAATACGACAGACGATCCCCTGTTCGGTAAAATTGCGTCCCGCTTGGGCTTTCCCGATGTAGAAGCAGCCCGCCACTCCCCCCTACTCCTCATGGGCACTCCGGACGAGGTCAGGCGTAATCTCACCAGGCGCATTGAAAACCTGGGCATTACGTATTTCGTCCTTATCTCGACATCCGCAGAGACGCAGACACTCTTCGTTCAGAAGGTCATGCCCGAGTTTGTGTCCCACTAGAGCCCGCATGCCACACATCGGTACGCTGAATACGCTCCAGGTGGTCAACGCAACAGACAGGGGGGTCTATCTCGACGCGGGAGAGCTCGGCGAGATATTACTCCCGCAGCCTGATGTTCCCGATACGTGTCAGCCGGGCGAACGCCTCACCGTTTTCCTCTATACGGATTCCGAGGACCGTCCGGTAGCCACCATGCAATCACCGCTGGCTATGGCCGGTGACTTTGCGTGGCTCAAGGTCGTTGCCGAGACACCGGTTGGCGCCTTTCTCGATTGGGGTTTACCCAAGGACCTGCTGGTTCCTTTTCGAGAGCAAAACACACCGATGAAAAAGGGGCGCTCCTATATTGTCAGAGTTTATCTGGATGAGCGGAGTCAGCGTGTCGCCGCCTCGGCAAAACTCGACCGCTTTCTGTCCGATACCGCGACCGACCTTCACGCCGGTCAGGAAGTTGAACTCTTCGTCTGTACCCAGACGACGCTGGGCCGCAAGGTCATTATCAATCGTACACACTGGGGGCTGTTACACTCCGCTGACATCTTTCAGCCACTTCACAGCGGACAACGGCTGACCGGCTTTGTCAAAACCATACGGGCGGACGGAAAAATTGACGCCTGCCTGCACAAGCCGGGGTATGCGAAAGTCCAGGATATCAGCGCGACCATTCTCGACGCTCTGGAACAACACGGCGGACAGATTCCCGTCACCGACCGGAGTACGCCCGAGTGTATCCGGCGGTGGTTCGGGGTGAGCAAGAAGACGTATAAAAAAGCCTTGGGAGCGCTGTACAAGCGAAGAATAGTCACCCTGACGGATACCCGGGTCAGCCTGAACCCGGACAGACGGAGACAGGTCAAGGGGACATAGCTGGAAAGGTTGCTTTTCCCCGCCTAGGCGCTCTGCCGCTCAATCCGCTTACGCAGCTTCTCCATATAGGGTTGAACATCCGGCGCGAACGCCTCGTGCTCGGACAGCTTGGTAAAATGCGCCAGCGCTCGCGGATATTCGGCTTCTGCGTCGGCATGGAATATCAGGTTGAGCCCGTTGTCAGCCAACAGCTTCTGCTGGGCCTTTTCGTTGGAGAACAGAGCAATTTCCGCCACAAAACAGATATCCGCCAGAGTGATGCCCTCGCCAACGAGATAGTCCCGGTTCGGGGTCAGTCCTCGCTCAATGCCGGAAAGATAAATCCCAAAGGCCTCTTTCGCCCTGGCATGAATATCCGCCGTCATCTTGCCGCCCATTAAGGCCAGGAGATAAATCTGCGAGTCACGCGCAAAGACCAGGCTGGCATCCAGAAAGCTATCAATGCGGGCAGCCGCATACGCATCCATTCCATACACCGGATAGGTTTCCTGTCCCAGACGCCCGACTGCGCGCATGATGCTGTTCGACTCAAAAATCCCGGTCCGACCGTCAGGGCTGAAGGCTGCTGGAACCGTCCCAAACGGATGCGCTTCGAGAAAGGCATCCGTCTTGAACAAACGACCGCTAAAACCGGCTCGGGCCTGCCGTTCCGTCTTCTGGGGAGCGGTCTTCTCTTCTTCGGTCAGTGGGCGGGCCTCAAAATCCCACAGCCAGTTCTGCAAGTCAGGAGGCGTACTGCCCCGGATATCAATGCGGATATTGCACAGGCGGGCCGCAATGGTGGCCTTCCAAATACGTGGGTTGGGCAGATAAGAAAAAATGCGGAGATCGAAGTCTGACATGGTGACTATCCTTTCCGAACGGCATATATCTCAGGCGAGGGAGCATACCAGAAGAACTGAGCTGAGGACATGACGGCACACGCGCACACAGAAAAACCCGGCTATGGCGACGGCGATACCTCCTTTCAGGCCGCCGGCGGGGTGGCAGGAATTCGGCAGTTAGTCGATGATTTTTACGACTTGATGGAACGGTTGCCCGAAACCCAAGAGATTCGAGCTCTGCACCCCGCCGATCTCACCCAGTCCCGAGACAAACTGGCCCGGTTTTTATGCGGCTGGTTAGGCGGGCCGAGGCGGTATCACGAAAAATATGGTCCGATCAGGATCCCGAGCGCACATGCCCATCTGCACATCGGGATGAAACAGCGCGATGCCTGGCTGTCCTGTATGCAGCAGGCACTGGAACAACAGCCCTACGCCGCAAGCTTCAAGGCATATCTGATCGCACAGCTGGCGATTCCCGCGGAACGGTGCCGGACACGGGATTAGGTCGTGGAGCCCTCGGCCCAGGGGTGGCCGAGCCGCTCGGCGACTGCGCGCGGTGAATACGGAGACGAGTAGAAGCCGACCTTGTAGCTCGACCCGGCAGCAACATCACTCTGTTGTAATTCGACCAGCACCATGTCGGCAGACGCCACGTCTGGGGTCGGAAGGCTGGAGTCAAACGCGGGAGCCTGGTCCGTATAAAACCGATGGACGCCAATGTCCAAAGGCCACTGGATATTCTCAAAAGGTCGCTCATAGGCCGGCTTGCCGCCAACGGCGATCAACCGATTCTGCTGTTGGATAAACCACACTTTTGCCATAGGCTCAGCTTCCCTTATGTAAGAATCGGGATGACTTCCGTTTGGACCGGGTCGCCGGTTACAATCGCTTCATTCTCGGTGATATAGACGTCAACCTCACTGCGCACCCCAAAGTCTCCGGCCAGATAAATTCCGGGCTCGACAGAGAAGCAGGTATGGGGCAGCACCCGGCGCGTATCGCGGGTCTCGACGCCATCCATATTCGCGCCGTTGCCGTGGACTTCCGTGCCGATAGAGTGACCGGTTCGGTGAAAAAACTGGTCGCCATAGCCGGCATTGGTAATGACGCTTCGTGACGCGGCGTCAACTTCATGACCAAAGAACGTCTGACCACCGGTCACGCGTCCTTGGACAAAGGATATTGCCGCATCACGCGCCTCACGTACGAGCTGAAATATCTCCTGATAGCGCTCGGGGACGACCTTACCCATAAAGCCGGTCCAGGTGATATCGGCATACACCCCGTCCGGTTCTTTGGCCCACAGGTCAATCAGCACAAAGTCGCCGGGTCGAATCAGCGCCGTCTGTTCAGCCGTTGGTGTGTAGTGCGGATCCGCGCTGTGGGCGTTGGCCGCCACCACAGGCGGATAGTAGGTCGTCAGCCCGTGCTGGGCAAAGCAATCCAGGATGAATTGCTGGACCTGATATTCGGACACCGGCGCGTTATCGCTCAGATAGCCAAAGGCGGCATCGACCGTCTGGCGGACCACGGTGGCTGCGCGGCGATGACTCTGCCACTGCGCCTGGGTCCAGACCGCTTCAAACCGCTGCACCAGGTCCGCGGACGAGATCACCTCAACCCCAAGCTGACGGATGGTTTCAATCGTGCCGGCGTCAACCCGCGAGATGTACGGGATGGCATTCCCCGGTGAATACTGCATGGCAATGCGCCGCCGATTGCGCAGCAGCTCGGCTAAGCGCTCTGCGTGCTGCTGCCAGGTAAAAAACGGCCGCTTTGGGCCGGGCAGGCGATCCAGACGATACGGCTCAATGGTGGAAACGAGCCCGACCGGCGTGCCCTCAGCCGGAATGAAATAATACCAGCGTCGCGTCGACAGCTCCGTTTCATCGAGTCCGAGAATCCGGTAGGCGAGCGGGTCGCTACCTCGAAAATCGTAAAACAGCCACCCGTCGAGCGTTTCCTCCTGCAATGCGTACTGAATCTCGTGCAAGCGGTCTGCGTCCATACCCTCCTCGCTTGAGTTGCGGCCCCTCTGACGAGATGGTAATACTAGCCGCTGGAGGTCGAGAATGAAAGCAGGAATTCATCCAGAAGCCTATCGGGAGGTCGTCTTTCAGGACACTGCGGCGAACTTTGCCTTCCTCACCCGAGCGTGTGTCGAGACCAACGACACGATTGAGTGGGAAGACGGCAAGACTTATCCCTTATATAAACTCGATATTTCGAGCGCGTCCCATCCGTTCTACACTGGGAAACAGCGCATTGTTGATACGGCAGGACGCGTGGAACGCTTCCGTCGGAAATATGGGTTGCAAGACCCGGAGAAACAAAAAGAAGACGCATAGCCTGCGTCAGACGGACGCAGAGCAAAACAGTGAGCGGAGGGGCGGTTTTCTACCGCCCCTTATTATATTTATCTCCCGCTCCGATCCTTGGTTGTGATTATGAGTGAAGCCGCGGCGTTGCACGAAAAGCTCTCCGAAGTCGAGCAGCGTTACGAAGAAGTGGAACGCACGCTGGGCCGTCCCGAGGTCGCCAGCGACGCCAAGGAGTACGCCAAGCTGGCCAAGGAGCATGCCGCCCTGGAAGAGGTCGTGACGTGTTTTCGTGAATGGCGCAAGGTCCATGCCGATCTCGAAGACAGCCAAGCCCTGCTTGAGGATAGCGACCCGGACATGCGCGACCTGGCGCAAGAAGAGATCGAGGGGCTGAGCCAACGGGCCACCCAGCTTGAAGATCAACTCCATCTCTTGCTACTCCCCAAAGACCCGCTTGACGAGAAAAACGTGATCCTTGAAATCCGGGCCGGTACCGGAGGCGAGGAAGCGAGTCTGTTTGCTGCCGACCTGTTTCGGATGTATTCGCATTATGCCGAGCAGCGGAACTGGCGTATGGATGTGCTGAGTTCAAGTCCAACCGGCCTGGGTGGATTCAAGGAAATCATCAGCATGATCACGGGCAAGAATGCCTACAGCCGACTCAAATTCGAGGGCGGGGTACACCGCGTCCAGCGGGTCCCCGAGACCGAAGCCTCCGGTCGGATTCACACCTCGGCCGTTACCGTCGCGGTTCTGCCCGAAGCGGATGAGGTCGATATCGCCATTGACGAAAAGGAACTCCGCATCGATGTTTTCCGGTCCTCCGGTCCGGGCGGACAAAGTGTCAACACCACGGATTCGGCCGTCCGCATTACGCATCTGCCAACCAACCTGGTGGTCTCCTGTCAGGATGAGAAGTCGCAGCACAAGAACAAAGCCAAGGCGCTTAAAATTCTGCGCTCCCGCCTGCTCGAACGGGCGCAAGCAGAACAGCAGAGTGAGATTACGGCTTCACGGCGGAGCATGGTCGGCTCGGGAGACCGCTCCGAGCGGATACGAACCTATAATTTCCCCCAGTCGCGCATGACAGACCATCGGATCAGTATGACGCTCCACACGCTTGAGCGGATTCTTGATGGGGAGCTCGACCCGGTTGTGGATGCCCTCATCACTTCGCATCAGGCCGAAACGCTCAAGGCCACCGCGAACTGAATTCAGCCCAACGGGGTTGTCTCCGGTGAAAACCACGCAAACTCGCCCTACCCCGCTCGTACCCCCCCCACGTCTCCAGCCAGATTCGCTATCCCGTGTTGAGACGATTGCCCAGCTCGTGGCCTGGGCCGCAGACAGATTCAAGACAGCCGGTATTGATACGCCTCACTTGGACGCGGAAGTCCTGCTGGCGCATACGCTCCACATCAGCCGGTCTTGTCTGTACAGCCGGCTTCAAGAGGCCGTTTCCGATTCTCAGAAAACCAACTTCCAGCAGAATGTGGTCCGTCGTACCAAGCGGGAGCCGGTTGCCTATATTACCGGCCGCCAGGAATTCTGGTCGCTGGATTTTCAGGTCAACCCCGGCGTGCTTATTCCGCGTCCTGATACGGAGATCGTTGTTGAGACGGCTTTACGCCTGCTGGCCTCGTCTCGGATAACCGCCCCCCGCATCCTTGATATTGGGACAGGCAGCGGCTGTATTGCCGTTGCCCTCGCGACTGAATTGCCGCATGCGCAGATTTGGGCGATCGATAAAACACAGGTAAGCCTGCCCCTTGCTCAAAAGAATGCCCACGCGCATCGGGTCGGCCAACGCATTACGTTTGCCTGTGGAGACCTGTTCGGTCCTGTGCAGCCTAGCGCGCCGTTCTTTGACCTGCTCGTGACCAATCCCCCGTATATCGCCTCGCCGGTACTCGACACACTTCAGCCCGAGGTCCGCCTGTGGGAGCCGCGGGCCGCCCTGGACGGCGGAGCGGACGGTCTCGATTTTTACGGCCGTCTGTTGTACGACTGTCCAGACTACATACGGCCTGGCGGCTGGCTCGTCGCGGAAGTTGGGGATAGACAAAAAGACGCTGTGGTACAGCTCGGACACAAGCAGCGCCGCCTGCGTTTCCAGATGTACAGGCAAGATTATGCTGGCCGGGATCGGGTGGTCGTTTTCCAGAAGGCTGCTGACGTTGAGCAGTAGCTGGTGGTGAGGCAGCGGGGCGGACCCTCATGCATTTCTTCCAGACCTTTTTCGGACCTCGATAAATGGACACGATTCTCATTCAAGGCGGAATTCCGCTGCATGGGGAAGTGACGGTCAGCGGCGCGAAAAATGCTGCCTTACCGCTGCTCTTCGCCTCGCTTTTGACCCACGAGGAGTGCATCCTGCGTGGCGTGCCGCGTCTGGTCGATATCCAGACCGCTTTGAGCCTGCTGACCGAACTCGGGGTGCGGGCCGATTGGCTCGGTCCGGATGAGGTCGTGCTCGATGCCAAGCGGGTCGATCAATTTGAGGCGCCATATGACTTGGTCAAGACCATGCGCGCGTCGTTTTTGGTGCTGGGGCCGCTGTTGGCCCGCTTTGGCCGAGCCCGCGTCTCAACACCGGGCGGTTGTGCCATTGGGACCCGTCCGGTCAATATTCATCTGGCGGGCTTGCAGCAACTCGGTGCATCCATACGGATTCGGCAAGGCTATGTCGAGGCGCGGGCCAATCGGCTGACAGGAGCGTGTATCAGCCTCGATTTTCCCTCCGTGGGCGCAACAGAAAACCTCATGATGGCAGCCACCTTAGCCACAGGAACGACCGTCCTGGACAACGCCGCGCGTGAACCCGAAATCGAAGATCTGGCAGCCATGCTCATTGCGATGGGTGCCCGTATTCACGGGGCGGGGAGCCGGACAATCGTGATTGAGGGCGTTGATGCGCTGCACGGCGTCAGCCACCGCGTTATTTCCGACCGCGTCGAGGCCGGAACTTTTCTTATTGCCGGTGCGATCACGTCGGGCGATGTTTTGGTTCAGGGCGCCCGTACCGACCATCTCGCCAGCTTTCTGGACACCCTGCAACGCGCAGGCGTCGCCATTACCAACGAGCCGGAAGGGATTCGGGTCCAGGGCAATGGCCGTCCGACCGGCGTCCAGTTCGACACCCAGCCCTACCCCGGCTTTCCAACCGACCTGCAAGCCCAGATGATGGCGCTGCTGACCCTGGGTGAAGAGCAGAGCAGCATCACCGAAACGATTTTCGAGAATCGCTTTATGCACGCCCAAGAACTCGTCCGTTTAGGCGCGGACGTGCATGTCCAGGGACACACCGCAACCATTCAGGGCGTCGCGTTTTTAAGCGGCGCGCCCGTCATGGCGACCGACTTGCGAGCCAGCGTATCACTGATTCTGGCTGGCCTTGCGGCCCGCGGCGAGACGGAAGTCTCCCGCATTTACCACCTTGATCGCGGCTATGAACACATAGAAGCCAAGCTGTCTCAGCTTGGAGCGAAAATTCAGCGTCACACACATCCGTCCGTCCAATGACACGCTCCACAACAAAAGCCCCGGTTCCGCTGCTTTCCACAACAGACGTAGCCTGTCAGCGTCACCTGGACAAACTGCTGTCGCGAGGCGAGAGCGCCAGTGCCCAGGTTGAAGCCACGGTCCGCTCCATTTTGCACGACGTTCACAAACGCGGCGACCGGGCGCTCATAACCCTCACCAAAAAATTCGATCGGGTCGCACTCGCATCTCACGAACTGGGAGCAACCAAGGTCGAGATGGAGCACGCGCTCAAGGGCCTCACACCACCCGTCAGAAAAGCGCTACGCGCCGCGGCCCAACGCATTCGTCGCTTTCACCGTAAGCAGCGTCAGTCGTCCTGGACCTACCGCGACGAGCTGGGGGTCACCCTGGGTCAGAAAATAGCCCCGCTTGAGCGGGTCGGGGTATATGTTCCCGGCGGTACGGCGGCCTATCCATCCTCCGTGCTGATGAATGTGATTCCGGCAAAAGTTGCCGGGGTCAAAGAGGTCATCGTGGTCTCCCCGCCGTCGGTTGAGGGAGACAATCCCGCCCTGCTGGCTGCGGCTCGTATTGCAGGCGCGGACGCCTTTTTCCGGATCGGTGGAGCCCAGGCCGTGGCCGCCCTGGCATACGGTACGCAGACGATTCCGCACGTCGATAAAATCGTTGGACCGGGCAATACCTATGTTGCCACAGCCAAACGGCTCGTCTTTGGCCGGGTTGATATCGACATGATTGCCGGGCCGAGCGAGATTCTGGTGATCGCCGACCAGACCGCCAGGCCCGACTATATTGCGGCCGATATGCTCTCCCAGGCGGAACATGACGAACTCGCCGCCCCATTATGTCTGACAACATCCCGACGCCTGGGGCGGGCGGTGATCCGGGAACTCACCGAACAGCTCGCCCGGCTTCCCCGGCGCGCCATTGCGTCGGCCTCCCTACGGCGCTTCGGCGCGGTTATTCTCGCCCGACATCGTCGGGAAGTCGTGACCCTGGCCAATGCGATTGCGCCCGAACATCTGGAGCTGGCCGTCAAGGACCCGCAGACCTGGGTGAAAGATATTCGGCACACTGGAGCGATCTTTCTGGGGCATCTTTCGACCGAGCCGTTTGGCGATTATATCGCCGGACCCAACCACGTGCTGCCAACCGGCGGAACGGCTCGGTTTTCCTCACCCCTGGGCGTCTACGACTTCCTGAAACGCACCAGTGTGATACGGGCGTCGGCCCAGGCCCTGTCCGCCTTGGGTCCCGAAGTCGTACGGTTGGCTGAGCTTGAGGGACTTGAGGCTCACGCCCGGGCCGTGCAATATCGTTTAGATGGAGGCAGGCATGGCCGTACGCAAAGCTGACGTCCAGCGGAAGACCAATGAGACCGATATCCACCTGAGCATCCAGCTCGAAGGCGAAGGGCAGTACGAGGTCTCGACCGGGGTTCCCTTTCTTGATCACATGCTGGAACTCTTTACCCGACATGGCTTCTTTAATCTTAGCGTACAGGCGAGCGGTGATATTGCGGTGGACGACCATCATACGGTTGAAGATGTTGGTCTGGCACTCGGCCAAGCACTCCGGGAATCCCTGGGTGACAAACACGGTATCCGTCGCTTCGGTGAGGCCAGCGTACCGCTGGACGAAGCCCTGGTCTCGTGCGTGGTTGACCTGAGCGGGCGGCCATTCCTGGCCTATAATCTGGAGATCCAACAGGAAAGGGTAGGAAATTTTTCAACGGAACTGATCCACGACTTTTTTCTGGCCCTGACGAATCAAGTCGGCATGAACCTGCACCTGAATATGACCCAGGGCCGAAACCCCCACCATATTATCGAGGCAGGCTTCAAGGCTTTTGCCCGGGCGCTCAGTAGCGCGGTTGAGCATGATCCACGGGTTCAGGGTGTCTTATCCACAAAAGGCAGCCTGTAAACTCGAAGAGGCAGGTATTGTTTGACTGGATGGAGAAGGGCGAAGTGGCGCGCAGTGTGATTCTGTACTGAACGTGCATCTCGTAGAGAAGCGACATGGAAGACACCCAATCAATCCGCGCGCAGATCAATTACGAAACCACTCGTAAAGGCCCGCCCGAGGGCTTCCCACAATTCCCGGACCTGCCGGGGAAGCGGTACACCGATCAACGTTTTTATGATCTGGAAAAGCAGCAGCTCTGGCGCAAATCATGGCTGTTTGCCGGACATATGGATGAGATTCCGGAGCCCGGTTGTTTTAAGTTATGGGAAACCGCTGGGCAGCCGGTTATCATTCTCCATACGCGTACCGGCGAGGTCCGGGCGTATTACAATACCTGCCGCCACCGAGGGGCACCCCTGGTACGCGAGGCCACAGGCAAAGCCGACCGCCTCACCTGTGGGTATCACGGTTGGACCTATAATCATGACGGCGAACTGATTAATCTTCGCGATAAGCGTGACTTTGTCGATCTCGATTTTTCCTGTCGGTCTCTGTATCCGGTACGGCTTGAACGCCTTGGGAAATTTCTGTTCGCGAACTTTGACCCAGACGCCCGCCCGCTGACCCAGGAGTTTGCGCCGCTGCTCCCACAGTGGGAGCAGTTTCAATTCGAACGCTTACGTTTTGTGCATAAAGACTCTTTCAGCTTGAAATGCAACTGGAAGATCGCCATGGAATCGAACATGGAGGTCTATCATGTCCGTTCGATTCACCCCCAGACCGTTTCCCCAATGTTGGATCATCGCGGCAATGTGAATACGCTTTACCCGGGTGGACATGGGCGCATGATTGCACCGCTCAAAGTGCAGAACCATACGGAGACTGCCGCAATCGTCGATGATCGGCCAGATATTGAAACCGTTGGTGAGATCCCACGGACCTGTATTCTGTCTTTTAATATTGTGCCTAATCTTGTCTCACCCATGAACGAAAAGGGGCTGCCGATCTTTGCCTTCTGGCCAACCAGCATCAACACCACAACGCTTGAGCTGTGGTGGTTCGGAGAGGATTGGGGCGATGCGCCAAAACCGAGGAGTTGGGACACATATATCGACTATTTCAATATGATTGTTGCCGAAGATACGCAGTTCGGTGATGGCATTCAGCAGGGAGTCGAATCCTACGCGTTTGGTGGTGTCCCGCTGAACTACCAGGAAGCCCGCCTGTATCACTGGCATCAAGCTGTCGATGAGATCATCGGGATCGGGAATATTCCGCCCGAACTCCGCGCCGCTCCAGTCATTGAGCCGCACTGGATTTCCCAGACATAATCCAGACTGGGTCCTCAACGACTCCTTGGCCTGGAACCGCTTGTCACACTTCAGCAAGCATCATCGCTGCACAATTTGGGTAGCTGAGCCCATCGGTCCGTTCACGACAGTACAGAGCGTCTGCCTCTTCTGCCTCGACGCTTCGGGCTGTCGTAAAGCCACACGCCAACAACTGTTTCTTGAGTTCTGCGGGATCCGAATAACTCTTGAATGGCTCCAACTCGCGATGCGGTGAGTCCTGTAGCAGTTTCCCGGCACGCGCGCCAATTCCCCTCCAGCTTATATCCGGTGTCAGAAAGTCGGTGGCGAGTTGCGTCCCGGCTGGACAGCTCCCCACGACGTGAGCTGTCTCAAGGACGTGTTCAATCGTGAGGTAGGGCTGGACGCCAAGCCAGACAAAGAAAGCAGGTTTTCCCCACTGAAACCCGTGTTCCACAAGCGTCGCTAACAGCAGATTCGGTTCCTCGGCAAAGTCCATCTCGACGAAGTGCAAGTTGTTGTCAGCCTGCGCGCCGGCATCGGCAAAAAGACTGCGAGTCCATCTCGAGGTATCAGGATGATCTACGGCAAAGACCGGAGTATCAGTCTCGGAGGCGAGAGATAGGTCCAAACCGGCTCCGAGGAGCACAATCTGTTCGAGGCTACTCTCGAAAAACGCGTCTTTCGTAAAGCGTGAGCGTATGACGGTGAACATTCGCAGACTTGCAGCGACCTGCACCGCGTACTGCGGGTCGCCATATTGTACCGCTGTAGCCAGCTGTCCTTGAAGAGCTGTTTCTAACGCCCGCCGATCGAGCTTGAGCAGTGACTGCGCAACACGATCAACAAAGATACTGGGTTCCGGATCCAGAACCATATGGATTGCCCGCAATACGGCTGAAAATTCTGCCGTGGCACTTCTGTGTCCGCGCTGCATTATGGTCCTCCTGAGGACCTGAGTTGTGCGGGTCACTCCGACTGATTGAGGTGCATGCCGAGCAGCTCATGCGCGATATGGAACCCGAGGTCCTGCACCAGCCGCTGCTTCCACTGTCGCCGCAGCACCGCACTCGTCATGCGCCGGATCGCACGCGGTTTCTGCATAATCTTTTCGGCAATCTCCCATGCCCGTGGTTGTAGATCGTCGAGCGGCAGCACCTCGTTGACGAGGCCCAGTTCCTTGGCCGTCTGCGCGTTGATCGTGTCACTGGTGTACAGAAAGTACGCGGCCCGCTTCATCCCCATTAATTCTTGGAACGTCAATCCCTGGCCGTCCCCAGGCACCAGATTAAACTTGAAGTGCGGGTCAAACAACTCGGCATGCTCCGCGCACAGCGTAATGTCGCATAACAGGGCGAATTCCGTGTGCAAACCTGAGCCGTTGATGCAGGCAATCGTGGGAATATCGATATTGAAGATGAATGCCTCCAGCAGCTTGGTCGCGTCCGCGTAGATCTGATCGTAGAACACATCTGCAGGCATCTCATGGAAGGGCAGTTTGGACATTTCCGGGTCAAAGCCAGCGATCCACTTATCCCCCGTGCCGCTGAAGATCAGCACCTCGTTGTCGGGGTCGTTGCCGATATCGAGCCACAGCTGGGACCAGGCGTTGTGAATCGGCAGGCCGTAAATGACGGGCCCTCCCTCGGTGTGCATGTGCACCTGGAGGATGCCGTTGCGGCGCTCCATGTTAAAGTATGTCGCGTATTTCTCCTGGTAGTCCTCGAACCGTGGCCGGCTCACAAACCCCAGGCGTTGTTCCCGCTCTCGTGCGTTCGGCCGTTCGTCAGTCTTCGTACCCATGCGTCTACCCTCCTTTGAACGTCGGCCCGGTCAGGTGGCAATACCCTCGACCGGCGTTACGGTAAAAAAGTGCGGCGGCCTCCCCAGGCGTAGCATCTCCTGCAGGTATGATACTATCCCTTCCGCCCGGGTTTGGCGGGCGGGCTGCAGGAAAAGTTTGTCCTTAAAGGATGCCGCAACGGTCTCAGGGAAAACCAGACGGCTCAAAGATCTCGGCGTGACGAATTTGTGAGGCTATGCCTTTCAGGCCGAAGCTAATGCTTTCGTGCGATCGGTTTTCTGGTTTCGCTGCCCTGAGAGACTGGTGTGGGTGCCCCCTCTCTCAGGGAGAGGGAGCAACAATTTACGTCCAGGTAGTTAGCTGGCCGGCCTATCGAAATCGCTGGCACTGTGGCGCTCGATGAGCCGCTCTTCCTCGGGCCCCCAGGATTTGTTCACGCGTCGGCCGCGCTGTACGGCGGGCCGGGCTTCAATTTCTTTCGTCCACCGGATCACATTCGTGTACGATTTAACGTCAAGAAACTCGGCGGCTTCATAGATATTCTGTCCTACTAAGGCACCATACCAGGCGTAGTTCGCGATGTCTGCGATGGTGTACTCGTCACCACACAAATACTGCCGGTCGCTGAGATGGCGATTCAACACATCCAGGAGGCGTTTCGTCTCCATGGCGAAACGATTGATAGGATACTCGAACCTTTCCGGCGCATAGGCATAAAAATGTCCAAACCCGCCGCCTATGTAGGGAGCACTGCCCATCTGAAAGAACAGCCACGACAGGCATTCAGCGCGGGCTGACGGCTCGGTCGGCAGGAAGGCGCCGAATTTTTCTGCCAGATAGACGAGCATGGCGCCAGACTCAAAGACGCGGGTTGGGGGGGTGGTGCTGCGGTCAAGCAGCGCCGGGATTTTGGAGTTGGGGTTAATGGCTACAAAACCACTGCCGAATTGCTCACCCTCACCAATGTTGATGAGGTAGGCATCGTACTCGGCCTCCTTGATGCCGAGCTCAAGAAATTCCTCCAGCAATACGGTCACCTTGACGCCATTGGGCGTAGCAAGCGAATAGAGCTGTAGGTCGTGTTCGCCGACCGGCAGTTCTTTGTCGTGCGTCGCGCCTGCGATAGGTCTATTGATGTTTGCAAAACGACCACCACTTTCTTTGTCCCACTGCCAGACTTTCGGTGGTGTGTACGTACTGTTTTCTGCCATATCTTACTCCTTTCTCGGGAATGGTTTTTCAGAGTATGCGTAATGAGGCTCATCAGCGCGCGACCGTGGGCAACCAGTTGTAGATACGGGCGAGGCTGCCGCCCATGAGCGCGGCTCGCTCGGCGTCGGACAACTGGTCGGTGACCCGGAACGCCTCAACACCCTGCTCATAGGTCAGTAACTCAACCGCCCGGGTCCAGTCCGTGCCCCACAGGCAGCGCTCAAAGCCATAGGCCGCGAAGATCTGTCCCAGGGGCTCCCAAATGTCGACGTAGGGGAATGGCTCGTGCGACAGGGTGCACGCCCCGGAAATCTTGATGGCAACATTGTCATGCTCGGCCAGGGCGAGGACCTTGCCGAGATCCGCAAAGGGCTCTGGCGGAGCAGGAGGTTGGAAGGGTTGGTGAAGGCCCACGTGATCTATGACGAGCTGCGTGTTCGGGTTCTTGCGCGCCAGCTCACCCAAGAGCGAGAGTTTTCCCCAACACAGTACGTTCACCGGGAGGCCGTGCCGTGCGCCAGCCGCCAATATCCGATTCAGTCCCGGATCGTCGACCGTTGGGTCACCCATCATCATGATGCGCGCCCCAACCACACCCGGCGTTGCCGCCCATTCGGCAATCTCGTCGTGGACGGTTTCTACCCGGGGATCGAACGGTTTGATCAGACCGAACCGGCCGGGATGCCTGGCATACACTTCAAGCGCGTAGCTCGCGTCGAAGCGGTACATGGTCCACGGCGAGACCAACAGGGCTCCGTCAACGCCAACGGCATCCATCGCTGCAACCATATCATCACCCGTGACCTCGACCGGACCGGGGATGGCTCCCCTCCACGGCCGCTCCGGGCGGTCACGTTCATAGGCATGGACCTGCGAGTCGATCGTCGGGGTCGGATCAGTGATCATCAGTTATGCGTCTGCGAAGTGGGGCAACACCTCTTCAACCAGCATGCGTTGCGAGTTCTCCCAGGCCTCGTTGTTTTCGGACTGATCGAAGGTCAGGGCCAACAGGCAACCGAAGCCGCCGGTTTGTTCATACATATCGCCCAGCTTTTGGGTCACGGTTTGTGGTGAGCCAACCAGCCACACATAGTCGGCCAGGTATTCCAGCGTCACGTCGGAATCCGGGACTTCGGGATGGTGCTTGAACAAGCTCATCATCTCGAACGATTTGAAGAGCGGCAGCAGATACTCGCCCCACACCCGGCCCAGCATGCCGTTCAGGGCTTGGTCGCGCGCCTCTTGGTCGGTCTCGGCAATATAGACCTCGCGCGAGATGCGCCAGTCACTCCGAGACGGCGTGACACCGGACCGCTCAGCGCCTTCGACCACCGCCTGCCAGTGCGTATTGAGATAGCTGTTGCTGAGCGCAATGCTGAGGGGCAGGAAGCCGTTCTCGCCGGCGAACTTCAGGGTATCCGAGCCCGGTGTGAGACCGGCGATGCCGATGGGCGGGTGAGGTTGTTGAAAGGGTCTGAGGTGAAACTTAAGGGTGTCGAGCATGGTGTCAATCCGGTTGAACGACCAGAATTCCCCCTGATATTCGAACGGCTCTTCGCTCTGCCACAGCCGGAGCATGATATTGAGCGCCTCCAGCGTCATGCGCCGATTTTCTCCTGCCGCACCGTCTACGTTGAACAGCTTCCAGTCGCTCGGCAGGCCGCTCGTTCCAACCCCCAGCATAAAACGGCCCTGGGCCATATGGTCCAGAAAGGCTACCCGGTGGGCCAGCTCAACCGGATGATGATACGGCAGGAGATGAGCACCGGGACAGAGTTTTATCCGCTGGGTGCGCAGGAGTGCCTGAGCGATGAGCAAATCCGGGGCGGGGTTGGGTTCCCAAGGGGCGGTAAAATGCTCGCCTATCCATGCCTCGTGAAAACCGACGCGGTCGACAAACTCCAGGTGTTGCAGGTCCCACGCATGGCCCTCGTAGAGGTCTCTTTCTGGTGGGTGTGAGGGCATCATAAAGACTCCGGCTTTCATAGGCTTCCTCCTTCAGCTCCCGCTCCTGCGGGCTGTGTGAACACCTATCGGTTTTCGCCCGGAGCCTCAAGGCCGGGATTTTTCGCGGTTTTCCTTTCTCACAAAGAATATAGGGTTCGCATTTTCGCTCGAAATTCATTCTGGCTACACGTAAACGTAAGAAGTGTATTCTCAATTTCGGCAGTCAGCCTATCGCGTCATCGCCCCATCGGGAGGAGCGCAACACCGTAACGGAGTTCCGCCTCACTAATGACAGACAGAAAGATACTGCTGGCAATCTGTCTGGAGAGCCACATTTCAACCCGTGGATCGGGCGTGGGACGGATCAGCTCCGAAACGACATTTGTATCGAGAAGAATCACGAGACGAGCAACTCAATCGAAACGGGGCGGCTCACGCATCGGCTCGCGTGGGGGAAGATCAAGGTCTACGCCGCCCAATGGCGCAAAGCGGGTGCGTATCGCCCTTGCAAGATCGACCGTGTCTCTGGAATTCGGACTCAGCGCGGTCCGCAGAATTTGCTGCGCCTCCTCTTCCATTGATTGACCATGCGGCGCGGCCCGGATTCTGAGTTGGCGTTACAATCAAGAGAAAGCGGAACTCGTCCAGCCGCTCTGTTCTATACACCGCCGACTACGTCCCGCCGTTAGTCTCAATAACCGCGCGCTCCCTTGATTCCCACCAGTCCGACCGCAATAATGCGCTCCACGATGATCGCAATTATTGATTACGGCATGGGCAATCTACGGAGCGTTCAAAAAGGCTTTGAAAAGATGGGCCATGCGGCGACCGTCACCCGGGATGCAGTGCAGATTGAGAAAGCCGCCGGCGTTGTCCTGCCGGGAGTGGGCGCGTTTGGGGCGTGCATGGACGGTTTGGCCGAATGTGGCTTGGTCGATACCGTGCACCAGGTGGTTGAGCAAGGCACGCCGTTTCTTGGCATCTGTGTCGGGATGCAGATTTTGTTTTCGGAGAGTGTCGAGTTTGGCCGGGTCCGCGGTCTGGATATTCTGAAAGGCAAGATCGTACGGTTTGATCCGACCACCCTGGCTGGACAAAAAATTCCGCACATGGGCTGGAATCAACTCAGTATCACACACCGCCCGCCCCATCTCGACGGCGTGGCCGAGGGTACGAGCGTGTATTTCGTACATTCGTACTATCCGGTCCCGGATGACCCCGCGATTATTGCCACGACCACGGAGTATGGGCTGCCGTTTGCCTCTAGTGTCTGGTCGGGGAATATCTTTGCCACGCAGTTTCATCCGGAAAAAAGCCAGACGATTGGTCTGAGAATTCTGGCCAATTTCGGCCAGCTCGTTCGTGAGCATCGTGCAGACAGCCTGTCCCGTGCTGCGGTTGGCTCAGTGTCGCCATGCTGATTATTCCGGCGATTGATCTAAAAGCCGGGCAGTGTGTCCGCCTCTACCAGGGTGATATGGACCGGGCCACGGTCTACTCGGACGACCCGGTTGAGACCGCGCTGCGCTGGCAACGGGAAGGAGCCCAGCGGCTGCACGTGGTGGACCTTGACGCCGCGGTCAGTGGCACCACAGTCAATACCAACGCGATTGCACGTATCTGCCAGGCTCTGAGCATTCCGGTTCAGGTCGGGGGCGGTATCCGCAGCCTAGCTACGCTCGAACGCTTGCTCTCTCTCGGTGTCAGTCGCGCGATTCTGGGGACGGTGGCCCATCGTCAGCCAGCTCTGGTGGCAGAAGCCTGCGCCGAGTTCCCCGGCCGGATTACGGTCGGCATTGACGCCCTAGCCGGGCAGGTAGCTGTCCAAGGCTGGACGGAAACGACCGACCTGGATGCGACCGAGCTGGCGCTCCGTTGTCAGGACCAGGGAGTGAGCGAGATCGTCTATACGGATATCAGCCGTGACGGAACCCAGCAGGGCGTGAATCATGAGGCCACAGGCGCTCTGGCCCAGGCAGTCTCGGTCCCGGTCATTGCCTCGGGAGGGGTGGCGAGTACCGCCGATATTCAGCGTCTCCTGCCCCTTGAACCGTTTGGTGTCATGGGGGTGATTATCGGGCGGGCGCTCTATACCGGCGGGGTGCAGTTGGCAGAGGCTATTCGGCTGGGGACCGCCCAGGGATAAGACGCTGTCGCGGGACGACCCGTGATCTCATTCCTGTGGCGCGTCAGGGACATCTCCCTGTTCAATATCCGTTTGGAGGTTGTGAAAAGCCTGGAGCAGATCGGTCGAAGTCAGAATACCGCAGACCTTGTCGTTCTCGATTACCGGCAGACAATTAATACGACGGCTCAGCATCTGGGCCGCGGCTTCGGACAGCGAAGTGCCCGGTTGCACGGTCACCACGGCAGCCCCCATGATGTTGGCGACCGTGACCCGCTCAAGGTCGGCCTCCCGGCTCATGCAACGGAGCAGGTCACGGTCGGAAATCACTCCGACCAAACGGGCATCGGCATCCGTCACCAGCAAATGCCGGAACCGATGCTGAGCCAGGAGCGCCAATGCCTGCGCAAACGGTTGCTGCGGCCTGAGCGCCACCACGTCCCGGGTCATCACCTCTTTGACCTGTCGCGGATACGTTGTCTGGGCTGCCATGAAACCCCACTCCGTCTGAGCGTTGTCACCTCCGCATAATCCTAGCATACAATCGAAACGCCAGGCATATATTCTTCCCTTGTCGTCTCCGGCTCGCTTCCTCTACAATACGGACAGGGAACGCAGGGGATGGCACAAGCGATATTTCACCCACTTCGGCACCTCCGCCGAGCGATTATCAAGCAGTTCGCCGCCCTGCTCACCAAACCTCTCAACAACTATGCGGTTCGTTTTCCGAATAATTTGGAGGCGCTCAAGAGCCAGATACGCAAAGGGGATGTCCTGCTGGTAGAGGGCTCTCAGCGGATTAGCGAGGTTATTAAATATCTCACCCAGAGTTCCTGGTCGCACTCGGCCCTCTACATTGGCGATGAACTGATTCGCGGCAACCACCCCCTGGCGGAGCAGGCTCGGGCCACCTTTGGCGACGACGCCCGGTTCCTGTTGGTGGAAGCGCTGGTTGACGAAGGAGTCGTGCTGTCTTCGCTGTCGAAGTACGTCGAGTACAATGTCCGCCTGTGCCGGCCGCACAACCTCCAGCCTCAGGACTGCCAAGTGATCTTGGACGACGTGATCAGTCATCTCGGCTATACCTATGATCTCCAGAATATCTTTGATCTGGGACGCTACTTCCTGCCGGTCAGTCTGGTCCCACGGCGGTTTCGCCGGCGGGCGCTCCATTTTGGGAGCGGGCTGCCAACCCAGGTCATCTGCTCCAGCATGATTGCCTCGGCCTTTGGCAAAGTCCGCTTTCCCATTCTGCCCCACGTCGAGTCCACTCCCGACGCTCAGGAAACGCATCCACCCTTTTACCGCCGCTTCTTTGTCAAGGAACAAGACACGCGCGGGCGACCCGTCTTTCGGCGGCGACACCCCACCCTGATTACCCCGCGCGATTTCGACCTGTCGCCCTATTTCCACGCAATTAAATTCAATATCATCGGTTCGCAGCGGCTCGACTATCGGAATATTATCTGGGCCGAAGACAGCGTTGCCGACGAAGCGCAGGCCCCCACCGCAGCGCCGCCCGCGTCAGCGCAGCCAGACATTGCCGCTTCCCCGGTCTCCTCAGTGCCGTCTGTCCAGGGTCGAGCCGGTTGAACGCTGCCACCTCTCTTGACAGTCTTCTGGAAACGCCTAACACTGCGCGCATGCTAAGCAAACGCATCATTCCGTGTCTGGATGTGAAAGAAGGTCGCGTGGTAAAGGGGGTGAATTTTGTGGATTTGCGCGATGCTGGCGACCCGGTTGCCGTTGCGCAGCGGTATGACGCAGAGGGTGCGGACGAACTGACGTTTCTCGATATTACGGCCTCGCACGAACGGCGGCGGATTATTCTCGATGTGGTCCGAAAAACGGCGGAAACCGTTTTCATGCCGCTGACCGTGGGCGGCGGGGTGCGGGAGAACCAGGATATTCGCGACCTGCTTAATGCTGGCGCAGACAAAGTCTCCATCAACACCGCGGCCGTCAACCGACCTGAGTTTGTCAAAGAAGCGGCCGAACGCTTTGGGAGCCAGTGCATCGTGGTGGCGATTGATGCGAAACGGAGGTCAGCCTCCGGACCGTCCGGTTGGGAGGTCTTTATTCATGGCGGCCGCACCCCGACCGGCATTGACGCCATCGAATGGGCGCAACGCATGGAAGCCTATGGCTCGGGCGAACTCCTGCTGACCAGTATGGACCGGGACGGCACCAAGGCCGGCTATGACATCGAACTCACCTGCGCGATCGCGGAAGCGGTCACGATTCCGGTCATTGCTTCGGGCGGGGTTGGGAGTTTGCAGCATATTTACGAGGGTCTCACCGCCGGTAAGGCCGATGCTGCGCTGGCCGCTTCGATCTTCCATTACCAGGACCACTCTATTCAGGAGTGCAAGCGTTTCCTGGACGAGCGCGGGGTACGGGTGCGGCTCTCGGACCATCAGGGGTAAATCAGACGATCAAAAGGAGGGAATATGGCCAAGATCATGATTGAGGCAGCTATCAACGGCAATTCCGATAAAGCCCGGAATCCTCATATTGCCTATAGCCCGGAAGACATCGCCAACGATGCCATCGCGACCTGTCGGGCCGGGGCAGCGGCGGTTCACTTTCATGTCAGGGAGCCAGACACGGGCGAATGGGTGCAGGACGTTGGGTATTACGGCGAGGTGTTCAGGCGGACACGTGAACAGTGCAATCCCATTCTCTGGCCCACCTTTCCGTTTGGCGACGATCCGGTTGAACGGTTTGCCCATTTTCTGGAACTCGCCAAAGACCCGGCTACCAAACCGGACCTGGGCTGGGCCGATCCTGGCTCGGTCAATCTGGTCTCATATGACGCGCACACAAAAATGCTCTCAGGCGGGAATTTCATCTATCAGAATTCATATGATGCCAATCGGTATTTTCTGGAACAGTCGCGCGCGTGCGGGGTGAGACCGACCCTCCAGATTTTTGACCCCAGCTTTCTGCGGGCGGTGCTGGTCTTTCTTGACCAGGGACTCCTGACCGAACCGTTGTTGCTCAAGTTCTATTTTGGCGGACCGGAGCTTCCGTTTGGCTTGCCCCCGTCGCTCAAGAGCCTGGAGGCTTATCTGGACATGCTGCAAGGCGTACGCTGCAACTGGTTTGCGGCCACGCTCGGTGGGGATAATTTGCCGTTTATCCCTCAGATCATCAGCCTGGGTGGTCATGTCCGGCTGGGTCTGGAAGACCACCATTATGCGCAAGAAGGGCAGCCCACGAACCCGCAACTCGTCGAGCGCGCTGTGGCGACCATTACTGCTATGGGTCACGAGGTGGCAACACCAGACGAGGCGCGGGCCATAATAGAAGCCTAGACATGGCATCTGTCCAGACCGCAAGCATGGCCCAGATTCATGCCAGCTCTCTCCGGGCCATGCTTGTGGTGACGGGCGGCGGAACCCAGGCAATCGCGGATTTGCTGTCTGTTCCGGGTGCCTCACGGACCGTGCTTGAAGTAGTCGTCCCTTATAGTGAGGCTGCGCTCACCGAATTTCTCGGAGCCAGCCCACGCCGGGCCGTGAGCGTGGAAACCGCGGCTGCCCTGGCACGGGCGGCCTATAAACGGGCGGTTGACCTCCACGCTACCGAGGGTCCGCTGGTTGGCGTCTCCTGTACGGCGGCGCTGGCGACGGACCGACTCAAAAGGGGAGCGCACCGGGCGCATATCGGTATCAGTACCGCAACGGGGACCCGCGTCTATTCGTGTATGCTGACCAAAGGCGCCCGAGACCGACAGGGAGAAGAACGAGTCGTCAGCGACCTCCTGCTGACGGTCCTGGCCCAGGCGTGCGGCCTGGACGTGACGCTCGACGGCCTGCTGCTGGCCGGTGAGCGTCTAGAGGAGTATAACGTCGAATGACAGGCCGTCCCTCTTGCATGAGCGCCGAGCAAACCATACACATTGACTCAACAAGACTGCGATATGAAAATTGGAATCGTCTCTGATATCCATGCCGACGCGCAGGCCCTCCGGCGCGTGCTCGACGACATGCCCGCTACCGATTTGTTGTTGTGCCCCGGAGACGCGGTGAGTGAATACCGTTTCTGCTCAGACACGGTCGCTCTGCTGCAAGAGGCGGGGGTGCACTGCATTCAGGGCAATCACGAGATGGTTCTTTTTGGTGGCCGTAATCCCGCGTACCTGAAAAAATGTCGGGAGACCTTCACGGCAGAATCGCTCGCCTTTCTGGCAGACGCTCCACTCAGCCAGGAGTTTGATTGCGACGGCCTGCGGATTCTCATGGTCCACGCCAGCCCGTGGGAACCCTATGAGGAATATATTTATCCGGGCAGCAAACGCTTGGACGAATTCGCTGTCCTGCCCTATGATATGGTCTGCTTCGGCCACACCCATGTTCCGTTGGTCCATCAGGCTGGCGACGTAGTGGTCATCAATCCGGGTTCGTGCTCACAACCCCGAGACCGGGACCGGCGGGGTGCTTATGCGCTGTTTGATACGCAGACGAGAGAAGGAACAATTCATCGGGTCACGCTAACCTGAATCCGAGTGAGTTCAAACCAAGCGGAAAAAGGAGGCCGTCCGTCATGCGCAAGCAACAGTCTGAGGCTCATGACTCTCCCCAGCAGGATGAGCAGGTCAGGACGCCGACGAGTCGGCGCACGTTTCTGAGAAATGCCGCGCTGGGTACGGTCGGTGGCGCTGCGGCGCTGGCAGCCGGCTGTGAGTATAAAACCCAACTGTTTCTGTTGAGCCGACCGGAAACCGAAGCAGAGGAAAAAAGCCCGGACTGGCAGGAAGCCCGTGTTCGCAGTTATCGGCCATTGGGTCGAACGGGCATGCAGATGTCAGATATCTCGTTCGGCTGCTCCGGGCTCGACAATGCGGATGTCGTGCGACGGGCCATTGATCGGGGCATCAACTATTTTGATACGTCTCCGGATTATTCGCGAGCCGGGTCGGAAAAAACCCTCGGCCAGGGCATTCAGGGCTATCAGCGCGATCAGCTCTTTATCGTTTCCAAGTTTTGCACGCCACAGGGTCATCTCAGCAATACCACCCCGGTCAAGGATGTCATTGCCGCGGTTGAGGCCAGTCTGCAAAGAATCGGCACCGACTATATTGATCTGGCCCATATTCACGCCTGCAATTCCATTGAGCGGCTCATGAATCCGAATATCCACGAAGCCTTTGACCGACTCAAAGAGCAGGGAAAACTTCGCTTTCTCGGTGTCTCGTCCCACACCCCGCGGCTCGAAGAGGTCATGCGTCACGCTGTGGACAGCGACCGCTTCGATGTCATTATGGTCGCCTATAATTTCCGCAACTGGCCCGAGCTGACGAATATCTTTCACGATGCCAAACGGAAGGGGGTCGGCGTGGTGGCCATGAAGACCCTCAAAGGCGCGCGCCATAGCGCCTTGTCGGATTTTACCCCAACCGAACGGGAATCGTTCTCCCAGGCGGCCTTTAAGTGGGTGCTCTCCAATCCTGACGTGAGTGGGCTCGTGGTCACGATCGGCTCATTCCACCACATCGACGAATACCTGCACGCCTCCGGGCAGCCGTTTCAGCAGGTCGACTTGGCGCTGCTCGAAAAATACGACCGGCTTGTTGCGAACGACTATTGTCCGCCGGGTTGTGGCGAGTGCTTGTCCTCCTGTCCGTCCGATGTGCCAATCGATGATATCCTGCGCTACGCCATGTATTATGAGAACTATGGCCAGCAGCGGGTGGGCATGGAAGAATATGCCAAGCTTCCACTCGCTCGGAACGCCTCCCAGTGTGTCGACTGTCGCGCTCCGTGTGAAAGCGCCTGCCCGCACGATATTCCGATTCAGGCCAAACTGCTCCGGGCAGACCGGATGCTTCGATTCGTGTAAGCGCCGGCATGAAAAAGCTGAGTCATACTGACACGCAGGGTCGAGCTCGGATGGTTGATGTCGGAGCGAAATCCGCGACCGAGCGGGAAGCCATCGCGACCGGGACTATCCAGATGCGCCCGGAGACGCTGCGACTCATTACCACCGGGCAGATACCCAAAGGCGATACGCTCGCGGTCGCGCGTGTCGCCGGTATCATGGCGACCAAGAAAACGCCGGAACTCATCCCGCTGTGCCACCCGCTGCTCATATCCTCGGTGACGGTTGAATGCAGGCCGGACGAAGCAAGCGGCCGCATAGACATTGAGGCACGCGTCAAAGTCAACGGACAAACCGGCGTGGAAATGGAAGCCCTGACCGCGGTTTCCGTCGCGGCGCTGACCATCTATGACATGTGTAAGGCCGTGGAAAAGGACATGGTCATCTCAGACATCAGCCTCAAGCATAAAAGCGGCGGAAAGAGCGGCACCTACGTCAGATCAGCCCCCTCCCATCGACCGGAGTGACCCGTACATCATCCATATTGGTCGAGAAAAACCGTTTCAATACAGGGCTCCGGACAGGGAGGGGATTGAATTTTTCCAGGGAAAATGGAACCCTAGGCCGACTGCTGTAGAGGAGCCCACCATGAAGAGCCGCCCGTCTGGAAAGCCTGCCAAGAAAAAGACGAAAAGCACAACGGCGGCGAAACCGGCAAAAAAAGCAGTGAAAAAGTCGGCCAGAACGGCAGCCAAGAAAACAACAGTCACAAAAAAAGGCAAAACAGCAGCCAAGAAAACAACACCAACCAAAGTCGCTGCCAAGAGCCCCCCACCAGAGCCTGAAGTAAAATCTGCGCCTCCGCCCTCTCCTCCTCCACCAGAGCCTGTCGCTCCTCCGGTGATCTCTCCCCAGGCGTCCGACCAAGAAATCGGAGAGGAACCATCGCCTGCCGCAGCATCTCCGATTTTTGTGAAGCGGGACCTCGTCGGACCGGATGGAAGTGTTCGTCCCGGCTGGGAAATGTGGATTGGCGACCACTGTTTTGGGCGAGCAGATAGCAAGGACCTCCTGCTGGCAAGCTTTGAACGGCTCCAGAGTCCGCCAAGTAGTTTTCACTGGCGTGAGGTCCGCAATCGGATGCCGATCCGTGGGCGCGCAAAACGGTCTCCGGTCTCACAAGAGACGGAGCAGGAGGCCGACCACGATGAGGAACTGATCGATGATCTGGACGACGTTGAGGAAACCCAGGACGTTTCGTAGGACTGGCGCGCCAACGCATTCGACACGCAGGAAAAAGGATACTCTGAAGGGGGTGTCCTTTTTTTGTATCAGTTTCTCAAGGAGTCCGGCCGTCAACAGGTCACATAGGAGAAGAGAGGGGGCACGATATGGAACGGATTGGTTTCATCGGACTGGGAATTATGGGCAAGCCCATGGCTCACAATCTCCTCAAAGCGGGCTACCCGTTGACCGTTTATAATCGGAGCAACGGGCCTGTTGATGAATTGGTCGCGGCAGGAGCCGCAGCCGCGGCCTCACCCCAAGCAGTGGCAGCACATGCGGATGTCGTGGTCACCATAGTCACGGACACCCCCGATGTGCAGCAGGTGCTTCTCGGGGAAAACGGCGTCATACACACCGTTGCGCCGGACGCTGCTGTCATTGACATGAGTACGATCTCTCCCACAGCAACCCGGGAAATCGCGAGCGTCATCCAAGAAAAAGGTGCGTCCATGCTCGACGCTCCGGTCAGTGGCGGAGAGGGAGGGGCCATCGCGGGCACGCTCTCCATCATGGTTGGGGGAGAGAAGACCGTCTTCAATCGGTGCTTACCCATCTTCGAAATCCTGGGGAAAACCATCGTGCATGTCGGTCAGAGCGGCGCGGGCCAGCTTACCAAATTATGCAACCAGATCGCGGTAGCGGTGACCAATCTGGCGATGAGCGAAGCCTTGATTTTTGGAGCGAAGTCCGGACTGGACCTGAAAAAAATGCAACACGCCATTCAGGGCGGAGCCGCAGGTTCATGGCAACTCTCGAACCTCGCTCCTCGAGTTCTGGAGCGGGACTTTGCCCCTGGTTTTATGGTCAAGCTCCAACAAAAAGACCTGCGGCTGGTGTTGCAGGAGGCCGACCGGCTGAAACTGTCCCTGCCCGCCACCAGCCTTGTCCACCATCTCTTTCATGCCCTTGAAAGCCAGGGGGCTGGAGACGAGGGAACACAGGCTTTAGTCAGAGTCCTGGAACAACTCGCCGGAGTTGAGGTAAAACAAACGGACTGAGGGGGGAAGAGCAACGCGAAGACTGAGACGGCGCAGTTCTGCCCCCTGTACGGCCTAACCTTGGGACAAGGTCTTCAGATCTTCGGCCCAGTTTTCGTACGGACGCAGGGGCAGTATTTCCACGTCTGAGACAATATGCGCGTAGCCAAGCTCCCAGATCGGCAGCCCATTGATTGCTTGGTCAAGCATATCGCCTGACTCCACATCCATGACCACCACCACCTCGGGTTTGCCCGCAACCTTCCAAATCCCTCGAATAACGCCGGCTTCCTTCGCCCCTAGGGCAGCTTCGGCCTCTTTTCGCCAGACGGTATAAAAGTCTTTATTCGACATATCGGCAGGCTTATTGATCCTCGCTTTGAACATCAGCAACATAACGGTCTCCTTTCTGTCGGGTGCAATACGCTGACACGACCTATAGCCGACCTCCTCTGCATTCGTCAAATATATCTCGTCCGGTATGATTACATGAACCCTATTGTCCGCGAACAGTGGACAATAGGATGCGGTGTCAGGTATGGTGTGTGTATCCTTATGGCAACAATATCTAGTGCATTCTGGGCTCCTCCCCTACAAGGGGCGGTAGTCCATCACACGCCGAGCGAGAAAATTCTGGCCCGGCTGCGCTGGCTCGCATTAGGGGTCGGAGCAGGAGTTCTCTGGTTCAATCCGCCTGCACTCTTCCACGCCGTCACGCAATACTGTCTTCTCGGGAGCGTGCTGTATTGCCTCTTCGGTCAATATTTTGCCTACCGTCACTATAAGGAGACGCCCCTCCCCTTTCCCATTGGGCTGAGTGACGTGGTCTTTGTCGCCGTGCTGTGTGGCATCAGTGGTGGTCTGTTGAGCCCGTTGTCTGTCTATTTGTATGGGCTCACCCTGATCGCAACGCTCCGCTTTGGCTGGCAGGCCGGCTTCGGTATGGCGCTCGCTGCGAGTGTCGCCTCAGGGCTGCTGCTCTTCCTTGTGCCACCGCCGTCTACCTCAATCCCTGAGCTCTACTCCAGCCTCGCCTTTCGCTGCGCCCTGCTTCTTGGTATTGCCGGTCTGGCAGGCCTTTTTTCTATGTCACGCCTCTCGCAGGACAGCCTGCCGAAAGCAGCTCCGGACCCTCAGCGGGCCGATCAAATCGAGACCCTTCAAGAGAAACTCGCGCTTCTGGAAATTGACCGGCTCCTCCAACAGCTTGTTGAGGAAGTATTCCGCCGTATTCCCTGCCGCGGTGTGTGCGTGATCCTTCTTGATCCGGGCACCCAGTCCTGCGTCAAGGTCAGAACGGCAGGGTCTTTTCCGGCGCTTTCCCCTTCTACGTGGGATCGTTCCTTTGCCAAAGGCGGCGCGCTGCGGGCGGCGCTTACCTTGGGTCTCAATGTCCTCAATACCTCACAGGATATTTATACGCGCTTGCAAGCGCTCTCTGAAAAAGAACTGGCGCAGCGACATCTCCTCATCCATCGGCTCGGTAGTGACTCGCTCCTCGGCTGTTTTCTCTTGGCTGATAGAAAACAACACAGCGGGTTTCGTCTCCAAGACAGCGAGATCCTCGCGGACATTGCTCAATATGCTCTCCCTGTCGTGCAGCGCGCCTACACACTTGATGAGGCCCGGCGGTCGGTGAAGGAGTTGCGCGGTCTCCTGCATGCCGTGCTCAACGCGCAAGAAGAAGAGCGCCAGCGTATTGTTAATGAATGTCACCAGATAGAAGAACGGCTCTTTCGCATCTTCCAGGACTTTCACGGCTTTCAGGAATTTGTCCTGCAACATGCCCCAGCGGGTCGTGAGCGCTTTAGCAAGCTTGCCGCGGAACTGGATACGATTTCCGTGCTCGTCCGTCAGTTTATCAATGGGTTATTGCCGCCAGTGCTCGAAGACTTCGGCCTGGTTCAGGCACTCCGTGCCTATGTGACCGACCTGCAAGAACAGGAGCCCTTTGATGTGGTCATGCAGGCGGATGATGGGGACCGGCCCCTGCCGACCCAGACCAGCCGCACGCTCTTTCGC
This sequence comes from Candidatus Binatia bacterium, assembly GCA_022826945.1. Lineage (GTDB taxonomy): Bacteria > Desulfobacterota > Binatia > Bin18 > Bin18 > Bin18. The sequence goes on from JAJDTY010000070.1 coordinate 37,938, forward strand.
ATTACCCAAGAGGCCCTCCATAACGTCCAACGCCACGCCAAGGCCAACCATGTGCAGATTGCCCTGACCTTCGAGCAGAAGGGTGTATCCCTGATGATTAAAGATGACGGGCAGGGTTTTCAGTCGGAACAGCCTATTCCCGGCCATTACGGCTTGCTCTATATGCGCGAACAGGCCGTCTCCTGTGGCGGGCGTTTCTCGGTGCAAAGCCAGCACGGTCGTGGCACCGAGGTCCGAGTGGAACTCCCCATCATGGAAGACCCCGTTCCGGCACCTGGCACAAGCGCGGGGAGCTTGCCTCCGACACCGTCCACCTCTCCGCCCGTTTCAGAGTCATAGTCGCGCCCACGCTGTCACGACTTTAGCTTTCCGGAGCGCGCCTGCTCCGTATTGAGCTTCACATTCTTTGGCAGACCCGATAGCATAGCGACCCAGGCACGGTAGCGTCTCGATCATACGGGAGTTTGTCACATGAAGTTTCACCTTTTCATCTATGCCACCTTAGGCCGTCGCCATGAACTCGAAGCGGGCATGGCGGGCAAGCGGCCCGAACTCTACCAGCGCATGCTCAGCGAAGTGGCAGAATATGCCCAGTTTGCTGACGAGGTGGGCTACGCCGGCTTCGGGCATCCCGAGCATCACCTGCAAATCGAGGGCTTTGAAGCCAGTAACGAGCCGGGTTTATTGTCCATGTGGATTGGCCAGCATAGTCAAAAACTCCGCGTGAATATGGTCGGCTGGGTCGCGCCGACGCATAATCCCGTCCGCACGGCAGAGTATATTGCCACCCTCGACCATATGCTCAAGGGCCGTCTAGCGGTCGGCATGGTGCGAGGCTATCAGGCACGCTGGGTGCATAATTTCCGTATCCGTCCCGACCTGAACGCAGTTGGCGAATGGAATCGCAATTCGGAAGACGACAATATGAACCGCGAATATTTTCGTGAGTTCGTCGAAGTGGTGCTCGCCGCCTTGAAAGAAGACACGTTCAGCTACCAGGGTAAATACTGGACGATTCCGCCTGAGGACTTTGTCAATCCGCACCAGCAAGGGGTGTATACGCAATATGGAACAGGCGTGGATGCGGATATGCGCATCCGCGAGATTGGTATTGCACCTAAACCGTATCAGGATCCGCACCCACCCATCTACGGCGGTTTCACCCATAGCATGCGCACCGCGCTCTTCTGGGCACGCTACGGGGGCAAGCCGATTGTCCTGGCCTCGGACCTCGATTTCTGTCAACGGCTGTGGTCCGGCTATCACGATGAGGCGCTGAAACACGGGCATGATGTTCAGCCCGGAGACGAGGCAGCCTGGGGCGGCGCAATGATCTGCCATAAAAACACCTCAACAGCTCAGGAGTGGCTGACCGACCCCATGTGGATGTGGGACACGTGGTTTACCCCGTTTGGTCAGGGGCATCCTGAGTTATTGGTCGGTGATCCGGATACGATTTCTCACCGTATTGAAGCAGCCAGCAAGAAATTTCCCATCAAAGAGTGTTTTCTCCTCATCCAGCAAGGAATTCATGAGCGTGAACAAGTACTCAGCTCGCTTGACTTGTTCGCGAACAAGGTCATGCCTCGCTTTGCCGACTAGAACACGTATACTTTCCCAGGATGTCCTCTTTCGTGCGGTGGGGTCACAAGGGACAGCACTGCACGCATACCCTGTACGCAAATGACGACGACCCTTGGCATTGATATTGGCGGGACGTTCACCGACGTCCTCATCCATGACGAAAGCGGCCCCATCTTTCACAAGAAAATTCCGTCCGCCTCTGATCCAGCCGAGAGTCTTCGAGCGGCTTTTTCCGCACTCCGTACGCAGCACCTGCGCCCGAGTACCCTCCTCTACAGCACGACGATTGCCACGAATGCCTTACTCCAACACAGCCTCCCGCGGACCGGCCTGCTCATCACCGCTGGCTTCCGCCATATTTTGGAGTTGAACCAGCCCCAACAAGCGGAAGATGACGGGTTCTCGTCGCCCCTTCCCTCTCGGCCGGTGGTACCGCTTGAGGATATCCATGAGGTGACCGAACGTCTTGACTCCCAGGGGAATGTGCAAATACCCATTTCCGCACAAGAGATACAGGCAATCGTGGCGTGGTGTCATGCCCAAAACCTGAAAACCCTCGCCGTCTCGCTCTTACACAGCGCCCGCAACCCTGAACCGGAGAGACGGCTGAAAGCGCTGCTGCTCGCGGAAGATTCCTCTTTAGATGTGCTGCTCTCGTCCGATGTCCTGCCCGAACAACGCGAGTATGAGCGTACCGCGGCCACCTGTCTGAACGCGGCCCTCCAGTCATTAATGGGGGAACATCTCAATCGGGTGCGACATAGCATGCAGGAGAGTGGCATCCACCGACCGCCGCTCATCATGCAGTCGTCTGGCGGCCTACACAGCGGAGCACGGGTCGGTCAGCGGCCTCTGGCCACGGTTTTCTCGGGACCCAGTGCGGCAGCAGTCGCCATGGCCCGTGCTGGAACCGCAAGCGGATTTTCCGACCTGATCACGTTTGACATGGGCGGCACCTCTACCGATATCGCTCTCGTCCAGGCTGGACAGCCGCTGCTCACCACGCACGGCCAAGTCGGCGGATATCCGCTCCGTACCCCTATGGTCGATATCACCTCTATCGGAGCCGGCGGTGGTTCCATTGCCCGGGTGGACCCGGATACCCGCTGGCGCGTCGGTCCGCTTAGCGCTAGCGCCGACCCCGGTCCGGTCTGTTATGGCAAAGGCGGGGCAGAGGTGACGGTCACCGATGCCAATCTCCTGCTGCATCGTCTGCCCACGTCTCTGCTTGATGGGGCGCTTCCGCTTTCAAGGGAAGCGGCTGAAGAAGCGCTCTTTGCCTTTGGACAGGCGCGCGACAAAAACGCAACAGAGACCGCCCAAAACATCGTCCAATTGGTGAACCACGCCATGTGCGGAGCCATCCGTCGCGTGTGTACGCAGCGCGGCCTCGATCCCAGGGAGGCTACTCTGATGGCCGTCGGTGGGGCCGGTCCGTTACACGCTGCCGATCTTGCAGCGCTGCTCGGCATATCAACGGTCGTGGTTCCATCCCAGCCGGGGTTTGCCGCTTCTTTCGGCTTGTTCTGTGCCGATATCCGAGAGGATTGTGCCGTCCCCGCTCCACCCGACGCGTCCGTGCTTGATGCCCAACGGCTGACTCACTTCTTTACAGAGCTCGAACACCAGGCCCAGGCTGCCTTGGACCAGCAACACCTGCCGGACGCACCCAGGCAGTTCAGACGAGCGGTGGATTTTCATTATGTTGATATGTCAACCCATCTCACTATCGACCTTCCTCAGGGCGGGCTCACCAACGACATTCTCCAGCGGGCAGTCACGCAATTTCATCACAAGCACGAGCAGCGCTGCGGTTTCTCGTTTCAGGGTCGAAAAGAGGTCACTCTGTCCACCTTGCGGATGACCGCCACTGTGACGCAGCCAAAACCAGCGCTCCCCACGATTGCCGAACAGACCGGTCCCGTTCAGCCGCTAGATACGCGCCCGGTCTTCTTTTTTGAATCGCGTGGTTTTCCGACCTGTCCGGTCTATGCGCGGACCCACTTAGGAGCGGGGGCGGTTCTCACCGGACCGGCGGTGGTTGAACAGTACGATACCACCACACTCATTCCGCCGGACTGTCAGGCCACGGTCGATCGGTTTGGCTCACTGATTTTGAGCCGGACTCCGATCCGGTAGACTGAATCTTTTATCTCCATGTCCGTTCACGCTCGACTCAGCACCCTGGCCAGCCGCCGCGCCCAATACGTCTGGCATATCTGTCTCAACCTCTTTCTACTCTTGGGAGCCACTGCCATGTGGCTGTGGATTACCTGGCGGGCGGTGTATTTGATCGCCATGGTTCCGATTGCCATCGTGCCCTTCTCGTATGCCCGGCAACGTTTGCACGCCTACTGTGTCAGCCTGCTCGGGCCTTCTTCCCTGTCACTTGGGCTCTTCAGTGTGGTCGGAATGGTCTTCGATGCTATTATGGCGATGCAAATCCTGACTGCCCGTTCCGGTAGTCCGCTGCCGTTCCTGCACGCGCCTGGCATCTCCTGGACTGGCACGCTGTGGTACAGCGCCTATGGCATCCTCCTGTTTGGCTATGCCGGCCTTGGCATTGTCCGAGGATTGACCCAATTGGCACGGCGCGGGAGAGCATGGTTCATCCAGCAACAGGCCCAGCCCACCCCGCACGACAACCTGCCCTCCCCCGAGCGACGTCAATTCATGCAACAACTCGGCTTGATGGGCGCAGGAGCACCGTTTCTCTTTTCGCTGTCAAGCGTTAAGCTTACCTATGATTTCCGGGTTGAGGAGCGGGATCTTATTCTGCCCGACTGGCCTCCAGCACTCGACGGGCTGCGGGTCGCCCATTTGTCGGATATCCATGTTGGTGGGGAAATGGATCGTCCCAAGCTGCTGCGCGTTGCCGCACTGACGAATGCAGCCAGACCCGACATCGTGCTGCATACCGGCGACTTTCTGACACATCGGACCGGCGATTTTGACCTGCCTCTGTACGAAGCGCTAGCTCGGATCAACGCACCGTACGGCCAGTGGGCCTGTTTGGGAAACCATGACTTCGACGCCCCCCACCGCCTCGTCCGCTATTTGCGCCAGTCTGGCGTCACTACCTTACGCAATCGGGTCACAACGCTCTCAATTGACGGACAACCCCTGGAACTCGCCGGCCTGGATTTTATCTTCCAACGCTTTGATCGTGCTGGGCTCTACCAGCGCATCATCAACTCCTGGGGTTCGCGGCAGCCGGTTCCGCGCATTCTGCTCAACCACGACCCGCGCGCCTTTGTCACGCTGCCCGCGCGCTGTGCCGACCTGGTGTTGTCCGGTCATACCCATGGTGGGCACGCGGGTATTCAACTGGGCAAGGACCGGGCGCTGAGCGTCATCGGCTTGCTCGGCATCCCCGACCAGGGGCTGTATCGTCACGCGGACATGCAGATGTTTGTCACGCGGTGCGTCGGGTTCTACGGTTATCCCATGCGGCTGGGGATTCCGCCGGAGATTTCGATTTTGACGCTACGTTCAGCGTAGAAGACGAGCGCATAGGGAAGCCGAAGCAGCTCAGCGCTGAAGGCGTATATGCAGATTGATCTCGTCGTACGGAAGAGTGGGAGCGTGGGCAACTCCACGGCGTTGCTCTTTGCATTCGACTAGGCCGAGACGAGAGAGCACGGCAAGGTCTTGACTCACGTTTTTGATATTACGGTCGACCTGTCCGGCCAACTCGCGCACCGACTGCGGTGTATGTTCAGCAATAGCCCAGAGGAGAGCCAGACGTTTCGGGGAAAGTACCGTGCGGAGCGTCTCCATGTTGGAGAAGTATAACTCCTCTTCTCGTTCAGGCAGTTTCTCTCCCGCATCGATCCGCCTGGCTATTGACCGTGCTTCTTCGAGAGAATCTTCCGGGGGCCGTATTCCAATTTTAATACGTCGGACTTTCATAGCTTCCCTTCCAGAACGCATTGGACATCTGTAGCGAAATCGTCGAGCAGTTTTTCAAGACCTCGAAAGACATATGGGGCTTCCTGTCCACGGGTATGTCTGTGGTGCCCTTTCCCAGGGTGGATATCATACCCAATAATTTCCGTTCCATTTTCGGGGTTGACCAAATAACAAGAATACTTGATCCCCTCTCTGTAAGTTCGCGTAACTGGGACTTCAGATATCCGAATCTCTCTCAGAAGCCCGCCGGGCAGATAGTCCTTAAGGTGTAGTAGCTGACGGGCCTTCGGCATTCTGATGGTATCTTACACCATCACTTGGATTTATCCAAGGCCCATTTTTCGTCTGTAGACAGGTCCGGCCAAGCCCCCTACATTGGCCTCAAGGAGGGACAGTATGACCTGGCGGTTAGCGGTAGATATTGGTGGAACGTTTACGGACGTTGTCGCGCTCGAAGAGGCCAGCGGGACGCTGCATTTGGCAAAGGTGCGCAGCACGCCGGACGACCCAGCCCAGGGTTTTGTGAACGGCCTTGAGCATATCACCCAGTACGGGGAGATCGCGGCCCACGATGTGAACGCGGTCTTTCACGGTACGACCGTTGCCACCAACGCCATACTGGAGCGCAAATACTCAGAGCTTGGCCTGATCATTACTACTGGCTACCGGGAAGCCCTGGAGTGCGCCCGTCAGACCGTTCCCGGAGAATTTGGTGATATCACCTGGTGGATTAAACCGCCGCGGGTGGTGCCGCTTGAGCGCATCCGAGAAATCAGCGCTCGGATGGATGTTCGGGGTACAGTCATCCAGGAGTTGGACCAGGACGAAGTAGCGGCCGTTGCGCAGGACTTCAAAGCGCGCGGCATTCAGGCCGTGGCCGTTTCCTTACTGCACTCCTACCGCAATCCGGAGCACGAGGAGGCAGTCCGCCGCATTATCCATGAGGTGTATCCGGACTGCTTTATTTCCATCTCGTCCGACATCCTGCGCGAGTACCGCGAGTACGAACGGACCAATACAACCTGCTTGAACACCGCCCTGATGCCCCTCCTGTCCGCGTATCACACCCGGATTGAACAGCACTTACGCGAGCGGGACATCAGCGCACCGTTTTACATCATGCGCTCAAGCGGCGGGCTGGCCCAGGCCCAGGAGGTCGCCCGTTTGCCGATTGCCGCAGCCCTCTCCGGCCCGGCCGCAGGAGTGATTGCCGCCACCCATTTTGGCACGCTGAGCGGCAATCAGGACATTATTACTTTTGATATGGGTGGTACTTCGGCCGATATTTGTCTGGTCGAAGGCGGCCAGCCGCGCATGCTGACTGAAGGCAAGGTCGATATCTATGACCTCAAAACGCCCATGATCGAGCTGCATACGGTTGGAGCCGGCGGCGGGTCGATTGCCTGGCTAGCGGGCGGGCGGAGCCTGAAAGTGGGGCCGGACAGCGCGGGAGCGAATCCGGGGCCGGCCTGCTACGGCCGGGGCGGTAGCCAGCCGACGGTGACGGATGCCAATCTGGTGCTGGGACGTATCACGCCGACCATTGCCGGGGGGAGCGTCTCCCTGAATCTCGATCAGGCGACCCAGGTTGTAGCCGAACTTGCCGCGGGCCTTAAGCTCGATACGATCGCTGCGGCAGAAGGCATTCTGCGTATTGCCATTGAAAATATTGCCGCCGGCATTCGGACGGTGTCCGTGAAACGTGGACGCGACCCGCGCAGTTATGCCCTGGTTGCGTTCGGCGGAGCAGGACCGCTCCACGCCTGTTATCTGGCCGACTGGCTCGGTATGCAGCACGTCATTATCCCGCCCAACCCAGGTGTGACTTCGGCGTATGGCTTGCTGCTGACCGATGTCCGCGTTGACCTGGTCCATACGGATGTCCAGCGTGAGGACCGCCTGGACGTGGACCGTATCGCGACCGAAATTCAGGACCTTGAACGCCGCGTGGACGCCCGTCTGGAAGACGAAGGCCTACTCACCCAAGCGACTCGGCTCAATCATTTTGTGGACATGCGCTACGCTGGCCAAGCCTACGAGATCCGGGTTCCAGTCTCAATTGATTCGGCAACATCAGACATTCAAACCCATCTTCAGCAGGCCATCACCAAGTTCCATGCCAGCCATAAGGACCTCTACGGATATTCCTACGCGGGGAAGGAACTGGTCGAGCTGGTCAACGTTGGCGTTACCGGGCTGGGACTGCTGAAACGTCCCCATGTGCCGCAAGCGCAACCGGCAGGTAGGAGTCCGGAGCAGGCCCAGACAGGTCAGACCGCAGTCTATTTCTCCAAAAGCACATTGGATACGCCGGTGTACGATCGGGCGGCGCTGCAAGCAGGCAACGAGTTGAGCGGCCCGGCCATCATTCAGCAGTATGATGCCACCACGGTTGTGGAGCCGGGCTGGAGCGGCCGGGTGGACCAGTGGGGAACGCTGCGGCTTGAGCGAACGCAATAACGAAACGCATTCTACGGAGTGTCAGCATGGCCGATCACAAGCAGTTTTCGCAGACCTATTATGACAAAGCCAACGAGGCTGTCGCCTTTCAGGACTACGCCCCGTTTCGGTACGGCCAGGTTGCCCAGGATCCGGACGCAGTCAGTCGTATCGACGCGCTGAGAAAAGATCTGGACCCGATCCTGGTCGATATTGTAGACGGCGGGATCGAGGCCGCCATTATGGAAGCCGAAGCCGCAGTTGAGCGGACAGCCCGTTCGACCATTATCCGCGAACAGCACGACTACCGGGCCTCGCTCAACACGCTCGACTGTCTGTCGGTCTCGCGCGTGTCCTGGGCCGCCACCGCCGACCCGATTCGGATGAAGTTTCCGGCCGAGCGTATTTATGAAGGTGACGTGTTTATCTATAACGACGTCTATCAGTCGGCCGGAACAATCGGTCATCTGCCGGACTATTGTGTGGTCACTCCTATTTTCTGGGACGAACGGCTGATTGGATTTGCGCAGATTTTCGGTCATGTCAACGATGTGGGCGGCCGTATGGCGGGCTCCTGGCCGAGTACCTCGACCAGTATTTTTGAGGAGGGCACCATCTGTCCGCCGGTCAAGCTGTACGAAAAAGGTCAGCTCAACGAGGGACTGTACGATGTCCTGTTGCGGAACAGCCGTTTCCCCGAGGATCTGCGAGGCGACATAGACGCTTTTGTTGGCGCGAATGAGGTCATCCGCCGTCGGGTAACGGAGTTATGCGATCGCTTTGGCGGCAATGAGGTGGAGGCCGCATTTTATGAAATTCTTGATCGTTGCGCTGAGGTGGTGCGCGAGAAGGGCCTGCCCCTCTTTCCTGATGGGGAGTTCATCGGGGAGGATTTTATTGAGAACGATGGTTTGACCCTGGAAAAGCCGGTCAAGCTCCAGATCACCATGCGGAAGTATCCGGACAAGATGGTGCTGGATTTCGCGGGTACCAGTCCTCAGGCCAGGGGGCCGATCAACTGGCCGGTCGATGGCCGTCATTACTCCAAATGGCTCGGCGCGTTCTTCAAGGCGCAGATTCCCGGTATCATCATTAACGAAGGCGTGACCCAGGTCTTTCGCTGTCGTATTCCACAGGGGACTATTCTGAGCCCGAAGTTTCCGGCTCCGGTGGTGAGCCGCATGACCTGTATGCTGCGCATGATCAGCGCCTATACCGTCGCCATGGCCAAAGCCTTTAACGGCGAGGTGGTGGCCGACATGCAGAACATTCAAATCTACGGCCTGTACGGACAGGACTTTGAGGGAAAATTATTCCTGATGCGTGAAATTTTTGGGGCGGGTTCGGGCGCGCGGCCGTACGCGGACGGCACCGACGCCGTGGATCTAGTCCCCTACTCCAAAAATCTGCCGGCGGAATTCATTGAACAGCGCTTCCCGGTTGAAGTCTTGCGCGTTGGTCTGGCGACTGATTCGGGCGGAGCCGGGAAATATCGTGGCGGCCTGGGCTATGAGAAAGAGATACGGACCCTGGTTGATGGGTATTATCTGACGGTTACGGAGCGAACCGCCTTTGCCTGCACGGGCATCAAGGGCGGCAAATGGGGCACGCCGAGTTCGTCCATCAAGAACCCCGGCACCCCGGAGGAAGAGGCCGTCTACTTCAGCCGGGATGCTATTCCAGTTAAAGCTGGAGACATTATTCGCCTCACTACCCCAGGTGGCGGAGGCTGGGGCGACCCCCTGGAACGCGACATCGACGCCGTTCGTATGGATGTGGTGCGCAAGCTCGTCTCACCCGAGCGGGCCGAGCGGGATTATGGAGTCGCCCTAGACCCGGTCACGCACGAGGTCGATCAATCGGCCACGGCCCAACTCCGCAAACGGCTGGCCGAAGCACGCGGCCCGGTCAAACTGATTGATCGCGGACCGTATGCCGAGACGTTAATCAAAAAGGGATTGCTGGACGTATCCGACCCGGAGCTTGAGTGTCTCGACTGCGCCGACGATGCGGTGTTGGATCACTATTGGAAGGATTTGTATAAGTACACGCCCCGGACGATGGGGGGGGCGTAAGATGTCCTTCACGATTACGAGAATTCGTTAACATCTATCCCTGCGCTCTCCACAAGCCCTGGCTCGATTTTTTTCAATTCGTCCTTTAGCCGCTGCTCTGCGTGCCAGACATCATAGTTCTGCTGCATCCGAAGCCAGAGCCCAGGGCCGTTGCCGGCAAGTTTACCAAGCCGGAGTGCCATCTCAGTCGAGACCGGGTGGGTACAGGCGAGTACCCGGTGGAGTTGCTGACGCGAAACTCTGAGGCGACGGGCCGCTTCGCTAATGGAAAAGCCCAAAGCTGGTAAAACGTCCTCACGCACCACTTCACCAGGATGGATAGGAGGACGTTTCAGCGGACGCTTGATGGTATACTCTGCCATGCTGCTACCTCAGTGGTATTGTTCGAGATTGACCCTTACCGCTTCTCCGTCTTCCCATTCGAAGGTTATGCACCACGGGCCATTGACATGAATGCTGTAGCGTTTGGGGAGCCCATGAAGCTCATGAAAGTTAAATCCCGGAATGTTTAAGTCTCTCAGTGTTTCAGCCTGATCCAGAGTCTCTAGGCGACGCAAGCAACGGGCGTGCAAATTCGGAGACACTCTTCGCCTCCGCCCTCGTTCAAATAGTTCGGCAAGTCCTTTGTGCTGGAAGCTTTTGACCGCGCCGAACTGTAACATAAAATGTTACAATTTCAACAATCAGGGAGGAGGATGTTTATTAGCCGCAGGGCGGATTAACGGTGTGTAATCTGACATCTTCCGAATGCCCACCGGATTCGATATCTTCTACGCGGCAAAAGGGAATAGCGCAGGGAGGAGAAAACTGTGACGAAACAGAAGGACGTATTTCTGTGCCATGCCAGCGAAGACAAGAAGGCGGTGGTATCTCCCCTCGTGAGAGCCTTTGATCAAGCGGGTATCACATATTGGTACGATGAAGCCGAAATTATGTGGGGCGACAGCATAACGGAAAAAGTAAATCAAGGACTCCGGATATCACGGTACGTCATTGTTATCCTGAGTTCGTCCTTTGTCTCGAAGAACTGGCCTGAACGGGAACTGAACGCGGTGCTTAATCGTGAAGCCTCTTCGGGGGAAGTCCGAGTCTTACCGCTCATCGTTGGGAATCAACAGGAAAGGAGCGAGATTCTTTCGGCATATCCACTCATCAATGACAAACGCTTTCAGGAATGGAGTGGAAAGCCCGATCCTGTGATTCAGGAATTGGAAACTAGGCTAGGGAGAGGTGGCTCCGCAATCCAAGCACAACAGAGTACTCGAACGTCACCGCGGTTCAATATTCCCATGCCTGATACCAGAAAGGCTTTTACCCAACGCGAAAAAGATAGCTATTTGCGAGGGGCTTTTGATATCATCAGGGATTATTTCAAAACAGGTACAGAGCAACTCAATCAGTCCGATTCAGGAATCGAAGCGGATTGTGAAGAGATTCAACGTTACAAATTCGTTTGCTCGTTCTATACCCAGGGCAACATAGCCAATCGCTGTAAAATCTGGTTGGGCGGCTTCACATCGTCTAACCAGATCGCCTATTGGGAAGGCCAAAGTCTCAACTATCACGAGGATAACTCCATGAATGATTGGCTTGAAGTTGTTGAGGCGCGCAATGCTCTTGCCCTCAAGGCTTCTGGAACGTCGTATTTCATCTCAGAAGAGGGAGAGGAAGAAATGTCCCCTGAGAAAGCAGCCGAATACTTCTGGCGAAGAGCGATTAGCCGTTTAGACCAATACTAGAAGGCCAGCCTTGCAGACAGCCCGTAGGCAGGGAGAATAGGGATTCTAAGGACATTCCTACCCTGGATACAGCAGCGACCTTTTCTCTGCGTGCGTCCAGATAAAGCGTATCCGGGCAGATATTCTGGTCATGCGGCCATGACACCGTACCGTCCACAACTGTGACTTGCTGAAAGTAACCTTCCTCCCTGAGTTCTTGGAAGACACCAAAGCCAAGCAACGGAGAGCAATCATAAATCCCGTGCTCTCTATTGGTGAAGGTCAACAATAATTTGTAATCGTCTGTGGGGGTTACTGTTTTGACTCGTGGGTTCATAGCTTAATCAGTAGGTAAGGCAGCTTATCACTTGTTTCGATAGGTCTCTTTGAACTTCCTGCCGTTGACCTTGCCTTTGTGTCTGACCGTACCACCGGGGAACACTTCGACGGTCCCCTTATGGCGGTTGCCGAGGCTGTCTTTGTATTTGTAGGTGTGACGACTGTAATCGCCGACACTGTAGCTCTTGCTCTGTGATTTATACGTATAATCCGGTGATAAGGGACTCGGGCGCGAACTGCGATATTTGCCCTTGGTTATGGTCGTCCCGCTGGGCAGGGCCTGAGTCTTGCTCTTGTGGCGGTTACCGAGGCTGTCTTTGTATTTGTAGGTATGACGGCTGTAATCGCCCACGCTGTAGCTCTTGCTCTGCGATTTGTACGTGTAGTTCGGCAACGAGGGGCTTGTATACGACGGACTACGATAGGAACTGGAATACGGACTCGTATACGATGGGCTGCTGCGGGGACTGAAATACGGCCGGCTGGGTGGGTCAGCCAGCACTGACTCGGGAACGATTGGAACGAGCGCGAATGCAGCGACAAGCAATATTCGCGTCACGACCTTTATGCTGTCCGGTATGGTGTTTATCATTTAATAATCTACTGCAAGGTTACGTAACCGCTCAGCGAACTGGGGATACGTCAGATGACCAGTGTCTATTTTGATGTTTGTCACGCCCTGGATTTTAACTGCGTTAATACCGGCTGCGTTCTGTCCACCATCCTGTAGGACCGCATATAAGCCTTGGAGAACATGGTCAGTATCGGAATACACGTTGATAATGCGGGCGGGTTTCGTAGTTCGTAGGCTAAGCGGGATCATATCGAAGGCTGGGCTAGGAACGGCTGCACCCGCAAAAACGATGCGCTGCAACGTCTGTGTACTCTCTCTCATTGTGTGAAGCGCAAGGAGCGTAACCCGAGCCCCAAGGCTGAACGCAACGACTGCAAAAGGCTCTTTTGTTTTAGCGAGAGCACCGAGCTTTGCACGGAGGGTGAGGTGAGCCGAGGTGATATTTGCTAACGCGCTATCCCAGTGCGTATTCACTCTCTGGGACATTGTATGAATGACGCGAGCGGCCGCCCTGAGGGGATTCACCTCCGAAAGAGCCTCAGCCAATACATCCCCTCCCGTTTGAAGCGTCATTGACCTGAGATCCCCTGATTTCCACCGGAATGGGATAACCGAGTGCCTGGACGTTCTGAAACTCTCACGCAGAGCATCTTCCATACGCCCTCCGTTTTCTCCGCCAAATCCGTGGACAAAAAGGATTTTCATATCACGCTCAGACGAAGAAAATAGCAGCAATCACTAGAATCGCTACGACACTACCGGCGACCAACTGGATAGCACTTACGGGTCTGGATTCTGGGGCGTCGTCCAATGCTTCAATTTTCTCCAATAAGTAATGTTGATGTATCAGAGCGATCACTGGAATTAACCGCTTCCTTGATGGACCAAAAAAGAACGCGAGGACATCCCACACCAACCAAGCCCAGAGTGCAACGTTAACTGTCCTAAGAACTGTCGCCAGGCCCTTTGTTACAGTTTTCATCATGACTTTAGTGCCTATGGTGCGATTCATCCAGCCTGCAACTTTTACGGCGGTTATATATGTGTTGAACCCACCCTGTTTTGCCGCTTGAAACATCAGGTTAACGATCCATCGTCTTTTATTTGTATTGAGTCCTGCTACTTTTAGCTTCTCAATAAGTTCGGGCTGATCGTTTATAAATTTCTCGATTTCTTGTCTTTCCTCTTCTCCTTTTTTGTCCCATTCCTGTTCCGCGAAATGATCAAAAATTGCGGATTCAAGTTGCTCCTCTGTTTTACCCGCAACGTGGCACTCAATCTTGAACTCTTGGATGACGCTGACAAGAACCTCCGGCCAAGTGTGATTCTCAGAACCAGCTATCGTTTTCAATGTGCTATGTGAGCGTGCTTGTATCCCTTTTCTATCTTGTCCGATAATAAGACACGCTTCCGCTTGGTCCTTATTGTATGACTGCTCCGGGTCGTATGGTAATTCCCCGAATGTCTGTTCATATTCCTCTGGATTACTCCTTAACTCATGCACGAGTACATTCAGGTCATACAAAGCTTGGTTGCAGCCATTCTCCCAAGCATCATTTAAGTTAACGTTCAGCATATCAGCAATCTGTTTACGGCTAGCAGCATCCATCTCACAGAGCGCCTGGAAGGGACGTAAGACTCCCTGTTGGCCAGCCCATGTTTCAAATAACGCTTTGCGCATACTTCTCCCCTTCCCTAATTCATGTCTACTGGAAATCCCTTTCCCCTAATATATCTCTGAAAGAGATAAAAATCTTCCTCCTTCGTGTCAATACCTCGATCCCGACAATAGTTCTTAAAACTTAGCCCCGACGAATCCGGCGATATCGTTTGCCGCGTGTCAAGACTTCATCATCGGCCACGACCACATAGTCACCCCAGTGTCCTTCAAGCCACCGCGAAACGGCCTGCCCTTTTGAGCGACGAACTCGCTGACTGACGACCACGCTTACCAAGGATAAATATCTCACTACCCCGACCAGCAGGTACCCTCTCTCCACACTCCAAAATTAAATCTACGACGCTAGGCGGGATAGCGCGCTGCTGCATTCGGACTTTTGCGTGTGCTGTGTACATACCCTCTCCTTTCCAGGTCACTTTTCATCAGTATCTTCGTCTTCTTTGTCGGACAGCAGCCAACCCAACCCAGCGGCGGTGAGGGCACCTAGTAAGCCGGTCGCCAATAGCCCCATTCCAGCCATAGGCCTGGAGAATTGAGCAATCATCCGTTTGGCGGTCGTGTTGTCAGCATCGGCTTCGAGAACCGTCCGATAGAGCAGGTCGATTTTCTCTTTCTGTTTACCCTTAGCTTCTTCGCCGCCTAGCCAGCGAGATAATGAGGACGGGGCAACGTCAAGCATCTTTGCAAGGTCGGCAGGGCGAGCCGGAATGTCCATCTGCCCGAGTGATCTTTGTATTCGTTCAAGCCTCTTTTTTGTTTCAAGCCTCTTTTTTGTTTCCATGACTATTATATAAATATGATAATTCAATATGTTAAGAGCTTAATTAAAAATTTTATGACAATTCTATAAAATAATAAAATAGAAAATTCAATTTTCCAAAAGACAAAAAAGCGCAGTCTGCCATCAACCCTTTGAATTCAAAGGATTTTTGAGTCTCTAACAATACAAATCTGGACAAAAAGCGGGGGCTAAGAAGACAAATTTAGATAACAAATAATGAAGCCTGGATTCCCGTTCTCACAGGAACCCAGGCGGAAACGGTGGGGAGGAACGCGGACGAAACGACAGGCCTAGGCCGCTTTTGCTTCAACGTCCCATTGCCGGAGTTCGGGAATGACTTTTTGCGCGA
Organism: Candidatus Binatia bacterium; assembly: GCA_022826945.1. GTDB lineage: Bacteria > Desulfobacterota > Binatia > Bin18 > Bin18 > Bin18. Next base: position 53,390 of record JAJDTY010000070.1, read on the forward strand.
TTAAACGCTGTGAGCGCTCGGCATCCTCGAACGGCATCCCGGCTCCGCGAAAGCCGAAGATCAGATCAAACCGTCCGACCACCTCTCGCCAGTGGGACAGCTTGTCCAGAATCTGCTGCGGAGTACCCCATGCCTGCGCGTTGACATACATCTCGGCCATGCCCTCAAGACCCAATTCACGCAGCGTGTCCACGGCATCGCCATAGGCTTCGTAGCCCTTGGCATTCTTGAAGTGGTCACCCATGAGTTCGTAATGGTGCATGGCGGACAGCAGATAGCCGGCGATATATTTGTGAGCCAGTTCCTCGGCCCGGCCAGCGTCTTCGTGGCAGATGGACATACCGGCCATTATGGGCGGGGGCGCGTCAACGCCGTGGAGTTCGCGAAACAGGGCTCGATAGGGCTCAAAATCCGCATGATGCTCTTCAATCGGCTTTTGGGTGAAGACCATCATCTGGGCACGGTGCTTGGCCGCTTCCAGGGCCGAATCGGGCGACATCGCCACCTGGGTCGTGCGGCCCTTGAACGTCCGCGTGGGTTTGGGACGAATCGGTGCCCGTGGTTGCGGATAGTATTTGCCGCTGCCCTCGATGAGGCCGGTCTCCAGGGCGTTGAGAATCATGGGCACGGCTTCATCGAAGCGCTCCCGCGAGGTATCCATATCAATACCGAACTGGTCATACTCCCGGCGGGAAAGGCCACGACCCAGACCAAGAATCACCCGGCCGTTCGACAGTTCATCCAACAACGCGACCTTCTCGGCCGAACGTAGCGGCGTGTTCCACGGCACGATCACCGCGCCGGTCGCCAGCTTGAGCCTGGTGGTGATGGCCGCCAGATGACCCAGATAAATGGCGTTATCGGGACAAAACGAGTAGTCCTCAAAATGATGCTCCACAGACCAGTGCGCGTCATAGCCGAGTTCCTCTAGCTGCGAGGCCAGGGCCAACTCTTCCCGGTAGACCTGACTGTCCGTTACACTGTCGTCATAGCCGTAGCGCTGAAAGAGCGCGATTGTCCCGATTTGCATAACACACCCTCCTGTTGTGTATCTTCCTGTGCTGGCAGCTATCCTGCGGGCTTCTCCGTCTGTGTCTTCTCGCTCTGCTTTTTTGGGCACCACTCAGGCTGCCGGTTTTAGCTTGCCACCGTACGCTTCCAGATACGCGACCAGACGTTGGCATTCCTCATCAGAAACTCGGTCTTCCAAGAGACTGATGCGGTCTCCCTCAAAGACGGCCCGCTCTTCGCCTTCCATGCGGCAGTCGGGTGCACCGTCCAGAGTGTAGGTCGCGACCCAGCGCATCCAGACTTCGCCGTTCTTTTCCATTGGTCCCTCACCGAACTCAACGCGTCGTGAGGTAAAGCGACGGTCGAAGCCATTCACCGCGACCTGAAAATCGCTCAGAATCGTGGCCCGGCTTTCATGCCGTCCGCCGAGCGGCGGCCCGGCAATAAAATCGTATACCGCATCCTCGGTGAAATAGGGCTCAAGCAGCGACCAGTCATCGCTGTCATACGCGTCTTCAAAAGCTTGTGCATATTCCAGGAACCGTTCGACAATACCCATACGCTGATCTCCTTTTTCTCCCAGGTCAGTTTGGCTTACGAATCTGGGCTGGGGGATTTTATCTCCGTATCACACCGCTCAGCGAGAATACACGAGGAGCTCCTACCCTTTTGTTGCCACCACGGTCCATGTGCTGCTCACCGTGGCAACGACTTCGTCTTGCGTATTGCGGATGGTCGCTTCAACAAACGCCACCCGCTGGCCTTTGCGCAGGACTTTGCCCGCCCCTTTGACCAAGCCCTTTTTGACCGGCTTGAGAAAACTGATTTTCAGCTCGGCGGTCGTGGCAAATTCGCCCTCGTCCATGACCGACCCGATGGCACTGCTCAGCAGTTCATCGGCAAAAACGCTCAAATAGCCACCAGCCACATAGCCGAACGGATTCAATACGCGCGAGTGGCTGGCGTCCCACTCCCATTCGGACGTACCAGGACCGAACCGTACCGGCCGCAGACCGATCTCCCGGTGCGCCGGTGTGACATAGTCCTCGGGCCGGTTTTCGCGCAGGGCGGCATTCAGTTTTTCAACAGGAGAAAGCATAGGTCCTCGTACCACCTTTTGATCGAGTTCTCAAAAGGGTAGTATGAGCGCGCATGCGCAAAGAGATACTCACCGCCCGTCTGGCCGAGGTGAAAGAGAGTGACTTGTATCGTCGCTTGCGTGCAGTTGAGGGCGCACAGGACGCGGCCATTATCCTTGAAGGCCAAGAGGTGCTACTGTTCTCCTCCAATAATTACCTGGGTTTGGCTAATCACCCGGCTCTCAAGCGGGCGGCCCAAGAGGCAATTGCACAGTACGGCTGTGGCAGTGGCGCTTCTCGTCTGATTTCCGGCTCCATGACGGTCCATCACGAGTTGGAACAGCGCCTCGCTACACTCAAAAAAACAGAAGCCGCCCTTGTTTTTCCGACGGGTTATCACGCCAATATCGGGGTGTTGTCTGCCCTGATGGGACCGGGCGATACGATCTTGAGCGACAGCCTGAACCACGCCAGCATTATCGACGGCTGCCGCCTGTCACGGGCTGATACCCGAGTCTATCGTCACGCTGACACCAAGCATCTGGGTGAGCTGCTAAAAGCGTGTCCAGCGGCCGGCCAGCGCCTGATCGTAACGGACAGCGTGTTCAGCATGGACGGCGACGTGGCCCCACTTGTGGAGATTGTCAGCCTGGCCCAACAGTATGACGCCTGGGTGATGATTGATGAGGCCCACGCAACCGGTGTGTTCGGGCCGCACGGTAGCGGCCTGGTTGAAGAACTCGGCCTGACCGGGCAGGTCGATATCCAGATGGGCACCTTGGGCAAGGCACTGGGCTGCGTGGGGGCCTTTGTGGCTGGCAGTCACGAGCTGATTGACTGGCTAGTCAATCGTGCTCGAAGTTTTATCTATACCACGGCGATTCCGCCCGCGGTTGCGGCGGCGGTTCTCGCCGCCCTCGATATTGTGGAGCAGGAGCCCAAGCGACGACAGCAGTTATGGGACAACACTCAGGTTTTGTCGGACGGGCTCCGCTCACTCGGCTATACGCTGGGCGCGACCCGCTCGCAGATTCTGCCGGTCATCATCGGCGAGGCGCGCGAGACGATGGTCGTGGCCGCTGCCATCCTCCAGCGTGGCGTCTTTGCCCACGGCATCCGCCCGCCAACCGTTCCGGAAGGGACCTCGCGTATTCGCGTGACCCCGATGGCAACCCATACCTCAGACCACCTGTCACGCACGCTGGACGCGTTTGCCGCAGCTGGCAAGGAGGTCGGGATTCGATGAGCAGTCCGTCGTATGCCGACCTCAAAACCTGGGATCATACCTATGTGTGGCATCCGTTTACCCAGATGCAGGACTGGTTGCAGGAAGACCCGATTATTATTGCCGGGGGCGAAGGCAATTATCTGATTGATATCAACGGCAAACGTTATCTGGACGGGGTCTCTTCGTTATGGTGCAACATTCACGGCCATACCCATCCCCGCCTCAACCGCGCCATTACCGAGCAGGTCAACCGGGTCTCGCATTCGACCATGCTCGGGCTGGCCAATATCCCGTCCATCCTACTGGCGAAAAAACTAGTTGAGCTTGCGCCGTCCGGGTTGACCCGCGTGTTCTATTCGGACGCGGGTGCGACCGCCACGGAAATCGCACTCAAACTGGCGTTTCAGTACTGGCAGCTGCGCGGAGAAACCCGGCGCACAAAATTTGCCTCATTAGTCGAAGCCTACCACGGCGATACCCTGGGCGCGGTCAGCGTGGGGTACTCCGAACTCTTCCACCATTTTTATCGACCCCTTTTGGCGGATACGGTTCGGTTGACCCCGCCGTATGTGTTTCGCTTTGTCCGTGGCATGTCGGCCGAGCGGGCACTCGCTGCGGCTCAGGAAGAGGCCGAACATACGCTCGCCCGGCAACATGAAGAACTGGCGGCTGTGATTATTGAACCCCTCATGCAGGGTGCGGCCGGGATGTGGGCGCATCCAGTCGAATATGTGCAGACCCTGCGACAGCTTACCCGGCAGCACGGTATTCTCTTCATCTGTGACGAGGTGGCCACCGGGTTTGGCCGTACCGGAAAAATGTTTGCCTGCGAGCATGCCAACGTCAGTCCGGACTTGTTCTGCGTGGCCAAGGGCATTACCGGTGGCTATCTGCCGCTCGCAGCGACCCTGGCAACCGAGGAGATTTTTTCCGCTTTTCTCGCACCCTACGAAGAGTTCAAAACCTTCTTTCATGGCCATACGTATACCGGCAACCCCGTGGCCTGCGCCGCGGCCCTGGCGAGCCTGGAGGTTTTTGCCGAAGAGCAGGTCCTTGAGCGCCTGCAACCCAAGGTCGCCCTGCTGACCCAGCGTCTCCGGATCGATATTGCCACCCTCCCCCATGTGGCCGACATCCGACAGTGGGGCATGATGGTCGGGATCGAATTGATGCGCGACCCGGCCAAAAAGGTTGCCTATAATCCTGCTGAGAAGATCGGCATTCGTGTCATCCAGGAAGCGCGTAAGCACGGGGTAATGATTCGGCCGTTGGGCAGTGTCATCATTCTCATGCCGCCGCTCAGTATTACCGAGTCTGAGTTGTCACATTTGCTCGATGTGGTCCATACCGCCATTCAGACCGTCACATGACCAGCCTATTTATCACCGGCACGGATACCGGCATCGGCAAAACCTTGGTGGGCTGTGGTATTGCTGCGGCCCTGACCGCCCAAGGCAAACGGATAGGCGTACTCAAGCCGGCAGAAACCGGCTGCGACAGACGGGACGGGGTCTTGTACCCGGACGACGCCGCACGCCTGGCTGGCTATGCCCAGAGCAAGTTACCGCTTGAGACCGTGTGTCCCTACCGTTTTTCCCCGCCGGTCGCCCCGAGTGTGGCGGCCGAGCAGGCCGGTGTGACCATTCAGCCGGAGCGGATTGTCGAGGTGTTTCAGACGATTGCCAGCCAGCACGAGGTGACGCTGGTAGAGGGCGCCGGCGGTCTGCTGGTGCCGCTCGTGGGCCGCTATTCATTTGCCGACCTGGCCCGCGATCTCGACATTCCGATTCTCGTTGTAGTCGGCTCAAAGCTGGGGGCATTAAATCATACCTTGCTGACGCTGCACTGTATCGAGGCCCGTGGTTTACCCCTGGCCGGCTATATCCTCAACCATCCGACCCGGACCGCGGATGATGCCGTCAAAACCAACGCGACGACCTTGGCTGGCCTGACCGACGCGCCGTGCCGGGGTATTATTCCCCATCTTGCGTTGGGCGAAGATATCGACCGGGATCGCGGGATACTGAGCGAGTTGTTCGCCACAGCAGTTGATCTTCCCGGACTGCTCGGATAGAGCAGAGTCCTGCACAGCACGCTTTGACGGAAAGGGAAAACCGTATGAATAGCTTCTCGCGCTTCGTGACCCAATCATTAGCCGGCGAGTTACTGTCGCGTGAAGACGCCTTCGCTGTTCTCCAGGCAGCCGACGAGGAGCTATCCGAACTGCTGCATGCGGCCTTCACGGTGCGGGAAAAGTTCTTCGGGCGGAAGGTCAAGATCTGTGTCTTACAAAACGCGCGCAGCGGTTTATGCCCGGAAGATTGCAATTACTGTTCCCAGTCCTCCATCTCCAAGGCTCCAATTGACAAATACCGCCTGCTCTCAGCGGACGAACTGCTTGCCGGTGCACGCAAGGCCGCCCAGGCCGGTGCGCGGCGCTATTGCATGGTCGCCAGCGGACGTGGCCCGAGCACGCGCGATATTGACCATCTGACCGCAGCGACACGCCAGATCAAAGCCGAGTTCCCCGGTCTTGAGATTTGTGTCTCTCTGGGACTCATGAGCGAACCTCAGGCCCGTGCGCTCAAAGACGCCGGCGTCGGCTGGGTCAACCACAACCTCAACACCAGCCGTGAGTTTTACGCAGAAATCTGCTCAACACATACCTATGAGGATCGGGTTGAGACTGTCAAAAACGTCAAACGGGCCGGGCTGTCCACGTGTAGCGGTGGCATTATCGGTATGGGGGAAAAAGACGAGGACGTGGTCGAATTAGCCTACGCCGTCCGGGCGCTGAACATTGACTCCGTACCGGTCAATTTTCTGTATCCCATCGACGGTACACCGCTTGGTTCGCACAAAGACTTCAATCCCGTCCGGGGGCTTAAGGCACTCTGCCTGATGCGCTTTCTGAATCCGCGCAGCGAAATCCGTATGGCTGCGGGACGCGAACTCTATCTCGGCCAATGGTCGGGCCTAGCCTTCTATCCGGCAAACTCGATTTTTGTCGAAGGCTATCTCACCACCCCGGGCCAGCAGGCCCACGACGCCCACCAACTCGTTGAAGCCGCCGGGTTTGAGGTAGAGCAGGAAGACCCGCCGGGGGCAGACGCGTCCAGCGGCGTGTAGGTTCTTCCCCTGCATCCCTTCCCCTTCTTGCATCTCATATCGGGGAACTTGAGCCGTCTCGTTATAGCTGGTAGGCGTGCCAGGGAGGGAGAAATCTTATGCGAACGTCTGTGTATTGGCTCGTGACTGCCTGTCTGGTGCTCTTGAGCGTTCCGGCGCAAGCCGAAGACAAGAAGTCGGCTATTCGCTTTGGCCTGCAAGTCGCGCAACAGCAAACCACGGTCGAGGAACTCAGGGATGTGTGGCAGGAAGCCGAGGCCCTGGGGTTCGATACCTTGTGGGTGAACGATCACCTGCTGCCCAGCGTAGGTCCGTCAGACGGAGCCATGCTTGAGTCCTGGACCTTACTCGGAGCGATGGCGGTCTCCACCTCAAAAATTCAGATTGGCTGTATGGTGACGAGCAATACCTTTCGCCATCCGTCCATCCTGGCAAAAATGGCGACCACGGTGGATCACCTGAGCAACGGCCGGCTTATTTTTGGGATTGGTTCGGGCTGGTTCAAACGTGAGCACGAAGCCTATGGGGTCGAGTTCTCCACGATGAAAGGCCGCTCCCGGCGTCTGGACGAAGCGCTGCAAGTGATTACCAAGCTCTGGCAGGCCGACCCAACCGCGTCGCATACGGGCACATATTATTCACTGGTGGACGCGCCCTTTGTCCCGAAGCCGGTGCAGCAACCAATGCCGCCGATTATGATTGGCGGGATCGGTGAAAAGCTGACCCTGCCGATTGTCGCCCGCTATGCCCAGATGTGGAATGCACCGATTCTTTCACCCGGCCAGTTTGCCAAAAAGAATCAGGTGCTTGAACAATACTGTCAAGACATCAACCGGGACTGTCGCGAAATTGAACGCTCCTATCTGACCCCGATGTACCTCAATCCGAGCCCCGAAGCGCTGCAGCAGGTGCTGCAACGCGCCATGACCATACGAGGCTTGACTGAGGAAGAGGCACGCCAGACTATTATTGCCGGCACACCGGCTGAAATCCGTGCCCAACTCCAGACGTATATCGATATTGGCGTCACCCACTTCATTATTAATTTGCGTCGTCCGGGCCTGTACGATCGAGAGGCCGTGCGGGTGTTTGCTGAAGAGATCATGCCGGCCCTGCGCTAGCGCTATTCCGCCCGACGTGACACTGCCTGCGATTTACCCCGCGTTCACATGGCCCTCTCCCCCCAACGCCGCGCCCTGCTGCTGATGATTTTGACGGCCCTGGTGTGGGCTGGCCTGTTTCCCACCGGGAAAGTCGCCCTGCGCAGCATCCCGCCCTTTACGTTTGCGGCCATTCGTCTGACCATTGGCGCGGCGCTCCTCTTTCTCTATCTCCAGCGCAAGAACGAAACGGAAGAGACACCGGTCAACTGGACACCTCGTCTGGTCGGCAGTTTTCTTTTTCTCGGCTTCACTGGCTATATGCTATCCGTGGGCGGCAGTTATCAGGGGCTGCGTTTAACCACCGCCACGAATGCCGCCCTCCTCAACGCAGCCTCGCCGATTGCCATTGCGCTCCTGGCGGCCATGTTTCTGCGAGAGAAAATGTCGGCCAAGATGCTCCTGGGCATTGTGATCTCCATTGTTGGCGTTGGGGTGATTGTTTCGCGGGGCTCGTGGCAGGTCATTACCGCCAGCGCGTACAATCCGGGCGATCTGATTATTGTGGCCACGCTGTTTGCCTGGGGCATTTATACGACCTACGGCCGTCATCTCATGCAGGTAGTCTCTCCGCTGGCGGCAACGACCTATGCGTATATTGCCGGGGCAACGTATTTACTCATTGCCTGCTGGCTGACTGAATGGGAGAGCTGGCGGCTTGCCGAAACGCGCTGGGATTCCTGGCTGGCCGTGGCGTATCAAAGCACACTCGGGACTTTCGCCCACTTCTGGTATTACCAGGCAGTTGAAATCCTGGGGCCGAGCCGGGCGGGCGTATTCATCAACCTCGTACCGGTCATGGCCATTGGGATTGCGTATGTCTTTCTCGACGAGGTGTTAACGCTGCCCCATCTGGTTGGCGGTCTCATTGTGCTGGTTGGTGTTGGGGTGGCGGCCCGCCGGTAGACTACAAAGCTCGCTGGTAGCGGCTGAGCGCGAGCGGGAAACGAAGAACCCACTCTTTCCCTTAGTTTTTTACTGTACGCTTTTTCCTTCCTGTCCCGCTTGTGCTATACCACGGGACAGAAATATTACTCTAAGGAGGGATGAGTATGGCTATCGAAGTTGTGGAGTTGCATCATCACGGGATTCGGATCGGCAACACCCAAAAGGATGCGGAAAAGGCGCGCGAGTTTTATTCTGATGTTTTGGGTTTGAATACAGATCCGGCTCGGCCGAATATTGCATCCATTCCCGGTTTTTGGATGTATGTGGGTGAAGGGAAAAACACCACCCAGATTCATCTGATGGGCGCCAAGGGCAAGTCGCCGATGGCCCGTTCCAGAAAAGAAGACCCGACCCTGCCCCACGTCGCGCTTGCGGTTAAGGACATTCAGGCCGCCCGGAAAGAACTCGATAAACGCGGGATCTGGTATTGGGACATTCAGGGCCTCGTCGGCCAGAACTCGGATCAAGTGTTTGTCCGCGACCCCTTTGATAATATTATCGAGCTGCATCAGGTCGGGACGTGTACGTGCAATAAAGTTGCGCTCAAACCCGCGAGAAAACGGACGGCGGCGGCAAAACGGACGCCCTCCAAGAAGCGAGTGACGGCAAAAAAGAGGACGACGGCGAAAAAGGCGGGGGCTTCGAAGAAGTAAGACAAACGGAGTGCAAGCATGACCGATCCCTATACCCAACGCCTCCTCTCAGCCGATTCTCATATTGTAGAGCCAGCCGATCTGTGGCTGACCCGGATGGACAAGAAATGGCGGGATAAAGCGCCGCGCATTGAGGCCCTGGACGAGAGCGGAGATTATATTGTCATTGATGGTCTGCGGCCGCGCCCCCTGGCGTTTGAGGGTCCGATGCAAGATCTCAAGGCCCAGGGTATGGATATCCCCGCCCCAAAGGGCTTTCGGTATGCGGATAATCGTCCTGGGAGCTGGGACCCGCATGAACGGCTGAAAGACCAGGACATAGATGGGGTGTCCGGGGAGATCATCTATCCCGGGGTGGGGCTGACGCTCGTGCGCGCCCCCGATGCCGAATACCTGTACGCCTGCTGTCGGGCGTATAACGACTGGCTGGCAGAATATTGCTCAATCTACCCGGACCGGCTCAAGGGGGTGGGCATGGTGCCGTGTCGGGGTCCGATTGAATGGGCCATTACGGAAACGGAACGCTGCGCCAAGCTGGGTCACGTCAGTGTGATGCTGCCGGCCTGGGTGGACGATCGTCCGTATAATCTACCCGACTGGGACCCGCTATGGGCTGCGCTACAGGATATGAACCTCATTGCCAGCATTCATATTGGTGGTCGCGACCCGTTTGGCCGCTCCCACGGTCCGGGTGCCGGTGGCATCATCATTGGCGTTGTGAAGTTTGAGATGAACGAGACCCTGCAGCAGATTATTTGGGGTGGCGCTCCGATCCGTTTCCCCAAGTTGAAATGGGCCTTGGTCGAAAGCGGGATCGGCTGGATTGGGGCGGCACTGGGCTTTATGGATCACTGGTGGCAGGATCATAAGGGCTGGATGGAACCACGTTTGCCCGAGCGGCCAAGCACGTATTTCCACCGCCAGTTTTATGCCACGTTCGAGGACGATCGCGCCGGGGTGCTCACTCGTGAGCTGATGGGCGTTGAGAACCTGATGTGGGGATCGGATTATCCCCACACCGAAGGGGTGTGGCCGTTCTCGCGCCAGCAGGTGGCGAATAATTTTTCAGCCATTCCAGAAGGCGATACACGCAAGATCGTACACGATAACTGTGTCAAGCTGTATGGTTTTCCCGCGGAATAGAATTGAAAGGATGAGGGGAGTGGTGACTGGGAACTCAGCGGCCTGATGAGCGTATTCCAGAGGCTGTTGTTTTGAATCTGTACCAAAAATTTCTCCGTCGTTTCTTCCCTTCTCTGTCCTCTCATTCCCTACCCCCACCGCCTCCCGTCTGTATCCCACTCGGCGCGTTGGACGATTTTCCCGACGGCCAAGGCAAGCCGGTTGTTGTGGCCGGAAGAAAAGTCGCGATTTTTCGACTGGGCGAAGAGGTGTATGCGATACATAACGCCTGTCCGCATAATCGAGTTCCGCTGTCGGCTGGAATCGTAACGGGCCACACCCTTATATGCCGAGCGCACGGCGCTCGTTTTGATCTGAAAACCGGCGCGGTCCTCCGCGGCCCTGCTCGCAGGTCGGTTCGGGCTTACCCCGTGCAGCGAACAGGCGACACCCTCGAAATCGAGGTGCCATCATAACGACTCACTCATGAGACGAAGACTGCGTTTGCTCGACTTCCCACTCCCAGGGGAGAGCATATTTTTTTTTGCTATTGCAGTCTTTGCACGCAGTAACCAAGTTACCTTTGGTCGACTTCCCACCCCGAACGAGAGGAATAAGGTGATCCATGGTGAGTTCGGTTGGAGGGAACTGCTGCTGACAGTAGTAACACACCCCGCTTGCGCGTTTGCGCTTCCACCAAGCTGAGCGGCGCAGTTCACGGGCGCGGTTTTTTTCACGTTGGATATCGGCCGATGTAACGTCCGAAAGGAAAGCGCTCTTGAGTGGAGTCCGATCCATTGCTGCTCCCAGCCCGGTGATGCTCTCTAGCCTAGCACCGGAGTAGAGCCGGAAAAAGATATTTTCTATGGATGGGGTTCCTATATAAAAAACGGGGCACCCCTCAGGAGAGCGCCCCGTTCCGTATTATCTACTTATATGAGGTATACAAGGTCCAAGGGCTTAGTGTGAGCCCTCATGCTTCGCCTCGCCGCCGCCACAGGCACCTTCGCCGCCACCGTTGCCTTCGTCGCCACCGTTGCCTTCGTCGCCACCGTTATCGGAAGTTTCCTCACCAGCTTCGTGGCTATCCGCATACACGCTGATAGGTGCACTCATGAGTCCTATGGCCAGAGCCAATGCCATAACTGTTGTCCAACGCTTCATCTGTAGCCTCCCTTCGTACAGCTATTCTCTACCAAACTTCGTTAACACCCTCTCGCTAGCATCTTCAGCTACGATATTCAACCCTATTGTTCTTCTTTCAGGATTCTTGCTCGACCTCCAGTTTTCCGAGACCATCTGCTTTGGCCCAGCCTTCGGATATGGACGTGAAGTAGAACATATCCACCCGACGGGATTTGAACTTCCACTCTCCGTCCACTTTGGCATACTCATCGTGCAGGCGACCCGCGCCAATGAGGCTCTCGTCGCCGCGGGTCGCCCGGTTCTCAACCGAACAAATGCCGGTCGCGGTATCGCCATGAATGTGCATGACATGATTCGTGAAAAACGGCCTGACCCTGAGGGGCCAGGTTGAGCGGTAAAATTCTTTGATGGCGTCTGCCCCTTGTATCACGCCTCGACCCATAGAACTGAAATCCACCGAGCCGTCCGCAGTGAACAAATTAGCCATTTTTTCCTCGTCCTGGGCCTCAATTGCCAGACCGTACTGGTAGGTCAGTTCTTTTATGTGTTCCCGGTCCCAGAGTTCTTGAACCATTGCCTCGTGGGTCATTTCTCCTTCTCCTTTTTTCTTCAGTCGTGAGACGTGCCAGCGAGGAGCACTATAAAGGCTCGCCCCCCGAACGGCAATCTGTTTTGCTCCGGGCAGGCCGGTGTTGCCTGAGCAACACCCCGGTGCCTAGGGAATTAGCAGCCTCCTGCCTGCACGCTCTTTGAGAGAGGAAAATTGCTCTGTCTTTCAGGGGTATCTCTCATGCAGCAAGATGGCACCTGATTTGCTGCTTTATTCCTCTGACTTCTCTTTTCATGCAAGAGTCATATCGATGTCACCGAGGAGACAAAAAGAAGGGTTAGTCTCAAAAAAATAGAAACGAAGGTCACATAGGTGACGATGGCTTGCTTGGTTGGTCCCTGAAATCGTCGTAGAGTGAAAGACGTTCACACGAAACACATGAAGGAGAATGGCAATGGCAGAGACTAATGTCGCGAATATGATGACGGATGCCATGAAAGTATATAAGACCCTGTTCTTCGACCTGCCTGTGGCGGGCATACGGCAGGGTTTAGGTCTGGCAGATGACCAGGAAACCACGACCAGCGTCTGGGGTGGCTATGATGCCATGGTACGGCTGACCTCCCAAGGCATCGATAACCTGTATCGCACCCCACAGTTTGCGGAGGCAACCGCACGGGCACTGGACGGGTTTTTGCGCTGGCAGCAAGTCAGTAATGCCCTGACCAGAACCGCTCTGACCGGCTTGACCCAAGCGGCAGGACTACCGTCAGCGAATGAGACTCGGGCACTCCAAGCCGAAATTCGCTCGCTCAGGGAAGAAGTGGTTGCTCTCCGAGGGGTGACGGAGCTCAGAGCCGCCTCTCCAAAGGTTGAGCAACCTGCTACCCCTCTCAAACGTGTAGCAGCCTAGTCCGGTTTCCCGCACTCGCTGAAATCATACGGAAGAGGGGCTGCGGTCCCTCTTTTTTTCTGCCTGCATATCCTCTAACAAGTCAGACATGGCTCAAGACAGGACATACAGACGTTTAACGCAGACTGAGGCAGCATTTCTCTACAGAGAGAAACCACATACCCCTATGCATATTGGGGGCTGTAGTCTGTATGATGGCACTCTTTCAAAGGATGAGCTCTGTGCGTTAATTGAAAGCCGTTTTGACCGCCTGCCCCAGTATCGTCAGAAGGCTGTTTTCGCTCCCCTGAACATTGCCCATCCGACCTGGGAGGATGATCCGGATTTCGACCTTAACCATCACATAGATGAAGTCACCCTTCCCCCTCAGGCCGATGATCGGGTCATTTCTCAGGTATGCAGTCAGCTGTTTAGCACGCCACTGGATCGTGACCGACCCTTATGGAAGCTGACGCTCATCCACGGCCGCCCGGACGGCGACACCATGATTCTGGCCCGCGTTCACCAGGCTATGCTGGAAGGTGTCTCAGGCATTGATCTGATGCTCGTCTTGCATGACCTGAGACCGGACAGCGAACACGGCTCACCACCGCACGATTCATGGGAGCCTGAAGCCATTCCCGATGCTATGACGCTTCTGCAAGAGGCAGTTCGGGACCGAATGACTGAGGTGGTACAGTGGTGGGCCGATCAGAGCTTCCAGACCTTTCGCTCGCCGTTCCACGGTTCCCGATCAACACGATTAAGCAACGCGCTGATGAGCGCCATTCCAACTCTCATGCAACCGGTGCCGCGCACCCCGTTTAATGCGGCGCTGTCAGGACAACGACAGTTGACGTGGCTCGAATTTTCTTTTGCCGAGGCGCGCTTCATTCGTTCGGTCCTGAGAGGAACGGTAAACGATGTTGTGCTGACGATTATTGCCGGGGGTATTGGACGCTATTTGCAAGCCAAAGGACATAATACAGAAGGTATGGAACTTCGTGTCGCTTCCCCCGTCAACCTCAAACGACACGAACCACGCATCCGACGTGGAAGACGACCTACAGACCGGACGACGACGATGTTAATCCCGTTGTATGTGGGTATCACCGATCCGATTTTACGACTGTCCGCACAAAAAGCGACGGTTGAGGAACTGTATGAGCAGGACCAAGCCGGAACCTTCCATACCCTGCAGTCCTTGGCGACCTGCATCCCGCCAGCTTGGCAAGCGCTCGCCGGCCAGGCGCCCTCGATGAGTGTGCTGGCGAATACGGTGGTCATGAACATTCCCGGTCCCCAGGTCCCGCTGTACCTGTCCGGGCATAAACGACACGCGTTCTTTCCGATGGGCCCGTTAGTGGCACGAATGGGTCTGTTCCATGCGGTGGCCAGCTATAATCAGAAGCTCTCGATAGGCGTTACGCTTGACCCACAACTCATACCGGACGGGTGGGAGTATGCCGACTGCCTGAAGGCGTCGTTCCTGGAATTGCGGGAGGCGGCGGAACGGTTTTCAAAACGTTCCGCTACTGCCGATACACGCCCGCCCGATGTTCATACGAGCGCGGCCTAAGCCGCCGTCCTCTCCACTCAATGACTCGCCTAGGTGGAGTGTACATGGCCGGACAGACCCGTCATGTCGTAGGCCATGATAATCAGGTCGCGCGTCTGTCCAGAGCGGTCAATGACAAAATCCGCCAGGAGCGCCTCTGTTTGGAAGCCAAGACGGAGGAAAAGCGCATGTGCGCCTGGTTGGTCCGGCATCATCTGAGCGACCACTTTGCTCAGTTCTAAATCCTGTGCAATGGCAATAATTTCCTCTGCCAACGTCCGCCCTAATCCCTGAGAGCGATATTCCGGGGCAAGCAGGATACGAATTTCTCCAAGATGACGCTGCCACGTCACCACACTATGGTGCAGAATGGCATAACCGGCCATCTCCTCTCCGTTTTCGGCAATGATCGTCACGGTCTTACGGGCTTCAAGATTACGCACCCATTGCTTCACGATTTCAGGGTCCGTGATGTCAATCCTCAGATGGAGGAGATCGTCCGCGGGTAAACTATGTGCGAAACTCACAATGCGGTCAGCATCAAAGGACGTCATTAAGCGTAACGTCACACTCGACCCATCACGGAGAGTAATCGTATGAGGATAAGGACGTTCGATGTGCATCCGTGCTTCAGCCATATGCTTCTCCTTCAAACCGTATCAATCGCACCACCAGCCCTCACGAGAATGAGTGAAGAATACGAGAGCGTTTTCACCCTATTGTGACTTCTCTTCCTCCTCCTCTCGTGGTGTGAGTGTGAGTTTCGCAAGTCTTTTGGCGCTGGTACACCCTATCTAAGAGTCGGGAACTGCTCTAGCAGATATCCGTTCAAGAGCCAATCACACTCACAGCATCCCAGGCCAACCCATCCGGTTTCTTTCTCCTGAGCTTTTTGTTACGCTTGCAAAAGTTATCACCTCTTGCAAGCAGAAATCCAGTCAATGTCCTTAAGGGAGGGAGCGGACAGCATGACACCGGATAATCTTCTTTCTGACGCCTATACTGAACGGGAAGACGCCGAGCGTTTTAGTACGTTTTTCTGGCAATTAACCGCGACCTTTCCAGACTCATACCGTCAACTGTGCGCTCTTCTTCGAGACGATATCTATCGTCATCCACCGGTCCCGCAGGCGTCAGGAGAGCCCGTTCTTCTGATCCCCGGATTTCTTGCCGGCGACTGGACCTTACAATTATTGGCCGGTTGGCTGAGCCGCATGGGCTATAATCCGTATTTCTCCGGGCTGGACTGGAATATCGATTGTCCGAACCGGACAGGACATTTGCTCCGCTGGCGGCTGAACCAGATCATTCGGGAGACTGGCTATCCGCTCATTGTTTTTGGCCATAGTCTTGGCGGCATGCTCGCGCGGTTTCTGGGGACAAATTTCCCCGATCAAGTCCGCCACGTTGTCACGATGGGTTCTCCCATTCAACGGACAAATAATGTGAGTCCACTGGTGTTGTTTGCCTCACGCGTACTACAGCCCTTTCGGCGCTGGCGCGGAGAGCTTCCGTCCGAGTGCGGAACACTCCACTGCAACTGCCACTTTAACCGCAGCGTTATTTCATCCATGCCGGAAGAGGTCGGATTTACCTCGATCTTCTCCAAACAGGACGAGGTCGTAGAGTGGAACGCGAGTATCGATCCTGAGCGCGAGAACCGGGAAGTCACTGGACGCCATATTGGCCTGATCGTGAACCCGCAGGTCTACCGTATTCTGGCAGACGTGCTCTCCCGCTTACAGAAACGAGAGCGGGAGCCTCATCTGACAGTTGCCTTGTCTTCACAAGACAACACGCAGGCCTGAAAAGTGGATAGAGCGTGTGAGTGGATACGCGGTGGGGCAACTCAGCCCTTTCCCAAGCTGCCGCTGTTATATGAAAAAAAGACGAGGCGGAGAAGACAGGCGTCTTACTCAGGCGACGACGTCATGAACTCTTTTGCTAGGTCGTTCTTCCCTTCAACATGCTTCTTATAGATATGGGTCTCCCAGAGCGCCTCGTGAGTCCCATCCTTGTCTGTGTATGTAAAGCGGACCCACCGGCCTCCTGGAGCCTCGAAGATATTGAAGTACTGACTGAGTTCGTCGTTGATCCGGTCTCCCTGAGAGAGTAACCCAGCCTCCCACGGTCCCATAGTCCACGGGTTCCCAGCACGGCCGGCTGTATCCCGCCGTTTCTGTATATTAGAAATAATACTGAACCCGTCTTCCGTCGAATAGCCTTTAATAATCTGAATCGCCAATTCTTCTTTCTGTCCCATGGGACGTTCGCCACATGCCCAGAGAAAAAGACAACTGGTCATGATCAGGTAAGAAAATAGCTTCTGATACGCGTATACTTTTCGCATCCGCCCTCCTCCATCGTAGAATAGCGGGCTCAACGTCCCGCACCGTATTTTCTATAGGCTAGGCATACTACAATGAAAAGACGCCTGGGTCTACGGATGGCAGGATACATTCTTGCCCGGCGCCGTGTGGAGTAGGTATAAGGACGCCTTGCTTTATTGTCACTTGGGTGACAATAAAAGGGGAGCCAATGAAAACAGTATCCCCCTCGGATAGTGAACCATAAACCTATCCGATACCCAGTTTGTGGTAGAGCGCGTATGGTACGTACCCCTGTCCTGAATGTGACCACGATCCGGCGGTTGAAGGCCTTTCCCTGGGCCTCAGATAAACAGGTAGAGCGGCTTCTGGGTCAGATGGATCTGCATCACATCGAAAAACGCACCGTCCTGTTTAACGAGGGAGTTCCCTCAGATTCGGTGTATTTCCTGATTTCTGGCGTGGTCAAACTCTCCTTGCGCAGTCCAGATGAAGAGCGAGTTCTGGTCAGTCTCATCTCACCGGGAGAGTTATTCGGTATTACCTCGCTGATGCCAGGTATGTACCGCGCCTTTCGTTCAGAAGCGTTCAGCGACTGCTGGGTCAGTTCAGTCCGGCCAGAGATTTTTGTGACAACACTGCTCGACGTTCCATTTACGGATTTCAGTGCCCTGATGGAAGGAACCGTAGGCCGTTGGTTTGCCCTCCTCTATCGGTATACGCATTTTCAAGGCTCCAGTCTGAGACAAAAGCTGGCCTTAGCCCTGCTCGAACTGGCACAAAAATTCGGTATTCAGGATGCCCGGGGGACCATGCTGATCTTACAACTCACCCATGAAGATCTCGCCGATCTTGTGGGCGCATCCCGCCAGAAAGTGACGGAGCATATGCAGGAGTTGGCACGGCAGGAGGTATTGCTCCGCGATGGACGCAGGCTCATCGTCCATCCGGACCGCCTGCGAGAAGTCGCTGGCGTATTGTTGGATGAGAAGTGAAGGAAAGGCGGAGGATATCTCAGGGGTGGGGATGTCCTCCGCGCAAGAGATTATACTGATTTAATTGCTGGACTCTGTCGCAGCCTCTTCGGCCTTGGGCTCAAGCTGCCAGAGCTGACGGGTCAGTGCGGTGGACGAGTCAAAAATCTGACGGGCAAACGACCGCTGGGTTTCAAAAATTGACGCAAACGGCGTGTCCTTCGCCCACTCCGTTGCCTTTTCGTTCATCTCAAAAGCTCGGCCTACCCATTTTTCGCTGGACTCAAGCGACTGTGCAGCCATTTGCTTCATTGATTCGCTGACCGGCATATTCATCTCGCTCATCATCTTGATAAACGGATTGTTACCAGT
The DNA here is from genome assembly GCA_022826945.1 of Candidatus Binatia bacterium. Taxonomy (GTDB): domain Bacteria; phylum Desulfobacterota; class Binatia; order Bin18; family Bin18; genus Bin18. The sequence continues at coordinate 71,539 of JAJDTY010000070.1, forward strand.
GTCGAACATCTTGTTAAAAGCACTGCAATTCCATGCGTTATCGGCCATGAGAAACCTCCCTGTTTGGTTGTGCGATTACCGACGCTGTCGGCTCGTTTCTTGATTGGTCTAATGCTAACTATATATGCTAACTTTTGCAAGCACCTCAGGCAAAAAAATGTCACCTACGTGACAAGAGTGGTCTTTTTAGGACGCACCGTCGGCATCATTCACCTTTCGGAAAGACCGATACATATCGATCATCATCTCGCGCTGGCGGGCAGACAGGTCGGGATCGTGCATAATCGCTTTGATCACATCACTCTCTTCAGCCTCTCGGGGGTCAAGGATGCCGGCTTGGGTATACAAGGTTTCGGCCGAAATGCGCAGCCCCTTCGCCAGCGACTGTAGGATCATGCTGCTCGGCGTTCGTAGCCCGCGCTCAATTTGGCTGAGGTAGGGGTTGGAGATTCCGCATATGTCTGCGAGCTGCCGGAGGGAAAGCTGCGACAGCTCACGCTGACGCTTAATGAATTCTCCAAGGGTGGCGTATGGGTCCGGGCGTTTCTGGTCCATCGCTGGGACGCTAACAAAAAACGCTAACTCTTGCAAGCGATTAAATGGTTTGGGCAGCTCTTTCGGCGAGAGTACTATGAGTCCAATACCCCCATGGCGTATAACTCTCGCCGCAACTCAGCCTGAGCGGTATCGGTCAGCGGTGCAATCGGCTTCCGAGTCGGGCCCGCCGGAAGATTGCGGAGTTGCATCGCGGCTTTGATCGGCGCAGGAAACGAGCCGAAGCCCATGACTGGCCAAAATCGCGTCAGGCGGTTTTGTACCTCCCAGGCGCGGTCATGCTGTCCGGCGTCAAAGAAGCGAACAACTTCCAGAGAGAGTTCGGGGCACACGTTTGCACTGCCTAAAATTGCTCCCTGACTACCCGCCAACAAGCCAGGCAGGAGTAAGGTATCGATGCCAGTCATAACGCTGAAATCAGGTCGCCGTTGCACCATCAGGTTGTTCAGCAGGGTCAAATCCCCGCTGCTGTCTTTTATCCCCTGAATGTGGGCGTAGCGTTCAGCCAATGTTCGTACGGCGGGCGGTTCTAGGACATTGCCCGCCAACATCGGGATATTGTACAGCAGCAGGGGCAGGGTCGTGGTCTCGGCAATGGCGCTATAGTGCTGGATCATTTCGTCTTGGGTCGGGCGAATAAAACTCGGCGGTACGGCACAGACAGAGTCGGCACCCGCGGCTTGAGCCGCCTCAGTCAGTCGCACCGCTTCACGCGTTGAGGGAACACCCACACCAGCGATAACGGAAATGCGCTTGTTGACGATTGCTACGGTTTGTCGAAAGAGCCGCACTTTCTCCTCAAAACTCAGAGCCCAGGATTCTCCCGTGCTACTGACGATAAACACGCCGTTGAGCCCCTTGCCGATTGACCATTCCAAAAGCTTCTCTAACCCGCGCTCATCAATATTCTCATTCTCATCAAACGGCGTAATCAGCGCCGAATAAATACCGCGCAACATGGCCTACTCCTTTTTCTATTTTGGCCGATAGTTCCGGTCCCGGGCCTGTCCCTCAGCAGCCTCTAGCACACTTTACCTGAAGCGCCCAGCTTGGATACTGGCTATCGGATGGTGACTATCCATGATCCGGCTGCTTCCATCCTGGTTGACAGTCGCCCGGCCACAGGGTGTATGATTCGCCAGCTATACGGATCAAGCAGGAGGAGTGACGATGTTTAACGCCACAAAAGATAAAAAGCTGCCGACGGCCATGGTCGGCTCATTTCCAAAGCCGACCTGGTTTACCGAGAGCTTACGCGGTCGGCCGTTCAAAGTCGCAATGGGCGACTCTCTTTATCGGGAGCAGTATATAGACGCCGTTGCCTGTTATATGAACGAGCAAGAGCAGGCCGGCCTTGACCTCTTCACCGATGGAGACACCCGTTTTGATCTGGAAGTGGGCGGACGCTCCTGGTTTTTTTATACGATTGAACGCCTCAACGGTGTGAGTGGCTTTCGCGACTCCTCGCATTTTCTCGACTATGCGGATATCAAGCCCGGCCATATCCTGTACGAGGTGCAGGAAGCCTATCACCCTCCGGCGGTCACGGACAAAGTGACGCGTGGCCCCCTGCACTTTTCCGCCATCTGGAAAACCGCGCAGAAGATGGCCAGCAAACCGGTGAAGTTCGGTTCGATCAGCGCCACCTGCCTGCCCATGATGCTGTGGAATGAGCACTATAAAACCGACCACGCTCTGGTCATGGACCTAGCCGCGGCACTGAATGAAGAGTTACGGGAGTTGGCGGATGCGGGGTGCCCGGTTATCCAGATCGAAGAGCCTCCCCACCATTTCGCCTGCTGCACGACCCCGCCAGCAACGGACAAAGAACTGGCAGCCTATACCCAAGCGTTCAATCGTGAGGTCGAGGGTGTCAACACGGAGATCTGGGCGCATACCTGCTGGGGTAATCCCAACCAGCAGAGCTTCTACTGGGAGCGGCCCAGTTATGAACGCTCACTCCCGCACCTGCTCCAGCTCAATGCCGACGTCCTCACCCTGGAAGGAGCCAGCAACCAAGGACGCGACCTACCGCTGCTCAAGCACTATAAGACGGACAAAAAAATCGCCATTGGCGTCATCAACCACACAGTCACCACGGTTGAGCCACCCCAGATGATCGCCGACCTGATTCGTCGAGCACTCGAATATGTCCCACCAGAACGACTCATTATTACCGCAGACTGCGGCTTTGGGCGTGAAGGCTTATCGCGACGCATTGCTTTTTACAAATGTATCGCCCTGGTTCAAGGCACCAATATGGTCCGCCGGGAACTCGGCCTGCCTGAGGCCGAAATTCGGGCCGCGGACCCACGCTTTGCCTTTCGGTCGGTCGAGTAAGGAATACGGGCGATCCACCGCCTGCCTTAACCAGAGTCCGATGAAACCGCTTGGGTCGAAGGCGCGTGGAGAGAAAGCTCGGCCTCTCCTTGGCTCTCTTTTGTCAACAGGAACTCCAGCAGATACTGATTCACCAATTCAGGCTGTTCCTGTTGGACCCAATGACTGCACTTGGGGATGTACTTGATCTCGAAATGATCGCTGAAGTACTCGTCCATGTCGTAGGTGAGATCTTTTCCCAGCGCTATATCTTCCTCACCCCAAATCAGGAGGGTCGGGCTTGAGATTTGGGGAAGGAGTAATGCGCCATTGCGGAGACGGTGGCGAAACGCCGCTCGGTAATAATTGATGGCGGCCCGCGCACTGCCAGAAATACGCAAGGCCTCAGCGTATTCGTACAGCTCTTCGTCGGGGAAAGCCTCTTTCCGTACGGCCATGCCACGAAACGTCTGCTCGATAAAGCGCCGCCTGAACAAACGCAGGCCCAGTTCGGGCAACCACGGAATCTGGAAGTAGAAGATATACCAACTGCGTCGAAGCTGCTGGCGATTCTTTTTGAGCGCCTTCTGGAATACTCCCGGGTGGGGACAATTCAAAACAACAAGCCGTTCGGTCATGTGTGGATAGTTGGCGGCAAACGACCAGGCCACACCACCACCCCAATCATGGCCGATAATAACGGCTCGTTCTTCCTGAAAGGTGCGAATGAGACCCTGCACATCCCCGGTGAGCCGGTCAATATGATAATTGGCTACACCGGTCGGCTTCTCGCTCTCGTTGTAGCCCCGCATATCCGGTGCCACGACTGTGAAATGTTTCGCCAGAGTCGGGATTTGATAGCGCCACGAATACCAGAATTCGGGGAACCCATGCAGCAAAATGAGTAGTGGACCTTCACCTTGCGTGACGTAATGCAGGCGGACCCCGTTCACATAGGCCGAACCATGTTTCAGAGCATCGCGCGCCGCCATATGGTCACGATTTCCTAGGAGGATACGTCCATGCCGGCCTTGCGCGCCCGGTCCAATACGATCTTTTCAATGTCGGCAATCGGTCCATCAATCATCCGCCCTCGGAAGGAGACGGCCCCATGCCCCGCCGCCACCGCTTGTTCAAAAGCGGCAACCAGGGCACGCGCATACTCGACCTCTTCTGTCGTCGGTGTGTACACCGCGTTCACGGGCTCGACCTGGCCGGGGTGAATACAGGCCTTCCCCTCGTAGCCGAGATTCTTGCCCTGCTGCGTTTCTGTGCCTAAACCGTCGAGGTCCTTAATATCGAGATAGACGTTATCAATCGGCGTCACACCCGCAGCTTTGGCGGCCATGACCACCTGACAGCGCGCTTGTAAGACAACGCCGTCGGTCGAGGGTGCGGCTTTAATCCCCATGGACAAGGAGAAGTCGCCATGCCCAAAGGCAATGCCGGCAATCCGGGACGTTGCCGATGCAATGGCAAATGCGTTGCCAATTGCCTGGGGCTGCTCAAACAAGGGAATCAGGACAACGTCTCCAGGCGGGCGTCTGGCGCGGTGTTCGGCCAGGGAAACGAGTTGGTCCACAAACCGGATATTCTCAGCGCTATTGGTTTTGGGTACGACGAGGCCATCGGCTCCGGCCTCAACCATGGCTAACACATCATCCAAGAAATAGGGAGTATCAAGTCCGTTAATACGCACGGTCCGTTCAAAGCGCTCAAAGTCAGCGTCTTGAAGGACCTCCCGCATCGTCTCACGCGCTTCGGCCTTGCGCTCTGGGGCCACCGCATCTTCCAGATCAAAGATCAGCGTATCCGCCGCCGACTCTTTGGCCTTGGCAAAGAAGCGCTCGCTACTGGCCGGGACAAATAATAAACTTCGACGCAGCCGTGACATTAGATCACTCCCTTTTCTTTTAATTCTGCCAGTTTCTGCGGCGACAGGCCAAGTTGCTGTCCATAGATTTCTTCGTTGTGGTGTCCCATATGGGTGGGCGCGGGCCAGCGTATTGCGCCAGGAGTCCGAGAAAATTTCGGGACGACATTCTGCATTTTGACGGGTCCAAGCTCCGGGTCAGAAACGGTGGTGACCGTTTCTCGCGCCTGAAAATGCGGATCGGATAGAATACCGGTAATATCGTACACCGGTGCGCAAGCACACTCGAATTCATCAAATCGTTTCAAGGCTTCTTCGGCGGTGTGCGCACCAATCCAGCCGCCAACAATGGTGTCGACTTCATCAATGTTTTCAATCCGGGCGCGGTTGTCGGCAAAACGTGGATCATCATTCAGTTCAGGCCGGCCGATAGCGACAAAGACCCGTTTGGCCAAGGCAGGCGCATTGGCCGAAAGGGCAAGCCAATGACCGTCCTTGGTTTGATAGGTATTGCGGGGAGCACCAATAGACGGCACCCGATTCCCGGTTCGATGCTGAATGACACCAAGCTGGTCATAGGCAAGCGCCTGATCGCCAGTTGTTGTGAACAATGGTTCCAGGACGCTCAGATCGAGCATCTGACCCTTGCCACTCTTGTGATCCCGCTCATAGAGCGCAAACATGACCGCCCAGGTACCAAACTGGCCAGCCATGGAATCTGCCAGACCATAGCCGGGCAGAGTCGGCGGGCCATCCGGCTGTCCGGTAATGTGGGCAAAGCCACTCATGGCCTCAGCAAGAGTGCCGAATCCCGGTTTGTCTTTATAGGGCCCGGTCTGACCAAACCCTGATACCCGGACAACGATCAAGCGGGGGTTAATTGCATGTAGGGTCCCCCAATCGAGGCCCCATTTTTCCAGGGTTCCCGGTCGAAAATTTTCTGTCAGGACATCGGCATCGACGATCAGTTGCTTAAGCAGTTCCTGACCTTCTGGTGCGCTCAGGTTGAGCGTAATACATTTTTTATTCCGATTGGTAATCTTCCACCACAGCGGGATTCCACCCTTGGTTGCTCCGAGTGAGCGCAGGCTATCCCCCATTTTCGGGTGCTCGACCTTAATCACCTCCGCCCCAAAATCGCCCATGTTCTGGGAGATCGTTGGTGCGGCAAACAAGACGGCAATATCAACGACCTTAAGACCTTCGAGTGGCAGGCTGGCCATGAATCCGTTTCTCCCTCATTCAGGTTTGCCTGCGGTTGTAGCGCGTTTCACAAATCAGCGCAAAGTACGAATTGCCCAAAGGAGAGCACAGGAAAGGGTGGGAGCATCCATGCTTAGCCGTCCTTCCGCGGATGAAAGGACGAGACGTGTTGGAGTTCTTCAAACAGGGCTTTTTCTCTGGGTGTCAGGGTTTTCGGAATAGTAATCCGAACGATGGTATACAGGTCGCCAGGTTCGCCCTCCTTTTGGGGTAGCCCTTTCCCTCGACTCCGAAATTTTTGTTCCCCCTGGGTTCCTGGAGGGATGGTCAGCTTAATGCGCCCGTCTAATGTGGGAATCTCGACCTTCGTCCCCAGCGCGGCTTCCCACGGAGAGATTGGGATCTCAACCGATAAGTCACGACCCTGTAGAGTAAAGCGTTCATGTGGCGCAATGTGTACGCGGAGAAAGATATCGCCATTGTCTCCCTGACCTTTGCCCGCTCCACCCTGGCCTACTAAACGAATGCGCGCCCCTTCGATGATGCCAGGTGGGATTTTGACATCGTAGCGTTTGGCTTTTCCAGCGCCACGACCCTCTTCCTGTTGTAAAGTCAGTGTCTTTGACGTGCCCTGATAGGCTTCCTCAAGGGAAATCGTAATATCGGCCTCGTGATCTTTGCCACGTACTGACGCTCCGCCAGACCTTCCAGGCCTTTGCGTGTCTCTCCGAGTCTGGCGGCCACTCCCCCGAGGCCCGCGTCTCATGCCCGTGTCGAAATTCTGTCCGAAGAGTGCGTCAAAAAAATCGCTGAATCCACTGCCACCAAAGCCGCTGAAGTCAAACGAGCCCGGTCCACCGCGGAAGTGGAATGTCGTCCGGCCGCCACCTGGCCAGCCGGCCTGACCGGTAAAATTCTCCCAACCGGGTGGCGGCCGAAAGTCTTGTCCAGCCTGCCAATTGGGACCGAGCGTGTCGTATTTACTTCGCTTTTCTGGGTCCTTCAGGACTTCGTGGGCCTCGTTAATGGCCTTGAATTTTTCTTCCGCCTCAGGACTCTTATTCACATCAGGATGGTACTTCCGGGCCAGCGTACGATAGGCCTTCTGAATTTCTTCCTGCGAGGCCGTCCGTGAAAGTCCGAGTGTTTTGTAGTAGTCCTGAAATTTCATCGTCGATACTTCTTTGTATAAGAATGTAAGACCGGTGGAGCAGAAGGCAAGGTTTTTCCCGGAGCAAGGAAGACAGAACAACTCTCACCGCCACGACAGGGCTGCGCTATCCGTCCTCTCCCACCATCCATTCTCCACCCGGCTTCACCTCATAGAGTTCCAGCAAAACACCGTCCGGCGCTTCGCACATGGCGTAGCGAAAAGATGTATCCTCGACAATGCCTTTCCGAAAGACAACCCCGTTTTCCTGCATATGGGCGATCAGCCCCTCAAGGTCATCGGTCCGAATACCGAGATGATGCACCAGACCCCGGTCCGCGCTCCGTGGCTTTTGCGCGTAAATGTGCAGCGCCTGCCCACCAATATCAAGACGGATATTCCGCTGGCCCACAAGCAGGGCATCGTACACTATCCGTGCCCCAAACATGGTCTGATAGAAGCCCACCGTCTTCTCTACGTCAGAGGAAAAGATGTGAACGTGGTCCAAATAGATCATGGCTGATTCGCGCGCTCCCCGCCGGTCAGGGCTCTTTTTGCAAAACAGAAACCAGCGGATTCTCTAACAGGACATGAAGATATTGAGCAAGAGACTGCTCCAGCACACCGGCCGAGCCGCGACTGATCAGACACCCTCTTGGAGCAAGGACACGCACAATCTCTTGCAGAGACCGTCCAAACGTGTCTTCGCTCATAGGGATCTCACGGTTGAACATATTGGCCGTGTAGAGGAGATGGATGGAAGAGGTATTCAGTGCACTCAGGTCACTTCCCGTCCCGTGATGTAGGCGAATACGGGTTACGAGCCGAGGATCATCCGAGCGGAGCATCTCAAATGCCTTGGCTGCCTCAATGATGTGTTCGCCGATCCACTCATAAGCGTGGACACAGTCCAGCTCAAAGGTCTTGAGCAGATCGTAGGGTTCTTGCGCATTGCTGCCAAAGCCCAGGCTGAGGCCGATTGCCGGACGGTGACGGCGGACGATGTCCGAGACATTCACCTGGGTCATTGCCTGGACCAGTCCGATGGCTTGCCGCAGGGCGGAAGCAACATGACTCCCGATACTGTCGCGCAGTCCGGGGTGTTCAAGAATGGTCGCGTAGGCAGGGTCATGCCACCAGGGGACTGCGTTATCAGGGTAGACCGAGCCTTCGATAAAGTCAGACCAGGATACCGGAACGGATAAATCAGCCATATCTTCCGATATTCTCATTCATCTCCCGGCCCTTGCAATAGCATAGGAATTCGTCCATTTCCTGAGGGATGCAGACACGGAGGGAGTTACGTGAGCGTACTCGATAAATTACGGCTGGACGGGAAAGTCGCCCTGGTGACCGGGGCGGGGCGTGGTTTGGGTCGGGCAATGGCACTCGATCTTGCGGAGGCCGGAGCCGATGTTGTTGTCGCTTCACGGACGCAGAGTCAGGTCGACGAAACTGCCGATCTCGTCCGGGCTCGAAGCCGTCGCAGCTTGGCGGTACGGGTTGATATTACGGATTCACATTCGGTCAATGCCCTGATCGAAGCCGGACAGGCCGCATTCGGACAGATTGACATTCTGGTCAACAACGCCGGCGGGGCGACGAAAGGTATGTTTCGTCCGCTCGATACCATTCCCGATACGCATTGGCATATGGGCGTGGATACCAACCTCTCGGGTGCAGTGTACTGCTGCCGGGCGGTCCTGCCCTCCATGGTCGAGCAAGGCGGAGGGAAGATCATCAATATCACTTCCGGTTTTGGTGTCCGGGCGGCAAAGAATAATTATATGTACACGGCGGCCAAGGCTGGCTTGATCAATTTCACCCGCGCTCTGGCAATGAATTACGCCGAGCACAATATTCAGGCCAATCTGATTCTGCCCGGCATCTTTCCGCACGATGACCCCGAGTTGATCAATTTTTGGCGCGGCGGGAAGTTCATACCGGTTGGGCGGGTCGGCCAGGATGCTGAGCTGGGACCGGCTTGTGTCTTCCTGGCGTCGGATATGTCCAACTACATGAATGGTCAAATGCTTGCGCTAGAGGGCGGCGGTCTGGCAGGAGGGCAAGCCCCGTGCGGATTCGCTCCAGTCGTCCCGCTGGAAGAGGACAGCGCATGAGCTTGGCTGCGTTTTCTTTAGCGAGGAAAAACGCGCTGGTGCTTGGAGCCAGTTCCGCCATTGGCGGGGCTGCTGCCTGTGCGCTGGCCGAGGCAGGCGCGGATGTCGCAGTTGGCTCGACGCTTGCCACACCGCGAGAACAGGAGGCTGTCCTCGCATGCCGAGATGCGATTCAATCTCAGGGCAGAAAGAGCCTGGCTCAGATGGTAGATGCAGCGAACGGAGCAGACGTGCAGGCCCTGGTGAATCAGACTCTCTCGGAACTTGGCACGCTCGATATTCTCGTCAATGCTCACGACCTACCGTTTGCCAAGCCGCTTCGTGACATTTCTTCCAAGGAATGGCGACGAGTGCTGGAGGTCAATTTGACTGGCGTGTATTTTGCCTGCCGGGCAGCAGCCGGTCCCATGCTGGCTCAACAGAGCGGACGAATTATTAATATTGTTTCATTGCTCGGCGACCGGGGTATGACCAATGGCAGCGCGTACTGTGCGGCGCAAGGCGGGGTTCTGAATTTGACCCGTGCTCTGGCTCTTGAATGGGCTCGAAGCGGAATTACCGTAAACGCCATTGGAGCGGGCTGGACCGAGGGCATGGGCCTGCTCAAAGACACCGCCGTACAGGAACAGTTGCGTCGCTATTTGCCGCAGAAACGCCTGGCGCAGCCGTCTGAAGTTGGCGAAGCCGCAGTGTATCTGGCCTCAGACATGGCGGGCTTTATCACCGGCCAAACCGTGTGGATTGAAGGCGGAGCGCTCAGTCATTTGTAGACCAGTGGAGTCGGGTCACACCCCGCTACCCCCATCTATAGGAGTCGGCTCAACACCTTACACACGCAGACTATTAAGGAAGCATTCCAGGCCTGCTTCCATTTCTTTTCGTGCCGTAGCTATGTCATCGGCGCGGGCAATATACAGAGCCGCTTCCCTCTCCGCACTTAAGATAAGGTGGGCCACCGGTTCAAACGGTTGCGGAGCAATCAGCCCGGCACCCATGAGTTCTTGAAGGGCATCGCGGATGAGACTAAGCCCATATTTTTCGTCCAACGCACGCTTTTCCTCCCAGCCCAGCACGGAAGAGGCTTCAATCAGTGCAATGCGTTGGAAAGCCGGGTCCAGGCAGGCATCCAGATATATTTTATGGCACTCACAACTTTTTGCGCAATATGAAGATTGAGGTCTTCAAAAACCGCACGAAAGAGGCCAACCTTGTCACGGAACTGGTAGTAGAGCGCGCCGCGGGTTACCCCGGCCCGTTGGGCAATATCTTCGGTCGCCGTGTCGGCATAGCCGCGCTCGGTAAACAGTTCACGAGCCGCCTGGAGTAACACCATGCGAGTGGCTTCTGATTGCTCGGCCTTCTTCATCTTGACTTTCCTACAACCCGTCTGTATCGCTGGCAGGAACAGCTTTAAGGGTCGCAACGGCACGCTAAAGGGAACGCACCCATGCCCGAAAAATCCCAATCGTCCGTCCCAGATACTGAAACACCGGCTCATCCCGAAATGCCGCTAGAATTCAACCCTCTTCAGCAGAATTTCCGTCAGAACCCCTACCCAACCTATCGCCAGTTTCGTGAAGCAGACCCCGTCCACTGGAGTGCAATGTTCGGGTTCTGGGTGTGCACCCGTTATGACGATATTGTCGCCATACTACGTCATTCCAAAGCCAGCGCCAACCCACGCGATTGGGAGCGGTTTGATGATTATGTCGAAGTCCTGGGTGGGACCGGCCCTGCTTACGATATGCAAAGCCGATGGATGCTCTTGAAGAATCCGCCCGACCATACCCGGCTGCGTAAATTAGTCGCAAAAGCGTTTACGCCGCGGGTGGTTGAAGATATGCGGCCCCATATTCAGGCCATCGTGCATGACTTACTGAACGCTGTCCACGTAAAGAGGCGCTTTGATATTATTCAGGACGTGGCCTTTCCGTTGCCGGTCATTGTGATTGCTGAGTTGATTGGTGTTCCGGCACAAGACCGAGAATATTTCAAAGGCTGGACCGCGGCTCTGGCCCGATCGCTTGATCCTATTATCACACCGGAGATTACCCAGGCCGCTGACAAAGCCACCGAGGAGCTGCTCGCCTACTTCACCGCACTCGTGGCCGAACGACGAGACTCCCCCCAGGATGACCTCCTGAGTGGCCTTATCGCAGCAGAAGAAGAGGGCGACAAGCTAGACGAGGATGAACTCTTAGCTACGGCCATTCTGTTGTTTGCCGCCGGCCATGAGACCACAATGAATTTGATCGGCAACGGCATGCTCGCGCTGTTTCGCAACCCTGGTCAAATGGCCAAGCTGAGAGCAGACCCGTCGTTGATCAAAACGGCAGTCGAAGAATTTCTCCGCTATGACGGCTCGGTACAAATCACCGCTCGCGTGGCACTCGAAGATATTGAGGTGGGCGGCAAAACCATAGGCAAGCACCAGCAAGCCCTACTCCTGCTCGGAGCGGCCAATCGCGATCCGGCCCGTTTCTCCGACCCCGACCGGCTCGATATTACCCGCCGGGAGAATCCACACCTCACCTTTGGTCACGGTATTCACCATTGCTTAGGAGCGCCACTCGCCCGGGTCGAAGCACAGATTGCTATCAACTCGATACTGTGTAGGATGCCGGATATCCAACTGGCAACGGACCAGCTTGAATGGCGCGATATGCTGACTCTGCGTGGCCTAAAGGCGCTGCCGGTAATATTTTAGTCGTCCAGACGATGGTAATCCGTCCGTAAACGTGCGATATGTCCGTTACTCTACAATTACAGGAGGGGTTATTATGGGTGCTGCCGAGAATAAACAATTGGTTCACGACACATTCGCCGCTTTGAATGCCGGTGATTCGGAAAAGTTTTTCAGCCATCTGTCAGACGATATTCGCTGGACCATTATCGGTACCACGAAATACTCCCACACCTATACCGGCAAAGCGGATATCGTTGAGCGACTCTTTACCCCTCTGACCGCGCAACTCGACGGGTTCATCACCAACACCATTCTGAATACGATTGCCGAAGGGGACTATGTCGTCTTGCAAACCCAAGGCAAGTCACAGACGAAGACCGGCAAGTCGTATAATAATACGTACTGCTTAGTTATCCAGCTTCAGGACAGTAAAATCCAGCAGATTACGGAATATCTGGATACGGAGTTGGTGACGACCGCATTTGACTAGAGAACCCAGGAGCGACCGCTCCCCGCGCTCTTGCTAGCGCTCAATAACTACGCTCATGCAGGGCCACGCTGGGTTGCGCAGCCCCGCCGCTCTTTCAAACCTGTCCTACAACTTCTCCATGACTTGCCGCGTGAAATCCTCAATCACTCGGTATTGTGTCGCGAGAGAAGGGAGCAGCATGATCTGATCCAGGCCGGTTGCCTCAAGTCGTTTGATTTGTTCGATGACCTCCTCTGGTGTGCCGGCAAGACAGGTCGATTTGATGAGCTCGGGCGTAATGAATTTCTCCTCTTCGGGCAGATGGTAGACGCAGTGGCCGGTGTGAATGCGCATATGGCGGTGCGAGGGCGGCGTTCGCTCGACCAGCGCGCTGTATTCGTCCCAGATATTGGCGAGGTGCCGGGGCGGCTGTCCACCAAACTGGCGCACCTTATCGTACAGATAGTGAAGCGAGGCAATAGCAAACGGGCCGCATTCACGCAGAATACGCTCCGAGCTGAGCGATTCACCCGGTTCTAACAGGGCAACCGCGCTGAGGGCACACGTGTAATAGTGGTCGCCATTCCGCCCGCCACGTTCAGCGCCCGCCTTGGCGTTGAGCAGGGCACGGCGCATGAATGCCGGGTCTGGAGGGATGGAGACAACCAACCCATCGCCATACTCACCCGCCAATGCCTGAGCCTTTGGACCAAAGCCGGAGACATACAGGGGGATGTGGTGTCTGACATCAATGAACTTATACTCTTGCATCTGGAATTGGACCGGCATGGTTTGACCTTGCCAGGTCATGGTCACTTCCTCACCGTGCAGGAGCGCCCGGAGCACCCGTAAATACTCACCGAACTCTCGCAGCTTCATGGGCTTGTGACCCATAATCCGCATGGCGGTGTTGCCGGTGCCAATCCCGAGAAAAGTACGTCCTGGGGCTAAACGATTAATCGTGGCAATGCTATGCGCCGTCACCGGAGCAATGCGCGTCCCGGCAACAGACACACCTGTACCGATGTTCATCGTGCGGGTTTGCTGGGCGGCCAGGGCAAGGACAGCGTAGCAGTCGGACCAGATCATTTGACTATCAGCGACCCAGGCGTGGGAGTACCCAAGATTTTCCGCATGGGTGATATAACCGACATCATCAATTTTTGCAGCAACACAAATTCCAAAATCCATCAAATCCTCCCACTGTCTTTGTGAATGTAGCACCCGCGTCCGGGCAGGTTCGTCAGGGCGTCAGTCTTCTCCGGTGGCTTCCTTGAGGGCCTTCCGAGCCGTTCGTGTGACAATGGTGGTTACCACAATGGTAGCGACCAGACCCAGGAGGAGCACTCCATAGTCAGCAAGCCCTCGTTCCGGCGCAGCCCCTCCAGCCAGAGCGGCCACATCTCCGGCCAGTTTTCCGTAATAGACATACAGAATCGTCCCCGGCAGCATACCAAATGCAGCGATAGCATAGTCCACAAAGCGCACATTGGTCAGTCCCAGGGCGTAGTTCAGAAGATTAAACGGGAAGACCGGAGACAGTCGTAACAAAAAGACGATTTTACGCCCCTGCGCACTTACCGCCCGGTCGATAGCGGCAAATCTGGGTGTGTCGGCCAGCTTCCGCTCGATAGCCTCCCGAGCAAAATAACGCGCCACCATAAACGCGAGGCACGAACCCAGGGTGGCGGCAATAAAGACATACACAATACCGCTCACCAGCCCGAAGATTGCACCCGCAGCCAGGGTGAGGATAGAGCCGGGGATAAAGGCCACGGCGGCAATAGCGTAACCGGCGATGAAGACAAGCGGTCCCCACACCCCAAGCGTCTCCACCCAGGCGGCAAACACCGGCACATATGCTCCGGCCTGACGGCCGAGAAAGATGAGCAGGGCGACCCCAACAACAATCAGCGCAATTTTACCGAAAAGACGACTTTTACTCCCTGCTTGAGTATGGGCATCTGCTCCTTGTGTGTGTCCTTCCTCCATGTGCCCACTCCCTTCCGGGGGTCTCAGGTACCAGGCTTCACTCTGGCGTTTCAATCCTTCATCCGCGGGAATGGTTCGGCTATAGCGCAGACTGCACAAACTCGGCAAGGCCATCCTGCCAGGACGGGAGATGTATAGATGGCTCTTGGAGCGTTGTCAGCACCGCGTAGGAGGGACATTGTGCCAGGCGAGGCATTGCTGTGCTCGGTATAGGTTTCACCTGAGAGCGAACGCCGAGGAGTGTATATAGAGTCTGGATGAGATCAAAGCGGCTCGTGCCACCCCGACCGGCCAGATGGTAGGTTCCAAAAGCTTCGGTTGTCACAAGCTGGGCCAAGGCGGTTGCTAAATGCGGGGCATAGGTTGGGGAACCGAATTGATCGTTCACCACTCGGACTGCGGGCTGCTGGGAGAGGGCACGCATGGTTTGTATGAAGTTCTTGCCGTGCGTGTGGTACACCCAGGAGGTGCGAACAATATAATGCTTTGGATTTAAAGCCCGAACCGCCTCTTCTCCGGCGAGCTTGCTTTGCCCATAAACCGACTGTGGGTGAGGCGTATCAAATTCATGATACGGCCTGCGGCTCAGTCCATTGAAAACATAATTCGTGGATACGTGCAGGAGTGGAATCTCGCGGGCTGCAGTCACGAGAGCCAAGTTACGAGGGCCGAGAGCGTTCGCCCGATACGCAGCCTCAGGGTCTCGCTCCGCGTGGTCCACAGCATTATACGCGGCGGCATTGAGGATCAAGTCGGGAGCATATGTTGCGACCACCGCGCGGACCGCATCAAGGTCGGTAATATCGAGCTGACGTCGGTCGTAAGCGATAATCTCGTGATTACTAAAGACGCCTTGAATGGCATGACCGAGCTGACCGCCCGCACCAGTGAGGAGAATATGCATGCGTGTTCTCTTTGACCTGACTCACGCGTCGGACCTACGTCCACTCCACTTGATAAAGTTGCCCAAGGGCAAGTCAGAGAGCGATGTTACCATTATACCAATAAAAAAGGGCGTGTCCCAAAACACGCCCGATAAGGAGAAAAGGAATCTCTGGAGTGAAGCCTAGTCTTTGAACTCCGGCAGAATTTTGGTCCCGAAGATTTCGAGCTGACGCTTGGTCTCTTCCCACGGCATCATCCCTTGATCAAAGAACCAGCCGAACCATTCAATATTGGCATTCTTCTGGAGTGCTTCCAGTTCACGTTTGACATCATCAACCGTCCCAACCAGTGAGTACTTCGCCTCAACCATACGCTCGAACTTCCAGGGAACGGGTGTCGTCTCGCCAGGGTAGCGGTAGGCTTCAAAGAAGCCGAACCCGGCGAAATATTGGATGAATCCGGCGCCCTGCGTTTCCGCTCCGAGGGAGTAGCCTTCGGTGTATGTATTTCCGATATGCACCGACCGGAAGGCACCGACACTCTCTCCGAGTTCGAGATTCCGGCCGTGTCTGGCTGCTTCATCACGATAAGCTTCGCACAGCTCCCGAAACGCGGGTGGATGCGAGATCAAAATCCACGGTACAATCCCTTCGGTCGCACACCAGCGGATCGTTTTTTCGCTGACGGAGAACGGCTGCCAGATCGGCGGGTGGGGTTCGGTATAGGGTTTGGGAACGACACAGATGCGCTGCACGGCCCCGTTTTCATCCACCTCTCCCTCGGCTCCGTATTTCGAGGTCCAGTTTTTGGCAACCGGCCAGCGCTGAATGCCGTGTTCATAGGGGGTCGGGACTTCGTAGTACTTGGTCTTGAGCCGAATGGACTCCTCGGTCCAGGCGGTCTTCATAATTTTGAAGACTTCTTCAAAGACCGCCCGGTTATGCGCATCCACTTCAGAGCCATCCATGGGTGCGCCAGTCACATGGTAGTGCTGGCCAAGCACATTGGTCCACCGGTCCTGATATCCTCGGGCAAAGCCGGCAATAAAGCGCCCTTTGGTCAGATGATCGATAACGGCGATCTCTTCTGCGACCCGAAGCGGGTCCCAGGTGGGTAAGACCAATCCGAGCGAGGCAAACTTGATACGCTCTGTTCGCGCCGCAAGGTCGGTGTACAGCATCAACGGGGCAATGGACGCCTCATAGCCCTCGGAGTGAAAGTGGTGCTCGGTAGTGGACATGGCGTCAAAGCCGAGTTCTTCGGCCAGTTGCGCAATTTCGCGTAGCTCCGTGAGCATTTCTTGGTATTTGTCGTTATTGCGGCCGATAGGTCGCAGCCGTTCGCGCTCCTCGAAGGTCGCCGGGATGGTCGGCAGGACAAAAAGATTAAATTTCATGGGACTTCCTCCTGACCTCGAGCGGCTTGTCGTTGCAGTCCCGCTCCAGCACACTCTTTCAGCCTTAGCCCGTTTGGAGAATCTTGGCTAGAACTGGCATCAGATATTTTTTGAACGTCACGGGATTCTCACACATGGGGAAATGGCCGATTTCTTCCATGATGATGCACTCGGAGTTCTTGACTTTTTTAGCCGTTTTTTCCGTCATCTCCGGCGTACAGGCAAAATCGTATACGCCCGTCATGAAATAGATGGGGATGTCGCCCGACAGTTGTTCCGCCATCTCACGGAAGTCGTGATCCACGCTGTAGAAATATAAGTCTCCCTTAAAGATGCCTGGACCACTTTGTGAATAATACCACCAGGTCTCTCGACGATACTCTTCCGGGCTCTGTGGCGCCATCAGGCCATACACGGAGGTGGCACACGCTTCGCCGCCGTGGACATGGGGATTCCAGAGCCAGTCCAGCCACCAGCCGGGCGAGTAGTCGCAGGCTTCGATCGCGATCAGGGCACGTAAGTCGGGCGAGAAATTACGCGCCAGGTGCAGACAGATATTCCCGCCCATCGAACTGCCCATAATAACCGGATTGTCGAGTTCGAGTTCTTTGCAGAAGGCGATCAGGAATTCCGAGTAAAACTTGGCCGTCAGCTTATACTCTTCTTTCCACCAGCCCTGGGGCGGAATGGATTTTCCGTGTCGAGGCAGGTCAAGCGCAATCACCCGAAAGTCGCTGTTGATATCGGTATCACACAATTGGTGGCGCCACTCGCGCGTATCCGTGCCTGCTGTGTGGAGACACACGAGAGGGATACCCTGCCCGGCTTCCTCATAAAACACCCGGTAGTCTTCTCCCTCGTACGGGACACGCACATAACGACCAGTAATGGGTTCAATATTCGCCATGGCTCTTACTCCTATTCTTGTACATTCCGCATCAAATCGAGCGTCCAGGTAAAGGCCCGCAAGTTCTGCCACATGACTTTGACATCACCTTCAATCTGCAGCCGTCCGTGGAGTGGATGGGCCATTGCCCAGATATCATTATACATGGGTGGAGGGACAGGCTGGATAAATTTGGCCCAGGTTTCTGCGGGACCACGGAGAGCAAACGCGTAGGTCGATTCGGGTCCGATATCGGACGAGACTTTCGGTATCGTCCCGCCGACGAATGACACGACATAGGCGGTATCACCGAAAGCCAACAGGACATCCGTGGTTAAATGTCTGCCAATGATCTTGGTCACGCTGTCCTGATTGACCAGGGCTTGCCAGCGCTCCATCCAGCCTGTATCGAACGCAGCCATATATTTCCTCCTGTGTTGATCTCTTTCCGATTCTTCCTTACGGCCCAACCCAAAGGCTGAACCGACGGCTTCTTATCAAGCGGCCTGCTGGGCGTAAAGGGCCGGACAGCCTCTACCGCTGTTGCCATCCTCTTTGCTGTAACAGACGATCACTGATAAAGACCAGGGCCTCTGCAGAGGCATGCCGCACTGTTTCTTCTTCTGCGGCGAGCATGTCCAGGAGTGGAGGAACACTCTCAGCCCCACCAATCCGCCCGATCGTCCATAGCCCCTGCGCCTTGGCATATAGGTCCCGCTCTCGTCCCACTGCCGCAATTACCTCAGACGCAACGCTGGCATCCTGATTTTGACCAATCACCTGATACGCGCTGGAACGCGTCAACGGGTCTCTGGACTGCAAGGCTTTCACAATCAGCGACTTCGCCGTCCCATAATCCATACGGGTAAAGGAAACGGAGGCGGCCAGACGAATCCGAAAATCAACATGCTCCAGCGCTTGCTGGACAAGGGGGAGACCACTCGCATCCTTGAAATGCGTGAGGGAAGCAGCGGCTGTGGTACGGACCATTTCAGACGGGTCTGATTGAAGAGCGGTCCGCAGCAGCACGGCAATACTCGGGTCATCGAGCGATCCGAGCAATCCTACTACGGCATCACGGATTTGCTCACTCGGATCGCTCAGTTTGGCAGTAAGGTAGGCGAACCCAGCGGCATCACCCATCGCCGCGAGCGACCACGCCAGCGTGACGGCAACGATAGGGTCTTTTTCTGTTTTGAGGAGCGTGTGTAACACCGGCGACGCAACTGCAGAGCGGAGTTCGCCCAGACCGCCCGCCCCCTGAGTGCGCAGTCGCGTGTCCGAGCTGTTCACGGCATCAAGATAGAGCAGGAGGGCGGTTCGATCCCGTGTTCGCCGCAATCCCGACAACGCCAGGCGCTTCCCTACTGAGTCTGTGTAGTAGAGCCGACGCAGCAGCCCGACCGCACCAGGCGTCGCCATATCGCCCAGGGCGTCGGCTGCGGTCCGGCGCAGCATAGGCTGGTCGGACCGCAGAGCCTCATCAAGAACGACTAATCCCGCAGAATCACCCCGTCTCCCAAGGATGCCGGCAACCACGTTCCGCTCATGCGGGTCGCCCAATCGCAGCCCCAATCGTAAGACCTCAAGCGCGAGTTGCTGGAGCGCGACCAGCCCGTGCTTTGCGGTCGGGTCATGTCTGGCCTTATAGGTGATAACCGCCCCGAGCAAATCACCCTGCTTGGCCTGACCCACCGCGGATTCTTCCTCACCGGTCGCGGCAAAGGGCACCTCGCTGATGAGCAACAGCAGAGGAAAAAGAATGAGAAGACTGTAGGCCTGACAGTATTTCTTCATCCTTACTCCTTTCGTCTGGCACCCGAGGGTGCGCGCTTGCCAGCTCTCCCTCAGCGGGCGACCTGCGGCCCGGCTATGCGAGTTGGCCTATCTGCCGCAGTACCGCGGCGTGGTCCCAGTAAATGCGTTCCGCGGACATCTTCCCATCCCGGAACTCGATGATAATGACCAATTCCGCCGTGACGGTCTCACCGGTCGGAGGAATCCCAGGCAGGAACCAGTCCATCTGCTTCGAATGGACCATGCGGACGGTAGCTTCCTCGACAATACAGTCTTCAGTCACGACGCGGTTCGTCATCACATGTTCCCACTCATCGGGAATCGAGGGGATAAACATGTCCCGATAATAGGTACGAAGTTCGGCCTTACCCTTTCCGCCAGAGCGCGTCGGCATGTGCATGACCGACGCGTCTTCCACCATGGTCGACAGTGAAAGCTCTTCGTCTTTTTCGACAAACTCGCCTACAACATGCTCTTCCCAGAGTTTGACCAGATCTTCCACAGCCATCTCAACGTCTCCCTTTTTCCGGCTCTCCACACGTCATCTCACTGACGGGATAACTTCTTTGGCAAATCGTTCCAGCGTCGCACGCGCCGCAACTTCATTCTGGGTTGTCACAAAAATAGCAATATCGGTCAGCCCAGCGGCTTTGAGCTCATGCGCTTTGTCAATGCAGTCCTGAGGCGTCCCCGCAATGGTACATTTCTGGGCAACGACATCAGGAATAAGTTCACGATGTTTGGCGGTCAAGTCAAGATGTTCATAGAAGCGGTAGCTTTCGGTCACTGCTTTCACGACATCGGCATGCTCAAGGCCAAGCGTGTCTGGGAGCCAGAGTTTGTTGGCAATATTCCGCGCCGCAGTGGGACGCACTTGATCGAGGGCCGCACTCCGATCATCGTCGATGGCCGCGTCAATCGCGGCGATAAAACGAAGTTGGGCAGGGTCCTTGCCCGCTTTTTGCGCGCCTTCGCTCGCCGCCTCGACCGCAGCCCGTGCGCCCTCGCCGTTTCCGCCCATATGGCCGTCAACGATAACACCGTCGCCTATTTCACCGACCAGCGTGGCGGCCCGTGGACTCATGACCGCAATCTCGATGGGCACCTTCCCCCACTCTTCGGCTCCAGCCACCCTCAGCCGTACTTCCTGTCCCCAGGTTTTCTTGTCTCCAGGAGCGGACACAGCCGGCGCTTCCACCTCTTGTCCTGAAAACAACTCGCGAATGAAAACAACGTCTCGACGCAGTTGATCTCGCTTAGCCGGGGAGAGGCCCGCGGTTCTTACGGCCGAGTCTCCTGCGCCGACACCGAGCACAGCCCGCCCCTGGCTGAGCATATTGAGTGAGACCATTGCATTGGCCGTCACGGTTGGATGGCGGGTGACCAGATTCGTCACGCCGGGACCAAGTTTCACCCATTGCGTGGCCTGGGCGCAGCAGGCCAGACAGACGTAGACATCGTTCCACAGCATCTGCGAATCACCGACGTACACCGTCTCAAAGCCACAGGCTTCGGCGCACTGGGCGAGGCGGACAACCGGCTCTATCGTTTGGCCCGAGTAGGGCCAAATCATGACACTAAATCGCATCTCCTCTTCCCTTGAGCTTGAAGCGGACCGCACCCTCCCCTCATCTCCCATTGCGTAGCCGTGCTGTTGCCGCTGCGTCAACAACAAATGTTGTTGGATCCATCACCACTCCGTAGTCCCGCTGTGCGCTTTCTATCGAGACCAATCCATCCCTCACGTCTTGTACGACTTTTTCTATCGCTCGCTGCTTCGGGTCGCCAAATCCGCCGCCGCCACTTGAGAACAGCTCCACTTCATCTCCTTTGGACAGGATATTCGTGGAATTGGCCATACTCTCTTCCGTGTGGCCATCGGCATAGTGAAAAATCTGCCGGTTGGGCGGTGCGCCCTGTCCGCCCCGCAGGCCGAACGGTGCCGTGGCGGGCTGGGTACCGCTCCCGAAGTTTGCACACGCAATGTTGTCGGCTTCGATCCGCCAGCGATAGGTCACCCCCATGCCGCCCCGCCATTGCCCGGCTCCGGCACTATCCTGACCATACTCAAACTGCTCAATGAAATAGGGGTTGACCAATTCGTGCAGCTCAGGGTCTGGCGAACGCAGCCCCCCAAGGCACATGGCAGTCCCGATATGGTCCCACCCATCAAAGCCGGCCGTGGCTCCACCGCCACCTTTACTTAAAAAATGAATCTCCCCGAACGGCCGTCCGGTGCGTGGGTTCATACCTGTGGTGGCCGGTGCACACCAGCGTCCCCAGGCGGCCTGAACGCGCTCGGGGATAACCTCAGACAGAGCCAGCCAGACCGCTTCGGTTATAGTTTCGCCCGTTAGGACTGTGCAGGCCGTGCTTGGCGCTGGTTCGACCGGGTTCACCACACTCCGACTCGGCGCCACAATGGAAACCGGACGCATGGCCCCTTCGTTATGCGGCACATCGGGGTTGACCAGAGTAAACAGTGCCAGGTAGGTCGCAGAGGCGGTATTGGCAAACGGACTGTTGACATAGCCGGGGACCTGATCATCGGAGCCTGAGTAATCGAACATCACAGACTCGTCCTGCACCTCGACTTTCACCCGAATGGTCACCGGCCGATCGTAGACAATCCCGTCGTTATCGATCTGCCGCGCGGCCAGATACGTGCCGTTCGGAATCGTACGAACTTCCTCGCGCATATGCTTTTCCGAGGCAGCCAGGAGGTGCTCAACAACCTGTTCAACAACAGAGATACCATGTTTTTTCACCAGCGCGGTAATATTACGTTCACCCAGGCTGGCGGCACCAACCAGACAATGCAGATCGCCCTCTACCAGAAACCGCAGGCGCACATTGGACACGATCATTTCCCACAGGCCGCGATTCACCTTGCCCTGCTCATAGAGTTTGGCCGGTGGAATCCGCAGCCCCTCATCCCACACATCGCGCGCTTCCGGGTGGTAGCCCGCCGCGCCGCCGCCACCGGTGTCCGCTTGATGGCCTTTTGTGACCGACCAGAAGCGCAGTTCGCCATCAATATAAACCGGCTTGGCAATCGTAAAATCGGGCGGATGGTTATTGCCCCGATACGGGTCGTTGAGAATGAAGACATCGCCTTCGTGCGTGTCGTCAGCGTAAGTCTCAGCAATCGAGCGGACCGCCCAAGGCGTTGCGGCAAGCAGGATTGGAATATAGGCCGTCTGGGCGACCAAACGGAGCTGGCGGTCATAAATTGCGGTCACAAAGTCGCGTGCCTCACTAAAAATAGGCGAGCGCGAGGTCCGCAGCATGGTCTGACCCATTTCCTTGGTGATCGAGTCCAAGCGGTTCGCGATGACCGATATGAGGATCGGATCAATCCTGTCCGTTTGCATTCCACGCCCCTTCCGCACTGGCAAGGCGGCCGCCCAACCCTGCGAGGATTTCGTCAAGCGGTCGCTCAGCCGGGTGCATGACATAATTACAGTAGGCATTACAGACCAAACGGTAGCCGGGCGGGACGAGGACTGTGGTGTTGGCCTGTTCGATCAAGGCCGGTCCGGCAAGAGCCATGCCACAGTCGAACCGGTCCCCATTATAGACAGCAACCGTATACGGCGTCCCAGAGAAGTACGCTTGCCGCTCACCTTTGAGCGCGACGGCCGGGTCTGCGTCCACAAGTGGGCTGGGTGTGAGTCGCGGTTTCTCCGTGAGCCCCAGCGCCTTGACCCGTAGATTGATCATCTCCAATGGGGCTTCTGGCATGGCATAGCCATAGAGAGCCTCGTGGAGACGGTGAAAACGGGCGGCTGTCGCCTCCAGTTCCGATGCAACGAGAGGGGGCTGAACCGGGACTTCGACTTCGTGAAATTGGCCAACGTAGCGGACATCGAGCGTTGCGTGGATTTGTATTTTCTCCGCGGAGATGCCTTCTGATGCTAGGGTTGCTCGGGCGTGTGCCTCAATCTCGCTCAGAGTACCACTGATATCGTCGGGAACGATGGCATCCCAGTCCCGGGTGAAGGTCTGAACGTAGTCATGCTGCAAATCAGAAATCAACATGCCGGCTGCACAGAACACCGATGAATCTTGAGGAATCACGATCAGCGGAATGTCCAATTCTCGGGCTATCATTCCGGCGTGCAGCGGCCCTGCTCCACCGGCAACCACAAGCGCAAACTCGCGTGGATCATAGCCCCGTTCGACCGAAACACCCTGAAGCGCGGCCGCCATATTGGCGTTCACAATGCGATAGATACCCTCGGCGGCCTCAATAGGAGAGAGGTCCAAGGGCTCAGCGATCTTGTTTGTCACCGCGCGCTGAGCCCCGTGATAATCGAGGGGCATTTCCCCGCCTAGCAGTCCGTCTGAGGAAAGATAGCCCAGCACCAAGTTGGCATCTGTCACCGTGGGCTCGACCCCGCCACGGCCATAGCACACCGGACCGGGCTCGGCCCCGGCACTCTTGGGCCCAACCTGGAGAATCCCCCCGGCATCGATCCAGGCAATACTGCCCCCGCCAGCACCAACCGTGTGGATGTCCAGCAAGGGCAGAGCGAGCCGGTGACCGCCAATCTCGCCCTCCGTTGTTGTTACGGGCTGGCGATCGTGGATGAGACAGGCATCAAAACTAGTCCCTCCCATGTCAACCGTGATCACATCGCGCAGGGCGTGGGTGTCAGCATAGAACACTCCGGCCATGGGTCCGCCAGCCGGACCGGATAAGAGGGTGTTTGCGGCAAAGCGTCGGGTCAGGTGAGGTGACATCACCCCGCCATTCGACTGCATAATGAGCAAGACACCGGTAAAACCCGATTCGTCCAACTGGCTTTCAAGCTGAGTCAGATAGCGTGAGAGTGGAGGACCGACCGTCGCATTCAGTACGGTGGTGGAATGTCGCTCATAGACCCGGATTTGCGGCAGCACTTCGGATGATAAGGACACATACACCTCGGGGAGGGCATCCTGGATGAGCTGACCGGTTCGTCGCTCATGGGCTGGATTCAAGAAAGACCACAGATAACTGACCGCCACCGCCTCAACGGCGTTCGCCCGGATATGTTCAATCGCGTCCATCACATCCGCTTCGTGCAGGGGGGTCACCACTACCCCCTCAACATTGACCCGTTCGCTAATAGGGTAGATATGCGCTCGCGGGACCAAAGGCGGCGGCGGACCGTATTTGCTATCGTACTGACGGTCGCGCAGCCCCCGACGCATATTGAGCACATCGCGAAAGCCACGGGTCGTCAGAAAGGCCGTCTTGGCCCCCTCTCCAGTTAAGACGGCGTTGGTCGTAATAGTCGTCCCATGAACGATGACGCTGACTCGGCCGAGAAAATCCGACAATTCACGATCAAGAGAAGCGGCGATCTTCCGCAGTCCCTGCAAAACACCGACCGCAGGCTGCTGTGGCGTAGTCGGCGTCTTGTAGACTTGAGTCGCGCCCTGAGAGTCGGTGACAAGAAAGTCGGTAAACGTGCCGCCGACGTCAATGCCGATTTTGTATTTCATGCTGTTTCTTGGACCAGGGCAAATGTCGGCACATAGCGTTCGTCGCCCTCTGGGTCCTGCCCGACCGCAGAAGGAAAGAGACGGACGGTACGCCCCCGCTCAACTTGGCTAGGCTCTGTTTCCACCAGCCGAGTGAATATCCTGAGCCCTTCGACACGAACCACAGCGAAAATCAATGGGCGCGGAAAGCCCGGAGGGACGCCGGTATCTTGAATGGTATAGGCGTGGATCGTCCCCTGGCTCGGGAGCTCAATCCAATCAAGCCGGTCTGAGAGACAGTCCGGACAGACCACACGCGGCGGCCAGTGGCGCAAGAGACACTGCGGACAAAATGTGGTGAGTAACTTTTGTAACCGCAGGGCTTCATAAAACGGCGCCAGTCGAGTGTGCTGACTGCCCTGGAGCGGAAAGGGATCAATGGCGCGGAAATATTCGCTCATAGGCTCTTACTCCCGCCCGTAAATCATGACTACATGCTCGCCCATCCCGCTATTATTATGCGTCAGTCCGATATGCGCCTGTGGGACTTGGCGTTCGCCTGCTTCCCCGCGCAGTTGCCAAAAGGCTTCCACCGCCTGAGCCACCCCCGTGGCCCCAAGTGGGTGTCCGCAGCCCATCAGCCCGCCGCGAGGGTTGACGACCACGTCACCGTCGTAATCGGACCGCCCTTCTGCCACGAACGGACCGCCCTCACCCTTCGGGCAGAATCCAAGCTCTTCATAGGCAATAATCTCCGCGATGGCAAAACAGTCGTGGACCTCGGCAAAATTGACGTCATTCGCCGATATCCCGGCCATGGTGTAGGCGTCCCCGGCAGCCTGTTTCATGGCCGGCCAACTGGCATAATCAGGGTCGAGGCTGGAGACCGAAAACCCGTGAACCGCTTGTCCGGTTCCACGAATAAAGACCGGCTTGTCCGTCATTTCTTTGGCCCGCTCTTCGCTCGCCAGAATAACGGCAGCCGCGCCATCGGTAATAGGAGAACACATGAACAGCCGGAGCGGGGAGGCGATCATGCGCGAGCACACGACCGCATCCAGGGTGACGCCGTTTTGAAAATGGGCGTACGGATTTTTGCTTGAATGCGTATGATTTTTCACCGCCACATGGGCAAGCTGCTCTTCTGTGGTGTCGTATTCGGCCATATGCAGTTGGGCGGCCAGGGCAAAGGAAGGCGGGGCAGTGAGTCCAAAACAGGCTTCCCAGTCTCGGTCCACCCCAGTCCCCATATTCAACACGGCTTCACCCATATTGGGGAGATTGAGCTTCTCAACCCCCAGCACCATAACGACATCGGCCAGACCGGCGGCAATAAACGCATAGGCATAGCGTATGCCTGCAGTGCCACTGGCACACATATGTTCGGTCCGGGCCGAGAGCTTGCTCGGCTGAATGCCCAGCGTTTCCGCGGCAAGCGGAGCAATATGACTTTGAAAGGCTGCCCGTTCAGGCAGGACGGCACCCACGACCAGCCCTTCGATATCCTTGGGTGTCAAGTGCGGAACAGAAGCAAAGCAGGCCTGACCGGCCTCGGCAAGCAATTCCCGAAAGCCGGCGGCGCGTACCCCAAAGCGTGACAGTCCCGCCCCAACCAGGGCAACCCGACGCATACACAACTCCTTTTTGTCTGAGACAATCTTACCTAATCAAGAATTCTGTTCGCTGAAAAGGTTGCGCTTCTCCCTGGGAGAGGTCTTACTCCTGGGGAGAAGCCGCTTGCATGGCTCTCAGACGGTCACGTGTCTGTTGGGCACTGTCTGTCTTCCCGGTCTTTTCATACAACCGGGCGAGTTGTTCAAGCGTCTCGCGGATCACCGGGCTGTCCGTGGGCAGCGCTTTCTCTTGGATGTGGACCGCTTGCTCTGTGAACGACACCGCCTCTTCATTTTTTCCCTGCTCCGCATAGAACATCGCCTGGGTTCGGAGATTCAGCGCGACGTTCGGATGATCTGTGCCAAGCGACGCCTCCATCACTGAAGCGGCCTGCTCGTATAGGGGTAGAAACGTCGTATAATCCTTGGTGTCCTGGAGGAGGTCGGCGATACCGCTCAGGGTCGTGGCCAGATTATTCAGACTGACCGCAATATCACGCTGTCCAGGTTCCAGCGCCTTGGTCTCAACCGCCAGGGCTTCTTCGTAATACTGCCGAGAGGCGGTGAGGTCTCCGGCATCTTTCAGGAACAGCGCAAACTGATTCAGGCTCGTAGCAATATTCGGATGAGCCTCACCCAGCGCGGTCTTCATCACCTGTACGGATCGTTCGAACAGCGGACGGGCGGTCTCAAAGTTGCCATTCTGATGGTGAAGAGAAGCCAGGTTATTGAGACTGACTGCAACATTGGGATGGACCCGGCCGTAGGCCGTCTCGGTAATCTGAAGCGCGCGCTCGTACAAGGGCAGCGGACGCACACTATCCCCCCCCTCGCGCAGTGCTAAGGCCATATTGTTCAGATTCATCGCCACAACAGGGTGATCCTTGCCCAGCGCTTGTTCGTTGATCGCAATCACGCGCTCATAGACCTGTGCGGCCTCAGCGTAGTTCCGGATCTGGTACAACAGGGACGCCAAGTTGTTCAGGCTCGTGCCTACGTCTGGATGCGTCGAACCATAGGCAACGGCATATATCTCGGCAGCCCGCTCAAACATGGGCCTTGCTTTGGCGAATTCCCCTATTTGATATAACGCCGATCCGAGATTGTTGAGACTCGCCGCCACATCGGGATGTGACGGACCAAGCGCCGTCTCTCGGATTTCGAGCGCGCGTTGCTGTAATTCCCCTGCCTCGGTGTAATCACCCATTTCCTTGATGAGCAGCCCTAACCGGGTCAGGTCATCTGCTACAACAGGGTGCCGGGCACCGTGCGTGCGCTCATGAATCGAGAGCGCACTCTGGAGTAAGGTTCGGGCTCCGTTATACTGTTTCGTCGCAATCAACAACTCGCCCAGATTAATCATGCTCAGCGCAACAGCCGGATGTTCGTTCCCGAGTTGCTGTTGGTGAATCGTCAACGCCCGTTCAAAAAGCGGACGGGCCTGTTCGTACTGTTTTTGCTCTTTGTACAGCATTGCCAAGTTACCGACACTCACGGCAACCGCGGCATGCGCCTGCCCGTAGGCGGCCTCTGTAATGCTCAGGGCTCGCTCGAGCAGCGGACGGGCAGCGTCAAACTGCTGCTGATCCTGGAGCACAAGGGCGAGATTTGTCAGACTGCGGATAATTCCAGGATGATTTTTTCCCAGCGCCTTCTCATCAATGCCCAGTGCCCGTTCGAAGAGCTGACGAGCTTCCGTATATTGACGGGTCTGCTGAAGGAGGAGGGCGAGGTTATTCAGGCTGTGAGAGACGAGCGGATGATCGGGGCCAGCGACCTTTTCCGTCTGCTCAAGCAGTTCGCGCGTAACGGGAATGGCGGCCTGAAATTTTCCAGCTGCGTGCAACCGCCCGGCTTCTTCGGCTAATTGCTTGAGACGGGTGCCCGGCGCTTCGTCCGCACCGGAAGCAGACGAGACAAAACAGAGGACAGTAATGGCAACAACGACGCTGAGGATTCGTCTTGGACTGTTCACTACAAGTGAGAGCCGAGACATGGGGAGGGGGGCAGAACCCGCCGAGACAGACTATTCCGCCTGTGCTGCCTGATCAGGAGGCACAGAAATCACGTCTTCAGAGGGCTTATGAAAGGTTTCCGCCACGTCAAAAGAGCCGCGCAACGAATACACGTCATCTTTAAACATGGGGAGGTGAGAATAGTAGGCACGGTGGTAATAGCAGCCCAGACCCTCACCTGGAGCAGCGGTCTCCTCCTCGACGATAACGTCGGAAACCGCAACGCTTCCGCTCTCTGCCGAGGGGGGAGTCTTGGCTGAAGCAATCTCATGCTGCCCGCTCTGCTCAGCCTGACCTTTTTCAGGCAGCGTGTGAGCATCATGCCTTTGGGTCGGTGTCGGCGGTCGGTGAGACGGGTTTTCAAATTTATCCAGCCAGCCGTAATACGCGACAGCTTTGGGTGTGGTTTGTTGCGGCTCTTCTTCTGCCCGGAGATCGCCAGCAGCATACAGAACGCCAAGGCTCACGACGACAGTCAAGATGTTTTTCATGCTGAAGCCCATGTTCTCACCGTTCGCAACCCGAAAGTACAAGGGGGAGCAGATATCTGCTCCCCCCGGAGATGTCTTCTGAGGCTGTTTAGCGGTGCAGCTCAGTCAGACGGTTAAGGTCATACAGGCCATTAATGTAGTCCATCGAAAAGTCGGGCAGACCGCCAGCGTATTCACGCCACAGGTTGCCGCGACCGTTCTGAATGTCGACCGTGTCCACGTTCCGCCAGTGAATCGCGCCACGGTTGGCGTTCATGTACGTGTACTTCTTGGAATCGTCGGCCCACTGGTAGCCCCACTGCCACAACTTCCACAGTTTCCCTTTGCGGTCGAAAGCAATGTGGTTCCAAGTCTCCCAGGTTTGCGGATCGATCGCCATGATCGCGCTCTTGTACGGATGGCGCGGGTCTTTCGGAATCCGCTCGACCACGAACAGCTCGCGGATCTGCCAGATGTCGTCGTTGAGCCAGCCGTCGGGCCCGCCGTAACGCACGCCGTCGTCTTCCCACTTGGTCAGGGCGTGCACGGTCAGGAACTTCTTGGGACCCCAGAACACCCAGTCCCACTCGAGCGGACGACCCGAGAAGCCGTAGAAGTCTTCCAGCGTATGCTCGGTGCCCATCAGCGAGTCAGACTTCACCTCCGCCGAAATACGCCGCACGCGCCGCAGGCTCGGAACATAGGCCCAACCGTCATCGGTCCGACGCGGGTCGATGTAGCGCTGGATGATGAACGCGGTACCCCGCACGTCGTACGGCTCAAAGAAGCCGGTGAACTCTTTCCAGTGCACGGTCCCGGCGTCATCGTTTTCGGGCAGGTTGTAGTTGTTGTCCGGATACATGGCCATCTGGGAGTGATAGGCCTTGTGATAGAAGGTGCCCAGACTGCGCTCGTAGGTGCCGCCGCCGCCGTAAATCTTGTCGTAATCGTAATCCCAGTCCGTGTCGATATCGATTTCACCACCAATCCAGGCATCGGGTGGTTTCGTCGGCTCTGGAGTCTCGTGCTCACCGCCGAACCTCAGCCACGTGCTCAGCGCGTTGGCGACGAAGTAGCCGCGCCAGTAAAAGCGCTTGTCGTAGTTCCAGGCCACCTTGAGACCAGCGACGTTCATGTCCGTCTCGGTCCGGATATCATCGTTCGAAAACGGATAGCCGCAGATGTAGTTCTCGAGCGCGCCGTCCGCGGCCAGCGAGACCTGCTTCTGGAACTTCTCGTCGCAGTCCCGCACGACCTGGTGCGGTGTCACGTGGTAGGTTTCGGCCACCTCCATTTGCAGCGTACCGTCGTTCCACTTCTCGAACTGCTCGAAATAGCCGGGGAACATGAACGGTCTCACCTTAGGCAGGTCGGCGTGCGTCAGCACGTCGCCAGCCTTAAATTCCGGCTCGGCGTCTTTGGTCTCGTTGAACCATTGCTCGAATGTATCGCGCGTGTACGTGGTCGCATCGCCGCCCTGCGCCAGTACGCTGGTCTGTGCCCACAACAGGCTACAGGCCGCGAGAAATGAAAACGCTATAAGTCGTTTCATAAATCCTCCTCATTAAGAAAATTTACCGCTCCATTTTGGTTGACGTTTTTGGGAAGTCAATAATACCTCAGCAGGTATTTTTATACTGTTGGCATCAATGGGGGGCGATACCTGCACCGCCCCCTACACATCCTAGAAACGATAACGCAGTCGGCCCCAGAACTCGTTCATCTGGTTCCGCTCCGAGCCACCGGCCTGCATGTGGAACAAGCCGAAGCCGGCTTCCGAATATGGTCCCTGACAGGAGCCGGGGCCGGAAAGGCCACCGTAGCACGTGCCATCGTTGAACACCCCGAACGCACCAAGGTCGTGGCGATGCCGGGCACCGATAAATGCGGTGAAACCGAGCGTGACCGACCAGTTATTGGTGATCAGATACTCGATATTGCCGCCGGTCGTGCCGTCCTGAGCCGCGGTGCCGAACGCGCCAAAGACTAGGTACACCAACTGGTCACGCATGAAATGGTTCTGCGCGAACACGGTGAAGATGAAGTTATTGTTCTCACTCACGATACCGCGGCGGCCAGCCCGCGAGTCGGGATAGTGGGTGCCGTACGCCTGAGCGCTCAGGAAGAAACTCCGCGTCGGGTTGAGCCAGCGGATCAAGGTAGGCCGGTCGATACCCAGCACCCACTTGAAGGCGTTACCGTCGCCCATCAGG
>JAJDTY010000076.1 GCA_022826945.1 Candidatus Binatia bacterium
ATCGCCAGGGTCGGACACAAACGACGGAAAGTCAAGGATCAACCGGCTCACGCCCAGGCGTTCCCAGCCCGGCAGGTCCTTGAGAACCCCCTCGGCCGTGCCGGTGATAATCACCGCGGTAATCTCTATGGTCGAGAAGTCGCGACCCGCCTCGTCGCACATCTGCCTGAGCGTCTGCAAATCCTTCGCCAGGTCGCCCTCGGTGCTGTACACATCGTCGGGATGCTCGGAGACGACCTGCCAGCCGTCGGCCATACTCACCACCCGGCGGAGGCCGGCCCGCCCACGCCCGCCAATCGTAATCGGCGGGTGCGGCTTTTGGAGCGGTTGAGGCCGACACTGGACATCCACAAACCGGTGGTACTCGCCCTCAAAGCGCGGCTCCTCGGCCGTCCAGAGCTCTTTCCAGATCTGAATATGCTCGTCCGTGCGCGTCCAGCGTTTGGCAAAAGGGACCTCCAGGGCCTGGAACTCCTCTTCCAACCAGCCGCTGCCCACACCGACAATCAGACGGCCGTTTGACAGCACGTCCAACGAGGCCAGCATCTTACCCGTCACCACCGGATGGCGGTACGGCGCCACGATTACGGTAAACCCCAACCGCACCCGGCGGGTACAGGCCGCCACGAACGACAGCACGGTAAACGGCTCCAGATGGGCGCCCTTGGGGTCGGCGATATAACGCCCCGACTTGCTGTACGGGTACGGGGTATTGATCTTGGTCGGCATGATGACGTGGTCGGGCGCCCAGATCGACTCGAAGCCGCGGTCTTCGGCGAGCTGGGCCATGGCCAGCATATTCTCATGGGTCGCCATTGCGCCAAATGCGGGCAGCATAAAACCGATTTTCATGAAGTCTCCCTTAGTTCCCTGGTCTTTCCCCCTTACTGAGGGAATCTTATGCTTCCTTTCCTATACCACGTCTCGTCGAGATGAAAATGCTATTCAGTCGGTCCCTTGTCTCCAGCTGGAGGTCATGATCTGGTTGGGGATACGGATTGCCATCCATACCCGTGAAGGAGGATGAAAGATATGAGCACAATGGTCTTGATCGAGTTGGCGGTAAAACCGGAATCGGTTGATGACATGAAGACGCTGATGAAGGAATTATTACCCGACACCCGGGCCTACGACGGCTGCCAGAGTGTTGATTTCTACGACAATACCGAGACCAAGGGCAATATGGTCCTGTATGAAATATGGGACTCGCGCGCCCATCAGGAGCGCTATTTACAGTGGCGGTCGGAAACCGGCACCCTCGCCCCCCTCCAAGCGCTGGTCACCGCCCCGCCCAAGATTCAGTATTTCGATAAGGTGGACGCGTAGAGCGCCCTTACCTGCGTCTGTTTCGCAGACAACGCTTCCTTTCAATCCCTGGGGGTGCGGGGAAATGGAAGGAATAGCTATGAGTATGGCAAACCCTGATATTCCGACTGCCATATCGCATTGGCCGGACATGGCGGATTGTCTATTTGTTCCGCATACCGAGGCTGAGTACGACCGTCTTGTGGCCTTGCTTGACAGCCTTGTTGACGCAGTTGGAGAAGAGGAAACGCATCCTCTTGCCTCATTGATGGAAGTCATGGGCGTCTTGATTGAACAGTACGAAACAGAACATATTCCTGAACTGGCGAGTAAAGACAGGGAATAGATCTGAAGCTGGACCGCCTCAATGATTCTTCATTTATTTCGCCGCGACAACCCTGGCTGAGCCCGCCTGACGAGGCCGAGAGGAGCCCTGGGCGGAAGCCGATTCGGCGCGTCGGTATTGCACCGCCGGATGCGGAGAGTTCAGCCGCGCATGTCCGGCCCCGTAGAGTTTTTCGCGCAGGGTGCCGTCCTGGTACTCCGTTTGCATCATTCCGCGTTTCTGAAGAACCGGCACGACGCCGTCAACAAATTCCTCAAACGTTCCCGGCGTCACGGCGTAGGCGATGTTGAACCCGTCGACTCCGGCCTCGGTCCATTCCTGAAATTCGTCGGCGATCTGTTCCGGCGTCCCCGCCACCACCGGACCACCGCCACCAAGGCCGACATATTTGGCCAAGTCACGTACCCGCCACTTGCGCTCCGGGTCGGCGCGGGAGAAATTATTCCAGAGCGTGCGAATGGCGTTTGTTTCAACATATTCGAGCGGTTCGTCCGGGTCGAGCTCACCGAAATCGTAGCCGGCCCAGCCACACCACAAGGCCATTGATCCGTCATAGCTCGTATGTTCCAGGTAATCGTCATACTTCTGCTTGACTTCCGCCTCCGTGCTGCCGGTGACCGTTTTGAGATAGGCAAAGAAAAGAATATCCTCCGGGTTGCGTCCGTTCTGCTCTGCCTGTTTCCGGGTCGCCTGGATGATCTGCCGCGCAATCTCAGGTGTCGGGGAAGCGATAAACACGCACTCGGCGTGGCGGGCGGCAAAGGCCTGTCCGCGGGATGAGGAGCCGGCCTGGTATAACACCGGGGTGCGTTGCGGGGACGGTTCGGACAGGTGACAGCCGTCCATTTTGTAATACTTGCCCTCGTGGACGACATTCCACACCTTGCTCGGGTCGGCGTAGATGCCGCGCTGCTTGTCTTTGACCACCGCGCCATCCTCCCAGCTCGATTCCCACAGCTTGTAGCACACCTCGCAATACTCATCCGCCATGTCGTAGCGTTCGTCGTGCTCGGGCAAACCGGACCGGCCATAGCTGCGTCCGGCGCTTTCCAGATACGAAGTCACGATATTCCAGGCCACCCGGCCCTGGGTAAGATGGTCGAGCGTCGAGATGAGCCGGGCAAAGGTGAAGGGAGGGTACTGGAGGATCGAACTGGTAAAGGCGAAGCCCAAATGTTCGGTTGCCGTGGCCATGGCCGGGACCAGCAGCATGGGGTCGTTCACCGGTGTTTGCGCGGCCTGGGTCAGGGCGGCCTCCCGATTGCCCCGGAACACATCGTACACGCCCACGACATCGGCCAGAAACAGGGCATCGAACTTGCCCCGTTCCAATAACCGAGCCAATTCAATCCAGGTATTGAGGTCGGTGTAGTTCTCCATCTTATCTCCCGGCAGGACCCACAGGCCGGGCGATTGGTGCACCACACAGTTCATATGAAAAGCGTTGAAATAGATACGTTTTTTCACGGTCCTCTCCTTGGTACCGGTCCATTCCTATAGAAAAGGGAATGGCCCCTCAACCTCTGCCGCACCGGGCGGGAGCGACCTGATTGTCAGGGGACGCGCCGCTCAGCCGCCCTACTCCCATGTCTGAACCAGGGGTGGTTGAATCTGCTGCGGGTCGAGTTGGAGTTCATGGACACTCAAGGACGACAGACAAAAATCGCTGGGGGGGTGCTGCATGGTCGCGGTCGCGCCATCGCGAAACAGACGCTCCAGCATCGAGGTCTTGAAGATGGCGTGACCACCCCCCATTTCAAGCGCCGAGCGGGTCGCGGCAGTGACGGCTTCACCGACAACGTATTTGGCCTTGAAATAGGTGGCCAGAACCTCCGCGGCCTGTCCTTCCGATGTTGTGCCATACTGCTTCGGGCGGTCGGTATAGCGCTGGCGTTCATAGGCTTCGTCTGCAAGCCAGGCCACGTAGCGCAGCAGCCAGCGGGCGGCTTCCAGTTGAGCGCTCATCATGGCAACCCGGCGTCGAATATCCGGGTGATAGGCCAAGGGCTGCCCGTAGCCTTTGGGCTGACGCTGCGTCACATTGTCTTTGATCGCACTCAAGGCTGCAAAGCCAACGCCGAGATAGACGGCGGTATACGGAATATTGAAACTCGGCTCATTGGTGGCCAGCCATTCACCAATCTTGGGAATGGGTTCGCCCAGGATGGCCTCGTCCGGCACGAAGCAGTCTTCGAGAATCAAATTGTCGCTACGGGTCGCCCGCATGCCGAGCGTGTCCCACACATGCTCGAAGCGCACGCCGGGCGAGTCGGTCGGCAGTACCGCAACGAGGGCCGTTTGTGGATTGGTAATCTCCTCGGGATGGGCAAACAGACACAGATAGTCGGACGATTCGCCCATGGAGCAGAACGATTTCTTGCCCGAAAGCCGATAGCCCCCGGACACCCGGCGAGCCCGTGTTGAACAGGCAAACGTCATGGGGACAATGCTGGTGGTACTCGGTTCGGAGAGAATGGCGGCAATCAACTTGCCCTGTTTGGTCGCCAATTCAGCGACCCATTTTTTTATGTCATCCGGCAGGGCGGAATGCATCAGAGACGCCAGCGTTGCGGCGTGCATATTGAACGAGAGCGCCGTCGACGCACAGCCCTGGGCGATTTCCTCGGCAGCAATGGTATAGCCAAGGAGCCCGGCCTCTTGGCCGCCATACTCCTTGGGCACAACCAAGCCGTAGAAGCCAGCGTCCCGGAGGGCCGCATAATTCTCCTTGGGTGGAGAGCCGTCCCGGTCGTGCTCGGCCGCACGGGTCGCAAAGTCAGCGGCGAGCTGACGGGCAACTTGCTGAATACGAATATGATCCGCGGTCAGTCCGAATTCCATGCGACCCTCCTTGGCCGTTCTCGTGTGGGCGAAGACCGTGCTTATGCCGCTTCCAGCCAGCGCTGCGACATCGCGCTGAATTCCTCGCGCAGGGCGGGCATCACGTCGGAGGCAAACAGGTCCATGTTTTTAATGACCCGATGGTGCGGCATATCGCCCGCGTGCAGGAGGGGGAGCAGCAGGCCGAAGCCGAGTTCCTTGACCAGGTGGGCGAGGCGTTCACGCACGGTCTTGGCGCTCCCCACGACACAGTAGCCGCGCTCGTTGAGCTGCTTGAAGTCCATGCTTTCCCAATCAAAATCGGCCGCGCGGGCCAGGATGCGCCGCATGGACGCCGCGGACGTATAGCCCGGCGGGAAGAACATCTGCCATTTATGACGCAGGCCATAGTGGTAGAGCCACAGAATATGGGCCTCGGCTTCTTCTTCCGCTCGACTGTCCGTCTCGGCCACATAGACCGGCAGGAGGTGACCCATTTGATAGGGCGAGGCTTCGTAACCGTACTGGTCCGCAGCCTCGCGGTAGGCATCGAAGAACCACTTCACCAAGTCATCCGGCATGAACACTGCCAGATAGGGATATTTGCGGTCGGGATGAGCGCACCACTCGACGGTTTCCTTACTGCCGAAGCCAGGAATCCAGATCGGCGGGTGCGGTTTCTGTAGGGGGCGCGGCCAAACATTAACGTAGCGGACTTGATAATGCTCGCCGTCAAAGTAAAACGGGCCGGTCTCGGTCCAGGAGCGGATGATCAGATCGTGCGCTTCGCGAAAACGCGCCAGCGAATACGTGGGGTTGATCCCCAGGGAAAAGTATTCGTCCCCGATGCCGCGCACAAAGCCGGAAATAATCCGCCCGCCGGTCACGACATCGAGCATGGCGACTTCTTCGGCGACCCGGAGGGGATGATCGCGGAGCGGCAGGCCGTTACCGACCATCGCGATCTTCATCCGCGAGGTCCGGCGTGCCAACATGGCAGCCATAATGTTCGGCGACGGCATGGTGCCGTAGGTGTTCTGATGGTGCTCGTTGACGCACACGCCCTCGAACCCCAGCTTTTCGGCATACTCAAGCTGGTCCAGATATTGATTGTAGACCGTATGCCCCTTTTCGGGATCGTAGTATTTATTCGAGAGCGTCACCCAGGCCGATTCATGTTTGGTCTTGTCGGCAAAGTCCTCGGGCAGGTCGGGCCACGGCATGAGGTGAAAATTGTAAAACTGCATAGGCCGCTCCTACACGGACGAGACCGCTAGTCCTGAATCATCCGCTTTTCCACCCAGCCCTTTTCAAAGGGCGTCCAGAACTCGAACTTGACGCGCAGGGTCTGGATCCTCCATTCACCGTTGATCCGTACATAGTCGTCATGATATTTGGCCGCACCCCACACCGCTTTATCCCCGTCTTTCTCGGTCATCGTACAAGGCTGAAACAGGTACCAGTGCCCCGTGGCCGTGTCGCCGTCGACTTCAATGATGGGATTCATGACGTTATGCACGGCAAACGGAATGACCCTGGTCGCCCCGGTGAAGAACTTTCGAATGGCTTCCCGCCCGTCGTATTTGCCAAACACGTCAACCCCGCCGTCCCACACCCCGTCTTCGGCAAACAGTTCGGCAATCCCGTCCGGGTTGTAGCCGTTGTCACAGTGGGCGCAGTATTCGGCCTTGACTTTTTGAATGGCCTCAATGTCTTCCAAAACCCGGAGCCGTTTAGCTAAATCGTCAACACTCATGCTGCCCTCCTTATGAGACTCGTCGGTTACCGCGCTCCTCTTGAATCTCTATTCTTGGCCCGCGTTGAACGCGAGGCCGGTCTTCTTAATTTCCTCTAACACTCCTGGGCCGGTCTGGTCTATCTGCTCGGCCACGCTGGGTGGAAAAGCGATGTCCTGCATATCGTGCACACCACCGGTAATGAGCACTTGGAGGCAGCCTTCGTCATCGCCGATATTCGTGAAGCCGCGACATACACCGGGCGGGACTGAAATTGTGTCAAACTGATTCAGGACAACTTCGTGTTCTCCGTCATCGCCCCACTGGATTTTGAAAGTCCCTTTGAGGCAGGTAAAAATCTCGTGCGTCTTGTGATGGGCGTGCAGTCCCGGCCCC
Organism: Candidatus Binatia bacterium; assembly: GCA_022826945.1. Lineage (GTDB taxonomy): Bacteria > Desulfobacterota > Binatia > Bin18 > Bin18 > Bin18. The sequence continues at coordinate 6,604 of JAJDTY010000076.1, forward strand.
TGATTGGGTGGACACACGGCCAGCGTCATGGAATAGCCATCGGCTTCAGCAATCGGGGCCGGCCCAAACGGCCCTTCTCCGCCCTTGGATGAGATAACGGGCAAGAGCTTACGGGCGTAGATGTGGTCCCGAGCTGCCAACGGAATTTTGCCGTTCTGCATAGCCGGAATGGGCTTCAAGTCTTGGAAGCGGGCAATGCGGGCTTCCATGTCTTCAGGGCTCACCGAGATCGTTTTCATACTGCCCTCCTTGGTCGTTGCAGTTTGGGGAACCGTCAGAAATAATCGTCACCATAGCCAAGCTTGTATCGTTTGCAAAGACATTCTGGTCAAGCAAAGAGAGTAGATGAGGGAGAGTGCATGCAGTTTGTTCTTTTATTCGTAGGATTACTGGTCTGGAGCGGACCCGGTTGGGCGCAGAATGAACGCAGCGCCATGACCCGAGAAACCGTCCTGCAATGGGTGCAGCAATATCAAGACGCCCAGCCGGAGTTTACACCCGGCGAGACCCTGGGGCTGAGCGATATGGACAAGATCCGGCCCTTTGTGCCGCCCGGATATTTTGAAGAGTTTCAATTTCCGGAAGTGACCTTCGACATCAGCTCCCCAGGCGATTACCCCCCGCGGACAGACTATCTCGACGCAACCGAGAAATTCACCGGCCAGACCCAGCTTGCCGAGGACGGCAGTCTGAGGAATTATGTTGCCGGCCAACCGTTTCCCGCGGACCAGTTGGACCCGGCAGACCCGACCGCGGGTCTCAGGATTGGCTGGAACTTTAATTTCCGCTGGCAGCACTATGGCATCAAGGTCGGCAATTTCGCCACGATCATGATCAAACCGGGCGGGACGCACGGTGCGTTGCCGGGCATACCCGAGGATATGATTCAACCGGGTGGCACGGTTGAGCGCGTGCTCCAACAGCGCTATCAGCGGGTGTATCATAGCCATCTGGCCATGCTGCCCGAGCAGAACTATACCCTGCCGGTTGACGGGGCCGCGGAATTCGAGTGGAAAGATATCAACGACTTTACCGACCCGTATGAAATGCGCGGTCTGCGGGTGCTCATCCAGCGTTCCAGCGACCCGCACCGGCCCGACCAGGCGTGGACCTATGTTCCGTCCCTGCGCAAAGTCCGCCGCGTGTCCGCGGAAGAGAAGGCCGATTCTTTCCAGGGCTCGGATACGACCATCGATGACTTCTTCGGCTTCTCCGGGCGGGTACTGGATTATGACTGGACTTTTCACGGCTGGAAGGATGTACTGCACATCATGAACTCACCCCATGCCTATGCCCGCTATTACGGGCCAGCGGGCCGGGCACCGCTCGGGCCATGGGAGCTGCGCCAGACCATGGTGGTCGAGCTCAAGCCCAAGCGGCAAAATCATCCCTACAGCAGCAAGCTCCTGTTTATGGACGCCCAGACCTATCGGGTCGTCTCCGGGATGGCGTTCAACCGGGAAGGGACACTGTGGAAGGTGTGGGGCATGCAGCACTCCTGGTCCGAAGACGCCCAGTACCTGCCGGAAATGAATGCAGGCGCGCATCTCGTTCGGTATCTTGGCGTTACGGTCGTTGATGTCAAAACCGGCCAGGCGTCGTTATTTCCGGCATTGGATATGGGCTACCCGGAGGTGGATATGGAGGAGGTGCTGAGCCTGTACGATGTGAACAAACTGACCGAGGGACGACGCTAGCAGGGATACGAGGCCAGAATCATGCGGTTGGGTCTGACACTCTCACTTTTTGTTTTCAGCCTCTGCCTCGTGCCCGCGGTATGGGCCGACTCGCCTGCCGCTGCAAAAACCTGGCGAGTGGTGGGAGGGCTGACCGAGGCCGAGCGTGCGCTGTTCGATCCTCGAACCGACACGCCCCGCGACCCTGAGCGGCCGTATATGCCCGCCGAGCGCTATCCGTTTCAGCCGCCCTATACCGCAGAGGAGATGGGTTATCGGGCCATGGAGTTCAGCCATTCGCCGCGCTGGTCGTGTAATCTGGTGGATGTCTCCGGCGCACTGACCGCGCACGGCTATCTGCTGACCGAAAAAATGTATAGCCCGATCTTCTACGTACCGAATGCAATCGGCCAGCATGGTCTGGAAGGCGAGTTGTACGGGACCAAGCCTGGAGAGCCCACCCGCAAGATCACCGGGCAAAACTTTTATCCGCCGGAAAACACCGGCAACCAGATGTTTGTGACCCAGTACCGGGCCGGCCAGGAGACGGCCGTCCGTTGGGACTTGTTTGTCTATTCGCCGGAGTTGCGCCGGGTCCGGCGTCAGCCCCAGCCTCGCCGGGGCGATAAGCTGGCCCAGGGAGCCGAGAGTTTTGACGATTTGTTCGGCCGCGACCCCTGGGAGTTTTCCTGGCAGCTCATCGGCGTCGATACCCTCTACCAGACGGTTCGTTTTCCGCGCACCCGCCCGACCGTAACCCTGGCCAACCCGGACGGCAGCCTGTACGACGTGCCGACCGACAGCATCAAGATGATGGGCGACGAGTATCCGTTTTACACCACGGACGGCGGGGTGGAGTGTTGGGTGCTGAAAACCACGGTCAGGGAGCAATGGCTCCCCAACTATTATGCGCCCACCATTATCTACTGGTTGGACAAACACTATTTTTACCCGCTCAGGATTGAGCAGTACGGCCGGGACGGGAATCTGATCTTTGTGGAAACCCGGCTTGCCAAGCATCACAACAAGCCGGCCGGGGACCGCGGCTATGGGATCCTGTTCAACCACTACTGGGACGTGACCATCGATTATATGCGCTATAGCGTGCACGACGCGCACGAACTCAGAGAATGGTCAGCCGAGGATCAGGAGGTCTTTTTCAGTCCCGGCGTGCTCCCGCGGGTCTGGTATTTCGCACAACTCAAAAGCCAGTCCGAAGTCCCCGTCCCGGAGCAGTATTTTCTGCGTCCGACCGTAGACCGGGAGAAGTTTCCTCAGCACCGCAAGATAGAACTCTCGGCCGACATTGAAGAGAAAATC
>JAJDTY010000041.1 GCA_022826945.1 Candidatus Binatia bacterium
GAACTCGCGACCTCCGGCGTGACAGGCCGGCGTTCTAAACCAGCTGAACTACGACCCCACCATATGGGCGGTATCCGATTTGAACGGATGGCCCTCGGCTTGTAAGGCCGATGCTCTTCCTCTGAGCTAACCGCCCTACATGCAAGGACGAAAGAGGCTAGCGAGCGCACCTTACCCTAAACGAGGCTCTGACCTCTACCACTGCACCCTTTCCCAGTCAATCCCCTCATGTTTCTTAATGGGTCACGATCTCGGCTGATTCAGTCGGGTCAGGTACATCGGAAGAGTAGAGAGGATCCTCATCAACCACGTTCTCTTTCTTTGCTAGGAACTCCTCAGGCTCGGCAAGGACGAGCGCATTTCGTAGCACGGCATCGAGATGGTCAACAGGCTCGACATGAACGGCTCGCAAGATATTCGCCGGAACTTCCTGGAGATCTTTTTCATTTTCGATTGGGATAAGTATTCTTGTTATCCCCCCACGATGGGCAGCGAGTATCTTCTCCTTAAGGCCACCTATGGGGAGCACGCGACCACGAAGGGTAATTTCTCCGGTCATAGCCGTGTCATGTCGAACCGGGATCTTTGTCAGAGCTGAGACCAGGCAGGTTGCCATTGTCACGCCAGCCGATGGACCATCTTTCGGGATCGCTCCTTCTGGAATGTGGATATGCACATCAATATTCTGGTAAAAATCCTTATCGAGCCCTAACTCATCGGCCCGTGAGCGCACATAGCTCATCGCCGCTTGGGCAGACTCTTGCATCACATCGCCAATTTTCCCGGTAATAGTTAACCTGCCTTTACCAGGGACGATGGTCACCTCAGTCGCAAGCAACTCACCTCCCATATCCGTCCAGGCCAAGCCCGTCACGACACCAACTTTGTCTTCCTGCTCCGTTTTACTCACCCGATAGCGGACAGGCCCTAAATATTTTTCGAGTCGTTTCTGATTTAATCGGACATGCGTATCTTTTCCCTTTTTGACAACTTCCACCGCAACCTTTCGACACAGCGTCGCAATTTCTCGCTCGAGATTTCTAACTCCAGATTCTCGGGTATAGGAGCGTACCACGGTGGACAAGATACGATCAGAGCACGTGATATTCTGCTCAGTCAGACCGTTGGCCTCCCGTTGCTTCTTAAACAAAAAATGCTTCGCGATATTTAATTTTTCCCACTCGGTGTAACCGGGGATTCTAATGATCTCCATGCGGTCCTGGAGGGGGCGTGGAATCCGCTCAAGATTATTTGCCGTACAGATAAAAAGAATTTTTGACAGATCGTAATCTACATCAAGGTAATGGTCGTTGAAGGTCGTATTCTGTTCGGGGTCCAGGACTTCCATCAACGCGGCAGATGGATCTCCCCGAAAATCGGTTGACATCTTGTCGATCTCATCAAGAAGAAAGACCGGGTTCCCTGCTCCTGCTTTTTTCATCCCCTGGATGATTTTCCCAGGCATTGCTCCGATATAAGTCCGTCGGTGCCCCCGGATTTCTGCCTCGTCGCGCACTCCACCGAGGGACACCCGAACAAACTCTCGGTCCGTTGAGCGAGCAATGGATTTTCCTAAGGACGTTTTCCCCACACCCGGAGGACCAACAAAACAGAGAATCGGGCCTTTCAACTCGCCGACAAGACTCTGGACGGCAAGATATTCCAGGATGCGTTCTTTGACTTTTTCCAGACCGTAGTGGTCCTCGTCTAAAATCGTTTCTGCATCTTGAATGTCCAGTTTATCTTCCGTGTATTCATACCAGGGCAGGACGAGCAACCAGTCAATATAGTTTCGCACAACCGTCGCCTCAGCAGACATAGGCGACATCATCTTCAGCTTCTTGAGTTCCTTTTCTACTTTGTCCCGAGCCTCTTGAGACAGCTTCTTTTGTCGAATTTTTTCTTCGAGTTCTTGCAACTCATTCTTGAATTCGTCTTTTTCCCCGAGCTCTTTTTGAATGGCCCGCATTTGCTCGTTGAGATAGTACTCCTTCTGGGTCTTTTCCATTTGTTTTTTGACCCGGTTGCGTATCCTCCGCTCCACTTCAAGTATCTCAATCTCGGAGCGCGTAAAGCTCAGTACTTTCTCTAACCGGTCAGCGGGGTCGATTGTTTCGAGCAGGGTCTGCTTATCCTCCAGTTTAATCCCAAGGTGGGCAATAATGGTATCGGCGAGTCGAGACGGATCATCGAGCGCCGAGACCGACATGATCATCTCTGGAGGAATCTTCTTATTCAGACGCACATAACTCTCAAATGCGGTATTCACGCTTCTCACCAACGCGTCGATTTCAGCTTGTCGTTGTGACGTCTCTTCAACCTCCTCGACATCGGCCCAGAAGAAGTTATTCTGCTCTACATATTGGACAACCTGTCCGCGATGTTTCCCCTCAACCAGTACCTTCACGGTCCCGTCTGGCAACCGGAGAAGTTGCACCACATGCCCAACGGTACCCATGGAATAAATGTCATTGGCAATCGGATCGTTGACTTTCGCATCACGCTGCGTTGCGAGAAAAATCAGCTTGTCGCCGGCAACCGATTCTTCGAGCGCCTTGATCGATTTTTGTCGTCCCACAAAGAGGGGAACGACCATGTGAGGAAAAACAATAATGTCTCGTAACGGTAAAAGCGGTAGACGCACGGCCCCTCCTTTTTCCGATCTCTCTTTATTTGTCATTCTTGGACAACATGACACGACTTTCCGAATCGGATCGTCAGGCACTCTCGGCCGTTGCCTTTTGGTACATCACAATAGGCTGCACATTGCGTGACACCACTTCTTCGGAAATGAGAACTTCTTTGATATTCGGCTGTGAGGGGATATCGTACATGATATCCAGCATGATGTTTTCCATAATAGCCCGCAGCCCACGCGCCCCGGTTTTTCGGGCTAATGCCTCCCGAGCAATCGCGGTCAGCGCGCCCTCCGTAAAGCGCAGGTGGACATTCTCCAATTCAAAGAGTTTTTGGTATTGCCGAACGAGTGCATTTTTTGGCTCACGCAAAATTCGGACTAACGCCTGATCGTCCAGTTCCTTGAGCGTCGCTAAAACGGGAAGACGGCCGATAAATTCCGGTATCATGCCAAATTTTAGAAGGTCCTCTGGTTGCACTTCGGTGAGCAGACTGCTCCCCTTCAGGTTGGTGCTCTGGACATCTGCTCCAAACCCAAGACTCTTCCCCCCAATCCGTCGTTGAATCACATCTTCCAGACCGACAAACGCGCCGCCACAGATAAAGAGTATGTTTGTCGTATCAACCTGGACGAACTCTTGCTGCGGGTGTTTCCGGCCTCCTTTTGGGGGGACGCTCGCGACCGTCCCTTCAATAATCTTGAGCAAGGCCTGCTGGACACCTTCACCTGAAACGTCTCGGGTAATCGAAGGATTATCCCCTTTTCGGGCGATCTTATCGATTTCATCGATATAGACGATTCCCTTCTGACATTTCTCGACATCATAGTCAGCATTTTGCAATAAGCTTAAGACAATATTCTCGACATCCTCCCCAACATACCCGGCCTCGGTCAGACTTGTTGCATCGCCGATCGTAAAAGGTACCTGAAGAAAACGAGCCAGAGTTTGGGCCAGGAGAGTTTTCCCCGACCCCGTCGGACCAAGAAGAAGGATATTAGACTTTTGGAGTTCTACCTCACTTGTCATCAATTGCGAATCAACACGTTTATAATGATTGTGGACAGCGACAGAGAGAATTTTCTTTGCTTGCTCCTGTCCGATGACATATTGGTCCAAAACACGCTTTATCTCTGCCGGTTTTGGGACGGTCGAGGACGCCGCCAACGAGTCTTCCTGATCACACTCTTCCGCGATAATGTCATTACACAGGTCGATACATTCGTCACAGATATAGACTGTAGGGCCTGCAATCAGTTTGCGAACCTCATCCTGACTCTTGCCACAAAAAGAGCAAATCAAATTTCCGGGACGATCATCGCCATTTCTAGGCATAGCTACTCCTTGGATCGTTTTCAGATCGCACGGTATAGGGATGCTTGCCCCAGGTTCGCGTGGCGTCCCTCCGCTCGGAAGAAAAAACAGTATCCATACTCACTTACCTGTCCGTACTCGATAGCCACCAGATACATAGCGTCACAGAGAGAAGCTTTCATCTTTCGGTCCAATCATCCAGGGAGAGGAAAGGTTCCGCACCAAGGGTCCATACTAGTCGTTTTCCTCAGCCCCAGCAATGTCTTCTTGGACCACTCGAACATGGGCCTTTCCCACAACCGCCTCAAGAGCCTTTTCTCTGCACAGCCGCCCTTGCAGCATCTGGCGATTTCTCGGATCAGCGTAGAATGTCTCAACCTGCTGTTGCTGTTCGACACTCGCCGCTCCAAAATTTCCAATCTTCAGATCAACCTCTTCCTCCGTACTGGTGATACCGAGTTGCTCTACCAGTGCATCGAGGAGTAGTGTCGTCTCAATCTGTCGCTTTGCCCGCTGAGAAAAGTCCTCGCGTATAGCCTCAGGGATAGTCGGGTCATCAAAGCTGACATTACCTTGTCCCTGCATGCCCGACTCAACGAATAGCTGTTGCGCTTGTTCATGAATAAGGCCAGGGGGGACCTCGAAAGGATTTTTGTTGAGTATTTGATTCAGCACAGCGTCATGCATCCGCCCTTCTGCTGTCCGCTCCGCCATCTGTTCCATATTCTCCCGAATCTTGGCGCGTAACTCTTCGAGGGTATCACACTCTCCGTAATCTTTCGCAAACTCATCGTCTAAAAGAGGCACTTCCTTTTGAGCAATATCGTGTATGGTGACGTGAAAGGTAGCAGTCGGACTATCCTCCTGCGGCTCGGATTCTGTCTCTTGAGGCTCCTGGGGCATTGGCAGTGAAAATTCAACAGTCTGTCCCTTCTTGGCGCCAGCGAGCTTCTCTTGAAACCCAGGCAGGAGCGACTCTTTGCCCAACTCAACCAGTCGGCCCTTTCCTTCGAGCCCTGGAATGGCGTGTCCGTGCTGTACGGCTCGATAGTCTAGGGTGACAACATCTCCCGACTCAGCCTGCTCTCGGTCCGTTACGGGGTGAAGCTGAGCAAAAGATTCAGCAAGTCGCGTTAAGGACTCGTCAACCTCCTTCTCCGCTATTGACGCGATTACTTTGTTAACCGCTATCCCCTCGTAATCAACGTTCTTGACCTCGGGCTTCGTCTCAACCATCGCTGAATAACAGAAAGGATTTCCCGCGACCAAGCGCTCAGCCACAATCTGAGGCTTTGTCACAATGGCGAGTTCGTGCTCCTCTATGGCTTTGGCAAGAGACTCTTCGACCAGAGTGGAACTCACCTCTGCAGCAATCTCTTCTCCAAAGCGACGTTCGAGCACGTGTCTTGGCACTCGCCCAGCCCGAAAGCCTTTCAGTCGAACGCGGTTTTGATAAGCTCGATACGCTTTTTCCAGTCCGGCTTGGACTTGATCCGCAGGAATCTCGAAAGTAATTTTTTTCTGGACTGAACTCAGCTTCTCAATCGAAATCTTCATACAGTAACAACCTATTGCGGATATCAACGAAACTCTTCATACCACTCGGATAAGACACGCGTGCGAGAGGGGGGACTTGAACCCCCATCCGCTTCAAGCGGACTAGATCCTAAGTCTAGCGCGTCTGCCAATTTCGCCACTCTCGCACATGTCCTCGCCGAGGGTGATGGGCCGCCGGAGATTCGAACTCCGGACCCGCTGATTAAGAGTCAGCTGCTCTGCCAACTGAGCTAGCGGCCCACGGGCACCATAACTACTATTCCTAGTCATGGCAACCGGAGCCGTGGTACTGGCCTAATTAGGCAGTTTCGAGTTTTTGAGCGATTGGAAAATCAAATACTTAGCCCAGCAAATTAGGACAGTACTGGAGCCGTGACAGCGCTTGTTAGGAGAATATCATGCTCTGGAATGAAAGGAACAAGGTGGGTGAAGGGGCTCGAACCCTCGACTCCTGGGACCACAACCCAGTGCTCTACCAACTGAGCTACACCCACCCTATGCGCCAGAAGGGATTCGAACCCCTGACCCACGGCTTAGAAGGCCGTTGCTCTATCCAGCTGAGCTACTGGCGCCCTCAAGGCCTAGCATGTCAGGAGCATTGGGCTGTTCCTCCTGACAGTGACATCGTATCGGGGCGAGCCGATTTGAACGGCCGACCCCCTGCTCCCAAGGCAGGTGCGCTACCAGGCTGCGCTACGCCCCGACATGGTTCAGTTCCCGCTCAACGTGGGGGTTACGACGTTTTCGCTCCTCTACCCTAACATGCCGTCAAACGTCGAACAAATCAGGTTCTTGTTCTCGCTCCAACGAATACTCGTTCGCTAGCTGCCCAAGAAAAAACGCGTCGAACGGTCGGCAAAGTCGAAAACTGGCGCCCAATACACTCCGAGGACAACAGTCGCCACACTCAAGATTGCCAGTAAGGATCCATTGTGTGGGTCAAGCGTAACCTCACCTTCCGAATCAGGCGGCTCATCAAGGAACATCGTCTTTACAATGCCCGCATAATAATAGAGGGACACGACACTGTTCAATATCCCAACCACCGCAAGCCAATAGAATTGGCCCTTCACCACCGCCGCAAAGAGATAAAATTTGCCAATAAAGCCAGCGAGCGGAGGAAGACCCGTGAGCGAAAATAGGAAAATTGCCATGGCTGCCGCAGGCAAAGCCCCCCCTCTCCAGGCAAGCCCACGAAAGCCTTCTAAGTCTTCACGACCAGTGTTATTCGCCACAACCATGACGACAATAAACGCCCCAAGGTTCATCAAATAATAGACGACGATGTAGAACAGCATAGCCCGCAGCCCTTCGTCGCTAAGCACAACGAACCCCATGAGGATGTAGCCAGCGTGAGCGATACTAGAATAGGCTAAGAGACGCTTCACATTATGCTGGTTCAGGGCCGCAAGGTTCCCAAGCGTCATCGTCACCATCGCCACAATAAGCATGAGCTGTGGCCACTCGACACCGGGGACGAATTGCCACATGCCGGTGTCTCCGCTTTGAGAGAGGGCGGGATAGAAAAATCTCATCAGGAGAGCGAAGCCCGCAGCCTTTGAGCCCACCGAAAGAAAAGCCGTCACAGGAATGGGTGCCCCGTGGTAGACATCGGGAGCCCACATATGGAAGGGAACCGCGGCAATTTTATAGCCGAACCCAGCCAGCATGAGGACAAGAGCGATAAATAATGTGAGTTGATCTGGAGCATTTTGCAGTAACGCCGCGTTAATCTCCGTATAATCCAGGCTTCCGGTTAAACCAAAGATCCAACTCATGCCATAGATCATGGTCCCCGAGGCGACACCACCGTAAATGAGATATTTCAGCGCGGCTTCTCCAGATCTTCGATTGTGCGTCAAATATCCCGTCAGCACGTAGGATGTCAGACTGACGAACTCTAAAGACAGATAGGCCAGGAGCAGATTCGTTGCCGAGGCCATGAAAAACATGCCGAGTCCGCTCGCCAGCAAAATGCCGTAGTATTCGCCCTGATTCGGGCCGTTAATCTCTCGCGAGCCGAGAGACATCCAGACAGTTCCTACTACGGATAAGGAAAGAATCACCTTAAAGAAAATGGCAAAACTATCCAGCGCAATCATGCGATGAAACAGCCACCCTTCCCCAGCTCCTTGTAATCCTTCGATAAAACGGACGCCAAAAAAGGACAGGCCCGAAGTAAAGACTAGTGCTAGAGCAGCGCCAATAAGGGCAATATTGCCGAGCCGCTCCTTATCCTCTACACACAGGTCAACGAGAAAAATCGCCAGAATGGAGAGAACAAGAATCCCTTCAGGGTAGAGATATGCCAGGCTTTCAATACTGCCGAGGTTCATGGCATGCTTTCTCTCTCGTTCAACACACTAGCGCAGCGCAACTGCCGCAGCGTCAGGGCTGCTGGTGCTTGCCGACAGCACGACCTCGTTAAGCCCCTGGAGCGAGACGTCGAGCAGGTCCAGAACGGCGTGCGGATAAAATCCCAGGATCACAACAATGGCCCCAAGTGGGACTAACATACACAGTTCTCTCGTGTTGATTTCTGAGAGATGCATGTCTGCATACTCCTCACGTGGTTGTCCGAGAAACATTTGTTGGATCGTCCACAGCAGGTAACTCGCCGTGATAATGACGGTCAGAGCGCCGAGCAAAGTGGGAATTTTATGCGTATGCCATGCACCGAGGAGACACAGGACTTCAGAAATAAAAGCCGACAAACCAGGGAGTCCCATGGCCGCAAAAAAGGCCAGCCCCATCACGCCAGTATAGACCGGCATTACAGAAGCTAAGCCGCCAAAGCCGTCAATGCGCCTATGATGAGCCCGATCATAGATTACCCCGACAATGAGGAAGAGCATGGCGGTGATTGTTCCATGATTGAACATCTGTAAGACCGCACCGTTGATCCCTTGTGGGGTAAACGAGGCCATGCCCAACATGACATACCCCATGTGACTGATGCTGGAATAGGCCACGAGTTTTTTCAAATCCTTAGGCTCGGTGAAGCACTGAGATAAGGCACAGAAGGCCCCGTAGACGATGTTCCACGCTCCTAAGGCAGCCAAACAGTACGGCGCAAAAAAGAAGGTTTCTGCCGGGAGAAGGGGATAATTGACTCGTAAAATCCCATACGTTCCCATTTTCAGCAGGACCCCGGCCAGAATAACGGAGATTGCGGTTGGCGCTTCGACGTGGGCGTCAGGCAGCCATGTATGGAAAGGGAAGGCCGGAATTTTTACGGCAAAGTTAATAAAGAGCGCAAGCCACATGATTTGTGGCAAAGAGAAGCCAAACAAGAGCGGCTCGGTCTGAAAGTGCTGAGCCACAACAGGCAGTTGCGTCAAATCAAATGTGTATCCAACGCCTTCGATGGCCCCGGCCTGAAAATAGAAGACCAGCATGCAGACCAACATCAGCGCACTGCCGAGCATCGTATACAGGAAAAATTTAATCGCCGCATATTCACGTCGCGGCCCGCCCCAGATGCCAATCAGGAAATACATCGGCAGCAGCATCAATTCCCAAAAGATGAAGAACAGGAAGAAGTCCATGGCGCAGAAGACACCCGTCATGGCTGTATCCAACAGCAGAAACAGGGCGAAATAGCCCTTCTCAGCCCGCTCAATGTTCCAAGAGGCCAGAATGCAAATTGGGCACAGAAAGGCGGTCAGCAAAACCATAGATATGCTGACGCCATCGACGCCAACAAAATAGCGAATATTGAATGACTCAATCCACGGGACATTCACAACAAATTGGAGTGCTGTGGTTGTGGTATCAAAGTTTTGGTAGAGCCAGATGCCCAAAAAGAATGCAGGCAGGGTAAAAGCAAACGCCGTCCATCGAATTAAATCTTTTGCTTGACTCGGCAGGCAGAAGACAGCGACCATACCCGCCAGAGGAAAGAAAATCATTAAGGTGAGAATAGAGGACTCCATAACGGCTCCTTACCGCACATCCACACAAAGGGCTTGATAAAAGGTCTGATTCACCGAAGCTCCGAGACTCCCTCTTTTGTAAACATCAGACGCCACTGGATTCGTCTGGTGGAGAGCCACAGCGCTAGTCCGATCACGATCACCAGGGCGAGAAAGACCATCACGACCGGGAGTAATGTATCCGCTCCCACACGCGGTAAGAATTGGGAGACGGCAATCGCACCAACAATGACATACAGATAAATACTGAGATTGCCGGTCTGGATTTGGCGCAGCCGATTGCCGATACCGAACGTGACATCGGCCAGTCCGTTCACCAGCCCATCAATGATGTAATGATCAAATCGACCAACCGTCCAACCTACTACACCGGTCACTTTGGCAACACCATTCACGATAAAGTCGATGACATTCCGATCAAAGGCCGAGCATAACCAACTGGCCACTAGGGTCCCTCGGACGGCGGTCGCATGGTAGAGTTCGTCAACATAGTATTTGTTGAACACAGCTTGATACGGCACACCACCTCCGACCGCAGTAAACGTCTCGGCTGACAGGGACTGCCGATAGTAAATCAGATACGCGAGGAATATCCCGACGGCCGCAATGCCAACGGAAGCCACCATCAGGACATACTCGATCACCTCAACATGGTGATGCGCAGCATGGCCACCGCCATGACTACCGGCAAAGACAGGTTCGAACCAGTGTTCCAGGATATTACTTCCACCGAGGGCGGGGGGTACTCCGAGAAAACCAGCAAAGACCGCACCTACGGCAAGAACAATTAAGGGGTAGGTCATCACTGGAGGGGATTCGTGCAAATGCTCTTTGGTGTGCTCATCGGCACGATTCTCTCCAAAAAACACCATGAAGACCTGACGAAACATGTAAAACGCAGTCATCCCGGCAGCCACAAATCCGATCAGCCACAGGAACGGATGCCCACCGGAAAACGTCAGCCAGAGAATTTCGTCCTTTGAGAAAAATCCGGCCAGAGGCGGGATACCCGCAATAGCAATAGTTGAGATCAAAAAGGTCCAAAAGGTGAGCGGCATTTTCTCTCTGAGCCCACCCATCTTACGCATATCCTGCTCATCACCCATAGCATGGATGACGCTTCCCGATCCAAGAAACAGGCAGGCCTTAAAAAATGCGTGCGTCATCAGATGGAAAACAGCAGCGCCATACGCTCCGACACCGACGCCCAGCACCATATAGCCAAGCTGACTGACGGTCGAATACGCGAGCACTTTCTTAATATCAAACTGGGCGAGGCCAATGGTTGCCGCAACGAGCGCGGTTAGGGCTCCGACCGTCGCCACCACGCCGAGCGCAACCGGCGACAGGGAAAAGAGAAAGTGCATCCGAGCCATCATATACACGCCTGCGGTCACCATGGTCGCAGCATGGATCAGAGCACTCACCGGAGTCGGTCCAGCCATCGCATCCGGTAACCACACATAGAGTGGAATCTGGGCGGACTTCCCAGTCGCTCCGACAAAAAGACACAGCGCCGCGAGCGTCGCCGCCGGAACGCCCCAGACCATCTGGCCTTCCAGGTGATGAATCAGATGACCCAGGTCACGAAAGACCGCGGTCGTCCCGTGTCCCGCTTCAAAGAGACTCCAGAAAATAATAAAAATACCCAGCGTAAACCCGGCATCACCAATCCGGTTGACAATAAAGGCCTTGTTTCCAGCAGTGGTGTTCGCCTGTTCCTTGTACCAAAATCCAATCAGTCCATAGGAACACAGGCCAACGCCTTCCCAGCCGACAAACATCAACACCAAGTTATCAGCCAGCACCAGGGTCAGCATCGCCGCGGTAAAAAGATTGAGATAAGCAAAAAAGCGCCAGTACGCTTCGTCATCGTGCATATAGCCGATCGAATACAGGTGAATCAGACCGCCAATACCGGTGACGATCAGGATCATCAGGCCGGAGAGGGGATCGACAGCGAACGCGATATCAACCTGAAGAGCACCGATATGGATCCAGCGCAGGAGCACATCGAGCAGGTAGCGTTCTTCAGGCACCAGACTAGTGAGCTGAAAAAAGGCCCGTAGCGCAAAGATAAAGGCCAGACCGACAGCCGTGCAGGCAACGATGCTGATCCCGTTCTTTCCAAAGCGCTCCTGGATCTTCGCCCCAAAAACACCATTGATGATGGCACCGAGCAGGGGAAAGAGAACGATCCAGCGCAGGTAGGAGACGAGAAGTGGGTGATCCATAGACTAGCCTTGCAAGCTATCGACGGCTTCGATATCGATCGACGAAAAATTCTGATAGATTCCGAGCACAATGGCCAGACCAATAACCGCCTCGGCAGCCGCGAGCATAATCACGAAAATCGCAAAGACCTGGCCATCGTAATTACCAGAAGAAAAATGTGAAAAAGCAATATAGTTAATGTTTGCGGAGTTCAGGATCAACTCCACCCCCAGAAGAATCCCGATGGCATTCTTCCGGGTGAGGACACAATAGAGGCCGAGCACAAAAACAATCAGACTGACAAACAGAAAATGCCGTAGCCCTATATCGAGCAGTAGTCCATCCATAATCATTCGTAGTGTTGTGGAAGGTCGTCCCGTCTTAAATGGGAGGAGGAAAAAAATCAAGGGAGGGCGTCAAGCGAGATGGCCGAGCTTGGCTTCGGCCATTATCCGTCGGCCATGGGTCCACGCAGTTCCTTCCGTGACACGACAACCGCCCCAATCAACGCAACGAGCAACACGACTGAAGCGAGCTCGAATGGTAAAATATACGGCCCAAGAAAAGCCTCGCCAATACCGAACGTCGTCGGCTCGACCATAGGTTCAGCATGCTGTACCCATTCAGCCGCCCCAATACAGACCCCCATGACGGTCCCGACAACGCCAAGAATCAATGCCGCGGGAATGCGTCCGACCGTCCGGTTCGAGACATCGACATCAGCGATCCGATGGGTGAGCATCACCGCAAAAAGGATGAGCACAAGAATACCACCGATGTAGAGCATGACCTGAATCACCGCGACAAAGTCTGCGGCTAACAGCGCGTACAAGCCGGCCACCCCCATGAATGTCCCCAACAGAGCAAAGGCGGAATACACCAGATTATGAGAGAGCGCGACAATGAGGGCCGACCCGACGGTCAAGGCGGCTAGCAGATAGAAAACCAACGCTTCCAAAGGCATTGCGATATCCCCTCATCCGCAACTTATGAGGCGGCCTCTTCCTGCTCTTTTTTATATTTCTTCATGTCAACAGGCTCCGCCCATTCCGCCAGAAATTCCATACCGCGGTCCAAGATCGGCGCAATCAACGGGTCGGTCTCCTCCCCTTTTTTCGCCTTATACGCCAATACAGGATCCTTCACAAAACGGCGGATCATACTCTCCAGTGAGTAATCCGCCCCTTCAAACTCGGTCGTATGATGGATCGATCCGGTGGGACAGACTTCACTGCATAGACCACAGTACATACATTTAGCAATATCGATATCGAAACGGCTCAGGAGCATCGCCCGCGTCACCTTATCCTTTGGTGCGTCAATCACAATACAGTCAATCGGACACGCCCGCTCGCACGCCAAACAGCCAGTGCAAATCTCCAGGTCAACTTCAAGAATACCTCGATAGCGCAGGGGAAGCGTATCTTGGACGCGGACCGCGGTCCGGTCTGGATACTGAATAGTATACGGCTTACGGACGAAGTGTGACATGGTGACACTCATCCCTTCGAAAATCGTGGCCGCCGCATCTTTCGCGTGCTTCAGATATTGGCCAATACTACTCGCCATAGCGCGCTCCCCTAGCCGTCACTTTAGATTGCCGGATTAAAATAGAGTTCCGGCTTCGCCCGACGCAAATGGTACAGGACGCGGCGGAAGAAGATGACAAGAAGAGCCAGTGTACCGACAACCATGAGATACGGCACGAACGTATTGCCCTCCGGCCAAATCACCATCCAGACCGCAGTCCCAACCAAATTCACAAATCCAAGCGGTACCAAATACTTCCAACACAACGACATCATCTGATCCACGCGGATACGAGGCAGGGTGGCACGTATCCACATGGCCAGGAACACCCAGAAATACGCCTTGAGGAAAAAGACCGTGAGTTGCGCGATATTCAACACCACCGCGTTATTTGTCCATCCGGTCGGGATCTGCCAGCCACCCAGGAATAAGATGGCCATAATGGCACCCGTTACGTACAAGCTGCCCCACTCTGCCAAAAAGAAGAGTGCGAACCGGAACCCACTATATTCGGTCGCAAATCCAGCCACCAGTTCCGATTCCGCTTCTGGAATATCAAAAGGCGTTCGGTTGGTTTCCGCTAGGGCGGAAATGTAGAAAGCAAAGGCGGCAATGAATGTAAACGGGCTATGGAAGAGGAACCAGTCCCAGGGTGCCCAGCCTTGGGCTTGAATGATTCCCTGCGTACTCAGTGTTCCAGTAAGGAGCACAACGGGCAGCAATGCCAGTCCGGCGGGAATCTCATAACTCACTACCTGGGCGGCTGATCGAATGCCTCCCAGCAGGGACCATTTATTATTCGATGCCCAGCCCGCCATGAGGACGCCGACAGCAGAAAGTGCAACAATTGCCACAATATAGAGGAGCCCCACATTGAGGTCAGCAATAACGAGCGCACTGCTGAACGGAATAACGACAAAGGTGGCCAGAAATCCCCAGACCAACAGATAGGGCGCGAACACAAACAGCGGGCGGTCCGCGGCATCGGGAACCACATCTTCCTTCAGGATATTTTTCACCCCATCAGCCAATCCTTGCAGGACGCCTTGAGGTCCAACCCGATTCGGCCCAACTCGCGACTGAATGCGCGACCAGACCCGCCGCTCGAGCCAGATAGTGATCGTCACCAGGGGGAGAACAAAGCCAAAGACAACCAGGGAGGCAAACAGAAACATCATGGCGGGGTAGACCGCCTCCGCAGGGAGCCCGCCAAACACGCCGCTGGCGATTAGACCATCAATAAAGCTCTGCATAGCGCCGCACTCGTACCGTATTTCCCGTTACCGGTCAACTTCAGGAGCCACCACATCGAGGCTGGCAATCAGCGCAATCAAGTCGGCAATCATCAGCCCACGGCTGAGTTTATCCACTATACTCATCGCCGAAAACGATCCGGTTCTAATTTTTGTTCGATAGGGAAACTCACTCCCGTCACTGACCACATACCAGCCCATATCCCCCCGAGAGGCTTCGACACGGACGTGCGCATCGCCAACAGGCGGTTTGAGCTTCTTTGCCACTCGTGCCAGGACCGGACCGTCAGGAATCATCTCCAGGCATTGGCGGACGATTTTGCAGGATTCTTTTAATTCTTTAATCCGCACCATATAGCGGTCAAAGCAATCGCCCAGGGTGCCGACTTCGCCAGTCCCGACTGGCACCTCAAAGTCTAATTCCGGGTAAATCGAATAGGGTTCATCCCGACGTACATCATACTGGAAACCACAACCACGCAGATTTGGTCCAACCAAGTTATAGTTAACCGCCTCTTCTTTGCTGACCGCGGCAACGTTGGCTAAGCGTTCGACATAAATCTTATTATAGGAGATCAGATCGTTGTATTCGTCAATAAGCGGTTCAAACTGGTCCAGGAACGCGGTCACCTGTTCAGTGTATCCGGGCGGTAAATCCCAGGCCACACCGCCAATACGCATATAATTAAAGGTCAACCGCGCACCGCACAGGTCTTCAAGCAGGTTGTTCACCTTCTCCCGCTCCCGAATCGCGTGCGTAAATGGGGTCATTCCCCCAATATCCATGACCATGGTCCCAACCGAGAGTAGATGACTGGCAATCCGGCCCAATTCGCAAGCAATGACTCGACAGAACTCTCCCCTTCGAGGCACCTCAATCCCGGCCGCACGCTCGCAGACCATGGCCCAGCCCTGATTACACTGCATGGCCGATACATAATCGACGCGATCCGTATAGGGCATAAAACCGTGATAGCCGACCTTCTCGGATATCTTTTCTATGGAGCGATGCAGATAACCAATATCAGGGAGGGCCGTCCGCATGATTTCGCCATCCGCCTTGACCACGAAACGCAACACCCCATGCGTACTCGGATGTTGGGGGCCCATATTCAGGGTCATCTCTTCCGTTGCGAGACCGTCATCACGTTGGACTTCAAACTCATACCCTGCCAGGCTCATATATGCCTCCCACTTCGGGCTTGAAGAAAAAGGGCTAGAGAAACGACGAAGGTGGGGTAGAACACGGGTGTGAACTTATTTCAGCAAGCTCTCTCGACGCGTACTGATTCCATGGTACTCTTCAGGCTCGACAAAATCCTTGCGGAGCGGATGCCCAACCCAGTCTTCCGGCATTAACAAACGCCTCAAGTCCGGGTGTCCGGTGAAGACGACACCAAGCAGGTCGTAGATCTCGCGCTCCAGCCAATTGGCCGCTTTCCAGATCGCTTCTACAGAAGGCATGCTCGGCTCTTCGCGCGACACGTTCGCCTTGACCACTATCGCATGTCGATGGGTATAGGAGTACAGGTGGAGAACCACTTGGATGTAGTCCTCTTTTAAGAAGTCAACACCAGACATATTCGTCAAACAGTCAAAGGTCAAATCCGGGTCGTCGTGAAGAAATCGACCCACCTCCACGATGGAGTTCGGCTTGACAAGCACGAAAGGATCGAGGGCGTCAGCCTCAAAGGAGGTAACGGCGTCGTTGTGCTGGTCTTGTATTTTTTTGTAGATCTCGGCGGGACTCATGGTACACACTACAGGGTTGGACTCTTTTGTCTGCAAACTATGCCACGGCTTGCGCAGCAGACCCCTTCACCAGCCAACGCTCCTGCATCATCTTCTCTTGGAGTTTAAGCAAACCCTCGGTCAGGGCTTCAGGACGGGGCGGACAGCCGGGAACGTAGACGTCAACAGGGATCACTTTATCGACACCATCGCAGACCGAGTACGCTAACTGAAATAACCCACCGCAATTTGAACAACTCCCCATAGAAATCACATATTTGGGATCGGGCATTTGGTCGTAAAGGACTTTCGTCCGTAGCGCCATCTTCAAGGTGAGCGTCCCGGCAATAATCATCATATCGGACTGACGCGGGGTAGCCCGTGGGGCCGCCCCGAAACGCTCCAAATCCGCTCGGGGACCGCCGGTTTGCATGAGCTCAATAGCGCAACACGCTAGGCCGAAGAGCATATACCATACCGATGATTTCCGCGTCCAATTGAGCACCTCATCAAGCTTGGTGGTGATCACCATCTCCGGAACACTGTTGATTAGGGACATGCTTCCTCCTCAGGCGGCTTTCGGCAGTTCGGATGATTTCGCTGCGGGCTGCGCTGCGGCTGCGGTTGGTTGCAGTCGCTTGAGCCATTCAAGGTCGCGCTTGGCCCAGACATAGACCAGACCCACAACAAGAATGCCCAGAAAGATCAGGATTTCAATGAGCGCAAAGAGTCCTTGGCCATTGAGCAACCAGTCGCGAAAAGCTACGGCAACCGGGAAAATAAAGGCAACCTCGATTTCAAATATTACAAACACGAGGGCGATCAGGTAGAAACGAATATTAAAATTGATCCAGGCACTCCCGGTCGGTGGCTCTCCGCACTCATACGTGGTCAGCTTCTTTGCCTCTGGATTATGTGGACGCAGCAGCTTTCCCAGCGCGAGATGGACAGCACAGAACGCAATCGCAAGGATGGAAAAGACGAGAACATTCCCGAGATTAAACAGCACCGGACAAGCTCCTTCTCTTCAACAGGACGCTCCCAGGTTTCCATTCTCCCAGTTGGAAAGCAGTCCACCTTCAGAGCGACGGCTCAGCACTGTGGTGGCGAGCAGACTCTGTATACTCTCCCTGCGCACGATGGGCAAGCTCCTCTCGCAAACCCACCTTGTGTGCGATTTGTCCGATGGAGACCTCAGCCAGATACGACCCGAGCAGTCGTTGGGCCTCACCCCACACAGAAATCTGGTTACACACCGGATGATAGCAGCAGGCATTCCCGTCTTCGTCGAGACATTCCATCAGCAATAGCGGTCCCTCTAAACACTCATACACCGCTCGCAAGCTAATATCAGACGCAGGCTTCTTGAGCATAAACCCACCACGAGCCCCCATATAGGATTCAACCAATCCTCCACTCGCAAGCTGTTTCATAATCTTCGACAGGAAATGTGCAGGGATATCTTGTTTTGTCTGGATCTCCCGCCTTGGGACAACCCTGTCCTGAGGCTGGGCGGCAAGATAGGTCAGCGCACGCACAGCGTAGTCCACCCGCCGTCCTATGTTCATCAGAGAACTGCGCTCGGTTGATCTTGGGGATACTTCGGCACCCATACGAGAGACCGTGCTGTTATTCCGTGACCTCTATAGTTCAGCTCCGCGGAATTTCTGCTTTTGGCTTTGAATTTTTCGCTGCAAAGCCATGAGGGCGTCCAAGACATTCTCAGGACGGGGTGGACAGCCAGGCACATACACGTCAACCGGCACAATATGGTCGATACCTGCGACAGTAGTGTAGTTATCGTAAAACCCACCGGTTGAAGCACAGGCTCCAAAAGCCATCACCCAGTTCGGCTCTGCCATCTGTTCGTAGACGCGCTTTAGGATAGGAGCCTGGCGACACGTCACCGTCCCAATCACCATCAATAAATCAGCTTGTCTGGGACTAAAGCGGGGCAGTAGAGCCCCAAAACGATCGATATCATACGGCGTCATCGACAGTGCCATATACTCCATGGCACAACACGCCGTTGCGAATGGGTAAGGAAAAATCGAATACTTCCGAGCCCAACCAATGGCTTTATCCAATTGGGTCAGAACAACCGCATCACCCAGCAAGGCTTCTTCTCCGCCCTGTAGCCGTGTAGCTGTCACTTGCGTGGCGTTGTTTTCCATATCTTCCCCGTCTCGGTCCCATCTGCGTTACGCGTAGGTCTAGGCCGCATCCTTCTTGGTTGCCCCCTGGCCCCGCCAGTCCGCCACCGCCGCCTTGATCGCATCCTCCGCTAACACCGAACAGTGAATCTTCACCGGCGGTAAGGCCAACTCCTCGACGATCTGCGTGT
>JAJDTY010000085.1 GCA_022826945.1 Candidatus Binatia bacterium
CCACAATCGCGGTCGGCACCGGGCAGGGCGCTTCGGGGTTGGCGCAGGTCAGCTCAATCGCGGTCGGCGCACGGTAGCTCTCACTATACCCGGCATACAGGCTCAGATGCTCGGTGAAGGTATAGGTCGCGCCCACTGCGGGATTAAACCGGTCAAAGGTATGGTTGCCGCTGGCGTCCGTTCCCGCCCCGTCGTCATCGTCGTCCTCAAGCCCGGCGAGGCGGTCCTGAATGCGGAGATAGGTGACCTCATAACGGCCGGACACGGTCACCGTCAGCTTATCAATCGGTTCGGCACTGATGGTGAAAAACGGGCCGCCAGCGTGAGTTTCGGTTTTGACATTGGTCTCCACCTCAAATTCGTCCGCCTCGTCCTCTACCAGAGCCTGGAGTAGGGCCAGGTCGTCTTCCAGATCATCATCGCCGTCGTCATCACCGTCGCGGTCGCCGTTGTCATCCCCATTGTCATCGTCGTCCTCGCCCCGCTCGCCGATGAGGTGGTCAAGACGGGCCCCGCTGTAATCGCCACCAATTGTGACCGAGACCGGCCGCTCCCATACCGTGCCTTGATAGGCCAACTGGAGCGCGCCTCCCCAGCCCTTCTGATTCGTACGGGCATCAACGTCTTCTTCAACATCCACGTTAAACTGGTCCACATCCAACAGGCGGCCGTACAGATTGGCCGACAGCGAGAAGCCGTGGCCCAGGTCGTGTTGGTACTGGCTGTTGAGAAACCACAGGTCGGGTTTGAAAATATCGGGATGGGTGAACACCGCGGAGCGGTCACGCTTGAGACGGCTTTCGGGAAGCGGGCCGTTGCCGGTCAGCTTGTTGTTCACATGGGTCAGGGAGAGCGCCAAGTCATCGTGTTCCCCCCGATAGCCGACCTTGCCGAACAGATGGCCGACATGACTCTTTGAGAAATCCCGAAAGCCGTCTTCGAGAAAGAGATTGCCCGACACAAAATAGTCGAACTTGCCGCGGCTGCCCCCATGTTGCAGCAAGGTCCGATAGCGGGCGAAACTCCCGCCCCAGACCTCTGCGGTGGTGCCCGGATGGGTAAAGCCGCGCTTGGTTTGCATCACAATGGTCCCGCCGAGCGTGTTGCGACCATAGACCGGGTTTGAGCCGGGGATGAGCTCCAGACGACCAATGGCATCGGTAGGAATCAAGTCCCAGTTGACCTGGTCGGCCAAGGGCTCGTTGACGCGCACGCCGTCGACAAAAACGCTCAGCCCCGGCGGCGTCCCAATCAGAAAGGAGCTGGTAAAACCCCGATAGCTGACGTCGGGCTGGAAGGGGTTATTCTGGACGTGATTCAGGTTCACTCCGCCCAGGCTGCGGGACAGAGTGTCGGTCAGGTTGAGCGCGCCGTGCCGTGTAATCTGCTCGCCGGTGATGGTCTGCACATTGGCCGGTATGTGTTCGCGCGCGACGGGTGCGCTCATCAACGGGGTCGTGCCGCGTACTTCGATGTCCGGCAGGGTGACGGGCGAAGACTGGGCCAGAACTGATGTGGCTAACACGAGACTCAGCGCAGCACTGCCAAAAATGTGCAGCAAGACCAGACAAATCCTTTGGCTTCGCAATGGGTTATCCTCCATATCATCCGAAAGACACCTAGATAGCCGAATCCCGCGCAAGAGCGGTATCCGGGAAAACCCTGAAAAGTGGACAGGAGGACCCTGAAAGCGGGCGGGCTTAGTGGTCGGGTGCGACCAGACCGGTCCGCACCGCATAGCGGACCAAGCCGGCAATATGGCGAATGCCGAGTCGGTCCATAAGCTGACTGCGATGGGTTTCAACGGTCTTGGTGCTGAGATGCAGCAGGCTGGCGATCTGTTTTGTGGTATGCCCTTCGGCAATCAACTGGAGGATTTCACGTTGGCGGACGGTCAAAGGAGTTGGCGCAGGTTCGGCCATGTCCTCGGCCGCGTTATTCACGCGCTGCAAATAGCGGTCAACAACGTGTTTGGAGACTGCCGGACTGAGATAGGTTTCACCGCGGGATACGGCCTGTACGGCTAATTCGAGTTCGGTTGTTGCCGCATCTTTGAGTAAATAACCGGCTGCCCCTACCCGTAACGCTTGGCTGACGTATTCTTCGTTTTTGTGCATGGACAGCATAATCACCTGGACCCCAGGGAAGATTTTCGTAATCTGCGCGGTCGCGTCCAAACCGTTGAGTCCCTGCATGGTCACATCCATGAAGACGATATCCGGTTGGTGCTCTTGAATGAGACGGAGGGCATCCCGGCCGTCATTGGCTTCGGCTACCACTTCGACGTCGGGAACCTGTTCGAGGAGGGACCGAATCCCGGCACGGACCAAGATGTGGTCATCGGCCAGAAGAATACGAATAGGATTCACAACTGGACTCCAGATCAGAGGGGAAAGCGGGCGCAGACCTCGGTGCCCTCCTGCGGGGCGGACACAATGTTCAGGCTGCCCCCGGCCAGTTCGGCGCGCTCCTGCATACTCAATACGCCAATACTGCGTCCCTGGATAGCGGCTTCCCGGGTGTGTGTCACGTTAAACCCGACTCCGTCGTCCTGAATCGTGCAGTGCAGGCCATCAGCGTGGATGCCGAGCTCAATCCTCACCTGGTGGGCACGAGCGTGTCGGGCAATGTTCGTCAAGGCTTCCTGGACGACCCGAAAACACGCGGTGGCAATATCCGGCGGGATGTCGTGGTCCGCCACGCCATCGCTCTGAAAAGCGACGGCAACCCCGCTGCTCTGGGCATGCCGGTCCGCATACCACCGCAGCGTAGGAACAAGGCCGAGGTCATCCAGCATGGATGGACGCAGGTCCAGCGCGACATCCCGCACCTTTTCCAAGGTCTGATCCGTCAGGACCAGACTCTCCTGTAAGTGGGCGTTGGTCTCGACCTCCGGGAGATTGTCCTGCACAAGCTTGAGATTCAGCTTAATCATGGTCAGGGTCTGGCCGACTTCGTCGTGTAACTCGCGGGCAATACGCTGCCGTTCCTCCTCCTGCGACGCCTGAACCGTGCGGGACATGGTTTTGAGTGCGGCCTCGGTCTGTTTTCGCTCGGCGATTTCCTCGGACAGCGCGATATTCGTGGCTTCGAGTTCCTGGGTTCTCTCCTGCACCCGTTGTTGGAGTTCATCGCGCGCCGTCTGGAGTGCGGTGATGAGTCGCTGTCCATAGTAGCCGATGACGGCGAATAAGCCCCACACCACCAGGCGCAGCCGCACCTCTTCGGGCTCGGAAGTAAAGACTTCGGCGAGGAATTGGCGCTGCTGCTCAAACAGCCACACGTCAACCGCTGCGTCACACAGCCAGAACACGGTCCCCAGACCAATGCTCAGCCACAGCAGCCTGCGCTCTTTCATGTACTGCCGGTCTCTACACCCGCCCCCGCACGGGCCCCCAGGTGGGGGCCCTCAGTGCTTATTCAATCCGATACACGCGCGCGGCGGTGTCGTGAATGAGCTTCTGGCGGTCGGTCTCGGACAATGCGCTAAAGGTGTCTTGGATAAACTCCTGCGAGCGCGGCCAGATGGCGGCCGTGTGCGGATAGTCCGAAGACCACATGGCGTTGTCTGCCGCATAGCGGTGATAGCCATCGAGCAGGATGGGCTCCTCAATGAAGGTCGCATACACCTGACGCTTCACGTAGTCGCTCGGCTTCATGCTCAACTCGACCGAGGAGAGCGGGCCGATTCGCCGGTGGGCAAAATCCATCCGCCACATAAAATAGGGCATCCAGGCCACGTCGTTCTCGGCCGACACAATGGTGAGCTTGGGAAAACGCTCCAGCACGCCGCCGAGGACAAAGACGGCAATCGAGCGCTCCACTTCGTGATGCAGCGTGGAGACCTGGAGCGCCAGGTTATCGGCAAAGAAGTCAATGCCCATGCCCTTCCGGCCGGTCAGGATGTGTAAGGAAAGCGGCATATTGAGGTCCGAAGCAGCCGCCCAGAACGGATCATAGTCGGTGTGGCTGTACGGGCGCTCATCAGGCGGCTCGGCCCAGATCATGGCGCCGCGCATGCCTTTTTGGGCGATACGCTCGAGTTCCTTGGTGCCGGCCTGAATGTCTTCAAGCGTGATGAGTCCGAGCGGCAGGAGCCGCTTTGGATCATGGCTGCAATAATCGACCGCCCAGTCGTTATAGGCCCGAAAGCAGGCGTCCCGCAGCTCGATATTATCCAGGCCGTAGAGCGGCATGCCCATGGAGGTGTAGATCACCTCGGCCTCCAGACCGTCCCGCTCCTGGTCCTTGATGCGCGCCGCAGGGTCCCAGACGCTCGCCGGGGCGGCCTCAAAGCCCTTCCTATTGTGTGCCGGCAGCTCTTCCGAAGGAACGCCGGCCCCAAAAAACCCGGCTACCGGTATCGGGTTGATGTTCTCGCACACAAAGAACTCGCCCTCTTTTCCGTTAAACCCCTTGACCGTGTGCGGAGCCTGATCCCGAAATTTTTTATCCAGGCGTTCTGCCCACATATCGGGCGGCTCTACAAAATGCGAATCTGCCGAAATCACTCCAGACTGTGCCATAGTTCCCTCCTTGGCTGTCGTGAATGTCTCCCGAAACGAACAACGAACCAGACCTACCGGTTGCTCCGACTCCTTTCCCACTAGCACGCTTTGTGCGGTGGTCAAGAGGAATGGAATGGTCTATATGAAGCAGCATGCAATACGATCTCCTTATTAAAAACGGTACGGTGGTTGATGGTTCCGGGCTGCCCCGCTTTCAGGCGGACGTCGCCATCGCTGGGGGCAAAATTGTCGCCATTGGCAAAATTCGCGAGGGCGCCAGGGAAATCATTGATGCCGAGGGACATGTGGTCTCCCCCGGCTTTGTTGATGGCCATACCCATATGGATGCCCAGGTGTTTTGGGACCCGCTGGGAACGTGCTCGTGCTGGCATGGCATTACCAGCGTGGTCATGGGCAACTGCGGCTTCTCGCTCGCTCCCTGTAGTGAAGAAGACAAACTACTTGTGATGCGTAATCTGGAGCGCGCGGAAGACATTTCGCCGGAAGCCATGGAAGCCGGTATCACGTGGAGTTGGACCACCTATCCGGAATACCTGGATGCGGTCGGACGCCTGCCCAAAGGCATTAACTATTCCGCCTATATCGGGCATTCCGCGCTGCGGACCTATGTCATGGGCGAGCGGGCTTTTACCGAAGAAGCGACTCCCGACGATCTTGAAGCCATGAAGCGTGAGGTTCGGAGCGCCATACAAGCGGGTGCCGCCGGTTTTACCACCTCACGCACGCGCAACCACCAAACGCCCGATGGCCAGCCGGTTGCGAGTCGGCTCGCCACCTGGGACGAGGTTCGCCAACTGGTCGGTGTGCTCGGCGAGTTGAATTCCGGGGTATTTGAGATCGCCGGCGAAGACACCGGACTCAATCCGGAACGGATTCAGGACTATTGTAACCGGCTCAAAGCCCTGGCGGTGGATACGGGCGTGCCGGTCACGTTCGGCATGTTCAGCGCGCCCAAGGCACCGGACTATTGGCGCCCGTTTTTTGCGTTGGCCGATGAAACCGCCGAAGCTGGCGGACGCATGTTTATCCAGGTCCACAGTCGGCCCATCAGCGTATTGCAGTCGTTCGAGTCGGTCACCTCGTTTGACAAGCTGCCCGTCTGGCGCGATATCCGTAAACTGTCCCTGACCGAACAGGAAGCGGCCTTGCGTAATCCTGACGTGCGCCAGAAGCTGGTGCAGGCCGCCAATCAGCCGCCACAAGAGGGGACGCGGGCAGTTGGCGCGGAAGCCCGTGCAGCGAATTTCAAATGGCTGTTCCCCATCATGGACCGGGCCGTCCCGCCGTATCAGTCGGTGGCCGATATCGCCGCCGAACGCAACCAGGATCCGGTGGAGACCTATATCGATCTGGCCTTGGAAAAGAGGCTGAAGCGTTTCTTCATGCAGCCGCTGACCAATACCCATGAGCCCAGCACCTTGGAGATGATGCAGCACCCCCGCTCGGTGATCACCTTCTCGGATTCAGGTGCCCATGTTTCACAGATCATGGACTCCTCCCTGCAAACCCATCTGTTGAGTTACTGGGTGCGTGAGCAAGAAGCCCTGACCCTGGAAGACGCAGTGCACCAACTGAGCTTCGTGCCGGCGTCCCATTGGAAGCTGGCCGGACGCGGCCTACTGCGTGAGGGTTGGAACGCCGATGTCGTGATCTTTGATCCACAAGCGGTTGAGCCGCAGGTTCCTGAGCTGACCTATGACCTGCCAGCCGGCGCCCGGCGGCTCAAACAAAAAGCTAACGGTTTTCTGGCGACCATCGTCAATGGCGAAGTCGTCCTGCGAAACAACGAACACACCGGCGCGTTGCCGGGGCAGTTATTACGCGGTCCATTAGCCAGTCGCCAATAGGTATGGGGATATTCAATCGGGCCTAAGGGCATAGGGAGTAACATTTCTTCCTCTCCGCGTAGAGGCGCGGACCGTTTTTGAGAACCCTCGGTAAGATGCTCCCGTACCCCGGAAGGAGGATGCCAACCCATGCGTTGTTTCTTCACCTGGAGTCTGGTGGGTCTGTGTCTTACGGTAGCCTCTACGTTGCCGGCCTCTACGCCGCCGCCCGCTGCTTGGTGGCGCGGGGCAGGTTGGGATTGGTCCACGGTGACCCCGGCCACAGTCCGAGCGCAGTTGGACCAGGGAGTTGCGGTCAATGCGAGGTCCTTCGACAGCGACATAACGCTTCTGCACTGGCTGGTGGGCAACACCGAGAACGTGGCGGTGGTTAGTCTGCTGCTGGACCGCGGGGCGGATCTCGCCGCGCGGGACAAGGACGGCTGGACGCCCTTACACTGGGCAGCGAGGTTCAACAAGAATCCAGCGATTGTTGCCCTGCTACTCGACCGTAGCGCTGCTCGCCAAGCGTGGACCGAGGAAGAGCGTGCACAGCTCTTGACGAGTTTGTTGTGGGTTGCAGTGGACAACAAAACTCCGGCAGTCGTCGCCTTGCTACTGGACCGTGGTGCCGATCCGCGGTCGGATAACGGGGTGGGCTGGACGCCATTGCACAGGGCGCTGTTCAAGAACTCCCCCCTCGCAGTGGTGTCCCTGCTGCTGGACCGGGGCGCCGGTCCGCAGGCGCAGACCAATTCCTGCGAGACGCCCTTACACCTGGCGGCCAGATACTCCCCCCCGGCGGTGGCGGCTCTGCTGCTGGACCGGGGCGCCGACCCGCAGGTGCAGACCAATTTCGGGACGCCCTTACACTACGCGGCTTGGAACCCCAACCCCGCGGTGGCTACACTGCTCCTTGAACGGGGTGCTGATCCACAGGCGCGGGATGCGGACAACGGTACGCCCTTACGCAACGCGGCCACCAACCCCAACCCCGCGGTGGCCACACTGTTCCTTGATCGCGGCGTTGATCCGCAGGCGGAGGACGAGCATGGCGATACGCCCTTGAGTCAGGCGGCGCTGTTCAACGAGAACCCCGCGGTGCTCGCCCTGCTACTCGATCGCAGCGCTGCCCGCCAGGCGTGGACCGAGGAAGAGCATGCGCAGATCTTGACGAGCCTGTTGTGGACCGCGCTGTTCAACGAGAACCCTGCGGTGGCTAACCTGCTGCTCGACCGCGGTGCCGATCCGCAGGCACGGGACGAGTACGGCTCCACACCTTTGCACTTGGTGGCGCAGGGCAAAAAAACCTCGGCGGTGATTGGCCTGCTGCTGGACCGGGGTGCCGATGCCACCCTCCGCGATAACGACGGCAAGCTGCCCATTGATTACGCCAAAGACAACAAAGCTCTCCAGGGGACGGCCGTGTACAAGCGGCTCATTGACGCCTCGTTCTGAGGCCCGTCACCTGTGCAAGAATCGGCAGCGCCTGCGGTGGGTTTGATTGATGCGTAATTTGACTTTAATCAGGTGGGAGAAGCTGAAATC
The DNA here is from genome assembly GCA_022826945.1 of Candidatus Binatia bacterium. GTDB lineage: Bacteria > Desulfobacterota > Binatia > Bin18 > Bin18 > Bin18. The sequence goes on from JAJDTY010000085.1 coordinate 7,904, forward strand.
TTTCTGACAACGGCCATTAACCCGGACAATCCGCCATAATAAGGAGGGCTGCGCATGGCTGAAGAGCGCACGGAATGGACAGAGGACGATTCCCAACTCTACCGCGAACTGGCGGCGATTGCCGTGCCGGCCCGGGCCGAGCAGGTCGCGACTCTTTTGAGTCTGCTGCCCTTTCAGCAACAGGACGCGTTCCGCGCGGTTGAGCTTGGCTGCGGGGAAGGAGCCTTGTCCTTCGCCGTGCTGGATTGTTTTCCAAACGCCTCAGTACTGGCTCTGGACGGCTCGGAAAGTATGCGCGAGCAGGCGGGTCGCCACCTCCAGCGCTTTGGAGATCGAGCTCAGGTCGCGGCATTTGACATGGCCTCGCCAGACTGGCTCGGTTCGCTTGATACGAGCGACTGCGTTGTTTCCTCCCTGTGTGTGCACCATCTGAGCGAGCAGGAAAAGCAGTGGCTGTTTACGGAAATAGGTAAACGGGTTTCTGACCGCGGTGTTGTCCTGCTTGCGGATATCGTCAAGCCGCAGCGGTCGGAAGTGTGGGCGTCCTTTGGCGAAGGCTGGGACCGGATTACGCAGGCACTCTCAATCGAGAAAACCGGCTCAACCCGGCTTTTTGAAAAATTCACCCAGGAGAAGTGGAATTATTTCCACACCCCCGACCCCTACGACAAACCCTCGCCGCTGTTCGATCAGTTGACGTGGCTCAAGCAGGCCGGTTTCGCAGTGGCGGACTGCTTCTGGCTCCAATCCGGACACGCCATTTATGGCGGATATAAAACACAGGGTGACGCGGGGCCCCTGGCTGCGCCCGCCAGCGTGTCCTTCGCGGCCGCTCTGACATCGGCCCGGACTGCTTTAGACGCCATCGAGCAACGGGCAGGGGCGTAGACATTCTCAAAAGGAGGCGCGTCGGTATGCGAGACATCAGCCGCCGGAAGTTTCTGAAGGATGCGGGTACGGTTGTCGCCGGGGTGGCAGGCTTACAGGCCGCTGCCTCAACGCCGTCTGAAGCCGAGACGCCGGTCGGTCAGGCGGTTCAGGAAAGCCCAACCAAAGGGTGGCGTTTCGGTATCCAGATCGAGCCCCAGTTCGGCTTTACCTACGACGAAGTCGCCCAGATCGCAAAAGAAGCGGAACGACTTGGTTTTTACGGCTTGTGGGCCTCGGACCATCTTTTTTGGGATTCCAGGTCTGAGCAGCGCAACTGCCTGGAGGCCTGGACCCTGCTGACCGCGCTCGCTCCGGTGACGACCAAATTGCGGCTGGGCACACTGGTCACGTGCAATTCGTATCGTCCGCCCAGCATCCTGGCAAAGATTGCATCCAGCCTCGATCATCTCAGCAACGGCCGACTGGAGTTTGGCATCGGGGCTGGCTGGAAGGAGCTTGAGTATCGAGCCTACGGAATTCCCTTCCCCTCAATTCGTACACGTCTGTCTCAGCTCGAAGAAGCGGTACAGGTGGTGCGCCTGTTATGGACTCAGGAACGGGCCTCTTTTTCCGGCACGCACTACCAGTTGCAGGAGGCGCTGTGCGCTCCCAAGCCCATGCAGCAACCGCCCCGAATCTGGATCGCCGGCGGCGGAGAGAAGGTCATGCTGCGCATCGTGGCCCAGTACGCCGATGGCTGGAACATTCTGTTGCGGTCTTCGGTAGAAACCGTGAAAAGAAAGGCCGATATTCTGCGCCAACACTGTGACACGCTGAAGCGGGATTTCTCAGCGATTGAGAAGTCGCTGTTTCTGGCTGTGGTGCTGGCGGAAGATGAAAAAGAACTCAAACGGCGAGAGGCCGAGTCAGCCCAGGCATTGGGCGGGCGGGGATTGTGGGCGTCCCGAGAGCTGGGAACGGCCGGGACGCCGGAGCGCTTGGCTGAAACCCTGCGGGCGCTGCGGGCGCTGGGCTTCCACCATTTCCAGATGGTGTTTCCGTACAAGCAGGAACAGGAGATGCTTCAGCGCTTTGCCGAGCTGGTTGTTCCGCAGTTGAGTTAAAATGGCACCCCTGCCTGGGCGATGCATGAAGCGTCTCTCGGCCTTGGTCGGGCTCCTCATGCTGCCGACCCTCATTGGTTGCGCGCCACGTTCTCAACCTGCGGCCCGTGCAGTTGCCAAGGCCTCCGCCGCGGCCGTGTTTGCAAGTATGGAAGCGAACCGGGCCGCGGCACAGGCCGAGCCACTGGCCGAGTTATACGGGATTACTGATACGGACTTACCGTGCGAACAAGCCCAGCAACTCGCCTACCGGACAGTCGAGCGGATGGGGTATCGCGTAACGAGTGCAACCCGAGCTACGCCAGGAAAAACCGGGACAATACAGGCGCGGCAAACACGGTCGGGTCAGACGGCACTGGTCCAGGTAACGGTTCAGTGTCAGCCGCAGGGCGTGGTTGTTGACGCCGCCTCGCTCAGCACCCTGGACGTGGCCTCTCCTACGCCGCACCCGCTCGTGACGGATTATCACGAGCGAGAGGCCCCGCGTCTCACCAAGAACCGCCCGCCACCGACTACCTACTTCCGGCGCGCGTTTTATTCCCTGTTTCACGGGCTGGCCGATAACGTCAAACGCTACGGACCCGAAGGCCAAGTCTATGTGCATATCCGGCCCTTGCCGTCGATGGCGGCAGAAATGCTCTTTGGTGTCCACACCCCGGACATTTTTATTGTTGCCGTAGAAGTCGCCAATCGGACGCAACAGACCTATGTATTCGATACGGAGCAGGTCCATCTCCTCTCGGCCTCAGGGAGTACGGTCCGGGCCTTAACGGAAAAAGACGCCGCCAGTCTCCCGCCGCCCATGGTCAGTCAGGCGCTGGCGGCGCATGTCGCCACGCATGGCTATTTGTATTACCCGGCGGGGGAGTATCTGAGCGTGCAGGGCTATCTGACGGAGGTGCAGAGTCAGGAGCGGCGGGGCTTTCAGATTGAGTTCTGATTGGCCTGTCCCCGCTTCTTTGTTACGTTCCTTTGACAACATCAGTAGAGGGAGGGTCCGCTTATGTATTCCATGCGAAAAATTTCCGGTATCGAAAAATTCATTCACCCCGCGGTTATTCACCAGACCCTGGTGAAGGAGGATTCTCGAAACGTTGAAATCTGGATGCAGACCTCGCAGCCGGGCAAGCCGACCCCGACGCACTATCATTCGGGCGAAGAGATTCTTATTGTTCTCAAGGGAACCGGCTGGTGCCAGGTGGACGGGAAGCAGATCGATTTCGGACCCAACAGCGTCCTCACCGTTCCCGCCTACACCCCGCACAAAATCTGTACGACCGGTGAGGAAGAGATGCAGGCGATTGCCGTCCTAGAAACCCCGGTCGAAATTTTCAATCGCGTCGGCGAGCCGATTCAGTTACCCTGGCCTTACGGAGAAACGCCGGGCACGCTTGAGCCGACGCCGCCCGAGGCGAGTGAGTAGAAGATCAAGCGAGGGAAGACAATATGAAAAAGTTTTTGGCGCGGACGCTCATGCTGATTGGAGCCTGGGTCGTCGTCATGGCCATTGTCGGCGCTATCGCCACCCTGATGAGTCAAGAGGAGCTGCCGGAGCGCATCGTGCTTGAGATCGACTTTGAGCGCGAGTTTGCCGAGTATATTCCAACCGACCCGCTGGCGAGTGTCCTCATGGAACAGACCGTGTCGGTCCGGGACATTGTTGATGCGCTGCAACAGGCGGCCACGGATGAGCGCGTCTTGGCGCTGTTTGCGCGCACGGGTACTCCACGTATGGGCTTGGCGGAAATTCAAGAGGTGCGGGATGCGGTCCTTGCCTTTCGGAAAAGCGGTAAGCCGGCCATTGCCTATGCCGAGACCTTTGGTGAGTTCGGGCCTGGAAACGGCGCGTATTATCTGGCTACCGCTTTTGACCACATCTATCTCCAACCGTCCGGGGACATCGGTCTCACCGGCTTGATGGCGGAATCGGCATTCGTCAGCGGGACGCTGGAAAAGCTAGGCATTTCGCCCCGTATGGACCACCGCTACGAGTATAAAAACGCGCTGAACATGCTCACCGAAAAAAAATACACCCAGCCTCATCGTGAGGCGATCTTCCAGATTATTGAATCCCAGTTCGGCCAGATCGTGCAGGGGATTGCCGCGGGTCGCGATCTAGAAGCCGCTGCTGTCCGAACCCTGGTCGACCGTGGGCCGTTTCTTGGACAGCAAGCGCTAGCGGAAAACCTGGTTGACGGGCTGACGTATCGGGATGAAGTCCAGGCTATCATCGACGACGACCTGGGAGAGGAGGCGGAACGCGTCAGTTTGTTTACCTATCTCCGCCAGATGGGTCGGCCGCACAACGAAGGGGAGGCGATCGCGCTCATTTACGGAGTCGGCGGGGTACATCGCGGCAAGAGCGAATACAGTGCCGCACTGAGTGGGCCGACGATGGGGTCGGACTCGGTGTCGGCGGCGTTTCGGTCTGCCGTACAGGACGATGCAGTGAAGGCCATCTTATTTCGGGTTGACAGTCCGGGTGGCTCCTATGTTGCCTCCGACACGATCTGGCGCGAGACTGTCCGGGCCAAGGAGGCGGGCAAACCGGTCATCGTCTCCATGAGCAACGTGGCCGGCTCGGGTGGCTATTTTGTGGCTGCGGCCGCAGATAAAATTGTGGCCCAGCCCGGTACGATCACCGGTTCCATCGGTGTGGTTGGTGGGAAGATGCTCACCGCCGAACTCATGGAGAAAATCGGTATCTCATCGGACGAGGTGCATACCAGTACCAATGCCACCATGTGGTCAAGTTCGCTCGACTATACGCCCCAGCAGTGGCAACGGATCACGGTCTGGCTCGATCACGTGTACGCGGACTTTACGCAGAAAGTGGCCCAGGGAAGGGGGCTCACCCAGGAACAGGTGCACGCTGTGGCCAAGGGCCGGATTTGGACGGGTGAAGATGCCAAAGATATTGGCTTGGTCGACGAACTCGGTGGCTTCCCGGTGGCGCTACGTCTCGCCAAACAAGCGGCGGGGATTGAGGAAGATGCACCGGTGCAGGTCAAACTCTTTCCCGAACAGAAAACCCTCGTTGACACGGTTTTGTCTCGTCTCCAGGGTCGAGAGGACGCTGCGGCTGAGGCCAGTCCGACGGCAGTGGCTCTGCGCCAGGTCATGCAGGCCGTACGACCTGTTCTCCAGATGGGACAACGCCTTGGACTGTGGTCCGAGCCGGGCGTGCTGACCATGCCCCGCTGGGAAACGGCGTGGTGAGACAGTCAAAGATTACTGTACAGTTCAGTGGATACAGAAACATGAGGTGATTACGACGGCCTCGCCGTGGTGGACAGGATTGAATGAAGCCATCCCCTACCACGCGACTACCGATCCGTACCTTTCCCCATCCTCACATACGAATGACCCCCACTGCGCGTCCGCGTGGTCGCCAGAGGCTTACCGTCGTTGATTTTGACGAGTTGAGATACCGAGAACGGTTCATTAATCTTCACCATTCGACGCACAGACAAGAGGTTGACTCCCCACTTTTCTGGCTCCTCGAGCATTCCCCGTTCGCCATCCTGATACTCGTCTATCACTGACTTCACCTGAGACCGCCGGTCTTCAGATATTTCCGTTTTATCCTCCCAGCCCACGATCTCGGCGACGTAACTGACGTGCTGTAAATCGTCGGTAGTTGATATCCACATTTTTATCGGGTTTTCCTCCGTCGGTGGATTGTCTCTTAGCCTGACTATACGACCTGGACGGTGCGGTTGCATATATAGGATCTGATCCGGATGATCTTTGTGAACGTTGAGGATCTCCCCCAATACTGACTGATACACACCGTTCATGTACAAGCCCCAATGTTCAGCATTCGACTCTTTGCCGTGCGCCATGCTTATGTTCTCTTTCCTGCGTCCTGACCACTTCAACGAAGTAGAGTTTATGTGTTCTTCAGCCGAAGAGGGCGTGCGAGATAGACTGTCATTCCCGGTGTGATACTGCCGCAACTACCAGACCCGCTCTGAAGAAGCTGAGAGATGGTGACCGAGACAGCGTGGTCCATCCGTCCGACCGGCTGCCTTACTGCAGCTCAGCCGAGGCTGACTGGTGAACCGGCTGGGCTCGAACAGCCACCGGGGTCAGGTTCATCAGATTGTCCGAGACCGGACATCGCGTCTCTATGGTCGCCAGCCATCGGTCCAGGGTGGCTTGATCGACATCGGCATCAACCTTGAGCGTGACGTCAATGTTTTTGTATCCGGCCCGGTCATCCGTCTGTTTGCCGAGGAGTTTTTTCGGATTGAGCGGACCGGCCGCATCGATGGTCAGGGATCGAATCGTAAAGCCCATTTCTTTGGCAATAATATGCCCCATCACATTGAGACAGCCAGCCAAGCCAGCCAGGATATACTCAACCGGATTCGGTCCTTCGTCATCTCCGCCGAGACCCGGCGGCTCATCAACGATCAGCTCAAATCCTCTGACCTGGACTGCCAGGCGGGCGGGTGATTCCGACTGTCCTGAAACCTTGAATGTGACATCAGACATAGACTGTCTCCTGTGTGGCTCTAAGGGGCGACTGGCTTGACAAGAGGTCTATTGCCGCCGCTCGAGCAGACGTTCGGCGATACCCCGCGTCAACTTCAGATTCTCGCCAGCCATCAGCGCCGTATCCCGTTGCATTTGAGCAATATGATCCAAACGCTCTTGGTCGGCCTCTCTGAGTTGGGTCATGAGGCTGACGAGTCGGGACATGAGCCGGGTCTGCTGCCGTATGTCTCGGAGCGTTTCCCCCTGTTCGGCAACGTGTTTATCGAGCGCCTCCAGTTTGCTCTGTACCGTTGTGATCTGCTTATGGAGCGTGGTTAAGTTCTTTGCCATATGCGCTCTTCTCTTACTGAATCTGCTGAAAACTCCCCTGAGTAAATTTATACAAGTGAATTTTGTCTAAATGCTTGTACTTCTTTAGTTTTAATTGCTTCCATGCCGACTTACCATCCAATTTCCCAGGAGAGGGCCAAAACCCAAGGTAGAATGTGTCTGCGTTTTCTTCGTTCAGGAATTGCTCGGCATCGTTCAGGAATTGCTCGGCATATTTGCGCCGTCTCTCGATATAGCTGTTAGTCCCTCGAAGAGTCTTTTGGTTAAGTCCATTCAGATAGAGTTTATAAGGCGCCTTTATGTGGACCAACTTCGCAAAGTCCTCATTAAATGCCTGTTTATCTGTCCCACTTTCTGATTCCATTGCAAAGACGATCTTCCTTATAACCTCTTTTCTCTTTCTTCCTTCCGTTATACAAGCATCAACCAGCCATTCTCCAGACTTCTTTTTACCCTGGTCATCCACTTCGATGACATTAAGGTCATATTTCTTACTGAATATGTCTTGATGAATGTTCTTACTTACTTCCCAGACAAATTTTGCGGATAACAACCTATTCCCTTGACCTCGCTTTTCGTTAGCAAATTTGGGCTTCCTAACCAAGCTCCGGGCTTTACGGTATCCTTCCCATATACTCTTCAACAAAAGCTTGTCGTCAACTTTGCTTGTCCTATTCATCGGCTCGTACCTCTCGCCACTCCCTACCACCCTCGTGGACGACATTATTATAGAACGCTACCGCCTCGAAAAAGCCACAGGCTAGGTAGGCTTTGCTATCTTGGCCTGTGGCTGAACTCTTACCCACTCTTAGAGGCGGTTACGCCGCGAGTCTGCGGCTGCCTTGGGCGGCCGGTAGGGAGGGATCAAGGGCGAAGCGGAGGTGGGGCAGGTCGGTATCACTTTTTGTCATGGTTGCAATAATCGGGGTGGTACAGTGCAACCGCCCGGAGTCTCCCCAGGCTCCGGTTTTGAAGGTGATGAGGCGGGGCTTGCCGCGTTGCGCCGCGTGAAACACGTATTCCGGGTCAACCTGGACAATGACCGGGTCGTCTTGGTCCTGAACCCGAGCCAAATGCAGGCTGTCGAGATAAGTAATATCCGCGCCTGAGATATGCTCGGGATTCTCCAGTTCAATCTCCATGAGCGTTTCGCCGTCGCGTTCAACCTTCCCAATCACCCGATCGTGACGCGGCTGGAGCGAGACCGACGCGGTCTCGACCGTAAACCCCCAGCGCGCTTGCAGTTCGCTCACCGCCTGCTCGGTGCTGGCATAGGCGTGCAGGAGGTAGCCGCGGGGCCGAATACCGGCCCGAACGATAATACGGACCTGGGCGAGGGCGAACGGCCCGACCGGGCTGTCGGGATAATACATAACCGAGAACGTAGCGTACGGCGGAATACTCGGATGGAGCGCGGGCGGAATCAGCCATTCCGCCGGCTCCTCGGCAATTTCATAGCTGAGCTGAAGAATCTCCGCGTTCTTGAACTCCCAGGCGTCGGTATCGAAGCCGGTCATCAGCGGCGCTCGGGCCGCCGCGGCTTCCACGTCCTGTTTCCCAAACACCGGCATCAGCTGGCTCCTCCCGCGACGGCGCGTTGCGGCTGGGAGTCGGCAAACGCGGGCATGACCTCTTTGGCAAACAGCCGCAGGCTATCGAGGACTTGGGCCTGCGGAATGATCTCGGCCGCGTTGAGGAGGAAGTTGACCCGGTCCACGCCGCTGGCTTCCCATTTTTTCAATTCCCCAATGAGATGTTCGGGATTCCCGACTGCGATCCCCTCCGGTGCCTTGAACTGGTCGCCGGGGCTGGACGCCTGGCGTCGCAGGGATGGCAGCAGGCCAGCGGCTGGATAGGATTTGGCGGGATAGGCCTCTTTTGCCATATCCAACTGGGCCGCCATGTAATTGAAATGGCGAATCATCTTCATGCCGGTTTTTGCGCCGGTTTCATTGTCTTCGTGGCAGTACAGGAAGTTGACGGTCGCGACCTGGTTGTTCACAAACGCGCCAACCGGATTACAGTTCTGCACGCGCCGGCGATACTCTTTGACCTTGGCTTCCTGCTCGGCAAAGCTGGTAAAGGTCACCCCCAGGCAGCCAATGCCGCGGTCCGCGGCGTCAAGCTCGGTGCCCGGACTGGTGACGGCCACCCACATGGGCGGATGGGGTTTCTGGTAGGGCTTGGGCAGTACCGCCCGGGACGGCATGGAGAAATACTGGCCCTCATAGCCAAAGCGTTCCTGCGTCCACATCTTCGGGATGCAGTGGACAAACTCGTCCCAGCTTTTCTTGGTCTCGTCCGGGCTGGCCCGAAAGCCACCCAACTCGGTCCAGGTTGCCGACCGCCCGGTCCCGAACTGGAGCCGTCCGCCGGATAAAATATCCAGCACTGCGGCACGTTCGGCAATCCGAATCGGATGGTTAAATTGCGGCACGCAGATGACGATACCGTGGCCGACATTGATATGCTTGGTCTGCATGGCGCACGCGGTCAGAAAAAGCTCGGGAGCCGAACAGTGGGAGTATTCTTCCAGGAAGTGATGCTCCACGGCCCAGACCTGCTCAAAGCCGAGCTCATCGGCCAGACGCACCTGTTCGAGCGCATTCAGATACACGCTACGCTCGGCCTCTTGGTCCCAGGGCCGGGGAACGGAGAGCTCATAAAAAATACCGAACTTCATGCTGACCTCCTTTTGACGATGATAAACGCTGGAACGCTTTCAATCTCTGTGTGGGGTGTATCGTACTTGCTGAGTTTAGGTAAGAGGGAAACGCGTTTAGTGTGCTCAGCCTTTTCGAAAGGGCGCAAGCGCTTCGGCGGCGCGCTGCGCCTCCCGGCGCAGCAGGATCAGATCCGTACCGTACAGGAGATATTGCGCGCCGCTGTCGACAATAGCCTTCATATTATCGGGTTGGGTTACCGCCGCAGCCGTCGCGATGCTCCGCTCGTGACACAGCGCATTGACCCGGGCGGTCGCTTCGAGCAGTTCGGGATTGTTGAATTGACCCGGCGCGCCAAGACTTTGGGCCAGGTCCTGATAGCCGACCAGGGTCAGGTCGATACCGGGAATCAGAATCTCGTCCATATTCTCCACGGCTTCTCTGGTCTCGATAATCACACCGAGCAAGGTGTTGGCATTGGCGTGCTGCATGGCCGTCTGCGTCTCCACGTCCTCATACTCGGTATTCGCTCCCAGATAGATGGCCGTCCCCCGTTTCCCCTCGGGATGGTATTTGGCCAGCTCAATGAAGCGTTGTACCTCGGCCCCGGTTTTGACATGCGGCACAATCAGACTCTGACACCCACAGTCGAGCAGGCGCGTCACATGCTCATACTCAAGATCAGGAATACGGACCACCGGGGTCATCCCGGCCGCATGGGCGTAGTCGCACAGATCGACTACTGTTTCCAGGTTGTAGGCCGAATGCTCAGTGCAGATCATGATGAAGTCCATGCCGGCCTGCGCCAGCGTGTGGATTGCGCCACGGCTCTTGAGGTCCCATACCAGCGTCCCCAGCACACAGTCTCCGGCCTTGAGTGATTTTTTGAGTGCATTGTCTCGCATACTGCTCTCCTCCTGTGAGAAGATTATTCTGCGGAGACGAGGGACGTGTCAAGGAACACAAAGAAGAGATATGCTGCTTCAGACTTATGAACTTGAAATACCGAAAACGACCAGTCGTAATGGAAGCCTCCCACACGCGGTGTGCTTCTACCCTGAAACCAATGCCGTGCCTGCTGTCTCCTGCTTCTCTTCTCTCTCTCTTTCTTTTGCTCTCGCTCTCTGTCTCTCCGGCCCCTCACGTCTGGGCCGATGTGATTGCGGCTATGGGGGCGAAGGAAATCCGTGCAAGCAGGATGCTGGTTGGAGCCGTCCAAACCGTACAGACGGAAAGGGTATTGTTTGTGAACCCGCCCGGAGAGCCGGACACGTGGATTGAGGACGAACGAATACTCACGGCCATCGCTCAGTACGGGAAGAACGGAGCACTCACGGAAAGGACCGAGTACGCGCCTGACGGAGCGGTGATGGTCCGTGCCGTCCGCCAGTATAATCGGGCGAGCAAGCTGAGTACCGAACAGTTGTATAATTCTCAGGGGGCGCTCTGGCGGAAGACCAGCCATACCTATGATGAGACGGGCCGTCTGACGCAGGCAGTGAGTACCGATGTGGATGGCGACCTCTGGTTCCGAGACATTTATACGTACACCACGGACGGGCAGCCGGCTCACATAGATCACCACGATCCGGACGGAACCTTTTTACATCGAGCAAGCTTTACCTACGATGGGGAAGGCCGGGTTGCGAAACGGTCCTTGTCCGATGCCGATGGCTCTCCGATCTCAAGCAACACATATGTGTATGATGCAGAGGAGAGAATCCAATCCGTAATCACCCACGGACGAAGCGGGGCACTGACGTCGCGCTGGGTGTACGCCTATGACGAGCACGGGAACGAACGGGAGTGGGTAGCGTCCGACGCCGACGGCGCTATTCAGCGCAAAGAGGTCTATACCTACGAGTATGACACCCAAGGAAATTGGGTAAAGCAGGTCACCGCGGAGTGGATTCCGGACGGCGACGGTGGCTATCTCGAACCCGCCGAGGCGACCTATCGGACGATTACCTATTACCCGCAGGGAGGAGCTGAGGGCGTAGAGCGGTAGATAAAGTGAGGGACTATAAAGCGCATCAAGGAGGGGCTGAATCCCCTCCTTGGAGGAGTGGCCCGAAGGGCCGGGGTGGATTCCCGTCCTGCTCGGGCAGCGTGCCGTAGCGGGACGACGAAACCCATCCCGCCACTCCACGGCACACTGAGGGGATATTTAAGGCGGCGAAAACCTTACGCCTTCATGCCCGCGGCTTTGGCCTTTTCGTGGATGCTGGAGGCCGCGCTGGCGCGACTATCGACCCGCGCAAACCAAGCCGTCAGGTTTTTCAGGTCCGGGCTGATCTTCTGGCCGACGCCGGCCCCGAAATCAAAGGCGCAGTACAGAATAATATCGACCAACGTAAACCGGTCGCCCACGATGAACTGCTTGCCCTCCATCAGGCCATCCAGCCAGGCGAGCTTTTCTTGCACGATTTCCTTGAGGCCCGCCGCGGCTTCAGGCAGGCAGTGCATACGCTCCTTAAACATGTCCAGGCCCTCGGCATAGCGGAAGCCGTTATACATATGCTCCGTGATCTGGAGTTCAATACGCCGCTGCCACATGCGGGTTTCGGCTTTTTCCTCCGGGGTCGAGCCGATTAACGCCGGGCCGGGCTGGGTGTCTTCAAGGTATTCGCAAATGGCGGTCGTTTCTGCCAGGATGCTGCCATCGTCCAACTCGATCGCCGGCATTTGGCCGCCGGGGTTCTTATCGGTATACGGCCCCTGCCGGTTCTCCGCACCCAGAATATCTATTTCGATCGTATCGAGCGTAACGCCTTTTTCCGTCATGAACATGCGGACGCAGCGCGGATTCGGACCGAGTGAATTATACATTCTCATAAGAGCCTCCTTGGTAGGGTGTTTTGTAGAGCGGTTTAGCCTATTTGGTCTCTAGGACGCAAGCAGGAAGCTGAACGACGCTAACCGGATTCGCCGACGGCCACCGTTAGCTGTACCGATACTTGCTACCGTGTCGCGAGCCGGCAGAAGCAGGATGCGGTGATCGGGACGTCGGTGCGGGCCAAGGTGAGGTCCAGCCGCTGCTTCACGATTGTCGCCTCCTGAGTCCGCCCGAGCCGCTGGAGGCACTCGTGATATCCGTGCAGGCTCCAGACGTTGTCCGGGTGCTGGCAGGCGCGGCTTAGCGTATCGTCGTACCCGAGATCCGCTCGATATACCGCAGCCGCCTCCTCGACCCGATCCTGTTCGAGCAGCAGGGCGGCGAGCGCATGGCGCGTCGGTTGCATCCAGCCCCAGGGCTCGTCGTAGGGCAGGTTGTCGTCCAGCTCCACGGCCGCCCGGAGATGTCCGAACGCGGTGTCAAAACGGCCGCGCCGGTATTCGATCTCACCCCGCATCATCTCCCTTGCGATCGCGAGAATATCGAGACACCGGTTGTTGAACACGTAGCGGCTCTCCGGGACGCGGGTGAGCGCTTCATCGAAGCTGGTGGCCTCGCGCTCCGCCGCGTCGACGGCGCCTGTCACTGCGCGAGCTACCGCCTTGGCGTACCGCATCATTGCGGTCGTCACGCAAAAGAGATCGCGGTTCTCCGGCAGTTCCTCCGCAACGATAGCGTTCCACTTCCCGAACCGGATGAGTACGTGCTGCTTCATCGAAACAAAGCCTTCCAGCCAGTCCGCCATGGGCGGCGAGGTGAGGCTGAGCAACTCCTCAGTAAGCGTCGCTATCATCTCCTCGGCCGCCGCAAGTGCGGGCCGGTACTGTCCGAGGAACATCGCCCCATAGATCTTGAAGTGGTAGTTATGGCACCGGTAGAGCGAGTAGAAATTGTTCGCACCCTCGCACGCCAGAAACTTGCGGTCCGCTTCGATGGCGGCCTGATTCGACTCCACCACCGCTCGGTAGTCGCCGCAAAGCACGTCGATGTGGGTCGGCATGTGCTCGAGATGGCCGGCGTCCGACACGAGACCGCGCAGCCGGTCGCCGGCCGTGAGCGCCCGTTCCGGGTGCGGCGACATCTCCATCAGGTGGATGTACATATGGAGCAGGCCCGGGTGGGCCTCCTCACCCCGTTCCTCGCGCCGACGCATTGCCTTCTCAAGGACCTCGATGGCCTCTTCCGTATCTGCCCCTTCCGCCGTCTGGCCGGTCTTCAGATTCCAGAGTGCCCACGGGGTGCGGTTCATGATTGCCTCGGCGAACAGAGCCGCTACGTCCGGATCGTCCTCGCCGTGCTTGGCGTAGACCGTCCGCATTGCACCCGCGTACGCGTCGTTCCACGGGCACATGTCCTCCACAGGCGAGCGTGATGGGTAGCGATGTTTGAGGGCACTGATGAGGGACCGCTCGGTACTCGTCGCGTTTGGGGCGAGCGCCCGCGCCCGTGCCGCCGCGTCGTACGCGATCTCGAGCGAACGGACCGCATCCCCCTCATCGAACGCCTCCCACGGCTTGTTGTAGTTTGGCCCAGCCGCGTAGGCGACTCCCCACCACGCCATGGCGCACGCCGGGTCGGCATCGAGCGCTCGGCGGTAGCACGCGATTGCCTCGTCGTGGTTGTAGCCGTAGGTCCAGGCGAGCCCACGGTCGAACCAGCGCTGCGCTTCCTCGGAGCCGGTCGTGACGGGCCGGCTGTAGGTCCCCAGATCGTAGTAGCCTTCGGACATGGTCTCTCCTTCACGAATTTTGCCGTCGGTGTCGCACTTGCCAGACTGCATATCTCACCAAGTGCTCTCGTGCGAGAGAGAACTTCTCCTCCAGGCTCGGAGTGTCGTATTTCCCGTCTTGTCTTCCCCCGGTCCTTATTTTAGGCTGCAATCTTGGTCACACGATACTGGTGAGTTCGTCTCCACCGTGGTCAGGAGCTTTGGATGCCTGCCGAGCCGTCGCCTCGTTTTTTAGCCGATCGCATGGTCGGCACCTTGGCAAAATGGCTGCGCCTACTGGGCTATGACACCGTTTATATGCCCGAGGTTTCATCCGCGAGCGTGAAGCGCGAAGCGCGTCGCCAAGGCCGCATCCTGCTGACTCGCCGGACCTGTTTTCTGAACCAGAGAGACATGCCACCCTTTGTGTTTATTCGTGCCGACCGCTTTCGGGACCAACTCAAGCAGGTCTGTACCGACCTGCGGATTACGGTCTCATCTTCTCTGCTCAGGCGGTGCAGCGTGTGCAACCAGGAATTGGAAACAATCGACCGCGAGCGGGCCCAAGCCCGCGTACCCGTATATGTGTGGCGAACGCAATCGACCTTTTTCCACTGCCGGAAGTGCCAGCGCGTCTATTGGAACGCCACTCACCGCGAACGCATAATCGAAGAGCTGAGACACATGGGGATAGTATAGGGAAGTATGGAACCGGCCGGAGCCCAACCCATCTGGTTGTTCTGGGACGGAGCATGCGGCTTGTGTCAGCGGGCCGTTGCCTGGGTCAAACACCACGACATAACGAACCAGATTCGGGCGGTCCCCTACCAGGACGCTCCCAGCCCCCCGATGACGGACAGCCTAGCCCGACAGTGTGAACGCTCGGTACACGTCGTTACACCAGACGGACAGATTTTGTCTGCCGGGCGGGCGAGTCTGTACGTGCTAGGGAAAGTGGGGTTCCCCCGCCTGGCCTGGGTGAGCGGGCTGCTGCCCTTTGTGTGGGGTATTGAACTGGGCTATTGGATCGTTGCACGGAACCGACAGTTTTTCAGTAAATGGCTGTTTCCGGAAAAGTAAGGACCCCGGAGCCGCTTTTCGCTATACCCGCCCCAATTGGCGTAGGGCCTCATACAACACAATCGCCGCCGCGTTGGACAAGTTCAAACTGCGCACCTGCGCGCCCGGCATCGGAATAGTGTACAGGGTCTCGGCGTATTCCGTGCGGATTGCTTCTGACAATCCCCGTGTCTCGCTGCCAAAGACAAGCAGGTCGTCTGGCTGATAGCGGACCGTGGTGTAGGAACGCTGGGCGCGTGCGGAAAAGGCCAGCAGACGGCCGGGTGGGCGACGCTCGAGAAAGGCGCTCCACGACTCATACACATGGAGGGCGACAGCCGGCCAGTAATCGAGGCCGGCGCGCTTGAGATAGCGGTCCTCAAGAGAAAACCCCAGCGGACCGACGAGGTGCAAGGGACTGTGCGTGGCCGCGCACAGCCGAGCGGTTGTCCCGGTGTTGGGCGGAATCTCCGGTTCAACAAAGACGATGTGCATGGGAGATGACTGGACTAGTCTGGCTCTTTGGCCTGGATCGGGTAGGTGGCCTCACCAATGGGTAAAACGAATCCCTCACCCGTGGTCGCCGGCTGGACATACTGCGTAAGCTGATAGTAGGCCGGTCGAAGAAAACGGGCCGCGTGCTTTTGCCCCTTGATCTTGCAGTACAGGACATCGTTGGCGCCGATGGTCAGCGTGTAGGGGGACAGGCGCTCTTCGCTCTCGTCGTTCAGGCGTAGGGTAAAACCCCGCCCTGGGTCTCCGGCGACCTGGGTAACAACATAGGGAGTGTCTTCAATCTCAACGCGCGCGCGGTCACGCCCCAGCACGATTTCATACTCGCCCCGCTCGTTCCTTTGGAGACATTGGCTGAAGAGTTTGTTGATACGCTGATTTTGGATACGCTCATCGTTGGCATACCACCAGCCGTCTTTTCCAAAGTGTATCTTGCGGGTAGGGTCGATGGCCCAGAAACCGGCTCGTGGCATCGCCGCTCAGCTCCCCTGACGCGGGCCGTGGTCTGCGGTGTCGAGAACGAGTGTTACCGGGCCGTCATTGACGAGTTGGACTGCCATATGGGCCTGGAAGTGACCCGTGGCAACCGGGATATGGCGGCGCTGACAGCAGGCGACAAAATAGTCATACAACGGTTTGGCAGTAGCCGGCCCTGCCGCGGCCGTAAATGATGGGCGGCGGCCTTTGCGTGTATCGCCGTACAGCGTGAATTGCGATACAATCAGGAGCGACCCGCCCACGTCCTGGACGGAGTAGGCAAATTTTCCGGCTTGGTCCGAGAAAATACGCAGCCCGATAATTTTCTCGCTCAGAAAGTCTACCTCCGCTTCGGTGTCCCCCGTGGTCACACCGAGCAGGACAAGCAGGCCGTGCCGGATCTGCCCGACGATTTCTCCCTCAACCGAGACCTGCGCCTCGCGCACTCGCTGGATAACGGCCCGCATACTTAGTGCGATAGGTAGCTGAGTCCTCCGGCGCATACAAGATGAGAGATGTTCGGATGTCCACCGAACTGGCATCAGGTCTGGCCCTCGGCTATGATGGCCGCATGTATCCCGTCCTGCTCGAACTCGGCCCCTTCACTATATACAGCTACGGGGTCATGATGGCCCTGGGCTTTGTGGCTGCGGCCTGGTTGCTGGGCAAAGGACTCGCCTATCAGGGCCGGAACCCGGACCTCGCTTCGGCCCTGGTCTTGTGGGCTGCTATCGGGGGACTGCTCGGGGCCCGACTGCTCTTTATTCTGGGTAATTGGTCCGCATTTCTGGCCGATCCGTGGGCGTTGCTTTTTACCGGTGCCGGCTTTGTCTGGCACGGCGGTTTAATCGGTGGCATCGTCGGTGTCAGTTTGGGTATCCGGCACTACAAGCTGCCCTGGCCGGAGACCATGGATGCCATTGCTCCGGCGATTGCCCTGGGCCATGGGACCGGGCGCATTGGCTGCCAGTTAGCTGGTGACGGGGACTGGGGACCGCCAACCACACTGCCCTGGGGGATGGCCTATCCGGACGCCGTTGTTGGCTGGAACTATCCGCCGGACGTGTTCGTCCATCCAACGCCGCTCTACGAGATGCTCGCGTATTTTGCGATTGCTGCCGTGTTATGGAACCGCCGGACGGCTGGGTATCGCCCCGGCTCCCTGTTTTGGGGGTATTTGCTCTTGGCCGGGATCGCCCGATTTTTCCTGGAATTTGTGCGGGTCAATCCTCCGCTCTGGGGAACATTCTCCCAAGCCCAGGTAATCAGCATCGGCTTGATACTGGTCGGAGCGAGCCTCCTATTCAAAAGCGGGAAGCGTGGACGCGTCCCGGCTGTCCATAATACGCTGGAGAAATCCCGGTGAGATCTTGGCTTATCCTTGGGGGTGTGGGCGTGCTTGTGCTGCTGGGTGTGGTCATCTTGATCACCACGCCTTCTCGGACCACCCTGCCCCGCCCGGCTCCGGATTTTCTGCTGCCCGATATGAGCGGTCAGGCGGTTCGTCTTTCTCAGCTCAAGGGAAAAGTTGTTCTCCTCAATGTCTGGGCGACGTGGTGCGGTCCGTGCCGGCAAGAGATGCCGACTATGGAAGCCCTCGCACACAAGCTCAGCGACGAGGACTTTGTGCTGTTGGCCGTGAGCCAGGACGTCGATGGAGCCACAACGGTGAAACCCTATCTGCAAGAAGGAGGATATACTTTTCCGGTGCTGCTTGATGTCCAAGGAGAGGTTGGCAGGAAATATGGGGTCACCGGTTATCCCGAAACATTTATCATTGATCGTCAAGGGCAGGTCGTCTATCACCATATTGGCTATAATGACTGGGCTCAGTCTCAGGTGGAGGAAACGCTCCGGCGCTTGATCCAACAGGGGGAGTGGCGTGTCGATCCGGGAATGCCGGTGCCCGGCGCGCATACGCCCCTACCGGCAGAAGGATAGCCGGTCCTTATTCCCCGGTAGGGTGAGGAAGACCAGACCGGAGAGCAGGGCCGCCCATATCGGAGCGCGTGAAGTGTGCTATATTGGGCAATCGTAATGCCGCACAAAGCCGAGCGTATGGCAGATAACAGGGGAAGAGAATGATGCACAGAAAGCGGCGGCGAATCCTGGTTGGATTGGTTGCTGGTGGTATTGGGCTCAGCGTAGTGCTGTTTGGGGGATATGGGCTCAATCTTGTTTCAGCCGTTGACCGCAGCACCTATGAAGACCTTGAGGCGTTTACCAACGTCTTGGCGATTGTTCGCAAGAACTATGTTGAGGAAACAGAGACCCAAGCCCTTATTGAGGGGGCAATTAATGGCATGCTCGGTGCGTTGGACCCGCACAGTGCCTATTTGACACCCGATTCCTATAAAGAACTCCAGGTCGATACAGAGGGCAGTTTCGGTGGCCTGGGCATTGAGATCACCATTCGAGATGGCATTCTTACGGTTGTTTCGCCCATTGAGGATACGCCCGCCTACCGCGCCGGAGTCCAGGCCGGGGACCAGATCATCAAGATCAACGATGAGCTGACAAAAGACATGTCGCTCATCCAGGCGGTGAAAAAGATGCGGGGCAAGCAGGGAACCGAGATTACGATCTCGGTCCGCCGTGAAGGGGTGCCCCGGCTGATTGATGTGCCCCTTGTTCGTGAAGTGATTCAGATTCGTAGCGTGAAATCAAAAACCCTGGAAGACGGTTATGCCTATATCCGGGTCACTCAGTTTCAAGATCGAACCAGCCATGATCTGGACGCCGCACTGCAAAAACTCGGCCAGGAAAACGGTCAACTCCAGGGCATGGTATTGGACCTGCGCAATAATCCCGGCGGGCTACTCAGCCAGGCGGTCAAAGTCTCCGACCTCTTTTTAAATTCCGGCATGATCGTGTATACCGAAGGCCGGCTCGAAAGCCAGCAGCAAAAGTATTTCGCCCATCCCGGAGGATATACCGACATCCCGATGGTTGTCCTGGTCAATGGCGGTAGTGCCAGCGCCTCCGAGATCGTTGCCGGTGCGGTACAGGATCATGGCCGAGCAGTGGTGCTGGGAACCAAGACCTTTGGCAAGGGCTCGGTGCAGACGATTTTACCGGTCGATGGGGGGGCGGCTCTGCGTCTGACCACCGCCATGTATTTCACACCCAATGGACGGTCGATCCAGGTGACGGGCATTGCCCCTGATATTGAACTGGAAAACCTGCCCGAAGCCTATGTCGCAGCCCGGCGACGCCACGGGGTGCGTGAGGAGAATCTCAGCGGACATTTTGGCAATATCAGCAGTACTCCGAGCGAGATATCGGATGACAGCCCTGACGATGCTGAGGCAGCGCCCCAGGCCCTGCCCGAGATTGATATTAAGGAAGGGGAGCTGGGCCAAGACCCGCAGCTTGACCGGGCGCTTGAATTGCTCAAGTCGTGGAAGGTCTTTCAGACAACGGTGGCTGAGGCAAAAGGCTAGTATGGGTGCTTGAGCGGCTCCTATGACGACTTCTGCCTTTGCATCCGGCTCCTCTCGTGCGCTGTCCGTCACCGACCTGGCAAGCCTGATCCAAGGTCAGCTTGAGGCTGATTTTGATGACATCTGGGTTGTCGGCGAACTCTCCGGCCTGCGCACCCCCGCCTCCGGACATATCTATTTCACCCTTAAGGATGACACCAGCCAGTTGCGTGGCGTGATGTTTCGCGGCTATGCCCGATTGCTCCGCTTTCGGCCCGAGGACGGCCTGGAGGTTCTGATCAAGGGCCGGGTCAGTCTGTATTCCGCCCGGGGTGATTTGCAGGTCTATGCAGCCAGTATGGAGCCGCGCGGGCTGGGTGGGCAACAATTGGCCTTGGAGCAACTCAAAGCCAAACTCGCCGCCGAGGGTCTCTTCGCCCCGGAACGCAAACGCCCCCTACCGTTCTTCCCGCGTCGGGTCGGTGTCGTCACCGCCCTCGGAGGAGCGGCTATTCAGGATATTCTGACCATTCTGCACGGTCGTTGTCCGTATACGCAGGTCATCGTTCGACCCACCAAAGTGCAAGGTGCCGGAGCCGGTGTTGAAATTGCCGCGAGTATCAATGACCTGAACGAACACGGGCAGGTCGAGGTGATTATTGTCGGGCGCGGTGGGGGCTCGCGTGAGGATTTATACGCCTTTAATGAAGAGGTGGTGGCCCGCGCAATCGCCGACTCTGAGTTGCCTGTTATCGCCGCCGTCGGCCATGAGATTGACCTGAGCATCGCTGACTTAGTGGCGGATTCTCGCGCCCCAACGCCGACTGCCGCGGCAGAAATGGTCGTGCCGGTATGGGCTGACCTGTATGACCGGGTAGCGGGTACTGCCCGGGTGTTGACCACCGTTATGGAGCGGACAGTGACCGACAGGCGGCGTCAGGCCATACGGCTGGAAGAACGTATACGTAAGCCGCAGCACCAAGTTGACGCGCTGCGCGAGCGAACGCAGACGGCGCTGTCCCGCCTCCGCTCGGCGTTTGAGCGCAAGAACGAGGGTGTCCGCGCCCGATTTGAAGACCTCGCCGCGACCCTCAACAGTCTGAGTCCTCTTGCCGTTTTGGGTCGGGGGTATAGTCTCACGCGGACCATACCCAGGAATGCCGTGGTGCGGGATGCTGCCACGCTCCGTCCCGGAGAGCGCGTGCGTTTGACTTTTGCTCGGGGAGAGGCGCGGGCTCGCGTTGAAGAGGTAACCCCATAGATGGACACTGCCACGGATAAAAAATTCGAAGACGCCTTGCAGGACTTGGAAGGCATTGTTGAGAAACTCGACGCCGGAACCCTGTCGCTCGAAGAATCCCTCCAGGCATTTGAAGAAGGGGTGGCCCTGGTCCGTTTTCTGGAAGAGAAGCTGACCGAGGTGGAAAAACGGGTCGAGGTCTTAACGCGGGATAATAGCGGTCTCTTTCAGACTCAAAGCTTAGAGACCGACGAAGAAGGAGAGACGTGAAACTCGAACAGTATTTAGAACGGCGCTGTGCGCTGGTTGATCGGACGCTCAAGCTGCTGCTGGCCGCCCATGAGGCTCCGCCCAAGAACTTGGGCAAGGCCATGCACTACAGCCTGTTTTCCGGGGGGAAACGGATTCGGCCCATTCTGGCCCTTGCCAGCGGGGAGGCCGTCGGCGCCCGGCCGCAGCCCATCCTGCCCTTTGCCTGCGCGCTGGAAATGATCCACTCGTACTCGTTGGTGCACGACGATCTCCCCGCTATGGACGATGACGACCTGCGACGCGGGAAACCAACCAATCATGTCATGTTTGGTGAAGCCATGGCCATTTTGGCCGGTGATGGGTTGCTGACCGAAGCCTTTCGGATTATGGCCCAAGCCGCGCTCAAACGCGGGCAGGACCGCACCGCCGCCCTCCAGGCCATATGGGAGGTGGCGGCCGGGGCTGGTATGGCCGGTATGGTTGGCGGACAGGTGGCGGACATTGAAGCCGAACACCAAAAGCCGACCCGCAAACGGGTTGAATATATTCATACTCGCAAGACCGGGGCCTTGCTGCGAGCATCGGTCCGCGTGGGCGCGCGGGTCGGTGGGGCGAGCCCGAAACAATACGCCCGCCTCGACCGGTACGGGACAGCCGTTGGGCTGGCTTTTCAGGTGACGGACGACATTCTGGATATTGAGGGTGGCACGGCAAAAACGGGCAAACGAGTTGGCCGCGATGCGGAGCTCAACAAAGCTACCTATCCGGCTGCCCTGGGGATGAAAAAAACCAAGCAGTACGCGCGGGCATTGCTTGATGAGGCTCTCTCCGCCCTCCAATCATTTAGCCCCAAAGCTGAACCGCTGCGTCAGATCGCCCGTTTTGTGGTCGAACGGGCGGTTCCGTCTGAAACGTGAGCCAACGCAAGCGTCTTGATCTGCTGCTGGTTGAACGGGGTCTGGTTTCCAGCCGAGAACAGGCCCGGCGGCTGATCATGGCCGGTGCCGTGGTGGCCGGTGAGCAGCGGGCGGATAAACCCGGTACCCTGGTTGATTCGGCGACCGCGGTGCGGCTCAAGGCCGACGCGCGGTCGCCCTACGTTAGCCGCGGTGGCCACAAACTGGCGGGCGGGCTGAAGGCTTTTGGCTTGGACGTGACCGGGGTCACCGCCCTGGATGTCGGGGCTTCAACCGGCGGGTTTACGGACTGTCTGTTGCAGCACGGCGCAGCCAAGGTCTTTGCTGTTGATGTCGGCTACGGACAACTGGCTTGGTCTCTCCGCCAAGACCCGCGCGTTGTGAATCTGGAACGCCGGAATATCCGCAGCCTTGCCCCTGACGAATTGATCCCGACTCCGAGCTTGGCTGTGATTGACGCCTCGTTTATTTCGCTCACTTTGGTTATTCCCCCCGTCATCAGTCTGATTGTAGCCAGGGGAGAGATCGTTGCCCTGGTCAAGCCTCAGTTCGAGGTGGGAAAAGGGCGGGTAGGGAAGGGCGGTGTGGTCCGCGACCCGGCCCTCCACACGGAAGTGCTGGCGGATTTGCAGGCTCACGCGGACGGTTGGCAGCTTGAAGTCAAAGGGGTGACGGAATCGCCCCTGCGAGGGCCAAAAGGCAACAAGGAATTCTTCCTGTATGTACAGAAGCGCTGATTCTCCATGCCCTCTTGGGAGAGGAATAGGGGAATCGGACTGAGCCGGTGCCGAGCGAAGTCACGGGGCCAATTCGAGGAGGAAGTTCGTATGTCACTCAGCCAAACATTACACGCTGCCACGCCTACCTGGCACAAGACGCTCACGCACCCCTTTGTGGTGGGTCTTGGAGACGGCAGCCTGCCTTTGGAAAAATTCCAGTTTTATATGTGTCAGGACTATATATTCCTGATTGAGTACAGCCGCGTCCTGGCCTTGGCGACGGCAAAAGCTCCCGACCTGGACACCATGGGGCGCTTTGCCCAACTCCTTGATGCGACCCTCAATCAGGAAATGGCGCTTCACCGTGCGTTTGCCGTGGAGTGTGGCATCAGTGCGGAGACGCTGGAGGCAACCCAGGCTGCACCAACCACACAGGCATATACGAATCATTTAGTACGAGTGGCGGCGCTCGGAGACCTAGCTGCCATTGTCAGCGCGGTCCTGCCCTGCCAGTGGGGCTATAGTGAAATCGGCCAGGCTCTGGTCCGACAGGGCAAGCCGAGCACTCCGGCCTTTTACGGCAAATGGATTGACATGTACGCCGACCCGGAGTTTGCCGCACTTTCGACCTGGCTCCGGGACGTGCTCGACCGCCTGGCCCCCACTGCGGACGAAAAACAGCTCACGCAGATTTTCCAATCCAGCGCCCGCTATGAATATCTCTTCTGGGAAATGGCCTACCAAATGCAGGACTGGCCGGCATAAGCGGAGAGACTGCCGGACGGGGTAATCCCTTGACAGTCAAGAGGAACGGAGGTACACAAAGGACACCTTTAATTTAGCCCTGAGAGGCTAGGAAGGGCGGCCATGAAAATTTTCATCTTCCTCACTGCATTGACGAAAGTAGAATAAGCCTCCTTGGATTTCCAAGGGGGCTTTTTTTTGACGTATGCCACAGGTGGCGCAGCGTATCGCTCTGGACTCGGCGGCAATCGCGCGGGCCCTGACCCGGATTGCACATGAGATTCTTGAGCGGAACCAAGGGAGCGGCCAACTTGCGCTGGTTGGGATTCATACCCGTGGCGTGGATCTGTCGGTCCGCCTGGCGGACAAGGTCGCCGCTATTGAAGGGGTCCGTCCACAGTGCGGAGAAATTGATATCACCCTCTATCGCGACGATGTGGGGCGGACCCGGACCCAACCTGAGGTGCACGGCACTTCTATTCCTTTTGCGGTCGATACCATGCGCATCGTGTTGGTGGACGATGTGCTGTACACGGGTCGGACCGTGCGCGCGGCAATGGACGCGCTGGTTGACTTCGGCCGGCCCAAAAGCATCCAACTCGCCGTCCTGGTTGATCGGGGACACCGCGAGCTGCCGATTCGGCCTGACTATGTGGGGAAAAATATTCCAACGTCGTACGAAGAGCGTGTGTCGGTCCGTCTGGTGGAACATGACGGACAGGATCGGGTCGTGATCGAGTAGGAGGTCGCCATGACGTTCAGCCAGCGCCATTTCCTCGGTATCGAAGGCTTGTCTCGGGACGAATTGTTGTTTGTGCTCAACACGGCTGAATCCTTTCGGGAGATTTCTGAGCGGGAAGTGAAAAAGGTTCCGACGCTGCGGGGGAAAACTATTATCAACTTGTTCTACGAGTCCAGCACACGGACGCGCTCCTCCTTTGAGATTGCGGCCAAACGCCTGTCCGCCGATGCGATCAATATCTCCGCCTCCACGAGCAGTGTGAACAAAGGCGAAACCCTGATGGATACGGCCCGCAACCTGTGTGCCATGCGTCCGGCCGCCCTGGTGCTGCGTCACCCGGCGTCCGGCGCGCCCCACCTGCTGGCCCGGTTGAATCAATGTCCGGTGATCAACGCCG
The DNA here is from genome assembly GCA_022826945.1 of Candidatus Binatia bacterium. Lineage (GTDB taxonomy): Bacteria > Desulfobacterota > Binatia > Bin18 > Bin18 > Bin18. Next base: position 32,480 of record JAJDTY010000085.1, read on the forward strand.
GTGACGGTACCCACGAGCATCCGACCCAGGCACTCCTGGACGTCATGACCATCCGTGAACATCTCGGTGACGTTGAGGGGAAAACCATTGCCATTGTAGGGGACATCCTCCATAGCCGGGTCGCGCGGTCCAATATCCTGGCCCTGACAACCCTGGGTGCTCAGGTCCGGCTGATCGGTCCGCCAACCCTGCTGCCACTGGAATTCAGCCGCTGGGGTGTGGAACGGCATACGGAGTTGCGAACCGGCTTGGCCGGTGTTGACGCGATTATGATGCTGCGCTTGCAGCGCGAGCGACAAACGCGGAATTTTTTCCCCAGCCTGGACGAATACGCCCGCCGCTTCTGCCTGACTGTTGAAGCGCTCAGAGCAGCCAAGCCGAACGTCATCATTTTACACCCCGGTCCGATGAATCGTGGTGTTGAGATCGACTCGCGGGTTGCGGACGGTCCGTACTCGGTGATTCTCGAACAAGTGACAAACGGCGTTGCAGTTCGCATGGCCGTCCTCTACCTGCTCACAACGCGGGAGCGGCTGGCGACCCGGGACCAGTCGGTGGCCAATGGGCAGACGGTCGGGCAGGAGGGTCCTGACGTGCAGGCAGAACCCAGTGCGTGGGATGAACACACTTTACCCGAACGGGCGGTGGGGCAATAAACTATGCGCATAGTTGTACAGAACGGAACGGTCGTTGATCCGGCCAACGGGCTGGAGGCGGACCTCGACCTCCTCGTCGAAGAGGGCGTGATTCGTGAGCTGGGCCAGCCCGGTAGCTTTGCCTCGGTCGAGGCGCAGCGTATTGACGCCTCCGGCTGCGTTGTCGCTCCCGGACTGATTGATATGCACGTGCATCTGCGCGAGCCGGGCTATGAATACAAAGAGACGGTTCTGACCGGTACCCAGGCCGCCGTGGCTGGCGGATTCACCGCGATGGCCTGTATGGCTAATACCAATCCGGTCAACGATAATGGGGCGGTCACGCGCTTTATTGTGGAGCAGGCGCGCAGTGCCGGGCTGGCTCGGGTGTTCCCGATAGGGGCGCTTTCAAAGGGCCTCAACGGAGAAGAGTTGGCCGAAATCGGGGAGATGATTGAGGCCGGTGCCGTCGCCATATCAGACGACGGCCGCCCGGTTATGGATGCCAACCTGATGCGCCGGGCCCTGGAATACTGCTCGATGTTTGACGTGCCGATCAGTGTGCACGAAGAAGACCTGCACCTCTCGTGCGGGGGCAGCATGAATGAGGGACCGACCTCGGTGAGGCTGGGTATTCGCGGCGTCCCAGGCGTCGCCGAAGAGATCATGGTCGCCCGCGATATTGCCCTGGCGCGCCTCACCCGCGGACGGGTGCATATCGCTCATATCAGTACCCGCCGCGCGGTGGATTCGGTCCGCCAGGCAAAGGCCGAGGGTTTGGCAGTCACGGCCGAGGTTGCCCCGCATCATTTTACGCTCACTGAAGAGGCGGTTGAGGGGTATGATACCAATGCGAAAATGAGCCCGCCGCTTCGACTGGCCGACGATGTGGCGGCCATGAAGGAAGGCCTGCGAGACGGGACCATTGACGCCATTGCAACTGATCATGCCCCCCACCACCGGGATGAGAAAGAAATCGAATTCGACCAAGCCGCCCACGGCGTAACCGGCCTGGAGACGGCCCTGCCGTTGACGCTGCATTTAGTTCGAGACGGGGTGTTGTCCCTCTCCGAGGCCGTGCAGAAACTGACTGTGAACCCGGCTCGTATTCTGGGGCTTCCCTACGGCACGCTTTCGGTAGGCAAGTCGGCAGACCTGACGATCTTTGATGCACAAGCGGGCTGGCGGCTGGACCCGCTCGCCTCCCGGTCGCGCAGCCAGAACACGCCTTTTGCCGGCTGGGATTTGACCGGTAAGGTGCGGCTGACCATGGTCGACGGTCGAGTCGTGTACGATGACCATGAACAGGAGGGCAAGGCAGCGTGAAGCCTACCGCGCTTTTAGCCCTTGCCGATGGGACGGTCTTTGAGGGGAGTGCTTTTGGCGCTCAGGGAGAAGCGGTCGGCGAGATCGTCTTCAACACCTCGCTGACCGGTTATCAGGAGATTCTCACCGATCCCTCCTATAAGGGCCAGATCGTCACCATGACCTATCCCGAGATCGGCAATGTCGGGGTCAATACCGAAGATGTTGAATCCCGCCAACCCTTTGTGGAAGGCTTTGTGGTCAAGGAATACTGGGAGCGGCCCAGTAACTGGCGAGCCCAAAAGAGCCTAGCCGCTTATATGCGCGAGCATGGCATCGTGGGTATTCAGGGCATTGATACCAGGGCGCTCGTCCGTCGCATTCGCGATGGTGGCGCCCAACAGGGTGTGATCTCGACCCGTGACCTCGATGCCAAGCGTCTGGTGGAAAAAGCGCAAGCCGCCCCAGGCTTGGTCGGGCGTGATCTGGTGAGAGAGGTCACCTGTCGCGAGCCGTACGACTGGTCCCAGGGCTACTGGGAGTTGGAGAGCGGCTATCGCCAGCAGGGGGCGGGACATGCGCCCGAGCCGCGCTTCTCTGTGGTCGCCTACGATTTTGGCGTGAAGTTCAACATCCTGCGCCATCTGGTTGAGGCGGGCTGTCGGGTACGGGTTGTGCCGGCTCACACGCCCGAGGCAGAAGTCCTGCGCCTCAAGCCGGATGGCGTTTTTTTGTCGAATGGTCCGGGCGACCCGGATGCGGTGCCCTATGCCAAGGAGAATATTGCCGCCCTGGTGGGAAAAGTTCCCCTGTTCGGTATCTGTCTCGGACACCAGATTCTGGGTCTGGCGTTGGGTGGACAGACCTATAAGCTCAAATTCGGCCATCACGGGGGCAACCAGCCGGTGATGGACCTCGCAACCCGGAAGGTTGAGATTACGGCGCAGAATCATGGCTTTTGTGTGGACATCGATTCGCTGCAAGAGCGGGCGGAAGTCACCCATCTCAACCTGAACGACCGGACGGTGGAAGGCCTGCGGCATACGCGGGAGCCGCTCTTTTCCGTGCAATACCACCCAGAGTCTTCTCCGGGCCCCCATGATGCAGATTACTTGTTCCGGCGCTTCACCGCGCTGATGGAGCAGTGTCGAGGCTGATTCCCGAGCAGCAGATACAAGCCATGCCCAAGCGTACAGACCTTCATTCTATTTTGCTGATCGGCTCTGGCCCTATTGTGATCGGCCAGGCGTGTGAATTTGATTACTCGGGCACTCAAGCCTGCAAGGCGCTCAAAGAGGAGGGCTACCGCGTCATACTGGTGAACTCGAATCCAGCCACGATTATGACCGATCCCGATTTTGCGGACCGGACCTATATTGAGCCGCTGACCCGGCCCGTCCTTGAAAAAATTATTGAACGGGAACGCCCGGACGCCTTGCTGCCGACCATTGGCGGCCAGACCGGTCTGAATCTGGCCATTGACCTGGCCGAAGGGGGTATTCTTGACCGCTACGACGTGGAACTCATCGGGGCCAAGCTGCCGGCCATCAAGAAAGCCGAGGATCGTAATCTGTTCAAGGCGGCCATGGAGCGCATCGGCCTGGACCTGCCCCGGAGCGGCTATATTCACTCTCTTGCGGAAGCCTATGCCTTACGCGAGACCCTGGGCCTGCCGTTGATTATCCGCCCGTCCCGGACCCTTGGTGGGGCCGGAGGGGGAATCGTCCAAACCTCGCAGGAATTTCAGGCCATTGTCGAGTGGGGCTTGCAGGCCTCTCCCACGCATGAAGTCCTGGTCGAAGAGTCCATCGCCGGCTGGAAAGAGTTTGAATTGGAAGTGATGCGTGACACCCAGGACAATGTGGTCATCATCTGCTCCATCGAAAATTTCGACCCGCTCGGTGTTCATACCGGCGATTCCATTACGGTTGCGCCCGCCCAGACCCTAACCGATAAAGAATACCAACTCATGCGGGATGCGGCGTTGCGTATCATCCGCGAAATCGGGGTGGACACCGGTGGGTCCAATATCCAGTTTGCCGTCCACCCGGAGACCGGTCGGCTGGTCGTGATTGAAATGAATCCGCGCGTGTCCCGCTCGTCTGCTCTGGCGAGTAAGGCCACCGGATTTCCGATTGCCAAAATTGCCGCAAAGCTGGCCGTGGGTTACACCCTGGACGAAATTCCGAATGATATTACGCGCGAGACGCCGGCCTCTTTTGAGCCCACGATCGACTATGTGGTGGTCAAGGTGCCGCGTTTTACTTTTGATAAATTCCCTCAAACCCGGGATTTGCTCGGACCGCAAATGAAATCGGTCGGCGAGGCCATGTCCATCGGCCGGACCTTCAAGGAGGCGCTTCAGAAAGCCCTGCGCTCGCTTGAAATCGACAGCTACGGATTTGAATCGACAAACGGCAGCGTGGAGGCCCCGCTGGATGCCATGCGTGCGTCCCTGCAAACCCCGAACGCCCATCGGCTCTGGTCTGTGGCGGAAGCGGTCCGCCTGGGTATGAGTGTGGATGAGCTCTATCAGCTCTCAAAAATTGATCCGTGGTTTCTCGATAATATCGTGCAGATCATAGAGTGCGAACGGGAAGTGCAGCAGGCGAGAGAACCGCAGGAGGACGCCGCCCAACCGGCCGGGGTCGTAGCGGCATTACCGCCCGGCCTGCTGCGCCGGGCGAAACAGATGGGCTTTTCCGATGTCCATCTCAGCCGTCTGCTCGGTGTCAGCGAGGGTGACGTTCGGGCCGAACGCGAACGCCTGGATGTGATTCCGGTCTACAAAACAGTGGATACCTGCGCCGCCGAATTCGTGGCCCATACGCCCTATTTATACTCAACCTACGAAGGCGAAGACGAGTCCCAGCCGACCGACCGCAAGAAGGTGATCATTCTGGGTGGCGGGCCGAATCGGATCGGCCAGGGCATTGAGTTCGACTATTGCTGCGTGCACGCGGCCTTTGCGCTCAAAGAAGACGGCTTTGAAGCCATTATGGTGAACTGTAACCCCGAGACCGTCAGTACGGATTATGACACGTCTGACAAGCTGTATTTTGAGCCGCTGACGCTGGAAGATGTGCTGAGTATCGTGCGGCGCGAACAGCCGTATGGGGTCATTGTCCAGTTCGGCGGGCAGACGCCGCTCAAGCTGGCCGTGCCTCTCGAACAGGCCGGGGTATCGATTCTGGGTACGCCGCCGGATGCCATTGACCGGGCCGAGGACCGCGAACGCTTCAAGCTGCTGCTCGAACGGCTCGGCCTCAGGCAGCCGGCCAACGGCACGGCCCGGTCGGTCGAGGAAGCCGTGGCCATTGCCCAGGACATCGCCTATCCGGTGTTGGTCCGCCCTTCCTATGTCCTGGGCGGCCGGGCCATGGAACTGGTGTATGACGAGGCGAGCCTGCGACGCTATATGCGCGAGGCGGTGTCCGTGTCCGCGGAGCGACCCGTTCTGATCGATAAATTCCTGGATGACGCCACCGAGGTTGATGTGGACGCCCTGAGCGACGGCCAGCAGGTCGTGGTCGGCGGCATTATGGAGCATATCGAACTCGCTGGTGTCCATTCCGGCGACAGCGCATGTTCCCTGCCGCCACGCAGCTTGTCCGCCGCCGTGCAGAATGAAATCCGGCGGCAAACCACTCTGCTGGCCCAAGAGCTGGGCGTGGTTGGCCTGATGAATATCCAGTTCGCCGTCAAGGAGCAGCAGGTTTTTCTGATTGAGGTGAATCCGCGCGCCTCACGGACCGTGCCGTTTGTGAGCAAGTCCATCGGCATTCCACTGGCAAAAATAGCCGCGCGCGTCATGGCGGGGAAAACCTTGGACGAGTTGGGTTTTACCCAGGAGGTCATTCCCGAGCATGTCAACGTCAAAGAGTCGGTGTTTCCGTTTATTAAATTCCCCGGTGTGGACACCATCCTCGGACCCGAAATGAAGTCAACCGGCGAGGTCATGGGGGTGGATCAGTCCTTTGCCATGGCTTTTGCCAAAGCGCAGTTTGCCGCAGGGAATATCTTGCCGGAAGCGGGCACGGCCTTCATCAGTGTGCGCGACCGCGATAAGCCCGCCACCCTGCCCATTGCCAGGCAGTTGGTGGAGAACGGCTTCTCCCTGATGGCAACGCGCGGCACCTGTGCGTTTCTGCAGCAGCACGGACTGCCGGTCGAGATGGTAAATAAAGTTCTGGAAGGTTCCCCGCATATTGTGGATGCCCTCCAGGCGAGCTCGATTGATCTGGTCATTAATACGACCGAGGGGGCACAGTCTATCCAGGATTCCTTTTCGATTCGACGGAGTGCCCTGGAGTGCCAGGTGCCGTATTTTACGACAGTGGCCGGAGCGGGAGCCGCAGTCGAAGGTATTGCCCGCCTCAAGCAGGGTCTGCTCGGCGTGTGCCCGCTCCAGGAGTATCACGGGTAAGAGGAGTATGGCGGTCGGAAAGGCGAAAGGTGGGGAGGCGGGGAGGCGAAAGGCCGCTGAAACTCCTCGTCTCTTTGACCGGACATCCTCCCCGGCCCCCCCTATCAAGGAGGGAGAACCGGCACGTTCTTTTCGGTCGCGCCAGCCCCCGCTCAAAAATTCGGTGCAGTATGTCAAAGGCGTGGGGCCGCGTCGGGCCGAGCAGTTGGCGCGGCTGGGCATAGAGACGGTCGAAGACCTGCTCTATCATATTCCCTTCCGTTACCAGGACCGACGCGAAATCAAGAAAATCTGTCATCTTCAGGTGGGGGATGAAACCGCGGTCACCGGCCAAATCGCCCGCATGGAACGGCGCTTTCTGGCCCGCCGCCGGCGCTGGGTGCTCGAAGCCGTTGTCCGAGACGAAACCGGTTTTCTCTTTCTGCTGTGGTATCACCAGCATCGCTATTTTCAGCAGCGCTATCAGCTTGGCCAGCGGGTTCTGCTGTACGGCAAGGTCGAGAAAGGCATGAAGGGCGGCAAGTGGATGATCCACCCAGACATGGAGCCGCTGGAGGAAGACGACGAGACCGCCCGCGTCTTGCCCATTTACAACAAGACCACCGAAATGACGGTAGCGGCCATGCGACGGGTCGTGCATGGTGCCGTTGACCTCCACGTCGATCAGGTCCCCAACGGCGTACCGCAGGAAATTTGTGAGCGCCTGCACCTGATGCCGCTCAATCATGCCTTGCGGAAGTTGCATTTCCCCCCGCTCGATGCTGAGGTTGCTGAACTCAACGAGGCCACCTCTCAGGCGCACCGGGCCGTGGTGTTTGATGAACTCTTTTATTTGCAACTGGGCATGGCCCTGCGCCGGCGCAATACCGTCCGGGAAGAGGGGCTGTCCATTGTGCCGGGACCGCTCGTCCAGCAGATATATGGCATCCTGCCGTTTCAATTGACCGCAGCCCAGGATCGGGTGGTTGAGGCCATTTTTCGAGATATGGCGGCTCCCCACCCCATGAACCGCTTGGTCCAGGGAGACGTTGGCTCGGGCAAGACGATCGTGGCCTTCTTTGCGGCCCTGGCCGCTCTCGACAGCGGCTACCAGGTGGCCTTCATGGCTCCGACGGAACTCCTGGCCGAGCAACACTACCGGACGCTGACACCGCTGGCCGAGCAACTCGGCCTGTCCATGACGCTGCTGACCGGAGAAATCCGTCCAAAACGGAAACAAGAGATCTATGGTCTCCTGGAACGGGGTGAGGTCGAGATCGCGGTTGGTACGCATGCCCTGATCCAGGAGGGCGTCCGCTTTCGGCATCTTGGCCTGGCTATCGTGGATGAGCAGCATCGTTTTGGGGTGATGCAGCGCGCCGCCCTGCGGAAACGCGGCGTGAATCCGGATATTCTGCTGCTGACCGCGACCCCGATCCCCCGCACCCTGGCCCTGACCCTGTATGGCGACCTGGATGTCTCGGCTATTGATGAACGCCCGTCTGACCGCAAGCCAATCACGACACATGTGTTCCATGAAGGCGAGCGGAAAAAAGCCTATTATCTCGTCAAAGACCAACTCGAACGGGGCCATCAAGCCTATGTGGTCTATCCGCTGGTCGAGGAATCCGAGAAGTCCGACCTGAAGGCTGCGACCTCCATGGCCAAAGAGCTGGCCCGGACTTTCTTTGCTAACTATTCGGTCGGGCTCGTCCACGGCCGCATGAAGGGCGACGAAAAAGACGCGGTCATGCAGCGTTTCAAGGCTGGCGAGCATCACCTGCTGGTTTCGACCACCGTCATTGAGGTCGGTATTGACGTGCCGAACGCGACCGTCATGGTGATTGAGCATGCCGAGCGCTTCGGCCTAGCCCAGTTGCACCAGTTGCGCGGTCGAGTCGGACGCGGGCAGGCCGCCTCCCTGTGTCTGCTGCTTGCCCAATACGCGCCGGGTGACGAGTCCCAGCGGCGTCTTCAGGTGATGACGGAAACCGACGATGGCTTCAAAATTGCCGAAGCCGACTTGGCGTTTCGCGGGCCGGGCGAGTTTCTAGGCACACGCCAGTCAGGCATGCCCGACTTCCGGGTGGCCAATATCGTGCGTGACAGCAAACTGCTGGAAACCGCGCGAGACGAAGCCCTGGCCTGGCTCGAACGCGACCCCAACCTGACGACACCCGAGTCCCGCCGCCTACGCGCCGTCCTCGAAGACCGCTGGGCCGGCCGCCTGGAACTGGCCAGGGTGGGGTAGAACTGTTTAAGACACTGGGCTGGGTACACTGGGCTGGGGGCAGAGACGGATATTGTTCAAGAGGGGGGTAATTTGGGTTTCAGCGGGTTTCTGACTTGCGCTCCGGTTCCTCCCAAAGCAATTTCCCGTTCTCGTTCGTCGTTGGAACCGGGGATGGAGGTGGACCGCTGGGCGCGAATGATTGCTCCACGCTGGCTTGCTCGACGACCAGCGCCTCGGCCTCTCTGGCCAGCCGTTTCCGGTGGGCTCGGAATATGCGTTCCCCATCAGTCTTCATGTTGATTCGATACAATTCACCGTAAAAAAGTACAAGCCGTAATGACACAAGGAATCTGGATACGTGAACATTGAGAGTGCAGAGCAGCTACGACTCGGTTATCAATGGACAGGATAATTTTCACATTTTACACGCTAGGTGCGCACATAATATGTGTCAATCATCCATTCCGTCCATACATGGCTCTCAGAGCCGGGATTCCGCCCCCGGTGGTTTGACCGGTTTCGGTAAATCCCCTATATCCTTAGCAGTAACGGAGGCCCTCGCGGAGATGAGCTGAACGGCCTGTCTCCCACGAGGTGAGACAAGAGACGTATGGAATTCCCACGTATTAAACGGCTTCCGCCCTATCTCTTTGCCACCCTGGACAAGATGAAAATGGAGGCGCGCTGGGCGGGTGAGGATATTATTGATTTTGGGATGGGCAATCCCGACCATCCCTCTCCGCAACACGTGGTTGACAAGCTGGTTGAGGCCGCGGCCAAGCCGCAGAATCATCGCTATTCAACCTCACGGGGGCTCTATAAGCTGCGCCTGGCGATCTGCGACTGGTATAAACGCCGCTTTGAGGTGGAGCTTGATCCCGATTCCGAATCCATTGTGACCATTGGCTCGAAAGAGGGCCTGTCCCATCTGGCGCTGTCGATTCTCGGTCCGGGCGATGTGGCCATCTGCCCGAGTCCGACCTATCCCATTCATCAGTATTCGATTGTGATGGCCAATGCCGATTTGCGGGTCGTTCCGCTCCGACCGGGGGAAGACTTCTTCACCTCTCTTCAGGAGACGGTCCAGCAGTGTTGGCCGCGGCCCAAGGTCCTGCTGTTGTGCTTCCCGCATAATCCGACAACGGCTGTTGTGGACCTTGAATTTTTTACGCGCGTCGTGGAATTCGCCCGTGAGCATAAATTGTTTGTCATTCACGATTTTGCCTATGCCGACCTCTTTTTTGACGGCTATACGCCGCCGAGCTTCCTCCAGGTGCCCGGTGCAAAAGAGATTGGCGTCGAGTTTTTTACCCTGTCGAAATCCTACGACATGCCGGGCTGGCGCGTGGGCTTTGCCTGCGGCAATCCAGAGGCGATCATGGCCCTGGGCCGGCTCAAAAGCTATTTTGACTACGGTATTTTCCAGCCTATTCAAATCGCCGCAATTCATGCCTTGAACGGTCCCCAGGACTGCGTAGAAGACATGCGCCAGCGCTATCGTCGGCGTCGCGATGTCCTGATTGACGGCTTGGAGCGGGTCGGCTGGCACATCCCCAAACCCAAAGGCACGATGTTTGTCTGGGCGCAGATCCCGGAGCCGCTGCGGGCCATGGGCTCCATGGCTTTTGCGGAATTTCTCCTGATGGAAGCCAAAGTCGCGGTGTCCCCGGGGGTCGGTTTTGGGCCGTATGGAGAAGACTACGTCCGCTTCGCCTTAATTGAGAATGAGCATCGGACCCGGCAGGCGGTTCGCGGTATCCGTAAAGCCTTTGGCGGTGCCGGTGCCCCGGCCGAGCCGGCGGACAAAAAGCTTCGGGCGGTATGATGGCGGGGGAGGGAGTCAAACTCGGGCTTATCGGGTTGGGCACGGTTGGTTCCGGGGTGGTCCAACTCCTGGACCGGCAACGTGAGGCGTTTGCTCGAAAAATAGGCGCTCCCCTGCAACTCGTCCACGTTGCGAGTCGGAGCATAGACACAAAACCGCACCCGCCTCTCCCCGGTGTCCGCTTATCGGCCGACCCGTGGAGCGTCGTGCATGATGCTGAGGTTGATATCGTTCTGGAACTCATTGGTGGAACCGACCCGGCCCGGCCCCTGGTTTTGGAAGCGATGGCGCGGGGGAAAGCCGTTGTGACGGCAAACAAAGCGCTGTTGGCTCTCCACGGCGATGAGATTTTTGCCGCCGCCGAAGCGCACGGGGTCCGCCTGGGGTTTGAAGCCAGCGTGGCTGGCGGTATCCCGGTTATTCGGACGCTGCGCGAAGGTTTTGTCGCGGACCGCAACAAGGCGCTGTTCGGGATTGTGAACGGAACCTGTAATTATATCCTGGCGACGATGAGTGAGGATGGCGCTGAGTTTGCGCCTGTTCTCCGTAGGGCCCAGGAGTTGGGATTGGCTGAAGCCGACCCCCGCATGGACGTCGATGGCATTGACGCCGCCCAGAAGCTGACGCTGCTTATCATGCTCGCCTTTGGCGTGCGGGTGCCGGTCGATGCCGTGTATACCGAAGGGATTCGACAACTCGACCAGATCGACATCGCCTTTGCGCGCGAGTTCGGCTACGCGATCAAGCTACTGGCGATCGCCAAGGAAGAGTCCGGCGTGCTGGAAGCCCGGGTCCATCCGACTATGATCCCGCAGGAGAGCCTGCTGGCGGGTGTGGGCGGTGCGTATAATGCCATCTTTACGCAGGGCGAAGCCCTTGGCTCTTCCCTCCAATTCGGACAAGGCGCGGGCAGTTTGCCGACCGCGGCGGCGGTCTTGTCTGACGTGGTTGATAGCGCGCGGGCGCAGACAAAGCAGCAACAGCCCCAGCCACCGCTTGGTTGTGCCTGGACGGAGCTGAAGCCGAGTGCGGTTCGGCCCATGGATGAGTTGGTGAGCGAGTATTATCTGCGTTTCATGGCCGTCGACCGTCCTGGGGTACTCACCCAGATTAGCGGGATTTTAGGCGACCAGGACATCAGCATTGCTTCGGTGATTCAGCGCGGACGGAGCGACGGTGATAATACCGTGCCCTTGGTCATGCGGACGCATGCCGCGACCGAACGGAATTTGAAGACGGCGATGACATTAGTGGATCAATTGCCCATCGTGCAGGGCAAGTCCGTGTATGTCCGTGTCGAGGAGAGCCTTGGTTAACGTGGCGGACTCGATGGAAAGCATCGGTCAGAGATGAGTATGGCACACAGCGCGATGACAGAGGTTCCTGCGCTTCCGCTGGCGGCTCCGACCCCCTCGCCGTTTCGGGCTTGGTTTGGCTGTGCGGTCGGCTGCCCCGGTGAACATCCGCTCAACGAAATCCTGTATTACTGCCCGACCTGTGGCGGGCTGCTGGACGTACAGCACGATATCACCGCTCTCAAGACGCGAACGCCCCAAGAATGGTGGCATTTGTTTGATGAGCGCTATCGGCGGACCCTCTACCCCTACGGCAGCGGCGTGTGGGGTAAGAAAGAAATGGTCTGTCCGGCCATTGCTGACGAGAACGTCGTTTCCACCTATGAGGGCGGCACCAATCTGTTCTGGGCCGAGCGATTCGGGCGACACATCGGTATTGACGATCTCTGGGTCAAGCAGTGTGGCAACTCCCATACCGGATCATTTAAGGATCTGGGCATGACCGTGCTTGTCTCTATGGTGAAGCAGATGATTGCCGACGGCGTGTCCATTCCCGCGGTTGCGTGCGCCTCAACCGGCGATACGTCGGCGGCCCTGGCCGCCTACTGCGCCGCGGCCGGCATCCCGGCTATTGTGATTCTGCCCCGCAATCGGGTGTCTACGGCCCAACTCATTCAGCCCATGGCAAACGGAGCGCTGACCTTGTCGCTCGATACCGACTTTGACGGCTGTATGCGGGTCGTGCGTGAATTGTGTACAAAAGAAAATATCTATCTGGCCAATTCGATGAACAGCCTGCGGCTTGAAGGGCAGAAGACCATCTCGATTGAGATCGTACAGCAGTTTGACGGGGAAGTCCCCGATGTAGTGATCGTCCCCGGCGGAAATCTGGGCAACGTCACGGCGATCGGGCGTGGCTTCCTGCTCATGCAGGAACTTGGGATGATCGATCGCCTGCCCCGTCTCGTCTGTGCCCAGGCCGAACGCGCGAATCCGCTATACAAGAGTTTTACCGCCGGCTTTGAAGAATATCGTCCGGTCAAAGCCAAAAAAACCCTGGCGTCAGCCATTCAGATCGGGAATCCGGTCAGTGTGCATAAGGCCATTCGGGTTCTCCAGGCCTTCGAGAGCATTGTTGAACAGGCCAGCGAGGAAGAGCTGGCCGAAGCATCGGCCCTGGCAGACTTGACCGGCCTGTTCAACTGTCCGCACACCGGGGTAGCGCTCGCCGTGCTGCTGAAACTGGCGCGCAGCGGGCAGATCCAGTCACACGAACGGGTCGTTGTGATATCCACTGCTCATGGGCTCAAGTTTACCGACTTTAAACGGTGCTACCATGAAGGGCGGCTGCGCGGGGTGGCTGCGCATTCTGCCAATATGCCGATTGAATCGCCGGCCGATTATCACAGTGCTCGAACCGCAATTTTCGGCGCGCTCGAGCGCAGGCAGGCATCTTCTGTTCACGGATTCCTAGATGGGTGAGAGGTATGAAATACATCATTCTCCAAGGTGATGGGATGGCGGACTGGCCGGTTGACGAACTCGGCGGGAAAACGCCGCTTGAGTACGCGCGGACGCCGCGTATGGACCATATTGCGTCCCACGGCATATTTGGCCTCACGCAGACGATTCCCGAGGGCTATCCCGCGGGCAGCGATGTCGGAACCATGAGCTTGCTCGGCTATGACCCGCGACAATACCACACCGGACGCTCGCCCATTGAAGCCGCCAGTATGGGAGTGGACCTGGGGCCGGAAGATATTGCGTTTCGGTGCAATCTGGTGACCCTGGGCCGTGAAGCCGACGGAAGGGAAATCATGCGTGACTTTGCGGCAGACCATATCCCCAGTGCGGACGCGGCCGAGCTGATTGGGACGCTTCAGCACGAGTTGGGCAGCGATGAGTTCTCCTTTTATCCCGGTGTGAGCTATCGACACCTGCTGGTCTGGCACGGTGGCAAGGAAAAGATGGAAACCACGCCACCACACGATATCACCGGTCAACCCGTACAGGGGTATTGGCCCCAGGGAGACGGCGGCGAACAATTGTGCTCGCTGATGAAACGCGCCCAAGAGATCTGTGCCGAGCATCCGGTCAATGCCAAGCGTCAAGCCGAGGGGCATCAACCGGCCTCGGCGATCTGGCTGTGGGGACAGGGCCGCCGTCCTGCCGTGCCGACGATCGCCGAACGCTTTGGTCTCAGCGGCTCAGTCATTTCCGCGGTTGATCTGGTCCGTGGTATTGGTGTCCTGGCCGGGCTTGAGGTGATCCTCGTGCCCGGCGCGACTGGCTTCCTTGATACGAACTATCTCGGTAAGGCCGAATACGGTTTGGCCGCTCTGCGTGATAAAGATTTTCTCTTTTTGCACGTTGAGGCAACGGACGAAGCTGGTCATATGGGTGCGGCGGATAAAAAGGTTCAAGCGCTTGAGGATTTTGATGAGAAGGTCGTCGGGACTATCCTGGATGGTCTGGCCGCTTTTCCTGAATGGACCATCCTGCTGATGCCCGACCATGCCACGCCCGTTGCGATCAAGACCCATTCGTCCGACCCCGTGCCGTTTGCCGTGCTCTCGTCTCATGACCGGACGCCAGCGTCTCCAGCGGTGGGCTATAACGAGCCGTGTGCCAAAGCGACAGATGTGTTTGTGGCCGAGGCCTGGCGTTTGATGGAGCATGTGATCCGCGGACAGGTGCGAGCCTTGGTGTAGGTAGGAATCGGAAGCAACACAAGAGATTCAGCATGGACCGGAACCTCGCACTTGAACTCGTTCGGGTGACAGAAGCTGCGGCTTTAGCCGCAGCGGCCCACATGGGGCGGGGCGATGAAGCGGTCGCCGACGCTGCTGCTGTGGAGGCCATGCACCGGCTGTTTCCCGATATCGAGTTCAGGGGTCACCTCGTCCTCGGCGAAGGTGATGAAGATTCGGTCCCCATGCTGTACGTCGACGAAGTACTCGGGACAGGGGCCGGCCCTGCTATTGAGGTTGCTGTCGATGCGCTCGAAGGGGCGACCACATGCGCCCTCGGCGCGCCCAATGCGATTGTGGCCATCGCTGTTGCCGAAGAAGGTGGGTTTCTCCGCTGCCCAGCGGATGTGTATATGGAGAAGATTGCGGTCGGACCCTGGGGCCGGGGGGTGATTGATCTGGATAAGTCGATGGGTGACAATCTTGCCGCTCTCGCTGAGGTGAAAGGGGTCAAGCCGCAAAACCTGCGTGTGGTCATGCTTGACCGGCCACGTCATGCCAAGCTGCTGAGCGAACTGCGTGACATCGACGTCCATGTCACCCTGATCAGCGATGGGGACCTGTCGGCAGCCTTAGCCACCACGCGGGAGGAGTCCGGGATTGACCTGTTGGTTGGGACGGGACGCGCCGCCCAAGGTATTCTTGCTGCGGCGGCTTTACGATGTTTGGGTGGGGAGATTCAGGCGCGCTTCCAGCCGGGGAACGCGGCAGAATTTGAACAACTGCGTGAAAGCGGAGTGGACGATATTCGGAAAAAATATACGGCCGAAGAACTCGCCCGCGGCGGCGTTGTGTTTGCCGCAACCGGGGTGACAACCGGGAACTATCTGCGTGGGGTGCGGTTTTTTCCTGGGGGGGGCGAGTCGCATTCCGTGGTGATGCGCTCAAAGAGCCGGACCATCCGATTTCTCAACACATTTCACTACTTTGAGGAGCAGCCGGAGTATTAATATGGCGTATGAAAATATCGTGTTTGAAAAAGAAGAGGCGATTGGCATTCTGAGCGTCAATCGTCCCAAGAGCCTGAATGCGCTGAACCCCGCGACCCTGCATGAGATTGCTGACTGCCTGGACGCGGTGCAGCAAGACGCCGGACTGCGCTGTCTTGTGATGACCGGCGCGGGCGACCGGGCCTTTGTTGCCGGGGCGGACATCTCGGCGATGGTGTCAATGTCTCCCTTGGAGGGAAAGGCCTTTGCGGCCATGGGACTCCGCGTGGCGCGGACGCTTGAGGAAATGCCCATTCCCGTGATTGCCGCGGTCAACGGTTTTGCCCTGGGCGGCGGCATAGAACTCGCCCTAGCCTGTGATATGATTATTGCCGCGGACACGGCCAAATTCGGTCAGCCTGAGATCAACCTTGGGGTTATTCCCGGCTTTGGCGGCACCCAGCGCTTAGCGCGTCGTATCGGGCTACCGCTGGCCCGGGAGCTGATCTACTCTGGCGATATGATCGATGCCGAGGCCGCGGTCCGCTACGGTTTAGCCAATCGCGTCGTGCCCGCGGCCGAGTGCGTGAATGAGGCCAAAGCCCTTGCCCATAAACTGGCCACCAAACCGCCCATTGCCATTCAGCAGGCAAAGGCGGCCATTAATGCCGGTATTGATATGGATATTGTCAATGGTTGTCGTTTTGAAACCGAGGCTTTTGGGTTGACGTTTGCAACGCAGGACAAGGCCGAAGGGATGGCCGCCTTTCTTGAAAAACGAGCGGCGAAGTTTTCTGGGAAATAAGACGAACGTACCCCTATTCCGGGCGTGTTCGTCATGGTATGTAGCGTGAAATCTATTGCTCTCAAAAGGACTTGGGCCGCGGCGTGAATACGCTTGAGAGAGTTGACTCTTTCGGAGGAAGCATGAATAAGCAAGCGTGGTTGAATGAGAAATATCCTCAACAGGAGGAACGTGCACAGCGGTTTTCGACCATATCCGACATGGAGATTGAGCCCGTCTATACGCCGGACGATCTCAACGGCTCCAACCTCGAAGGGATAGGCTATCCGGGGGAATATCCCTACACCCGCGGGGTCTATCCGAGTATGTATCGGGGGCGTTACTGGACCATGCGCCAGTTCGCCGGGTTTGGCACGCCTGAGGATACGAATCAACGCTTCAAGCTGCTGTTGTCCGAGGGTCAAACCGGACTGTCAACCGCCTTTGATATGCCGGTGTTGATGGGCTATGACGCGGACCATCCGCGCTCATTGGGCGAGGTTGGCCGTGAGGGCGTGTCGGTCTCGACCATCAAAGACATGGAGCGCCTGTTCCAGGATATTCCGCTCGATAAAGTCTCCACCTCGATGACGGTGAACTGCACGGCCAGTATCTTGCTCGCCATGTATGTGGCGGTTGCCGATAAGCAGGGTATCCCACGCAATCAGATCAGCGGGACGATCCAGAACGATATGCTCAAAGAGTATATTGCCCAAAAAGAGTGGATCTGTCCGCCCGAGCCAGCCGTCCGCATCGTGACTGACATGATTGAATTCTGTGCCAAGGAGGTGCCGCGCTGGCACGCCGTCTCGATTTCGGGCTATCACATCCGTGAGGCCGGATCGACTGCGGTCCAGGAACTCGCCTTTACCCTGGCCGACGGTATCGGCTATGTCCAAGCCGGCATAGAACGGGGGCTCGATGTTGACGAGTTTGCCCCGCGGCTGTCTTTTTTCTTTGATATCCACAACGACTTTTTTGAGGAAATCGCCAAACTGCGCGCGGCACGCCGGATGTGGGCCACGATCATGAAGGAGCGCTTTGGTGCAAAGAATCCCCGCTCCATGCTGCTGCGCACCCATTGCCAGACGGCCGGTGTCAGCCTGACTGCTCAGCAACCGGTCAATAACGTCGTGCGGGTGGCGATTCAGGCTCTGGCGGGCGTCCTGGGCGGCACCCAGTCGCTGCATACCAATTCCATGGACGAGACCCTGGCCCTCCCGACCGAAGAGTCCGTCACGGTCGCGCTGCGCACCCAGCAGATTATTGCGGAAGAGAGCGGGGTCACCAACTTCGTTGATCCGCTGGGCGGCAGTTGGGCCATAGAAGCTCTGACGGATCGCATGGAAAAAGAGGCGTTCGCCTATATCGACCGGATTGACGAACTCGGCGGTATTATCCGGGCGATTAATATCGGCTTTCCGCAAAAAGAAATAGCCGATGCGGCCTATCGCTATCAGCAGCAGTTGGATGCCAGAGAAAAGGTGATTGTTGGGGTGAATACGCACGCAGTCGAAGAAGAGCGACCGATGGAAATCCTCAAAATTGATCCGGAAGTGGAGCGCAGCCAGATTGCCCAGGTCACGCAGGTGAAACAGGAGCGTGATAAGGCCGCGGCTGAAGAACAACTCGGCCGGGTCCATGCCGCGGCGCGTAACGGGCAGAACCTGATGCCCGTCCTGATCGATGCCGTCAAGGCCCACTGTACGGTGGGCGAAATATCCGATGTCTACCGTGAGGTGTTTGGCGTCTATCAGGATCCTGCTTGGCTGTAACGAAAAAGGGACTGGGAACTGGGGATTAGGGCCTGGGGAAAGCCAACCCCCAATTCCCACCCCCTAATCCCTTCTCTATGGAGGTTGGTGTGTCCGAAGAAAAAATACTCCGCATCCTGGTTGCAAAAGCTGGGCTTGATGGTCATGACCGCGGCGCAAAGATTATTGCCCGCGCGCTCAGGGACGCCGGCTTTGAGGTGATCTATACCGGCTTACATCAGACGCCGGAAATGATCGCCGAGGCGGCCGTGCAGGAAGACGTCGACGCCGTTGGGTTAAGCATTCTGTCCGGCGCGCATATGACCTTATTCCCTGCTATTCTTGATGCGCTTAAAGAACGGGGAGCCGATGATGTCGCTGTTTTCGGTGGGGGGATCGTCCCGGAAGACGATATGCCCGGCCTGACGCAAGTCGGCGTGAAAAAAGTATTTACCCCCGGAGCCAGCACCCAGGAAATTGTGGACTGGATCTGGGCTAATGTTGAACCGCGGTCCGGCCTCTAGGCGGGGGAACGAGCCTCGCTGGGTAAGGGCATTATGGTCAAACTGGTCGTCTGTGTAAAACGCAAGCCCGGCATGGGTGTCGAAGAGTTCCACGACTATTGGCGGACCCATCATGGGAGTCTGGTGAAGAGCATCCCGGGGCTACGGCGGTATGTTCGGAAATACGTCCAGAGTCATACGATTCCGCAGGCGTACGAGAACAATGCCGCGCCCTTCGATGGTATTGCGGAACTGTGGTTTGACGATCACGCGGCGGTGGAGGCTTTTTTAGCGGACCCGGACTACCTGGCCCAGGTGCGACCGGACGAATTGAAATTCTCAGACCACCCCAACCTCGCCTGGTTCGTGACCGAAGAAGTTCCCGTGATTGATGGCTAATCATCTGCTTTCAGACGGCCCCCGCTGCTGTGGAATGCTTTGACGTTATTATTATCGGCTCCGGTCCGGCCGGGACCGCCACCGCGCTCAATCTGTTGCGGGCCGACCCCGCGCTCGCTGGCTCTATTCTCCTGCTCGACAAAGCCGTTCATCCCCGAGAGAAGATCTGTGCCGGCGGACTCATTCCCCATACCCTCGACTGTCTCAACGCCTTAGAGATTCCGCTGAGCGTTCCTCACGTCCAGGTCAACCGAGCCCGTGTGCAGGCCCTGCCCGGCCAAGAGGTCGTGTGTGAAGAAGGAGGGATGTGTTCCATTATTCGACGGAACGAGTTTGATTTTTTGCTCGTGCGCACCGCTACGGAGCGTGGGGCGGAAATCCGGCAGGGGGAAAAGGTCATCCAACTGGTCCGGGAGCCGGGCGGCATTCGGGTGATGACCGAAAGGACGACCTATCACGCTCGGGTTGTGGTCGGGGCTGACGGGTCCGGGAGCCGGGTACGACGACAGTTGATCGGACAGACCCGCCAGCCGGTCGGCAAGGCCATGATGGCTGACGTTCCGGTCTCGGAGACAGACTGGGTCGGCTTTGTCCAGCAACGCTACGACTTTAATTTTCTGCCTGTCCAGGATGGGTTGCGCGGCTATCTGTGGGCCTTTCCCTGCCTGATTGATCAGGTTCCCCATGTGAATCTTGGTATTTATTCATTGGGCGTCGATTCTCTCTCAAACGCGGCCCTCCAGGATTGTCTTAGTGCGGAAATCAGTGCGTTTCGTACAGCGCAGACATCCGGACAAACCCGACGGCTGCGGGCCTTTCCCATTTATGGCTATGCTCCCGAACGGCCGCTCGCCGCTCCGCATGTTGTGCTCGTCGGCGATGCGGCAGGAGCGGAGCCGCTGATGGGGGAAGGTATTTCCTTTGCGCTTGAATACGGAGCCTTTGCCGCTCAGGCCATCTGCGAGGCGCTGCGGACCAAAGACTGCTCATTTGACGCCTATACCCGGACGGTCGTTCAGTCGTGGTTCGGCAAGAAGCTGGCACGGCTGGCCTTTGCCACCAAGCTTTTCTATGGTCGGACCGCCCGCTTGTGGTTTACGCTTGCGGCGCGGAGTACGCGTCTCCAATCTATTGGCTTGAAATGGTATAATGGGGTGGATGGTTGGCATCAGCGGAGTGGATGGGATGCCGTCCGAGCGGTCATCAGACGATATCCGCAGCAGCCGTAAGGAGGCAGGAGCGTGGCACGGCAGAAAAAGACCCGACCGGCAGCAGCGAGGCGGAAAACAACGCGAAAAAAAGGACGATGGCGGTGGATCCCGAAACTCATGCTGCTCACGGCATGTGTGGGGCTGGCGCTGTTTATTGGCGCAATTTTCATGATGGAAGAAGAGTTGCGTCGGATTGGCTTATTCGGGCCTAAGGAAGGAAAAGCAACGGACCAGAGCCAGGTCATTGCTCAGCCGATCCCTGAAAATAGCCCCGCCGACGTCGTTGAAGAGGTCACCCAAGAGGAACGTCAAGAATTAGAAGCCATTCTGCAGCAGATGAAGGAAAAATAGAGCCCCCCTAATCCGAATCGATGGAATTTCTGGACGCTTATCAACGTTGTGTCGCGCTCCCACAGGTGCCGCAACGCATTATTTCGCTCGTGCCGAGTATTACCGAGACGGTGTTCGCGCTTGGGGCTGGTGCACGTGTTGTCGGTGTCACGTCCTACTGTACTCATCCGCCCGATGGGGTAGCGGGTGTGACACACGTCGGCGGTACAAAAGACCCTGAGCTTGATACGATTGAGCGCCTGAAGCCCGACCTCATCATTGTCAACGATGAGGAGAATCGGCAAGAGGATTTCAGCGCGTTGGAAAAACGGGGGTTGCCTCTGTATGTTACCGCTCCGCGTACGGTAGCAGAGGGGATACGGATGATAGAACAGCTCGGTCCGCTCATCGGCTGCCAGGAGCAAGCCCGGACGCTGGCGCGATCACTCTGGCAGCAATACGAGGAGAGCACGGCTGGGCTCAAAGCGGTCGAACGGCTCCGTGTATTCTGCCCTATCTGGCGCAAGCCTTGGATGTCGTTTAATCGCGAGACGTATAGCGATGATATGCTATGGCAGTGTGGTGGAGAGAACATCTTGCGCGCCAAGGACGAGCGATATTTCTCTCTCTCCCTTGACGAAGTAGTTGCGGCTGACCCCCACCTCGTTCTGCTCCCGAGTGAGCCCTATCCCTTTGCAGAAAAGCATTTCGTCCATCTTGCGCCACTCCAGGAGACCACAGCGGGCCGCAGCGGTCACTTCTACTGCGTTGATGGCATGGCCCTGTGTTGGTATGGACCACGTATCGCTCACGGTTTAACCGAACTGTCCCGTTTATTTGCTTTTGTGCGGGACACAATGGACGAATAGACAGTTTCTGCGTGCCCAGCAGCGCTGCGCAGACAGAAGGAAGGACAAGGCCCTGTGTCAACGCTCGAAGATGCGCTACGCAAAGTTCCGCCGCAGAGCCTGGAGGCGGAAGAGTCCGTCTTGGGTGGTATCCTGTTGGACTCCCACGCCCTCGACCGGGTGATTGAGGTCATGGGTCCCGATGATTTTTACCGTGAGACGAACAAGAAAATTTTTCTAGCCATGCTCGCCTTGACCGAGCGGGGTGAGCCGATTGACCTGATTACGTTAACCGACGCCCTCAAAGCCCGCGACGAACTGCAGGAGGTCGGCGGGGCCACCTATCTGGCCGAACTGAGCGATAAGGTGCCGAGTGCGGCCAACATTGCCTTCTACGCGCGTATCGTGAAAGAAAAGTCCGTCCTGCGCAGTTTGATTAACGTGTCCGGGGAAATTGTCAGTCGGGCGTATACCGGCCAGGAGGACATTGAGCGGTTTCTTGATGAAGCCGAACGGTTGATCTTTGACGTGTCCGAGCAGCGGATTCGCCCGGCCTTCTCCAAGGTCGGGGATATGATCATGGACACGATCAAGACTATCGAACAACTGTACGAACGTAAGGAACTGGTGACCGGCGTTCCGACCGGTTTTCTGGATCTCGATCAAAAAACGGCCGGCCTCCAGTCCGCTGACTTAGTGATTATCGCGGCGCGACCCAGCATGGGAAAAACCGCCTTTGCGCTCAATATTGCCCAGTACGTGGCGATGCAGACAGAGAGCGCGGTGGGTATCTTCTCACTTGAAATGGCGAAAGAACAACTGGTGATGCGAATGCTGTGTGCAGAAGCCCGCGTGGACAATGCCAAAGTCCGTGCCGGGTATTTGGCGGAAAGGGACTTTCCGCGCCTGGCGATGGCAGCCGGGCGTCTGGCCGAAGCCCCGATCTATATTGATGATACGCCCGGACAAAATGTCCTCGAACTCCGGGCCAAGGCGCGCCGGTTGAAACGCGAGGCCAACCTCGGCCTCATTATTATTGATTATCTCCAGTTGATGCGCGGCCTCACCGCGCAGGAGAATCGGACCCAGGAGCTTGCGGAAATTTCGCGCAGTCTGAAGGCCCTGGCCAAAGAGCTGGATATCCCCGTGGTCGCCCTCTCCCAGCTCAACCGTCAAGTCGAACTCCGCTCTGATAAACGGCCCGTCATGTCGGATATTCGTGAATCGGGCTCTATCGAGCAGGATGCGGACGTCATCATGTTTATCTACCGGGACGAAGTCTACCACACCGAGTCGGAACAAGAGGGGACTGCGGAGATCATTATCGGCAAGCAGCGCAACGGTCCGACGGGTATGGTCCGGCTGGCCTTTCGGAGCGAGTACACGCGGTTTGACAGCCTGGTCGCCGATACCTTTGCCGAACCCGAAGAAGACCTGGCGGAAGAGGGCTGACTCGTTCCTGGCGTGTCAGGGGTGCGAGCCTCATTCTACCTCCCCCCCGTTTTTTCCTTTTAAGGTCCGGAGCTGTTGAGCTGTCGCAGCAGGGTTTTGACCCGATATTGGATATCCGGGGCGAGAACAATAGCGCTAATCAACGCGACCGCGTCTGCACCAGCCCGGAGGGCCGATGGCGCCCGTTCGGCCGTAATCCCGCCAATCGCCACAATAGGAGTCCGGACCTGCTGACGAATTTCTTGCAACTGCCCAAGGCCGCGGGCGGTATAGCCGGTCGTTTTTGTCGTTGTGCCGAAGAGCGGCCCAAATCCAATATAGTCAGCACCCTCCTGTTCTGCGGCCAGCGCTTGCTGGACAGTATGGGTTGAAACGCCGATAATCTTTTCGCGTCCTACGATCTTGCGTGCCGCGGCTAGTGGGAGGTCTTCCTGGCCGAGATGAACGCCGTCGGCCTCAACCGCCAGGGCAATATCCACCCGATCATTGATGATGAGCGTACACTGATAGCGTCGGCAAATGCGTTGGACTTCCGTAGCAAGGGCGACAAAGTCCCGCGTCGGCTGCTGTTTGACGCGCAACTGAAGGAGGCGTACGCCCCCGGCACACAGATGGTCGGCCAGTCCCTGGAATGACAGATCGGGCCGATTCAACGTATCAGCCATGGCGTAGAACGGACTGGGAAAGGCGAAGGGCATGTGTGCGGGGCCACTCACTTTTTGACGGCTATTTTGAGGTCCGTCATTTTCTTGCGTAAGGTGTTGCGATTAATCCCCAAAATCTCTGCGGCCTTGAGCTGATTTCCGCGGGTATGGTCCAGGACGAGTTCGATCAGCGGCTTTTCGACTTGGCTGATGACCACCGCATGCAGGTCGCCGGTCTCGAGCAGGTCGGGTTGCTGAAGATAGGCCGTGAGTTGACGCTGGACGACCTCCTCGAATGAGAGTTCCGCGAGATCGGCCGGCAGCGGAGTTCTTGTCTGCGGGAGCGAGAAATCCGCGGGCGTCAGCAACGGCCCTGGGCTAAGGACGGCCGCTCGGATGAGGGCGTTTTCCAACTCCCGTACATTTCCCGGCCAGGAATAATGGGTAAGCAGGGCTTGCGCCTCGGGGGTAATCCCTGTGGCCGCAGTCCCCACCTCCTGCATAATCTTATCGAGAAAATAGGCGGTGAGTTCAGGAATATCCTCACGCCGTTGGCGTAGCGGGGGCAGGGTGATCGGCACCACGCGGAGACGAAAATACAAATCTTCTCGAAAGCGTTTTTCTTTGACGGCGGTTGCCAGGTCCTGATTTGTGGCTGCGATGATGCGAATGTCCGCTTGGAGTGTCTGGTTTCCTCCGACCCGGGTGAACTCACGCTCCTGGAGGACGCGGAGTAGCTTTGCCTGAAGCGATGGGGGCATGTCGCCTATTTCATCCAAGAAGAGGGTCCCGCCAGCGGCCTGTTCAAACTTCCCGGCATGCCGCTCAACCGCACCGGTGAATGCCCCCCGTTCGTGGCCGAACAGCTCGCTTTCGAGCAGATCGAGCGGAATGGCCGAACAGTTCACCCCGATAAAGGGCGCGCGCCAGCGGGCTGAGTAGTGGTGAATCACTTTTGCCACCAACTCCTTGCCTGTCCCGCTTTCACCCTGAAGGAGCACGGTTGCATCGCTACGGACGATGCGGCCGATGGTCTTGTACACCTGCTGCATGGCCGCGCCACTGCCGATGATTTGTTCATCGCGGCCTTGGATGGCTGGTAGTGGACGTTCGGTATTGGCCGTGAGCCGTTTGGCTTCTATGACGTGGGAGACCAAAGCGTGAACGTCATCCAGGTCAAACGGTTTTGGTAAATAGTCAAAGGCTCCATGCTTCATCGCCTCGATGGCGTTGGTCAGCGTGGTTTGACCGGTCATAATGATGATTGGGAGGTCGATCTGGGCGGCTTGCGTCTTCTGTAAGAGGTCTAAACCGTCGAGTCCCGGCATGCGAATATCGACAAAGGCCAGATCGAACGTCTGTTCTTGCACGACCGACCAAGCTTGCGAGCCGGTCGCGACTGTTTCGACGTGATAGCCCTGCTCGGTGAGTGTATCGTGCAGGACCTGGCGGATGAGGTCTTCATCGTCGGCAATGAGAATCGTTCCGTTCACCACAGCATCCTATCCTGGTGGGACGGGTAAATACACGTGGAAGCCCGCCCCTTGCCCTGGGCTGCTCTCTACCCGAATGGTCCCTCCGTGTTGCGCAATAATTTGT
Source organism: Candidatus Binatia bacterium (assembly GCA_022826945.1). Taxonomy (GTDB): domain Bacteria; phylum Desulfobacterota; class Binatia; order Bin18; family Bin18; genus Bin18. Next base: position 57,381 of record JAJDTY010000085.1, read on the forward strand.
TGGCTGACCGGTAACCCCAAGCCTGTGCCTTGGCTCTTGGTGGTAAAAAATGGGGTAAACAAGTGGGGCAGATGGTCCGGGGTAATTCCTGGCCCGTTGTCAGCAAAAATAATGGACAAAAAACGACCGCCAGTGTGTTTGTCGGAGCGCGGCTGTTTTCCCGGAGCGTCTGGAGGCTGCGTTTGAGTAGGGGCCGCAATGCTCCCTGGCTGAAGAGGGATAGTCCGGTCAAGGGGCAAACGCACAAGATGGAAGTCTGTCGCCATTTTTGTTGCAATGCTGAGGACCCCACCACGTTGCCCGCGGAGGGCCTGCAAACTGTTTTTGATCAGGTTGCGAAAGACCTGGGAGAGACGCGCTTCATCGCCGAACACGAGCGGCAAACTCGGGTCGAAATGGGTTTGGACGGTTGTTCCTTTGGAGGCCGTTTCTTGTTCAAGCAGCAGGACATCGGTGATCGTCTTGTGGATATTGACCGGCTGGGGATCAAATTGGGGACACGCCGAGAGCTCAAGCAACTGCTCAAGAAGGGCGCTGAGGCGGTCAATCTCGTCGACCATAATAGTCGTGTATTTGACCGCAGACTGGTCGGTCTTGAGCCGAGATTGGAGGAGTTGAGCCGCGCCTCGGATACCCGCCAGGGGATTTTTGATTTCGTGCGCGAGTCCGGCCGCCACCACGCCAAGGGAGGTCAGTCGATCATCCCGCTGTTGCTCCTCTTCCAGTTCTTTCTGGTGGCTCAGATCGTGTAAGACCAGGACAAACCCCAAGGGACAGTCGTTCTGGTCGAAAATAGGAGAACAGGTGACACGAACCGGGACGACGCGACGAAAACGGTCTCGCAACTCCCCCTCTCCTGCCGTCCGGCTATAGCTAGGTTCCTGCGCCCTCCGGATGAGGGTCACGATCCACGGATTCTCGTCAAAAATCTGGGTATACGAAACCCCCCGGACTTGCGTTTGAGCGACACCGGTGAGGGATTCCGCGGCGGCATTAAAGAAGACGATATTGTGCTGGTTATCGATGATTGCCAAGCCTTCTTCGAGATAGGTAGCAATATGCTCCCAATAGTCTGAGGGGAAATCTGAAGGAGATTGGTCTGAGGTGAGTCTTTGCTGCGTCACTCAAGCTCCCATCTCAAACCTTGTTTTTCTTGTCAAGACGGGGTTGCCAAACAGCACTGGCGCCCGCTATGCTGTTCTGACATGCAGGACCCAGAAGCACTCTGTCGCCATGTGAGTCAGGTTCTGGTGGAGGCATTGTGCATGAAGGGTGCGGTTCGCCTGAGTGGGCAACGGGCTGCGGTTGCGAACAAGGTTGCGAGCGCGTTACTCGCCAACTTCCGCCAAGAGGCTGCCCTTGAAAAGGAAGCCGAGCGGTTAGCCGAAGCGCATATCCAGAAAACGCCAACGGTTGATCGCTATAAGGTCGTCCAGCTCATCAAGCGACGCCTAGCCGAAGAGCGGGACTTTGCGCTATGAGCGATTTGTCCGACAATCGCATTACCGCCTTGGCTCGTTCGGCTTTACGGGCCATTGCCGCAGAAGGCAAGATTGTCAACGAAAGAGGGGCATTGATCGAGAGTAAACGGATATTGAGCACTTACTTTCAGCAGGGAGACGCCATTGATGCGGCGGTGCGGCGAAAGATTCGTTCCCTGTCGAGAAAAGTCGCCCCAGGAAGTACGGAATGGGATGTCCTGTATCGTCGGTATTTTGAGGAAGAGTCCCGAAAGCGAAAATTCTGAGCGCTGACGGTTGACAACACCGGAAGAGTGATTATTTTCCCTCCAGCCTGAGTGTGGGGAAATCCTTCCCATAGAGAAGATTCACAGTTAAGGAAACACGTCTGAGAGAAAGGAGACGAGGTATGAAAATTCGACCTCTACAGGATCGGATTATTGTCAAGCGGATTGCGGAAGAAGAGAAGACCGCAGGTGGCATCATTATTCCGGATACCGCAAAGGAAAAACCCCAGGAGGGGAAGGTGACTGCCGTTGGAAACGGGAAGGTCGGAGAAGATGGCCGAGTCACCCCGCTCGATGTCAAGAAAGGTGACAAGGTGCTCTTTGGCAAATACGCCGGGACAGAGATCAAGATCGACGGCGAAGAGCACCTGATTATGCGCGAGGATGATATCCTCGGCGTGGTCGAAGGATAATCCGGGATATTAAGGGAGGATCAGGAATGGCTGCGAAGCTTGTCAAATTCAGTCAAGACGCGAGAGACAAAACTCTCAAAGGAGTAAACGTTCTGGCCGATGCGGTGACCGTCACCCTCGGTCCAAAGGGACGCAATGTTGTCATCGAGAAATCCTTTGGCGCGCCAAATGTCACCAAAGACGGCGTGACCGTTGCCAAGGAGATCGAGCTTGAGGACAAGTTCGAAAATATGGGCGCTCAGATGGTCAAAGAAGTCGCCAGCAAGACTTCTGACGTCGCTGGTGATGGGACCACGACGGCGACGGTGCTCGCGCGGGCGATCTATTCGGAAGGCGTGAAAATGGTCGCCGCCGGTCACGACCCTATGAGCATTAAGCGTGGTATCGATAAAGCCGTGACCACCATGGTCAACGAACTGCGCAACCTGTCCAAGTCCACCCGCGATCAAACCGAAATTGCCCAGGTCGGCACGATCTCGGCCAATAACGACTCGACCATCGGTGGCATTATTGCCGAAGCCATGAACAAGGTCGGCCGAGAAGGCGTCATCACCGTCGAAGAAGCCAAAGGGCTGGATACGACGCTCGACGTCGTCGAGGGAATGCAGTTCGACCGGGGCTATCTCTCTCCCTATTTTGTGACCGATCCGGAACGGATGGAGGGAGTGTACGAGGATGCCTACCTGCTCATTCACGAGAAGAAAATTTCAGCGATGAAAGACCTGCTGCCTGTGCTCGAGGCCGTGGCAAAGAGCGGCAAACCGTTGCTCATCATTGCCGAAGATATCGAAGGCGAAGCACTGGCCACGCTGGTCGTGAACAAAATTCGTGGCACCCTCCAGTGTGTGGCAGTCAAGGCACCGGGTTTTGGTGATCGCCGTAAGGCCATGCTTGAGGATATTGCTATTCTGACCGGTGGTCGGGTCATCGCCGAAGAACTGGGCGTGAAATTGGAGAGCCTGACGCTCAATGACCTCGGCCGGGCCAAACGTCTTGTTGTCGATAAAGACAACACCACCATCGTTGATGGCGCTGGGAAGAAGGGTGACATCGGTGGCCGTATCAATCAGATCCGTGCCCAGATCGATGAGACGACTTCAGACTATGACCGGGAGAAACTGCAAGAACGCTTAGCCAAAATGGTCGGTGGTGTTGCCGTCATCCAAGTTGGCGCTGCCACTGAGGTCGAGATGAAGGAGAAGAAGGCTCGCGTCGAGGATGCCCTGCACGCCACGCGGGCCGCGGTTGAAGAAGGCATCGTCCCCGGTGGCGGGGTCGCCCTCATCCGCTCTTCCGGCAAGCTCGGCAAGGTTGAGGTGAACGAAGAGGAACAGATCGGCGTCAACATTATCCAAAGAGCGATCCAAGAGCCCTTACGCTGGATTTCTTCCAATGCGGGAGAAGAGGGCTCTATCGTCCTGGATAGGGTTCGTAACAGCAAGGGTGCGAACGGCTTCAACGCGGCAACCGGTCAGTTCGAAGACCTCATCAAAGCCGGCATTGTCGACCCCACCAAGGTCGTACGAACTGCATTGCAGAATGCTTCGTCCGTTGCCGGTCTGTTGCTGACAACCGAAGCCACAGTTGCAGAGAAGCCTGAGGAGAAAGGCGCTGCTGCCATGCCTCCAATGCCTCCGGGCGGTATGGGCGGTATGGGCGGTATGGGTGGTATGGGCGGTATGATGTAGTCCTCCCCACGTTGCGCAATCGTCAAAAAAGGCCCTACACCAGTAGGGCCTTTTTTATTGCTGGGGTGGGGCAATCGGGCGGGTCTAGTTCTCGGACAGCCCGGTGATCCGAATTCCGGCGGAATGCACTTTATTCCGAATATTCAAACGAATGAGCAGGGCGGTAATCGGCTCTATCAAACTGGCGGCGGCCAGCGGACCGACGTCAACCGTGTGAATGCCCAGCTTCTGCACCAACTCAATCACCGTCGGCCTGGCGTCCTTATCTCCACAGACCAGAACATCACAGTCAATTTCAGCGTTGACATCCCGTAAGAGGTGGGCGGAAATATTTTGGAGTGCACACACGACCTGGACAGCGTCGCCCAGGATTCGTTTCGCCTCTTCTGTTGCAGAGCCTGCCTCCGGCATGACCACCCGTCGTGCGTTATCCGGATCGAGCGGAACCGACACATCCACAAAGATTTTTCCCTTGAGCTGATCTTTTACGGACTCTATCGTCTTGACGTGGGCGGAGTACGGCACGGTGATAAACACCACGTCGGCTTCTGCGGCGGCCGTGACATTATCTGTTCCACGCAGGAGGTCCCGACCGAGTTCCTGATTGAGCTCGCTTGCGACACGTTCTCCTTTTTCCTGTTGACGTGAGCCGATAATGACCTCTTCTCCCGCGAGTGCCCAGCGCAGGGCCAGGCCAGGACCTTGTTCTCCAGTTCCTCCCAAAATGGCAATCTTCACGCGTTCTCTCCTCTCTGTTCCTTCAGCTTGATTTTTTATTGGCTCCCGCCAACTGAGGCCTTGATATACTTTTCCGTGACCGGCGATAAGTCACGCGGCGACACCATAACCTCAATGATGACAAAAGACGAGGTCCGGTCGGCTTCCAATAGGGCCTGGCGCAGCTCTTGGACGGTCGCGGCCCGTAACCCCTTGCCACCCCACTCTTGGGCCAGTGTGGCATAGGGCCACGAGGGAATGGTGAGCAAGTCCTGCCGTTCGGAGACCGGCCGAAAAATACCCCAGCCGCCGTTATTCATGACCAGGACAATGGGATTGAGGTTGTGACGGGGCGCGTGCGAAATCTCCGAGCCTGTCATTTGAAAGGCCCCGTCCCCACACAACACGATCGGCCGCTGACCGGTCCCCAACTGAGCGCCGAGTGCACCGGGAACGCCAAAGCCCATCGAGGCATAATACCCTTGGGCAAGATAGCCACCACCGTGGCCAATCTTGATATCCAGCCCGGCGAAGAGCATGTCGCCCGCTTCAGCCACCACCATATAGCCTTCGCGCCCATCGAGGAATGAATTGACCTCCCATAACATATCCGAGACCTGGACCGCCCGATCGTCTCCGGGCGGCTGCGGAGCGAGATTGTCATAATAGGTAATCTCTTCTCGATGCAGCCTCAGCGGAGCCTGTAGCAAAGACTGGACGTAATCCTCAATGGTGACCTCGGTATAGGTATGAAAGCTGATATGCACCTTATTCTCCGCGGCCCAGATTGAGTGGTGACGGTCGATGTATTGCGGCCGTGAGCCCAGATTCATATCGGTCAGAAGGGAGCCCAGGTGGAGCACCAGGTCGGACTCCTCAATCCGTTTGCGGATGGGCGCCGGTGAGATGGCCCCAATATGAACGCCCATATATTGGGGATGGTCCATAGGAAAGGCGCCCTTGGCCAAAACGGTCGTCAGGCAGGGGCCGCCGATCTTTTCGACCAGAGTAATGATATCGGTCGTAAGATGATGCCGGAACGTTTCAATACCAATGATAACGGCTGGTTTGCGGGCCTGATTGAGACGGGCGGTTGTCTCCCGGACCGATTCCTCAACCTTTTGGGCGTCGGACAGAGTTCGAGAAAAGCTGCCGTCCCACTCTCTGATCCGTACAGGGACGCCAATCTCCTGCTCAACCATATCCTGATGGATCTCGATATAGCCCGGTTGCTGATGCCGCCAAATCTCCTGGACCACCTCATCAATGTCCGTTGCCGCAGTCCGTGGATCGTCAACGATTTTCGCGGCACAGGTAATTTCCTGAAAAATGTGGAATTGGGACTCAATCTCTCTGGCCTGGTGATGGACCAACACTCCGAGTTTGCGTTTCTCTTCCCCCGGTCCACCGCTGATGACCAGGACCGGCACCCGTTCGGAATACGAGCCGGCAACGCTGTTCACAACGTTGTGCCCCCCGGCTCCGTAGGTCACGCACAGGACGCCGATTTTTCCGGTAGCCCGCGCATACCCATCGACGGCGAAGCCAGCACCCGGCTCGTGCGAAGACGTGATGACTCGGATATCGTGGGGCTGGCCGAACTTCATGAAAAGCTGAATGACCAGATCACCCGGAATCCCAAACAGGTGGGTCAGGCCAATCCTGCGCAAATACGCGACGAGATAATTCCCAAGTTGCATCCGCGCTTCCATACGCCCTCCCTGTGGATAGTATATCAGACTCGCGGCAAGAAAAGGCCATGGGACATCTCAAAAAAGGGAGAAGACCCACAGGGGAGGGGGGAGCTGCGACGGACGGTTGCTGACAGGAGCGACGCTTAGCCGAAAAATTCCTCGACATTGCCGGAAACGACCGGAACACTCTGGACGGCATTATTCCGGAAGACACGGAACAGAACGGTCTCGCCGGCGGGTCGGCTCCAGAGTTGTTCATAAAAGGCGCGTCGGTCGGCTATTTCCTGCTCGTCGATGGCGAGGATCACATCCCCGGCTTTCAGCCCTGATTTGGCACCCGGACCATCCGGCAGGAGGCCGGCGATAACGAGATGCTCTTTGACCGTATACGAATACATGCCGATCCAGGCGCGGGAGGGCCGGGTGACCCGCCGTCCATAGCGCAGGAGTTCGTCTTGGTGTTCGGTGAAGTGTTCAACTGGAATAGCCAGGGAAAACTTCCCGATTTCATTGAGATTGAGAGAAACGACGCCGACCATCCGGCCGCGCATGTCGAACATGGGACCGCCGCCCAAGCCCGGATTCATCGCCGTACTCGTCAACGCCCGATCCAGGCTATACTCCCAGTAGGCATCAAAATGGGAAACCGAGGTGAGGCCGCCGCCATTCACCCGCCGGCCATTTTCTTCTCCCGCACTGGCGACCAGGAAAACCTCATCGCCTGCGTTCAGCGTCGTGGAAGGCTGAAGGGGAACGGCGGGAAAACCGGCCTGGGAGACTTTGAGGACGGCAATACCGCTCGCAAAATCCTGGGCTACCACTTCAGCTTCGAGCTGGGTGTTATCAATCATGCTGACCTGGACCTGAGACGCGCCAATAACAATATAATTGACGGTCAGAATATGGCCGTCCGGGCTCACCACCGCCCCGGACCCCATACGCTCAGTGCCTAACAGTTGGGCGGAGTGGTGCTGTGAGGGAACGGTGACCTGAATGGCAACCGTCGAGGGAATCACTTGTTCAATAAGCCTGACCGAAGCGTTCACGCTGTCCCCTTTGAGTCTGCGGAGTCAACAATAACTAATGCCTCACCTGTATGAAAGCAACCCCTCAAGACTCTGTCCTGCTGACGCCTGCCCGAGCGGCCCGGCGTGTGCTAGTATCCCGTACTTTCCAGGCCTGCTCGCTTTGGTCATTATGACGAGGCGCGGACGCGACTGACCAGGAGGGGTAACCGTACCATTATGAAACGTTCGACAGAGCCGTACACATCAACCCTGTCCGAGTATGACTCAAAGCGGGTGATTGCCGGATACGGGGGCGCGATTTCTCAAGAAACCCTTGTTCAGGACCCGTCCGAGGCGGGTCGTGCGGCGGCGGAGATCGGGCTTCCGGTTGTGGTGAAACTGTGCGGGCCGCGTATTGCGCACAAGACCGAACGCCACCTCGTCCGCCTCGGTCTTGATACGATCCAGGCGGTTGAGCGGGCCGCGCGCGAGCTGTGGACGCGACGTCGGGATGAAGATGGAGAAGTCGGTCTGCTCGTTGCTGAGATGGTTGCCGGCAAGAGAGAGTTGATCGCCGGTATGGTCCGCGACCCCCAATTCGGTCCGTGCGTCCTCCTGGGCCTTGGCGGTATTCTGACCGAAGCACTCGGCGATGTGGTCTTTGCTCTGGCACCGCTCTCCCACACCCAAGCGAGAGCCATGGTTGAGGGGATGCGGTTCCAACATCTCGTCACCCAACCGTTTCGTGGCGAGGAGCCGGTTGATCTCGATGCCCTGGCCGATCTCCTGGTTGGGTTGGGCCGTCTGGCCGTCGAACGGCCCGACATTGAGAGCGTTGATGTGAACCCGCTGATTGTCGTCAACGGAAAACCCCTTGCGGTTGATGCCCTGGTCGTCACGAATACGACAGCCCACACCAGACCAGCGGTTCAGCGGCGCGCCACTGGAGAGATTCTGGAGCGCTTCCACCCCCTGTTTCACCCGCGCGGTGTGATCGTCGCCGGGGCGTCCTCCCATCCGGGGAAATTCGGGTTTGTCTCTTTGCATAACCTCAGACGCTTCGGCTATCAGGGCGAAATCTTTCCGGTTAATCGTGACGGTGCGGAGATTCTCGGCCGGCCCACGTATCGGACCGTAGAGGAAATTCCGCCGGACAAGGCCGACCTCGTCTTTGTATGTACCCCCGTTGCGGCCAATGTCGAGCTGCTGCGCTCCTGCGCCAAGATTGGTGTGCGGGCCGCCTTTGTCGCCAGTGGGGGCTATCGGGAGGCCGGAGAGGAGGGCCGACGCCTGGAAGACGAACTCGCCGAAACCGCGGAGGAGCTTGGCATGCTGCTGGCCGGGCCGAATGGCCAAGGGGTGATCTCAACGCCGGTATCCATGTGTGCCCAAATCGTGGCGCCGTATCCTCCGGCGGGTCGCCTGTCCGTTGTGAGTCAGAGCGGGAACCTGCTGTCGGCCTTCTTGAATTACTCCGTCCAGACCGGAGTCGGGGTGAGTAAGGCTGTTTCTGCCGGCAACTCCGCCCACACGAATATCGCCGATTATCTGGAATATTTTGCGGCTGACCCGGAAACCGATGTCGTGCTGGCCTATCTTGAAGGCGTGCCCGACGGCCCTCATTTTATTGACGCAGTCCGCGGTCTCACCCGGCATAAGCCGCTGGTGTTGGTGAAAGGTGGCGCCGCGGCAGAGGGGCAGCGGGCGGCCCTCTCGCATACCGGTTCACTGGCGACGGACGACCGCGTCTTTGACGGGCTGTGCCGCCAGTTCGGCATACTGCGGGCACCGACGATCGAACATGCCTTTGAGTGGGCGGCGACCCTGGCGACCCAGCCGCTGCCGCAAGGCAGACGGGTCGTGGTCTTTACCACCGTTGGCGGCTGGGGGGTCCTGACCGCGGATGCCTGCGCCCAGGCCGGGCTCGACCTGATCCCCCTCCCTCAGGACTTGGTCGAGACGATTAGTACTCTGGTCCCGGCCCGCTGGAGCCACAATAATCCGATTGACCTGGCGGGCGGCGAGACCCGGGATACGGTTCCCGAGGTCCTTGACCTCGTGTGTGGGCATCCCGAGGTCGATGCAGTACTGCATCTCGGCCTGGGTATCCAGGCCGCAACCGCCCACGGCTTTAAGGGTGGTGACTTCTATCCGGATTACGGCTTGGAGCGTATGGCCGGATTCCACGAAAACCAAGAGCGACGCTATGCCGCAGCCGCGGCCGAAGCTTCAGATCGACATGAGAAACCCGTCCTTACGACCACTGAACTCGTCTATACGGCGCGGGAGTACGGCAATGCCGGCCCCCTGGCCGTCCGCGAGGCTGGCCGCGTGTGTTACCCGAGCGCCCACCGGGCGGTTGCCGCGCTCCGGGCCGCAATAGAATATGCGGAATTTCGGCGGCGTTATGATACGCCCGAATGAGAATACGGAAAGAAGACACAGGAGGGGAACATGAAACCTGACTACACCGTTATTGATGCCGATGGTCATGTCGATGAGAAGGCCGTCAACTGGGTTGACCTACTGCCCGAGCGCTATCACAAGGACGCGCCCTGTTGGGTGAGCTACCCGGACGGTCGCAAGCATCTGGTGGTCGAGGGCAAAATGTGGCCCAGCCGGCGCGATTTCTACGGCCAACTCGGCATGTGGCCCGAGCCCAAGAAGCCGGACCATCAATGGGGTTGGGATCGCGAAGGGATGCAAGACCCGCATAAACGTATCCCCGATATGGATCTCGAAGGGATCGATATCGCCGTCCTGTTCGGGACTTTCATCGGTCTTGGTGCCGCCGCGTCAATCGAAGACCCCGGTCTGGGGATGGCCGTCTCCGTCGCCTATAACAACTGGCTGGCCGCATACTGCAAACCCTACGCCGACCGCCTCAAAGGTATCGCCATGATCCCCATGCAGGACCCTGAGGCGGCTCGGGGCGAAATCAAACGGACGGTCGAGCAGCTGGGCATGGTCGGCGTCCAGGTCCTGACGAATTTCGGTGGCAAGCTCCTGCACGAAGCCGAGTTTGATCCGATTTGGGAAGAAGCCCAGGACCTCGGTGTCCCCATTTGCGCGCATATCATCTCAACCAACTCCGCGGGTGTTGATCGCTTTGATCGCTATGTGTTCAAGCACGCCTTTTATTCGCTTGACACCATGCTGGCCGTTGCCTCGTTTACCTCCGGGGGGATTTTGGAGCGGTTCCCGAAGCTGAAAGTGGCCTTTATGGAAGCCGGCGCCGGCTGGGTGCCGTGGATGATGGATCGGCTCCACGAGCATTATGAGTTACTGCCACAGCAGATGCCCTGGCAGCAGCGCAGCCCCGAAGACTGGATTACGAGCGAGAACTGCTTTTTCGCGGTCGAGCCGGACGAAAAGACCATTCCGTTCGTGGCCCAACTGATCGGGGAAGAGCGCCTGATCTATGCCTCGGACTACTCGCACTGGGACTGCATGTGCCCGGATTCGGTCAAAGCCATCTATGAGCGGACGGATATATCGGACGGGCTGAAGAAGAAAATCCTGAGCGAGAACGCCGCCCGCTTATTCAACCTCTAAACGCAGGTGACCTATGCATGACTACATCACTCCCGCAGGCTGGCGGACGGGGATCGAGGAGGTCGCGCCAAAAGTCTACGCCTATATTCAGGCGTATGGGGAACTGGGTGTAAGCAACGCCGGCCTGTTGCTGGACCGTGAAGGCGTGATGGCCATTGACGCCCTCATGGTCCCGTCCATGACCACGCGCTTCCTCGGGGCTATTAAGAAGGTGACGAAACGGTCGGTCTCCCGGCTGGTCAATACGCACCATCACGTCGACCACAGCGGCGGCAATTTTCTCTTTCGGGACGCCCAGGTCATCAGCCATACCTTTTGTCGCGACGAACAGGTCCGGGAAGGCATACCCGTCAAACAGCTCCGGCAGCGCATTCCCCGTTTTGCCAAGGAGTTCTCCAAGCTCAAACCCAAGGTCCCGGACCTGACCTTTGAAGACCGGCTGGTCTTCCACCAGTCCGGACGCGACGTGGAACTGCGCCATCTCGGACCGGCCCACACCTTTGGGGACGCCTTTGTCTATTTACCCAAAGACAAGATTCTTTTTGCCGGAGACCTGGCTTTTTATTATGTCACGCCCCTGGCCTTCCAGGGTCATGTCGGCAATTGGATCAAGGTTGCCGATCGGATCTTAAAAATGGACGTGGACCTCATCGTGCCGGGACACGGCCCGCTCGGCGGTAAAAAAGAACTGCGCGAAATGCGCTCCTACCTCCGGCTCGTCCGGCGCGAGGCCAAGAAGCGCTTTCAGCTCGGTATGAGCCCCGAGGAAGCCGCCCGCGACGTGAAGCTCGGCGTCTATGCCCGCTGGCGCGAGCCCGAGCGGATTCTGCCCAACATCATGCGGCTCTACCAGGAGTTTCAGAACGAACTCGACCAACCCATCGACCGGCAGCGCATGATGGACGGCATGCGCCAGCTCCGGGCCGAACGCCACAACCACGCCGCGGGGGAGCCGGATTGGTGCTGTACCTAAGCAGCCCCCTCCGTCGCCAGCGCCAGCGCCTGTGACTCCACCACCGTTCCCTTAAAGAAGTCCGGGTTGACGGCGCTCCAGAAGCGGACGGGATTTCCGAACACAAAATCCCTGAAATTATCGTCGGTCATCACTCCGTCTTCAACGCTTTCATACGCCTCGGGCAACACCCCGGCCATATCCGGCACATCGAAGTGGCCGATGTCCGAGCCAAACAGCGCGTTGATCTTGGCCCCATATGGATTGACTTTGGTGTTGAAGGCCCAGGCGTTCAGCGGGTCGTCGGCCTCGCAGCCGAAGTAGAAATTCGGCACGAACAGGTCGCGGATGTCTTCGGCGCGCTCAATCCCGCAGGGCGCAAAATCGTCCAGTTTCTCCGGCTCTTTGGTGAGCAGGCCGAGGTGGGCCTGCGTTGCCTTCTGCCCCAGTTTTTCCATCGCCGCGGGCGAACCGTATTTCTGGAACAAATCAACCAGCATTTCCTGGTTCAGATTGGCGGGGTTCACATTGTCCAGGGCCTTGGGGTTGCGAATCTTCCAGTGCCCGATGAGGTCGCTGTACAGGCCGCAGGCCCAGCCTACACCGCCCTCTAAAAAGGCAAAGCGTAGTTCTGGGAAACGCCGCGTCACGCCGTTCATGAAGATGGATTTACAGACCGCCTCTCCGGCCTGAGCAAAATGGCCGATGTGGTTGTACACAAAATTGGAAATCGAGGCCCGCATGCCAATGCCTGACGAGGCCGAGTGAAAGCTGGGCGGGATACCCACTTCGAGGCATTTTGCCCAGACCGGGTCATAATCATGCGCGCTGTCTATGCCCAGGGTGTCGTGCCAGATGGCATAGCGGCCGGCCTCGGGCGCCTTCCGTGCCACCGCCGGAACCTGGCGCCGGATGAGGCTCGACAGCATGGCCACCTTAAAGCCCTTGCTCTTGATGAACTCCAGCTCCTCAATCGCTTCCTCCGGGGTAAACATCGGCACCACCGCGGCCGGAGTCAGGCGGTCTTCCAGGCCCTTGAACTGATCGGCGGTATACATATTAAACGCGCGGCAGGCCGCCCGGCGCACCTCATCATCGCGCAGAAACGGCGCAAACAGTGCGCCTCCGGTCGGGTAGATCACCCCAAAGTCGATGCCGAGCTCATCCAGGCGCTCATACAGCAGCTTGGGCAGCATCGCGGTCGCACGGTCGCGCGTATTCTTGGTCGGCACTCCCCACCAGGCCGGCTGGAGCATACGCCGGTCGCGGCGTTCCTCTTCCGAGAGTGCGGCCCATTTCTTATTGCCAAACTGGTTGGCAACCCTACTATAGCGCTCAGCCACATGCTCTCCCGCGACCTCGTGTAAATAATCCATGGCCGCGGGCTCAAACTCGATCCAGTGACCGTCCGAGTCAATGACCGGATGGCTCAGTTTGGCGTGAATGTGCTCGGCTGTCTGGTGTGACGACATCGGCTCCCTCCTTGGCGTAGCGGAAAATGCAACGTGATTGAATTGTTTTTGTAGCAGGATCGGGGAGAGGGGAAAATATGTTGTCGAACGACTAATCTTGAAAGTATTTGAAATCGAAGGATTTCGAACTCTCTTCCAATTCGGCTAAGGCTGCTTCATTCACTGGAAATTGACTAAAGTCTCTATACGCAGAATCGATCACAGTTAATATGGTATCAACGACGGTCAATATCTTTAGGCATAAGCCTTGTGTGTACGAGACAATATCTTCATGTACCAGTGTTTGCTCGCAAAGAGTCCGAATTTCCAAAGGATCGGTAGGGTGATTGGAGTCAACAGGCTTAAGATGTTTTTCCTTAATATAGGGCCATTGACGGGGAACAAAAGTATAGAATTTAGCGTTTTCATCATGCAGACCAACATATTGAAACATCTGCTCTCCCATATGAGCCGCTTTGTTGCGGTAAAGGCGCATTAAGGGAAGCCAGTCTTTCTCTGGTGAATCAACATGTATTAACTCTCGAAGTCGGTGGTATAGCTCACTAAGATGGTATTCTGAGGGCGTAACAACGGTGCTGCCACTTGCAAAAGGTTGTTTGAGCCAGTCCTCTAGCCGAGCGAATTGGGCTCTTCCAAGTCGGAGATGGGAGATATGTCCTGTGAAAAACAGCGCCACTAAGTCGGCAAGAACGTCCAGGATTCCAGAAGATGTGACAAGAAGGTATTTAAATGCTCTGCTTGCCTGAATATCTGCTTTTGGGTCCCAACTCTCTCCTCGTGATTTCTTCCCTGGATCATATTTCTGTGCTTCAGCCTGAACGAATTCAGTAGTAAGTTCCGTTGCTTCAATTAACAAGTTCTTGAGGCTGCGCACGAGCATCGCGAAGTAGCTAAAGAGGATATTCTCGGAATCTGCAAGGAATCTTGGTGCCGATCCGAATGACAAATAATCCGCATGGACGTAGAGGATGAAAAGAGACCTCGGGATCATGCCGGACTGGAGCGCGTCATTCCAGTCCTCTTCTGGACCGGTTTTCTTTAGAGGGGCCATCGAGACATGAGTGATGTCTAGAATACAGTCCTGCAATTTCATCCCTTCTCTCTCCTCGTGCTCAATATTCGATTTTTAAGGTTGAGTGTATAGTTGATTGATATACGACGCTGCTGCTACACGGTACACGATAGTATCTCAGTTTGCGATGTAAGCTATTGTTTTTACTCGTCAGAATTTTCCAAAATAGGACACTACCCGGCATGTCGATTTGTTGTGTTTGGCAGTAGCTTCTATTATGGGCTGTATCTAAGGAAAATCAGTAATAGAGTGTCTCTGCACTGAGAAGGATTCCCCTCATGTCGTGGCAGCCGTCCTATCAAGAGGTGCTTCACTTTGTCGAACAGCTCTCACCCGAAGAGCAGGCGCAGTTGATTGTTGAAATTCGGGAACGATCCCAAGGGTTTGGCATGTGGCAGAACCGGCCTGAGATCGTGGACCCTGAACTATATGTCCTACGCCTCCGTGAGGAAGAAGCCAAAAAAGAGAACGGTGAGCTGAAAACGCCGGAAGAATACCTCGCAGAAATAGCAGCTTGGGATGAGTGACGTTTCGTAGTTAGCCATCCGTTCTGCACTCGTCGATACCGGAATATTCGTCTACCGGCTGCGTAGAGACCACACTGCGTAGCAATTTCTCCATGTTCCAAAAATCCTAGTCCTCGTAGTAACCTCTTCACCTCCGTCTTTTATTTGCGTACTATGGTTCGCATAAGACGTATTCTCCTTGAGAAAAGAGGTGGCGGAGTGTGGGGCGGACAGTACATCCCAAAGAAGTTCTGGTCTATGCTGACGAGGCAGGTCGCGAACCGTTTACGGCTTGGCTGAATCAGCTCCGAGACCGCGCTGGTCGTCAGCGGATTCTGGCTCGGCTGCGTCGCTTGGAACAGGGTAACTTTGGTGATTGTAAATCTCTCGGTGATGGGGTGCATGAACTCCGCGTATTCTTTGGTCCTGGCTACCGGGTGTATTTCGGGGAAGACGGCGATACCATTGTCGTGCTTCTCACCGGAGGCGATAAACGCAGCCAAGCCAAGGATATTGTAAACGCGAAAAAGTACTGGAAAGAGTATCAGAGCCATGCGAAACCTTAGAACCTTAGACACGGTAGAAGCGGACTACCTCCGTGACCACCCTGACGAGATGGAAGAATATATGTCCGTCATCTTTGAGGAGTACGCGCGTGATGGGAACACCGGTGCGCTGCTGGCGTCGTTGCGAACTATGAGCAAGGTCAAAGGCATCACGACGACCGCACGCGAAGCCGGCCTGTCTCGAAAGGGGTTACAAAAGGCACTCTCAGAGAAGGGAAATCCGAAGTTTGAGAGTATCAACGCCATTATGCACGCCCTTGGCTACCGGCTCAGTCCACGGAAGCTCGACATGACAGCGGCAAAATAGCGCGATTAAGGATTTCCGCTTCGTGGCCCCTCAAGAAAGATGTCTGCTGCACTTCTTTCTCTGTCAAAACTGACAAAGTTAGAGAAGGAGGAAGCTACAACTGTTGGCGCCCTCGGTTTGTTGCGTTTAGCGGCCGCTTCTCTTATGAGTCTGCTGATATGCTGACTGAACCCGAAGCGACGAAATATCTTTGAGATGAGGTAATGCTACATATGCTCGCAACCGACTATCCTCATATCAGCGTCAGGCCTGATGGAGTACCGATGTTGGTCGGTACGAAAACGAAGGTGATCGAAGTTGTCCTTGATCGCTTGGCCCACCGTTGGGACGTCGATGAAATACATCGCCAGCATCCGCACCTGACCCGTGGTCAGATCTGCAGCGCTCTTGCCTACTATTACGACCACCAGGACGAGCTTGATCAGGCCATTCAAGTTCAGCTCTCTCAAGTTGATGCTATAAAAGCCAGCCTTGGTCCGTCTCTGATTCAAGCGAAAGTGAATTCACTCAAGCTCACAGAATAAGAACGAAAGAAGAAAAAAGTGAACGACATCCGTTTTGACAACAAAGTCGCCGTCATTACCGGCGCGGGTAATGGTCTAGGGAAAAGCCATGCCTTATTCCTCGCTTCGCGTGGGGCGAAGGTGGTGGTGAACGATCTTGGGGGGACGGTTGCGGGAATCGGGGGCTCGCGGGCCGTGGCTGATGCGGTTGTGGAGGAGATTACAGCTGCGGGTGGGGAAGCGGTGGCGAACTACGATTCGGTCGCCACCGAAGAGGGTGGGAAGCGAATTATCCAAACCGCGCTGGATGCCTTTGGTACGGTAGACATCCTGATTAACAACGCGGGAAACGTGCGAGATAAAAGCTTTGCCAAAATGAACCTGGACGATTTTCGGTCGTTGATTGACGTGCACCTCATGGGGGCGGTCTATTGTACCCACGCGGCCTGGCCCATTATGCGAGAAAAAGGCTTTGGCCGTATTGTGATAACCACCTCATCCGCCGGCCTGTACGGCAATCACGGCCATACCAACTATGGGACGGCGAAAATGGCCCTGGTCGGGCTCATGAACTCCCTCAAGGAAGAGGGCCGACGCTATAATATCACCGTCAACGCGATTGCTCCGATTGCGCTGACGCGCATGTCCGAACCGGCAACCACACCGCAATACGCACCGTTGATGAAACCCGAGTTCGTCACCGCCGCGGTCGCCTGGCTGTGCGCGCCCGACAATACGGACTCCGGGCAGATTATTCAGGCCGGAGTCGGCTACTACGCCAAGATAGAGGTCCGGGAGGCGGCCGGGGTGCTGTTTGACTCCGAGACGATTCCACAGCCAGAACAAATCCGCGATCGTTATACGGAGATTGCGAATATGGGCGAGGCTGCGCCGTATGAGAATGCCTCGGCTGTGATCCGTAAAGTTTTCAGGATGGTCAAGCCGAAGGGGTAGGGGAGGTCGCACGCCCTAGAGGTCCTCAACCAACGCTGTACTCAAATATCGCTCGGCCGAGCTGGCCAGAATAACAACCAGCATTTTTCCGGCGTTTTCAGGACGGGCAGCGACCTGGAGTGCGGCCCAGACCGTGGCGCCGCTGCTGATG
>JAJDTY010000078.1 GCA_022826945.1 Candidatus Binatia bacterium
TATTGGTTAGGGGTGTAGTGTCAGGAGACACCTCAACTGATCTCACACTACGTGAGGTTCGTGCTTCGTTTCGATAACTTGACAATGCGGTGAAATATGGAGGCCGTTTTTTGGGACGGGATGCATATCTTGGCGCGGATAACATTGACACGATTGATTGCGGCGAGCCGACGATACGTTTTGTACGGCCCGGCAAACAGCCTCTGGGCCGCAATGTTGATTTGCCCGCGCCAAATTGGATGCGGCTCAGAAATTCTCAGGTGTCAGTTGGGTTCGATGCACCGACGTTTGGCGCAGACAGCCGTGGCAGGCTCTGCTCGCCAAGACGATTAGCCGTTACTCGGTGCGCCTTCACACTCGGCAAGCGGACGAGTGTGTATCCTTCGGAAGCGTATAGAGAACTCATCAAAACGGAAGACGATTAAACTTTGATTTGATAGATTCGAACCGAGTCTATCAAAGGGAGACCGCTATGCTGATTCGTACGATGAACCAACTGGAAGCCGATGGCCGGGTTATCTCGATTGCCCATGGCAAAGCGACGGCCGTCCGTCTGCTCACCAAAGCCGATAGACTCGGGTTTAGCGTGTCTGAAGCCCGGGCACAGCAGGTCGGATCACTGGATGTCTGGTACAAACACCACTGGGAGGCCAACTACGTGTATTCGGGAAACGCCACGCTGGAGAACCGGACCACGGGAGAACGCTGGCCCCTAGCACCCGACGTGCTCTATTGCGTTGGTCCTCAGGACCGACATCGCATCATCTGTGAGGAACCGTCAGATCTGCGCGTCATCAGTGTCTTCTCCCCGCCGCTCGAAGGCAATGAGACCCACGATGCAGATGGGTCCTATCCCCCAACGGGTGATGTCCCTCAAGGTCAGGACCGTATGTTCGTCAGAACTCTCGCCGATGTTCGCAATGCGGGCCTGGAGCGGGTGATCGCGGGCGGCGTCGCTATCACGGCTCGCTATTTGACCGCCGCCGACCAGCTCGGGTTCTCCTTTTCGGCGGTCCGCCTGCAAGCGGGCGGAGAAGCAGACTTGTGGTACAAACACCACTGGGAAGCAAACGTGGTGCTAGACGGCACGCTTGAGGTGACCGATTCCGCCACCGGAGCCGTGCAGATTATCGGTCCCGGCGGCCTGTATCTGGTGGGACCGAAAGACCGCCATCACGTCAAGGCGTTGAGCAATTTTCACGGCATTAGCGTGTTCGACCCACCGCTGATCGGTAAGGAAGTGCACGACACGGACGGCTCGTATCCCCCAACCGGTCCCGTTCCACTTGGGCCAGTCGGGGGCTGAAGCTCGTCAGTGACTTTTGGGGGAGAGAGGAAACGCCGTCTGGCAGAACGTTCTGGTCGCCTCTCTTCTTGTGTACACTTTCTGTCCGGTTGCTCGTCAAACGGTATTGTCACGCGGTCGCGCGATCTCGATGCCCTGGGAGAATTGCACGCGGCCTATTTCTGATGGGGCAGGGGCGCAGCATCCACCAGTACGAAAGCGACACGCGCAGTCTGATCCGTCCGCACCGACCATGAATGCATCGTGCCGCGCTGGACCAGGATATCGCCTGCCTTGAGGCAGGTCTCGCCTTCGTCCATCACGGCCCATACTTCGCCCTCGAGGACGATGGCGTAGTCCGTGGTGGTCGTGACGTGCATCATTGGATCGTCGCTGTCACTACTGACCGCGTGACCGGCGCCGATGGAATCGAACCCTTCGAGACCGGAGGCATCGTTCTTCCACGTCGAGTCCGGTGGAAATTCAACCACGCGGCAGATGGTACCGTTCGGCGGCGGCTCGAGGCGAATGGGGCGGTCGGCGTTATCGGCACTGCCGCTATTGTCCGCCGGCATGGTGGTTGTTTCCCAGATATCGGTGACCAGGAGACCGGCCATCGAGCCCATCTCCACGTGGTTCGGCGCGGGACCGTCCTCCATGATGTAGGACTTGTTGTCGGCATTGTGGCCGGTAAGGACTCGGCGTACTCGTTTACCCATTGGTTTCCTCCTCAGAGTTTGCGCGGTTCAGGCATCCCGCACACGGTTTGTTTGGGTCCCATCGTCTGGCGCAGTGTATCGAGTCCTGATACTTCGGGTTCGATCGTGTCGCTCGGTTTCAGGTAACATCCCTGCTCCATGCCAGTCCCTCCCCGATGACGAATATGCTTTTTACACCAAGCCCCCGTCAACGGCGATGGTCTGACCGGTTACCCACCGGCCATCGTCGCTACACAAGAACGCCACTACATCGCCAATATCAGTGGGATGGCCGAGACGCCCCCGTCACGATGCCGACTTTTCCGGTCAGGTCTCCCATCACGATGTCCCCCTCTTACGCGGACTGTCAAACCACAATTGATACCGTGCTCCTCATTCCTTATCACTGTGGCGTCCCTCCCGTAACGGACGACACAGCAGCGACCTGAGACGAGAGGTGAAACGCTCTCTGGACTGTTTTTAGGACATCCCAAGCGGCAAGCTGCCAACGTGGGTGGTAAGAATGCTGTCTTGACCCGTTCGCATAAGATCCTCTGATCAATTTGAATGAATAGAAAATACTGCGGAAGATGTCCCATTGCCAGGGGAGTGTTGTTCCTGAGCTTGACACTGCTTTAGCAAACGTGAAGAACAGGGACGACAGCAAGCGAAGAGCGGCAACGGACGGCATACCGTGCAATACCCTTCTATTGGCCGAACGGGAGTCACCGTGACATCGTAGCGAGGCACACCGTGTGTAGCGGATGAAGTTCGTATCTCTATAGCTTCTTTGGAGTGCATCTATGGATATCTCAGCGTGGGAGAATCGGGACAAAAGCGTTTGGCTGGAAACAGCGATACCCGCGCCAGATGCCCGGCAGCTTGATGGAGACGTCGATGTCGAGGTTGCCGTTGTCGGGGCTGGATACACGGGCTGCTCCACAGCCCTCCATCTGGCCGCTATGGGTAAGAGCGTTGCGCTATTAGACGCGGGCCAGCCCGGCTGGGGAGCGTCAGGACGCAGTGCAGGCTGGGTGTGTCCAAACTGGTGGTTCCATACACCACCGTCGCAAATCGTCAAATGGTTCGGTGAGGAGCGCGGGCAACGGCTCAATCGCCTTGCCCCTGAAGCTGGCCGTTACATTTATGAACTAACCCAGCGGTATCAGATTGCGTGTGATTATCGAACAACGGGCCATGTCTACGCGTCTCTGACCGACCGCATGCGAGATACGCTTGAAACTGAGGCCGAAGAATGGGCGGCATACGATCATCCGATTGAAATCCTTGACGCAGCGCAGTTGGCTGAAGTGATACCGACCGATCGCTATAGGCACGGTATGCGTGTGGTGAATAGCGGCTTGATCAACCCATTATCGTACGTGCGGGGACTGGCCCGCGCTGCTCAGAGCTGTGGCGTCCACGTCTATAGCAATAGCCCGGTGCGGTCGCTTCTGCAGCAGCGAGACCGTTGGAAGCTGCTCACCCCCAAGGGCTCAGTTTTGGCCAGTCGAGTTTTGTTGGCGACAAACGCGTATGAGCAAGGTTTATGGCCGGGTCTGCAGAACAGCTTTATTCGTTGGACCTTAGCTTTTGTTGCGACTGATCCACTGCCTGATAAGGGCGCCGCACTGCTGCCTAAGGACGGCGGCTTTATCGACGTTGACTATTCAAACATTTTTAGCCTACGAGTGGATACGGAAGGGCGACTTGGAACCAGTACCGCCGCGCTTGCCTTTCCCTCTTTCGAGCCCGAAAAAGTGGCCGCGCAATTTACCAACAAATTCAAGCGCATTTTTCCCACGGTGGCCCTTCCCGCGTGGCGCTACGTCCATTTTGGCCAGATTGCGATGAATACCGACATTCTCCCCCACCTCTACTCTCTTGCCCCTGGCCTGTATGCGGCGAATTCCTATTGCGGCAATGGTATTGTGTTAGGCACCCAGATGGGCCGCCAAGTCGCCAACATGTTTGTCGCAGACGATCCAGAAGAATGCGCCTTTCCTCTGCGTGATCTCAAGCCGGTCCGGAGTAAGCATGTTATGGAAGGCGCATCTCGATTTGTCCTCCAACCGCTCGCTCGACTCCGGAGTCGGTTTCTCTAGCGTTGCGACCTGTTCCCAAATTCAATCAGCCGGTCGATTTCGGTCAGGGGAGGGCGGCCTCCGCCACAAG
The DNA here is from genome assembly GCA_022826945.1 of Candidatus Binatia bacterium. GTDB lineage: Bacteria > Desulfobacterota > Binatia > Bin18 > Bin18 > Bin18. The sequence continues at coordinate 4,159 of JAJDTY010000078.1, forward strand.
GAGATTCATATGAGCGTTGAGTTATTATACACAGAGAGGGTTTGCGAGGGTACACGATATAAACTTCCATAGAGGAAAGTTGTTGGACCCTTGCGATGGGTCGCTGCGAGGTGCAGTAAGCATGGAATGCCTCAATCTCTTTCGGACTGGACGCTATCTCTTGGAGGTAGCCCACTATCGGCTGTTTCGAGAACGGGCCTTTATGACCTGGCGTGCGGCGACAACGGATCGGATGTCTGCGTAAAAAGGACTCTAACCTATATCACAGTGAGTGAATTTCGTGCTCTCCCTCCGAAAACTTGACGGTGCCTTCCTGGCTTCATTTCGCGGCCACGACCTCCAGCTCGATCAGCATATTCGGCCAAACGAGACCGGGGAGTAGGGTGAGCATTGAGGCTGGAGCGCACGTCCCCAAATACCGTGATCGTATTTCTCGATAGATTTTCAAGTCTTCCCGCCGAATAAGATGCTGGGTCAGTTTGACGATATCTTCAACACCCATATCCGCCCGCTTGAGAATGTTCACGACGTTGCGCCAGGCGAGATCCGCTTGCTCGGCGAAGTCGTCCGGCAAGTGGCCACTGTCCGCATCAATACCGGGGGTACCGGACACATAGAGAATGCGTTGTGCGGAATCAATCTCTACCGCATCGCTGTATGTACCGATGTGCTTCGCGACCTCCGCATCATGTTTCCTATTCATCAGTCTCTCCCCTCCGGATCATTAAATTCATGAAATCGCATGAGCGGCTCCGTACCTTCGAACGACAATGAGGCCGCCGCACACAACCAGTACACGCTGCAACTCCTTGCCGTCTAACACCGTCCCCCAAGGAAGCTGTCTGCGACCAAATTATGATTGAATAGTACAAATTTACAAAGGCAAATGCGAACGTAGGGTGGTACACCTGTACCACCTACCCTTCTCATTGACTTCTGCTCTTTTTTCGGCAATGACGAAAAGTGCTAGAGATATTGGAGAGGGGAAACCCCATGATCGAAGTCTATGATCTCACTGGAGCAAATGACCTACGCTGCAGTCCATTCTGTGCCCGTACCAAAGCCGCGCTGCGCTATAAGAACCTGGATTATACCACTGTACCAATTCGGTTTTGTGATAAAGACAAGCTGACTTTCTCCAACCAGGATCGGGTGCCAGTCATCAAAGATAATAGCACGGTTGTTTCCGATTCGTGGAAAATCGCAGAGTATTTGGAAGAGCAGCACCCAGAGCCCAAGCTTTTTCCTGTCCTTGGCATGAAAAAGGCCTGCCGGTTTTTTAATATGTATGTCGACACCACGCTGCATCCAGCGTTCTTTCCGGTCGTGGTGTACGACGTCTTTGAAAAGATCGAGCCGGTCGACCGCGCCTATTTCCGTGAAACCTTCGAGGCGCGGCTGGGCGCAACGCTCGAAGATATTGCCGCCAAGCGCGACGAATTTCGTCCACGCTTCAAATCTGTCCTCGCCGACCTTGAGGCCGTCGCTTTAGGGCACGAATATTTGTTTGAGATTTTAACCTATGCTGATTTCAGTCTTTTCGGCACCTTCACCTGGATCACCCGAGTCAGCGACGAACCGCTGTTTGATTCTGCCCCGTCTTTGGGCAAGTGGTGGGAGCGGATGCAGGCACGCTTTGAGGTTTAGAAAAGGGCGCAAGCCCCTGTACCCCTAACCGGTTGAATCCAAGACGCCCTTCTTCTCCCCAACCACCACCCGCGCCAGCACTAGCAGCACAACCAGATTCGGGACGGCCATCATGCCGTTCAGCGTGTCGGTATAGTGTAGCGCCCGGGTCGATGTTCTGAGGCGCTCAGGATGCGGCGGAGACGTCTACGTTGTTCTCCTCCTCAAACACGAACCCCTCGTAGCCCTTGGCGGCAGCCTCAGAGATGCGCTGAAAGTACAGCGGACCACCCAGGTGGACGCAGAACTGACGGGGCTTGCCTGGGATGTTGGCGCCTATGTACCAGGAGTCGGTGAGGGGGTAGAGCGTCTCGTTGGCGAGTTCGTTGACCTCTTTGTCCCAGTCGTTCTCGGCGTCCGGCGTCGCCTCGATGGCACCCAGACCATGTTCGCGTAGATATTGCACGCAGTTGCCGATCCACTCCGTCTCGCGCTCGGCACCGAGCGGCATGTTATAGAGCACTGAGGGTGAGCCTGGGCCATGGATCATAAACAGATTGGGGAAGTCGGCAATCGCTATACCGAGGTAGTTATCGAAGCGACTGCTCCACTTCTCCTTGAGGCCGACGCCGCCACGCCCCTTGGGGTTGAGGCGCAGCATAGTGCCGCTGATGGCGTCGAAGCCCGTTGCCATCACGATCATATCGAGCGGATGGTCGCCGGTCTCAGTCCGTACACCTGTTGAAGTGACCGTCTGAATCGGGTCTTCGCGTAAGTCTACTAAAGTGACGTTATCGCGGTTGAAGGTTTCGTAGTAGCCGTTATCGAGGACCTGGCGCTTGGTGCCCAGATAGTAGTCCGGCATCAGTTTCTCGGCAATCTCGGGGTCCTTCACGCACTCGCGAATCTTACCGCGTATAAAATCGGCCAGCGTGCGGTTGGTCTCCTTATTGGTCAGGAGGTCGGCATAGCTGCCGAAAAGGAGGTTGAAGCTGCCCTTCTGCCACAGATCCTCGTAGAGCGCCTGGCGCTGTTCGGGGGTGTCCTCGGCGCCCAAGCGCGTGGTGGTCTCGAACGGCATGCCGACGGGATGGGCGTTCATTTTCGCCCGGACTTCGTCCCAGTTTTCGCGGGCGTACTGCATTAACTCAGGCTCGAGGGGACGGTTCCGTGCCGGGATGCTGTACTGCGGTGTGCGCTGGAACACCGTCAGGTGTGCGGCCTCGCGGGCGATTTCAGGAACCGCCTGTACCCCCGAGGAGCCAGTCCCGATCACGCCAACGCGTTTGCCCTCAAAAGAAACAGGCTCCTGCGGCCAGCGGCCGGTGTGGTAGCACTCACCGGTAAAATCGTCGAGTCCAGGGAAGTCGGGTTTGTGGGCCGCCGAGAGGGTGCCGACTGCGCAGATCAGAAATTGAGCCGAGACACGCTCGCCGCCGCTGGTCTCAACTGTCCAGCGCTGTACCGCTTCGTCATAACGGGCGTCGCGTATCCAGGTCTCAAGTTGGATGTCGCGGCGCAGGTCGAGCCGGTCGGCGACGTGCTCAAGGTAGTCCAGTACCTGCTCTTGGCTGGGCTGGGTCTCGGCCCAGTCCCACTCCCGCACCAGCTCTTCTGAGAAGGTGTAGCAGTAGAAAGGACTGCCCGGACCATCGACCCGTGCACCGGGGTAGCGGTTCCACCACCAGGTTCCGCCGATACCGCCGGCGCCGTCGTACACGCGCACTGACAGGCCCATTTCGCGCAGGTGGTGTAAGGCGTACATGCCGCCAACGCCCGCTCCGATGATGACGGCGTCACAGTGTTCGAGCGATCCGTTTCTGTGTGGCTGGTGAGTCGTGTTCGTCATGGTGTTCCATCCTCTATTATCCTATGTTGGTTTTCAGGTTGCTCAGATATATCTTATCGACTCTCCGATAGGAAGCTGTCCTCGTTGCACACGAAGCACGGCTCATTTTTGGCGCCGCTGTGACCGGGCCTGCATGCCTATGGGAAAGTCTCACTGCTCCTGTGTGAGATGCTGTCCCCCGGTCAGGCCGGCCTCCTCTCAGCCCCACACTCGAGCGTTCCTTCACGGGTGCGCTCAGGTCTCCGACTAAAGGGGAGCGAATGACGCGTTTGGTCAATCGCCAGCGGTCCCGGAGATACCGCTTTATGATCCGTCCATATGGCTTGGGCGGATACGTCGAGTCCGACCCTCCTTTCCCCCATAACTGTTCGCCTTTCTTGCCTTTCCCGTATTCGGCTGATAGCTGCTCGCATACGAGAAACGGAGGAGTAGAGCAGTATGAAAGCTTTAGACGATGTTCGGGTGCTTGACCTGACTCACTTTTATAATGGGCCGTATGCCGCCTTGGTGTTAGGATTTTTTGGCGCAGAAGTCATCAAAATCGAGCCGCCCGAGCTGGGCGAGCGAGCCCGCACGATTTTTCCCATCCCTGGAGTCACAAACGAGAGTTATCCCTTTGTGATGCTGAATTCCAATAAAAAAGGCGTCACCCTCAACCTCAAAGCCCCACGTGGCCAAGCGCTCTTCAAACAACTGGTGCAAGATGCCGACGTGGTGGTTGAAAATTTTGCGGCCGGCGTCATGGATCGGCTGGGCTTGGGCTGGGATGTCCTCAAGCAGATTAACCCACGACTCGTCTACGCTTCGAGCACAGGCTATGGGCAGTCGGGGCCGTATAGCGCCTATCCCGCTTTTGATCCTATTGTTCAGGCCATGTCCGGGCTCATGAGCGCGACCGGGACTCCGGACGGTCCGCCCACAAAAGCCGGGACCCCGATCATGGATATTCTGGGCGGGATTCACTTTGCCACCGGGATTATCGTGGCCTTGCGCCAACGCGACCGCACCGGAGAGGGTGTGTTCATGGAAACCTCGTTGTATGAGTCCGCGATTGGTCCAATGGCAAGCCTCATTGCCGCCTACCTGGGGCAAGGCGAGACCTATGAACGGGCCGGCAATAGCGTGCCGGGTCATATTTTTTCGCCTTACAATTGCTATCCCACCCAAGACGGCTATGTCCTGCTGCTCGTACTAGACGACCAACGCTGGCAGGCCTTGTGTACACTCATGGATCGCCAGGAGCTTAGCGACGACTCAAAATTCGCCACAAAGGCTGACCGTTCAAAGCGCTGGGAAGAACTCGATGATATTGTCAGTGCCTGGACGAAGCAGCATACCAAACAGGACGTCATGGAACGCTGTTCAACAGTCGGCATAACCTGTGGCACGGTGAAAGAAGTGGCTGAACTGCTCTCAGAGCCGCATTTACGTACGCGCGGGATACTCCAAGACATCAGCCATCCCATGGCCGGCACCGTACCCATCCCAGGCCCACCATGGCGCTTCAACGGTGAACAGCCGTCGATCGACTCTCCCAGCCCGACCCTCGGCCAGCATAATGAGTTAGTGTACGGACAGTTATTGGATCTTTCGGAAGAAGATCTGACACAGCTGAAAGAGGAAGGGGTGGTTTAGACTCATTCCCGGCTTTCGTGCGCCCGTTCGGGTAATTGTATATAGGGTCAGACTCGACTAATGAGGATAGATGGGGTCATGAGACTTCTGCATCTAAACTACGAAAAGAACAAACGAAAGTAGCGCCGAAGACTTCTTTGTTTGATGGGGGCAGGAGCATGTTAATAACAAATGATGCCGATGCCTAGAAGTCTCTCTATCCGAAATTTTTGATCTTCCCGAATTTGCTTCCAAGGAATTCCATGTCATTAAGCCAAGGTCGTCACTATCTTGCCATTCCGGGTCCCTCGGTGATTCCGGACCGCGTTCTGCAAGCAATGCATCAAGCGGCACCGAATATCTACGAGGGAGCCCTCCACGAAATGGTGGAAGGCATGATTCCGGATTTGAACCGGGTGGCCAGGAGTTCCGGGGAAGTCGCCATCTACATCGCCAACGGGCACGGCACCTGGGAGGCAGCCCTGACCAACATCCTCTCGCGCGGGGACAGGGTGCTTGCCCTGTCTACGGGACGCTTCGCCATCTTCTGGGCCGGCATGGCTGAACGGCTCGGGGTGGAAGTCGACCTGATAGATTTCGGCAAATCGGCTCCGGTGGACCTGGATCAGGTGGAAGCCAAGCTGAAAGCCGACTCGAACCGGAGCTACAAAGCGATTCTGGTCGTGCAAACGGACACGGCCAGTTCGGTCAGAAATGATCTCGCCGCCCTGGGCGAGTGCATCCGTTCCTCCGGGCACCCGGCCTTGTACCTGGTCGACTCCATGGCCAGCTTGGCCTGTGAACCCTTTGAGATGGATAGCTGGGGCGTAGACCTGATGGTGGCGGGCAGCCAGAAAGGCCTCATGACTCCGCCGGGACTGGGTTTCATGTTTTTCAACCAGCGGGTGCTCGAAGCGCGTAAGAAAGCGGACCTGGTTACTCCTTACTGGGACCTCCGTCCGCGAATCCACCCGGAAGTGTTCTATGAATACTTTTTCGGTACCGCCCCGACTCACCATCTTTTTGGACTGCGTGAAGCCTTGACCATGCTGCTGGAAGAGGAAGGACTCGAGGCAGCCTGGGACAGGCATGCGAAACTCAGCCGGGCAGTCTGGGCTGCGTTCGACGCGTGGGGAAGGGGCAGTTCCATTCGTCTCAACATCACCGACCCAAAAAACCGTTCCCACTCGGTCACTGCCGTTTCCATGGATGCCCCGCATGCCACCGAACTGAGACGCTGGACCGAAAAAAAGTCTGGGGTGACCCTGGGCATCGGACTGGGCATGGCGGAACCTTCCGACCCCGCCTACCATGGATTCTTCCGCGTCGCCCACATGGGTCACGTGAATGCGCACATGACCTTGGGCATGCTTGCGGTGATCGACGCGGGTCTGAAAGCGCTGAACATCCCCCATGGCGAAGGGGCCATCGAAGCCGCGAGCCGTGTCGTGAGCGAAGCGTAGTTGAGAACCTGTGACCATTGAGGAATACACGATTTCCTGTTCTGGGTACTCTGGCGACATCTCTGTTCTAAGTCTGGGAACTCGCGCATAACTGCGTCGTGCACTTGGAGTGAACAAGCCGGACCGTGGGGCGCAGCCGTCAGGAGGAATGGGGAGCATGAGCGTGATCGAAACCGACTATCTCATCGTTGGCGCCGGGGCTTCCGGGATGGCGTTTGCTGACGCGCTCATCGCTGAATGTGATGCTGACGTCGTGATGGTCGATCGGCGCCACTGTCCGGGCGGTCATTGGAACGATGCCTACCCGTTCGTGCGCATTCACCACGCCTCGGCCTGCTACGGGGTCAACTCGTGGATGCTGGGCACGGATTCGATCGACCAAACCGGCCCGAACGCAGGATTCTATGAGCGCTCGACGGCCGCGGAGATCTGTGCCTATTACCAGCGGGTGCTCGACGAGGTGCTGCTGCCGTCGGGACAGGTGCGCTTCTTCGGCATGTGTGACTACGTCGGGGACTGGGCAAACGAGCACGCGTTCACCTCACGCGTGACCGGTGCCAGCACGCCGGTGTGCGTGCGCCGCAAGATTGTGGATACGACCTATCTCGACGTGACGGTCCCGGCAACGCATACGCCGTCGTTCACGGTTGACCCGGATGTCACATTCATCCCCCTCGGTGAGCTGACCAATATGGCTGAGCGTCCTACCGGCTACACCGTCATTGGAGCGGGCAAGACCGCTATGGATGCCTGCAACTGGCTGCTCGACAACGGCGAAGAGCCCGACAGGATCAGGTGGATTCGACCCCGCGAAGCCTGGTTGCTGGACCGCATGATGCTCCAGCCGCTCGATCTGGTCACCGAGACAGTCGACGGATTATCGCTGGGCATCGAGGCCCTCGCCCAGGCCGAGACGGTAGGTGCGCTTTGGTCCCGGCTCGAGGCGTGCGGCCAACTGCAACGCTTCGACCCGCAGATCATGCCGACCATGTTTCGGGGCGCCATCCTGAGCGCCGCCGAACGCGAAGCACTGGTGCAGATCGAAAACGTGGTACGCCTGGGGCACGTGCAAAGTCTGGGCACCGACCGCATCATCCTGGAGAAAGGGGAGATTCCAACCGTGCGCGGCCACGTGCATGTCGATTGCACGGCCTGCGGCTACCACAAGCAGCCCGTCCGGCCGATTTTCGAGCCGGGCCGTATCGTGATTCAATCGCTCATCGGCGCGGTCCAGACGTATTATGCGGCCATGATCGGGTTTATCGAGTCCACCGGACGCGACGATGCCGAGAAGAACCGGCTCTGCCCACCCGTCGCACAGGTCAACGTCCCGCTCGATTGGATCCGGTTTGTGCACGGTATGCTCAACACGTCCGCGCTGCATTCGACCGAGCCGGACATAACGGCGTGGCAGGCAAGCTCGCGCCTGAATCTCACCCGCGGCATGGAAAATCACCTGAGTGAACCGCGCATGAAGACGGCCCTTGATCGCTGGCAGGCCAACGCCGAAGAGGCGTTAAAAAATGCCGAACACTTATTAGCTGAAAATTAGTCATTCCGTTTGAGTGCTGAGGTGAGCAATGAAGAAGTTGATGCATCTGAATGGTTTTGTGATGTTTGGCCCGATGAATCATTCTGTGGGCTCGTGGTTGCATCCTGACAGCCGGGTCGCCGACTCGTTTGCGAAACCTGAAATCTGGCAGGACCTGGCGCGGACGCTGGAACGCGGCAAGTTCGATGCCATCTTTTTTGCCGATACCTTGGCGGCATTCGGGAATTACCGGAATCGGATGGACGAAGCGCTCACCCACGCCATCCAGTTTCCCATGCACGATCCGACCTTGATCATTCCGATGCTGGCTGCGGTGACCGAGAAGCTCGGTTACGCGGTGACACTGTCCCTGACCTACTACCAGCCGTACATGGCGGTGCGCAAATTGAGCACGCTTGACCATCTGACCAAAGGGCGGATTGGATGGAACATCGTCACCTCCGCCCATGTGGCCGAGGCCGTGAACCTTGGACTGGAAAAAATGGTCCCGCACACCGAGCGCTATAAGCGTGCAGACGAATACATGGAGGTCTGCCACAAACTGTGGAATAGCTGGGAGCCGGACGCGGTAGTCGCGGACAAGAAGACGGGGGTGTTTGTTGATGCAAGCAAAGTCCACCCGATCAATCACAAAGGCAAGTGGTTTTCATGCCCCGGTATTTCGGCGGTTGAACCCTCGCCGCAGAGGTACCCCGTACTGTTTCAGGCGGGTGCGTCGGATGCCGGTCGTGACTTTTGCGCCAAGCATGCAGAGGCGGCATTTGGGGTGCAACTCACCACGCGGGCATTGAAGTCTTTTGCCGACGATATGCAGGGAAGGTTAAAGAAAAACGGAAGGGAGCCATCCAGCCTCAAGTACATCTGGGGCATTCAGACTATCCTGGGTGGGACCGAAGCAGAGGCGAAGCGCAGACATCGAGAGTTTAACGAATTGGTCCCGTATGAAGGCGGTCTCGCGCTCCTTTCCGGGCACTCCAACCATGATTTGTCGCAGTATGATCTTGATGCGCCGATTGAAGACATCGAGGTCGAAGGCATCCAGGGCTTATTGGACATTTTTACCAAGATGTATAAGGCCGGCGACTTAGGAAAAGACAAACTGACCATGCGCGAAGTCGGGAAAATCTACGGGGCAACGATTGGCTGCCCGCAAATTGTCGGGACGCCTGAGCAAGTCGCTGACCAGATGGAAGCCATACTGGATGAAACCGGTGGCGACGGCTTTAACATCACACCGACAGTCATGCCGAACAACCTCAAAGAGTTCGTTGACGAGGTCGTACCCATACTGCAAAAGCGCGGACGGCACCGGCGCGAATACACCGGCGACACACTCCGTGCCCATCTCAATCAGGACGTCTGTGGGTAAGCGGGCCGAAGCCTGTTGCCCGATATAGCCGCGGTTGCGACACGCTCACATATGGAGTCAGACTCGACTCATGGGACTCCTTCCACAGGGTCAGAAAAAACGCTGCGGGAAGGTATCGCCGGCGTGGCATTGGAATGAGAAAGTAGAATCGTAGATGAGAAGAGCAGATAGAGGTAGATACACGGGCGGGCAGGTAGAATGATCGTTAGGTGGTCGTGTTATCCCGCGTCCTGGATTGATTCCAATCCCAGGCCTTCCAAACGAAAAGGCGAGACAATTATCGTCTTCGCAAAACCTGGAGGAACAACATGTTAATCGTTGCCGTCGTGTTCGAGTTCGTGCCGGGAGGATTTGATCGCATCAAAGAAACCGTTACAACCGCGATTGAAAACTCAAGAAAAGAACCAGGCGCTCAAATTTATGATTGGGCCATCGATGTGACGGCTCCACACCGTGCCACAATATTCGAAGTCTGGGATAGCCAAGCGGATCTAGACAAGCATTTCACGTATCCCTACATGGATAGCCTTGTGGCAGCATTGAGCGAATCGAATATACGTGGCGACATTACGAGCTACTCGGCAGAGATCTATGATGTCAGTGGGAAGCGGGATATGGGTTTCGTCCTTCCTACTGAGTAGGCGCTCCTCGCACAATGCCACCTCACGCGGGTGAACACGGTGTTAGGTGGCGAAGAAGGTGTTTCGCTGAACCCAAGGAGGATCCCCCGAATGACCCATTCCGCTTTAACTCCAAACCGCACGGCGGTGATTACCGGCGGCGCCAGTGGCATTGGTTTTGCCACGGCTGAGCGCCTTGTAGCGCTGGGCTTGAACGTATGTCTCGCGGACCAGAACGAGGAGAAGCTCAGTTCCGCGGCCGATACCCTCGCAAAGCAGAGCGCGCGAGGCGCGGACGCGATCCTGGCAGCCCCAGTCGATGTGGCTCGCCTTGAATCCGTGCAGGCTCTTCGAGACGCCGTGCTTGATCGGTTCGGCGAGGTTGCCGTGCTGATGAACAATGCCGGCGCGCGCGGAGGCGGTACTCCCTGGGAGCACTACGAGGGCTGGCAGAGAGCGCTCAGCGTGAACCTCTGGGGCGTGATTCACGGGCTTCAGGTCTTCACCCAGGGAATGATCGACCAGGGCACTCCTTGCGCGATCGTCAATACGGGATCGAAGCAGGGCATCACCAATCCACCCGGCGACGCGGCGTACAACGTATCCAAGGCCGGTATCAAGAGCTTGACTGAGAGCCTTGCCCATCAAATCCGTCTTATCGACGGCTGCCGAGTCACAGCGCACCTCCTGATCCCGGGCTTTACGTACACAGGATTGACAAAGCGATTCGCGCAGGAAAAGCCGCCCGGTGCTTGGATGCCCGAGCAGGTAGCGGACTACCTGCTTGCAGCCATGGACCGTGGCGACTTTTACGTGCTGTGTCCAGACAATGATGTAACGCCCGAGATCGACCACCGGCGTATCGAGTGGGCGGCGGGTGACATGACCGAGAACCGCCCGGCGCTCTCGCGCTGGCATCCGGACTACGAAGGCATCTTTGCGGCTTTCATGTCCAAAAAAGAAGACTGAGTCTTGCGTGACTCGCGGTATATGGGGTCAGACTCGACTCATGGGACTCCGTCCGCAGGAGCAGGAAAAACTGCGGGGGAAATCTAGTCGAGTCTGACCCTACTTTCCACTGGCAGGACGGTGACCTTGACGCCATTGGGCGCGTCCCTGGCGAATAGCGCTGCAGGGGGGTGTTCGCCAACAGGCAGTTCTCTGTCGTGCGTCGCGTCGGCGATAGGTCGGTTGAGGTTGGCAAACCGCCCGCCACCTTCTTTGTCCCACTTCCAGACTGTCAGTGGAGTATAGGGACTGTTTTCCGGCATGTCTTCTTCTTGTTCCTAATGTCGACTACGGCCGGCTTTACTGGCGTGAGCCCGGGGCCATGAAAAACCAAATCGGACGGTCCGCCCCACTCTCCTTCAGCGTACGGCGTGCCGTCAGCAACACCTTACCGGCCTCGGTTTTATCGTAGAACCAGCGCTCAGCGCCCCACGCCGGAATGGGTTCGTCGGCTACCAGTTCGCAGGCCAACTCTTCGTAGTAGGCCCGGATATCGTGCACGACCTGCATAGGCGTCCCCTCGAGCCCCACCTGATCCCAGGCTTCCCCTTCGGCGATACGTACGAACTTCTCGAGTGCGGCAGGAATCTGATCCGCATTGATCACCCGGCCGACACTGGTCCGCCCAGTTCTCGCTACAGCGCGGTCGTAAGCAGCGCGTAACGCTTGTGCCTCGTCAATGGCTGGGTGCAGGTTCGGATCGTAACGAGGCGGCAGCGGACACTCTAAGGGCTCCCCGCCCCTGCTTTGGATCGTCTCCGGGAAGTCTACAAGAACCGGTCCACTCGGCCGCTCCAGCAGGGCAAAGGCCGCTTCGAGCACCCGGTGCTGATAGGCTGCGTCGCGGGGCTTGCCGAGGGGCAGCCCTAATGGAAATTCTGCATACAGCACGCGTGGTGGACGCATGCGTTCTGCAACATCACGCATTGGCGAGATCACGACCGTTGACAGGCCAGCCGCCTCGAAGACGTGGGCCAGCGTACACACGGTACGCGGACACAGTGGTCAAACCGGGGTGAGCAGGACAACATCCACTCCATCCTCACGCATCTTTTGAGCGCAGGCCGGACCAGTATCCAAGCGCAGCGCGGACAGCCCTTCGGGTTGGTTGCCGGCGAAGGCGTAGTGGTAATTAGCGACGCTGCCGATCACCCCCTGATCGGAGAGTTCCTGCAGGCGGTCGACCGGATAGACGACGTTCATGTCAGCGGCAAAGCCAGCCCGGTCAAAGTTCGGGCTCAGGTGGCCGAGCTTCAGATCGCGGGCGTCATTCGGCAAGGTCTCAAAGTGGAAATCCTCAACCTTCCACTTGGGGCTGCCGATTCGGTGGAGCGCGGCGCTGGTCACGACCGCCACGTGCGCCTCTCGCAGTGGTGGTGGTTTCGTGAAAGCGGTTTCTTCAAATTCTGGCAGCGCTAAGGTCTTGGCAAACTCGCGCATGGCTTGGTCGTTGTCGTGCATCTTTGCTCCTTTTCTTTTGCTTACAGACTCGTATACCACTTGGCCAATTCGGTCACGATCAGATGTGGGTTATCCTCTTGGATGAAATGGATACCAGGACCAGCGGGGGTATTTGAACAGATATGGTAATTGCGTGTGGCTCCTGGCCTGGGACTCGGCGAGCCAGGTCAGGGGCAAGAGGATTATCTCAGGATTACCGGTTCGCGGCCAGCGCGGTCGAGGCCCATATGGAAGGACGGAATTTCCTGGCGGGCGACTTTACCATTGCCGACACGATCACAGGGCATGCCGTCATCATGTCTCGCCGTGTCGGCGTAGACTTCGGTGCCTTACCGAACCTGTCGGCTTACGCGGACCGGCTTGAGGCCCGGACCGCATTCAAGGCGGCAGATTAGGCGTAATACCTGAGACCATCGACGGGGACTTGTACCGCATTCCCGGCATCAATCACAACCGCTACAACCGCACTTGCTAGCGATCAGGCAAGAAGGCTGCGGTACTTCTGACTGAAGAGCTCGCGTCCAACCTCTTGTCCCGCTGGTAGCGCGCTCTCTCGAACATCCGACACAAATAGGCGCTGACGAGATGCCTGCAGGCTGTGTGGCGTCGCCGTGTATTTACCTCACCCCTCGTCGCCTGAAACTGTGGCCCGCCCCTGAAACATTTAACCCTGACCGGTTTGTGGGCAAACGAGTCGCTCCCTCTCCCTTCTTTCCCTTTGGGAGGGCGTTCGTCACTGCTCAGGCACAGCTTTTGCCACGTATGAAATGAAGACTATTCTGGCTCAGGTATTGTCTCGGGTTTCACTCCGGCTAGCTCCAGGCCATACCGTGCGCGTTGTTCGCCGCAGCATTACGTTTGCTCCGTCGGGTGGGATGCCAGTGATTCGGAAGGCAGCGTAGCCTTCCCCTCCCGCATACATTTGCTTTTTATCATTGTTCGAGCGAGTGCACGACATCCATAACCTGTTCGAGATCTGACATTCTCTTCGCGTGATCGGTAGCCTCAATGCGGAACGTTAGCCCGTCGATTCCCACGTCTTTGTATTTTTGGAATCGTTCACAGATCATGTCTGGTGTACCGACAGCCCCGAACTGCGTCACCATAGCGTCTGGAACGCGCTCGGCGGCTTCTTTGCGTTTTCCCTTACTCCATAGTTGGTGAATGGCTTTAGCATCATCCTCGAAACCGGCACGTTGGAAGGCCGCTTTGTAAAAATTCGTGGTTGCCGAGCCCATAGCGCCCATACTAAAGGCGACAGACGGCTTGCGCATATTGATGAGCTCTTCGACATTGTCGCCAAGCGCAACCACGCACCCAGCATGCAGGGAAATGTCGCTGAGTTTCCGTCCTGCTGCTTCTGCCCCTTTGCGAATATAAGCCAGATGGGCTTCGGGATGCTCAGGCGAAAATGAGGTGCCCAGCCAACCATCTGCCGCCGCGCCTGTATATTCAAGCGCCTTGGGTGCCAGGGTTGCCAGAAAGATGGGGATGTCCACGGGCTTATGATCAAGCCGGAGCGCCTTGCCCTCACCACCCGGTCGCGGCAGGGTATGGAACTTGCCTTCATAGCGTAGCTTCTCACCTCGAAAAGCCATGCGGATAATATCGACTGTCTCTTTCAGTCGGGTAAGCGGCGCGTGAAATGGGACGCCCTGCAACCCTTCCACGACTTGGGGGCCGCTTGTTCCCAAGCCTAAGATGAAGCGTCCTCCGGAGAGATCGTGTAAGGACAGGGCTGTCATAGCCATCATAGACGGTGCACGGGCGCTGATCTGCATAATACCGGTGCCGAGGATGATGCGCTCAGTCTGGCCGGCGAGATAGGCAAGGGATGTTACCGCATCCTGGCTCCACCCCTCGGCCGACCAGGCATAATCGACGCCTACACGCTCAGCGTGTTGGACAAGCTCAACCATGCGCTGCACATCGGTATACGTCGCTCCGCCGATCATGATGGATGTTTTCATGTGTTGCTCCTAACTCAGAATGAAGGTGCGTGACTTGCCGCTGTAAGCGGGCAATTCGTTCTAACGTGTTCTTCATCCCCAACAATACCAGTACGGCGCAGTCAGGTCAGGCAAGATCTGGCCGCTCTCAGACAGTTGTCGTTTAGGAGCGCCGCAGTGCCCGAATCTTAGGGTCGCAATCGGGCACCCGGTCTTCGGCAGCTACGGTGTCACCCCGCTTTACTGCAGAATAAAGTCCGCATACCCGTTGGTAGCGGCCTCAGTACACTTGGCCCGGTACTCCGGAGCAGGCAAAGGATTCAGCAGGGTCGCGCGCCGCTTGCCGGGAATATTCGTGCCCATAAACCACGCCGACTTGGCCTGGGTATATATCGCGCCCTCGGCCACCGTGTTGATGTGCTCTATCCACGCCTCTTCTGCCTCCGGCTTCGGCGCAATACGCTGAAAACCCTTCTCCCGCAGGTGGACAATGCAATCGGCAATCCATTCCACGATCGACTCGGTGCACACCGTGTAGTTGCAAAACACGCCATTAATGGCCGTGAAGAAATTCGGAAAGCCGGCGATCTGCAACCCCAGGTAGTTCCGGGGGCCATTGGCCAATTTGTCCTGGATGGTTTGGCCGCCTTCGCCGCGAATATCGATCCGGGTCAGCGCGCCCGTCACGGCGTCAAAGCCCGTGGCGTAGATGATCATGTCGAATTCGTACTCCTGCTCCGTCGTCTCGAGCCCTTTGGGGGTAATGCGTTGGATCGGCGCCTCCCGCACATCCACCAGCAGGACATTGTCCCGATTGTACGCCTCGTAATAGTTGGTCTCTAACGGGATACGCTTGGAGCCAAAGGGATGGTCCTTGGGCACGAGCTTTTCCGCGACCACCGGATCGTGGACACGCGCCCGGATCTTGTCACGCACGAATTCGGCGAAATCCTCGTTCGCTTCCCGGTCAGTCATAATATCGTGAAAATTGCTCAACCACTTCGTGAAGCCGGGCTTGGACCATAAGTCTTCATAGAACGCCAGCCGCTCCTCCTTGGGCACGTCGAACGTCTTGCGCGGGTCGAAGTTATATTTAAAAGCGACGGGGGTCTCGCGAATCCGTTTGTGAATTTTGTCGTAGGTGGCTTTCCAGTGCGCCTGCTCCTCAGCGGTCACCAGTGAGTTGCGGCACGGCGCGCAGTAGTTGGGCGTTCGTTGGAAGACGGTCAGATGCCCCACCTCTGGCGCGATTTCGGGAATCAGCTGCACCGCCGTGGCTCCAGTGCCAATGACCGCCACCCGCTTCCCCGTGAAGTCCACTTTCTCCTGCGGCCACCGCGACGTATGAAACGACTCCCCCTCGAAGCTGTCCATGCCCTCAAACGGCGGGGTGTGGCGTGCGGACAACAACCCGACCGCCGCGATGAGAAACTGCGCCCGCACCCGCTGGCCACTCTCCAATTGAATCGTCCAGCAATTGGCCTGCTCGTCGAAAACGGCCGAGGTGACATGGGCATTAAACTGAATGTCTTTGCGCAGATCGAATTTCTCGGTGACATAGCGCAGATACTTCTCGTTCTCCGGCTGCCCCGAGTAATGTTCCTTCCAGTCCCATTCTTGGAGCAGTTCCTTGGACCACGAATAACCGTAACTCTCACTCTCGGAATCGAACCGGCAGCCTGGGTAGCGGTTCCAATACCACGTACCGCCCACGTCGCCGCCGTCTTCGAAGCACCGCACCGACAGACCCAGCTCACGGATCCGGTAGAGTTGATACAGGCCGGCTATCCCGGCGCCGATCACGATGACGTCAAACTGCTCGACCACCCCCGGTTCCGCTTCCGATGTCTGTGAATGGGTCTTCGCCATAGCCTGCCTCCTTTTTTCTGCTCCCTTATCTGCCTTGTTGAGGGTGCGCTTGTCAAACTGATACGGCATTGTCAACCTCACGAGGGGCTTGCCTGCTGTGGGTCCGTGAAATCGAGGAACCCTGAGCCGAACGTGGTGCCACCGCCAGCCATGAAGCCGTGCGCTTATGGTGCCTGAAGTTTGGCCAGACGTTTGCCAAGCGACTGCAGCACCGCCGCGGCCGGCCCGGCAATACCTCCTCCCCGCTTTCGGGATGACGCTCTGTGCCTTCGAGCGTCGCTTCCCGCGCCCTATAGCGAGTTTTCGGGGAGGCGCCGATCCCTGCGTGTCACGCTATCCTCTCGCACGGGCTCTCGGCACGTCTTCGTTTGCCAACACGAGTTTTCAAGCCAGCCCGAAAAACCGGACCGAAGCATCTCCTAACAGGCCGTTGCGCGCTTCCGGTGTGTGGAGGCTGCCGGCGAGGTGAGCAAGGTGTTCCATATAGTTTCCGGGGTGGTCTGGATGCGGAAAATCCGACGCCCAGCCGAATTGATTGGGGCCGAAGTCTTCAATTGTTCTTGCCCACCCCGTTTCGTCCGGATCGCCGCTCACAAAGCATTGCTGAGCGAACGTCTCCTTCGGTCGAGCGGTTCGCTTGATGCTGCGCTCACCGACCTGGGTATCGAAGACCGCTTCCATCTTATCAAGCAAGGAGGGGACCCAACCCGCGCCTCCTTCAAAGAAGCCGACGCGCAGTCGCGGGAAGCGCTCGAACAGCCCGTACTGAAACATATCCACGAGCGCGATTTCCATTGCCACCCTGCCACCCAGGACGGACATCAGAAACTGTCCACCGTCATGCAGGATCTTCGGCTGGATTCTGGTAAACGGCCGATACTCCCGGAGTTCGCCAGACACGTGGATGCAAATCGGCACATCCAGGTCCTGCGCGGCGGCATAAAAGGGGTCCCATTCCGCATCCCCCAAGGGTAATCTCCGGATATTAAAGGTGACGATCATCGCACCCTTGGCGCCTGCCTTCACCGCTGCCGTGAGATCTTCCGCGGCAACCTTGGGGTCCCCGAGAAAGCAGTGCGCTATCGGCACAAGCCGGCCGTTGCTCCCGGAGCAGAAGTCAATCACCCACCGATTGTAGGCCCGACACATGGCATGGGCCAATTCGATATCCGTGATGTGGGTGTTCCACAGGAGCCCGAGGGACGTGAAGATAGCGGTATATTTGAGCCCCTCAGCGTCCGCCCGGGCCAGTCGCGCCGCGGGGTTGTAGCCCGCTGGATCAGCGTCCCCCGGCCATTCCATCTTGAGTCCCTCCATCTCCTCAAGCGTCCGCCCCATACCCATGATCGCTTGGACACTCTTGAGGTCATTGCCGCGGAGGAATTTCCCGTCTAGCTGGAGATGCGGCCCCTCAGCCGTCCGACCGAAGCAGAGGCCCCGATCCTTATACTTGGCTTCCATCAGGTCACCGGTCCATAGATCAGCCGGTTCAATGATATGCCCGTCCGTGTCCATGATACCGTGGTTGCCGGTATAGAGTTCAGTTGCTGTCAATGTCATCTGAGACCCTCCTTTCCGCACGTGGTCGCGGTCCCTCGTGTTACCTGCCGTACGGTATTGTCAATATGCTCCCTCGTACCACAAGTCTCTAGAGGAATCACCGGTTTCCACCCGAAATCATCAATTATGCCATAAACTCCACTAAGACCCGGCACTCAATCGATTCGCGCGCGGGTGTGGAAGCATCCGAGCCGGCGAGGCGAAAAGAGGTATGTGCGGTATTTGGCGGACATTCTTCGGCAGTACGAGCTCCGAGTTCGGATGAAGAGTCGAACACTTTAAAAATCAAAGCCTCGTTATGACGCATTTCGCTGTAATAGATCCAACGATGCTCGGGATTTCTGACAACACTGGTCACTTCCCCTACGCGGTCGGGATAAATATAGAGACTGCTGAGGAAGTCCTCCGGACGGGTCGATTGGGCATCGAGTACCGCGAGTGGATAATCCAAGACCGGGTAGTCCTTGCGGAAATGCCGCCAGACATTAAATATCCCAAACCGTCCAGACGCGATTTTTTCCGCCTCGCGCTCCGTTAATGGCGGTTTGGGTAAGGTCAAACTCCCGCCCGCCGCTTTCGCTTGAGACAATAAGTGCACCCGATTTTTCGCCGAAGCGCTCGTGTTGTCGTTGTGCGCCGTACTCGCATAGCCGCCGACGTTCTCGCCGTTGGTCTCTTTTTCTCCTTTGGCTTTTCGGACCCTTGAGCGAATCGTGTGGTCGAAAACAATCGCGCGTTTCACCGCCTCGGCACCGCCAAGCGCTTCGGTGACGAGGCGACGAATTTCGGGGTAATACGTATGCACGATCTGCTCAGAGTCCAAACCCTCGTTCTGTAAATCGAGTGCCGTGTCGAAATCCCTGGCCAGGCAATAGCCGTTTCCCATTAACGACGGGGGCTGTGACAACGTCCGGCCGTCGTGCACCGGAACGGTAAACGATTGCGATTCACCGTTCTTGCGCCGCGTCACCCCGGCCGGCAGTGGTCGAAAACTGTTGTCATACGCGTAGCGCTGACTGCCATCCGCGTTGGGGATTGCATAGTTGATCTGTGCTGTCGTTACCATAGGGCGCCTCTTCCCTGTGAAAGATATTGTCAAGTTGCCGGACCTTTATGAAGGGTGACGGTGAAGTCCGCCAAGTCAGGGCATGTCCTCACCTACCATAAGTCAGGACAAGAATCAGCGGGACCACCGCTTCAGCCTTAGCTGATGCCAGCGCTTCTAACAACGCCTTCGCCTTTCGGCTTGAGACCCACCCGTCAACCTGCTAAGGCCGTGGGCAAAAGGAGGATGTTCTTATGCCGGTTTCAACTCCCTTTACGGGTGGGTGCGCGTGTGGCGCGATTCGGTATGAATGTTCGGCTGAGCCCATGATGTCTCTCAATTGCTACTGTCGTGACTGCCAACGCATCACGGGCAGCGCATACAGTACCGTGGTTGGCGTTCCTGCCGCCAAGGTGCAGTTCACCCAAGGGAGTCCCCAATACTATGAGACGGCTGGGGAGCGTGGGACCTCGGTCCGCCATGGCTTCTGTCCGACGTGTAGCTCTCCGCTGGTCGCCCTCCCGTCGGCGTATCCCGCCATGATATCCCTCCGCGCCGGTAGCTTGGATGATCCGAGTTGGGTTCGGCCTGCCGCCGCCATTTGGACGGCCAGTGCCCAACCGTGGGATGCGATGAATCCCGCGATTCCGAAGTTTGAGACCCAGCCGACAGAGGAGGAATTTCAGACCATCCTAGCCCGGCGGGGCTAATCGCTGCCCGATGGGGCGTCAATTCAAATGGTCTTCGGGTTCTCGGGTTTGGCGTTGTCAGCGTAGACTTCGAATTTTTCCTCATCGAAGAATAGCGGCTGAACTACACCGCCAGCCTGGTCTAGAACCGCGTGGACTTCGGGCACGGCCAGCATGTTTTCCCACACGCAGTTCAGCGTTGGGAATTCTCTCGGCAGGTCGATGCCTGCCAGCAGCGCGTTTCGCACCTGAGGGACGATGAAGCAGTCGGCGTAGGTGATCGAGTCGCCTACAGAGAATTTCCCTGCACACTGCGACATGATGTGTTCGATGGCACCGAATTCACGGCGGATGAAGTGCAGCCGGAGCGGATGCTCCGTCGGAGGTGCCTTGGCCATCCCCCATTCGCCGATTGCCTGGATAATAAACGGAATATTCTGATACGGCTGGGTATCGGCAGCAATGATCCACATGATGCGGCGAACCTGCGCCCGCAGCCAGGGATCCGCAGGTAACATCGGCGGGCCGTCATGGTCGAACCAGTCTTCGATCAGTTCGATGATCGGACCCGATTGAGTCATCTTTCTTCCGTCCGGCAGCAACAGGACGGGGACGCGCCCCTCCGGGTTGAATGCCTTCAGATCCGTTGTCCCCAGCCGCTCCGTTTCGGGGTCGTTTTTCGGCATGGTGTAGACGGGGATACCGCGCTCATCGGTGCCGAAACCCGTACTCACCAGGGTGACTTGCGAAGACGGTACGCCACGACACCGTAAATACAGCGTCACTCGCATCGAGGCGCTGCTGGTGTGGTGGTAGTACAGGCGGAGTGGACCGCCCGTCGGGAAACTACGTTTGGCCATGAAGTTCCTCGGCAGTATGACGACGCCCAAGGACAGTACATTCTTTTGACAAAAATCGGCAAGTGCAGGTTTGCCGGCGAATACGTACTGTAGACGTCCTGTGGCTACAACGTTATGGTAGGTTATTTACTCTGGAGTGAGCGAAAGAATGTCCGTATGTCCTCAGTAAGCGCCTGTGGCTCTTCCATCGGCGCAAAGTGCCCGCCAGGTTTCATCATCGTCCAGTGTTGAAGGTTGTAATAACGCTCGGCCCAGCGCCGTGGCATGAAGAACGCCTCTTCTGAAAACACGCCAACCCCGGCCGGGGCCTCGACCACCGGAGTCCGATCATGCGCTGGCTGCCACTGGTTGTGTGTACACTCATAGTAGTAACGTGCCGAGGTTCCATACGACTGGGTGAACCAGTAGATACTGATCCCCGTCAGCAGGTCATCTTTGCTGAAGCGGCTCTCGACATTGCCGCCGCAATCGCTCCAGCTGCGGCGTTTCTCCAGGATCCAGGCGCATAACCCGGCGGGCGAGTCGTTCATTGCGTAGGCAATAGTCTGGGGTCTCGTTGATTGAATGGCCGAATAGCCACTTCCGTCCGTGAAAAAATCCTGGTTTCGTTCGTACCAACCAGCTTCATCTGCGGAAAACTCCGATTCTTCGGGTAATGTGCTGAGCGGCACGTTGAAGAGCGTGAGCGGCGCCATCAAAAGTAGGTACACGCCGATCATGTGCTCGGCGTATTTATGTCCCAGTTGGGCGGTTGTGAGCGAACCCCAGTCTCCGCCGCCGGCGGCAAATTTGTCGTAACCCAGCACCTCGCGCATGAGTGAGACCCACAGATCAGCAGAGCGCCAGAAATTGAACCCGGTCGTCGTAAGTGGTGTCGAAAAACCAAAGCCTGGCAGGGACGGCACGATGACATCAAATGAATCTGCTGGATCGCCACCGTAGGCCGCGGGATCAGTGAGCGGAACGATAACTTTGTGCCAATCCCAGAACGTCCAAGGCCAGCCATGGCTTAATATCAGCGGCGTCGGGTTCGGGCCCTTTCCTTTTTCATAGATGAAGTGGACAGGAATGCCGTCAATCGTCGTTTTGTAGTTCGAAAACTGGTTGATCGCAGCTTCTTGTGCGCGCCAGTCGAAATCTGTCGCCCAATAGTCCAGCAGTTCCTGCAAATAGGCCCCATTCGTGCCGAAGCGCCAATCATCGTTCGCGAACTCCGGCGCCAGTCGAGTCCGTTGCAGACGCTCGCGAAGATCTACGAGAGCCGTTTCCGGAATGTCAACCGTGAAAGGTTCGTACGTCGTCAATTTGTCCCTCTAAGATACCGTGAATACCTCGAACCGGAAAATCTGTCAGCGCGGGCGAGTGGGGCTGCGGCACTCACCCACCGGATAAAAGATTGCTACGGCCCTGATCTCCCCGACGTAGCGAGGAGAGCGCTACGTCGGGTTGTCTTATTAGAAGAAGATATAGGAGCGGACTACCACGTTCTTGCGACAGGGCGCGTCCTTGGGCGCGGTCGGGTCGATACAGGCAGAGTGGAACGACCAACGTGACACCGAACCGTCGGTCACCGATTCGTAGCACTTCAGCATCGACACCTCGGTCGAGGTCTGCTGCGGAAACCAGTACCAGTCGTGCCCAGGGCGATACGTGAACCGCGTCGTCTCGCCCACGCGGTCGTCGTAGATGCGGTAGTTGGTAATGTAGGGCTGATCGGCGAACGACGGCCAGGCACACAGGACGAATGGATTCTGTTGCACGGTCTCCATCGGTTTGGCCAGGTTGATCGACATGAACCGGCGCGACATCTTGGCGTCCGCTTCCGCCTCGGTATAGTGCTGCTGGCGTCCAAAGTTGCGCAGGTTCTTCGTCAGCAGCTCACGGCAGCGTACCCGGCCGCTGTTGTCGTTCAGGTCGTTGTGCACGATGTTGGCGTAGAAGGTGTTGACTCCCGGATCCTTGTTATCCTGGTCCTCCCTGACGGAGCCCTTGTAATCCTTGTCAAACACGTCGTGGTTGTACACGAGCGCATCGGTCGCACCGGGGAAGAAATCGAGCAGGAGCTTCTCGATCTCCGGGTAGAATACGCGCTCCACCTCGGCCGCATCGTAGAAATTCTGACACTTCGATTCGAGGTGGGCGAGTGACACACCGAGCTTGTCCATACACTCGGGGCTGTTGGGTGAGAGACCAGGGTGGTACTCCTCCATGCGGCGCGCGTCGCGCAGGATCTGCGGAAAATAGAGACCGCGCCGCCCGATCTCCTGTTCTTCCTGGCGAAACATTTTGGCCATGTCCGCGCGCGCCGGGTCCCGCCAGATGGCGTTGGACGAGACGATGGAGTAGGACGGCTGCTCGTAGACCGTGTAGCGCAGCGGCAGGGCGACGCCGCCTGCCGGGGCCTCGATGTTGTTCGCCCGAATATAGTCCAGGCACTCGTCGTAGCTCCGAAAGCCGAGGCCCCACCTGGTCTCGATCGGGCCGGGAGGGGCGTTCTCGATCATGTCGATGACGGCTTGCCCCTCACCCTCGGCCACCTGACGGAGCGCCGCTTCCATCGCCGCCGCCGTGCCCGCATCTCCGTCCTGATCGAACGACATATAGGACAAACCGCCGTTCGCCGCGATGGGTGTCGGCTGCCCGACGGTGAGTTGGAAGGGAGGCACATAGGCCGATGAATTGCTCTCCGTAACCCCCACAGTGTTGTTCTCAATGGTACTAAGCCCCATAACATGCCCTCCAATGAAAGATGGCTGATCGTGTCACACAGGGTGTGTCTTTGCAAGAGCCTGTATTGCCTGGTCACACGAACGTCGTTGTTTATTGAGCGTTCGAGATTGTAGGAAACGCGCTGTTGAGAAACTCCAGATACGAGGCAAAGTCCTGGTTAATCAGGTCGGGCGTCAACTGATAGTCCGCTTGGTCATAGGTGAACGCGCCGAGCTTATGGATGGGATTCGCCGCCTCCCAGTTGCCTATATTTTGCAGGGCCTCCTCACGTAAGGGTATGCCACAGGAATGGTTTTCCTTCTTGACTCATAACAGTGCTCTATTGGTCTGGACGGCTTGCTATTGTGATAGGTAACCGGGGAATAGCCCGGCGGCGGATATATGGTGGACGTGAGATACCCCGCTGAAAATGGCCTGTCAACGGCCATCATTGCCTCCGAAGCTTGAGTCTCGGAGGCGATGAAGCTTAGTCCAAGGCGTAGATCGTGCCCGAGATCGACCGCGTCGCCAAATCCCACACTTCGACGAAGAAAAGGCACTTCCCGTCTGCGGCCATGTTGATCGCCTTCACTTCCCACTGGCGGTGCCCCCTCTTACGCCACACCCCCGTGACGACTTGGGGCACCACGCTGCCATCCGGGCGAAAATCCTGAACCCGACCCGTCAGTGGGCCCGTTTCTCCCGCCGGACCCACCGCCGGACCGAACGTTGCCGTATACAGGTACGTGCCGAACGGTCCGGCTTCTCCCTCTGCATTCATAATGGAGCCTGCCTCCGTCAGCGTCACCGACGTGACCTTCCCGGTGTAGTCTGAAATCTTCTCTCCAATTGCACTCATTGCTCTGCTCCTTTCCGTTGCCGGTCGTCCCAGGGCCAGCCTGCGGCCCCTCCGCTGATTCTCCCCAGGGGGCTTTCCCCTCTTATACCCCTACAGGGCCGTGGCTGTGCAAGCTTCCGTAAATTGCACCTCGGAGCAGTCTCGAGTAGGCTGGAGCACCGGACGGACGAGCAGGGAGGAACGCATGCCAAACGAGCCCGAGAAGCTGTGGGACTACAACGCGGTGGCCATTGGTCAGACCGGCACCCAGACGACGGTCACCATCACCACGGACACGCTGCGCGAGTACGCTCGGGCCACCCAACACGCCCGTGGGTCGGAACTGGATCGGACCTACGAAGCGCCACACCCGGCCGCAGTCCTGGCCATGCCCAGCATGGTGTTGGCCTACGCTCCGCTGCTACGCTACAACCTGGCCGAGAACAACGGTTTTGTGGCGCTCGAAGACTCCAAGACCGCGCGTCGCCAGACGCCGTTTGCCAAGTGCGACATTCGGTGGCATGCGCCGGTCGCGGTCGGCGATTGCATTACCGCCACCCGTCGGGTCCTGGATAAGTATGAACGCCGCGGCAGCAAGTTTGTGACCTTTCGCGTGGAAGCGGTGAATCAACACGGGGTCATGGTCGCCGACTACGATTACACCTGCATCTTCGCCTATGCCCAGGGCCAGAAGACCGTCCCCGCCTCAGGAGAAGCCGAGACGGGGGAAACGGCAGTCAGACCCGGGCAGCCTGTGGCCGAAGCGCGTCGGGTCCTGACGGCCGAGCACGCCACGGAGGGCAGCACGCTGCCGGCGCTCCGGGTCACGGAGAGCCAGGACACGATTCTGGGCTATAACGATATCCAGTTGGCGGGCCGGCTCATGACGAGCAATATCCATACGGATGAGGAGTTTGCGC
The DNA here is from genome assembly GCA_022826945.1 of Candidatus Binatia bacterium. Taxonomy (GTDB): domain Bacteria; phylum Desulfobacterota; class Binatia; order Bin18; family Bin18; genus Bin18. The sequence continues at coordinate 29,160 of JAJDTY010000078.1, forward strand.
GCCAGAACATTTTTGGTGGGGCGGTCAACGCCGGGCCTGCCACCATGTCCTACGTGGAGCAGATGCTCACCCTGTCGTTTCCGCTGTCCGCGTTTTACTCCGGCGGTCGCTTGCTCATGCGCGCGGTCGAGCCGTTCCGGGCCGGGCATGTGGTGACCCTGCGGGGCGAGGTGACGGCAGTACAGGCCATGGGAGACCACTGTCGGGTCGGCTGCACCGTACGCGGGACCAATCAACTGGGCTCACTCGTATGCTTGGCCGAGGCCACCTTGAACCTCCCCCGTACGGAGGAGTAGGGCAGCGTCCTTATGCAAAAAGAATTTGGAGACGCCTTTGCGTCGGTTGAGGATACGACCTTTACGGCAAAATACCGTGCCGGATGCCACTGTCAGGCCGTCCAATACGAAGTGAGCGCAGACCCGGTTGACGCGAAAATCTGTCACTGCGTGGTTTGCCAGACGCTGCACGGCGCACCTATGCAGTGGGCTGCCATTTTTCACAAACGCCACGTGCGCATCACGCGCGGCATCGCTCAGCTTCGCTTCTACAATAGCGCGCGGCAGCAGTACGAGCGCATTCTTCCCTGCAAAGTCAGCTGTGCCGTGTGTGGAACGCTGATTGCGGATGAGGGCCGCAAGATGTGGCTGGCGTTTCCCTCTCTGTTTGATTTCGGGCGCCCGCCCCAGGTGCCAGCGAGCTTCACACCCACGTGTCATATTTTCTATGGGATGCGGGTTATGGACATGCACGATGACCTGCCGAAGTGGTCAGGCCATAAGAACAAGTCCGTCCTCTTGTAATCAGGAGAGTTGAGGACCATCTTCAGCAAAAAGCGGATTCCTGGTAGGGAATACGTCAACAGCATTCCCAAGGAGAAAATACTCAGATTCTATATGATGAGTTGCCCGAGCCCTACAACCTTTGCCGTTTTCCTCTTATCATAGGATCCGGAAAATATGCGGCGAGCGTGAGCATGGAAGAGGAGAATCCGTGATGTCAGCAAAAATCGAATTCGGGATGTTCGACTGGGTTGATCGCGGCCCGAATTCGGTCGGTGATCTTTACGAGTCGCGTTTCAAACTGATTGAATCGGCGGACAAGGCTGGTTTTTACGGTTATCATCTGGCGGAACACCATTCGACCCCGCTCGGTATGGCGCCCTCTCCATCGGTGTTCTTCGCGGCACTCGCGCAGAGGACCACGCATATCCGCTTCAGCCCCATGGCGTATTTGTTACCAATGTATCATCCACTGCGCCTCATAGAGGAAGTCTGCATGCTGGACCACCTTTCGAACGGGCGTATGGAACTCGGCATCAGCCGCGGCGTGTCACCGTACGAAATCGCGACCTACAGTGTCGATCCGGAAAAGACCCGGGAAATCTTCACCGAAGTCCTTGAGATATTTCGTCAGGGTATGGGCAACGATGTCCTGAATTACGCCGGGAAACATTTCGAATTTCGAGATGTGCCCATGACGCTCAAACCGTTCCAGGACCCGTATCCGCCGCTCTGGTATCCATCGTTCAGTGAAGCCGGGGTCGAATTTGCCGCGCGTGAGGGAATGCACTTCATGACCCTCGGCCCACCGTCGCTCATCACGAATCTCCTGGCTCGATATCGAGAAGTCGCCGCTGACAGCGGCAATGGCGGCACCGACACGCTGAAACTGGGCGCAATGCGCCAGATCTATGTGGCGGAAACTGACGAACAAGCCTTTGCGGTGGCGAAGCCGGCGTACGACGATTGGTATCACTCAATCATGCAGCTCTGGCATCAGCACAATGATCACGCCTACGACAATTTTTTTGCGTGGGACGCCTGCCTCGCGGGAGAAACGATACTGATCGGATCGGTCGACAAAGTCCGCGATCAAATCCAACGCTTGGTCTCGGAGAGTGGGATCAATTATTTCGTTGGTTCGTTCGCATGGGGCTCATTGAGTCCGGAGGAAAGCCAAAGATCGCTCGATCTTTTTACATCGCACATCGTGCCGCACATACACTAGCCGCCGCGGCTTCGACGCACGACACGACGAATGATCGCGGACAGCCTGTTTTGCCGGCGGGATTGGGCTGGCAGAGAGACGAACGAAAGGAGTACGCCTCATGGAGATCGTTCCCAGCGAGGCAACACTTGGGGCACGTATCTACGGTGTGAACCTGCATCAGCTCGATGATCGAACCGGCAAGCGGATCATTGAAGCGTGGTACGAATACGGCGTGCTCGCCTTTCCCGAACAACATCTCGATGATGAGGCGCACATCGCCTTCAGTCGTCGCTTTGGCCATTTGGAACGTCTACTCACAACGGCAATCGAGGGCACCAAGCCCGAGATATTCCGAGTTGCGAATGTCCGTCCGGACGGCGCCCTCGACTCCGCAGGAGGTCCCTATGATACGCTAAACCGGGGCAACCAGCAGTGGCACTCCGACAGCTCATACAAACGTATTACCGCAAAGGCTTCAGCTCTCCGGGCCCATACCTTGCCCCCGTCGGGGGGAGAAACCCAGTTCGCCGATATGCGGTCGGCGTACGACGCGCTCGACCCAGTGCGTAAAGACTGGCTCGCAGACAAGCTGGTTGTGCATGACTTTGCGTACAGCCACGGTAAAGCTGCCGATCTAATGACCGACGCCGAACGGGCAGCCCTGCCGCCTGTCGCGCATCCGGTCGTCCGCATCCATGAAGAGACGGGCAGAAAGTCACTCTTTGTCGGCCGGCATGCCAGCCACATTGTGGGAGAAGATGTTGAACGCAGTCGTTCCCTGTTGCGCGAACTGACGGAAAGCGCGTGTCGGCCGCCGCGTATTTTTACACACCGGTGGCGTGTCGGTGACCTGGTGATCTGGGATAACCGCTGCGTCCTGCATCGCGGTCGTCCGTGGCCCCCTGATGAGCCAAGAATTCTCTTTCGGACGACCGTTGCTTGCGATGAACCAGACAATGAGTGGCAGCTGAGCCGATAACGTCAGGAGTGCGTCGCCCGGTTCGGAAAGCCCGCTATCGTTTTCTCCGAGAGTTTCTCGCCTAGGGAAACAGGCGGACTTTGGGTCCGAGCTGTCGGGCCTGTTTGCCACACAGAAAGGCCAGGGCCTGAATCAGGTACCGACGGGTCTCAGGCGGTTCAATAATATCATCAACCCCAAATGCGGCCGCGGCTTCGTAGACCGATCCCTGGCTACTGTACTTGGCCTCCAGTTCAGCCTGCAACTGGTCTGGGTCGCGCGCTTTTTGCAGCTCTCGGCTGTGGACCGTATAGACGGCCGAGGTCGGACCAGTGCCGGTCATGATCGCGAGCGGCCAGGCAATTTGTAGATCAGGCGAATACGGGCTACCGCGCCCACCCATGGCCCACATCGCCGCGCCATGCGCCTTGCGCAGAATGAGAGTGATCTTGGGGGTGCTTGCCCGCTCCACCGCATCAATCAGCGTACCGCCCCAGTAGAGCATATTGCTGGTCTCGGCCTGTTGGCCAATGAGAAAGCCTGGTTGGTCCTGCAGAAAAACGAGCGGAATGTGAAACGAGTCACAGACTGCAATAAAACGGCGGACCTTGGCCGCTGACGCCCAGTCCAGGGCCCCGGCCTGGTAGTCCGGCTGACTGGCCACAATCCCCACCACGAGCCCGTCAAGACGGGCGAGACAGGTCATGACGCTTTGGCCGAAGTCTGGCTTATAGGCAAAGGTCTGGCCGTGGTCGACAAGAGCGGCGATCACCCGGGCGACGTCGTACGGCTTGCGGAGACGAGTCGGGACGATATCGAGCAGTTCGGGGCACAGACGGTTGGGGTCATCGGTGGAGGGGTCGCGCGGAGGCAGCTCCCAGCAGTTTTGCGGCATAAAGGTGAGAAAGGTCCGGATAGCAGCAAGACACTCCTGCTCATCAGATGCGACCCGATCAACAAACCCGGTTGTCCGGGCGTGCATATCAGGGCCGGCCAGGCGGTCGATATCGACCGCTTCGCCAAGCCCGCCCCGGACCAGGGTCGGTCCGGACCAGCCGACAAAGCCAGAACCTTTGACCATCAGCGTAAAATCGGCGTACAACCCATCAATGGGCGGCCGGCCAAAACAGGCACCCAGCATGGCGGCGACCTGAGGAATCCTCCCTACACAATCGGTGACCTCCCGAAAGGCCGGCGCTTGAGTCATCTGGCGGGCCTGCATCGAGTCCTGGAAGCGGATGGCAGAGCCTTCATAGAGGCCGATGAAAGGATAGCCCTGTTCCAGGGCCAAGCGGCGCAGGCGAAAGCGTTTCGCAATATTTTTCAGACTGGCCGCTCCTCCCACCAAGGTGCCGTCGTCAGCCACTACACACACATGGCGGCCGTGTATCGTGCCCCAGCCCGTTACCACTCCGTCGGCCGGGAGAGGCTGGGCGGGTTTTCCAGGCGTGTCCACGCTGCCTTCGGCCAGCAGTCCAATTTCGTGGAAGCTGTCCTCATCGAGGAGTAAGGTCAGCCGTTCACGGGCGGTCAGCTTCCCCCGCCCATGCGCCCGCGCGATGGCCTCGGGACCGCCCTGGCTCCGGGCTTCAGTCTTTCGGTGCCGGAGTTGTGCGATATATTCGTCCCAACCTGGTGCTGGCATTCGTGTTTCCTATGTCTGAAAAAACAACGAATCGTGCTCTGGCGTCACCGGCCTAGCCCACGGCCAGCGTACTGGGGGCGACAACCAGGACCAGTCCCAGGCCGATCAGGCCAATGCCCGTGCCTTTACCCATTGCCACCCCGTAGGGAAGAATCTTCTCCATAAAGATAATCAGGGTCAAAACACCCATCCACACCAGATTCATGGTGCCGACAACGAACAGCACGGCCATCAGACTCCAGCAACACCCCAGGCAGTAGGCGCCATGGTGAACGCCCATCCGAAACGCCCCCCAATACCCGTCTTGCCAACTATTGAGCAGGAAGCCGAGTGGGGATCGACATTTCGACAGGCAGACGTATTTGAGCGGGCTGAGCTGATACAGGCCGGCGATGATCAGGGTCAGCCCACCGATAACAGAGCCATACGTTCGCAGGCCAGGAAAAGTGTCGGGCAGGGACTGGATGGCGATGTCCCCAGCATAGGCCACCCCACCAGTCAGGGTCCACAGTACGGCATACCCGGCGGTAAAGAGCCAAACCGGAGCAAAGGGGGCCGCCTGCTCCCGTTTTTGGCGCGTTACCGTGGCGAACAGCATGGCCGTTGGCGCGACAGACGGGAACATCATGGCCACCATCATGACACCCCAGAGTGCAATGTACAGGACTGCATTAGAGATCGAGAATGGCAGGCCCATAGTCATGCTCATGGTCATCAGGCCGAGCCCCATCCCTCCGGCCTGATGCACGGTGGCAATCCAGGCCAGAACGGACAGCAGTACGAGGGCGGTGACGATGATGATCTTATCTCGTAAGGTCATGGCCAGCAGTCTCTTCCCCCACCTCAGCGCTTTTCCAACGGGAAAGGGCAACCAGGTCGATATGGGTCAGGGCTGAACGCACGGTCCAGCCCCGTGAAAACAGGCTAATTCTGCCAGCTAAACGGCGCAAAATGGCCGTTGGTATTACTGACATCCCAGGCCAGGTTGTGGTCGGTGTAGCGATACGCGTTGGATTTGGCCAGCGACAGCTTGGGCGAAACCGGGTGGTTGGCGTTGGTGACCCAGAGCGGCTCACTGCCGTCCCGACCGGTCAGTGCCTCAATGTCGATCTCCAGCACGTCCGGAATCGTCAGCCGCCGATTGTTGGCGTCCACTGTAAACGCAATAGGAGCGGTCTTGATCCCCAGAAAATGACTGATCAGCCCCGAGACCAGCTGCATGGGCCCACCTGCCTGCCCGGAGAAAATCGCGCTCAGCCCCTCTTGCTGGTCTGTGGAGGCCTTGTCGTCCACGTACAGGGCCGCAGTCCAGTTGCCGTCTCCCATCTTGCCCGGACCGGGAAAGGACACCACGAGCACAGTGTTCAGACCACCGAGGCTCGTCTGGCCATAGCTCCCCTGATTCACATGAAAGGCCAGGGCCGCGTCACACCGCCCACGAGGAGGCGGATTCTGGATCAAACAGGCACAGATCGTGTCACAATTACACGATTCAAAATAATCACCCTCAATTTTCCATTTTTCAGCCATATGCCCCTCCCTTGCCGCAGTCAGTTCATCTTGTGGGTATTGACCATCTCTTGAGCCTAGGCTTCGATTGTCCCACTAGGGTACGGGCGCGGTCAAGCACTTGCGGACCTTTCCGTACGCGTCGCAAGGAGGGACTCTCATGGCAGGCAGTATTAGTGCCCAAGATCTCAAAACGCTCCTGGACAGCCAGGCGCTGTACGCGGTCATTGATGTCCGGGACTGGGGAGAATTTTCCCTGGGCCAGATTCCTGGCACCAACTGCATCCCGCGCGGATCATTAGAAAAATATATTTCGGTGTTAGTCCCTCAGACCGATATCCATACGGTTCTGTACTGCGATACCGGCCAACGTTCGACTCGGGCGGCCCTCAGCCTGGAAACCCTGGGCTATACCCATGTGTCGGTCCTGGACGGCGGTCTCACAGCTTGGACAGCGGCTGGCTATGAGACCATGCATGGCTGGAGTTTACGGGGCAAGGTCTATGGCGAGCGTCTCCAGGTCGAAGAGGACATCCCCGAGATGACGGCCGAGGAACTCTATGCGCGCCTTCAGCAAGGCGAACAGCTGTATATCTTTGATACTCGCACTGAACCGGAATTCAAGGTGGCGCATTTGCCAGGCGCGTATTGCGCCCCAGGTGGGCAGTTAGCCCTGATCGCGCCCGAGGTTGTACCAGACAAAGGCCGGACGATTGTCACCAACTGTGCCGGCCGCACGCGTAGCTTGCTGGGAGCGCATATTTTACGGCGGATGGGTTTTACCGACGTCTACGCGCTGAAAGGTGGCACCGGGGCCTGGCGCATTGCCGGCTACACTGAGGAACTTGAGAAAGGGGAGGGGGTCCCCGTGCCCCGACTTTCCGAGACCGGCATCACAGCGTGTAAACAGTTTGCCGAGCACGTTGCCACAGAAGACAATATTGCCAGCATCACCCCTCAGGACCTTCGCGCTCGGCAGGAAAAGGGCGAGTTGCTCTACCTGCTCGATGTCCGTTTGCTCGGCGAGTATCAGGCCGGCCATGTTCCCGGTGCCCATTTTTGTCCCGCGACTCAGATCGCCCTCCTGGTCGAGAGTTTGGTCGGAGTGAAGAACGCACCGATTATCACCATGTGTGCCGCCCGTGCCCGGGCGATTATCGCCGCGTCTGTACTCAAGGGAGCTGGCTATCCAAACGTGAGTGTCCTAGACGGCGGCACGACCGCCTGGAAAGCAGCCAGGTTTGATCTTGAGCTTGGCGATCCCCAAGAGATTGATTTTGGCCAGCCCGTATGGATGGCGCGGCTGCTGCAGGGATTACCGGCCGGGGTAAAGCCCCTGGCCCTACCGATCCCCGGCCTGGCTGAAGCTCGTGCGCAGGCCGAACTCCTCACTCCGCAAGCCTTGCAGACTCAGCTCGATACTGGCCAGCGGCCTGCGCTGCTCGACGTGCGGAGTCTGGGCGATTTCGCCACTGCGCATGTGCCGGACGCGCGCTGGCTCTCGCGGGGCAAGCTCGACCTCCAGATTGAACACGAAGTCCCGGACAAAACGACCCTGGTGGTTCTGATGTGCCGCAAGGGGAATCTCTCGCCCTTATCCGTCCCCACCTTAAAAGCCATGGGCTATACCCGTGTCGCAGTATTGCAGGGTGGATTTGACGCTTGGCAGGCTGCCGAGCTGCCGACTGAGCAAGGCTTAGGCGATTTATCTCGCGATACTGAATTGGAGCAGCTGGCGATTGAAGAAGTCGGTTTATTCGGTAGCGGACCGTATGGATTCAGCCATGAACGGATGGCCAAATATCTGCGGGATGAGGAGGAGTTGGGGCAGAAATACCAGCGCAAACGAGTCTAAACGTTGTAGGGAATTTCGGATTACGGTTTCCGTTCCCGACTCCATATTTCCGTGATCCATGCTGGACCTCGACCGTGGATAGCGCTGCCGATCACCGACAGACCTGAGCCTCCGGGTCTTGTGGCGAAAAGGCGGTTTGCTCCTCGTCTAGTCCAGGGTATGTTCGCGTGTCACTGATCGGCCCAGAAGAAACTTCATGGAGGCTGAGAGGGACACATCCGCCTTGGAGTGATGTATGTCTAGCCCGCTGTTGTTTTCGGCGTTCGTCATGAACACCACGTCTCATATCCTGCATGGCGTCTGGCGCCGGCCCGATGCCCGTCAGATCGAATTCAACTCCCTGGATCTGTGGGTCAATCTGGCAAAGGAGCTGGAGGCCGGGCTATTTGACGTTATTTTCTTCGCAGACGTGGCGGGCTTGTATAACGATTTCAATGGTTCCTACCGAAAACATGTCGAATCTGGCCTGCAAATTCCGAGCAACGATCCGTCGGTCATCTTGTCCGCCCTGGCGTACAACACCGAACATCTGGGGCTGGCTTTTACGAGCAATATCATGCAGGAACATCCGTTTAATTTTGCACGGAAGATTTCGACGCTCGATCACGTCTCCAAGGGGCGCATTGCGTGGAATATTGTCACCAATGCGTTGGTCAATGCCGCCCGCAACTTTGGCCAGGAACTGACGCCGCACGATGAACGCTACGAGTGGGCCGGCGAGTATGTTGACGTCACCTATAAGCTGTGGGAAGGCTCATGGGACGACGGTGCGCTGTTGCAGGATCGTGAAGCGGGGCTTCATGGAGACTTTGACAAAGTCCACCGGATTAATCACGTTGGGAAACGCTACGCAGTCGAAGGGCCGCATCTCGTCTCCCCTTCGCCGCAGCGCACGCCCCTGCTCTTTCAGGCCGGAGCGTCCGAAGCCGGGATGCGATTCGCCGCAGCGCACGCCGAGGCGCAGTTTCTGGTCGTCCCACGGCCTGAGGTTGCAGCTACGATCATCGAGACCATGAATGGTCTGCTCAAACAGGCTGGCCGACGCCGCGCGGACGTCAAATTCTTCCAAGGTCTCTCGTTCGTGGTCGGCAGCACCGAGGCAGAGGCAGTGCGAAAGAGCAAAGAACTTGATGAGGTGATCGACGATGGGACGATGATTTGCCATCTGGGCGGCGGCATGGGCGTCGATCTGGGCACGTACTCTCTGGACGACCCGGTCACCGACATTCAGACAGAAGGCATCCGCAGCATACTCGACTGGGCGCAGGCAGCGGCTATGGGCCGTGAGCCGACCGTGCGTGACATCGGCATGCTGACCGGCACGTCGAGCCGCGTCACTGGCACCCCAGAACAAATCGCGCAGCAACTCGCCACGTGGCAGGAAGCCGGCATCGACGGTATCAATGTCATCAACGCCACTATCCCCGGCAGCTATACGGAGTTCATCGAGCACGTCATGCCCGAGCTGCGGAAGCGGGGGCTTGCCAAAGAGGCGTATACCCCCGGGACCCTGAGCCGAAAAATCTTCGGCGACGACAGGCTTCCGGCTACCCACCCGGCGGCGACATACCGCAACGCCTTTCGGTAGAAGTGCAGTCAGACAGCACTCGCTGTCTCGCTTGACTTCTCCGCGAAATATCCGTGAACTGTCCCAGGCGATAACAGCGAGGCGGAGCATATGAAAATCGGTCCAAGGAGGGCGATCATGAGTCGTAACGGAACTATCAGTAACACAGCACTGCGGAAGCGGCTGAACCATCCGATTATTGACGCCGACGGACACTGGCTTGAGTTTGGACCGTTGGTCCAGGAACGGCTGCGAAAGATTGGCGGGGACGTGGCCGCGGAGGGGTTCTCATTACGCCCCGAGCTGGTTGACCAACAGCTCTCGATGTCTGTGGCTGAGCGGCGCAGGCGACGGATTGGGCAGCAGGGGTTCTGGGGATTTCCGACCAAGAATACGCGTGACCGCGCCACCGGGTTTATACCGCAGTTGCTGTATGAACGCATGGAGGAACTCGGTTTCGATTTTTCGGTCATGTATCCGACGATAGGTCTGTCACTCCCCACGATTGCCGATGACGAGATGCGGCGGGTGACCTGCCGCGCATTCAATACGTTTAGCGCTGATTATTTTCGCAACTTCTCGGATCGTCTGACGCCGGTAGCCGTGATTCCGATGCACACGCCGGAAGAAGCCATTGCGGAACTCGAACATGTGAAACACCAACTGGGATTAAAAGTCGTCATGCTGGGCAGTATGATTCGACGTCAGATCCCCGCTCTTGCAGAGGCACATCCCACCGCAGCAGGCATTGCCGCCTGGTACGATGTCCTCGGACTCGACAGCGAATATGATTATGACCCCGTGTGGGCGAAGTGTGTCGAGCTCGGCTTCTCGCCGACCTTCCATTCCGGTAGCAAAGGCTATGGCCTGCGCGTCTCACCCTCGAACTTTTGCTACAACCATATCGGCCATTTTGCGGCTGCCGGTGAAGCGGTGTGTAAAGCGCTCTTTTTGGGCGGCGTGACCCGCCGGTTTCCAACACTCAAGTTTGGTTTTCTGGAAGGCGGCGTCGGCTGGGCATGCCAGCTGTACATTGACCTGATCGAGCACTGGGAGAAGCGTAACTTGGACGCCTTGGAGGAAGTCAAGCCGGAAAACCTCGATGTGGATTTGCTGCGACAGTTGGCGGAATCGTCCGGAAGTCAAGAGATCGTTGACGCGTTAACAGCGAGTGAAGATCCCCTGGACACGGTTACGCAACCGTATGGGCCCGAGACGGGTGGCATCGAGAATCTGGATGATTACGCCGCGTGCCAGATCGAAAAGAAGCAGGACTTTCACGAGCTGTTTGCCAAGAATTTTTATTTCGGCTGTGAGGCGGATGACAAAATGAACGCCGTGGCTTTTAATCGGAAGAACCTTCCGCTCGGCTCGCAGTTGAACGCCTTATTCGGCTCGGACATTGGCCATTTCGACGTGACGGACATGGCTGGGGTCTTAGGCGAAGCATACGAACTGGTTGAAGATGGCTTGATGGACGCGGACAATTTTCGTGACTTCGTGCTGACGAATCCGGTCCATTTCTGGGCCGATGCCAACCCTGAGTTCTTCAACGGCACGCTGGTCGAAAAAGAAGTAGCCGCCGTACTCGCCGCAGGGACCCCCGCCGTGCAAGTGAATGGGGCGGCGACCAGCCCGCTGTCCAAATAGGGAGCCGGTTCAGGCCGGTGACTCCTTCCTGGCAGGTCGATAGGTCCGTTTAGTGTTCCGTTTACGGCGTCTTTAGAATGCAGGAAGCGTGGGCTGTGCACCGAGCAACACTCGTCCAGCCTCATGCTGGAGGGGACGCCCAGTCTCACTCCCAAACGCAAAAGCGGCTCGGGTACCGTGCGCATACAGCCGGCCAATCGTCTCGCGGACGGTATCGGACGCATAGAAAGCAATGTCTCTTTGACTTTCAGAAGCCAAGGAGCATATACTCCCTGCACGAATTCTCTGACAATTCGCTGACGAAAAGGAGGATGTCTCATGGCACACCCGACAGCGTTTGATCCGCACAGGAAAACCGATTGGCGCATTGATCCCGCAAACGTCGCGCTTCTCGTTATCGATATGGAGAACGACGTCCTGCTACCTGGAGCGCACAGCGAGGTCCCGGCCGCTCGGGAGATCGTCCCAACCATCAACCGGCTGGCTCACACGTGCCGGCAAGCGGGAGTGCCTGTCATTTGGATCCGGCATGTTGAACGGAAAGACGGCAGCGATGCTGGCCTGATGTGGGATTTTCTGCCGCCCATGATCGAAGGGACGACAGGGGTCGAGCTCTACGCCGAGCTTGACGTCCAGCCTGAAGATCATCAGGTCCAAAAGTGTCGCTGGAGCGCGCTCATTCCTGGCTCGTCTAACCTTGAGGGCCTCTTGCGGGGCCTCAAAAGGGAAAGTCTGATTATCACCGGGGTTGCTACCAATATCTGTTGTGAGTCCACCGCACGGGACGCTGCGATGCTGGACTATAAGGTGTTTTTTGTCAGCGACGCCAACGCCACCTATTCGCAACAGGCCCATGAGGCAAGCCTCGAAATTCTGCGTCTGGCCTTCTGCCGGGTTCTCACGAGCGATGAAGTGGTCGCTGAGCTCGAAGTGCCAGACAGCCTGCGGGCGACTGCCTAAATACGAGCGCTCGCCACAAGGGGAGGGGACTGATGCGTGTGCTGCTACTCGGAGGCGCGGGCACCCAAGGCTCTCGGATTGCCAAGCTTTTGGCCCAGGAAAGCAGTATTACTGAACTTGTTGTCTCAGATTTAGACGGTGAGCGGGCCAAGCGGGTTGCTCAAGAGGTTGGGGCGAGCGCAGGTTTCGGTCTGGACATTCGTGATCATACGGCCCTCTTGGCGGCCGCGCGTAACACAAATCTCATCGGCAACTTTGCCGGCCCGTATTCCGATACGGGTCTGTCCGGTATGCGCGCTGCTGTAGAGGCGGGAGTCCACTATGTCGATATCAACGATGATCTCAACGTCAGTGATCTGGCGGCTCAATATAGTGGAGAAGCTGAGCGGCGTGGCTGTACGCTCGTCCTGGGAATCGGAGGTTCCCCAGGACTGACGAACCTCTGGGCTCGAGCTGGGGCAGATAGGCTGGAGCGCGTAGATCGGATTGGTCTCAATTGGATTGCCAGCATCAGCGTTTTTGCCCGTGCCCTGTGGATCCATCGGATGGGTATGGCGAGCGCCTCTGTTCCTGTCTGTCGCGCTGGCCAGATCCAAGAGATCCAGGCCTGGACAGAGGAGGAAAGCTTAGATTTTCCCCCGCCGATCGGTCGGCAGACCGTACGAGTCGTAGGACATGGGGAGCCCTTGATGCTCCACGCCTCTCGTGCCCTGCTCAAGGAGCCGCAGGCAGTCGTGTGTAAGGGGGGGTATTGGGTGGAGGAGTTTAATTCACTCCTGACCTTTCTGCGAGACGCGCGCTTGTGCACCACAGAACCCTTGCAAGTTGGCGAGAGTCCTGTTGTCCCCTTTGATTTTATGGTGGAGTTTTTGACCTCGCGGTACTTTGTCGAGAGCCCACTATTCCAACGGATTACAGCGCTCGATGCTGCCAAGGGGACTGGATTTGGGGTCGTTGTCTATGTCGAGGGAGAGAAACACGGTGTCCGTACCCGCTGTACGTTTCGTGGGGCTTCAGCCGATCGAAACCTGATTATCACCGGACCAGCGGTCACTGCCATCATGCTCTTAGCCGATGGGGCAATTACGCAACGAGGGGTCCTTTTCCCTGAAGCTCTGCCTTCTGAACCGGTCTTGAACTCCTTGAGGAAGCGTATGACATGGGAGGAGGACATGGAAAGCCTGGAGGATACTCAGATATCTCTCACATAAAGACAACGGCCTATTTTTGTCCCTACAACCTCTAGCCGCTCCACATGCCAACGTCTTCGCTAGCCCTTCGTGCAGATGTAGTAGTTATTCATCATATCCTGTTTCACATTCTTGATGGTGACCTGAGTAAAGCCAGCTTCGCTCAACAGCTCCTGGGCCTTCTGTCTGCCCCACATCGCGCCGAGACCCTCACCCCGGAGGGCCAATGAGACCGACATTCAATGCATGCACGAGATGCTATACAACATCGGCCCCAGGATGTGGTCGCAGTTCTCCTCCAAATTGCTCGAGCTGTTGATATCCACCATCAAAAACGTACCGTCGGGCCGCAAGGCCTGGGCAATACCCTTGAGCACAGCGCGAGGATGTGCCTGGTCGTGGATGGAATCAAAGGCGGTGATGAAGTCGTAGCGGCTGACATCGTCGAGTTCGGTCACGTCCTTGACGGCCAGTTGGGTATTGGTGAGGCCCCACTCCTGCGCTTCCGCCCGGCCCGCGGCTATGCCTTCTTCCGAGAAGTCATAGCCTGTAAAGCGGCTCTGCGGAAACGCTTTCGCCATGAGATTGACCGCATGGCCACTTCCACACCCGACGTCGAGAACGTCAATGCCCGTGCGTAAACGCTCGACCAGCTGGGAAACGAGGGGCAAGGTCGTGTCAACGAGAGACGCATCGTGGACGGCTCCACTCACCTCGGCCATGAGCTGATGGAAGTCGTCGTACGCCGAATACGGCACGCCGCCGCCTTTGCGAAAACTGTCCACGATGCCCTGCTGGACTTTCGCCATCATTGGCACCATTTGCAGCATCACCGCGAGGTTCTTCGGACCGGCCGCTCGAGTGATGGTGGCGGCATGCTCAGGTGGGAGGCGGTAGGTTTTCCCGGCAGGGTCATAGTCCACGATCCGGCTGGTCACCATGGCTCCGAGCCACTCGCGCACGTAGCGTTCGTTTAAGGCACTCGCCGCCGCGATCTGCTCACTCGTCGAAGGGACTAAGTCAGCCAGCGCGTCAAACAGGCCGACCTGATGGCCGATGACTATCATCTGGGCCACACTCGCGTCATTTAAGATGCCGAGCATCTTTTGGGCAAAGGCGTCGGCTTTTGCCTTGTCAAACTGTGGGTCTGCCATATCTTCCTCCTTGCCTTTCTCTCCGTGGTTCTTTCACACACTGTCCAGCGGACGCAAGGGTCCAGGCGGACGACCAACGCGGGTGGCGACTTGTGACTTCATCAATTTTCGCACCTGCGACCAGTCGTTAATCTAGACCGGACGTGAGAGGATGTCGTTCAGCGATTGGCCGCCTACATCCGTGGCTTCCAGCCGAGCCCGATATCGAATCGCGATACGCAAGAAGCGAAACCGCCAGCGATCGGCTTCGCGACGGAATCGATGTTGATACGTCCCGATCAACACCCGATCGTTTGCGACGATCTCGAAAAAGTACGCGAGCGTAGTGGCCTCGTCGCCCTGGAGCTCGATCTGCATGTTTGTGCTGAGATGACCGGTGACGAACAGGGGCTTGGCGCCGTGCGGAAGCACGGATCCGGTCTGCCGATAAAAGTCGTTGATGATCGTCTGTCGGCCGCAATACCGACCATCGAGTCCCTCGATCAGATGGTCCAGGCCATCCATCTCGAGGACGGCATCCTCGGTGAACACATCGCCCAGCGCGCTCCAATCTTCGGAATCCAGTCGCATGCAATAGTCCCGCCACGTATGCCGAATGGCTTCGAGGTCTTCCAGGCGGGTCAGACGTGCCACCAAGTCGTCAATCGTGTCGCTCATATGATTTCCCTCCCCTTTCCGTGATTCTTGTATGAGTCTGTGATACGTAAGGGTATCCTATAAGTACGGAACTTGACTACGACGTGTCACACGAGACCGACAACGTGGCAATATCAAGCGAGGCACAGCCTCTGGACGTAAACCCATGATCGGAAGGATGGCAATTCATGAGTGATCACATCGAACCTTTTCGTATTGCGGCAACTGAGGAGCAACTCGACGACCTGAAGCAGCGGCTGCGCAACACCCGCTGGCCCGAGCAGGAATGTGTGGACGATTGGACCCAGGGTATCCCGCTCAGTTATACTCAGGAGCTGTGTAAATACTGGCTCGAACAATACGACTGGCGGGCGCGCGAGGAGCAGCTCAATCGCTTTCCGCAGTTCCGGACCACGATCGACGGACTGGGGATTCATTTCATTCACGCGCGCTCGCCGCATCCTGATGCGATGCCGCTGGTAATTACGCACGGCTGGCCGGGCTCGATCGTCGAATTCCATAAAGTCATTGAGCCGCTGACAAACCCGACCGCGTTCGGGGGCGATGCTGCCGACGCATTTCACGTGGTTGCCCCGTCGCTGCCGGGTTACGGATTCTCCGATAAGCCGTCACGCACCGGATGGAAGGTGCAACGCATTGCCCGCACCTGGTCGCAGTTGATGCAGCGGCTTGGCTACACGCGCTACGCTGCCCAGGGCGGTGATTGGGGCGCGGTGGTGACGATGTACATCGGCGTGCAGGATCCGGACAATTGCCTCGGCATCCACATGAACCTCGTGCTGGCGATGCCCGATCCGACGATGGACGATTTGACGGACCAGGAAAAATCCGCGCTCGAAAAAATGAAGTATTACAACGACTGGGACTCCGGCTATTCTAAGCAGCAAAGCACCCGGCCGCAAACGGTCGGGTATGGTCTGACCGATTCCCCCGCTGGACAAGCGGCCTGGATTATCGAGAAGTTCTGGTCGTGGATGGACTGCGATGGCCATCCGGAGAACGTTGTCACGCGGGATGAGCTGCTCGACAACGTAATGCTGTATTGGTTGCCGGCGACCGCCACCTCTTCTGCCCGGCTGTATTGGGAGAGCTTCAACGAGGCATTCGCCCGGCAGGATCCGGTCAACGTTCCCGTCGGGTGCTCCATCTTCCCCAAGGAAATCTTTCACACCTCCAGACGCTTGGCCGAGAAGCGCTTCGCGAACGTGGTGTACTTCAACGAACTCGACAAGGGCGGCCATTTCGCCGCATTCGAACAACCCGAGTCGTATCTACGCGAGGTGCGTACCTGCTTCCGGGGGCTGAGATAAACCGTGTGGTGAATGAAAAAGCAGGGGACCGACCACGTCGGTCCTCCTTGTCGCCCTTAGCGCGTATAGGGCAGTTTCAGCCCCGGACGAGGCCAGTCCCGTTAGGCCCGTCAATAGGGAAGACCATCTCCTGAATCAGCGAGCCGTCCGGCTTGGCGTAATACACCCCGCCGAGATTTCTCGTATTTCTGCCATGAGGTGTTCTTCCCTTATTGAACCAGCTTCAATGCAGACCTGGCAGAATCTCTTTCGCAAACAGTTCCATTGACTGTCTGCTCTTGGCTGGATCCAAACCCGGCAGATGCATGCCCATGACAAGATGGGTGGTTCGTATCGTGTTGGTCGTGGCTTCAATCTCACGCCCCACGTCGTCCGGCGTGCCAACCATTGGGGCGCCAATGAGCTGATCCGTCACATGGCGCAGTTCTGCTGCCGGTGGGAGCTGCGCAAATCTCTCGGCACCGGCAAAGTCCTTGGCCTCGGCCAGCCAGCGGCCGTACCAGGTTAACATATAGTGCAGATGCTCTTGGACATTGTCCCAGGCTTCGTCTCGCGTCGGGGCAACATGAGCCCAGCGGAGTTGGGCGGCGTGAAAGTCCTTGGGGTCACGTCCGTGGGCACGCAGCGCAGTGTCATAGGTCTCCTGGGCAGCGGCGTCATTTGTGCCCAGGAAGTGACAGCCCATCCGGGCCGCCCGTTCGACAGCTTTTGGTTGTCCCGCTCCGATCCACAGCGGGGGATGGGGAGTCTGCGCCGGTTTAGGAACTAAGCTGATGTTCTTGAGATGGTAGTGCTTGCCTTCGTACGAGAACGGATCTTGGGTCCACATGCCTCGGATGACTTCGATGCCTTCTTCTAGCAGGGACGCCCGTTGTTTGCGGGGAATGCCATAGCCTTCGAACTCGGACGGTGAATAGCCTTGTCCAAAACCCATGTCAAAGCGGCCGTTGGAAATAATATCAACGGTTGCGGCATCTTCTCCAACGCGTACCGCATTGTGCAACGGCAACAGCAACAGAAACGTCCCAATCCGGACCCGACTGGTCATGGTTGCCACTGCGCTGGCAATCGGCAGGAGAGACGGCGAGTAGCCATCCTCAGCAAAGTGATGTTCGGTCAACCAAATGGTGTCGTAGCCGAGTCCTTCCGCTATCTGCGTTTGTTTGAGTTGTTCGGCATAAAACTGCGGCCAGGGTGTGCGCCACTGGGGCGGATTGCGAAACGGAAACAATAATCCTACGTCCATGTCATTCCCCTTCTGCTAATCGGAGAGCCCACTGTGGGGCTCCCGTTGGATGCATTCCTGGTCAGAAGCCTGATCTCGGGAGCCGGGCTGTACACCGTACCGGCAATGGTGGTGATGCTGTCATACAGCCGAACAGGGTCGTCCTACCTGCTGAGTCCGGTCTGCCGCCCCCTCCCTTTCAGGGAGAGGGCAGGCGTGCGTCTATCGCCTGAGTGAGATGGATTTTGTTTTATTGCAGCACAAAATCCTGGTAGCCGTTGGCTGCCGCCTCCTGACATTCCCTCCGATATTCCGGGACGGTGTTGGCATACAGGAGCAGGGCGCGCGCCTTGCCCGGAATATTCGCTCCCATAAACCAGGAGTCGGTGTCGGTCAGAAGGGTATACGATGCCAACTCGTTGGAGTGCTCCACCCAGGCGTCCTCGGCCTGCTGGGTGGGCGCAATACTCGACAGCTTCTTCTCGCGCAGATAGCCAATACAGTCGGCAATCCACTCCACAATCATCTCGGCACACACGGTGTAGTTGCAGAAGGCCGTGCTCGCGGCAATAAAGAAATTCGGGAAGCCTGTGGTCTGAATACCGAGATGAGTCCGTGGCCCACCGGCCCATTTGTCTTTGAAGCTCTGTCCGCTTTCCCCGCGAATATCGATTTGGGTCAGCGGACCGGTCACCACGTCAAAACCGGTCGCATAGATGATCGCGTCGAGTTCGTACTCGGCATCCTGAGTTTTCACGCCCTTGGGTGTGATGCGTTCGATCGGAGCCTTGCGAACATCAACTAATTTCACATTGTCCCGGTTATATGCCTCGTAATAGTGAGTTTCCAAAGGGATGCGCTTGGCACCGAACGGGTGGTCCTTGGGAACCAGCATTTCCGCCACCTCGGGATCGTGCACCCGCTCGCGGATCTTGTTGCGCACGAACTCGGAGAACGTCTCGTTGGCTTCCCGATTGGTCATAATATCGTGGAAATTGCCGAGCCATTTGGTGAAGCCGGGCTGTATCCATAACTTCTCGTACAGCGCCAACCGTTCTTCCTCCGGGACCTCCAGAGCCGAACGCGGGTCGAATTCATGTTCAAAGCCGACCGAGGTTTCGCGGCAGCGTTTGTGGATTTCCGCGTAGCGGGCCTTCCAGGCAGCCTGGGTCTCCGGGCTGACCTCCGAATTGCGGCACGGCGCGCAGTAGTTCGGGGTGCGCTGAAAGACGGTCAGATGACCGGCTTCCTCGGCCACATGCGGGATGAGCTGGACCGCGGTTGCTCCCGTGCCGATGCAGCCGACCCGCTTGCCGCTGAAGTCCACCTTTTCCTTCGGCCAGTTCGAGGTATGAAAGGACAGTCCCTTGAAGCTGTCGATGCCTTCAAACGGCGGCATATATTTCGCGGACAGGACACCGACCGCGCCAATGAGAAACTGCGCCCGGGCGCGTTGCCCTCCCTCGATCTGGACCTCCCAGCAGTGCGCGTCTTCGTCGTAGACTGCCGAACTGACCCGAGAGTTGAGCTGGATGTCTTTGCGCAGGTCAAACTTGTCGGCCACAAAGTTGAGGTAGCGTTCGTTCTCCGGCTGACCGGAAAAATGCTCCTTCCAGTCCCATTCCTGCAAGAGTTCCTCCGACCATGAATAGCCATAGGTTTCACTCTCGGAGTCAAAGCGGCAGCCTGGGTAGCGGTTCCAATACCAGGTGCCGCCCACGCCGCCCGCGTCCTCAAAGACACGTACCGACAGCCCCATCTCTCTGAGTTTGTACAATTGATACAAGCCTGACACCCCAGCGCCAATCACGATCGCGTCATACTGCTCGACCGCGCCGTTTCCGGCTGGCTTCTGCGGATGCTGTTGCGTATTCCCCATAGTATCCCCTCCTTATAGGTGTCCTTTGTTGCCTAGATATACCGCATCCCCGTGCTGGTTTCGAGTGGTACGACTCAGCTACGGAGTCGGCCACGCGGTGTCTCCGTTCAGAACAGGGGATCGAGCGGTTCACCGCCGAGTAATACCCGTCCGGCGGAATGCTGAATGCCACGCGAGGATTCGTAGCCAAAGGCGATGGCGTGGAGATTCCTGAGTGCCCGTTCCAGTGGGTTGCCCCGCATAAACCCTGCGCGTGTCCCCCGGGCGTACAACTGGCTGACGGTATCCCGCGCTGTGTCCAGAACATAGAAGGCGGAAGCGTACAGTTCCGCCCGGAGCGGCAGCGGGACCTCAGCACCAGTACTCGCCAGGTCCCAGACAGCGTTTGTTGCCGCAAAAAGTCCTGCCCGGGCCGCCCGTAATGCGGCGCTGCTGTGAGCAATCAGCTCCTGAATCGGCGTTTGGTCACGGATCGTCTGCCCGCTAAAGGAGGAAACCTTTGCACCGAGCGCTTCTCTGGCACTCGCCACGGCGGTGTCTAAGGCTCCCAGGGCGACGGCAGTACCGGCGGGCGCAAACAACAGCGGGAGTGGAAGGCGATACAAGGGGCGATCAATCGCGCGTGGCTTTGCCGGAGTATGGGCGAAGCCTTCAGGTACGAAGACTGCATTGACACACACCGCATGACTGCCCGTTCCACGCATGGCCGCGGCCCCCTGCCAGGTCGGAGAGATGGCGATGTCCGCCGTTGGAACGAGAAAAAGCCGTCCATCGGGGAGGCCATTCACCTGGCGCGGCATATCGCCATCCATGACGAGACCCGCGAGAGCACACCAAGCAGCATCCTCACAGCCCGTCACGACCGGCCACTGACCACTGAGGCGATAGCCGTCGTTTTCAGGCACGGCACGCCCGGACGGTGACGCTGAGAAGCCGAAGTTGCGATTCGGCTCGGCAAAGAGTTGCGCGCGTTCGCTCTCCGCCAGCCAGCCGGCAGCCAAGCAGGCGGGCTGAGAATTTCCGATACACCAACCAACGGCCGGGTCGGCGGCACTGACCGCCTCAATAGCAGCGAGTGCGACCGTCGGAGAGGCTTCCAGGCCACCGACCTCGTGCGGGGCGAAGAGTCTGAAGAGCCCGGCCTGGCCGACCGCAGCGAACACTTCGTTCGCCAGTCTGGCTTCCTGCTCTCCTGTGTCGAGATATTTCTGGATTATGGGTTGCAGTTCGAGCGCAGCAGTGACGAGATCCATACGTCCGTTCCTATGAATTGCCCGGGTCCGATCTCCTTCAGAACGGTACGAGATCGGACCGACGTGCTCATCGGCTGATTACGGTCAGTTCTTGGCATATCGGGCAGACGAGAACAAGGGTGATGCTCCATTGCCATTGTTCCTCTATCGATCTCTCTGGCGAACTAGCGTCTGATAGCGGAGTCCCGCCCCAAAGGAGCCGAGGGTACAAGTATATCTGATAGAGCACTGCTGCGTCCTCTTGCCTCTCCGCTCCGGGCTGGTATGGGGACAATAGAAAAATTTGGGAGGACACAATGAATCAGCCGAAGCACGTGCTGGATGGGTACAAGGTGTTGGATTTTACCCAGATCGTGGCGGGACCGACCTGTACGCTGATGCTGGCGGAAATGGGGGCTGAGGTGATCAAGGTGGAACTGGCACCGGCGGGCGACGGCGCCCGCATAGGCCCGGTTATCGTTGATGGCCGAAGCGGTTATTTTGTCCAGCACAACCGCGGCAAGAAGGACTTATGTATTGACGCCAAAACACCGGAGGGACTGGCCATCCTCAAAGAACTGGTTGCGAAAGTCGATGTGCTGGTTGAGAACTACGCTCCCGGCGTCATCGGCCGTCTGGGCCTCGGCTACGACGTGGTGAGTCAGATCAATCCCCGGCTGGTGATGTGCTCGATTTCCGCCTTTGGGCAGACCGGACCGCTGGCTCATGAACCCGGTTTTGACTGGGTGGGCGCGGCCTACGCCGGTATTACCTCGATGGGGGGTGAAAAAGACGGTCCGCCCATATTTCCGATGGTAGCCCTGGGCGATGTCTCCACCGGCGCGCATGCCATGGGCGCGGTCTGCGCCGCGCTGTTATACCGCGAGCGGACCGGGCGCGGACAGCACTTGGACCTGGCGCTGCTCGATACCTATGCGCACTACCATGAGGCCAGCTTTCAGATGTACAGCCTGAGCAAAGGAGAAATAAACCCGACTCGCTCGGGAGCGCATTCGTGGTATGCGGCTCCCGCCGGCGTGTTCAAGGGGCGTGAGCGCTATATGATTCTGATCGCGCCCCTTGAGCAGCACTGGACCAAGCTGTGCGAGGCAATAGGGCAGCCGGACCTGGCGCGGGACCCGCGCTTTACCGATAACGAAGCCCGCATGAATCATCTGGATGAACTGGTGGAGACCATTGAGGCCTGGCTCCGCTCTCAGCCGAGTGATGACGCGGCCATTGCGACGCTGAAAGAGTACCATGTGCCGGTTGCGCCCATTCTGTCCGTACCCGAGGCTCTTCAGCATCCGCACCTGCGCCAGCGGGGAACGGTCCGCACGGTTCATGACCGCTTCCTCGGCGATATGGAGGTACCGGGGTTTGCGCTCCGGTTTTCGGAATTTCCCCAGACCCTTGAACTGCAAGCCCCGACGCTGGGCGAGCATAATGGGGAAATCCTGACCCAGTGGCTCGGCTATACGCCAGACCAAGTGCAAGAGTTGGAACGCAAGCAGATTCTGCGCAGCGGCCCAGCGTGAGGGGTCATGGCACTGCTCTGTGATTTACCAGATGCACCATGGAACGTTTTGATCTCGACACCGCTTACTGGCTCGCCCGAGCAGCCCGGGCCGCCTATCCAGACCGGAGGGACACTAACCCAGGTCAGCTTGGCATGGAGCGGGTTAGGGTGTTTAAGCAAGGGGTGGTGGCCGGTTTTGCAGGGCGTTGGGGTGATAGTATCGTAGTGGCCTTTCAGGGCACGCCGACGCCGAACAAAGGCGGTCAACCGCTGGACTTTGCCGAGGCGGTAGGGATTTCGCTGGACTGCGTTCTTACGCCTCAGCAGGACGTGCCAGGGATGATTCACCGTGGCTTTGCTCGTGCCCTGAGCACCCTCAACACGCTCATGTCGGAGTTGTTGTGCAACCTGTCGGACACTCGCGACAGACCACGTATATGGCTGACCGGTCACAGCCTAGGTGGAGCAATGGCAGTCCTAGCTGCCCAGAGCGTTTCCGACCAACCCGGTCCGCTGCCGTGCGTGTATACGTATGGCGCGCCTCGGGTTGGCAACCGCACCTTTACGCAAGGCTACACTCCGACCCATTACCGACTTGAGCGACGCAAAGACCTCGTCCCCCATGCCCTTCCGCTCTACACCACAGGACTTCCTTGGCCCCTTCTGCCCCCGCCGTACACCACAGGACTTCCTTGGCCCCTCCTGCCCCCGCCGTTCTTCTCCGGTCTGCCGGGAAGATATAAACATACGGGTATCCGCTGCTGCATAGACGGAGATCGGCTTGAAATTGGCGTACCCTTCGAGTCGCTGACCGATCCACTGAATACGGCCACCTCCCGTCTCGGCAAGGAACACAATATCGACACCTATCTGGGCGACCTCGAAAAGAAACCCCGCATCACCTACTTCAAGCCTCAGGCATGAGAGCCGCTTGCACCATTGCCGCTCTCCGTTCGGCGATGTCCAGCGGGTCACTATTCAGTGACTCGCTGAGTAGTGATGACGAAGCGGTATGCACTGTGAATCGGCGGCGGATTCAGCAGTCGGCTCTTCGGGGTTGAAGGTCCTAACTCAAATTATAAAATTGCATGGCGCCCCCGGCCAGCACGGCATGTCGATGTTTTTCCGGTAGTTTTTCGGAAATTTGCTCTGGTGCCCCAGGAAAGAAACCGTCCGGATGGGGATAGTCGGTTGCCCACAGAACTTTGTGCGGACCGATATAGTCCACTAGATGGGTGAGGTTGCCCTCCACCGGTTCGTACGAAATCCAACACTGACGCCTGAAATACTCGCTGGGCGGCATGGTCAGCGAAGAATCGTTGAACAGCCCTTTATCCTCAAAATGGCGGTCCATCCGGTCCAGCCAGGGGGCCATCCACCCCCCGCCTGACTCCAGAAAGCCGATCCGCACCTTGGGGAAGCGCTCGCATACGCCGTCCCAGATGATCGAGAGCGCGGCCAGCATCATCTCCATGGTGTGCGACACCATGTGCTTGGCCCCAAAGCTCCGAAAACGCTCCACCCCGACGGCTGGCATGCCACCGGTTCCTTCGTGGATGCCAACCGAAAAGTCGAGGTCTTGGGCCTCGGCCCAAAACACGTCGTAGTCCCGGTGGCCGAGCATCTTGTCATTATACGGATTGGGCCGTAGAAAACCGGCCCGCATGCCGAGCTCGTTGCGCGCATAGCGCATCTCTTCCACCGCCAGCTCGATTGACTGCATGGGCAGCATGGCCACGCCGAACAGCCGGTCCGGGTAGGGGGCGCAGTAATCGGCCAGCCAGCGGTTATAGGCCCGGCTGGCCGCGGCGGCGAGTTGAGGGTCCTCAATCGCCCCGGCAAAGAGACCCAGGCTGGGATACAGGAAGGCGGCGTCAATGCCGTCCAGATCCATATCCGGAATCCGGGCGTGCGGATCAAAGCCGCCTGCCCGGCCCTCGGTGTAGGCCATTTTGAGGGACACTTTCGGAGCGTGGACCCACTTGCCGTCGATCTTTTCGCGCACGCCAATCGCCCCGATCAGCCCCAGGCCGGCGGGAGGGCCGAGCAATCTTCCCTCTACCTGAAAACGATCTTTCCCGTCGCTATCGACGATCAGCTCAGGGGCCCGATTTCGATACTGCGGATCAATATACTCTCGCCAGAAATTGCGCGGTTCCAGGACATGACCATCCGAATCGATCGCCTTATACGTGCGTCCCATGTGTTCCCTCCCTGACACTATGGAATTGCGACATACCAAGTTCTTGCGCGTCGGTCTTGCGAGTTACGCCGCGGCAGCCACGGTCCCGCGTTTGGCCTCGTCCTGCGCGGTTGGGGCTTCGACTTTATAGAGCTGCTGCGCATTGTCCCACAAAATCTTGCGTCGGACGGACTCTTCACAGTCAGAGAGGCCACCCTTGATCCGTTTGTGCACCTCGTCGCCATAGAGCGACGTCGGATGGGGGAAGTCGGTCTCAAACAGAATGTTATCTACCCCCACCTTGTCGATCAGCCGGCGGGGCGCGGTCTGCTCGAACCAGTAACAGGCGTAGATATTACGGGCGAAGTACTCGGACGGCAGCATGTCAAACTCCGGATTATCCTTGGAAACCCCGTTGTCCTGAAACTGATAATCCAGCGCTTCGAGGACAAAGGGAATCCAGCCGATCCCGCTCTCGACCGAGATGAATTGGATTTCCGGGTAGCGGGCCAATACGCCGGACATAATCAGGTCGTTCATCTGCATGCCGTTACGCAAGAAGACATCCACGGACAGTTCGGTAAAGGCCGCCATCTTGCCGTAGGACTCGATTTTGTTCTTGAGTAGGCCCAGTTCCATATTACCCGATCCAATGTGGAAGCTGATCGGCAGGTTCAGCTCAATCGACACCTCCCAGAGGGGATTCCAGTGTGGGTCGCCAAGTAACGGCTGACCCCAGAACTGCGGCTCGCCGGTGAACAGGATGCCGCGATGTCCCATGGTGGCACACCGTCGTATTTCCGTGACCGCGGCATCGACATCCCAGAAGGGCAGCGAGGTGATCGGCAGTAAGCGACGTGAGTCGGCCGAGGCCCACTCGGTCTGCCAGTCGTTATAGATCTGCACGCAGGTCAGCATGAGCTCGGGATCGTTCAATTTGAGGAACTCCTGCGCGCCGAACCCGCCGACGTTGGGATACATCACCATGGCCCAGATGCCCATCTGGTCCATATACTTGAGCCGCTCCTGGGCATCATGCGCTCCTGGGTGCATCTCCTCGTAGTTCTTGGGCGGATTCTGCATATTGCCGCGGCCCGCGGTCGCGGTCATGCCGGGGTTGGCCAGTAATGACTCTCCCCCCACAAACCAGGACAAGCGCCCGTCTTTATCGGTTTCGACGTGGGGCACCCGGTCGCGCATCTTCTCCGGCGCCCGACTCGTCCACAGGTCCGGACTCTCGGTCACATGCGTATCAACATCAATAATCGTATAGCCACTCATACCTTCCCTCCTTTGGATTGTCTGCAAATCAGGTGGTGAAAAAAGAAGTTTACCCTAACAGTCTCGTCTCCGTCGCGCTATGTTTGACGAAATAAAATTGCCACAGACCTCAGCGCTTTGTTGCCTTCTCAAAGAGGCCGACACCCTTGCGTAAAAGGCGAAAGAGTTCTCTCGATTCTGCGGGCGGCATCTGGGCCAGAAAGGGTTGGAGAAACTTCTTCCCCTCTTCTTCCATGGTGTGAAGGAGGCGCTCTCCTTTTGGAGTCAGGATAACTTGTTTTTCTCGACCGGAGTCTGGGTCCTCAACGAGACGGACGAGTTTGAGCGGTGCATCCGCCATGTCGCGCAGTGCGCGCGTAATCGTGGGGCTGCTGGTTTCAAACCAGGAGGCAAGGAGGCGCTCGATATCTTTCCGGCGCATACGCCCATCGGTATCTCGCTCTGTCCGCATCAGCCACAGGATGGCAACCTGCTTGCGGGACAACTGGCCGCAACGCAGCACATCTTCGAGAGCCATACCGATCTTATAGTGAATCGGCAGGAACAGGGCGGTTGCCTCAGCCGGGAAATCGTTCCGCACGTCTGCCTGAGTGGCTTTTCCCATTGCTCTCCTCCCTGTTTCCCCGCATGAGCACGATATCTCTTTTCCGGTTGGGCCTAATCTAGCACAACATATTGACATATTCAAATTATTTTACTATGAAATAGTTTTATTGGGAAATGTTAAGGAGGATTGCGATGCCGCTGACGAAAGTGTCTGTAGATCGTCTGTATCAGAAAACGGGGAGCCCGACCGAGAAAAAAGAGCGTTACATCAGACAGATCGCTGACGATATTTTTGCTGATCTTCTTTCTCCTCCGTCCCGCCGAAAACATCATTCTCCACAACAAAAAAAGCGTCTTTCTCAACGTCTCCCCGGGTCTCGGCTCGGAGTTGTACCGCTCGTATTTCTGCTGCTGAGCTTCTTTGGGACTGCGTGTAGCGAGCAGCCCATGAGTGCCAAGGAAGAACAAGCGATTCGTCTGGTCAAAGGCCATGCGCCTGATGGAGGATATTTCAGCGTCATCTCAAACATTGATCACAAGGCGCGAAAGTCGGGCCAAGCTGGGAATGCTTGGTCTCGGAGGACGTGGGAGGCTGGCTTACAGTCTCAAACCGACCGCCTGGTTGAGACGCTGAGCCAATATTTGAATGTTTTTGAGGCTCCGGGTGGACGCTGGGTGCGTTTGACGTATGCGGACAGTAAGGGGGTTCATGAAGCGGCGTGGGAGGTGGATATTTATAGCAAACGTGTTGTGCCGCAAAATGCGCTTGCCCAGGAGCTGACCACGCCAGCAGATGCCCAGAGAGCCGTGCTGCCTCCACATCTGACTGGACCTGGCACGTGGGCGGGTGGAGATTGATACCGGACGGAAAGGACGCTAACGTTTCTGAAAAAGAGCGAAAGGGGAGAAGTGTGATGAATCGTCTCCAAGGGCTTATTATTGGTTGTGTTGTCGTGTTTGGATTGCTGCCCGTTCCGGCGCAGGCCTGCACTTGTCTCACCCCACCGTCGCCAAGCCAGGGAGCGGAAGCCGTCGACGTCGTGTTTGTGGGGACGGCAGCGAACGTCGAGCACATTGAGGCTGACGGTTGGCTGTATGGTTCCTGGAAATCTTTTATAGGCGCCGAGCACCTGTACGAGTTTGAGACGCTCAGGGTCACGATGGATGTGAGTACCGCGATCAAAGGTACGGACAAATCCCAACTGATCCTCGAAACCTACGCTACAACCGAACTGTGTGGGGTACTGTTCCAGGAAGGGGAGGAATATCTGGTCTATGCCTTCAACGGGGTCGGCGAGACCGTGACAACAGACATGTGCACCCGAACGGCAAACTCAAAAAAGGCGGCCGCCGATATTAAATCCCTGGTGAGTAATGAAGTCACCGCAGTCTGCGAGGGCTGGACGTGTATTAACGACTAGTCTCAGGCCGAAGGAGTGGCATGCAGCTTCACTATCCTGACTCTGTTGACGATATCGACCTTTCGAACTGGGACTTCTGGCGCAAAGGTCTTGAAGAACGGGAAGGCGCTTTTGCGCTGTTGCGCAAAGAGCGCCCCGTTGCTTTCTTTGAGGAAGGTGAGACGAGTATTCCGATACAGGGAGCGGGCTATTGGGTGTTGAGTCGGCATGCCGATGTGCTTCACGCCAGCCTGAATTCGCGGATCTTTTCCTCAGCCAAAGGCATTACCATCATCGATACTCCGCCCGAAGCGCGAGAATTTTTCGGCTCCATGATTGTGATGGACGATCCTCGGCATAAACGACTCCGTAGCCTCGTGTCACAAGCCTTTACCCCGCGTTATTTACGGCAAGTCGAACACGACGTGCAGGAGGCCGCACGGCGGGTGATTAATACCGTTATTGAACGGGGCGAGTGTGACTTCGTCGACGCCATTGCCGCACCGTTTCCGATTCAAATCATCTGCGACATGCTGGGTGTTCCGGACAGCCAGCACGCCTTTGTCTTCGAGCAAACCAATATCATTCTTGGGGGCATAGATCCCGAGTACGGGACAGAAGACATGGTCGAACGCTTCACGGAGGTGCTGCAAGCCGGTCAGAGTCTCCGTCAGCTCATGGCCGATATGCGCCAGCAGCGTCTCCAGCATCCCACTGACGACCTGACCTCAGCCCTCGTGTATGCCGAACTGGATAGAGATCGTCTGACCGACCAGGAGCTGAGCTCTTTTTTCGTACTCCTGGTTGCCGCCGGCAATGAGACCACGCGCAATGCGATCAGCCATGGCATCAAGCTCCTGAGTGACTTTCCGGACCAGCGCGTACTGTGGCAGTCGGACTTTGACGCCTATGCCAAGACCGCGATCGAAGAGATTGTCCGCTGGGCCAGCCCGGTCATCTATATGCGGCGCACGACCATCTGTGACACCGAGGTCGGGGGGCAGCCGCTGCGTCAGGGCGAGAAGGTTCTCCTCTTGTACGCCTCGGCCAATCGGGATGAAGCGGTCTTCGCAGACCCGTATGGCTTTGATATCACGCGGAGCCCGAATGAGCATCTCGGATTTGGTGCGGGCGCCCACTTCTGCTTAGGGGTAAACCTGGCCCGGCGGGAGATGGCAGTCATGTTCCGGGAACTCTTTCAACGCCTTCCGGATCTTGAAATCACTGGAGAACCCGAACGACTGACGCATAATTTTATTCACGGGATTAAGCATCTGCCGTGTCGTTTCTCGCCAGGACCGATCACCTGACACACTCTTATCTGATCCACCCTTATCAAGAAACAAACCGAAACAGGAGGAAACGTATGGCAGGATTGACTCAGGGAAAAGTTGCGCTTGTAACCGGAGCGGGGTCCGGCATCGGACGGCAAACGGCGCTCGCTTTTGCGCGGGAAGGCGCTCAGGTTGTTGTCTCGGACATTGTGGTCGAGGGCGGTGAGGAAACCGTACAGCAGATCACAGCCGCAGATGGACAGGCCATCTTTGTGAAGGCCGATGTCGCTCAAGCCGCTGAGGTCGAGGCATTGGTCAACGCGGTGGTTGAAACCTACGGACGAATCGACTGTGCGTTCAATAATGCAGGTATTGAGGGCGAGCAGTCTCCCACCACCGAATGTAGCGAAGCCAACTGGGATAGGGTCGTGGCCATCGACCTGAAAGGCGTTTGGCTGTGTCTCAAGTATGAAATTCCACAGATGCTCAAACAGGGTAATGGCGCCATTGTCAACACCGCCTCTGTTGCCGGACTGGTCGGCTTTCAGGGCATCGCCCCCTATGTTGCGGCCAAGCACGGGGTCGTGGGACTGACAAAAACTGCGGCCCTGGAATATGCCAAATCCGGCATTCGGGTCAACGCCGTCTGCCCCGGTGTGATTGATACCCCCATGGTCCAGCGAGCCTTCAGCCACAATCCGCAGCTGGCGGAGTCAGTCGCCGCAGTCGAGCCGGTCGGTCGGCTCGGCCAGCCCCAGGAGATCGCTGAGGCCGTGGTCTGGCTGTGTTCCGATGCCGCCTCATTTGTAACGGGTC
The DNA here is from genome assembly GCA_022826945.1 of Candidatus Binatia bacterium. Classification (GTDB taxonomy): domain Bacteria; phylum Desulfobacterota; class Binatia; order Bin18; family Bin18; genus Bin18. The sequence goes on from JAJDTY010000078.1 coordinate 58,958, forward strand.
ACCCCATGGCGGTCGATGGTGGCCTCGTCACCCAGTAGGAGACCAAAAGGAGAAAAATATGCCAGGACGATTGGACAACAAAATTGCACTCGTGACCGGGGCGGGGTCCGGTATCGGGCGGGCCACGGCGCTCGTCTTTGCCCGAGAAGGCGCCAAAGTCGTTGTGTCGGATATTGTGGTTGAGGGCGGTGAAGAAACCGTGCAGCAGATTAAGGCTGCGGGTGGAGAAGGCATCTTTGTCAAAGCCGATGTGTCGAAGGGCGCAGACGTAGAGGCGCTGATCACACAGACGGTTGAGACGTACGGTCGTCTCGACTGCGCGTTCAACAATGCGGGCATCGAGGGAGGTGTGAAGCCGACAATTGACTGTACTGAGGAAGAGTTTGACCGGACGATTGCGGTGAACCTGACCGGCGTGTGGCTGTGCATGAAATACGAGATCCAACAGATGCTCAGCCAGGGCGGTGGGGCTATTGTGAATACGGCTTCGGCTGCCGGTCTGATTGGCTTTCCCGGTCTGCCCGACTATGTGGCGAGTAAGCACGGTGTGCTCGGCCTGACCAAGACTGCGGCCCTGGAGTACGCCAAATCCGGCATTCGGGTCAACGCCGTCTGCCCGGGCGTGATTCAAACCCCTATGGTCGAACGGGGAGCGCAGTTGTCGCCGGGCTTCGATGAACTCGCCGTGTCTATGGAGCCGGTTGGCCGCTTTGGGCAGCCGGCGGAAATCGGCGAGGCCGTGGTCTGGCTGTGTTCCGACGCGGCCTCGTTTGTGACCGGCCACCCCATGACGGTCGATGGCGGTCTGGTAGCACAATAGCCATCTCGATTCCAAAAAGGAGAGCCCAGGGCTCCCCTTTTTTCATGCGGGCGGTTAGCCGTCCTTGTCCCTCATTTTATGCCGCTCGGCACACTCCGGGTGATGCCGCTTGGCACATTCCGCGTGGTGCCGCTTGGCGCGTTTCTCGGCCCAACGCGCCTGCATCTCCTTCAGCCGGGTCGCGGCTTCCGCGCGTTGCGCCGGGGTCAGTTCGGCCCGGATGGCCAGGGCCATTGTCAGCGATTCTTCAAGCAGGGCCGCGTGAAGTCGGCGCAACTCGGCTTGCAGGGCGGTGAAGTCACCGGCTTCAACGTCCGCCTCGCCTAGCAGGCGGTTCATGATCTCCCGGCGGGTCGCTCTCAGATCATTTTTAAGACCGGTCAGGCTTTCTCGATGTTTCTTCTTGATCGTATCGATACTGGCCTGCTGAGTCTCGCTCAGGTCCAGGTGCTGCAACACCCGCAAGGGGAAGGACCCCGGCCCGCCCCAACCCGAGCGCCCGTGTCCGGGACGGGCGGATACGAGCGAGGCGAGCAAAAATCCGGCACTCACCACGCTGACACTGACGATGATCCATTTGCTTTTTGTCATACTCCGGCCTCCTTGGTCTGTGAGTCTGTCTGGTTAGACACGCGTGGACGGATTCCGGGTTACGGTCATGCGTCCGGTGGAGGAGGGGAGTGGAAGTCCTGATGACTGCCACTCCCACGTCGACCACGACGGGGGCCCTTATTGAGCCGTTCGAGTAACGCGGCACGTTGTTCCGGGCTCAGCAGAGCACGGACGCGAAGCATGGTTTTTAGTTGCTCTTTGCGGAGTTCCGTCCGCAAGCTACCAATGCGGTCGGCCTGTTCCAGCAGTTCGGCTTCCTGAGGCTCCTCTGCTTCCAACAGGCTGCGCATCTGCCTACGTGCTTCCCGCAATTGACGCCGCAGGGTCCGTTTCTTGGTGCGGGAAGCGTCAATAATCGCATCTACCTGGGCCAGGGTTTGCGCATCAAGCCCCAACTCCTCGACAAAGCGCTCAAGGCGCAGACCATGAGGCGTATGACGGGCAGGCGGACCCGGGGGCTGCGCCCAGCCGCTCCACTCACACAGAGTGAATACGACTGCAAGGACAAATATGCCGGTCTTTCTCATAATGGTTCACAGCAGCTCAAAAGCATCGGCTAGGGCAAGATATTCGGCAGGAAGAAAGTCCTCCTGTGCTTCTGACTGGTAATAGACATACGCCAAGAGGGTAGGGTGAGAGGTCGTGTCTTGCATATCCGACATCTCCGTTGCAGCAGTATCCCACGCGGGTGGGGTAGATGCGGGTGGGGTACGGTCTTTGAAGTAAGGGACTGCAAACCACAGCAGCAAGGCCGCACAAACAGGGATAAGAATGCTGGAGGGTCGCAGAAAAGGGGATCGGGAAGCGTCCGCCAACCGTTCTTCAAGCGCCCGGTCAAACGTTGCCTGCCGCGCCGCTGAGAACGGCTGGGGCGTGTAGTGCCCGGCCACACGCTGAATAAAGCGCCGCTCTTCGGGTTTGAGGTTTTTGTATTCATCTGAAGAGGGCATGACTACGCGCCTCCAGTCTTTGGTGCGTCTCCCGTGCCTTCGTTCAGGTCGGCCAGTTCCGCACGTAGCCTGACCAGAGCGCGATGGAGATGGCTCTTCACGGTCCCGCTCGGTTTCCCTAAAAAATCGGCGCATTCCTGCACCGTAAATCCTTCAAGATGGACAAGTACAAAGGCCTCGCGCTGTCGACGTGAGAGTTGGTCCAGCGCCTGAGCAATGCGCCGACGTAGCCCAGGATCACCTTGCACGGCTGATGTTGGATCAGCGGGTTCCGCTTCGCTTTCTTGCTGCCAGAGGGTCCGCACCGCCCGCCAGCGACGATAGTTATACGCCTGACGAACGAGGATGCGATAGAACCACGTTTCGAGACTCGCCTCACCCCGAAAACGGTCCAGCGCCCGATAGGCCCTGACAAAAGCCTCTTGGGTAATATCTTCGGCTGCGGCTTCATCGCCGCCAACCAAGCGCCAGGCCAGCCGCCTCGCCCGGTCGCGCTGAAGGGCCACAAACGTGCTGAAACACGCTTCACGTTCAGCCGGCAGTGCTCCCATCTCGGCTATTCCAACTCCAACGGGCATGGACGCAGTCTTCCTCTATCTGTATGAGACACTCGAATCAGCCATTTGGGTTACACGTGTCTGTGGGTGAGGGGGCCCCTACGCGGGCTTTGCCCCCGCCGCCAGGGTGTGCAGAGCCTGACCGCTCAGCCGATAGGGCAGCCATGCGTTCATGTGGCCCATGCCAAGGCGATGGTAGAATTCGCGGGCGGGGTTCCAATCCAGAACCTGAAGCTCCAGGCGCTGATAGCCGCGTTCGACACAAATAGCGGCTAGCTTGGCCATGAGCGCCCGCCCGGCCCCGTGTTTGCGCGCCGACTCGATGACAAACAGGTCTTCGAGATACAGGCTTGGCCGTCCCTCCCAGGTGGAATAGGTCGTAAAGAACAGGGCAAAACCGACCGGCTTTTCATCCCGCTCGGCAATCAGCACCTCGAATTGCGGTTGTTCGCCAAAACCGTCGCGTAGCAGGTCTTCAGGTGTGGTCTTGACCGCGTCCGGTTCCTTCTCAAATCGCGCCAATGCCCTGATGAACTCGAGGATGAGCGGCACGTCGTCCGCAGTGGCGGAACGAGTAGTGATGCTAGGCATGAACCGGGCTTTCCTCTATTACGGCTCGGTCTTCACCAGACGAAAATCGCCCCTGACGGCATTCCGGTACAAATTGATCTGTCCGATATGCCGGGCGCGGCCTTCCTCGTCCGTGACGCCCAGCCCTTCCTCCGGGGCGAGGCAGAGCACGCCGATTTTCCCAATCTGTGCATTATGGTGAACCCGATACGCCGCCTCGCCGGTCTCGGCCAGGGGATAGGTCTCCGACAGGAGGGGATGGATGGCGCGCTTGCAGACCAGACGATTCGCCTCCCAGGCTTCTCTGTAGTTGGCAAAGTGTGAGCCAATTATGCGCTTCTTGTGCATCCACAAATAGCGGTTGTCGTACTCGTGATTATAGCCGCTAGTGGAAGCGCAGGTGACGACCTGCCCCCCAGGCCGCGCCACAAAGACACTCGCCGCAAAGGTCTCATGGCCCGGATGTTCATACACCACATCCGGGTCCTCGCCACCCGTCATGTCACGAATCTGTTTGCCAAATCGACGCAGTTCGCCCAGGTTTTGCGACCCGTCTTCATTCCAGAACCGGTAGCCTTCCGCATTGCGGTCAATCACCCAGCGCGCCCCAATGGTTTCGCATAACTTGACCTTGTCCTGGGATGACACCACGCAGATGGGAAATGCGCCCGCGTTCAACACGTACTGCAACGCAAAGCCGCCCAGCCCGCCAACCGCCCCCCAGATCAGGACGATATCGCCCTGTTTGATATGGGTGCCGTTCTCGCTGACCAGCATACGATACGAGGTGGAGTTGACCAGCGGCATGGAAGCCGACTCTTCCCAGGTAAGATGCGGTGGCTTGGGCATGAGCTGGTTCGCCCGGACAACGGCAATTTCAGCCAGCCCTCCAAAGTTGGTCTCAAAGCCCCAAATGCGCTGGTCCGGGTCGAGCATCGAATCGTCGTGGCCGTCCGGGGCCTGCATGTCCACATAGTTGCAGTGAATGGTGACTTCGTCACCCGGCTTGAACAGGTTCACCCCAGGTCCGACCTTCAGCACCACCCCGGACGCGTCGCTGCCCAGGATGTGATACGGCAGATTATGCTGACTGTCCCACGGGCTTTTCTGGGCGTTCCGCTCCAGGAATAAAAACGTCGGCAGGGGCTCAAAGATGGCGCTCCAAACCGTATTGAAATTAATGCTGGACGCCATGATCGCGACCAGGGCCTCATTTGGGCCGACTTCCGGGACCGAGACTTGGTCAAGGTGCAGGCTCTTCCTGGGATCTTTTTCCCAGGACTCAAGCCCCTCGAACATATTCACGTCGTCTTTATGGGTGGTCATGGCCAGCATTGATTCCGGGAGCGGCAACCCCTCGAAGTCTGCGGTTTTGGTCTGGCCATCCATGATGGCTGCACGGATGTTCTTCATCTCCCTCGTCATGGTTATCTACTGCTCCTCCTCGTGGGCTGCTCCGTTGGCATCAGTGAATCGGATCGATTAACACCCCTGGATTCAACAAACCCTGCGGATCAAGGGCGGCTTTCGCAGCCTGAAGTGCGCCGGCAAACAGGTCAGGGCGTTGCTTCTCGTACTGCGGGCGGTGGGTTCGACCGACAGAGTGATGATGCGTTACCGTGCCACCATAACGCACGACCGCCTCGGAAGCCGCGGTTTTGATCTCGTGCCACTGCTCCAACTCGCTACCCTTTTTGCCCATGCCGGTAAAGGTGAAATATGGTGCGGGACCGTCGGGATAGACATGGGTAAAGCGGCACGACAGCACGCCGCCACCACACACCTCATCCAGCGCTTTTTGGACATCCCGCATCACGCCGGCGTGGAATGCGTGAAACTGATTCCAGGGAATCGAACTCTCGGTAGTGTCGAATATCGCGCCCATGGCCGCCATGGTCGAAAAGGCGTAGGGCATGCGGATAAAGGCGTTGCGCCAGTCGCCAACCGAGCCGCCGCGACCGGTGGTCTCTCCGCCGCCTTTAATCACGACCCCGTTGGGTGTCGTGCCGCCCAGGTCGGTGCAGCACTCAAGCGCACGGTTGATCCAGGGTTCGAGTGGATGGTCCGCAGACTCAAAGCCGAGCATGAGCAGGCTGCCGCCCGTACCATTGCCGACATTGTTCCGTTTGACCTCGGTCGGATCAAGAATGCGACAGTTGGTGGGATACAGGCCCGACTGACTGAGCAAGCGAATGGCCTCGACCCCATTCTCAAACTTTTCAAAGTGCACCGCGGTTGACGCCCGATAGACCGGCCGATGCTGTAAACGCATCCAGGCCTCGGTGATAATACCCAGAATGCCCTCGGAGCCGATGAACATGCGGTCCGGGCTTGGGCCGGCGCCCGACCCCGGCAGGCGACGCGAGGCGACGATACCGCTCGGGGTGACGACGCGGGTGGACTCGACCAGATCGTCAATATGGGTATACAGCGTGGCAAAATGTCCGCCCGAGCGGGTGGCGATCCAACCGCCCAGAGTCGAGAATTCAAACGACTGGGGATAGTGTCGCAGGGTATAGCCGTGTGGTTTGAGCTGGGCCTCCAGGGCGGGACCGTACACGCCGGCCTGAATGCGGGCCGCGCGCGAGGCTTCATCAATTTCCAGCACTTTATCGAGCCAGCGCAGGTCGATGGACACACTCCCAGGGTAGGTGTCCCCTGTCGGGGGCTCGACACCGCTCGTTACGCTCGACCCCCCACCAAACGGAATAGCGGCGGCTCCCACCTCGTTGCACCAATCTAAGACGGACACCACATCGTCCTCGGTCCTGGGAAAGGCCACCACATCGGGCGGGTTCGGGAAGTCCAGACGGAAGGCCCGCACAATATCGGGCAGGGCTTTGCCGTAGGAATGAGCTGCGCGGTCATAAGTCCCGGTCGAGCAGATACCGGCAAGAGACTCGGGCGGTGAGAGGCGCGGTGCGCGGAGCTGAATGTCCTCAACGCGGGGCTCCGGGTCAAGGGTAAAGTCGCTGGTCCCGACACTCTCGGCGATGCCCTTGGCAATGTTTTTTTTCTGTTCCGGGGTGGGCTGTTCGTCCTCAAATCCCCAGCCCCAAATGGTGGTTCGACGCTGTGTCATATGGCCTCCTTGCGCTAATACTTCCCAAACGGGGGTTCCTGAATGGTCATTTGATACTCAATGAGATGCATCTCCCCAGAGGCGAGCGTCCGGTCCAGGGCCGATTGGAGTTCTGTCGGAGAGTGCACGCGCGTCGCGGGGACGCCAAATGCTGCTGAGAAGGCCAGGAAGTCCGGGTTTGTCAGTTGGGCCTGATAGGCCTCCTGGTACGCGGTCCGCTGCAAATAGTCGATCACCCCAAAGGCGTTATCGTTGACGACAACCAGTGGAAAGCCAACATCGTGACGCACGCATGTGGCCAATTCCTGAGCTGTATAGAGAAAACCTCCGTCGCCGATCAGGCCGACAACCGGGGTGTCCGGTCGCGCCAGCTTGACGCCAATGGCGGCCGGAAAGCTGAAGCCGAGCAGACCGGAACCTTTGGCTCCGATAATCCCGTTGGTCTGGTAGGACGGATAAAAATACTCGGCCCAATAGCCAAGCTGGGTGTTATCAATAACGAGGGCGCTGTCTCGTGGCAGTACGGCCCTGATCGCCTGGAGCGACTGCAGTTCGGGCCGCTCTCGGCTGAGGCGCGCGAACTCCGCGGCGGCTGCCTGTCGCCACGCCGCAGTCCGTTCCTGGCGTGGACCGGCGTAGGGTTCTCCTTCGAGCTGATCTCGTAGCGCTCGGGTAATAGCGGCAATATCGCCGACAAGCGGTACCGCAGCCGGATAATTCCTGCTGATCCAGCGCTCGTCCCAATCGATATGGATCAGCTGTTCGGGCAGGACTAGACCGCGGCGTTTGGCATCGACCTCCCGCAGTCGAGAACCAATTGCGACTGCCGCATCACAGCCGGGTACGATCTCTTTGACAACCAGTTTGCGCGCCGCATTGCCAAAGGCCAGAGCATGATCTTCCGGGACTACGCCTTTGCCCGGCGTGTTGGTGATGACAGGCGCGCACAGGGCTTCGGCCAGGGCTTGGATGTCTCCGGCAATATTTGCCCGGGACGCGTCCGTTCCCGCAAGAATGAGGGGCTGTCTTGCGTTGCGCAAAATAGCGACCGCCTCGTCAAGCCGGGGAGGCAGCGACGGGGAGGCTGGAGCGCTGTCCCGCGGTATTGGGGCCGCCGCGGGGGCTTCTCCGGCCATCAGGTCGGTGGGGACTTCTAAACACACCGGGCCGGGCCGGCCGGTCTGAGCCAGGGCAATGGCGTGCTTGGCAAGCGTATATAGATCATCGTCCGCCCGAGGAATACACACCTCTTTGGTAATGGTCCGAAAGAGCGACGTCTGCTCTTCCAGTTCGTGCAGGACGCCCAAACCCTTGCCAATCTTGGAGGCGTCTATGTTGGTCGTGATCATCAGGACCGGCGAGCAACTGCCCCAGGCTTCTTGCAGGGCCGAGACCGTAAAGCCCGCACCCGGACCGGTAGACGAGACAATAACACCCAGTCCACCGCTTGCCCGGGCATAACCGTCCGCCATATGGGTTGCGCCAGCTTCGTGCCGACACCCGATATGCCGAATCGAGGGCGCGTGGCGCAGGGACTCGTACAGACCGATATTATGAATGCTGGGGATACCAAAAATGGTTGAGACGCCCGCCTCTTTCAGGGCTTGAACGATGCCATCGGCTCCTCGGGGCATGCACCCTCCCTCCTGAATCTACTTGATCACACCCTTGTGTTTCAGTTGCTCCACCTCATCCCCACTCAGGCCCATCTCCTGCAAAATCTCCCAGGTATGTTGACCCAGGGTCGGGGGAGCGAGGCGCACGGCGCCCGGCGTTTTCTTGAGCTTGGCCGGAATGCCGCCAACTTTGAGTTTCCCGACTCGCGCGTGCTCGACCTCGACCGCCATGTCGTTATGCTGGACCTGGGGGTCGGCAAAGGTTTCGTGAAAGGTATTGACCGGCGCGGCCATCACGTCCGCCTCGCTCAAGCGCTGCATCATGTCCGCCCCATCTCGTTTGGCAAACTCGGCCTGCAACACTGCATTGAGTTCTGCTTCGTGTTGCAAGCGGAGCTCTCCGGTCTCAAACTGCGGGTCCGCCATCAGATCCTCGCGTTCGATCGCGCGGCAGATATTGTGGAAAAACTTGTTATTAAACGAGGCAATCTGAATGTCCCGGCCATCTTTGCAGCGGAAGGTTCCGTAGGGCGCATAAAACGGGCTGGCATTCCCGACGCGCGGCTGAATGTACTGACTTAAAAAGAATTGGCCGACCTGGGACGGCTGAACGTGGATCAGCCCGTCCATCAGACACAGCTCAATCTGCTGACCAATACCCTGCTGCTCTCGGGTCCACAGGCCGACCATGGCGGCAAAGGCGACCAGATTGGCACAGGTAGCGTCGGCGATAGCCGGCCCGGCCTTCAGGGGTTTTCCGTCCCGCTCTCCAGTGACGCTCATAAAGCCGGTCAGTGCCTGAGCCAGGGGGTCGATGCCCGGTCGTCCGCCATACGGCCCGTCCTGACCAAAGGCACTGACTGAGATACAGATGATTTTCTCATTATATTTACGCGCTTCTTCGTACGTCACTCCCAGCTTGGCCTTGGCTTGGGGCCGGAGGTTGTCAACAATAATGTCGGCCGTTCGGACCAGCCGAAAATACAGGGCTTTGCCTTCCGGCTGGGTCAGGTCCAGCACCATACTGCGTTTATTACGGTTAATCCCAACGTAAAAGCCGCTGTCATTCTCCACCCTGGGACCAATGGCACGGGACTCATCCCCATAAGGGGGCTCGATTTTAATCACGTCCGCCCCCATATCGCCCAACATGGTCGCGCCGTACGGGCCGGCCAACATGCTGGCAATATCCAGAACGCGAATTCCTTGCAGTGGCAGTGCCATTGGTACCTCCCTCCCGTGCGGTCAACGCTCCGTGCGCAGACGCTAGCACACCGCACCCGGAATGCCAAAGGCATGGGCACTGCGTGGTGAGGTCAAGGGCTAGGCTGGGCGCGGTTTTTTTGCTATGCCCCGAGCAAGTCTATCCCAGAAGGAGGGAAATCGTATGCCGCTCTATCTCGACGAAATCTATTGGGAGCCATCCCGGACCAAAGAGGTCCATAATATGTTCAAGGGGGTCTTAAGCGGGGAAACCGGCTTTCCTGAAGGGGTGACGCTGAAAGCCGGACCCTGGGCCTCGAACGAAGAGGCGAAGATGGTGCTGATTCTGGACATTCAAGATCACGCCAAGACCTTCACCACCTTTTCGACCCTCGTTGCCCAGGGCCTGATTACCAAACGCCGCCTTACACCTATTGTTGAGTGGAGTGGTATGGACGGTGTGGTGAACAATCTCTCGTGAGGAAGAAGCGGGGAGGGGACTGACCTCTGGGAGTATCAGACCCCCTTCCCGAGAACGGGGTTCTCTCGCCGAGCGGACTGCATAACAGCCCCATTACCCAGCTATGCCTTCTTTCCGCTCCCCTGACCGACCACGGGCCATCACCGTCTACTGCGCGTCAAGCAAACGCTGTCCGCAAGTGTATTTGGATGTGGCGGCTGAACTTGGCCACCTGCTGGCGCAGCGCGATTACACCCTCATCTACGGCGGTGGGAATACCGGCTTGATGGGAGCCTTGTCCCAATCCACGCTTGTCGCCGGTGGGAAGGTGGTCGGTGTGATCCTGAAGCGCTTTCTTGAAGACGGCTATGGACAGGCTGGGCATGAAATGCATACCGCGGATGATATGCGCAGCCGGAAGCAAGGACTGGATGAACGGGGGGACGCCTTTATCGCCCTTCCGGGCGGGTTTGGGACATTTGAGGAAGTCCTTGAGGTGATCTCCTTGAAGCAGCTCGGCTTTCACTCCAAGCCGGTTGTTCTGGTGAACACCAACGGCTATTTCGACGGCTTGTTACAGCAATTCGAGCGCGGCTTTGCCGAAGCGCTCATCAATCAGAAATTTCGCGACCTCTACACTGCGGTCTCTACGCCTCAGCAAGCCCTCGCGTATATCGAGCAGGAACTGGGCTACCGCACTGCCCCACCATCATCCGTGGAATAAATATCCTCACCTCTTCCGAAACTCTGGCATGACTTCCTGGGCAAACAATTCTAACGAGCGTGTGACCTTTTGCGGGTCGAGCCCTGGGAGTTGCGTGCCCATTACAAAATGGGTGCAGTGAAAACGCTGGCAGAATTTTTCCATTTTACGGGCGACCTGGCCTGGGGTACCGATCATGGCGGCCCGGCCAAAGCCTGAATCGCGGAGTTGGCTGGCGTGAGTGAACTGCCAGCCGTCTGCGTCGCCCGGCACGTCGTTGGCTTCGGCCAGGATAACGCCATAGTACTGCATGGAATAGTGCAGATGCTCCTGGACGTCTTCCCAGGCCCGGTCTTCATTCTCAGCGACATAGACCATTCGGATTTGTCCGATATGGAAATCGGCCGGGTCCTGGCCGTTTTCCCTCAGGGTTTCGATATAGAGCGGCGCGGGGTCCGACCCGATCGTTGCCATGAGATGACAGCCCATTTGAGCCACGCGCCGAATCGCCTTGTCGGCCCGTGCGCCGATCCACAGCGGAATATGCGGTTGCTGGACTGGCTTTGGAGAGAGCGTCAGATCGCTGACCCGCGTGAAGCGACCCTCGAACGTCACGTTTTCTTCGGTCCATAAGCGACGGACTAATTCGACCCCCTCCGCCAAGCGTGCCGAGCGTTCTTTGCGGGGGACATGCAGGGAATGAAACTCGCCTGCGGCATAGCCCTGTCCGGCGCCCAGATCAAAGCGTCCGTTGGACCAGATATCGATACACGTCGCGTCTTCCGCCACCCGGACCGGGTGCTGAAACGGCATCAGCAGAATATAGGTTCCAATCCGAATGCGGCTCGTTCGCGCGGCAATGGCTGCGGCAGTCGGCAGGGTGGACGGATTATAGCCGTCTTCAGTGAAGTGATGTTCCGCCAGCCAGACGTTGTCATAGCCCAACTCTTCAGCCCGAACGATTTGATCGAGAAGGGCCTGATACAGTTCCGGATAGGGCCGGTGCCATTGGGCGGGATTGCGGAAGTCATGGATAATACCGAATTTCATATGTGCTGCCGTGTCGCATATTTGGCCGGGGCTGTCCAGCCACTGTGGGGTGTGCTCTTCCCATTGCTTGCTCTGTCTGTGTAGGTATACGCTTCTTTTCCGTGGGTAAGACCGCTGGAAAGGGAGGTCCTGATGAAAGTTGCGGCCGGCCGAGAATTTTTTGTCCGTTTTGGAGAAGCCGCTCAGGCCCTTGTGCCGGAGCTGGACTGGTCCTTGATTGAGTCGGACGGCTCCTGGTCGGCCCCGCCGGATGATTGTGACCTCATCGTGTTGGCTGGTGATGCGTATCGCAAAGCCTTTATCGATGCCATGATACAGCTCCCGCAGCCCCGCTGGGCGCATACCGAAGACGCCGGGACGGACGGCCGTTTCTATGATGCCATGCGGGCCAAAGGCGCGCTCGTTTCCCACAGTCCTGGTACAAACGCGCCTGAGGTGGCTGAGTTCGCCGTGGGCTTCGTGCTGTGGTCGGCAAAACGTTTTGGTGAATTATCCGCCCGTCAACGCCAGCACCGCTGGCAGGAACTCGGGCTTGAGAGCCTGAGTGACAAAACCGCCCTGGTCATTGGTCTCGGTGCCATTGGTAGCCGCATTGTTACCATGCTCACCGGCTTTGGGATGCGGATTCTCGGTATTCGTCAATCAGCCCAGCCTGTGGTCGGGGTGGAGCAGCAAGGTACGCTGGCCGACCTGCACCGGTTTCTTCCCGAGGCCGATTTTGTCATTCTGGCCACTCCGGCCACCCCTCAGACGCGTGGGCTCATTGGCGCAGACGAACTGGCCCTTATGAAATCCTCCGCCACCCTGATCAATATCGCGCGGGGAGTCATCGTCGATATGACGGCGCTCAAAGAGGCATTGCGGGCAGGAAGGCTGCGCCACGCCTGCCTTGACGTTCTGCCCACCGAACCGTGGCCTGCGGACGACGACTTATGGGATATGTCGAATGTGTTTATCACTCCACACACGGCCTCAACCTCGCCCCTCTATCTGCCGCGGGTCGGCGAGCTGTGGCTGGACAATCTCCGGCGTTATGTGCGGGGAGAAGAGCTGCGGTATCGGGTTGCGTGGCCGAGAGAATAAACGGGTCCTTCAACTCAAATAGATAGAATCTGGACACGTTTACTCTTTGGAGCGATAAGGGCGGCCACAAGGACTGCCCCTACAGAAGTTTTAGAGTACCTCGGCCTCTCGCAATTTTCCTACGTCTTCCCAGGAATAGCCCAACATATCGACCAGAACCTGTTCGGTATGCTCGCCAAACTCCGGGGCCGGGGCTTTCGGGTCGGCCGGTGTCTTGCTCAGGATCAGGGGCGAGCCGACGATCTGCGTTTCGCCCCAGGTGGGGTGTGCATAATCCACGACATAGTCGTTGGCCTGCATTTGCGGGTCGTCGGGCAGGTCAGTGATATTATTCACCAGCGTATAAATAAAATCGCCGCCGTCTTTCAGGATTTGCATCCATTCATCGCGAGGCTTTGAGGCGAAAATTTTATCGACAATAGCGATGATCTCCTCGGCGTTGCGACCGCGCACTTTCATGTTCTCAAAGCGCGGGTCTTTCTCCAGTTCCGGGATGCCGAGTGTCTTACAGAAATCCGGCCAGTAGCGGTCGGCCTGTGGCATGGCCAGACAGATCCATTTATCGTCCTGGCACTTATAGTGATTCCAGAGTGGGTTTATCGCTTTGGTGCGATAAAAACGCTTGAATTCTTTACCCAGGGTCAGGCGACAGGCCAGATTGAGCCCCTGGAGGGCCATCATACTGCCCAGGTGCGAGGTATCGACCTCCTGGCCGACGCCCAGGCGTTCGCGGGCCAACAGGGCCACGGTAATCCCGTGAGCCAGCATGATCGCGCCCATCTGGTCGGCGATACCCCCGGTAATATTCATGGGGTCCATGTCCGGCTCACCTGCCGCGGTCATGACCCCGGACCGGGCCAGGCCCATATAGTCAAAGGAGGGTTCCCCCGCGTCCGGTCCGTTCGGACCATAACCGGTCGCGCTGGCATAGATCAGCTTGGGGTTGTATTTCGAGAGGGTGGCATAGTCGAGGCCGAGCTTGGCCGCCACGCCCTTGCGATAGTTCTGGACAAAGACGTCTGACTGTTCAACCAGCTTATAAACGATTTCTTTCGCCTCGGGCTTCTTGAGGTCGAGCGTGAGGCTTTTTTTATGGCGGTTGTTGGCTTCAAAATAATAGTTGCGCGCGCCGGTTTTGGCTCCGGCAATTTGCATCACGCCACGCCCAGGGTCGCCCCCCACGCGCTCTTCCAGCTTGATGACCTCAGCACCGAGGTCGCCGAGCATCATGGTCGCGACCGGTCCCTGCTGCCATATGGTCCAGTCAAGAACACGAATTCCATCCAGCGGCTTTGCCATACGCCTGCCCTCCTTAATGGTGTGCTTCCTACGCCTGCTTTTCGCTTGCCCGAACTCTAGCACAAGGCCAAGAGGCGAACCAAGTGAGCGGAACAAAAAAGACCGCTCAAAGAATGAACGCCGTGAGGAATTGGAAGAAAAGCCGCTTATTTTTTCTGCGACTCCCAAAATCGGTCGGAGACGCTCTTCATCTGATCCCGGAGTTTCACCAGCAGCTCACCATTGCCGTACAGAATAAACACGGTGGCCGCGACCGCGCCAACAATAAACCCAAACCAGAACATGGACCCTACCTCCTATGCCGCCAGCGCCTGAATCGTGTCCTCCCTGAACTTCGACGAATCAGACGGAAGCCTTGCTTGTCTCGTGCAGGAAAGTGGTCACCGTGTCAAGAAAGGTCGCAGGCTGGTCGAGAAAAACATGGTGTCCGGCCTGGGGAATTTCGATCCCTGTAGCCCGCGGACAGGCATGGGCCAGATGGGTTAAGCGCTCAGCCGAGAGCGTCTTGCTGTGCTGGCCCCGGATGAACAGGATGGGGCCAGCGATACGTGTGAGCTGCGGCTCCAGGTCGCACGGCTGGCGGACCATGGCCGCACGGTCGCTTTTCAGGCGAAAACGTCCTGTGTGGTCAGGTCTCACACTATGGCGGGCAATATGTCTCAGCAACTCGGGTGTTGCCCACGTCTCTGCCGGCAGCAAGCGGAATTGAGTGTAGACATCGGCTTCAGTGGAGTACACCGGGGGTGGCAGGGAACGCAGCAGCCGCATCGTGCGACTCGGGCGCAGCCGGGGTCCGATATCAACAATGACGAATACGCCACGGTTCACTGTCGCTGTCGTGGCGTAACAGAGTGCTACAAAGCCACCGAGTGAGTGACCCATAAGAACGGGAGCATCGAGTTCAAGAGCGGTGACAACGCCTTCAAGGTCCGCGGCGTAATCCATGACCTCGTAGGCGGGCGGATGCGTCCAGGCGCTCTCTCCATGACCGCGGAGATCGAAGGCAAGCACACGGTGCGTCCGCGCCAGTGCCGGGGCAATATGGTCCCACCAATGGGCATGAGCCGAGCCGCCGTGAAGCAGGATGAGCGCGGGATTCCCTGCCTTGCCCCATTCGAGATAATGCAGGGCAAGGCCGTTCACGCGGATGAAGCGGCTCGTGGGGGCGTGACGCATGGGCACTGACTATTGCCCGGCTCAGATGAAAGTGCAAGGTGATTGCCGGGTCCTGACGTAGAGCGCAGGGCTCCGTCGGCAGAAAGACAACGTTGGCTAGGCAGTCGGTTTTGGCACGCTATAATGAAGCGGTCATGGATAAAAAGACAAAGTTTAATATCTGGTATCTTTTCATTGCGCTCTGGGGTGTCGTCATCCTGCATAGCGTCTGGATGCAGGCGACCCGTATTGAACAGATCCCCTACAGCCAGTTTCAGGAATACTTGAATGACGGTCGTATTGCAGAGATTCGTATCTCGGAGCGCTATATCCAAGGCACGCTCAAAGACCCCATCGAAGGACATCCCAGCCAGTTTGTGACGGTCCGGGTAGCACCCGACTTGGCCGAGCAGCTAGCCACCCGCGAGGTTCGCTTCGCCGGGAAGATTGAGAGTACCTTTGTCAGCGACCTGCTGTCCTGGATTTTGCCCGTCCTGCTATTCTTTGGCGTCTGGCTGATTCTGATGCGACGGATGGCCCAGCGTGGCGGTTTCGGTGGCGGCTTCATGTCGATCGGGAAGAGTAAAGCCAAGATTTACATGGAGCAGGATGTCAAAATCCGCTTCACCGATGTGGCTGGAGTTGAAGAAGCCAAGACGGAACTCCAGGAAGTCATTGAGTTTCTCAAAACGCCGGAAAAATTCAGCCGGCTCGGGGGGAAAATCCCGAAAGGCATTTTGCTGGTCGGACCGCCGGGGACCGGAAAAACCCTGTTGGCCAAGGCGGTGGCGGGAGAAGCCCAGGTGCCGTTTTTCTCGATTAGCGGTTCCGAGTTTGTAGAGATGTTTGTCGGCGTCGGGGCGGCCCGCGTCCGAGACCTGTTTACCCAGGCCAAAGAAAAAGCCCCCTGCATTATTTTCATGGATGAACTGGACGCCCTGGGCAAGGCGCGCGGCATGGGACCTGTCTCGCACGATGAGCGGGAACAGACCCTGAACCAGTTACTCGTGGAGATGGATGGATTTGATCAGCGGGCCGGTGTCATTCTGATGGCGGCCACCAACCGGCCTGAGATTCTGGACCAGGCTCTGCTGCGGGCCGGGCGCTTCGACCGTAACGTGGTGGTAGACCGGCCGGACAAAACCGGTCGACTGGCCATTCTTCAGGTGCACGCCCGCTCCGTTCCCCTTGAGGCTGAAACCGACCTGGAAGTGGTTGCCGCCATGACACCGGGCTTTGCCGGCGCGGACTTGGCTAACATCGTCAACGAATCGGCGCTGCTGGCGGTCCGGCGCGGTAAGGACACGGTAGGCTTGCCCGAACTCCAGGAAGCGGTTGAGCGGGTGATTGCCGGACTGGAAAAGAAGAATCGGGTCCTCGGCCAAAAAGAAAAGGCGCGCGTCGCCCACCATGAGATCGGGCATGCGTTGGCGGGCATGTCGTTACCGGGGTCGGACGAAGTGCAAAAGATTTCGATTATTCCGCGCGGTGTGGCGGCCTTAGGCTATACCCTCCAACTGCCGAGCGAAGATCGGTTTCTGATGACCAAATCCGAGTTGGAAAACAAGATTGCTGTGCTCCTTGGTGGTCGGGTGGCCGAAGAGCTGATTTACCAGGAAATTTCGACTGGGGCTCGGGACGATCTGCTCAAAGCAACTGATACAGCCAAGAGCATGGTTAAAGCCTACGGTATGAGCGACAAACTCGGTCAGCAAAGCTTTGATCAGGAGCGCCAGCCCATGTTCCTGCAAAACGGCCAGCCGCACGGGCCGGGCGACTACAGCGAGGAGACCGCCCGGGAGATCGATAATGAGGTCCGCCGTATTATCGAGGAACAACACGCGCGTATCACCAAGATATTGAAGGCGAAGCTCCCCATTCTGCGTCAGGCCGCCCAGGTCCTGTTAGAGAAAGAGACCATCTCCGGGGAAGAACTGGACCGAATTGCCGCCCAGTTCGAGCGGCAGCCTGAGGTCGCCCCGAAGACAGTCGAGGTGGACTGAGCATTTCAGCAGGAAGATGCCCCTCTTGCCAGCCGCGGGGAAGGGCAGTATCTGTCCTGCTGGATGCTCAACGCACTGGAGGAGTCAAAAAGGAGGGCATCATGAGCAAGGAATCGTTTACGGTATCTGTCCCGGATGAGGTATTGACGGACCTGCGGGAACGGCTGGCAAAGGCGCGCTGGCCGGGCGAGTTTGCCAACGAACAGTGGGCGTACGGGACGAATCAAGCCTATCTCCAGGAGTTGGTCGAATACTGGCGTACCGACTACGACTGGCGCGCGCAGGAGCGTGAGATGAACGCCTTCTCCCATTATAAGACGACGATTGAGGGGGTGCCGATTCATTTTATCCATGAGCCGGGAAGAGGTCCGAATCCGACGCCGCTGATTCTGAGCCACGGTTGGCCGTGGACCTTTTGGGACTTTCAGAAAGTCATTCGGCCGCTAGCCGATCCGGCCGCGTTTGGTGGCGACCCGAGCGATGCGTTTGATGTGGTTGTGCCGTCTCTGCCGGGATATGGATTTTCCACCCCGCTGACGACCCCGGGCATCAATTTCTGGCGAACGGCCGACCTGTGGCGCGGGCTTATGCAAGATGTCCTAGGCTATGAAAAATTCGCCGCCCAGGGGGGAGACTGGGGAGCGCTCATTACCGCCCAGCTCGGACATAAATATGCCGAGCATCTGCTCGGCTGTCATGTCAACCTCATGGTTCCGCTGGATGTTTTTGTCGGTCCCATGCCCGAGGCGTCCGAATATGGTCCGGGAGAGGAGGACTGGCACGAAAAGAACCTGAACTTTTTTACTGCCGAGAGTGGCTATTCCGCCTTGCAGACCACCAAGCCGCAGACCCTGGCCTTTGCCCTCAATGACTCGCCGGTCGGGCTGTGCGCCTGGATCCTGGAAAAACGCCGCACCTGGAGCGACTGTAACGGGGATGTTGAGAAACGTTTTAGCAAGGATGACCTGTGTACCACGATGACGTTATACTGGATCACCCAGAGCTTTGGCACGTCTGCGCGGTATTATTATGAAGCCACGCACAATCCCTGGCAGCCGTCGCATGAGAAGATGCCGGTTGTTCAGGCACCGACCGGCATTGCCGTTTTTTCAGAAGAAGTTATTCTCATGCCGCGCAAGTGGGCCGAGGGCTATTATAATTTGCAACGGTGGACGCCCATGCCCTCGGGTGGACATTTCGCGCCAATGGAAGAGCCCGAACTCTTGGTCAATGACGTCCGCGCCTTTTTCCGATCACTCAGAACATAAACTGCCAGGAATGGAACCGCACGCACAGGACAACACCTATGAAACTCAACGGAACCCGAACCATTCCCGCCTCCCAACAGAAGGTGTGGAATTTTCTGACCGACCCGAACCAACTCGCCAAGTGTATGCCCGGTTGTGAGAGTCTGACAGAGAGCGGCGAGAATGAGTACAGCGGGGAGATCAAGGTGGGCGTGGCCGCGGTCAAAGGCGTCTACAACGGTACCGTCAAGATGGAGGAGATCCAGCCGCCCTCCCATTACAAGCTCAGCCTTGATGGGAAGGGTAAGCAGGGCTTTCTCAAGGGGACGGGCACGGTCGATTTAGCCGAGCAAAACGGCCAGACCATACTGACCTATCACGGCGATGTGCAGATCGGCGGGCTGCTAGCCAGCGTCGGACAACGCTTGGTAGACGGTGCGGCGAAGATGTTGATTGGTCAGTTTTTCAGGGCTATGGAGACCGAAATTCAAACCTTGCCCGATGAGGTTAAATCCGGGGAACGGGGCGGGCTGTGGCGGACTTTTGTCAGATGGCTGAGCCGTCTGTTTGGAAAAGGAAGCACCGCGTAACCACCGTGCCACTGTGAATACGCACTTCAAAATCGGCATTGCCCAGATCAGCCCGCGTCTCGGAGATGTTGCCGCTAACCTGACCCTCTACGAGCAGGCCATTGCCCGCGCCAAGAACGAGCACGTTGCGCTGCTCATTTTTCCCGAGTTGAGTTTGACCGGCTATCACTTGCGGGACATGGTGGCGACGGTTGCCCTGCGTCAAGACGAGCCGGAATTCACCCGACTGCGGGAGCTGAGCAAATCAGTGGCCTGTCTGGCCGGTCTGGTCGAAGAGAGCCCGGACTTTTGTTTTTATAATGCTGCCGTTTATCTCAGTGCGGGAGAGGTCCAACACGTTCATCGCAAGGTCTATCTGCCGACCTATGGTATGTTTGACGAGCAACGTTATTTCGCACGCGGGGATAGCGTGCGTGCCTTTGATACCCCGTACGGTCGCGCGGCAACTCTGGTGTGCGAAGATCTATGGCATCCGTCCACAGCGTATATTGCGACCCTCGATCAGGCCCTGATGCTCATCTGTCCGTCGTCCAGCCCGCTCCGCGGCATTGCTGACAATAGAGAACGGGACGAGAACGCGCGCTATTGGGAGGCACTGAATCGCGTCTATGCCGAAACCTTCGGGGTGTTTGTGATCTATGCCAATCGGGTCGGCTTTGAAGACGGGGTAGGGTTTTGGGGCGGCTCAGAGGTGATCGACCCTTTTGGGCAGTGCATTGCCAAGGGAAGCTATTACGAGGAAGATTTCGTGACCGCGGACATCAGCCTTGAGGCCGTTCGGCGCAAGCGTGTCGCGGCACCGCTCTTGCGGGATGAGGATATCGACCTGACGATTAACGAACTACTACGGATACGTGGACGGAGACAATAAAATCGCAACAGGAGGACCGAGCATGTCTTACGCGGACGATGTTATTGCCATTCAGCAACTGCTTCATACCTACTGCCATGTGGTAGACCGTGGTACGGTAGACGAAATCGCCGACCTGTTTCATACCGACGCGGTTCTGCTTCCGGCATACGAAAGCGACAAGCGCTATGAGGGCCGTGACGCCGTGAAAGGCTGGTATGCCAACTACGATAATACGCTACGGAATGGCGTGCGCTTTCTGCGTCACAAAATCGAGTCGCCCGTGATTGAAGTATCGGGCAACGAAGCCACTTCAACCTGCTATCTGGATGCTGACGCCATCACAAAGTCGACGAATAAGCCCATGATCGTCTTTGGTCGCTATGATGACAAACTCGTCAAAGACGAAGGTCGTTGGTGGTTTAAAGAGCGCAAGATCATTACCTACTACAGCCTGCCGGCCAACGAATATACACCCGGACGCGGGGTAGAATAGACCCAGTGAGTATCTCCTCTTTTCCCCAGTCCAGGCGTTCTCCTACTCAGCACCGGCTAAAACCGTTCTCGACGGTGGCTCCCTTGCCCCCACCGCTGGGACAAGAGCGAGCGACTCTGGGAGCAATCTGTCTGGGAATGGACAGCCGTTTTCCGAAAAGGTGAAGCCGTCCAATACGAAGCTCGCCTGGCGGGAAAGACGCCGTTGAGCCAGCTTGGTTGACGTTGCGCAGCCACGCAAGATAGGTTGCTGCGCACCGCTTTGATCCAGGGAGTGGGCGTATCTATGAAGAGTATTGTGTTGGTAAAGCAGGTGCCTGTGGTTTCGGCCATGAAGCTCGATCCGGAAACAAAAACTCTCCAGCGTGAGGGCGTGCCGTCCGAGGTCAGTTCGTTTGATATCCGTGGATTGTTGAAGGCGCTGGAACTGCGTGACGAACACGGCGGCGAAGTGGTTGCGCTGACGATGGGACCACCCCAGGCCGAGGAGGCGTTGCGCTACTGTCTGGCCCTGGGAGCGGACCGGGCCGTGCATCTGACGGACCGGGCCTTTGCCGGGGCAGATACGCTGGCGACCGCGCGCACCTTAGCCTTGGCGTGCGAGCGAGAAGGCTATGACCTCATCCTGTGTGGTCGGCATAGTACCGATGCGGAAACCGGTCAGGTCGGACCGGAGATTGCCGAGTTGCTGGATATTCCTCAGGTGACGGGCGTGGCCGCATTAACGCTCGACACAGACGGGAAGGCTCTCCGGGTTGAACGTGAGACCGATAGCGGTTTTGATACCCTTGACTGTCCGCTGCCGGTCCTGGTGTCGGCCACCGAGGATCTGGCGCCGGAACGCTTCCCCAGGAAAGCCGAGCGACAGGCCGCCCAAGAGAAGCCGGTGGAGACGGTGACGGCAGGTGACCTTTCCGCGGATCTGGCGCGATTTGGGGCGGCGGGATCGCCGACCTGGGTGGAGTCTGTCCAAACTGTTGAAGACAACCGCGAAAGACGTGTGCTTGAAGGGGAATTGTCTGAACAGATAGAGACCCTAGTCCAAGCCCTTTTAGCTCGTGGGCTGTTTGGAACGTGGACCGATGATGGTACCGCGAACGAAAAGAAGGTCCGAAGCGCTAACCCCGAGCCGGGGAAAGCGGTCTGGGTCGTGGCTGAAACCTTAGGTGACACGCTCCGGCCGGTCAGCTTTGAGCTTTTGGGAAAAGCTGTTGAGCTGTCGGCCAAGTACGGCGGTGAAGTGGGTGCTGTTTTAATCGGCAACGGTCTTGAAGCGCATATTGCACCGTTAGCTGAGTATGGTGTCGATGTGGTCTACCGAGCCGACGATGCCCGTCTTGCCTACTATGACACCGACCTGTATGCCGCGCTGTTGAGTCGGGTGGTTCAAGAACACAAACCCCAGGTAGTGCTGCTGGGATCAACCGCGATTGGCCGCGACTTGGCGCCGCGGGTTGCGGCGCGGCTTGGCCTGGGCCTCACCGGCGACTGTGTGGATTTGGAAGTTGATAATCAGGGACGCTTGCTGCAACTCAAGCCCGCGTTTGGTGGCAACATCGTTGCGCCGATTCTGTCGAAAACAACACCGGCAATGGCGACGGTCCGACCTGGTATGCTGTCCCCCTCTCAGCCCGTTGCTGGTCGTCAGGCACGGGTTGAAAGACTGACGCTTGAGGGCGATGCCCACAGCCGAGTGCAACTGGTATCACAAACGGGCGCCGACGCGGCCAAAGCCGCAGCCCTGGATGCCGCGGACATCGCGATTGGTGTTGGGAAGGGTATCGGTGGGCCGGAGAATCTCCCCGTGATTGAACAACTGGCCGATGTGTTAGGCGGGGTGCCACTGGCTTCGACGCGGGATATTTCGGACCTGGGTTGGCTTCCTCGGCAACATCAGGTCGGCATCACCGGTCGAGCGATCGCACCCAAGCTGTATTTTGCCATTGGTATTCGAGGCGCGTTCGAGCACATGGTGGGCTTGCGCAAGGCTGGTACCATTGTGGCTATTAACATCAAAGCGAAAGCGCCGATATTCAAAACTGCCGATCTCGGTATTATCGGCGATTATGCCGAGGTCGTACCACTCTTGACCGAGGCCTTACGCAGGGCAAGGGCCGAACGGTAAACTCAGACTATAGTGAGAGCCAAGGTCAAGAGGCTCTCTTTTATGCTGCCCACCAGCGCGGAATCTTCGCCGACTCAGCAGAGAAATACAAGGCTTGAATCTTCCGCGGGTCGAGAGCCAAATGCTGACAGATCCACAGGAAGCTGAATGGGCTCTCATCTTTTGAGAAAAACCACATACGGTCCAACTCAAACTGAGAGAGAAACAAACTGTTACCCTTCCGCACCAAATCCCGCACCACAAAGGCATCGGATAAGACGTTACGGAGGAGCGCTTTGAATGGGTTGTATGACGAATAGCGGGGCTGCTGCTCGCCACCTTCCACATCCACCATCATCATATCCACAGCAGCATGCATCATAGCTATAGCTTACTAGCTGTTAGTGCAGATTTTGCAACCCCCCTATCACTCTTTTCTCTGATCTTTTTCTGCGTTCGATTTTTCCCGGTATTTTTCCAGGAGAAGTATGCACTCTGACACCAAAGGGCTGGACGCGTCAGTCGTGCCCTGCTGACCACGCTGCTCGAAGCAGTTGGAATAATTCCGCGAACTGCTGCTCACCCAGCTCCAGTGCTTGGGTAACATCAGGCGGCTTGGGCCACGCTCGGTCAGGAAACTCAACACCATCTACCGTTCGCGGGGTGGCGTAGCGTGGAATGACATGGAAGTGGACGTGCTTATCGACCATCATCAGTAACAGATAGTTGATTTTGTCAAAGGCGAAGACCCGTTTGAGCGTCCCTTCCAGGTCAGCCGTGACTGTGTGCAGCTCGGCAAAAGCCTCGGCTGAGACTTCCGCCATACTCATGACCTCCGCACGACACACCAGCACGAGCGAACCGACTGTTACTTGCTGTGGACGCAGTAAGACCGCCCAGTGCCTATACTCACGCAGCAGGGTGTTCGGGTAATTGAATTTCAACAAGGTTTCATGCGGCATGGTTTTATTCCTCTCTGTCTGAAAACTATGTGGTCCCGGAAAAGGATGCAACGTGCAGTTGCCCGCGGGTATGCAGTACCCAGGAGGGTGGGTGCGGGAGGAGTCTGCACGGTGGGCAGGTACCCTATGAGGAGGGCGGAGCGTCTGCCGGGGTTCCGCAGCATTCCGGACATGTGTGCTGTGACTGGTAGTCGACTACATTGCCGTACCGGTCAAACTCAAAATGGCAGCACTCCAGTAACAGGTTTTTCAGCTTGCCCCGACCTCGCTGGACGCGGGACTTGGCTCCGGACAGGGACAAGCCTAGGTGTACACCCACCTCACTTTGAGTTAGTCCCTGGATCTCCGCCAGCTCTATTGCCTCACGATACCGTGACGGTAATTGTTGCACGATACCCCCCAGGCCAGCCGCAATTTCCTCATTATAGTTCTCGTCTGAGTCATGCTCTTCAGGGATATCATCCACCACAGCACCGCCCGAGGTGAGCACCTCTTTCAAGACGAAGCCCTTGCGGAAATAGTCCCTCATCGTGTTATGGGCAACCCGCTGGACCCAGGCTGCCAGCCGTTCCTGTTCCTGGAGGGAGACGAGTCCGCTGTGGACCCGCACGAACGTCTCTTGGAGCAGGTCTTCCGCCAATTGGTCATCCGTGACACGGCGGCGAAAGAACGCGCGCAACTGCTGACTCATGGCCTGCCAAGCCTGCTCAGTTGAGACACTCATCCGGCCTCCTATTCCGAACAACATTCGGTCGTGCAACACGTGGTGCTCTGAAGAGCTTCGCCTGCTTCCGTACCGCCGCTCGTCCTCTTCTTTCTGGCGTAATCCGGACCATCTGCCTCCAAGACCACAAAAATCTCCCAGGCGTTCCCATCCGGATCAGTCACCCAGGCCTTGTCCTGCACAGCATAACAACACGAGACGGCCTCTTCCAGATATGGATTGAGTCCTGCGACCTGCAACTGGGCGGCAATCCGAGCCACGGTCTCGGTCGATTTGACCTGAACTCCAAAGTGTGCACTTGGACCGGGCCGGGTCTGTCGTTCTGCATCTGTATTCAATGTAAGGTTCACAGGCGGGTCGGCGACCTCGAATTTCACGTAGCCAGGACGCACCTTGGTCGGCTCCTGGGCAAACAAGTGTCGATAGAATGTAGCGGAGCGCTCCGCGTCTCGAACTGACAAACCGATATGGACTCGAGTCGGGGTCGCAAATTCTACCGCAGATTGACCATTCATCGAGAACCTCCCGTATTCTAGAGTCTATCTATACAGACGAATGAGGCGAGCCAAAGGACGCAAATCCCAACGGGCTAGGTCAGTCAGTGAGCATGTGACTCAGGCAGCATTTCCCTACCAACGAGCGCGGTCGTCTCAGCTGCGAATTCGCGCGGCGATGTGATTCTTGTTCCGCGTGGCCCTGTCGATGGCGGCATGACCCTCACGCTGGCCTCTCCTGACGGAAGATTCTTGAAACGCATTGTGATCAATCTTGCCGGTCGAGTCCGGATCGATTAGACTGAAGTGGTTGCTACCCATTGACCTCCCACCGCTGTTCGTTTATCTGGCCGCTTGTGTCTGCGCCGCCTGTATTGGGAGCTTTCTGAATGTGTGTATTTACCGACTCCCTCTCGAGGAGTCGGTGGTCTCCCCAGGCTCCCATTGCCGGAGCTGCTCAACTCCACTGGCTTGGCACGATAATATTCCACTGTTTTCCTATCTTGTTCGACGCGGACGTTGTCGGGTGTGCGGCGCCCGGTTTTCTGTCCGCTATTTTTGGGTCGAACTGCTGACCGCCGCTATCGCCGTTCTGCTGGTGGCTCAATTTGGCCTCACCCTGACAACTCTAGGGTATTTCGTCTTTGCCGCGGCTTTGGTCGTCATCACGTTTATTGATGTGGATCATAAAATTATTCCCGATATCATCAGTCTCCCTGGGATTCTCCTCGGCCTGCTCTTTTCCGCGATCTCTCCACAGGTGAAATTCTGGGAGTCGCTCATGGGAGCCGGACTTGGCGCCGGCGTCCTGCTGACCGTGGCGCTCGGTTATTGGGCCGTGACAAAACGTGAGGGTATGGGCGGGGGGGATATCAAACTGCTGGCCATGATAGGCGCTTTTCTGGGCTGGCGTGCCATACCTTTTACTCTGCTGGTCGCTTCCTGTACCGGATCGGTGATCGGAGTTGCCACCATGATACGACGCCGGGCCGACACCAAACTCGCTTTACCTTTCGGCCCGTTCTTGGCGTTTGGTGCAGGGTGTTATCTCTTCATCGGAGAATCCCTGATCGCATGGTATCTCGGCCTCCGCTAACTGACTCCACCTTTCGCGTGAAAAGGACTACCGCATAATGTCGACCAACCTGTCGCGGAATATTGAAGACCGCCCGCGTCCCGCGGACCCGCATGCCGTGTATACTGAACGGCTGAGCCGGCGCGAAAGCCAACTCCGCCACTGTACGCAGCGAGACCGCGCGACAGGCAACGCGCGTCTTATGCTCTTTCTTGTCGGCTGTGGTGTTGCGTGGTTTTTCCTGCGGCCCGGCACTTTGTCGTGGGCTTGGTTACTGCCTTTTGTGATCGGTTTTGTTGGACTCGTGCTCTACCACGAGCGGGTTAAACACCAGCGTCTGCAGGCAGAACGGAGTGTGGCGTTTTACCGCCAGGGATTAGCCCGGCTTGAAGATCGTTGGGTTGGGCACGGAGAGTCCGGGGACGAATTTCTGCAAGAGAGTCAGCAGGCTGGTCATCCTTATACCGTAGATCTCGACCTGTTTGGTCCAGGCTCGGTGTTCGCCTTGCTGTGCACCGCGCGGACCTCGAGCGGACGACAGACCCTGGCCGCCTGGCTGACAACACCAGCCACGCCCGAAGAGATTCGGGCTCGTCAGGTCGCCATTGATGAGTTATGTCTCCGCCTCGACCTGCGCGAAGAGCTCGCCGTTCGCGGCGACGATATCGAAGCCGGTGTCTCACCCCAGACCCTGCAAGACTGGGGACAAGCGCCGCCTCAGCTCTCTGGCCGGTGGGGGTCTGTTGTTGCCGGCGTCCTCTCGTTTGTGTCGCTAACGACCCTCGCTGCCTGGGGACTGACATCGATAGGGCCAGGCCCGTTTGTGGTGGCGAGTGTGGTGCAAGGTCTTTTTGCCGCCAGTGTGCGGCAGCGGGTTGGACGGACCATTATGAATATCGAGCGGATCGGTCGCGAACTCAACCTGCTGTCCGCAGTTCTGACCTGTCTGGAACAAGAGGCGTTTGCGTGTCCGTGGCTGGCCCGTCTTCAGGCATTAATGGTAACGAACGGTTCCCCGCCCTCGCGCCAGATTGCTCGACTCAACCGTTTGATTACCCTGCTCGAATCCCGCAAGAATCAGATTTTCGTGCCGCTGGCCGCTCTGCTGTTGTGGACGACGCAGATTGCTGCTGCCATCGAACACTGGCGGGCCGTATCGGGTCGAGACATTTCCCACTGGCTACGGGCGATCGGCCAATTCGAGTCCCTGAATGCGCTGGCCGGCTATGCGTATGAACACCCGACCGACCCCTTTCCGGAACTTGTGCCTCAGAAAACAGACAGCCAACGGAGCGCCTGTTTTGAAGGAACCGGGCTCGGTCATCCGCTGATGCCTGACCAACAATGTGTACGCAACGATATTACCCTGAACCAGTCTCCTCAGGCGTTGATCGTCAGCGGTTCCAATATGTCGGGCAAGAGCACGCTGCTCAGGACTGTCGGGGTGAACGCCGTCCTGGCCTTGGCCGGCGCCCCGGTGCGGGCGCGGCACCTCCGCCTCTCCCCGTTGACGCTTGGGGCAAGCCTGCGTATCCAGGACTCTCTGCATGCCGGCACCTCCCGCTTCTACGCGGAGATAATACGCGTCCGCCAATTGATGGCTGACGCGGCAGGTCCGGTGCCCTTACTGTTTCTTTTGGATGAGATTTTTCACGGGACGAATTCCCACGACCGCCAGATTGGGGCAGCCGCCGTGGTTCGAAGTCTGCTTGAACGAGGAGCCATTGGTTTGGTCACAACCCACGATCTCGCCTTAGCTCGGATCGCCGAAAGCCTGGCGCCGCGTGTGGTCAACGTCTGCTTTGAAGATCAGTTCGAAGACGGCGAGCTGCGGTTCGATTACCGCATGCGAACCGGTGTCGTCCAAAGGAGCAATGCCTTGGCGCTGATGCGCTCGGTTGGATTGGAAGTCGGCTAACTTTTTCGCTATGTTCCACACGCCCAGAGAGCACGGCCCATGAGCGGATTTTTTATCACTTTTGAAGGAAGTGAAGGTAGCGGGAAGACCACCCAGGTTGCTCTCCTGGCCGAGGCGTTGCGCGCGCGTGACCACGACGTTGTTGAGACGCGCGAGCCGGGCGGCACGCCAGTCGGGCAGACCCTCCGTCGGCTCCTGTTACGTCCCCACACCGGGTCGCCGACCGATACGCTCGCTCCCTCGGCTGAATTGCTCCTCATGCTCGCCGACCGGGCGCAGCATATTCACGAGGTCATCCTGCCCAGCCTGCAAGCCGGGCATATTGTGTTATGCGACCGGTACGCGGACTCGACCACCGCGTATCAAGGCTATGGTCGCGGCTTTGATCTGGCTGAGATTGCGCGGCTGAACGCCTTTGTGTGCGGCGCATGCCGACCCCAACTCACCTTCGTGTTGGATTTGCCGGTTGCCGTCGGGATGGAGCGGGCCCAGGAGCGACGGGGAACGGCGGCGGTCGACCAGTTTGAGGCCGCGTCCGTAAGTTTTCACGAGCGGGTGCGTGAGGGGTTCCTCGCCATTGCCCGCGCCGCGCCCAAGCGGGTTTGCTTAATTGATGCGACCCAGGATATCGAGGCTGTGCACACCGCCGTTCTTGCCGGTGTTCGCAAACATTTGCCTACCCTTTCATAAAGAGAGACAGAGGGAAAACCATGTTGATGGATCAGATACACGGCCACGCCTCAGCGCTTGCGATATTGCGCAAGGCACTGGCCAATGATCGGGTTGCCCATGCGTACCTCTTTACCGGGCCGGATGGTATCGGCAAGCGTTGTACCGCCGTTGCCCTGGCGCACGCTTTACTCTGTCAGGAGGCCCCTCAGCGCGGGTGTACCTCCTGCCCTGCCTGTGTGTCTCTGCAAGCGGGCTCCCATCCAGACTATTATTTTAGTGGACCCCTGTCTGGAAAGCAGAGCATGGGCATCGATCAGATTCGGACGATGCAGCGGTTTTTAGCGCTCCGGCCGGTTCGTGACGGCAAGAAAGTCTGTATCCTCAATGAGGCGCATATTCTGACAGACCAGGCGCAGAGTGCCTTGCTGAAGATGCTGGAAGAACCCCCCGGCGATGCGATTATCGTGCTGATTGCTGCGAGCGGGGCCACGCTCTCCCTCCCTCTGCTGTCGCGCTGCCAACACGTGCGTTTTGCCCCCCTGCCGGTTCAGGACGTGGAACATATCCTGCGGCAGGAGAATGGCCTGGAGCCCGACACAGCGAGTCTCCTCGCCCGCTACAGCCGTGGGAGTATTGGCCGCGCGCTCAGCCTTGATCCATCCACCCTGATTGAAGAGCGACAGCGGGTTGTCGAGCATCTCTCCACCGTACACGGGGCTTCTTTTTCAACTTTGTCCAAACTGGCTGAATGGCTGGTAGCCGACCGTGCCTCCAAGACAAAGAAGAAAGCCGATATGCCGCAAGCCTTGGAGAAGGGCGCTCGTCTGGAATTTGTTCTGGCCTGGTATGAAGAGGCGCTGCACTACCTCTTACTTGGCAAGGACGCGGTCGTGCGCTATCAGGACTGCCTATCCGCCCTGGTCCAGGCGACCGCGAACGTGAACATCTCCAGGGCCTTACGCGATCTGACTGTCGTCTACAACACGATGCAGACCCTGGACCGGAACGCCAACCCACGACTCGCCGTCGAAGATATGCTGCTGGAACTTGCTGAGGTGGCGCCCGCCCGCTAGGAAAGAGGGATTCGAGGAGACAGACATGGATCACCCACGACACATCCTTGTTGGCGTCGCTTGGCCGTATGCAAATGGCGAACAACACATCGGCCATATTGCCGGCGCCTACCTTCCACCTGATATATTCGCCCGCTTCCAGCGTATGCGCGGCAACCATGTTCTGATGGTGAGTGGCTCCGACACGCACGGCACCCCTATCACCGTCCGAGCTGAGGCTGAGGGGGTCAGCCCGGCTGAAATTGTTGACCGGTTTCATGCTACGTTTGTTGACAGCTACCTCAAGCTCGGTTTGACGTTCGACCTGTTCACCCATACGGATACCCAGAACCACTGGGATGTGACGCAGGATATGTTTCGCACCCATCTTGAGGGGGGTTATATCTACCAGGATAGCCAGCAGCAATTGTATGACGCTCAGGCAAACCGTTTTCTGCCCGATCGCTATGTTGAGGGCGACTGTCCGTTTTGTGACTATGACGAGGCGCGCGGGGACCAGTGCGATCAGTGCGGGCGCACCTACGAAGCGGTCGAGCTCAAAAACCCGCGCTCACGGATTACCGGGAACACGGCCCTTGAAGTCCGTGCGACCGAGCATTACTTCCTGGATTTGTCGAAACTCCAGGAACCGTTGCGATCCTGGCTGCAGGACGGCAAAACGCACTGGCGTCCGAACGTTATCCATTTTGCGCGTACCCAGGTCGAACAAACGGAGCTGCGTGGCCGCCCGATTACCCGCGACATGGAGTGGGGCGTGGCAATTCCGCTGCCGAACACGGAAGGGAAATGTATCTACGTCTGGTATGACGCGGTCATCGGCTATCTGAGTGCGGCAAAAGAGTGGGCTCAACTCAACAGCGACGCTGAACAATGGCGTCAGTGGTGGGACGCCACTACCAACCCTCAGGCTCGTATCTATAATTTTATCGGTAAGGACAATATCCCTTTTCATGCCATGATGTGGCCAGCGATGTTGATTGGCTACCAAAGCCTGAATTTACCCTATGATGTGCCGGCCAACGAATACCTGAATATGTACGGCCGGAAGTTCAGCAAAAGTCAGGGGCGGATTATCAGCATCCTAGACGTGCTCGAACGCTACCAGGCTGACGCGTGGCGGTACGCGCTCACCGCCATCGCGCCGGAAGCAAACGATGTGGACTTTACCTGGGACGATTTTGTGGAACGTGTGAACAACGAACTGGTTGCGAATTGGGGCAATCTGGTGAACCGAGTGTTGGGTTTTGCCTATAAGCGGTGGAAGGGCGTCATCCCCGAACCGGGACCGTTGAGTGAAAAAGAGCAGGGCCTGCTTGATGAAGTCAAAGCCGGTTTTAACAGCGTTGGGGACTTATACGACAGTGTGAAACTCAAGGCCGCCATGCAAGAAGTCCGACGTCTGAGCCAACGGGCGAACCAGTATATGCACGACGCCGCGCCCTGGAGTACGATCAAGACAGACCCGCAACAAGCCGCCACGTCCGTCTATGTGGCGCTGCAAGCCATTGACTGGTTGAAAATTCTTTGGGCCCCCATACTGCCCCACACCAGCCAGCAGCTCCACGAGTTCCTCGGCTATGATGGTCAGCTCTTTGGCCGTCAGTATACGCAGACCGTCAAAGACACACGAGGCGAGCATCTCGTGCTGCGCTATGACAACAGCGCAGCAATCGGCCGGTGGGAAGCAGGGACACTCGCCCCAGGCCAAGCCCTGCGACCGCCCGCGCCATTATTTGTTAAACTCGATGAAAACGTGCCGGAGCAAGAGGCGGTGGGTTAGCGAGGAGAGCCACCGACCATGCGCCTGGCCGACTCGCACTGTCATCTGACCGACACGCAGTTTGACGAAGACCGGACTGCCCTCCTGACTCGGGCGCGCCAAGCCGGCATCGGACGTTTTATTACGATTGGAGCGACGGGCGAATTTTGGCATAACGAAAAAGCCGTAGCTCTGGCCCAGGAACATACCGATGTTTTTGCCACGGTGGGTGTGCACCCGCACAATGCCGAGACGATTACCCCGAAAACCTATGACCACCTTCGTTGCTTGGCTCAAGAGTCCAAGGTTGTTGGGTTGGGTGAGACCGGCTTGGACTTTTACTACGAGTATTCTCCACGCGAAGCGCAGCGGAGGCATTTCCGCACCTTTATCCAGCTCGCGCTCGAACTCGACCTGCCGCTCTCCATGCATGTCCGTGAGGCCTACGCTGAGGCTGCCGATATTCTCCGTCAAGAAGGCGGTGGCCGAGTCCGGGGCGTCATGCACTGCTTCACTGGTACTGCACCAGAAGCCGAGGCCCTGCTGGCCCTGGATTTGTCTCTTTCGTTCAGTGGGATTGTAACCTTCAGGAATGCACAGGACCTGCGTGCGGTCGTGCCACTCGTCCCAATGGACCGGCTGCTCATTGAGACCGATTGCCCGTATCTGGCTCCGGTCCCATACCGCGGCCGACGGAACGAGCCCGCCTACGTCTCTCAGGTGGCGGCAACGATTGCCCAACTCAAAGCCGTGCCGCTTGAAGAGGTGGCGCAGGCCACGTGGCACAATACCGCGCGCCTCTTTCGGCTCGACGCTTAGCCGTTGAAAAAGCGGCCCTGACGCGGGTCAAGACTTTCGCGGCATTCTTTGCAAATCCCGTAGATTTCCATCTTGTGCGTGGTCGCTACAAAGTCGTAGCGCTGCGCAAGTTCTTCCTGGAGTTCCTCAATCCGGGGCTGGACGAATTCGATAATGCGCCCACAGCGCTCGCAGATCAGATGATCGTGATGCCGTTCAGCTTCAACGTTCTCAAAGCGGGCTTGTCCATCGGCAAAATGGCGTTCCTCGGCGAGCCCGCACTCTTTGAGTAATTTAAGGGTCCGGTAGACGGTGGCATAGCCCACCCGCGAATTGACCTGGCGGACTTCGCTATAGAGTTCTTCCACGCTGATATGGCGAGTGATCGAGAAAAAGACGCGGGCGATGTCTTCTCGTTGAGCGGTGGTCTTGAGCCCTTGCTCTTTGATCCAGAGCCGAAAGGTATCAAGCCGCTCACTCATGATGGCTGGTCTCCTATTATGCCCGCGAAAAGATGACGGATTGACGGTGACAGCGCCTGCGTATCAACCTCGCGCTGCGAGAGTTCATCGAGCAGGATGTCAACCCGTTCGGTCACCGGGCGGTCCCGGTCGAGGAAGACGATATCTTGATCGCGCACCCGACAGCCCCCGCCGCGAACGCGATACCCAACTTCGCGCAGCAGCTTTTCCTCTCGGACCTGAATGCCCAGCCGTGTCGCGACTTCTTTCAGCTCTCCGAGCGTCGTGTTCTCTTGTCTCCCACCACTGCCCCGACCGCCCATCTTCTTCTTTGCCATAGTTCTATTGTGACCAAGGCCCAGAAAATTGTAAAGCGCTCATTGCTCAGACTTCCCCCTTGCGAGCTTGCATCTGGATCGGTAATATTCGCTAACCGAACGGTCAGTCTGCGAATCTGGGGGGTCAAAAGGTCCAGCAGGCCAGGGGTGAGGAAAGATATGCGGTTTCCATTACATATCACGACCGACATGATTAAATGGCAGCTCAAGAACAAGCTGCGCGGCCAGTCCCGTTACCCCGTCGTGCTCATGCTCGAGCCCCTCTACACCTGTAATCTGGCCTGTGTGGGGTGTACGCCGGAGCGGCACCAGGGCGATCTCAAAGATCGACTCTCTTTGGAGCAATGCTTTGAGGCGGTGGATCAGTCCGGCGCGCCGGTGGTGTCAATCTGTGGTGGAGAACCAACTGTGTATCCGGAGTTGCCGGAGCTGGTCGAGGGCATTATTGACCGTAAGCGCCACATCTATCTGTGTACCAACGGAATTTTACTGGAGCGATTTTACGCCAAAGGGAGCCCGCATAAACGCCTGTCCATCAACGTTCATCTGGATGGCATGCGCGACACCCATGACTTTGTGTGTGACAAGCCTGGCGTCTTTGATCAGGCTGTTGAAATGATCAAGCTCGGCAAACAGCTCGGCTACTCCATGTGTACCAACACCACGGTGTTCCGCGAAACCAGCATGGAAGAGATCGAAGAGATGTGTGAGATGCTGACCGAGCTCGGAGTGGACGGCATCATGGTTTCGCCCGGCTATCATTACGAGGCGCTCAAGACCAATCACTTTCTGTATCGGGATGAGATTCACCAGAAGTTCAAACACGTACTGAAACTGTCCGAGCGCTACAAGATCTCGCTCACCCCGCTGTTCCTCGAATTCGCCGCCGGTGAGCGCGACTATCCCTGTACGCCGTGGGGCAATGTCACCCGGACACCCTTCGGCTGGAAGGATCCGTGCTATCTCATCGGTAAGAAATACTTCAAGACGTGGGACGAGTTTTGGAACGGGGTGGATTGGGACTACTGGGAAAAACGCGAAGACGACCTGTGCCAGAACTGTCTCATGCACTCCGGCTTTGAAGCCTCGGTCATGCGCAAACTGCCCGAGAGCCCGCAGGACATGCTCCGCATGGCCAAGTGGATGATGGCGGCCTAAGCTCCTCCCGCCCGTATCTCGTTCCTCTTTTTCTCGCGGGTAGTGTGTTTCCTCCCCCTATACGATCTCGCTTACGACAGGAGAAAATACATGGGAGCCACCCGCTCCACTCTTTCCACCTGGAAAGATCGCAAGCGCCACAGGGCCACCGCCGCCCAGCTCGCCGAGTGGGAGGAGCAGTACCAGCGGCACTTCGAAGATTTCAACCGCAAGTACTTCGCCAATACGCTGCCCTCATACCGCGTCACGCTCCATGATCCGCTCATCGTCCCTGGGACTCCTGCCGAAATGAGCAAATACATAGCCGGCTATTGCGACAAGAAACGGCGCAGAATTTTACTGGAGGCTTTTCCCTTCCCCAAAGGGGAAGGCATCCTGCTGCACGAAATGGCCCATATCGCGACCAATGTGCATCACGGCCCACGCTTCCGTCAGGAAATGACCCGCCTGGCCGCTCTGGGTGCTCCGCTCGGCCCGGTCAACCTTGCTACCTACGTAGCGGATAGGCCGTAGCGACCCGCTTGGTAGGCCAATTTTGCAGGTGCAGGATACCTACAAAGTATGAATCTTTTAGGCGTCCAGTCTGGCTTGCCGCAAAATCCTGTCCTGGCATAATGGTCCAGGTTCGCTCGGCAGAAAGGAAACTCTCCGCATTATGCCCACTATGAAAGTCGCTCGTTTGTACGACTCAACCGATATTCGTTTTGAAGACGACCCTATCCCCACTGTTGGGCCGGGCGAGGCGCTGGTCAAGACGCGGACGTGCGGGATTTGCTCGGGCGACGTGATGGGCTGGTATATGAAGAAAAAAGCTCCGCTGGTGTTTGGGCATGAGCCTGCGGGTGAAATCGTTGAAATCGGTGAGGGAGTAGAGGACTTTCAGGCCGGTGACCGGGTGTTCGTCCATCATCACGCGCCGTGTTTTTCGTGCCGGGCGTGCCAACGCGGCGAGTTTGTCCAATGTCCAACGTGGCGGGCAACAAAGATTGTTCCCGGCGGAATGGCTGAATACTTCGTGGTGCCCAAGGACAATTTATCCGGCGATACCTTACGCCTGCCTGAGAAGATGTCGTTTGCCGACGGCTCTTTGGTCGAACCTACGGCCTGCGCGGTCAAATCCCTACGGCGCTCGGGATTTCAGGCCGGCGACAGCGTCTTTGTGATCGGCCTCGGCATTATGGGGCAGTTGCATGTCGCCCTGGCAAAACATGCTGGGGCGCGAACTATTATTGGAACTGATTTTGTCCCCTATCGCTGCACAAAGGCGCGTGAACTCGGTGCTGATCTCGCGCTGAATCCGTACGAGGTGAAAGATGGCAATGTCGAGGACGCGCTGCGGGAATATACCCAGGGCGAGATGGCCGAGGTCGTCATTGTCGGACCGGGTTCGATCGAAGCCATGCAACTCGGCCTGCGCTGTGCGGCCAAAGGCGGAACCGTGGTGCTGTTTACGGCCAGTAAACCGGACGACACGCTGACGCTCTCGCCCAACGACCTGTATTTTAACGAAGTCCGCCTGATTCCCAGCTATTCCTGCGGACCGAACGATACCCGCGAAGCGCTTCGGCTGGTTCAGGACGGCGTCATTACGACCGAGAAATTCATCACCCATCGTTTCCCGTTTGAGCAACTCCACGCAGCCTATCGCAACGCGGCTGAAGCGCGAGACTCACTCAAGACGATTATTGAGTTTGCCTGAGGAAGGCTATGCCCGCTCCCAAAAGTCGTCTTATTCGTGTGCAAAAAGACAACGCTCCCTACACTTGGTCTGAGGTCGAATGCGAAGCCTACAAACAGGGACAGGAAGCGGGACGAGAATGGAAAAGCATTGTCCGCCAGGTTTTGGTCGGCAAACAGGCTGAAGAGACCGGCTTTCATCTGCGCTATTTTGAAATCGAACCGGGCGGCTACTCCAGCTTAGAGAAACATGCCCACGCGCACGTTGTGATTGCCGTGCGCGGGCAGGGGCGGGTCGTGCTGAACGATCAAGCCTGGGAGATGCGGGCGCTTGATACTGTATACGTTGCTCCCTGGACCTCCCATCAGTTTCTGGCCGACGGCGATGAGCCCTTTGGTTTTTTCTGTATTGTCGATGCGGAGCGCGACCGTCCCCAGGCCGTCTCTCAGCAGGAAGGCCGGCTCGCTCAGGCCGCAGGCGCGCAATCCGATATACCCGACTGAGTCCTCTGGGAGTGCGGGCTTCCAACTTGCACGGGTCTTGCCTGTCGGCCCGGACTCAGCCACAACAGGCGTCATGCCGACCCCGAACACAAAACTCACAACAGCGGTAG
Source organism: Candidatus Binatia bacterium (assembly GCA_022826945.1). Classification (GTDB taxonomy): domain Bacteria; phylum Desulfobacterota; class Binatia; order Bin18; family Bin18; genus Bin18. The sequence continues at coordinate 95,130 of JAJDTY010000078.1, forward strand.
AAACCTACCTGACGGACCTCCGCCGAATACATGCCTCGGGCGGGGCAACCGGCGAGCGGTCATATATTCGTGGCTGGATGGGTTGTCGTTCATCGGGATGCGGGAGCGGTATCTGGAGGCGTTTGACGCCATTCGGATTGATTGTCTCAACGGCGATAAATACAAAACCGGCAAGGTGGCACCGGACGGGACACCCGACCCGAGTGTTTTTTCCACGCCCAGTGACCCGGTGGGGATTCAGGTAGGAACGGCGATTGCGACGTTGGTCCGTAAGGCGGAGCATGCTCCGGCTGAAACTATTGGTTTTCGGCATCTATGGGGACAGGCGAAACGGGAGGAGTTGTTGGAGACGGCGGGGGCAGAGCCGACGACACTCTATGAGGCTATCGAGCCCGTGTTGCCGATGGGGTTGCCCTTGATACGAACGGCGGTCAGTGAAGATTATTTTGACTGGCCCACCCTGCCTGAGCTGTTCCCTCAGTTTTTCGCTGGAGTCGTTACGGGACGAGACAGCCTCCTTATAGACACGGACCTTGACCGTCTTCGTCAGCGTGTCTCTGACCATTTCGATGTGGATTTGGGCCATGAAGAAATCGCACGGCGGTATCCCCGCGTCATGGAGACTACAGCACGATTCAACGCCCATTCGGTACGGGATTCCCTACTCAAACGTGGCGGTCCCGTCGAAGCTGGATTCGTGCGCCACGCCTACCGTCCCTTCGACAACCGCTGGCTCTATTGGGAGGCCGAAACAAAGCTTGTGGACGAGAAGCGAGCCGACTACTGGCCTCATGTGTTTAAGGGGAACCTGTGGCTGGTTGCTCAGAAAAGATCGTCGCAAGAGTGGGAGCCAGCGCCAGTCATTACGCACATCAGTAATAAGAAGCTGCTAGACTTTGCTGCATCTTGTTTCCCAACTTGGCTCCAAGGCGACGACCTCAACAGCAGTAGCACAGGCCATCGTCCCAATCTGTCCGTTGCCGCCCAACGTTATCTCGACCACCTCGACTTGGGCGTAGAGGACTTGTTTCACCATGTCTTAGCCGTCCTGTACGACCCAACTTACCGTGAGGACAACACCGACGCGCTGCGTATGGATTGGCCTCGCATCCCGTTGCCTGACTGGCCGGCTGGAGACGCCAAAGACGCCGCTGAAACCCTGGCCCGCTCTGCTGCACGGGGGCACGAATTGGCCGCCCTGCTTGACCCCGACACCTCCGTGCCCGGCGTGACAACCGGAACCTTGCGCCCGGAGGTCGCCGCCATTGCCATTCCCGCTACGGTGGACGGGCGCAACATGGACGGGAATGACTTCGCGCTGACCGCCGGGTGGGGTCATTACGGAACGGGCGAAGCCGTGATGCCCGGCCAAGGGCGGGTGGTTGAACGCGAGTACACCCCAGACGAACGCGCCACCCTTGTAGGGGCGACGCATGCGTCGCCCCGACACAGCACAACCTTCGATATCTATCTGAACGGCAACGCCTACTGGCGCAATGTCCCGGCTGCGGTGTGGCGCTACAAACTCGGCGGTTATCAGGTGCTCAAGAAATGGTTGTCGTACCGGGAACGGGCGGTGCTGGGGCGGGCACTGGTGCCGGAGGAGGTATTGTATTTTGCGGAGGTGGCGCGGCGGATTAGGGCGATAGTGGTGGTAACCGATACGCCTGCGGTGTCGGATTACACCCCCGTCTAATCCGACCGACGGGACTACCCTTCGATTGAGACGATAACAGGTCGCCGTGTGATGGTCTCCACGATTACAAACCCCATCCTACAAAGGTCTCTACTCAGACACCGATCTTCTCGTAAGGAATCAATAAGGACCGCCGGTGGATTCAGACCTTCCAACAAGACGAGTTGGAAATCCAACTCACCGGCTATCTTTGTTCCAGAGGCCTCCAGTTGAGAGCGCACTTCTCTTTGATATTCGTCAAAATACCTTTGATGCTGATCTATCTCGTGCAGGAGCCTATCTGCCCACATTCGACACGCACTGCTTGAGCCATCACTCGCCATTCCACCACCGATGGAGAAGACCGCCTTACCGCCTAGCTCTGAGACGTGATTAACGTTCTTCTCCCTGAGATTCCTCTTTTCTTCGTCTGTAAGGACATCTCCCGTCTGGCCCCGCAGCACGTAAGGTTCGATCAACTCCGGCCAATTCGAATGGACAATGCGGAGGGGGTCTTGCCGAACCCATTCAATAAGATCTCCACGCTTAGGGTGCGGTCTGACGTCTACAAAAAACGCGTCTTCCTGAGTGATAGTTGCATACAGTAAATAGTCTGAGCGTTCGATAAATCCGGGCGACTCGTACTGAGTACAGAGGTGAAAATGGTGCATGCCGAAGTCCCACAAGAGGCGGTCTTTACTCTTTCCACCCTTCGCGAATTTAATTTCCTTGCTCAAAAAACCGTTAACGTTCTTACCTTCCTCAAGAAGAAAACGAATGAGAAAAACTGCCCGCCACGCATCTAGCGCCTTTTCTCGTTTCGTCGCTTCGGTTTCGCGCGCGAGCCTACCTAACGAATCGTAGATTTCTTCAGAAAAAACAACATTGCGAGGACTCGGAACGATCCACCTGTTCAGTATTTCGAGATAGCGTGCTGCAAGATGATCGACATCCATGTTGGCTTCATAGCAGATGTCGTTGCTATCGAACTGCTCCTTAATGATTTGTTCCAGATCAGCTCTGAAATTCATAGTGCATCTCATCGACCTACGAACTTTTAACAATATTCGGCAAAATCAGGCCGCCTCGACATCGGTGCGGGTAAAGTCATTGCCCTTGAACAGCAGAGGCTCGTTCTCGACCTTGGCCAGCGAGTAAGCGAAACAGTCGCCGAAGTTCAATGCCGCCGGGTGATTGCCCTTGCCGAAGCGACGCCATGCCCGCCGGGCCACTTCCAGATGTTCGATCGTGACCGGTATCAGCTCGATTCCGGCGCGTTCCAAAAAAACGTCGAGTTCGTGACCCGCCGCCTCGCCGCCGCGGCTTTCTACGACAATGGATGTCTCCAGCACGTTGGCGACCGACATACGGCAGGGCGAAGCCGTTGCAATGCCCTTCTCATAGGTCTCGGCATCCGCTTCGCCAAACAGGACCGCCAGTACTGCCGAGCTGTCGATGATCACTTTGGCAATCCCCGTTCGTCGTAGAGCAGGTCGCCATGCTCCACGGAGGACGGTCCCGGCCCCAGCAGTTTGGCGCAGCGCTGTCCGATGGCGTGCAGCTCCCGCGCGAGGACAGCCGCATCGTGTCGGCGTTTCTCGCGCGCAAGGCGTTCACGCAACGCGACGGTAATCGCACCGGTCATGGTCTCGCCGGTCAAACGCGCCAGCTCACCGGCCAGCCGGCAGGTTTCATTGTTCTTGATATTGAGACTCATGGTCGTCCTCCGGGTAGAATAACATATGTGAAGTCTACCCTACGTTGGGCCACGATCATGTACAACACCCTGGCTTTCCAAACCCTATGGAAGGTAGCCCGGGAAATACCTACATCTCCCTGGGCGTGCGTCGGCCACAGACAATCAGAAGTCCCGTCGGTCTGCCCCCTTTGCTGACGAGAAAGAAGCTATGCTAGAAGGGGGTGGGTCGTGCAGATCGCTGATGCCATATCAGACCCTACCCGGTAGGAATGAGTGCCTGGGGTGAGGGGGAAGGACGAGGAAGAGCATGGAGAATCCATTAGTTGCTGTCCAGCAATTGGGTCAAAGTATCTGGTATGACAATATCCACCGCAGCCTTATCACTTCCGGTGATCTCCAGGCCCTGGTTGATCATGACGGCCTCCTCGGCATGACGTCGAATCCGGCCATTTTTGAGAAGGCGCTGACGGGCAGTTCCGATTACGATCAACCTATGCAGGCCCTGGTCGAACAGGGGGTTGGGTCGGCCATAGACGTATATGAGCGTCTGGCGATTCAGGACATCCGGATGGCCGCGGACGTGCTGTTTGCGGTCTATCGGAAAACCGACGGCAAAGATGGCTATGTCAGCCTTGAGGTCTCTCCTTACCTGGCCCATGACACGCAAGGGACTCTCGAAGAAGCCCGTCGCCTGTACAAAATGGTCGATCGGGCCAACGTCATGATTAAGGTGCCGGCCACCCAGGCCGGCGTTCCGGCCATCGCCCAGTTGATCGGTGAGGGGATCAATATCAATGTGACCCTGCTCTTTGCGGTCGAGGCGTATGAAGCGGTTGCCGAGGCGTACTTGGATGGCTTGGAGCAACTCGCTCAAAAAGGTGGGGACCTGAGCACAGTGGCGAGCGTCGCCAGCTTTTTTATCAGTCGTATCGACACTCTGATAGATGAAAAGCTCAGCCAGGCTGTTGAGACCGCAGACAGTGCCGAGCAAAAGGCCAAGATCGAGTGCCTGCTCGGGAAAGTCGCTATTGCGAACGCAAAAATTGCCTACGCTGCGTATAAAAACCTGATGGCCAGTGAACGCTGGTGTGCCCTCGAAGCAAATGGCGCACGCCCACAACGTCTCTTGTGGGCCAGCACAAGCACGAAAAACCCAAGCTATTCCAAAACGCTCTATGTTGACGAACTGATTGGCCCGGATACCGTCAATACCATACCGGGTGAAACCTTCGCGGCCTTTCGTGATGGAGGCCGGGCCGAGCCAAGGCTGACCACCAACTGGGAAGAAAATCTAGAGGATGCGCGGACTATCATCCGCACCCTGGCTGAGGTTGGGGTGTCCCTGCACGACGCTACCGACCAACTCCTGGATGAAGGCGTACGTAAATTCGTTGACCCGTTCGACACTCTGCTCAGCTCAATAGAGCGCAAGCGCCAGGCTATGCTGGGCAGCGAATTAACCCAGCAGACGTACAGTCTGGATGGTGCTGCCGCCCTTATCGAAACCAGCCTGAAAGACTGGCGTACACAGGGGAAAGTCCGGCGCTTATGGCAGAAGGACCCTGCGCTCTGGTCGGGAAAGGACGAAGACCAGTGGCTTGGTTGGCTCGATGTTGTAGAGGCTCAGCGGACGAACATCCGCCCCCTCGTTCAGCTCGCCGCAGAGATCAAGGCCAACGACTTTCAGCATATTCTCCTGCTTGGTATGGGCGGGTCGAGCTTGTGTCCGGAGGTCCTGAAACGCACCTTTGGTGTAGTGGACGGTCACCCCGAACTCCTCGTTCTCGACTCGACCGTGCCTGCCCAAGTCAGGGCCTGTGCGCAACAGATCGATCCCGGGAAGACGCTGTTTATCGTCTCCTCAAAGTCGGGTGGGACGACCGAACCGAATGTCTTTACGCAGTATTTCTTTGATCTCGTGGTCCAGGCTCTTGGCGCGGACAGAGCTGGCTCACGGTTTATCGCCATTACTGACCCCGCCAGCCCGCTTCAACAGCTCGCCGAACAGCGTCAGTTCCGCTCCATCTTTCCGGGGATGCCCAGCATTGGCGGCCGGTATTCGGCCCTGTCGAATTTTGGTATGGTCCCGGCCGCCCTGATGGGCATTGATATCCGGCGTTTCCTGGACCGCTCCGCCCTGATGGTCCAGGCCTGCTCGGCGAGTGTGCCGCCCGAGGTCAATCCCGGTGTCACGCTGGGAACGATTATGGGCACTCTGGCGCAACACGGTCGAGACAAGGTGACGCTCGTGACCTCACCGGGTATCGACGCCTTAGGCGCGTGGCTTGAGCAACTCATTGCCGAATCAACCGGCAAGGAGGGGCACGGGCTTATTCCGATTGACGCAGAGCCCCTGGGTCCGCCCGAGGTCTATGGGCAGGATCGGCTCTTTATCTATATTCGACTCAACAGCGCGCCTGCGGGCGAACAGGATGCGGCCATGGACGCGCTCGAAAAAGCCGGTCAGCCGGTGGTGCGTATCGGCCTCGAAGATACACTCAGTCTTGGTCAGGAATTTTTCCGCTGGGAAATGGCGACCGCCGTGACCAGCGCCATGCTCGGAGTTCACGCCTTTAACCAACCCGACGTGGAAGCCAGCAAAAGAGTAACCCGACAACTGACCGCGACGTTTGAAGAGACCGGCAAGGTGTCGGATGAGACGCCGTTTTTAGAAGACCGGGGGCTGCGCTTCTACTCGGATTCAGCAAACGCCAAAGCGCTCCAGGCGGCAACTAGCCAGGACGCGGTGGCGCTGCTCGGCGCGTATCTCGGTCGGATTCAGGCAGGCGATTACTTTGCCATCAACGCCTACATTGAAATGAACGAGGAAACCTGCGCCGAGTTGCAAGCCCTGCGCCGTACCGTACGGGACGCGAAGAAGGTGGCCACTACCCTTGGTTTTGGTCCGCGCTTCTTGCACTCCACCGGCCAACTGCATAAGGGCGGCCCCAACTCCGGTGTGTTTCTCCAGATTACGTCAGACGACGCCAAGGATCTGGACATTCCCGGCCAGCGCTACAGTTTTGGCACGCTGAAAGCCTTCCAGGCCCAGGGTGACCTTGCGGTGCTGGTCGAACGGGGACGGCGCGTGCTACGCGTACACCTCGGATCGGACGTACCGGCCGGCTTGCAAACCTTGTGCGAGACAATCACCCAGGCCCTGGCCTAGATGTCTCTCCTGATATAGCAGAGCAAGGCATGACCATCGCTGAACGTGCGCTCGAATTTGTGAAAGATGGAGATGTCGTCGGCCTGGGCACGGGCCGGGCCGCGAGCGCCTTCGTGCGTGCGCTTGGCGCTCGGGTACAGGCTGGCTTACGTATCCGTGGGATTCCGACATCCCACGGAACGAGGGCTCTCGCCCAGGAGCTTGGCATTCCCCTCACAACGGTTGATGCCGTCGAGAGTATTGATATTGCCGTCGATGGGGCTGATGAGGTTGATCCCGACCTGAACCTCATCAAAGGCTACGGCGGTGCTCTGGTCCGCGAAAAGATCGTGGCTGCCGCCGCCCGAAAATTCATCGTTCTGGTGGGTACTGAAAAGCTGGTGTCCGTGCTCGGAGAGCGCGGCCGGCTGCCGGTTGAAGTCGTGCCGTTCGGGGTGGCGACGTGCTGCCGCCACCTCCGGGCGTTGTCCTGCGACCCACTACCTCGCCAGACTGACTTTGGAATGTTCCTGTCTGATAACGGCAACGCTATTATTGACTGTGCGATCAGTACGATTACAGCTCTCGCCCAATTTGAACAAGACATCCTCTCGATTCCCGGCGTTGTTGACACGGGGCTGTTTGTGGGAATGGCTCCTACCGTTCTCGTTCAGGACGGGGAGAACGTCAGAGTTCTCCAGTCAAGCGGATAATCCGGACGCCTATGGGTCCCGAACAACTGCTTCAGTTCTGGTTCGCCGACGCGGCTTCAGACGCGCGCAAGGCCGAAGAGCGCTACCCTTTTTGGTTTCAGGCCACCCCCGAAACCGATGCCGTCATCCGCACCCGCTTTTCCGATCTCGTCAAGCAAGCCCAGTCTGGTGGGCTTACGTCCTGGGAATCTCGTCCCCACGGGTGGCTGGCGCTGATTATCGTCCTGGATCAACTGCCGCGGAATCTCTACCGCGGCACGGCCGCGGCCTTTGCCGCCGACCCGCTAGCACAACACGTCACCATACGAGGCTTTGAGCGCTCCTTTTATTCTTCTTTGAGCGTGCTGGAGCAGTTGTTTTGCTTGATGCCGCTCCAGCACGCCGAGGACTTGGCACTTCAAGAGGAAGCGGTGCGTCGGGGAGATGTCGTACTGGCGACCGCTTCAACGGAATGGACGGCACTGATCGAGGATTTCCAAGGCTCGGCCCGAAAGCATCTGTCCATTATTCAGCGCTTCGGTCGCTTCCCGCACCGCAACGTCCTGCTCGGACGAACGTCCACGCCGGAAGAGCAGGCATTTCTGGACTCCGGCAGCGGATCGTTCGGGCAGGCCCCAAAGCAGTAAACACCGTTCAAGGAGGATAGCGATGTCAGCATATTTTATTTTGACCCAGACGATTACGGACCCAGAGCGGTACCAGAAGGAATACATCCCTGGAGTGTTGCCTTTTCTGGCAAAGTATCAGGCCGAAGTTGTGGTGGCCGACTTTAACGCAACCCCGCTCCAGGGTGAGCCCGCCCAAGGAGTGGTGGTACTCAAATTCCCCTCCGAGCAGGCAATCCAGGATTTTATGGATGACCCGGAGTACAAGCCGGTCAAAGATATCCGTCTGGCAATTACGACAAACGCCAGCGCCGTGATGGCGCCGGCATTCCAACCACCCCAGGGCTAAGGGGATCGACGGGGCGGACACTCATAAATTGAGAATGTCCCGATCAATTGCGGCCCGCACATGGCACGGAGAGCCCGCCACTTCTGAAATGCGCAAGTCGGCGGCCACGCTGGCCAGCATGGCGGCTTCGGTTGGGTTGACCCCGGCGCGGTCCACTAAGAGGTGAGACAAGTCTTCCAGGGCCTGACGTGCGGCGACCTCCATTGTCTCCCCGTCACCCATGGTGAGAACTTCATCTTGCGTGATCACCAGCGGTCGCTGCACCGGAAACTCGTGCGCGACGCGACAGCGCAGCGTCACCTCTGCCGCGATCTCAACCGCCGAAGCCGTTGCTTCGCCATCGCCCATCCGGGCGTGCACATCCTCTATGGTCAGCATTCCACCCTCGACACTCACCGGCAAAAACACGGTGGAACCGACGCCAAGCTGGCTGTTGCTGAGCTGGCCGCCAAAAGCGCCGACTGCGTTGCTCGGCCGGGCCTCGTCGGCAGGAGCAAGACCAATCTTGCTGATATTCGGAATAAACGGCAGGCTGATCGTATCGCTGTAGCGAATACGATTACCCTCAATCGGCACGACCTTTTTGCAGAACTCGACCTGATCCTTGAGCAACCCGTAGCCCGGAATCGCCACCACATAGCCGAAGCCCAGTGCAGGCTGAATGTCCAGAACTTCGACGGCCAGGGTGTGACCGGGCTGGGCGCCTTCGATCCATACTGGGCCGGTCATCACGGACAACTGCTCCATAGGCCACCGCCCGCCGTCGTTCCAATCCTGGAAACGATCGTTGGTTTCCATGACAAAGACTTCTCCTGGTTGGACGTGAGCCGCGGGCGGATGGGTCGCATCAAAGGTGCGGACAATATGCTCCTTGCTGATCGTTTGCATGACTCTCTCCTTTCCTAGGTTGGTGTTTTTTCTCTCAGCGCCTCATCTTCTCTGCGTAAGCCTCTATCAATCACAAAGGGTCCAAAAGGCAACAACGCGGCAACGAGAATCCGACCGGATTTTTTCAGATCCCAGCCGGCCGCGTCTTTTGCGTTGAGCAACACGCCGCAAAACCAGAGAAACAGAAGGCCATGAATCAGACCGACAATCCGGACCGCCAGCGGCTGCTCCCACAGGTATTTCAGTGGCATGGCAATACCGAGAAGAACGAGAAAAGAAATACCTTCTGCAATACCGACCAAGCGCAGGCGTTGGATAGGAGTGTAAGTCATGATGGTCGCTGGAGCCTGTCCCTTTCCTGAGGGGCCTCTGCCGAATCTGGTTTCTCGTAGCTGTACTCTCCCAACGCAAAATTCTCTTGCATAAACCACCGGAGGTAATCGACACAGGCGATAGGCGGCTCTTGGGGCGGGTTGTCCGGACCGCAGCAAGTTGGCAGACAATCAATGATCGTGTCTGCGGTGGGCTGCACGAAGAGGGGTATCGAATAGCGATCCTCCCCCGAGGTGTTAATGACACGGTGCGGTGTGGAACGGACCCGCCCGTTGGACCAGCGAGTTAACAGGTCGCCCGAGTTGACTACAAAGGCATCTGGAATGAGCGGCATCTTCAACCACTGACCGGACGGGGACAGAATTTCCAGGCCGCTCTGATCCGACGTTGCCAGCAGCGTCATGAACGATCCGTCCGTATGCGGACCGACATGAAACTCGTCGTCCTCCAGCGTCTCCGGCGGCATATACGAAACCCGGAGGGCGTTGAGGGCTTTATATTTGCGAAACTTGTATGCAAAGAAGTCGCGCTCAAGCCCGAGCGCCAAGGCGTATAAGGGCATCATCTGGGTCGCCAAGTCCTCCGTGGCTTCAAAAAAACCCTGAACCGCCTGCCGGAACAGCGGCATCTGGTCCGGCCACGGGTTCTGCCGCGTTTCCGAGCCCGGTCCCCAGTCGCGTTGCAGAATCAGGACTTCACACACATCGGGTTTCTTCGTGCCGGTGTAATACGGCGAGGTCTTGAGCAACTCGCCCCGCCTGGGTACATAACCGACTCCGTAGGGATTCATCTTGAGCGGTAGCTTCCGCTCAAGCGGCAGGCGGTAGAACGCCGCGGTCTGCTCAAGCAGACGGTCACGCAGGCTTTTGGCAACGCCGTGGTTCAGAATATAGAAGAAACCAAGCTGTTCGAGCGCGGAGCGGAGTTTCGCCGCAGTCTTTTCTGCCGCGCCGTCTTCGCCCGCGAGAAACGGACCCAGGTCGAGGATTGGGACGGCTTCGTCAGACATGGGATAACGTGCTCGGCACTCAGCTGCGTTCTGATCGGTTTGCATCGTGTTTATCCCACTGTTTTGCACACAGGTACGAATGCGGATGCTCTCACTTTCCCGCTGACACTGCGGGTGTACCAGCCTCGTCTGAGAGGGTCTGGTACAGCTCCGGGCGGCGGTCCGGCATGAAATCCCAGCGTGCTTTGAGCTTTGCGAGCGCGTCCAGGTCGATCGTGGTGACGACCAGCTCATCTCCGTCGGTCTGGGCCTTGGCCAATATTTTCCCTTCGGGCGAGATGATCTCACTGCCCCCAATATACTCGACGCCCTCTTCAACGCCGGCTTTTCCGGCTGCGACAATAAAGATCTGGTTCTCTATGGCGGCGGCACGCAGGAGAATCTCGGCGGTTTCATGCCCTTCTTCTCGGGGGCGGCCAAACGTGGGTGTATTATAGGGAATGCAGATCAGCTCAGCTCCACCGAGCGCGAGCGCCCGATATGCCTCTGAGAACCGCCGGTCATAACAGATGAGCGTACCCAGCTTGGCCGACTCGCCGGTCCGCAACGCCGTCACCGGAAAGCCCAGATTCCCTTCCGTAAAATAGCGCTTTTCAAAAATATCGAGGCCCTCCCACCGCGGCTCGACCACACCGGGAATATGAGCCTTGCGATATTTCTGGACAATGGTTCCGGTCGGGTCAATGAGCACCGCGGTATTATAGACGCGGCCGTTTTCGCGCTCCGCAAAGGGAAAAACCCAGTGCAGCCCGGCCTGACGCCCAGCCTCAAAAAGGGGTTGGGTCAGCGGTGAAGGCAGGCCGTCTTCAGGGAAATCCTGCCAGGCTTCGTGCACCCGCGTGGCAAAATACGGGGTCAGGGACAACTCGGAGAAGGTCAGCAGTTCAACGTCTCGCTGCCCGGCTTCTTGAATCAGCGCGACCATACGTTCGACGGTTTGGGCCTTGGTGTTGGAACTCGGCCCAAGCTGGGCGGCAGCTACCGTGAAAGAACGTGCCATACCGTGTCTCCTTGCGCTTCACTCTACATAACCCATGGGTGCCTTTGAGAAGTCCCAGGATTGGATCTTTTGCGGTCGAATCTTTGTGATGACGCGGCCTTCGTTGTCCTTAAAGAGTTGGCTGTCGCGTCCCTCGGGCCGAGCGAAGAGTTCGCCAAACTCCTCATGGCTAAAGCCGAGCGCCCCATCGTGTGCTGAGAGGCTATAGCGTCTGCCCAGCAGGGTCAGTAGATGTTCCGGCGTATGCTCACCCTGCCACGGACCGGCTTCGATCTGCACGGTTTGCCCTGAGCCAACCGCCACCATTTCCGCCTTGCCTTTGATCACCACCGCCTTGGCCAGATTGGTCCGCATACCCATAAGCGGCCGGTCATCCATATCAATGGCGGCCGAGCAGCGTGGGTCGCGGTTGAGGTGCTTGAAGGCAAGCCGATTTCGGGTCAGGGCAAGGTAGAGACACTGGCCGTCCCAGTAGTACCACAGCGGAGTCACGTGCGGATATCCGTCCCGCGCCAGCGTTGCCAGACGCACAACCCAACGCCCGGACAGAAAATCGTCGATCTCCTCCTGGGTCATGGCCACTTCGGGATGCCAGGCCAATACGCCGCCTACTTTTTTCATGCAGACCTCCAGGCTTTCAGCGCCTATACCGTCGGCCGGGAGATGATATCGCCCGACACGCGCCGCTTGAGCCATTGGCCATCAGTCGAACTCCCGACCAGTTTACCCTGATCAACAATCACCTTACCGCGCAGCATGGTCAGCACCGGATAACCCAGGCAGGTAAAGCCCTCCCAGATGCTGTAGTCAGAGTCGGCGTGCAGATCGTCCATGGTGAGCGTTTTTTCCATGTCGGGATCAAGCAGGACGATATCGGCATCGCTCCCCGGCTGAATGGCCCCCTTCTGGGGATAGAGCCCGAGGAGTTTGGCAGCGTTGGCCGAAGTAATGTCAACAAAGCGTTGCAGAGACACATTCCGCTCGGCCACAAACTTGGTGAAAGCGACCGGCATACGGGTCTCAATGCCGTTATGCCCGCCACAGACGGTTTCAATGGTATCGCCCCACAGCTTCGGACCTTTATGGGTCGTGTATTCATCCGTGGCCGTGGTCGCCAAACGACCGTCCATCAGGCCGGCGATCAGCGCATCCCGGTCATCCGCGAATTTAATAGCCGGATAGGTATGAATCGCGGTTCCGCCGGGTTTCTTGTAATCGTCGCAGGTAAACTGGAGATAATTGTGGAGCGCCTCACCATACACCGGTTGACCGGCGGCGCGCGCCTCGGCGATTGCCGCCACGCCTTCCTTGGCGGTCGTATGCACAAAATAAATACCCGCCTCGGTATGCTGGGCCAGGCGGATGATATGACGAAAGGCCAGATCTTCAGAGATATTGTTGTGAACCAGGTGGAGGTTATAGCCCTGGTCGCGGCCCTCACGCTTGAGCTTTTCGGTCATATACCGCACAACTTCGTCTTCTTCGGCGTGGACTGCCATAATACCGCCGTGCTTGGCCACCTCGGCAAAGATCGTCCACAGATGTCCGTATGGAACCCGGATGGGATGGAAGGTGGTAAAAATCTTAAAGCTGGCTATGCCTTCCTGTATGGCCTCGCCAATCTCACCGATTGTCTCCGGTGCGACCTCACCCGCCAGAATGTAGTGAAAGGTATAGTCAGTATAGGAGTGCGTGCGAAACACACTGCGGCGCTCCTCCACGACACTCATGATGGATTTGGGTGTTTTGTCTTCCACCTCTTCAAAACTCAGGTCCCCAGCGAAATCGACGATGGTCGTGACACCTCCGAACGCGGCGGCCCGACTGGCGTCCTGAGGCGGCTGGGTCATGATATCCGGCTGACCCGACCACTCGCTCGGCACGGGAATACCGATATGCGCGTGCGGCTCGATGCCGCCTGGGATGACAATTTTGCCGCTGGCGTCAATCACTTGGGTGGCCTGCTCCGATAGCGTGCCTGACCAGCCAACGGCAACGATTTTCTCACCCCGGATGCCGACATCCATTTCCCCGACTGCTTGGGGAGTAACAACCTGCCCACCTTTAATAACGCAATCGAGCATAGGACCCCTCCTTTGGACTGGATACTTTCCTTATCGCAAAGCGCTCTGCGTGCCGTCAAGGTTTATCAGGGCTCTCCTTTGGAGATTGCATTTTGACTCCTCCACGGATTGCCCCGCTCTCGCTTGGACACGGCTATTCGAAAAGGTCGCGATGTGAGCCTGTACGCTCAAGTCGAAGATTGTTCCTGTCCGTCGAATAGATTAAGACCCAATCCGGCTCGATGTGGCAGTCGCGGTAATGCTTCCACATCCCCGTCAGTGCATGATCGCGGGATTTTGCATCAAGCGCTCTTCCCTGTGCCAATCGGCCCACTACGGTCTTGAGCTTGCCAATATCTTTACCGCGGCGGCGCATCCGTCTGACATCCCGCACGAATTGCTTCGTCTGGGAGAGCTTTTTCATTTCTCCCAGCTCTCAAGCATCTCCTCCAGTGAGTCGAATGTGTTGACGTCCTCCCCCCGCTGGCTTTTCTTCAGCGTCTTGGCCGTCAATTTGTTCGGGATAAGGACTGGAAACGGGAGACCTCCGCGCAGACAAATCTGGCGATAGAAGAGCCGAATCGCTTCCGTGGGACTGAGTCCAAGCTTCTGGAGAACACCCTCAGCCTGATTCTTTATTTGGGGCTCTATCCGCGCGTGTATGACCGCTGACTTATTCATGCGCATAATGTGACACAAACGCAACACATAATCAAACTCTTTCCTCTTTTCTAGCGCCGCTCAGGCTCCGGCGTGGGTATGCACAAAATCAATGACCATGGCAGCCGTCGGTTCGGGCTGCTCGATCATGTGATAGGTCCCGCCGCCGTTCTCAACGAGCCTCACCTCGGCATGCGGGCACAGGGCCGTAAAAGCTTCGATTGCCGCGGTTTGCCCCGGTGTGGCCGCTCCCAGATGGCCGGAGTTCCCCATCAACACCAGGACCGGCATGGTGAGCCTGGCGACATCGGCAGACAGGTCACACTGGGAAAAAGTTTCCAGGGTCTTTGCCAGAGACGGGATGGAAAAATTCCGCTTGAAAGACTCGATTTCAAAAAGGGCGATCTCATTGGCCCGGTCGCCAAACACGTTATGCTCGGCGCAGCCTATCCATTGGGTCAGACGTCCCAGCGCCTCGTATCCGAACGCTTCGGTCACGTCTTGAAAGACGCGGAACATGCGGCGGCTCTCGGGGCTAAAGGAAATACCAGGGTAGGTGATAATGCTTTTGACGCGCTCGGGATACCGGGCGGCAAAGCGGACATTCAGGGGAGCGCCGGTCGAGGTGCCCCACAGATGGACCGTGTCGAGACCCGCCTGATCCAGAATCACCCCCAAGTCATCGACCCAGCGATCAAAGGGATACCCGCCGGGCCAGGCGCGGTCGGACAAGCCGGCGCCCCGATAATGCCAATCGATCACCTGGAGGCGGGGGGTGAGCAGGTCCCGGATATAAGCGAATTGGTCGTGTAAAAGACCGAATCCTCCGCTGACAACCAACGGCTCGCCGGTTCCGTTCACGTCATACCACAGTTTGACTCCGTTATCGTTCGCGTAGGGCATACGTCCTCCTTCGGCGATCACAACTTGACTCGTACACGGATTTCCCCGACCATGCCAACGATTATTTTTGCTCGACTTTCGATGGAGGGAGTAACGTATGGTGAAATTTATTGGGTGTGCGCGTCGCAAGGCGGGGATGACGGTGGCCGAGTTTCAGGACTATTGGAAAAACAATCACGGGCCATTGGTTAGAAGCGTGCCGGAGTTCTGGCAGTATGTCCGAAAGTATGTCCAGGGTCACACGATCAGCGATCCCGTACCAGGCTTCCCGCCGTCAGATTATGAGCCCTTCGATGGCATCGCCGAGCTATGGTTTGACAGCGTGGAGGATATTGGCAAGGCGTTCACCCATCCCCGCTATCTCGAAATCATCCGTCCGGATGAGGCAAAGTTTGTGGACTTCGCCAACTCCCGCATGTTTATTGTCGAAGACGTTGAGATTGGGTAAGGGTCTGCCATGAACTTTGGTGTGAGTTTTCAGTCGCATATTCAAAACAGCTGGAAGCATGCCGTGTTGGCCGAACAAATGGGCTTCAGCAACGCGTGGTTTGTCGATACCCAGATGCTGGCCTCAGACGTGTATGCGTGTATGACCCTGGCGGCTGAGCATACACGCACCATCCAGCTTGGGACGGCCGTGGCCATCGCCGGCACCCGCATTGCCCCGGTCACTGCCCACTCGATCGCCACGGTGAACCAACTCGCACCCGGCCGGACCATTCTGGGCCTCGGGACTGGCCACACTGCCTGGCGCACCATGGGCATGCCGCCCGTCCGCCTGGATACGTTCCAGCATACTATCGACGTGTGTCGAAAACTGCTGCGCGGAGAAGCGGTTGAATACCATGATCGCGGCCGTCGCAGTCAGATCCGTTTCCTCGACCGCGAGCGCGGATATATTAACGTCAACGATCCCGTCCCGATTTATCTTGCGGCTTCATATCCCAAGGCGCTGGCCTTGGCCGGAGAACTCGGGGATGGGTTGATTACGGTGAGTACCATCACCCCTGAGGCACTGACGACGACATTAGAGAAGGCGGCCAAGGCCAGACCGCAATTGTCGGAGCAACACAAAGATTATCCGGTCGTCACTGTCGGCGTCGCGTGCGTCCTGCGTCCGGGCGAAACGCTCGATAGCCCTCGGGTCCTCGCCCGAGTAGGGCCACGCATTGCCGTTGGGCTACACTATGCGTATGAGGTCGTTCGGCAGGGCAAGAAAGCGCCCGCCTATTTCGAGCCGTTTCTCACGCCACGATACCGAGCGTATCTGGACGAACGCTGGGATGAAATTCATGTGACCCATTCACGGTTTCTACAGCCAGGCGAAGAGGAGTTCATCACCCCGGAGGTAATTCGAGCCATGAGCGTGACCGGAACCCGAGAGGAAGTGATTACGCGCCTCAAAGCATTAGAAGCCGCCGGTTTGACCCAAATGGTGATCTCTCCGCCGTGGGGCTATGTTGAGGAGAGCATTGTTGAGTTTGCGCGGGAAATTATTGCGCATTATTAGATGCATCATCAGATTTCCCTATGCCCGATTTTATTCGAAGGGTTTGAAACGTGCCACAGCTCTTTTCTTGAGCCGGCGCGAGACGACGCGGTTCCCTTTAATTCCTTAATGGAGAAAACCGGACTCTGAAGTGCGCTGGGTCTTGGCCTACGTGCTCAATGATGGTCCGACAAGCGTTGGTGTTAGCTACGGGTGCGGTGAACCTATGAACATATAATAACCCTATTTGGTGAGGAGTAGGCGTATAAAATTTGCTCCCGTCCTCATGAACAGGTTCGGTATGTACGATGTACTTTTTGCTTCTCGTTGTCTTCCGAATAGGGCAGTGGCTTTTCGTGAGATGATTGTTGTCTATGAGCCAAGTCGCGACTTTGGCTAATAGCGATCTCCACGTTGTAACCGAAACGCCCGAATTGTCGGGGAACTGAATTTCTACCGGAGAACGAGCGCCTCTTTGGGGGCTCAACTTCGATAGTAGCTGCCATCCATCCGGGCTTGGACGAGTCGGCTGAGGAGTTGGAGGCTCCTGCGAGTCAGGCTGGTTGTGAGACGGTCCAACAATCGGAGTTTGTCCAGGAGCAACGTGGCCCGACTCTCTAAGTTCCCACAACGTCAACGCCTTCAGGCACGTCTCAGCAGCCGACCCGCTCTTCAAATCGAACTCGACTATTCGCTTCTCGGCTGTGCGGACAGGTTTGAAGGTTTCATAGATTTCCCAACGCGCGCCATCGCTGACCG
Source organism: Candidatus Binatia bacterium (assembly GCA_022826945.1). Lineage (GTDB taxonomy): Bacteria > Desulfobacterota > Binatia > Bin18 > Bin18 > Bin18. The sequence goes on from JAJDTY010000078.1 coordinate 112,423, forward strand.
AGAAGTATTTGGTCCCCTGACCGTTGGCGTAAGTGAGCCCTTGAGCGAGAACCCTATCTTGCAGAAGCGTCCCCAGTTTCTTAGCTTCTACCATCATGATGGGTTTGCCATTACTGAGAAGGGCGTAATCTGGCCGTCCGTCATCTGTTTTGTACTCAGGTATTACCAAGTCGGGATTTTCAGTGTCCCACCCCAACTCCCGCAACAGGGGGTCAATCAGCGTGTAGCGGGTCAACGTCTCGCTCTGGCGAAGGGCGGGACCATGAGCATCAATCCGCTCGCGAAGCTTTCCCACCAGGGTCAGCAGACTTTCCAATGGCATATCTATCCTCCTGCGTTTACTTCCTATCCCCTCACTTCGCCGACTTTTTCCAGATGTCGCGGGCTTGCATCAGGGCAATCTGTTGGTCAATGACCTCCTCTTTGTACTGCGCGTGGTTGCCGGGGATTTTGTCGATATAGCGGTTCTTGGGATAGATAGGCTTCTCGTAAATGAGCTGCGCCATTTCTGCCCGCACGTCCTTCATCCAGTTCGTGACCTGGGCGTTGGCCCGGTGGTGGCGTAAGGCTTCGATGTCGATTACGCCCCTGACATAGGTTGACCCGTTGGTGTCGCGCTGCTTGCCGACTATCGTCCCTTTGTAATCCACGACCATGGACTGACCGCTGCCGGCGTCAATCGGCGTCTCGCTGTCCGGGTAGAGGTGATAGCCGCCGATGTTGGGGGCAACAATATACATGTTATTTTCCAGCGCCCGGGCGCGATTGGATATCTCAAAGATATCGTTCTGGGTGAACGGGCCGGGCAGGGAAGCGCGGTAGACGACCTCCGCGCCGTTCATCGCCAGCCCCCGGCCGTTCTCCGGGTAGTTGCCCTCCATGGCCATCATGATGCCGAGACGGCCAATCTCGGTGTCGGCCACCGGCCAAAAGGCCTCCAGGCTGCGCCCATATTTTTCAATCCACCAATCAAAAAGATCGTGGGGCGACACCGAACGCTCACACGGCAACAGGGCGGAGATTTTATAGTGTCTGAGAATGAGTTGACCGTCCGGGTCGAGAATAAAGCCGACGTTAAAGAACAGGTTGGGCCAGTCTTCATGACGCGCCTTGGCCTGGGCCATGATGAAGACTCCGTACTCACGCGCGAGTTCGCCAAGTTGGTCGGTCTCCGGGCCTGGGATATCAATCGCGCACGTCTGTGCAAACTCGGTGTGATCGACGTCCAGGACTTCGTCGTTAAAGCCTTGTAAAGCGCCCTCCGGGATGGCGAGCAGGCGGACCGGAATATCAAGATTGGAGAGCCAGAAAGCGGCTTTGGTCAGACTGCGGATATGCTCGATATTCTTCTGCATATCCGCCCGTGTGCGGATTCCCCAAAACGTCGGGACTAAACCAACGGCATTATACGGTTCGATCATACGTGTTCTCCTTCTGTTCAGAGCGGTATCCCGAAGAGCTGCGCCGCGTTACCGACCACCATCCGATACACTTCGTCGTCCGGGACGCCGACAAAATCCTTGGCAATCTGCTGCTGTGACTTGGGAAAGGTACCCTCGGTGTGGGGATAGTCGGCCCCCCACATGAGGCGCTCCACGCCAATGAGTTCGCGGGTCAGAATCCCGGCCCGGTCATCTTCGAACGTGGCCCAGAACTGGCGCTTGAAATACGTGCTGGGCGGCTCATTGAGTTGCGGTTGCATCCAGTGGCGATGGTCTTCCCACCAGTGATCCATCAGGCGCAGCAGACAGGCAATCCAACCGATCCCGCCCTCGGAGATGATAAACTTCAGCTTGGGATACCGCTGGGGCGCGCCGCTCCAAATCAACTCGGTCATCGCGTTCATGGGTTGGAAAGCCTTTTCATCCATAAACGCCATACCAGGGCCGACCCGACGAGCTTTCTCGTGGGTTGAGGCACCGATATCGGCGGCGGTCCCTGAGTGGGCGACCGCTGGCAGCCCGATCTCTTCCAAGCGTGCCCACAACGGCTCATAGTCGGGATGAATATATGGTCGGGCCGGGACGGCTGCCGGGATCATGACCGCCTTGAGGCCTATCTTGGCGGCTCGTTCGGCTTCCTCGGCAGCCCATTCGAGCGGGCCCTGCATGGGTAAGATAGCAGCGCCAAGCAAACGATTCGGCGCGTAGGCGCAGAACTCGCTCAGCCAGTCGTTATACACCTGGACGGCCGCGCGTTGATACTCGGCATCGGCAATACGGTAGAACATGAGGCTCCACTGGCCGGGGTAGATCACCTCGGCCCGCAGGTTGTCGAGCGCCTGGTCTTTGAGCCGTTCCTGCGGGTCCCACGCGCCCGGACGAGTGTCCGCGTGACGCGCCACCGGCGACTCGACTTTGCCGGCAATCTTGCTTTCTAGGGCCGCGCCATCGAGGCCGACCGCCACTGGGTCGAGCCCGTCAATCACATAGAAATCGACCGACTTGCGGGTCTCGATGTGTGGCGCCCGGTCTCGAAAACGCCGGTCCATGCGTGTCGTCCATAAATCGGCCGGCTCAACGACATGGCCGTCGGCTGAGACATAGCCGCCAGTCAGGCGGGCTGGCATGGGAGTCCTCCTCTTGTTCAATTACCGATGCGCTTCGTCCAACAATGGCTTAAAAAAGTCGGGTTGGGCGATCCAGTCGTCTTCACTTGTCATTTCTTGGAAGAAGCTCGTGTCAATAACGACTTCATCGATGCCGGCTTCCTTACACTCTTTGAGCTGTGGCAGCATCTCGTCAGGCGTGCCGATCCAGTTTGGCTGCATGAGTTGGTCACCGATTTTCTCAATACTGGGTAAGGCAGGGGCGGCAAACACACGATGGACGAGGTGAAGCGGACCGCGGCCAAACTCCTCTTTTGCCATCTGGTTAATATGTTGCATACGCGTGATCGCAAGCTCGACGGTATGACCAGCCGGATGCCAGGCATCACACAACTCAGCCACCCGTGATAAGCCTGCGTCGCTCAAAAAGCCACCAAGAATCGGTACGGCCGGATTGCCGTGGGCGTCACGTTGCGTCGGCTTGGGTGAGGTTGATCCCCGTGGAATAGTGTAGAACGGACCGTCATACTGGGTTGGATTCGTCTGCCACGCCGCGCGTAAGGCGCGAATAAAGTCGCTACAACGGGCGCCCAGTTTCTCAAATGGCGTCTCCATCTGTGCGTATTCTTCGCGTGACCAGCCTAGACCAATACCAAGATCGAACCGTCCGCCCGAGAGTAGGTCAATCGTTGCGATTTGTTTGGCGAGCGCCACGGGCCGATGATAGCCAAAGACCAGAACGGAAGTCCCGACGCGGATATGCTGGGTTATCCCAGCGACATAGGCGAGTGATTCCAAAGGCGCTAGCAAGCTTTCGTACGCCTCGGGCCATTGCACGAGTGTGTCTGGCCCAAGGACAGCTTGGTGTATGGGATGGCTCTGGGTAGGGTGTTCTGGATACAACAAGTGATCCTGGACCCACAGCGAGTCATAGCCCAACTGGTCGGCACGGACTGCGAATTCATGGACGGCCCGCCGGCTGGCGAACGTCGTGAGCTGTGGCATGTTGAATCCGATTTTCATCGTGATCTCCTTTACATTGGGCCGTAAAACTCTGTCAGTAACCAAACTTGCTATGTTTGGTTGAGATGAAGTCGTTATATAGCAACAGGCTGTGCAGGATTTGAGGCCGCTGAGCGAACCCCTAATTCCCCCCAACCTTCCGGTTGGTGGCGAACCCGGCTTGCGCACCAAGTACTTTCATGGGTTGCTGTAAACTCTCCTGCCACAACAGCGACTCCATGGCGATATTGAGGGGCTGGTCTTGAATCGTCAGTTCGTACACCGGCTCATCATACGATGCATGGTTGTGAACACCCCAACCCGGTGCTGACAGCATCAGGTCGCCCGCTTTCCACTCGTAGATTTTCCCCTCGACTGTGCTGCGTCCACTACCGGCAAAATAATAGTTGATTGCCGCCGACGTATGGCGGTGTGGACGGTCAACTATGCGAGGCGGTCGTACCGTCATGGTCGCAAAGAAATTCTGGGTGGTGCCGTTTGTTCTGCCGGTGGCTGGATTGTACAGCAGATACAACCGTCGTCCGACGTAGTCCTTGCCCAGCGCGGCCAGTTTATCGAGTTCCGCCTTGACACGCGGCCAGGGCCAGTGCAGTGGGGCGGACGCTACTGCTGTCGGATTAATAAGGCGCTCATAGGGCATTAAGAACGCGCCGCCCTCGTTTAATCGGAAGGTGCCAAAGGGACTTTCGCCTTCACCCCGTGCGTTTGCCTCTGCTTCCGGCGCTCTCTCAGGCCCTTCTGTCAGCGGTGGGTCGTCATCCACAATATGCACGTTCATCTTTTCGAGCAGAGCGGCGTTACTATACGTGAGTCGCACTTGCAGCTCATCGCCGTCATTCCTGTACCAATATGGAGCCATTGATGGAGTATTCCACACATCATACTGCCCGAAGTCGATACGCATGCCGTGCACCATAACGGAGCCCGCACCACGGATGCAAAAATCCACCTGGGTGGAGTTATGGCGAATCGGCTGGGTCTGCTCGCCTGGCCGCAGTACGTTCAGCGTCACGCGGATGCCAGGCGCAAGCCCGAGACCTGGTTCACGAGCGTTTGGATGGACGATCTGGGAGGCACGCCGGCCATTCGCCGGAGTGGGGCCATCTGCGAGGCGGGCGACTTCGGCCTCAATGTCTTCCTTGGAAATGAGGACGGACGGCCAGAGGTTCAGCTTTGGTGCTGACGCGCCCGAGCAATCGACAAATTTCCCATTCTGCGTGTCCATATTGGCCCTCTTAGTCCTGTTCACTCCTGATTGCAGCCGCAATCTCTGGCCAGCGAACGCCTGTTGGAGGTGTAGCCCCACACTGACCACACACCCGCTTTGCGTTGTTCGGGTTAAACATCTGGCAGGCGCACCAACATCCCTCCCGAGGCAGTTCCTGCGCTGTATCACACTCTTCACGCCACACCTCAACGCCGCGGTCAGAACCGTACCAGGCAATACCCTCCAGTCCCGACTGCGTGGCTTTATAGCGCAGTTGAACTGATTCCGTGTGGGGCATGAGGCGATGTGGGGTGCCGGCTGGCACGTACACAAAATCGCTCGGTTCCAGGATATGGGACACGACTGAGGTCGCTTTGAATTCAACACTCGCCTGACCAGACATCTGGGACAGGACGGTATCATGCTCACAGATCAGATAGAAAGTGGGAAAAACGACTTGCCCATCACAGGCTCGCCGGAGCGGGCTAAGGACCCGTCGCTTTTCTCTATTGCTCGCAGGACGAGTGCTCGCCTTGACATTCGAGCCGCTGGTCGGCTAGGTGCCGAGTCGTATCCGAGACAATTTGCAAGCGCGGCGAGGATGACCGGTCGGGAGCAACGTTATGGGAGAATCAAGTCTCAGCATTGAAAAAGACGTGCCTGTACCGATGCGGGATGGGACCGTGTTACGCGCCGATGTATACCGCCCGGCTACTCCTGGGCAATATCCCGTCATCCTCCAACGTACGCCGTATAATAAGAATCTGCTCGCTGGAGCCATCCTGATGCTTGACGTCGTGCGGACGGCCAGCGAGGGGTATGCCGTGGTCATCCAAGACTCCCGCGGACGATACGCGTCCGATGGGGAGTTTTATACCTTTCGAGATGACATCCTGGACGGCTATGATTCGGTGGAGTGGTGTGCGGCCCAAGCCTGGTCTGATGGCAACGTCGGCATGTATGGGGCGTCCTATGTCGGTGCTACCCAGTGGCTCGCCGCGATCAGTACGCCGCCCCATCTCAAAGCAATCTTTCCACTGATCACCGCCTCCCACTATCACGAAGGCTGGGCGTATCAGGGTGGAGCCTTTGCCCTCGGGTTCAACGTGAGCTGGACCCTGGCCCGCCTTGCGCCGGACACGTATATGCGTCTGATACAGAAAGATGTCGCGTCTGCGGATCGGCTCGGGCAGTTGATCGGCGCGATTGATGATCTGCCCGTGTGGTTCCAACACCTGCCACTGAAAGATTTCCCGTTCCTGAATGAGGCGGCCCCGTATTTTTATGACTGGCTTGCCCACCCTGACGATGACGAGTACTGGGCGCGCTGGAATATTGAAGCCCGACATCACGCGGTCGGAGTGCCGGCCTGCAATGTGGGCGGCTGGTACGATATTTTTCTGGGCGGCACGCTACGGAATTATCTCGGCATGCGTGAGCATGGGGCGACCCCGGAATCCCGGCAGGGCCAAAAACTCGTTATTGGTCCCTGGTATCATACCTTACCCCTCGGCAATGTGGTCGGAGAGGTGGATTATGGCTTTTCCAGTCATGCCCTCGTCACCGACTTGGACGGCCTCCATATCAAATGGTTCGACTACTGGCTCAAGGGAAAACAGAACGGACTCTTAGAAGAACCTCCGGTGCGCATCTTTGTCATGGGCGAGAATGTGTGGCGGATGGAGAATGAATGGCCGCTCGCTCGCACCCAATACACAAAATATTACCTGCACAGTAACGGCAACGCGAAGAGCCTGCACGGCGATGGCCGGTTGAGTCCCGAGCCGCCGCGTACCGAACCGGCGGATGTGTATGTCTCCGACCCCCGCAACCCCGTGCCGACCAGAGGCGGCGGGGTCACCGGCTGGCCGGCAGCCATGCCGGGCGGAGCATTCGATCAGCGCGCCATCGAGGAACGGCAGGATGTACTGGTCTACACCACTCCGGTCTTGGAGCAAGACGTGGAGGTGACCGGGCCTCTCACGCTTCGATTGTATGCGGCGACCAGCGCTGTGGATACGGACTTTACCGCCAAGCTGATAGACGTCCAGCTGGACGGCTACGCGCGCAATCTCACGGATGGCATTCTGCGCGGGCGTTATCGGGAATCGCGCGTAGTGGCAAAACTGCTTACGCCGGGAGAGGTGTACGAATACTCCATAGACTTATGGGCCACCAGCAATGTCTTCAAAGCCGGCCACCGCATACGGGTCGAGATTGCCAGTTCGAATTTTCCTCGCTTTGACCGCAATCCTCAGACAGGAGAGGCTGCCGCCGAGGCACGGCGGCTAGAACCAGCCTTGCAGCGCGTGTTTCACGATGAGAGCCGCCCCTCCCATATCGTATTGCCTATTATCCCACGCGGCGCAGATGCCAGTCGGTAGCCCGCTGATACGCTTGTGCTGCGCGCAGGATAGCAGCCTCTGCCCAAGCTGGGGCGATGAGCTGCATGCCGACCGGGAGCGGACCTTGGGTAAACCCGCACGGGACGCTCAGCGCCGGCACTTGGGCCAGGCTGAACGGATAGGTGAAACGGGTCAGGAGTCGGGTTGTCTGGACGCCTTCGCTTTCTTCAATAAGTGGCGCCGGAATACCACAGGTCGGTGCCAGGAGGAGATCGTAGCGTTCGAAGGTCCGCTTGAGCTGGCGTTGCCAGCGACGCTGCTCCTGGCGGGCGAGGGCATACTGGCTGCCGCTGACCTGGGCGCCAATCTGTAGCCGCGTCCGCACGTCCGGTCCGAAACCGTCCGCCCGTTCCGCAAGCCGGGCTTGATGAAAGGCGGCGGCGTCGGCCAGGAGCATTTCGCTCGCACGCTCAATCGTTTCTTCCGCGTCAATCAGCTCCACCTCTTCTACGTGGGCCCCCAGTTCTTCAAATACGTGGGCAGCTTGCGTGATGAGCGTCACTATCGCTGGCTGGGGCTCCGTCCGGAAATGTCCGCCGAGTACGCCGACGCGCCAGCCCTTAACCCCGTTGTTGAGTCCGGTTAAATAATCCCCGACCGGCTGATCGATGGAGGTCAAATCATGCGGATCATAGCCGGCCAGGACTTGCAGCACGTGGGCGATATCTTCCGCCCGCCGTGCCAGCGGACCAACCGTGTCAAAGGTCCAACTGACCGGGATCACGCCCCGATTGCTGATGCGACCCATGGTCGGCCGAAGGCCGCAGACCCCATTCAGCGCCGCCGGAATGCGCACCGACCCGCCTGTGTCCGTGCCGACTGTGACCAGTGCCATATCCGCAGCAACGGCCGCGCCCGAGCCCCCGCTGGAACCGCCGGGAATGCGGGTCGAATCCCAGGGGTTATGACACGGACCATAGTGCGGATTGCGCGTCGTGCCGCCAATGGCCCATTCGTGCATATTGAGCTTGCCCAGAATAATGGCGCCCGCCTGGCGCAGGCGCGAGACAATCTCGGCATCGGCGGTAGCAACGTTGTCTCTCAAGAACGGCGTTCCCCCGGTCAGCCGGACCCCCGCAACTTCACAGTTGTCCTTCAGCGCAACGGGAACGCCATGCAGCGGCCCTAATACGTCTCCCGTCGTTACCACTTGTTCCGCCGCTTTGGCCGCAGCCAGCGCCTCGTCCGCCAGGACGGTGAGACAGACGTTCAGAGACGAATTGAGCGACTCGATGCGGTCGAGGCAGGACTGAATGAGTTCTACCGGCGAGAGCTGGCCCGTCCGAATCAGGCCGACAACATCAGAAATGTCCAACCGCGTGAAATCAGCGACGGTCATATGGAGCAGCCCACTAGCGCTTCACTGAAGCTGGGCGTGGACGAATTCGATGATTTTCTCAAGGGCCTGCGCGGAAGCTGGTGAAGACGGATTCCTGATGATAAACCCCTCCGCCTCGTCTTCGTACAGTTCCAGGGCGACCTGACCGCCGGCCTGGCGGTAGTATTCGATAAAACGGTCAAGGTCGGGACGGGGGTGGGCTCTGTCGCGGGTGCCCTGTATGTAGAGCGCGGGCGGCAGTTCGGCCTGTTCGCCGCGTTCCAGGGCCAGGACCGGATTGCCCTCGGCCATGGCCTCCTCGGTCTTCCAGTACTTGTCATGCAGGGGCAGCACGAGGTCTATTAAATCGGGGTAAGGTTTTCCACCCGCTTTCAACTTCTTGGCATAATGATAGCGAGCCAAGGGATCGATAACCGGCCAGCACAGGACGGCGCAGCGCAGACGCGCGTCAACGTCCGGCGCACCGGCGGGTAAGGGGAGGGCCGCGTATCTGGCATCAAACGGCCGCATGCCCGCCAGTATCGCCTGGTGGGCGCCACTGGAACTGCCCAATGCTCCCACGAGGTCCGGACGGCTCCCAAACTTCGTGGCTTGCGTCTTGAACCACCGGATGGCGTAGTTGATGTCAGCCAGGGAGCCGGGATATGAGGCTTCGGGCGGCACGCGGAAATCGAGCGCGGCCACGACCACCCCGCTTTTTGCCAAGGGTTCGTTAATGGCAACGTCCATCAGTCGGTCGCCTAAACACCAGGCTCCGCCGTGGAGTTCGATAATAGCCGGAAACGGCCCCGATCCGCGCGGCTTGAACATACGGGCCAATAAGGGCTTGTCTCCGTGACGGAGATATTCAACGTCCTCTACGTCAATGTCATACGTTTGGTTGGCTGTCATACTGCTCTCCTTCTCCCACGTGGTAGGACGTACCGGGTAGCCTGTATCCCGCTAAACGAGGTTTCAGCACCTGTCCTAGCCGATTTGTTGTGTGGTTAAAAGGGAAAACCGCCAACTCCTTTTCTTTGCGAGAATGTGGTAAGTGACGAAGGCAAGGGGGGCTATGAGCGAGATCAGCATCATTGGGTGTGGGCTAATGGGCGCGGCCCTGGTTCGTACGCTGGCAAAAGGCGGGACCACACTCACAATCTGGAATCGTACCCGACAGAAAGCCGAGGCGATTGTCCAGTCCGGCGTAACCGGAGTGACGGTCGCTGACTCCGTTGGGGTGGCCCTTGAGGCCAGTCCGTGGACAATTTTCAATATCGCGAACTGTGCCGACTGCCTGACCCTGCTTGAACACGAACAGAGCAGACTGAGGGGAAAAATCATCATTGAATTGACGACCGGCACACCAAACGAAGCGCGTCGGCTGGGAGCCCACATCACCACGGCCGGCGGACGCTATCTGGACGGGGCGATTATTGGCTATCCCAACCTGGTGGGAACCCCTCAGCTCCAGATTCTGTGCAGCGGGGATCCGACGGCTTTTGCAACCTGCCGGGCCATGCTGGAGCGGCTCGGTGGCATCCTCTTTCTGGGCGAGAACCCCGGCGCCGCGTCCGCCTTCGACCTGTCGTGTATCATCCCCGTCGCGCCCCTGGTGGTCGGTTTACTCCAGGCGGTCAAGATCTGCCGGAACGAGGGCGTTCCCCTGGATCAGTATGAAGCCTTCATCAAAAAGACCATTCCGTTGATGGTGACGGATATCCTGGACAAGGCGCGACAAGAGGATTTTGCGACCAACCCCGACAAGATTGAAAGCAGCGTCAGCGTCATGGTTGCCATTAGCCGGCTGATTGCTAACTACAGTCGAGACGCGGACCTTGACCCCGGGATGTTTGATGCCCTGACCCGGCTCTTTGAGGCTGGAGTGGCCAGCGGCCGTGGCGAGCACGATTGGGTGTGTGCGGCTGACCTGCACACTGATCATCGCCTGGCGTCAAGTTCAGGCCACTCAGAGAACTCATAATAAGGAGGGCGCTATGCCGCACTTTGATACGATCATCAAAAACGGGACTGTCGTCGATGGCACCCGAGTGCCGCGCTACCGCGCCGATATCGGCATCAAGAGCGGTCTGATCGTGGCACTCGGCAACCTCAAAACCAGTCAGGCGGCCAGCGTGATTGACGCCAGCGGGCATATCGTAGCGCCGGGATTTATCGACCTGCACACTCACTACGACGCGCAGATTCACTGGGACGCCTACTGTACGATCAGCAGTTGGCACGGGGTGACCTCGGTGACGATCGGGAATTGCGGCTTTGGCTTTGCGCCACTCCATGCGCAGGATGCCGAGCGGGCCATGCTGGCCTTGTCGCGCAACGAGGCCATTCCGCTTGAGCCCATGAAGGTCTCGATACAGGCCGATTGGGAGACCTTTCCGCAATACATGGATGCGCTCGCCCGGCTGCCGCTGGGGATCAATATCTCGCATCTGTTCCCAGTGGCTCCAGCCGTCGCATATGAGATGGGTGGCTTTGACGCGGCCAAGCAGCGTTTTCCGAACGAACAGGAGACGCGGGCCATTATCCGCCATCTGCACACGGCCCTGGACGCCGGAGCGGTGGGCTGGTCGGCCCAGCGTTTTGTGCCGGAGAGCCGGATCTCGGTCCAGCGCGACTATGACGGCACGCCGATGATTACCGATATGTTGCCGGACGAATTCTATCTGGCCCTGGGGCGGGCACTGGCTGAACGCGGGGAGGGCTGCATCCAGTTTTCCCAATCCGGAGCGGGCGAAAGCCTGCTGGGGATTGAGGCGGATTTTATCTTTCTGGAAAAATTGGCGGCGGAGAGTGGCCGACCGTTGTTGTATAATTCGGTGGAGATTTTTGATGCCCATCCGGAGTCGCACCAGTCACAACTCAAATGGATCGCCGAGGCGAATGGCCGCGGCCGGCGCGTGTTTGGCCAAGCGGTGACCGCCCGTGCACCGGTTCGGATGACACTCGAACACTGGAATATGTTCGACGGCTCCCCGCTGTGGCGCGAGGCGACGCTCGGAACAGTGGAGGAAAAGAAAGCGAAACTGTCCAATCCCGAACTGCGTCAGGCCATGCGGCAGGACTACGATCAGGGCGGCTTTGAAACCTTGGACCTCGCCTTTGGAGCGTTGACGCGCTACATCGCCCGGAAGGTCCGCAATCCTGAACTCAAACCTATCTACGAGGGGCTCTCGGTGGCCCAGATTGCCGAACGGGAGCAGAAGCATGTGGTTGACGCCATGCTCGACCTGTCGGTGGCGGACGATCTCCGGACCGAATGGGCGGGGCCGACCACCAACGCCAGTATCGAGGGCTACCAGGATGTTATGAACTCGCCCTACACCATGCCGGGTCTCTCCGATGGGGGTGCCCACGTCAAATTCATCACCCCGGCCATCTATCCGACGGAAGTCCTATCCTGGCTGGTCCGGGACGCCGGGATTATCAGTTTGGAGGAGGCGCATTTCCGGTTGAGCGGGATGCCGGCTTGGGCCGCCGGCTTCAAAGACCGAGGCAGCCTGCGGCCTGGCATGGCGGCGGACATCGTGGTGTATGAATTGGAGCAGCTCCGCTCGTTGCCGGAGGAGGTGGCGTACGACCTGCCGACCAACGAGTGGCGCCGCGTGCAGAAAGCCGAAGGGTATCGGCACATTCTGGTCAACGGGGTCACTATCTTCGAAGACGGGCAGTGTACGCAGGCGACCCCGGGCAAACTGCTCCGCCACGGAGCGGCCGTATAAAGGAGGAACTGCGATGGCGAGCCGGAGAGTCATCTCGTCGGACGACCATGTTTTTGAGCCGGCCGATCTGTGGACGAGCCGGGTTGAGGCGAAGTTCAAAGACCGCGCTCCCCACGTTGTCCACCGCGCGGAGGATGACACCGACTGGTGGATATGCGACGGACTCATCGGAGCCAGTGGCGGGTCGGGCGGATCGCAGATGGGGATGCGGTTTGAAGCCCCGGAAAAGATGAGCTTTGCCGATAGCATGGATAATGTCCGGCCGGGAGCCTATATCCCCGAGGCGCGCATTGCCGATATGGACGCGGATGGCATTGATGTCGCGCTCCTCTATCCCAGCCAGGGATTGCTGCTATACGGCCACCCGGATAGCGAACTGCTGACCGCCTTATGCCACGCGTACAATAGCTGGCTGGCCGAGTTTTGCAGTGCCTTCCCCGACCGCCTGAAAGGCATCGCCATGCTCGACATTGACGATGTCCAGTCAGGGATCCGCGAGATGGAACGCTGCGCCAAACTGGGGCTGGTCGGGGCGATGATCTCGGTCTATCCGACTGAGCAGAAGTCGTACGACCGACCGATGTACGAACCCTTGTGGACGGCGGCCCAGGATTTGGACCTGCCGCTCAGTCTTCACCTGGCGACCAATCGGCCGGGTTCGGGCTATATCGATGAGGGGACCCTTGAGACCATCGACTACCCGGCCCTGGTGAATGTGGACCACTGGGTGCGCATGTCGCTCGCCCGTCTGATTTTGAGCGGAGTCTTCGAGCGCTATCCAAAACTCCAGGTCGGCTCAATCGAGCAGGAGGTCTCCTGGGCGTCTCATTTCCTCGAACGTCTGGACTATACCTATACCCAAAGACCACAGCACGGCGCGTATCGATTTACGGAAGATATGCTGCCCAGCGACTATTTCCACCGCAACGTCTTTATCAGCTTTCAGGAAGACGCCCTGGGTATCAGAGACCGGCATTTTATTGGCGTGGATAATCTCCTGTGGGGGTCGGACTACCCCCACCCCGAATGTACCTTTCCCCGGTCACAGCAGATTCTCGACGCGATTCTGAGCGAGTGCAGCGAGGAAGAGCAGGCCAAGATTGTCGGCGGCAATACCGCCAGAATATACCATTTGGATGCATAAGGAGACGTATGTCGGCCCTGCTGAGTTTGTTGCAATTCTTACGAGCCAGCCAGAAGAAGATGTTGGTGGCGGTCGCCTGCGGCCTGCTCTTCGCCGGTACCGGCCTCGTGCCGCCGCTGCTCATCCGCCAGATTATCCAGTGGATCACCGAAGGGGGTGGAACGCTGCCCGCCTTGCTCGGCATTACCGGACTGCTGCTGGTGGTGTATGTCGGTCGGGGGTTGTTCCGGTATGGCTATGGACGTTTCTCTCACGAAGTGTCTTTCGATGTCCTGCATAGCCTCATGGTCCGGGTGTATACCCACTTGCAGAGTCTGCCCCACAGCTTTTTCCATACGCAACGCACTGGCGGTCTGATTGCCCGCTCGATCAACGATATTGAGGCCATCGAAGATTTTATCGCCCACGGGATTCCAGAAACGATCAACGCCTTTGTGCTGCCGACGGCCATGATCTGTGTGCTGTTTTATCTGAACTGGCAGCTCGCCCTGGTTGCCCTCCTGCCGCTGCCGGTGGCCAGTTGGATTGTCTTTCGCGCGGTTTCAAAAGTCCGCGTCGAGTGGCGTCCCGTGCGGCAACGCCTCGAAGACCTGACCGCTCAGGTGCAGGATAATCTGTCCGGCGTGACGGTCATCAAGTCGTTTGTCCAGGAAAAGCTCCAGGCACGGGCAATCGAACACCGCAGCCAACGGCTGCGGGACGATATGCTGCGGGCCAGCACCCTGTCGTTCGTTCCGGTCGGTGTGATCGAAGTCACCAGTGGAGTCGGGGTGGTGCTGATCGCGCTCCTGGGCGGCGTCATGGCGCTCGGCGGTCGGGTGAGTGCAGCTGACCTGTTTGTATTCATTGTGTATCTCACCCAGATTTATCAACCCTTTTTACAACTCGCCAATATTAATGACACGCTCCAGAAGGCAACGGTTAGCTCGGAGCGGGTGTTTGAGCTGCTCAACCTCCAGCCCGATATCGTCAGCCCACCCAACGGCATACGGCCAGCCCAAATGGCCTGGGACGTGGAGTTCCAAAACGTCACGTTCGGCTACCAGCCGGACCGGCCGGTCCTCAACGATATCAACGTCACCGTTGCAGCCGGGACCATGGTCGCGCTGGTTGGCGCGACCGGTGCGGGAAAAACCACGGTGACCAACCTCATTCCGCGCTTTTACGACCCCCAACGCGGCTCGGTCCGTGTTGGGGGTCACGCAGTGCAGTCTTTGGACCTCGACTTTCTGCGCAGCAATATCGCCATGGTGTTGCAGGATGTCTTTCTCTTCCACGGCACCGTCCGCCAGAATCTCCTCTTTGGTCGACCGGACGCAAAAGAGGCGGAGCTGCACGCCGCGGCGCGAGCGGCCAACGCCGAGGAATTCATCCTCGATCTGCCCCAGGGCTATGACACGCTCATTGGCGAGCGCGGGGTCCGCTTATCCGCCGGGCAGAAGCAACGCCTGTCCATTGCGCGGGCGCTGCTCAAGGACGCTCCCATTCTGATCCTTGATGAAGCGACCTCTTCGGTGGACACCGAAACCGAACATTTGATCCAAGAAGCAATTTCGCGTCTCACCGCCCAACGCACCACCGTGGCCATTGCCCACCGTCTCAGCACCATCCGTAACGCCGACCTGATCGTGGTCCTGGACCACGGACGGGTTGTGGAGCAGGGCACGCACGAGAGTCTGTTGGTCCACAACCGGGCCTATGCGCGTATGGTGCGGGCTCAGGACCTCGCCCGTGAATGGCAGATCGGACAGCCTGGGGAGAGTCCCGAACTCGCCCTGGCCACCGGCAGTGATTAGTTGCGCACCGGAGCCTAAAAAGGGAGTAATGACCATGGCCTACGATCTACTCATAAAAAACGGAACCCTCGTTGATGGCAGCGGGCAGCCTGCTTTTCGTGCCGACCTAGCAGTCCGGGTCGGCCGTATCGCCGAGATAGGCAAGGGCTCGGACAGAATCACGGCTGGAGCCACGCGCGTCATCGATGCCGACGGTCTCATTGTTGCGCCAGGTTTTATTGATCCGCATACCCATTATGATGCCCAAATCTGTTGGGACCCACTGGTCACCTGTTCATCCTGGCATGGTGTGACCAGCGTCATCATGGGCAACTGCGGTGTCGGACTGGCTCCCTGTAGGCCCGAAGAGCGCGATATTGCGACCTCAAATCTCGTCCACGTTGAGGCGATTCCCTACGAAGTCCTCAGTCAGGGTCTCCCGTGGGACTGGGAAAGTTTCCCGCAGTATATGGCTGCGGCGGCTCAGCGCGGGGTTGGTATCAACGTCGGATTTTTGGCCGCCCTGTCTCCGTTCCGTCAGTTCGTTATGGGGAACGACGCTATGGAGCGTGAGGCGACAGAGGATGAAACGGGGAAGATCAGCGCGCTGCTGGGCGAAGCGCTTGACGCCGGCGCACTCGGCTTCTCGCTCACGGTCCTGCCCCAGCATATCGGCTACAAAGCCAAGCCGCTGGCCTGCCGTCTGGCGAGCCAGGCTGAACTGCGGACCTATTCCAGGCTCCTCGCGGAACGCGGCCGCGGCACAATTGAAATCGCGCTGACGAAACAGCCGAGCACGGTTTCCGCAAAAGAATATGCGCTGCTTGAGTTGCTCGCGGCCGAGAGCGGACGGCCTGTCACCTGGCTCAATCTGCGCGACCGGGACGATGCGCCAACAGCCTGGACCGACACCCTGGACCAGGTTGCGCCGCTGCTGGCTCGCAATTGCCGTCCTCAGGTTGCCGTGCGGCCACTGACGGTTGAGTTTAATCTGCGCAACCCGTTCCTGTTCGCCAGTCTGCGCTCCATGAAGCCGGTATTTGGTGATGCCTCGCTCGAAGATCAAAGGCGGACCTATGCGGACGCGGAGTTTCGCCGCGCCTTTGCCACCGATCTGGAACACCGTCCGCTTTTTCGCGACATCTGGAAGAATACCCAGGTGAAGGAAGCTACGCAGCCTGCCCTCAAGGCGCTCGAGTGGAAAACGATCGCCCAGATCGCTCAGGAGCGTGGTGTGGCGCCACTCGATGCCTTCTTTGATGTCTCGCTTGAAGATGGGCTCAGGCTCGACTATATGCTGCCGCGGCTCGATATCAACGAAGAACGGGTCGCACGGAAATTCAGCGACCCGCGCACGCTGATCGGCATCTCTGACGGTGGCGCCCACGTCGATATGCTGTGTAACGCCGGCTATCCAACCTATCTGTTGGGCACCTTCGTGCGCGACAAACAGGCGATTACGCTGGAACATGCGGTGAAGCGCATCACCTCCGAGCCGGCGCAGTATTTCGGCCTGTCCCAGCGCGGCCTGTTGCGGCCCGGCATGGCGGCGGACATCACCATTTTCGACCTGAACACCGTGCGCTGTCCGGAACGCCCGGAGGTGCGTCATGATTTACCCGGCGGCGGGCGTCGGCTCGTCACGCAGTCGGAAGGTATTATATACACGATTGTGAACGGACACGTGCTGTACGAAGAAGGAGAACATGTCGGCGGCCTGCCGGGGCAGGTGCTCCGGGCTGGTGAGAACTGAGTCTGAAGCGAAGAAAGGAGCGTACACCAATGGATATGACCGAGCTGGAACAACGTATCACGCGGATTGAGGACCTTGAGGCCATCAAGCAACTCAAGGCAACCTACTGCGATATTTGCGATGACGACCACAACCCGGATCGCATCACCACGATTTTTGCCGAAGACGGTATCTGGGAAGGCGCTGGATTCGGCAAGGCCCAGGGCCATACGGCCATTCGTGAGCTGTTCAAAAAATTCCAGACGATGATCAGCTTCTCCCAGCACCAGGTGATGAACCCGATCATCAAAATCAATGGTGAGCGGGCCACGGGCATCTGGTACTTCTTTGGGCCGTTCACGTTCTACAAGGACAATCAGGCCAAGTGGCTGGCGGCGCGCTATGAAGACGATTACGTCAAAGTGAACGGAGAGTGGAAGATACAGCACCTCCGCGCCCGTGGCCGCATGCACACGAACTACGAAGAGAGCTGGGCCAACAACGACTGAGCAGGAGGGCACGGCGCGCGGCCTCATGTTATCCTAGAGGCAGCTAATCCATGCCGGAGAGCGAAAAATGATCACACGTTTTCGGGTCCAAAACTATAAAGCTCTGCGCGATGTGACGTTGGACCTGAAACCAATGCATGTCCTGATTGGCCCGAACGACTCTGGCAAGACAAGCATCCTGGAAGCCCTCGCCTCTTTATGCCGGAGTGTGGATCATCAACTGCCGGAAGCATTTGTTGGATCCTGGCAAGGAGCTGACTTAGTCTGGAAAGGGAATATCAATCAGATAGTCGCTCTTGAGGCGGAAGGGAATGTCGAGGAGAAGAATTGGAAATACAGGATCGGATGTCGATTCGCGCAAAGGGAGCGGGATGTCAATCTCAAAGAAGAAAGATTGAAGTTTGATCCTAGGTTGGAGGAGTTCATAGAGATGGGCTCCCGCGACCTCTCTCGGGCAACCTTGATGTATGAGATTGCCGTACTCGATCACGATGTGTCTGATGCCCTACGCGATGTTGCGAGAGAGATTTACCATGTTCTCTCTGGAGTCCACCTGTACCGCTGGGTGCCGAGACTGCTCTCCCTGCCTGTTGCCGCACATTCTCAGCATCAGTTTCGGATGGAATCGACCGGTTTTGGATTAGCGCTCTGCCTGGACGACATTCTCGGTTCTGACCGGCGACGATTCGAAGATCTGGAGAATCATTTTAAGCGGATTTTTCCAGAAGTCGATTCCATTATACTCATTCGAGAACAGGCATTTACCGGACCAATAGACGATCCGGAACAGATTCCTAGGCTTGAGCAGGCTGAAGGAAAAGGTCTGCACTTCAGATTTAAAAAAAATAAGCAAGAGCTTCCGGCCGCTCAGGTATCCGATGGGATGCTTTTGGTTTTGGCCTACCTCACTATCTTGTATTTACCCCACCCTCCCCGTGTTCTCCTTATCGAAGAACCCGAAAATGGCATTCACCCTAAACGTTTACAGGATGTGCTTCGGATTCTTCACGAACTGATTGCTGAGCAAAGGCATACGCAAATTCTTCTCACCACACATTCCCCTTATGTTGTTGACCAGTTCCAACCTGACGAGGTTTCTCTGTGTCATAAGGAAAAGGATGGATCAGTCGTAGTCCATCAGCTCTCTGAGAGCCGAACTGTCAAAGAACAAATTGACGTGTTCACATTAGGTGAGATCTGGACAGCCGAAGGTGATAAAGCCCTGGCCGAAACCTCCTCTCCTCCTGTGGAAGCCAGTAGATGAGAATTCTCATTGTCTCTGAAGGAGTACACGAATTAGGTGATGACAATCTTGACGGTGCTCTCGTAACGCTGTCGTCTAGGCTACTCAATGAAAACGTGAGCTTTGAGAAAGAAAAAGTAAGTAGCCCGAGAGTTCGGCAGCATACCCAGCCAGGGAAAGGCGGACGCTACGAGAAGCGCGCCCTGGGCTGGATTCGTCTGGCCGAACGTGAGGACTATGACACAATCATTCTCGTTATTGATCAAGATGGTGACGAGGAAAGGAAACAGCAATTCGACCGAGCCCAGGAAGATCGCCGCTTGTCGTTACTCCCGCGAGCGCTTGGCGTGGCAATCAAGACTTTTGATGCTTGGATGCTTGCCGATGAACAAGCTTTATCAGAGGTGTTGGAGACGCATATTGATCCCCTACCGAATCCCGAGTCTGAAGGTGATCCAAAGGGCAAATGCGAGAGTTTGAGAAATGAGGCTCGCTCTCAACTCAGTCCAAGGAAGATGTATGCGGCGATAGCAGAAAGAACTGCCATGGAGAAACTTGAAGACCGATGTCCCAGAGGATTTGTACCGTTTGCCCAACGGGTGCGGGCTCTCGCTGAAAGGAGGCAGACATGTTCACCATAGGCAAGCTGTTTCATCTCACCCATGTTGTGGACGACCTCGAAGCCGTTGACCGGTGGTATGACGACGTATTCTCGGTCACGCGCTTCTATAACGGTTATGAAGAGCTGGCCGGACGGAACGCCTCCCTGATTGCCATCGGGGACGTCATCATGGAGCCGATGATGCCCGCCCGCGTGGAGAACCTCAGGAATCCGTCGGTGAAAAGATTTCACGACCGTTTCGGGCAGCACTTCCACTCCATCGCCTGGTATGTGGATGATGTTGCGGCCATCTCTGCGCGCCTCGATACGGCCGGCCTGCGGCTCTATAACCTTGTCGGCAAAGCGGTAAAGCCGCCGTACGACACCGCGGCCATCTGGACGCATCCGAGACAGACACCCGGTCAACTGGAGTTTGCCCTGTCCGGCGATTACATCGCCGACCCGCGGCTGAAACCGGATTGGTCGAGCGACCCCTGGCGCCAGCATCCGCTCGGCATCCAGCGCGCCTCGCATATCGGCGTCGTCGTCAGGGATCTGCCCACAGCCAAGCGGCTGTATTGCGATATCCTGGATGGGACCCTGCTCCACGAGGAGCATACCGAGGGTCGCAAGCAGAGTGCCTTTGTGGCTGTTGGAGAAGATACGGTCGTGGAACTGGCCCAGCCTCTTTCCGCGACCAGCCCGGAAGGCCGAGAGCTGGAGCAAAACGGCGAGGGCATTTATTCCCTGATATTCAAGACCGCGAACCTCGGGCAAGCCCAGGACTTTCTGAGAGACAGGCAACTCCGACCCGAACCTGACGGCGCGGACACTATCATCCTCGGGCCGGAGCAAGCCTTTGGCATGGTTGTGGGCTTCACCCAGCGCGCACTTCCCAACGACCCACGTTAAGTGTGGTTGAATGAGAAGTGGTGAAGTGACTGTTTATTTCAGACATGCCGGTGCTGCTCGGCCTCGACCGTCACGCGCTGTCCAGTGAATAGCGAGTCAAACCGCATGGCCGGTACCGCCTCCGGGTCAAACGGGTCTTGATCGAGCGGAAAGACCCGGCCCCACCTGTGTCCCGGTGATGGACTGGAAGTCTTTGCTGAATTGCACTACATAACGAACGCGCACGATAGCGGTATGCGCCCCAGTCGCGGCGTTAAGGTTGAAATCGACCACCACCGTCATCTCCCTCCAGCCCGACCGATTCTGCGTGCCATGAGGGCGCTCCTTTCTTGCTCGCCTCCGAGCAGAGAGACCCGTAGGGTCGGATGAGCTGGAGGCGTCATCCAACCCTGCTAGCCGAAGTTACTCGCCCACCGCTGCCACACCGTCACGCACCAGTACGGCTATGGCCGCGTCGTCATACCCCAGGTCGCGCAAGACCTCACTAGTATGATCGCCCAACTGCGGTGCTGGGCTTGGCGTTCGCTTTTCACCGTCGGTCGTGAAAATGGGGCTGTTGACGGTCGTTAGCTTGCCGTGCCCAGGATATTCCATGTCCACGAAAGCACCGGCGGCCCGCATCTGTGGGTCTTCGACCACTTCGTCTCGCACGGGCAGGGGCGCCCATTTGATGTCGGACTGCTTGAATAGTACCCGCCACTCGTCGAGGTCTCGTGACTCAAACTGGCCCTGTAAAATGGCAAAGAGGGCTGAGGCATTCTCCCCTCTGGCTTCGTTGGTGGCAAACAGCGGGTTGGTGGCCAGCTCGGCCTGGCCGAGGGCCTTGCACAGGTTGGGGAATTCCTTGTCGGGATCGAGCAGAATGGCCAGGAAGGCCTTGCCGTCACGACTCCGATAGCCTGCCGCCAATGGGTTCGGCGGTGTGCCGTCGTCGCCGCGTTCCGGAAACGTGGCGTTACAGAATTTGGCCTGAAGGTCGCAGGCGTTGGCCCAGGCTCCACTAGCTAGTAAGGAGGTCCCGACTTTGAGGCCCCGTCCGGTCCGTTCGCGCTGATACAGGCCGAGCATAATCGCGCTAAACAGGGACACCGAGGTCGGATGGTCGCCCATGCCCGGACGTGGGCCGCCCGGTGTGCCGTCCATGCCCACGACGCTCATCATCAGGCCCGAGCGCGCCCAATAGGCCAGGGCGTCAAACGTGGGCGCGTCGGCATCTTCGCCTTCATCTCCGTAGCCGCTCAGATGGGCATAGATGAGCCGGTCGTTTTCCGGCTGAAGGTCCTTCCAGGTCAGTCGGAACTTTTCCAGTAGCGGATGCTGGTAGTTGGTGACAAACACGTCCGCGGTCTTGACCAGCCGAATGAGCACGTCTCTGCCCTGAGGCGAAGCCAGGTCAAGGGCGACGCTCTTCTTATTGCGGCTGGTCAGAATCCAGCCCCAGTTGAGGTCCGCCTTGGCAAAGCCCGGTAAATCAGACATGGAGCGATAGAGGTCGCCGCCCTGCGGTCGCTCGATCTTCAACACCTCGGCACCGAAATCCGACATGATGGTTGTCGAGGCCGGCCCGGCAACATAGGTCCCGCAGTCAATCACTCGCAGTCCTGATAGAATTCCGTTGTCCATACGCATCTCCCTGTTCGATTATGATGTCCAACCCCTTGACTTCGGGGTATTCTGCCAGTAATTATCCGCCTCGCCAAGGGTGAGGATTGCCACGGGCGGGCTCCGCTGGCGGTCAAAAATGGGTTGCCGCCTACCGGTCACTGTGCTATCCCTGCCTCAGCCAGACGGTTAAATGCGACTAGTCGATTGAGATCGAAGAGAAAGGCTGTCCAATGAAGATTGAAGAGCAAACGGTAGACTCTGTAGTTGTTGTCTCACTGGACGGGCGTGTCGATGGTTCCACTGCACCGGACCTGGAGAAGCATATCTCGGATGTGGTTGAACGCGGTAATACCCAGATATTGCTCGATTGCAGCAAGATGGATTACATCAGCAGCGCCGGTCTGCGCGTCGTGCTTGTGGGCGCCAAAAAATGCCAACAGGGTGGCGGCAAGTTGACGCTCTGCACGCTCCGGGCGACCTGCAAATCCGTCATGGAGGTCAGTGGTTTTCTGACCATGCTCGACTACTACGACACCCGTGAGAGCGCCCTGGCCGCACAATCCTGAGGACGCGCCGTTGAAGATTGAAGAGCAAACGGTAGACTCTGTAGTTGTTGTTTCACTGGACGGGCGTGTCGACGGTTCCACTGCACCGGACCTGGAGAAGCATATCTCGGACGTGATTGAACGCGGTGATACCCGGATACTGCTCGATTGCAGCAAGATGAATTACATCGGCAGCACCGGTCTGCGCATCATGCTTGCGGGCGCCAAAAAATGCCAACAGGGTGGCGGCAAGTTGACGCTCTGCATGCTCCGGGCGACCTGCAAGTCCGTCATGGAGGTCAGCGGTTTTCTGACCATGCTCGACTACTACGACACCCGTGAGAGCGCCCTGGCGGCCCAGTCCTGAGGATATATTATGCTGACCTTTGCCGAAGAGATCATGCTGCTGATACTGGACGACGACGGGTCGTTTCTGCCGACCCGGGGCGGGGCGGTGGAATACATTCTCGCCGGGGCGGTGTTGATGGACCTAGCCTTTGCCAATCGCATCGATACTGACCTTGAGCACCTCACTTGTCTTGACACGACGCCGACCGGAAACCCGATTCTCGATCAGGCCCTGGCGCATATTGCGGACTCCAGTCAGCCTAAGGATACCAGGGGCTGGATAGAGACCCTGGCCGGCCAGGATACGACCGAAATCCGGCAACAGGCCCTGGCCAGTTTGATTGAACGTGGCATTCTGGAGTCCCAGGACAAGAAGTTCCTGTGGGTCTTCCGCGCGCGCCGCTATCCCACGATTGACGGGCGCGTCGAACGCGAGGTCAGATTACGGATTTCGGATGTGTTGCTGTCCGACGATATCCCCGACCCCAGAGATGTGGCCATGATCTGTCTGGTCGATGCCGCCGGCTTCCTGCGCGACATCTTCACCGCCGGGGAACTCGGACGTGCCACCCCCCGTGTCGAGCAACTGCGCAAGATGGACCTGATCGGTCACGAAGTCGGCAGCGTCATCGCCGAAATTGAGCGGTCGGTCATGATGGCCATGGCCATCTCGCCGCACTGAGCCGACCGTAACAGCGGTGTCAGCAGCACCGTCTCGCCTCACTGAATTCGCTGACAGGAAACAATGGAGGAAGTCATGGGTGAAGCTTGGATTATTGATGCCGTTCGAACCCCCCGTGGACGGGGAAAGAAGGATGGCGCGCTGGCGGGGATCCATCCCCAGGAACTCATGGCACAAGTCCTGAACGCCACAAAAGAACGAAACGACCTGGACCCGCGTGATGTGGACGACGTGGTGGTCGGCTGTGTGACCGCGTACGGTGAGCAGGCCATGTGCATTGCCCGGATGTCCGTGCTGGCAGCCGAGTGGCCGAACGATTCGACCGGGGTGACGATCAACCGTTTCTGTGGCTCGGGACAGCAGGCGGTTAATTTTGCGGCCATGGGTATCAAGTCCGGCGAGCAGGACTTGGTGGTTGCCGGTGGCGTGGAGTCCATGTCCCGTGTGCCGATGAATGCGGACCGCGGGGGAATTGACGGCCATAATAGGCATCTGCGTCAACTCCACCCGCTTGTCCAGCAAGGTATCTCGGGTGATTTGATTGCCACCCGGGAAGGCTTCAGCCGCGAGGATTGTGATACATTCGCCCTGTCGAGCCAGCAGCGCTACGCCCGGGCGCATACAGAAGGTCGCCTGAAAAAAAGTCTGATTCCGGTGCGCAATGCTGACGGTGCGCTGGTCCTGGAACACGACGAATACCCGCGACCAAACACGACGCTTGAGGGGCTTGGTCAACTGCCGCCGTCCTTTGCGGAACTGGGGAAATATGTGCAGAAGGGCGACACGCTGAGTTTCGACGAAAAGGCGCTGTCACGCTACACGGATGTGCAAGAGATCGATCATGTGCATCACGCTGGCAATTCCTCGGGGATTGTCGACGGCGCGGGAGCCCTGCTGCTCGCTTCTCCGGAGTATGCCCGCAGCCACGGTATGCAACCGCGTGCCCGGATTGTCGCTACCGCAACCGCGGGGGATGAGCCCATTATCATGTTGACTGCACCGGTTCCGGCGACCAAAAAGGTTCTCAAAAAAGCCGGTATGACGATCAAGGATATTGATCTGATTGAGATCAACGAGGCCTTCGCGGTCGTCCCCCTGAAAACCATGCGCGACTGTGACATGGACCCGGACACGGTCAACGTCAACGGTGGGGCAATCGCCCTGGGTCATCCGCTCGGCGCAACCGGCAGCATGCTCATGGGCACCGTCCTCGACGAACTCGAACGTCAGGATAAAACCACCGGGTTGGTCACCATGTGTATCGGTGGCGGCATGGGCATTGCCACGATTGTCGAACGGATCTGAGGGAGCCGTTCCGGTAGACTATTCAAGGGAAAAGGGTGGGCCATTTCTGACCCACCCGTAGCAGGCGCTATTTTGCTGCGGACAGAGCGGGGGGTTGGGTGACGTCTACGCCAACCTCCTGATGCTCCGGAACCTCACATACCTTCGGGTCGGCGTCAGACACGCGCAGCAGCCGGCCAAAGGCGATGTCATACCCGATCACGATGCCGAGTTCGACGATCTCGGCGTCGGTAAAATGCTGCTGGAGCCCGATAAAGAACTCGTCGTTATCAATCGAGTCATAGTCAATGGCCAGCTTCTCGGCAAACCGGAGGGCGCTCTTCTCGCGCGGGGTAAAGGCCGGGCTGTTTTCATAATCTTCAAGCTGGGCGATTTTTTCTTCGGTCAGTCCTTTACGCATCACCGATGCGTAGCGAAAGCCCTGTCAAAATAGACACCCGTTCAGATAGGCAATTTTGATGCGCACCAACTCCTTGAGCGGTGGCTCGACAACGCCCCCCTCGAACATATCGACATAGGACCGCCACATAGGCTCAACGACCTCCTGGCGGTGGGCCATCATGCTCAAAAAATTGACATAGCCATCAGCGCTCTTTACCCGCTCCACCAATTGCGCATACTGCGGACTCATCTGCTTGCGATCAACGAGACTGAGCCGTGCCATCGTATCCCTCCTCTCGTGCAACGTTGACTGAAAGAAATAGTGCGTGCTCTCCGTGATGTTTCTGAGTTTCCGTCCTAGTGTACCGGAACGGCTGCTGTCAAGCGAAAACGGGTCTCCCCATCCGCCTTTTTCCTGATAATGATGGCATGTTTTCGGAAGGGATCGCCGAGGTATGAGCGAACGTCCACCGTTTGAAGAAAGTATTCTTCCGTACCGGGTCACGCCGCAGCTTGTCGTGCGTTTGATTGAACTCCGCAACGTCCAGCCCGAATTTTCCCGCTGTCCATACTGCGGCGCAAACGACTACTGGCATCTGGTCTGGCCGGCGAGCCTCGCCCTGTCGCAGTATCTCGCCTCGACCCATCCTGCGGAGTGGTGGCGCGACAAACATGCCTTGGTGATTGGCTGTGGGGTCGGATTAGAAAGTGTGGTTTTATCTTCACTGGGAGCGCAGGTCACCGCGCTTGATCATATTCCTGAGTCTCTGCGGCTGGTTCAGCGAAATTGCGAACTCAACACCGTCCCCCGCGTTCAGGAACAGTGCCGCTGCTGGCTGGATGAGAACAGCGTGCAGCAGCTTGGCCAGTACGATGTGCTTGTCGGGGCTGACGTGTTGTACGAGGCGGTCGACGGCGGCTGGATGTATAAGCTCCTGGCGGCCACGCTCAAGGCGGGGGGCATGGCTTTTTTCGGCGACCCGCGACGAGAGGGAGTCGAAAAATTTTTAGAACAGCTGGCGGCCGCCCGATTTCACGTCCAGGTCCAGCGCCGCGAGACGACCTGGATGGCTGGACGTGAAGAGGTCGATGTATATGCAATCCGGTCGGGCCGGTCGGTATAGCGGCTACGCGAATATCTCGTCAAAAAACGCCTGCATCGCCTGCCACGAACGCTCATCCGCCTGTTTATTGTAGCAAATACCCTCTATGGAACCGTCAGCCTCCGGATTCGTAAAGCTATGCACCGTGCCGCCGTAGCTGATGACCTGCCAGTCCACCCCGGCCTTGGTCATCTCCTCTTCAAAGGCAGTGACATGTTCGACCGGAACAAAGGGATCATCCGCACCGTGGCACACCAAGACCTTTGCCTGGACCTTGCCCGGCTCTGCCGGACTCTGCGTTTCCAGGGCGCCGTGGAATGAGACCACGCCCTTGAGCGGTGCGCCGTCTCGTGCCATCTCCAGGGAACAGGAGCCGCCCATGCAATAGCCCATGACTACAAGCCGGTCAGTGTCCACCTGTGGGAGCGCCATCAGCGCGTCGAGTCCGGCGCGGATGCGCTGGCGAAACTTGGTATTATCTTCGCGTATGGCTCCCGCGTGTTGAATCGCTTCCTGCAAGTCGCTGACCTCCAGGCCATTGCCATAGGGGTCGCCCGCTAGCGCAGCATAGCCGAGCGAGGCGAGCCGCAGGGCACGGTCCTTAGCCTGCTTGCCCAATCCGAATGCCTCGGGCATCACCAGAATACCGGGTCGCTTATGGTCGCTCTGGTCATCCAGCGCCACAAAGCCTTTGAGCGTGACATCCCCATCTTTATATTCCAGGCTCTCTGCTCTCATACCGCTCCTCCTTTTCTGTAAGCTTCTCGAACAAGGTTGCGATCTTTTGCCTTTGCATCGATTGCAAAATTGCCCGGAATTTGCAAGTTCAATTTTATAATAAGAGAGGAGGGTTTGTCGTATGGCACTGACATTAGAGGAAGCGAACCGCATTGTTGCCGGAGCCATAGCCAAGGCTCAAGAGCTCAACATCAAGATCAGCGTAGCCGTGTGTGACGCGGGAGGTCGTCTCGTGGCTTTCAATCGTATGGACGATGCCTTGTGGGCCGGTGTCTACGGCTCTCAGGGCAAAGCCGTTGCTTCAGCCGGCTTTGCCCGGCCCAGTGGTGCCCTCCAGCAAATGGCCGACAGCCCGATTGTCCGCGGGATTGTTGCCGCAGAAGGAGGCCATATGATCGCCAGCCAGGGGGGCGTTGCGATCATGCGCGACGGAGTCCTTGAGGGCGGGTGCGGCGTTGGTGGGGGCACTGGTCAGCAGGACGAGGAGTGTGCGCAGGCTGGGGCAGACCTGCTCTAGCACAGCCAGAGGTTCCTCTCAGCACACGCGCGGATAAGGAGGGAGAGCGCATGGAACCTGCAGCCAACAATCCACGCTGGACCACACAATACCCTGAGCTGGGAACCGGCCCAGCGTCGATTGAGCCCTATATTTCGCCGAAATATTTTGAGTTGGAACGTGAACGAATCTTTCGGCGGGTGTGGCTCAACGTCGGAAGAGTAGAAGAAATTCCGCAGGCCGGAGACTACTTTGTTCAAGACCTTGCGGTGGGCAACACCTCAATCCTGGTCGTTCGCGGACAGGACGGAGTGGTACGCGCTTTCCATAATGTGTGTAAACATCGAGGGAACAAGATTGTCTGGAATGGGTCGGGTTCGTGTCAGAAATTCATGTGCAAATTCCACGGCTGGACCTATGACCCGGAAGGACGATTGGTCGGGGTGCCGGAAGAGGAGATGTTCTTTGATTTCGAGAAAAAGGAATATGCTCTGACTCCGGTGACCACAGACATCTGTGGCGGGTTTATCTTCATCCATCTGGATCCCAACCCGCGGGAAACCTTGCCGCAGTATCTGGGCGAGGTGGCGACGGTATTGAGAGAATTTCCCTTCGCGGAGCTGCCGGACTGTTACTCCTATACGGCAGATCTCAAATGCAACTGGAGAGTCGCCCGAGACTCCCAGCTCGAAGCGTATCACGCCAAGAGCCTGCACGCGCGTACGATCCCGGATTTTTTCACCAATAGAGAAAATCCCGCGGTTCACACCCTCGACGTCAAACTCTATCCCCGCCACAGCATGCTCTCGGGCTACGGCAATCAGAACCATGCGCCAACCCCCGTAGAAGCCCTCGCTGCTCGATTCGGGGCGATGCTCAGTGCGGAGGCAACCGGCTCCTTTCTCGAGCGACTGCCCCCGCAGGTGCTCAACCCGACCAGAAGTCCGAATTGGTCTTTTGACCTCTATTATATCTTCCCGAATTTCCACTTCTTACTGTTTGGCGGGTTCTGCCTCACGCATTATATGTGGCCGATAACGGTCGATCGGTCGCTTTGGGAAGCACGGTTGTATCTCCCCAAGGCAGAAGATAGCGCCCAATGGTTTAGCCAGGAATATACGAGATGCGTCACCCGTGATGTATGGCTGGAAGACGGCAGTACCCTTGAGAACGTGCAAAGAGGACTCACTTCCGGGGCAATAACGCACTCTCCCCTGCAAGACCAGGAGATAATGATCAGACACGCGAATAAGGTTGCGGAAGACTTTATCGGTGACAGCGGAGGACAGTAGGGGGTGCCTATGCCTGGGGGGGTGTTGCCGAGTCAGTTTACCGATCTTGAGCCTTTCGTCAGTGCGTGGGCTCTGGCGGAAGAAAGGGCGCGCAATAAAAAGCGTCTGTCAAGCACCAGGGAAGAGATCCAGACCTTTTATGATGCGATCTTTCCCCGGATGGAGGTCATCCTGGAATATCTGAAGCAGTTTCCCCTTGGGGCAATGCCCGAGGAGGCGCGGCGGCTATTTTTTCTGACCTTATCCTTGGCAGAGATTGCGCCGGCAGTAGAATTGTTTGGGCAGCCGGAGGTGGTCGACGGGTTTGAGTCCACCCGGTTTGTACCGAGACACGAACCGAGGTTTTGATACCCGGCTCTACCCGAGTGAAGATGCCCGATGTTATTTTTCACCTTCGCTCCCCAGAATGACAAGCGCGCAAAATCCGTGCGCAGGACCACTCGGCGCTGATCCACAGGCAACAGCTTCTGAGGGAGGCGAAATGGATATGAGAGATCGAGAACGCGTGGCGGTTCTTCTCCGAGACAAGCTCGCGGAACCACTGAGCGAAGAGGCTCTGGAAGAGCTGACCACGCTGTATATGCAATTGTCCGCGGGCCTGGACGCACTGGACGCGCTTAACCTCAGCCATATAGAGCCGGCGGTGCGCTTGGTCGTGTCGGGGGGCGAACGCAATGAAGGCTGAAGAGTTCGCCTTTACGAGCATTGCCGAGCTAGCGCCCCGCATCCAAAAGAAAGAAGTCTCACCCCTAGAGGTGACCCAGGCTTATCTTGACCGGATTGACAGCCTGAACAACGAATACCTGGCCTATCTCACCATCCTGAGAGACGAAGCACTGGCCGCGGCGCGCACCGCGGAACAGGAAATTGTGAACGGGCAGTATCGAGGCCCGCTCCACGGCATTCCCATCGCGCTCAAGGACCTGTTTGCCGTCAAGGGCGTACGCATGACCTGCGGCTCAAAAATCCTGGCCGATCATATTGCGGATAGCGATGCCACGGTTGTCACCCGACTCAGGCAGGCCGGCACGATTCTGCTGGGAAAACTCAATATGCACGAGTTCGCCTGGGGTGGGACCTCGCTCAACCCGCACTACGGCACTCCCCGCAACCCGTGGGATCGAACGCGTCTTCCCGGTGGGTCGAGCGGCGGTTCGGCGGTGGCCATGGCGGCCGGCTTGGCGCTGGGGACGCTCGGGACGGATACGGGCGGCTCGGTCCGTATCCCGGCCTCGCTCAGCGGCATCGTCGGTCTCAAGCCGACGTATGGGCGGGTGAGTCGGTTCGGGGTCTATCCGCTCAGCCATTCGTGCGATCATGTCGGCCCCATGGTCAGAACGGTTGCCGATGCCGCCGTATTTCTGCGCGCCATCGCCGGCCCCGACCCCAACGACCCGACCGTCAGCACGGCAACGGTGCCGGATTATACGGCGGCTCTGAAGGAGGACATCCGTGGGCTTCGCATCGGCGTGCCGCAGGAGTATTTTTTTGACGATATTGAGCCGGCGGTCCGGGAAGGGGTGCAGGCCGCCATACAGCATTTGTCTGACTTGGGGGCGACCGTCGAAGCCGTCTCCATTCCCAGCATCCAGCATGTGATTGCCAGCTCGACCGCCATTATTGCTGCGGAGGCATACGAGATTCATGCCCGGACCATGCAGACTCGGAGCCAGGACTATGGCGCTGACGTACGCATCCGACTGTTGCTCGGCGCCTGTGTGCAAGCCTCACAATATCTCAAGGCCCAACGCTTTCGGGCGCTGTTATGTCAGGAGATGCTCGCCCTACTCGGTCGGGTCGATGCGTTGGTGACTCCGACAACCGTCCTGGCGGCCAGCAGGATAGACCAGCCGACCGTCACCATAGGTGAGGAGAACTTCCCGGTTGCAGCCCTTATCGCTCGGGCAACCCGACCATTTAATATGACCGGCCTGCCCGCCATTTCGGTGCCGTGCGGGTTTACGCCCGGCGGTCTCCCGATCGGGCTCCAACTCGTCGGACGGCCGTTTGAGGAAGCGACGGTTCTGCACCTCGCCTATGCCTACGAGCAGAGCACAGGCTGGCACAAACGGCACCCGGCCTAACCGCGCGGCTTTCTAAGCCCCAGGCCTGCGGGAAATCCTTCGGTCAATTCCGGGATGGGTTCCTCGTAATAGGGCATGGAAACAACGCGCGGTGTATAGCTCCCGTCAGCAATACACCGCCGCACGTGCAGGGCGATTTCCTCCATGGTGGCAAACCACACGCCGCCCCGGTTCTGCATCGCCTCTATCATCTTTGCCACTTCGGCGAGGCGCGCCAGTCGCCCGGTCACAAACGGGTGCCAGACCGTGACCCACAAGCCGCCGCACTCATAGGCGGCCTCGAACTCGGCCATGAAGATTTCCATGGCTTTGTCCGGCGCGCGGGTGGGCATCAGATACCGAAAGTCCGGGCTATGCGCATATTGCGGCCAGTCGTCCATGGCCCAGTCGGTCGGCAGTTCGATGACCTCGCCCTCGGGCGCACGCATGACGTAGGGCTGGCTGTCGGCCATGAGGCTTGAATCGTACACAAAGCCGGCCTGGGCCAGCAGCCCGGTGGAGTGGGGTGAGTAGTTGTAATACGGTGCTCGTCCGCCCGCCGGTCGTTTGCCGCTGAGCCGCTCGATCGCCTCAATGCTGCGCTCCAACCAGTAGCGCTCGCCCTCGCGGGTCTGATCCATGGGGTTCTCGTGCAAATAGCCGTGATAGGCCAGCTCGTGGTCGCTGGCGACAATCGTCTCGACCGTGGCCGGATAGCGTTCAACGCACCAGCCCGGCACGAAAAAAGTCCCCTTGATATGATAGTGGTTAAACAGCTTCACAATCCGCGGCACCGCCACCTCATCGTAGCGTAACCACGACAGGGCGGCCACCCGTTTGTAGGCGTCGGCATGTGACAGGTGCAGGGCGCTGTCCGTATCCATGTCGAACGTGATGGATGCCGCACAGCGCGCGCTGTTGGGCCATGGGACAGGGTTGTCGAGCAGTTCTAACATCGTGAGCCTCCTAGTTCCGAGGACGGGGCTGAGCCCAGTCGGGATCGTCTTGTGTGACCAGTTCGGGAATGGAGAAATAGAATTTGCACGTCCGGTCCCCACGGGTCTTGACCGTATTCCAGCGAATCCTGCCGCCCGGATGGTAGGATTCCACCAAACCTCGATGGACTTCGACATCGTAGATATAGCCGAACTTCAGACCGCGCTCGCCCTCTTCCGACCAGACCTCGGCCAGCGGACAGTAGGTGCACTCGGCCTGCATGACGCCGGGCGAGATGTGGGTATCGCCGCGAAAGACAAAGACCGATTCGGCCGGGTCGCGCTCTTGGAGCACCTCGAACCAGGACTGAAAGTCCAGCGACCGTCCCTGGCTCAGCGCCTGTTGACGCATGCCCTGGCCGCGCTCGACCCCGAACTGATACAGGGCCTCGCGCAGTGCACGCTCGCCCGAGGCGTCAAACCGATCGACTAACTCAAAGCCGATATACATCTCCATCGCGGCAAACGCGGCAAAAGTACTGCGGGTGAGCTGGATGGCCTTGGCCGGCTGAGCGAAAACATCCTCCGGTGGCTCGGCTGTGACCTCGTCAGATTCGCCCTGGTAGGTCCAGGTGAGCTGCCAGGGCGCGTTCAGGTCCACTGTCACAGCAGAGAACTCGACCCCGGCGGCCGCATCATAGCCTTCCGCAATACCCGTCAAGGTATTGCGCCAATAGGGCTCCAGTATGTCACCCCCGATGTGGGCGCTGAAGTAGTCCGCGCCAGGAACGTGGGGGAGGGTGACGGTCGCCCGCGCCCCAGTGCCGCTGACCGCAAACGACCCCGTCTCCGCGGCCATGGCATGCTCGCCCATGTCCCAGTGGCGGATCAACGACAGAGCGTCGCGCCCTTCGGCAAAGGTCTCCGGGCGGTCGCGCATGCGTTGGCCGCGATAATACCCCGCCCGTCGGAAGCCGCGCTCAAGCGCCGCCAGGCCGGCCTCGCCCAAATACTCCCGGACCGAAGACGAGAGGGTGCGTAGAAACATCCAATGATAATCCAGCATGGTTTTCATTGAGGCGATACGCAGGCTGCGATCGCTGCTATCTCTGCCGGCCATAAGAATCCCTCCTGTTCTGCACGGCTCTTGCCGTTGCCTGAGTGATCGTCCTAAGCTGGCCTGGAGTACTTCCGGTGTTGGCTGGCCGGTATTATCCCGCCAAACGGGAGCGAATGTCAAAAGGAGATTTCAATAATGCCTATCCTGAGTCTCTCACGCTGGACGGGTCTTGCTGCGATACTGGCGGGGCTCGTGCCCATGGTTCCAACCGCCCTGGCCGAGGAGGTGTCGCGGTTCGTCCGCCCCGAACAGGCAACGACCTACGTCGATCCGGTCACAAAGACCGAAGTAACCATCTTGATTGATCAACACCTTGGGGGGACGACAGAGCTCACGCTCGGCTACCTGGTCGTGCCGCCTGGGGTGGATGTGCCCAACCATATTCATCAGTCGACCGAGACTTTTTATATGCTGTCCGGAGAGATGGAACAAACGAGTGAGGGAAAGGTACAGACGCTTACCGCTGGTATGGCCTGTCTGGTCCCGGCGAACACGACGACGCGCCACACGGTGAAGTCCGAGGACCCGGTGCACGCGTTGGTGATTTGGACGCCTGGCGGAGAAGAGGAACGGATTACGAAGGAGTGGCAAGTAAAAGCTGCGCAATAAGAGTGTCACCCCGGCACGGTCTGAAGACCTTACCGGGGTTCCGTATTGAGAATGGATGCAACGTATGGACCAAGCACAAATACAAGCGGCGGCCCGGTTACTCTGGAACGCCTGGCAGGCTGGCCGCAAGCTCGAACAATTACCCGATGCGTGTCGGCCGCTGACCATCGAGGATGGGTATGCGGTTCAGGACAGGCTGGCCACTTGCTCGGGGCAGTCCGTTTCGGGCTGGAAGATTGCCGCCACCAGTCAGGCCGGACAGGCGCATATTGGGGTGGACGGGCCGCTGGCGGGACGGCTCTTGGCAGGGAAGATCAGCCGGAGCCCGGCAACGCTCCCGCTCGGCGCGAATGGGATGCGTGTGGTGGAGCTTGAGTTTGCCTTCCGTCTGGCGCGCGACCTGCCACCGCGCGGCCGCGAGTACTCGATGGACGAGGTCATGGCCAGTGTGGCGAGCCTGCATCCGGCCATTGAGGTCCCCGACTCGCGATTCCTGGATTTTGGCACTGCCGGTCCAGCCCAGCTCATCGCGGACAGTGCTTGCGCCGACTTGTTCGTATGGGGAAGTGCAACTGCAGCCGACTGGCGAACGCTTGATCTCGCCGCCCATCCCGTCTCACTCAGCCTGAACGGGGTCCGGGCGGGCGAGGGACGCGGCGCCAACGTGCTTGGCGACCCGCGTATCGCCCTCACCTGGCTGGCCAATGAACTCACGGTCCGGGCAGACGGTCTCAAGGCCGGACAGGTCGTGACGACGGGAACGTGTATCCAGCCGACTGGTATCGCTCCGGGTGTCCGGGTGCGGGGCGACTTTGGCATGCTCGGCAACGTCGAGGCGACGTTTACCGACTGAGACGTGAAGGGAATTCTCTTTACGCATCGAGCATGGCAATGGCCTCAATCTCCAAATGATGGTCGGCCCAGGCCACCCGCACGACTTCGACGCAGGTCGTGGAGGGGTAGGGGCTCTGAAAATACTCGCCGCCCAAATCCCGTAGCGCGGCCAACCCCTCCTCCATGTATCCGGCCTTGAAGTAGTAGCGGATCGAGACAATGTCGTCCATTGTGCCGCCCACGGTCTCGACAATATTCCGGGTGTTTTGCAGCGCCTGTCGGAGTTGGGCATGCATATCGGTGGCCACCGTTTTTCCATCCGGCGTGGTCGGCGTCTGGCCTGAGATAAACAGCCAGTTCCCCTTTTTGACGGCTTGTTCCCAGCCCGATTTTTCGGGTGGAACCCTGGGTAAACCGGGAGAGTGGTAGATATTGAAGTAGTCTTCCGGCTTCCAGACATTGTCGGGATTGATCGCTTCTTTTTTCATGCGCGCACCTCCTTCTTTTGCTCTCCCTATTTCAGACAGAGCGGGGCTGAGTGAACAATTGCCGGACACAGGATAATGCAAGCCCGCACGGGATTGCAAAGCCGGACAGAACTGCATGTTGTGCCAGCGTTGCCTTGCCCACCTCTCATGGTTTATCTACGCAGGAGATCGAGTCAACGAGGAACACGTCAATGAAAAGGGAGCCGATCAAGAATCCGGGTCCTCTATTGGAAGTCGAGCGCTTGGTTTACCACGCCGAGCGACCAGGGTTTCGGATTACCGAACTACAGCTCAGCGCACGCCAGAAAGTCCCCTGGCACTGCCACACCGCTGTCCAGGATACCTTCTATGTTCTTCAGGGTAGCCTGCGTCTATTCATGCGGGACCCCAAAGAAGACGTTCGCCTGGAACCTGGCGAGACATACGCCGTGGTCCCACGCCGTCCCCACCTGGTGACGAACGCCGGGGAGGAGTCGGTCGTGTTTCTGGTTTTGCAGGCCGGCGAATACGATTTTATACCGCTGACCTGACGCTCAGCTCGGCTCGACCCCGGCAAGGACGGGCATCACATGGTTTGCCAACTCGTCTAAGCGGCGGATCCGTCCCCCAGACAGGAGAGCAAACGTGATCCGGTCAATATCAAGTCGGGCCAACTCGCTCAGTCGATCGATACACGTGCGTCTATTGCCCGCAATAGCGACAGACTGCACGAATTCATCACTCACGATTTCCTTGTGACCGGCTCGTAGGGACAAGTGCTCAACCAACTGGTAGTGCTGCGTTGCGCGCTCAAAATCCGGCCGAAAGCGCTCCCAGGTCGGGGGGAGATGTTTCCAGGTAGAGAAGGTTGCCGCCTGACTGGTGGCCCAGGCACGGACATCATTGCGGGCCAGGTTTTCGTCCTCGTTGACGCTCATCGTTACAAACAGGTCGACGGTGAGTTCGCTCCGCTTTCGACCTGCCTTCTCCAAGCCTTCATACAGAGCGTTGAGCTGCCAGTTGCAAAAGTCAGCCTCGGCGGCCCCCATGAGGATGAGCCCGTCGCAGGTTTCACCGCACAAACGGAGCATGCGCGGCTGGGCCGCCGCCAGGTAGATCGGGAGCTGACGATGAGCAGTCGCGAGTTGAACGCGCGTCCCGTACAGGGCGACCTCCTCGCCGGTAAACATCTGGCGGAATGCGCTTATCCCGGCGCGAACCTCGTTGACCGTAGACGGTTTGCGGCCAGCCCCCTGTACGGCCGACCAGCCCACGCCCAGCCCCAACAGGGCGCGCTCCTCCGAAAGCTCATCCAGCGCGGTGATAGCGTTGGCCGTGACCGTTGGGTGCCGGGTGATCACATTCGTCACCGCCGGACCGATGGCGATCTTTTCGGTAGCCAGAGCGGCCAGAGCCATGCCCGTATAGACATCCTTCAGACCGAGCTGAAAATCGATGAACCACAGGGCCTCAAACCCCCGCGCTTCGATTGCTTTGGCTGTCTCCCCGACCTTGACGAGCGGCTCGCGGGGACTGATGCCCATAGAAATACCGAAACGATTCATCGAGGGGCCCTTCTGCCCGACCCCTAGCACCATTCCTCCTGTACTGGCAACAAGGTGGTGCTCGCCGCATGGGAGGGGATTGTCACTCAGACGAGTCGAACTCCCTCAAGTCTCGCTCTTGAATCCGGTGTTCTCTTCATGAAAGAGAGTGGGGAGAAAGAGAGGTGCGGTATGGAACAGACCTGGATCGAGAAACTCGCCATCCAAGAGCTGTGTGCTCGCTATGCCCATGCGATAGACAACCTGGAGCCGGAAGTCTGGGTGCAGTGCTTCACCCCCGACGGAGGTTTTCAGGTCGCAACCTGGGTGGTGCGCGGCCATGCTGCGCTGCGCGAGTATGCGCAGGTGCATGTGCGGGAAATTCGCTGTCGGCACATGACCAGCAATTTACTGTATGAGGTCAACGGGAATGAAGCGACCGGACAGGTCAGCGTCCTGGCCACGCTGGCGACCCCAGGGGGGTATAAGATCTTTGGCCAGGGGCGCTACGTGGACCGTTTGGTGAAGCAGGACGGGCAGTGGCGCATTGCGCACCGCCATGTGGACGTTGACCCGCTCGCTGCGGACCCGGACAGGATTATGATGTGCGCCGACCCCGAGGTGGCGGCGCTGACCCAGCCGTTGATAGATACGGCCCAGCGGCTCGCCGAACAGGTCGAAGGCTAGTCGCGGATAAACCGTCTCGTCACAACGAGTTCTTGTAGATCGTACCGGCCTTCATAACCAGCCGCAGTCCGCCGCTCTCGGGTTGTAAGACACCGAGGTCTTCAAGCGGATTGCCATCAAACACCACCAGGTCGGCGTGCGCTCCCGGAGCGACTGTCCCGAGTTTACCCGACTGGTTCAGGATTTCGGCGTTGATCGTCGTGGCCGAGCGCAGGATATCGATGGGGCTGAGGACTTCCCGCCGAATCAGGAACTCGCGGCACTGCTGGGCGTGTAGGGGCCCCAGCAGATCGGTTCCGTAGCCCAGCTTGATCCCGACCGCCTGACACAGCTCAAGAGAAGTCAGTCCTGCGGTCTGAATTTCCTTCAGCTTGACGATATTACCCTCGGGCAGGCCCAACTCCTTGCCCAGCTCCCCGAGGGTTTCATACGTCACCAGGGTGGGGACGACATAAGCCCCATGCTGGGCGACCAATTCCGCGGTTGGCTGGTCAATCAGGTTGGCGTGCTCGATTGAGCGCACCCCTAGCTTGACAACACGGGCAATGGCCTCCGCGGTGTAGGCGTGGGCCATGACATAGGTACGCCGCGAGGCGGCCTCCTCGACTGCGGCGCGGATTTCCTCGTCCGAGTATTGCAACATCCACACCGGGTCGGTCGGTGAAGAGAGGCCGCCCGTGGCCATGATTTTGATCTGATGCGCCCCTTTGCGCAGCTCTTCCCGAGCCGCTCGACGGACCGCGTCCACCCCGTCGGCCACCTGTGACAGAGAGCCCTGAAACCCGCAGGCGCACGGCTCAAAATGTTTGACCGGCCGCGTATCGCCATGACCACCGGTCTGGCTCAAAGCCCGGCCTGAGAAAAACAGACGAGGCCCTTTGATCAAGCCCTGCTCAATTGCAGCGGCCAGACCGAAGTCGGCTCCGGCCGCATCCCGTACGCTTGTAAAGCCACGCTGTAGCGCGTCTTCCAGCAGCGTGCGGGCGTGTTGGCTCAGAAGCGACATGGGCCAATCGTCCAGGCTGGGAAGATTGACGCGGGCGGCATAGGCATGAAAGTGGGCGTCGATCAGACCGGGCATGAGAAAACGACCGCCCAGACGGATTTCCTGGGCACTGGCGGTCTTGAGCGGACGCGCGGAGACC
This sequence comes from Candidatus Binatia bacterium, assembly GCA_022826945.1. GTDB lineage: Bacteria > Desulfobacterota > Binatia > Bin18 > Bin18 > Bin18. The sequence goes on from JAJDTY010000078.1 coordinate 150,479, forward strand.
TCCTTGATTTCACCGTCTTCGATCAGGACGTCCGCCCCGTCAAGCAACTCGGGACTGTGGCCGTCGAAAACGACACCGTCGCGTAAGACTATCGTGCCCATGGCTGCCTCCAGCTAGCCGCTCTGACGGGTCGCCTCAAACAGCGCTCCGTACAGGGCAAAATCGTAATTGTCCTGAATCGCGAAAGCCGTTCGGATCTCCTCAGGCGCGCTGTCGTACAAGTGCTGCACCATGGCGACTCGTGCCGGCGGAGTCGCCATCCGTGCCGTCCAGGCCTGAAAGTCCAGCGGCAGGCGCCAGGTGGAAACGATATGTGACTGAAACCCGCTGCGTTCAAACATGGCCTGCCACTGGGCAACCGTGTGGTCCCGGACGTGCGAGGCGTCCCGCAGGAGTTCGAACGTTTGTAAAAAGGTGTCGTAGGCCGGCTCTTCAGGCGAAATAGTATCGCTCAGGATAAACCGTCCACCGGGCTTCAGCACGCGGTGGCACTCCTGGAGCGCCGTCAGGGGGTTCGGCCAGTGATGGGCGCTATAGCGGGAGACCACAAGGTCAAAGCTGTTGTCGGCGAACGGAATCTGTTCGACATCGCCCTGGCGCGTTTCGATATGAGAGAATCCGCGTTCGGCGGCCAACTGCTCAACCTGCTCCAGCATATGCGGGGTGAGGTCGAGAGCAACGACCCGGCGGCTGTACGGCGCGATGGCCACCGAGGTATGGCCCGCTCCACAGCCCGCATCCAGGGCGTCCGGCGGTTCCTGCTGTTGTACCAACTCGGCGATCTGGACCAAATCCTGGCCCGTGGCATGGACCTGACTTGTCTTGTATTGCGCGGCTGCCGGACCGAATTGGTCGTGTATGGATTGCTTGATGTCGCTCACTGTTTTTCTCCAAGTACGGTCCGCCTTATAGTGCTTTTTCAATGAGTTCTTGTGTGTCTGGATCGTAAATGAGAATTCCCTCATGGGTGTCGTCGAGTTGGCCTATCAAGATGCCCTTCTCATTCCAAATGGACGTCTTCCCTGCACATTCATCCCCATCCGCAGGGCCAATGCAATTCGCCATGAAGACGGGTATAGCATAGAGCCTGGCAATATCCCCTAATCTGTTGATGGCTTTGGCCACCCCATCTGCAGATTTGGCCACACTGGCAATATAAATGTCTGCATCACTTTTCACCGCCCGCTCTGCATGTTCGAGCACTGATAATTCATAACAAATCGCAAGTGCTAGGTTGGTCTGGTTCACGCTTACGCTTGGAAAACCGTGTCCTTTGACAAAAACCTCGTCTTCATCAGGGTGCAAATACTGCTTGGAATAGGTTCGTCGTGCTTGGTGCGGCTGAAACAACACCAGACTGATGCAGATACCCGTCTTGGTTTTTGTTGGAACGCCCACACCAATCGTGATCTGCTCGGTATTGCTGATGGTTTGGAAATCGTCAAACCTCTTATCGTCCGTATGCGTCGCTAATGCTTTTGCAAGGGCCGGTTCGTATCCCGTTAAGGAGAGTTCCGGGAAAATCACGGTATCGACGCCATAGGAACCAGCCAGGGCGATGAAGTTTTTGTGATGCTCAATATTTCGTTGAATGTCTCCCATGGTTGGTCGTGTCTGAGCTACACATATTTTCATCTTGCCCCCCTTCACGACTCACGACACAAACTCGGGCATCACCTCGTTCACAAACAGTTCATGAGACTCAGGGGAGACCGGAATAACGATCGTGTAGGTAATGCCCATCTCCTCAATACGGGTGTGGATATCTCGTTTGACTCTGTCTGGCGTACCCATCAATGTCAGGGGCGACCGGAGCGCTGCATCAGTATCGGGGAAGCCGAGAAAGGTTGCGGTTTGGGCGAGCGCCGCGTCGGTGGGGTCTCGGGTGAGGTGGAGTACCATTAAAGAACCCAGCTCTATCTCCTTTGGATCGCGTCCGCATTCTTCCATATAGCCGTGCAGCATGCCAATCCGTTTTTTCAGATAGGGCGTGTCGAACTTCAAGGTCATAGCCGGATCGTTCGGATAATCCTTGCCATTAAAGACCGGCGGGTTGATATTCAGAATATCGGCTTCGGCGGCGGCGATCTTGAGCAGACCGCTGCCCGAGCCACCAAGCATCAACGGCGGATGAGGTTTCTGGACGGGCCGGGGATTGTTGTAGGCTTTGTCAATCGAGAAATGTTTGCCCTGAAAGCTCGGTTCCTCCTGCGTGAACATCGCCTTGAGCACCTGAACGGCTTCCGCGAGTTGATCCAATCGTTCCCGATTCGAGAGATAGGGATAGCCGTGCGCATGGTATTCATCCGGCTTCCAGCCCGCGCCTAACCCGAGCGTCAAACGGTCGTTGCTGACGTTGTCGAGAGTAGATGCAATTTTGGCCAACATCGGCGGCGGGCGAAACGAGGCGGACGTCACACACGGCGCGAGGCGGATACGCTCGGTCACCGCGGCAATCGCCGTCAGCGTCGTATAGCACTCAAACATGGGTGTCTGGGGATCTCCAAGCGGAGTAAAGAAGTGATCGATTATCGACACTGAGTAAAAACCCTCGCTCTCCGCCCGCAAGGCTGCCTGCTTGGCAGCGGCAAAGTCGTCCGCAGGTAGAAGTAATCCAAACTTGGGGTCGTGCACCAGTCGCTCCTTCCAATATTACCCGACAGTTTTTGAGGGGCAGGGATTCAATTATGCCCCGCATAATGTACTGGACGGGGGCCTAACGATAAATACCGGCAGGGGGCTGTCCGGTTATCGGGGTGGGCAACGAACTGCATTCGGTGTGATTCCGAATGAGGCGTTCCCCGAGGCGGCTTTACGAAATCGCTAGCTGGCAAGTTCCTCGGTCAGTTGACCGTACTCCTGCTCGAACACGAAGCCCTCGTAGCCCTGGGCGGCGACCTCGGAGAGACGCCGGAAGTAGTCGGGGCCGCCCAGATACACGCAGAACTGGCGGTGCTTGCCCGGGATATTGGCCCCTGTGTACCATGAATCGGTGAGGGGATAGAGCGTCTCGTTGGCGATCCCGGCGACCTCGCGGTCCCAGCGCTGCTCGGCGTCGGGGGTCGGCTCGATAGCGCCCAGACCGTGTTCACGCAGGTAACGCACACACTCGCCGATCCATGCCGACTCGAGCTCGGCGCCGAGCGGCATATTGAAAAGCACCGAAGGCGACCCAGGGCCGTGGATCATGAAGAGGTTGGGGAAGTCGGCTATCGTCATGCCGAGGTAGGAGTCAAAGCGGGTGCGCCACTTCTCCTGAAGGCTGACGCCGCCGCGCCCCCTCGGGTTGAGGCGTACCAGCGCGCCGGTGATGGCGTCGAAGCCCGTCGCCAGCACGAGCATGTCGAGCAGGTGTTCGCTGTTGGCGGTACGCACGCCTTCGGGCGTGATCTCCTGAATCGGGTCTTGGCGCAGATCGACCAGCGCGACGTTATCGCGGTTAAAGGTTTCGTAATAGCCGTCGTCGAGGAGCTGGCGCTTGGTGCCCAGGTAGTAGTCGGGCATCAACTTCTCGGCGGTCGCGGGGTCACGCACGATCTCACGGATCTTGCCGCGCACAAAGTCGGCCAGCGTGCGGTTGGCCTCCTTGTTGGTCAGGATGTCGGCATAGCTGCCAAAGAGGATGTGGAAGCCGCCCTTCTGCCAGAGCGCTTCGTAGAGCGCCTGTCGCTGCTCGGGCGTGTCCTCGAAGGCCGAGCGCTCGGAGACCTCGAACGGCGCGCCCAGGGGTGACGCGTTCATCTTCGCTCGGATGGCGGCCCAGTTCTCGCGGGCCCGCCGCACCACCTCGGGGTCCATGGGGCGGTTGCGGACCGGGATGCTGTACTGCGGCGTGCGCTGAAACACCGTCAGATACGCGGCCTCGCGGGCAATCTCGGGAATCGACTGCACCCCCGAGGAACCGGTCCCGATCACACCGACGCGCTTACCCGCAAAGGAAACGGGCTCATGAGGCCAGCGGCCGGTGTGGTAACGCTCGCCGGCAAAGGTATCGAGCCCCGGGATGTCGGGCATATGCGTCGCCGAGAGGGTGCCGACCGCGCAGATCAGAAACTGGGCCGAGACGCGCTCGCCGGTGCTGGTCTCGAGCCTCCAGCGCTGCGCCTCTTCGTCGTAGCGGGCGTTGCGCATCCAGGTTTCGAGCTGGATGTCGCGGCGCAGGTCGAACCGGTCGGCGACGTGCTCCAAATAGGCCAGCACCGTAGGCTGATCGGGCTGGGTCTCGGGCCAGTCCCACTCCTGCACGAGTTCCTCTGAAAACGTGTAGCTGTAGAAGGGGCTGCCCGGAAAATCGACCCGCGCACCGGGATAGCGGTTCCACCACCAGGTGCCGCCCACACCGGCAGCGCCGTCGTAGACGCGGACCGAGAGCCCCATCCCGCGTAGATGGTGCAAGGCATACAGGCCGCCAAAGCCCGCCCCGATGACCACCACGTCATAGTGCTCGGCCGCTCCGTTCCCTTTTGGCTTGTATGGGTGTTGATCCATGTGTGCCATGCTATTCCCTCCTGAAGAGAATGGCCCCACAGTTGGTAACCCAGTTTGACCCGCGGGATACGTAAAGACCTGTGGGGTCGGGTTAGACGCCAAAGAGCTTCTGTGTGTTATCGCGCATCACCGCCCGCACCACCTCAGGTGACAAGCCTTCCAGCCCTTCCACGTAATCAATCGGCTCAGCACATCCCTCAGGATGCGGCCAGTCGGAACCGGCCAACACGTTTTCCGGCCCGAGGACCTCGACCAACGCCGGAATATCCTCTTCCGGAAAGGGAGAGACTTTAATGTGTCGCTTGAAAATTTCGCTGGGTCGGTCCGGAGCATGGCCGAAGGTCCAATCTCGCGGACCCGACAACCGCGCCGCGTGGTCCATAGCCTTGAGTAAGGGCGCAATCCATGTGGCCCCGTTCTCAATGCTCACGACCTGCAGACTCGGAAATCGACCAAACAGATTGTGGAACACGAGTGCGCTCAGGGTATCAGCCGTCGCGCGTTCCGTCGAAGCGATCACCCGTTGGAACGGACTGAGCCGGTGGCTCGGAGGGGAGGGGTTCTCACTCCATTGTGAAGAGTATATTTCGGTCAGGCCGTCATTGCCCAGATGAAACACAACCGGAATGCCGGCTTCCTGACAGCGCGCCCAGAACGGATCATACAGCGGATCTGCCGGCGAGTGCCCATTGACCGGACCTGGCGTTAAGTTCACACTTCGTGCGCCTAAGGCGAGGACCCGTTCGAGTTCGGCGACTGCGAGGTCAATATCCACGAGCGACAAGACGGGAATACCATAGAGACGGCCATCCTTCCCAAAGCTCCAGTCCTCTTCGAGCCAGCGGTTAAACGCGCGCAAATTGGCGAACAAGGCTTGCGGCTCGTGGCGGAGCTCATGCGCGATGCCGACACCCAGCGTCGGAAGCATCAGGGCTGCCTCGACCCCTTGTTCATTCATCTTTCGCAACCGCACGTTGGAGTCTGTTGATTCGGGAAACGTTGCCGCTGAGACCGTCTCGCCCGAGACCAGGCCATCGCCCTCGCCCGAGTGGCTCTTGAGAAATTCCTGCAGTGCGCCAGGCCCGCCCGTGTGGTCACCAGGAATGACGCTAAAAAATCGCATACGTTCATCGCCGATATACACCCGTCCAAACTTGCCCTCGCCTCTGCGGATATTGACCGCACGGTTGGCATAGGCTGATTCCATATGACGCGTGAAGCAATCATCTGGCTCATAGTAATGGTGGTCGGCATCAATCATTAAAAAGTCCAGCGGGGCCGCTGGTTGTACCTGGTCCAGTCCCATCGCCATCGTTGCCTCCTTCTGAATCACCTGTCCATAGGGCAACTCACCTTCTAGTACCTGCCCACCGTATTGTAAAGTCATCCCACGATTTGCTGGGTTGGCCCATCAGCAGCCCAGATCTGGACAGGGAAAAAACACACGGTCACAAGAACTGTCAGCAATCGTATCAGCATCGCTCTTCCTCCTCATGAGAGGCCCTGTTTCCCAGCAGGCGGAGCGTCCGTTGCCGGGAAACAGGAGTGTCCCCTTACATGCCGCCGGCGTCTTTCAAGAGTTGGATCATCTCCTCACTGGCTTGTGGCACGCCTATGAACGCCGGGTCTTCGACCCAGCCGAGCGGCGTCCAGCCGCGTTCATCCCGCGCATTCACATCTGCCCCCGCTTCCAGTAACAGTCGCACGATGGCAATCCGTCCCCAGATGACCTGATCATGTAGTGGGGTCATACCGTGTTCATTCTTTGCATCAACTGCCGCCCCGGCGTCGATCAAGAGTTGGGCGACTGTGGGGTCGGTGACGTGATGCAACACGGTTTCGCCCGTCGCATCGCGAGCATGGACGGAAGCCCCATTATCCAAGGCCGTCTGCACGGCTTCGGTGTTCGCCCCGGCGGCCGCTACCAGTAAGGCGCCATCCTGCTCGGCATCATTAGGGGTGCGGAGTGCGACCAACGTAAACGCCTGTGCGTCCTCATTCCATTCCGCGGTAGCTGTATAACCATGCTCGGGAAAATCCGTCACGTAGAGTGTCGCGGATGCCCCAACAATCGGCCCGTCTATTTCCGCATGCGCTACCGGTATGAGCATCGTGACGATGCTGAGCATGAGCGCAACGGTCCATCTACTCCGTTCCATAAGTCCCTCCTGTGGTTTCGGCCAATCCATATACGATACGCGCAAAAATCTCCCCGCTTATGGTCCGCTTGACATAGGTCTCCCTCCCTCCAGGTGTCAGGGTCCCGGCGGGTGTGCCGGGCCGTACCTACTACACAACAGTGAATGGAGTGAGTCCTGCGTATTCACCACAGCACGGGTAGCTACTCCCGCACCTTCTGGTGGTTTTTATATTCAGCAGGCGACCCGACTCAACGGGATCACTGCTGGTAGTAGGTGGACCGGACGATAGCATATCTGACGGGAGTGACAACTATCCCGTTTTGGTCAATAATAAGTGGCGGCAAAAAGGATATGATAGAAGCGGATATTCGGCGTGAGCAGTGGTCGCTGTAGAAGCCTGAAGAGTTAGTAGAGGAATTTGTCCGTCAGGTCTTGCAACGCGTAGGCTACTCCCCCGAACAGATAGCACGCTTGCTCCAGGAATCCTGACCCACCCGATCAAAGTAGGCCATGCAGAAAGAATCGCTCCAAATGCGGGCCGTTAGGCGTGGAATAAGGTCAGTACCCTAATATGCCGGCGTCCGAATTACTTTTCAAAATGATTAATGATGTGAACTCAACAGCCACTCGTATCGTCATTGAAGTTCAAGATTCCAGAGCATGGGCGGGGTATGGCCCGAAATCAGAGAAGAGGGACATGTTTCAATGGCTGGACGAAACGTGGACGAAATAGTGAGGCGGGAGCCTCATTGGATCTTACCTCCACCCCAAACCCGGTAGTTGCCCGTCAAAACCGGCCGTCCCGCCTCAAATTAGGCCAGTATCCAGTAGTTTGCTATCGTACCCCCGAATTGATAGGTGATAACGTCGGAAGGAGGGAGACATGGATCTTGGTTTAAAAGATCGCGTAGCGGTCGTTACCGGAGCGAGCTACGGCCTGGGCGAGGCCATGGCCCAGCATCTGGTCAAAGAGGGAGCCCACGTCGTGATTTGCGCACGCGGTGAGGAGCAATTAGCTCGGACCGCCCAAGCTTTAGGTCCGCAGGCCCTGGCAGTCCAGGCTGACGTCAGCAAAGCCGCCGGCATTCAGACCCTTTTTGATACAACGGTACAGCAGTTCGGCAAGCTTGATATCCTGGTCAATAATGCCGGCTGGTACCATCTGAGTCAGGGGTTGGGTCTGTCGGATGAGGAGTGGCAGGATAATCTTGATATCAATCTGTTCAGCGTGATTCGCTGCTCCCGGCTTGCCGTTCCCCTGATGCAAAAGCAAAAATGGGGCCGGATTATCAATATTGCGTCGATCTTCGGCAAACAGCCCAACGCCGGATTGATCGACTACAACGCCACGAAAGCGGCCATCATCAGTCTGAGCAAAACCTTGGCCGACGAACTGGCCAAGGATAACATCCTGGTGAACGCCGTCTGCCCGGGGCCGACGCGGACTCCACTGTGGGACGGTCTGGCAAAGACGCTGAATCCCGACGACCCGGACGGCATGAT
>JAJDTY010000051.1 GCA_022826945.1 Candidatus Binatia bacterium
CTGACCTTAAAGGTACACCGGGTGCCGGTCCCGATGGCGACCGAGTCGCCCTCTCCACGCTGAAGGACGATTGCAGAATCCGGTAGCGTCATCCTGCCCTCCTTACACGACCCCAAAGACCTGCTCGACCGCCTCCTGAACGGGCTTGAAGGTCACCGTGGGATTATGGACCATCCGGTTGTGACAAATCGCAACCGCCAAGCGGGCATCGGGGTCGGCCCACGCAATCGCCCCGCCGGCGCCCGGATGAAACACCGTATGTGGATTTAAACCGGCAAGGCGAAACGGGTATTTGGGATCTTTTACTCCACCGACCCATAGCCCGGCGGTCCCCATGCGGATTGCCATGCCCAGCACGGAGTCCGGCTGATCAGTATCGGGCCGTGGAGTGCTGAACGTTTTCACGCGATCTTCGGACAGTAAGCGAACGCCGTTCAGTTCTCCACCATTGGCCAGCATGGCAAACAGCCGGGCCGAGCTGCGGGCGTTCATGATGCCGTGTGCACCCGGAATGCAGCCACGTCGCATATCGGAACGGCCGAAGACCTCCTCAGTCGCTCCGACCTGGGGCGGCATGGCCCGCAGGATCGGCGCATCTGCCGGCAATGGCAGTGGAGGCGCGTTCTTGAGTCGCGCCACGCGCGGTTCGGCTTCCTCAGGAATCCCGATCCAGAGGTTCGTAATGCCAAGGGGCACACAGATCTCTTCCTGCACAAAAGTGCCGTATGACCGACGTTTGGGGTCGGTTCGGCGCACGCACTCGGCAATGACCCAGCCGAAGGTGTAGCACATATAGCCATTCTGAGTGCCGGCCGCAAAGACAGGCTTCATATTGGCTAGTTGATCAACCATCCAGTCATAATTGCTCATGAGTTCAGGCGTGACGCCCTCGGGCATATACGGAATTCCCAAGCGGTGGCTCAGCGCATCCCGGACGGTTGCGGTGTCTTTGCCGTGCGCCGCGAACTCGGGCCAGTAGTGCGCAATAGGCGCATCATACTCAATCAGGCCACGTTCGGCTTGGAGATGGAGCGCGGTTGCCGTGGTCGCCTTGATGACAGAGAAGGAGGGGAAGAGCGTATCCCCATCGACCACCCGTCCAGTGGTCTCGTCGGCAATACCGCCCCAGACATCTACGACTTGCTCGCCATCGAGATACACGGCGACTTGCATCCCAAGCTCGCCGTTCTCCCGAATTGTGGTTTCCACGGCCTGTTGAAAAGTACTGTTTGCCTCTAGTGTACGTTCCGCGATCGCTGGCATGGATTGTTCCCCCTTTTCTCTGACTGACACGCCTTACTGTCGGTTTGGATATTTGTCGTTATCCACTTTTCTCAAGGAACGAGTCAAGCGTCCAAATATCTTTGGTCAACACCCGCGCGCGAGCGCTGGAACCAGAACCGTCAGCCGCGATTTTCCATACGCCTGATACTGCGGGGAGGCTGTACCCCGCAGTGAACCCCTGATTGCTCACCCGACGTGCGGTAGACTACGGTGGCGACTAGGGACTGTCTGCTTCCCCCTGAGCGTCCTCGTCTCGTATCCGGTCTGCCCGTTGGGCGAGCAGGCCGACGAGAACCAAAAAGACCAGAAAAGAAACTGTTATCGCAAGGATGGTGAGCATAACCCCCTCCTTTACCCAACTCTTGTAGTCTCTTCTCCCTTCTCTACTCCTTCTCAACACGAGAAATCAACGCTTTCTCGTGAATTTTGTTACAACCGCGCGTCGTCTGCGCTCTGCAGGTCGGGATCAAGGACTTCGGTTTTGATCGTCACGATCGAAGTGAACCACCGTTCCATGCTCCGAGCGTCCATCTGTGACCAGTCGGGAATTTCCAGGACGAGCGCTCGCCCGAGTTGGTTGCCAAACCTCACCAGATCGTTGTTCGTGTCGGTCCGGGTTGTGTCCCACTGGCTGAGGGCCGCTTCCAGAGAGGTATGGGTTGTGAGCGCTTCGCCCAGGGCAATGGCATCGTTAATCCCTTTGAGCGCGCCGGCTGCCGTGTGTGGACGGGCGAAGGCCCCGGCGTCGCCCACCAGACAGATCCGGCCTTGGCGGTAGGCAGGGACTTCACAATCATAAATGGCGTAGGCAAATGTGTCCTGACATTTGTCGACGATCTCGGCGTAATAGTCGGGCAGCCGTTCATAGGCGCGCCGTTTCAACTCGGCTTCTGTGACCAAGGGCATGCCGCCGGGGGGGAGCGAGCCCGAGTGCGCGTTGCCGTCTTTGTCTGTCAGAAAATCGGTCAGCGCGGAGGCGGCAACCGGGACATATATGCCCCAATTCACCAGACGCTTACCCAGCGCGACCGCTCCGTCCAAGCCTGGCACAAAGTAAAAAATACCGTGTCCACCCGGATAGCCTAAACAGCGGACACCGCTTGCAAGCGGCTCTGATTCTTCAAGTTCCTTTTCAAGCAGGAAGCCCCGCCACAAGACATAGCCGGCATACCTCAGTGCGATATCGGGGAAGAGGGTCCGTCGGCCAAGCGAGGTATAGCCATCGGCACAGACGACCAGGTCAAATACAGATGTGGACCCATCGGCCAACTCCACCTGAACCGTTCCATCGGGTCGCTCGTGTAATGCCACGGCTCGCTGCCCTGAGCGATACACCCTATCCGGAACGCGTTTGCGAAGGTTTCTATACAACCCACCCCAGTTGAGCAGAGCCAAATTTGCGGGCTGGTCCCAGGCAAGATAGCCGTAACGGCGCTCTTTTTCTGTTCGCCAGATGCGTGTGAACGCATGACCGGCGAAGAAGGGGGTGTCAGCATCAACTAGGTCGCGTTCAATAAAGGTGTCCATGACCGAAGGCGGAACGCCAATACCTGCACCCCTGTCTTTCAAGGTGTCACCCGTGCGCTCTAAAAGTGTCACCTCGCAGCCTAAGCGCAGCAGTTCGATCGCCGTGGTACAGCCGGCAATCGACCCCCCGATGATGCCGACGCGGAGTCCTTGGGTGAGTGTGTTGTTTGTTGGCATGGCCCCCTCCTCTGACGTTGTGTCTCCCCTACCACAAGTCCCTATAGAAATCACTGTTTCACGTGCTTTCTTGAAAAGAGGGTACGCTTTCCGTACTCTGGGGCGCATATGCAGCCACCAACCCGATCTGGAACGGAGAGCAATGATGCAAGAGATACCAGCAGGGATCATTTCAGCCGACGGCCATGTGTGTGAGCCAGCCAATTGTTATATCGACTATATCGAACCCAAATACCGGGACGTCGCGCCGCGCATCGTGGAACAACCGGATGGGACGGACGCCTTTGTCGTCCACGGCATGAAGCGTCCGATTCAATTGGGATTCATTGACGGTGCCGGCTTCACGGTCACGGAACGCAACAGTCGCGCGGCAAAAATCAGGTTCCCGGATATTCGCGAGGGAGCCTATGGCGGCCACGCACGGATTCCGTATATGGACGAGGATGGGATCGCGGCTGAAGTTATCTACGCCTCTATTGGCATGGGCCTGTGCATGCACCGCGACCCGGACTATAAAAACGCCTGCATGCTGGCCTATAACCGCTGGCTACAGGCCATGTGCAGCGAAGCGCCGAACCGCATCCTGGGTCTAGCGCAGACTGCAGTCCTGAGCGTGGACAGCGCGATTGAGGATTTCCGGCGTGCCAAGGACATGGGTATGGTCGGCATGATGATGCCGGGCCGGCCCATCTACGAAGACTATGACCACGCCGACTACGACGCCCTGTGGGAGTGCGCAACCGACCTGGAGTTGCCCCTCTGTTTTCATATCTTGACCTCACGCGACGGCAGCCTGAACATGCCGCACCGCGGCCATGAGATGAATAATTTTCTGGGCATTATCCGGGCTGTCCAGGATGTTGTCGGCCTCATGGTTCTGGGTGGCGTCTTCGAGCGTCATCCGCGTCTGAGACTCGTGTGTGCCGAGGGCGACGCCGGCTGGATGCCACACTATATGTATCGTATGGATCACGCCGCTAGGATTAACGCCGAGGGTGGGATTATTGACGGCCTGTCAAAGCTGCCCAGTGAATATATCAAGAGCAATGTCTGGATGACCTTTCAGGATGATCCGACCGCGTTTCATGCGGTCGATATCATGCCGCACCAGCAATTGCTGTGGGCCAGTGATTTTCCGCATACGGATTCTACCTGGCCGCGCTCCCAGCAATTACTGGCTGACCACGCGGCCCATATCACAGAGGAGCAACGCCAGGACATCATGCGGGAGAATGCCGCCAAGCTGTTCAATCTCCCAGCGGGAAAGAAGTCGTGGCGGATGCATGAGGCTCCAGTGTAGAGGAATCCTTCCCCCGGCCCTCTCCCAGCGGGAGAGGGGAGCAGAGGGAGAATCTATTCTACGCCTTCGACTGCATGCCAAGGTCCTTTAATGGTGTGCGGTCCACGACTGGCAGGCGTCGTGTCCCCGGCGTGAGTTTGACCGAACCCGGTACGCGGGTGAACTGATCAACCAGGTCGATTTCCTTGGCGTATTCTTTGACCGCAGGAATGACCTCCTGGCCCATCAGACGGATGCTGTTCATCCGGTCTTCGTTGCCGACCGGCCCCTGAACCTGGAAACATGCGAATGTCCCCGGCCGCAGTACGCGGATCATGGTCTTGATCTTTTCAATGACCGTCTTGGGTGAGCCAACGATCATCAGGTAGTCGTCCTGGGCGCGCTTATACGATTTCTCCAGCTTTTGGCGGACCTCGCCTAGGTCTGTACTCTTCTTTTTCCTCCGACCCTGCTGGGCTTCCTTGAGCCGGTCCGAATCAACCCCGACCCAGCCGCCACTCGGACGCTGGGCAAGTAGGCGAATGGCATTTTTGGAATTATAACCCGGCGGCAGGGTATGCTCCGGTCTGGAGAACGCACTGGCTCCACCGCCCCACACAAACCCTTTACCCAACTCTTGCGCCTTTTCGTCTGTGTCCGCACAGAACACCCCGATCAAATAGGCAAAATTTTCCGTGCCGGCCTGATAGCCGTTTTCCGCCGCGGTATCGGCGTAATAGTCCAGCAGGTCGCAGGTTGGACTCAGAGCGGTCACCAGGGCCAGATAGGGATAGTTATGCTGGGCCGCCCAGTGCACCGTCTCCGGACTCAATACCCCAGGAATCCACATTTGCGGATGCGGCTTCTGGTAAGGCAGCGCCCACGGATTCACGTGCCGATAGTGAAAATGCTTGCCCTCGTAGCGCCACGGACCAGGCTTGGTCCAGGCTTGGATAATGAAGTCGTGGGCTTCGTTGAACATCTCCCGGTTATAGGCCGGGTTGGCATTATTAAAGAATTGCTCACTGCCCGCCCCGCGGACCCAACCGGTGACGAGACGCCCCCGCGAGATCAGGTCAATCTCGGCCAGCTCTTCGGCCATCCGCAACGGATGCTTCAGCACCGGCAGCGGATTACCGATCAGGACGATCTTGGCCTTGCTGGTAATCCGGGCCAGTATGGCGGCTTCGACATTCATGACGCTGCCCATGCAGAAGGGGTTGCCGTGGTGCTCGTTCAGCATGAGCGCATCAAAGCCGACTTCTTCGGCATAGCAGTATTCGTCGAGAAAAAAGTTATAGTCATCGGCGGCCTTTTCGCGGTCAAAGCGCGAGTTGGGCAGGGCAAAGAATCCCCGGTGCTCAAGCACCTCGTCTTCGTTGACCCACCGATACGGTCGCTCAGTAAAATAGCCAAACAGCATACCCGTCTCTCCTTCCAGTCGTGTTCATTGTCCGGTAAATACCGGCTCCCGTTTTTCCACAAACGCCCGGGCTGCCTCCTTGGCGTCCTCGCTCCCCGTCAGCTCGTGCGTCATATTTTGCTCAAAGCGATACCCATCGCGCAGATCCATAAACTCAATCGCATTCATGGCATGTTTGGCAAGCCGGATGGCCAGCGGACTTTTCGCGGCAATCACTTGGGCCTGAGCTCGGGCTTCGTCCATGAGTTGCTCCGGCGGAACAACCTTTTCAACAATGCCCCGACGGTATAACTCCTCCGCGCCGATCCGTTCTCCCGTATACATCATCTTGCGGGCTTTATAGACACCAAAGAGGCGTTGAGTATGGCGACCGCCCCCCAACAGGCCAACATCAATTTCGGGCAGACCGAGCAGAGCCCGCTCTGACGCAATCAGCATATCGCAGGATGCCACCAGGGCGAGCCCTCCACCGAGAGCCGGGCCATTGATCGCACCGATGACGGGGACGGAACATTCCAGAATAGAGTGAAAAGCTTCGCGGGCCGCCCGTGAGTGAGCCCACATGGCCCCGTGACGCGGTTGTTGGGCGCCGTCGTCCAGCGAGCGCGAACGCGCTTTCATATCCGCACCCGCACAAAAACATTTCCCCGCCCCGGTAAAGATGGCCACCCGGACATCGGCTCGATTATTCAAGGCGTCAAAAGAGGCCTGAATCTCATCGAACATCTGCCGATTCATGGCATTCACGGGAGGGCGATCAATCGTGACCGTGGCAATATAGTCTCTGATATCGGTTTTAATGATTTCAGCGTCCATACGTACCTCATTTTGTCCGAGTCTTCGGGCGCACTGTACTGGAAGTTTGGGCAGATGTCGATGATTCCCAGACGGGCCAGTGATCGGGTTCACTCTGGCGTGACACGCGTGACCCTCCTGAAAATACTGTACTTTCCACTGCCCGCTGTGATTACAACCGTATTTTTTTCATCTTCTCGTTTGCCTTTCGTGTCTGCTGGGGCAGGGTCAAGAGATCAACACACCACCAGACCACAATAACCGGCAGCGCCAGCAGCCCGCTCACTAGGGGCAGGCTCGGGGAGGGGATGGTGAGCACGAAATTCTGATAGAGCTTCGGGAGCGCCAGACCAATGACAAGGGGGATACTCGGAGAAGGAAGAATGAGCACTTGTGTGAGAGTGAAGAGGCCTGCCCAGGTCGCCAACAGAAAAAAGACACCCTTCAGCGGCTTTCCCAAGTAGATCGTATGCAGGCCAGCAAGGCCCAAAAGACTCAAAGCAAAGAAGAGATACGCCCAGCCAAGCGATTTTTTCATCTTTTTCGTCCAGAGACGGATAGTGAACTCATCGTAATCGGTCAGAAGATGAAGGCCAAGGCGCAGCCGCGTATAGTGCTTCTCGCCGTGTTCTGTTAGAGCACAATTCTGTTAGAGCACGGGGCAGTCGCGTTTGCGCGCAAAGTCAATTGAATGAGGAGAGATGCTTATGCCAGGACGATTAGCGGATAAGGTCGCATTAATTACCGGCTCCGGCGGTGGGCAAGGACGGGCCGCCGCGGTGATGTTCGCCCAAGAGGGCGCAAAGGTCGTTGTCACGGACATTAAAGTCGAGGGCGGCAACGAGACGGTAGAGCTGGTCAAAGCGGCCGGGGGAGACGCGGTGTTTCAAGAGACGGACGTCTCAAATGCGGCCGATATCAAAGTGGCGGTTGACTGTGCGGTCGAGACGTACGGTGGTTTACACATCATGTATAACAACGCGGCCGTCCTGCATAAGCACGACACAACCGTCACCAACCTTGAAGAGGAGATGTGGGATTTCGTTTTGAACGTGAATCTCAAAAGCGTCTACTTGGGCTGTAAACATGCGATTCCCGAAATGACCAAGGTCGGGGGCGGATCGATTATCAACGTTTCTTCGTTGGCCGGGATCCTGGGCGTTGGGAATGTCCATGCCTATACTGCGGCCAAAGGTGGTGTTGTGTCGCTCACCAAAGCGATTGCGACGGCCTATGCTTCCAAGAACATCCGCTGCAACGCGATCTGCCCCGGCGCTGTGGACACACCGATGATGGCCCACGTTCTCCATGGCTCCAACCCCAAACGTCTGGAACGCGTGGCCAAGAGCCACCCCCTCGGTCGTGTGGGCACGCCGGAAGATGTAGCATCTATGGGACTTTTCCTGGCTTCGGATGAGTCGTCATGGGTCACCGGTTCGGTGTTCACGGTTGACGGGGGATATGCCGCCCAATAGGTCATGAGCGTGACGACAGCGAAAGGAGAGACTGGATGCGGAGCGAGCCCGGACGGCTTGAATCTATTGGATATCTACTCGGCCTTAGCCTAGGACTTGTCGGTCTTCTTGGTTTCAGCCTCGTTTTTTACGTGCAGCCCCTCTGGGCCGCGGAAGACCAGAACGGGCGCCCGGAGAAAACCTGGAAGACACTGGCCGAGCTCTCTGAAGGAGAGCGGATGGCTATCGATATGGCGCAGGACACGCCGCGCGATGCGACCATCCCGTATCTGCCGGCCGAAGCCTATCCGTTTCGCGCTCCCTATACGGCTGAGGAAATGGGCTTTCGCGCTATGGAATTCCCGCATATGCCGCGTTGGAACTGCGTCCAGGTCGAAGATATGGGGCTCCTGACCCCCAGCGGCTCTCTGTCCAGTTCGCAAATCCTCGTCCTGGTCCATTACCGGAAACCCGAGGGCCTGATGGGGCACCTGACCGCGCAACCGGGAGAATTGTTGGCTCACTGGCTGACGCAGGATCTCTCTCCACCTGAAAATTACGGCAACCAAATGCTCTTCATTACCTACCGGACCGATCAAGAGAAGCGTACCAAGGCCGACCTGTTTGGCTATTCGCCGGCCATCCGTCGGGTCCGCCGCTTTCCGCAACCCCAGCGCGAAGACAAAATGGCCGCCTGGCCGATGACGTTTGATGACTCGCTCGGTCGCGACGCCTGGGAGTTTTCGTGGCGCATACTGGGAACCGATACCCTGACCGAGACGGTCCGCTTTCCGAAGACGCGACCGGTGATTACTCTGGCGACGCCAGAGGGATCCTTTACCGATGTGCCCGTCCAAGACCTGAAAATCATGGGAGACGAATATCCTCATTATCGGCCGGATGGTGGCGTGCGTACCTACGTCCTTGAAGCTCGCCCAAAGTCGGACTGGCTGCCGGATTATTACGCCAGCAAGGTGGTGTATTGGCTAGAGCAGCATTATTTTTATCCGCTTCGGATGGAGGTCTACGGGCAGCAGGATGAGCTTATCTTTGTTGAGGAGCGGATTACCCAAATGATGAATCCAAACCTCGGAGATCGCGGCTATCATAACCTGATTGCGGTCTGGTGGGACGCTCAGGCAGATTACTATGGCTACACGGTGCATGATGCCATGCAGGTCAAAGAATGGTCACAGAAAGACGTAGACGTCTTCTTCTCGCCAGACTTTATGCGCCGCGGCTGGTTCCCCGCGCCCTTAAAAACTCAAGCGATAATAAGAACTCCAGAGGAATTCTTTTTACGTCCGCACTTATACAAGGACAAGTTTCCTGAGGAGCGAAACTTGCAGCTGTCCCCTGCAATCGAAGCGCGTATTCGCGCCCAAGACGCAGCCGGACAGATTGTCTTTGGAGAAGAGCACGAACTCGTTAAGACGAGTGCTGCACCAAACTGAAGCGCTCCCTAATTATCCACCGGCTTGGGGTTTGAAGCCACCAAAAATCGCAAAATTCAGAAACTTCCAATAGCAGTCCACAATCGTGAAGCCAGCCTCTCGCCACCAATTGAGCTGAGGCTCCAGTGGAGCGATGTGGCTGCGCTGCCCCTCGGGACGCGGCAAGGCGGTTCGCACTTGGCGAATTTCTTCGAGCGAGTACATCTCTCCTGTCTGCTCCTGGACCTGTTGCTGAATCACTCGATCAGCCAAGGGCGTAAACTGGTCGCGTAATGCCGGGTCGCCGGCAACGACATCATTGTTGAGGAACAGACCGCCAGGCTGGAGCAAAGAGAACACTTCAGCACAAAGTGTTCTCTTACGTTCATCGGTCAGGTGATGCAGCGCAATAGCCGAGACTGCGGCATGAAACGGTCCGGGCAGGTCCGTGTGCCAAGTGGGATCGGCGAGGTCGCGCAGAAAAAGTTCGACGTGCGTACCATATTTGTTGAGACGGGACCCGGCATGTCCGTGCATGGCCGCCGAGCCGTCAACCCAGGTGACTGTTGCGTGTGGATAACGGGAGAGGATTGTCTCTGTGACCGCACCATAGCCTGCACCTAAATCGAGCACGCGAATCGGTTCATCAGCCGGCCAAGGAAAGAGGTCGAGTAAGGTACTGAGTTGCTCAAGGCGCTTCGGAATCAAGAACGCGCTCCGCTGAACAAAATAGTCAACTTTGTCCTGATCTCCCCAGCCACACAGGGTATCGGGCTCTGCCATTGGTTTTCCTCCTGTACGATCTCGACTCTATCAATGCGTCCGAACGGTTTGGCCAGTTCTTCCAGCTCTAAGCTTCCTCCCTCATAAAGGTTTCGTTGCTATGGGGTCAATCTTCCAGCTAATGTATCGTGCGTGTAGCTGAGGTGGTATGACGCCTACCAAGGAGGGAGCCATGATCGTCCAAGCGCGCAAACAATACAAAGTCACCGCTGAAGAGAGTGTCCCGATGAAAACCCGGGATGGGGTCACGCTGTATGCTGACATCGTCAGGCCGGACTCGGCCGAGCGTTTTCCCGTCCTGCTGAGCCGCACTCCGTATGGAAAAAAGGGCTCCGCCGACCCCAATGGCCTCAACGCCTCGTATGCGCAGTATGGCTATGTGTTTATCACCCAAGACTGCCGTGGCCGTTTCGAGTCCGAAGGAGAATACGACACCATCTTTCAGGAAGCGGCCGACGGCTACGATGCCGTCGAATGGGCGGCCCGCCTGCCGTGGTCGAACGGCCGGGTGGGGACGACCGGCCAGTCCTATTTGGGGCTGACGCAGTATCTGATTGCCTGTAACGACCCCATGCCGCCCTCCCTCCAGTGCATGGCGCCGGTTTCCGCTTCGGCCGATTATCATGCCAGTTGGATCTATCAGACCGGCGGGGTGTCGAAGTGGGGCTGGATGGTGCCGTATGCCATCTTCAAGGGCCTCAATACGCTCAAGCGTCAGGGGCGCAGAGACCTGATGGAAAAGATGAAGGAGTATGTCGAAGGTGGCGAGTTAGCTGGCGTGCGGACAACCCGCTGGGGCTTAAACGCCTTCACCCCCCTGACCGACGCGTGGTATCGCCACCTGCCCATCAAGGATTGGGGTGAACTGCTGAAAGAAGCCGCACCATACATGGCCGATCATATCGCCCATGCCGACGATGGCGAGTACTGGCATCGAGCCAATGTGAACCGCTTTGCCGAGACTGTTCGGACGCCGATGCTCCATGTGACCTCGTGGTACGATACATTTGCCGAGGGTGGGCCAGCCGCCTATCAGAGCATCTCCGCGCAGAGTCGGTTTGAGGTCGCCCGCACCGGTCAACGGCTGATCATCGGACCGTGGGGCCATCTCTTACCGTATACGACGCCGACTTCACGCGGTGCGGGTGATATCGATTTTGGTCCGAACGCCTTGATCGACCTCAACGAGACCTTGCTGCGCTGGTTCGATTATTGGCTCAAAGACATAGACAGCGGGATTATGGACGAGTCGCCGGTCAGTATCTTCACGCTGGGTGAAAACCGCTGGCAACACTTGTCCGATTGGCCACCGCCCAACGTGCGCCAGGTGCGTTATTTCCTGCATAGTGGCGGTGAGGCGAATACGCTGAACGGGAACGGAACCCTCTCAACCGTCCCGCCCGGCCAGGAGCAGGCAGACACCTATGTCTATGATCCCGACAATCCGGTTCCGTCACTGGGAGGGAATAACTTGGCCGTAGATATGGGTGTGCAGGATCAGCGCCCGGTCGAGGAACGTAATGATGTCCTGGTCTATACCTCCGAGCCATTCACCCAAGCGCTGGAAATCACCGGACCGGTGTCGGTGACGTTGTGGGCGTTGTCTTCAGCCGTTGACACGGATTTTACGGCCAAGCTTATCGACGTTCGTCCGGACGGCTATGCGCAGAATCTGCTCAACGGTATTATCCGCGCCCGCTATCGGGACTCTGCGTCTACGCCTGAGTTGATGGAGGTGGGGAAGCCGTATCAGTTTACGATTGATCTCTGGGCGACGAGCAACGTCTTCCTGCCGGGCCATCGCCTCCGTCTGGAAATCAGCTCCAGCCATTTCCCGGAGTTTGACCGCAACCTGAACACGGGCGAGCCGTTTGGCGAGGGAACGCAGGGAGTATCCGCCCAGCAGACGGTGTTCCATCAGGAGGACCGGGCGTCCTATGTCCTGTTGCCGGTTATTCCCCGATAGAGAGCCGGATAGTGCGAAACGAATGTGTGAAAAGCCGACTGGAGTGCACTAATCATGCGAGCCTTGGTTATCGGCGGGACCGGGCCGACCGGTCACTTTGTCGTGAATGGATTGATTACGCGTGGATTCGAGGTGTCCATCTTGCACACGGGTAACCACGAAGTAGATGAGATTCCCGAATCCGTGATCCACATTCATACCAACCCGTTTGATGAGCAGGCACTCAGAAGTGCCCTCGGTGGTTCTCACTTTGACATAACCCTCGCCATGTACGGCCGCTTACGACGGGTGGCTGAGATTATGGTTGGCCGGACGGAGCGGTTTATCTCGGTCGGGGGCGGGCCTGCCTACCGGGGCTTTATGAACGCGGATATGGTCCACCCTCCGGGACTGCCCGTGCCCACTGGGGAGGACGGGGTCAAGACGACGAGCGAAGCGGAAGATGGCAAAGGCTATCGGGTATATCGCTCGGAAGAGGTGGTTTTCACACACCACCCGAACGCCACGCATTTTCGGTATCCCCAAATCTATGGCGCCTATCAAGTCGTCCCACGCGAATGGTCCATTGTCCGCCGCATCCTGGACAAGCGGCCTTTCATCATCCTCCCGGACGACGGCTTATCGCTGAATCACTCCGGCGCCGCTGCCAACGCCGCGCACGCCCTGCTGTTGGCCGTGGATCAACCCGAGGTTGCCGCCGGACAGGTGTATAACTGTGGTGATGATCATGTCTTGACCTTAAAGCAGGTCGTGCAACTGTGTGCCGAAGCGCTGGGTCACGAGTGGGAGATGATTTCGATGCCGTACGAGCTGGCCGTCAGTGCCAGACCGTTAATCTCACAACCCTGGACGACCCACCGGATGTTTGATCTTACCAAAATCAAATCAGAACTCGGCTATCGAGATATTGTCTCGCCGGTTGAGGGCATCAAACAGGCGGCGGCCTGGTTACGCGACCATCCATTGGAATATGGGGGGCGGGCGGAAGTGATGCTGCAAGACCCGTTTGACTATGCGGCCGAGGATCGCTTGGTCGCCGCCTGGAAGCGGGCCGTGCGTTCGATGCCGAAAGATTTATTCCAGCAAGAGCCGGGCTATACCACCTCCTATAGCGGACCGGGCGGCTCTCGGCGCAAAGGGAGGTGGTGAGAACATGCGAACACGGCTTCGCTGTCTATTCCGAATCCGGGAGTGACCATGGCACGTCTGCCCAGGTAGAATCTGTCCAGCCGTCGAGATCATAGTGACTCATGCACTCGTCGACCATGGCTTTCATCGAGGCGTTCAGACCCGAATGCTCGGCCGCCTGATAGGTCTCGACCCGATTCGGTTCATAACCACCGGCGAAGTTGCGCTCGTGGGCCTCTGTGCGACCTGCGAACTCGGTCAGAAACAGGTCCCAGATGACGCGTAACAGCTTTACTCGTTCTGCGGCTGGAGCGGTGGCCCCTTTCCAGTAGCGGTCGAGCAACGGACGGGTGGCCGGGTTCTTAAAATCCTTGGCCGAGGAGGGGATCTGGATCAAGTTGCCGGAGAGGAGATTGTGGAATATCGTCCGAGCCGTACTGAAAATATCACCGTAGATATTGCGCCACTGAAGCGCGTACTCGGTCTTTGGCAGGAGATAGCCCCCCGGCCCAGGTTCGGCCTCGGCTGCCATTGCCGTGGACAGTGCCCAGAGATTATGCCGCATGCCGAGCAACTCGCCAATCCTGGCTTGCACCTCGCGGAAGCCGGTTTTCTGCTGCATTTCTGTCGCCCGGAGGAGTAAGCCACAAATAAAATCGAGCTTGACCGCGGTCCGTGCCGCGGCGTGGAAGGCAAACCGCTGGGCAAAGCCGCGTGGGAAGAGGCCGTTAACAACGGCTGGGTTGCGGTAGACCGTCACATCCTCCCAGGGGACGAACACGTCGTCGAGTACGATACTCAGATCAGACTCGTCGAAGCGGCTGGAGAGAGGATAGTCGAAGGGGGAGCCGATTTTTTTCGCCAGGTATTCGTAAGAGTAGCGACCCATGAAGGTGAGGCCTGGGGCATTGAAGGGCACGAAGAAGCCAATGGCGAAGTCCTCTTCGCCCTCAACCAGTCCGGTCGGCTGAATATACTGACTCATATAGGTGACATGGCTGAAGGCGGCCCCGGTGGAAACCATGCGCGCCCCACGAACAACAATGCCATCATCACGCTCTTTCACGACGTGCATGTATACATCGCGCTGCTCGGCTGGCGGCTTTGAGCGGTCGCCGGCTGGATTGATCAAGCTCAGATTGACGAACATCACCTCGTCAGCGATCTTCTCATACCAACGCTGGACGTTCGGCGCGTACTCACCATAAAAGTCGACATCCCCGGCCAGCGTTCCGACCAACGCGGCCTTATAATCGGGGCCGCGAGAGAGGGTGCCCCAACTCAAGCGCGCCCACTCGGCGATGGCATCACGGGCTTCGAGGAGGTCTTGCGGGGTACGGGGGAGTTTGTAGAACTTGTGTGAACGAGCCCCCCGCTCCGTCACGTAGGTTAAGAGGTCATGCTTCTCCGGGTCGTGAAGCGTGTCGTACATGCGGGCATACGAGCGGGCGCTGGTGGCAAAGGCCGGGTGGGTGGTGACATCTTTGACCAATTCACCATCGAAATAGATGACCCGTCCGTCACGGAGTCCTTCGAGAAATTCCTTACCCGTTGGCGGCTCGCGCACGACTTGTCGTTGGGAGGTGTAGGGCTGGCGGCGCATTGAACCGTTGTCGGTCTCCTGCGGCATGTGCGGTGCTCTTTGCATCGATTTCTCCTTCTGAATCGATGGGAGGAGAGGATGACGGTTCAGCAGTCAGCCCGGAGTGTCCGTAGGTCCCCCATGGTTTCCCATCTCAATTTTTCCGACAGTCGATCAGTGGCAACACCCGCTCGCCAAAGGTCTGAATCCCTCCCTCTGCCCCCATAGCACCCTGCTTGGCCCTGTCAACATTGCGGATAATCGCGCAGGCGGGATTCTCCGACCCACGCCCCGGCAAAGGCAGGAACCGCGTGCCTCTACTCCACTGCCGTATCATCACTCACTCCACGTCCGTAAGGACAAAGTTCTGGCTGTTCTGCTGCCACTCCAGGGTTACAGTCTCACCCGGCATCGGGAAGTCCTCCATCACATACTCCCCCTCAACCCCCCGCAGAAACTCCTCGCCCAAGGTCGTCACCCGCACCGTGGCCCGGCCGAGTTCTATATCATCGACAAACGCGCCGACTTCATGCTCTCCGTCCCCCAGCAGATTCCAGTTGAACAGCAACCCAAAGCCGTTGTCCGTGTCCCCACATACGGCCTCGGTATCTCCGCGTTGGGTGCCGTAGGCGGCTCGCGCGTTTCACGATAAGTTGTAGCCGTGCCAGTCCGCTCTCGTCATGCCGGACATGATCCGGCATCCAGAGGCCGGGAGGCTGGGGACCTGGATTCCTGCTTTCGCAGGAATGACGGGCGGCTACACAGCACCGTGATTTGCTCTAGGTGAGGCCGGGGGCATTGAACGGTACGAAGAATCCGAGGGCAAAGTCCTCTTCATTCTCCGCCAGCCCAGCTGGCTGGATATATTGACTTATGTAGGTGACGTGGCTGAAGGCGGCCCCAGTAGGTCATCGGCAACTATTGGAGAGAAACTGGGCCAGTTGGCGGAAAAAGTCAAAGGAAACTCCTCCCTTACCCCACATACTATCACCCGCAGTGAGGGACGTGCTCCCGCCCCCTTCCCCCACTGCTCCCGCTTCTTGCCTCGCTGGCCCGGTAGCCCAAAAATCCTGCTCGCATGCGCCCTTCACTCGCCTGCCCGTGCGGCCCGCTGCCTCCGACGACAACACTCTCGACCAGGGAAAGCCCGAAATGGCCCACTTTCCCCCGAATCGTTGTCGCTGCCCTAGAACAGGCTGTATGCCTCCTGCCCAAAGAACGTGGCCCCCCAGTTCTCGGCGGTTCGGTCGCCGTTCATCATGTAGTGGGTTCGAACCATGTTGAGGTCCCGGAAGATCCGTTCCATAGGCTGACCGGTCAGAGCGGCGCTCGTGCCGCTCGCGTCGAAGAGCGGCTCCACGGCCTCGCGGGCGAGGTGGAGCGTCTGGTGGGCGAGCATGAAGGTACGTCGCGTCTCTTCCTCGGTCACGTCGACGGGACCGCTCTGCGCGATCTGCTCCATGCGACGCTTCTGATTATCGATGATGCGTTGGAGCACCGCCTGGGCGGCGTCGGTCTTGGCGCGCGCGAGACCGATGAGGCGCTGTACCGATCGCTCGTTCTTTACGGGCGTAAACGGCGGATAGCTATCGACCTTCGTCATCGCCCGCTCGTAAAAGGCGTCGATCGCTGACTCTGCGAGGCCCACGCAGATGCACGCCAGCTCGGCGAGGAAGACGTCGAACGGCGATGTCCGGTAGAAGGGATTCTCGTGGACGCCGTAACCCGGGGCCCGACCCGCGAACCAGGGAAGCTGGGAGAGTACGCGCCGCTCGGGAACGAAGACGTCCTCGATGATCGCCTGCTTCGAGCCGGTTCCGCGCAGGCCCATGACGAACCAGTTGTCGAAGACCTCGCATTCCTCCTGCCGGAGGTACGCGAGGATCGTGTCCCGGGGAGGCCCGCCCGCCGTATCGCCGGGAACGACCGCGGAGACGCCGAGCCAGTTCGCGTAGTCGCCGCCGGAGTTGTAGTTCCAGCGGCCATTGATGCGGTAGCCCCCGTCGACGGGGGTGGCCGTCCCCTGCGGTGCGAAGGTCATCGGCGAGCGGAAGTCTCCGTCGTCCCCGTACATCTCGATCTGCCCCTCTTCGGATACCCCGGCCATGTGGAAGACGTGGGCCGCCGTCAGGCAGAGCACCCAGCCCGATGAGCCGCAGCCCCGCGTGATCTCGATCATGACGTCGCAGAAGGTCCGCAGATCGAACTCGTAGCCACCGAAGCGGCGCGGCTGCAGGATCCGGTAGAAGCCCGCGTCCAAAAAGTCCTTGTAGGTCTCGGGCGGGAGTGTGCGCAGACGGTCCGCCTCCTCCGCCCGCTCGCGGAGGCGCGGTACGAGCTCGCGAGCTCGAGCCACCATCGCTTCGGGCGTGAGGTTCGGCTCGGGGGGATCGATCGGCATGCCTCGCTCCGAGCCGTGCATAGGTCTGGCTTCGGCAGCCACTCTGTTCGATTCATCCATTGGTTTCCCCTTTTTTGCCTTTTGACTCTATGGATAAACGGATGACGACTCAGAAGTCGGCCCGCAGGGCTCGTAAGTCACCCATGGTTTCCCCGTCCCAATTTTTCCGACAGCTGAGCAACGGTAACACGCACTCGCCAAAGGTCTGAATCCCCGCGACCCAGTCAGGCCAGCAAAAAAGTATACCTTCAATATTGTGATCTTCAGCGATATCGTCAATTTTCCGAGCCACGGTTTCATAGGAACCAACCAGGACGGGTACGTTCATAAAAACCATATTCCCGGCTTCAATGTCCCCGGCCAGCAAGTCTGCATCTGCCCCTGCATCTTCATTCCGAAACTGCCCCGAGGTACCACCTTTAACCGTGTCCAGACTCGCCGAGTAGACCAGCGACTTGATGGCCTCTATATCGCCACCAGCCACAATATCCGAGGCGGTTTGCCAGGCCAGGTCTTCGGTTTCTGCTGCGACAATTTGAAACAAGCCGTAGGTGCCCACCCGCGTCCCGTACTTTGCACCGGCTTGCTTGAGGCCGGAGGCAATAATATGCAGCCGTTCGGGTGCGACCATCGCAAAACTGTGCCCGCCAATCTGAGGGACAAAATCTTGTCCGGCACTCGACTGCCCTGCGGAGACCAGGGGAATCTCGTGGGTGGGAGTGGGGAAACACTGACAGTCGTCCAAATCAAAGTAGGCGCTGTGGTGGGTGATGGTCCCGTCTCTCCACAAGGTCCGCAGCACGTGGACGTAGTCGAGCGCATACGCATAGCGTTGCTCGTAATACGCATCCCCGCGCCAGAGACCCATCTGGGCATACTCAGGCTTATTCCAGCCGGTGACAATATTGAGCCCGACCCGACCACCGCTAATATCGTCCAGGGTTGCCATGGTGCGCGCGACATAAGCCGGGTGGAGCGCAAGGAGGGAGGCGGTCGGAATCAAGCCGATCCGCTGCGTTACCGTGGCTAAGGCTGAGGTCAGTGAAAACGACTCCAGGCACCCGTCCCAATATCCGGTCTCGCCCCCAAACCCACGAAATTTCATCATGGATAGGACGAAATCGAATCCGAAACGCTCCGCTTCAAGGGTAATATCTCTGTTCAGCTCCCAGGTTGGCATATACGGCGGAATCGCTTTGCTCATGATATAGCCATTGCTGCCGTTCGGCAGAAAGACCCCAAACTTCATCGGATTCCTCCGTCAGGAGAACCTTGGCCCAACATGAATCGGCCTGAGCAATACCTTTGCCGGCGCGCGCTTCTACATCACCCCATACGTCCTTAATTTCTACCCCCATAGCATCCGGCTTAGCCCTGTCAACATTGCGTGCCATCACCAACGCCCTACATATAGTGCGGCAGGACTTCCTCGCCGACTTTCCGGATGGAGCGTTTGACTTGTTCAATAGGCAGGAGGCCCTGGTCGCCCTGCCAGATAAACCACTCCGGATTCCCCGCTTCGATCAACTGATCCAAGGCGCGGCGGATGTCGCTCGTTGTTCCGGCCAGGGCAAAGTTCGAGCCGATCATCCGTTCGGGGGTGGCTTCGGAGGCGGGCATCGGACCCTCGCCGTATTTTTTGTTGTCGGCCTCGGTGCGGAAGGCTTCAAGAAAGCCGAAGTGATAAAAGAAATTCTGAAAGCCATAACCGCAAAAACCGGCGGCGAGCATCTTCTTGGCAGCTTCTTGGGTATCTCCGGGGTAGATGGCGCGCAGTACGCCGAGCGACTCACCGAACTGGAGGGTCCGGCCTGCGGTCTTGGCTTCTTCGACATGGACCTCGGCGAAAAAACGCACCTGGTCGTGGTCGGAAATGAACAGGGTCGGCACAATGTTCTCCCTGGCACACCAGCGGACGGTGGCCTCGCTCATGGAGAAGGCCTGGAAGAGGGTGGGGTGGGGTTTCTGATACGGTTTGGGCACGACGTCGATCATCTGGACCCGGCCGTTGTCATCAACCTCGCCCGGAGAGCCATGTTCACGCGTCCATTCATGGGCTTGCCAGGGCGTACCCTCCTCATAGGGGTACGGATACTCATAGTGTTTGCCCTTGAACCGAAAGGGTTCATCCTTCCAGGCCAGTTTCAAAATCTGAAAGACTTCTTCAAACGCCTCACGATTACGCATATCGACGTCGCTCTGATCGCTGGCCGTCGCGCCGACGTGAATCTTCTGCGCCATGGGACTGAGCCAGCGGGATTGATACCCGCGGGCAAACCCGACGTGCGTGCGCCCTTTGGTGAGTTGGTCGAGCCAGGCAATTTCTAGGGCGAGCCGTAGCGGGTTCCAGCCCGGCAGGACGTAGCCGATGGGGCCGACCTTGAGCGTTGAGGTCTGGTGAATGACGTATTGGGTCAGAAGGGGAAGGCTGCCGATCTCCATGCCTTCGGTATGCAGATGGTGCTCGGGAAAGGCGACGCCGGTGAAGCCCAAGTCTTCCACCATACGCGCAATTTCGGCCACCTCGTCGAACATTTTTTGCCAGCGCTCGGTATGGTGGGCAATGGGTCGGAGGTCTTTCCGCTCTTGCGGAGTGGCGGGAATGGACGGCAGACAGAAATACATAAACTTCATACGAAATCTCCTTCCTGACGGGCGTCTCCTTACTTACAGGATTACTTTGACACTCGGAATACGCTTGAGGCCGTTGAATATGGCCAGCCGCTCTTCTTCGCTCTTGACGTGAACGGAGAGATTCCACGACGTGTATTTCCCCGTCCGACTGTGGCGCGATTCACTGAACTGATATTCGAACGCTTCGAGCATCACGACTATGGTATCCGTGATCTGGGCGGTATCAGAACCAATGATCTTGAACGACCAGATGCACGGATACTCAATTTTTGGCGAGTCCAAGGAAGCCTCCTCTTAACGCGTACACCCGTTCCAGGCAGGGCAGCCGGGTTCTTCGCCCGCCTGACCGTACTGATGGGCGCTTATCCTTGTCGATCACTCCGATGTAAGCTAAGACGCTAACAGTCCGGCTGGCTCAACTGCCTAATCCTGACCGTGATCGAATGTTTACACAAGGGGGGATTCAGATGACACAACCGCTGTATACCGTTCGTCAGTTGGCCTATGTGGTCAAAGATATGGACGCCGCGCTCAAATACTGGGTGGATGTGCTGAAGGTCGGCCCGTTCTATTTGTTTGAACACTGTCCGCTCAGAAATCAGCGCTACCGGGGCAATCCCTCGAATGTGGATGTGACCCTAGCCCTGGGCAATAGCGGTGCCCTCCAGATCGAACTGATTGTGCAACATAATGATGAGCCATCCGTCTATAAAGAGTTTCTGGATGCCAGTCGGGTCGGTGTTCATCACTTCGGCCTAATGCCCGAAGACTACAAAGCCGCCTATGCCCAGTATAAAGAGCTGGGCCATGAGGCCGCGTTTGAGTGCACGGTCGGCAACGCC
Organism: Candidatus Binatia bacterium; assembly: GCA_022826945.1. Classification (GTDB taxonomy): domain Bacteria; phylum Desulfobacterota; class Binatia; order Bin18; family Bin18; genus Bin18. Next base: position 20,709 of record JAJDTY010000051.1, read on the forward strand.
GAATTGGTGTATTTTGACACGGTCAACACCATCGGTCATTATACCGAGCTGTGGGACAATAATGCTGTTTTCAAGGATTTGTTTATGCTAGTCGAGAACGCAGCAAAAAACTGGGACGGCAAGGACCCCGTCCGACCAGGACCGTTATAGACCAGTTGCAAAGCAAACCCGCTCCCCCGGTGGAAGCGGGGAAAAGGCCCAACACCAGGCAACAAAAACGCCACAACAATGCAGAACAGGAGGATATTATGCATTGGCAGATAGGTGATACCAAAATCACCAAGGTTGAGGAGATCGTGTATCCGGAATTTTCGGATGTGCTGCCGACCGCAACACCCGAGGTCGTGAAACAGGTCGAGTGGCTCTTTCCCCACTTCGTCACGCCCGAAGGGGCGCTCTCCTTGAGCATTCATTCGCTGATCGTGGACACGCCCGGCGCGACCGTGGTGGTGGACACCTGCATCGGCAACGACCGCAACCGCGACCCCCTGGATATCATGAGTAATCTGTCCACCTCGTTTCTGGACGAGATGAAGGCTGCCGGGTACGACCCGGACGGCATTGACTACGTGATGTGTACCCACCTGCATCTCGACCATGTTGGCTGGAACACGCAGAAAGTTGATGGCAAATGGGTGCCGACA
>JAJDTY010000032.1 GCA_022826945.1 Candidatus Binatia bacterium
CTCTTGGGGCGAAGAGGAGAGAAGGCGTTCCATGTCCTGTTCGGGGTCGATGTGGATGGACAGAACGTGCGAGTCATCACCGCATACTACCCTAGCCCTGAAGAGTGGGAGGTGGACCTGAAGACCCGAAGGAGGAGTCCATGAAGTGCACCGTCTGCGGCGCTCGCATGAGTTCAACGACTACCGACTTACCGTTCAAACTCTCAGAGGAGCGCATCGTTATCCTCAAGCAACTGCCGGTCCTGCAGTGCACGTCCTGCCGCGAGTATCTCATCGAAGATATCGTCATGACGCGGATTGAGACGCTGCTCAGGCGTACTGACAGTACCGCAGAATTAGAGGTGCTTCGCTATGCGGCCTGAGTGCCTCGGCATCGGGTACGACTGCTGCTGCTATCTATAACCCCCTTCCAGTAGACACTGTCCCCAGGGGAAAGGGGGATTGAGAAGTGCTTATGATTTCCGATGTGAAACAGTTACTCGAAGATCTGGCGCGCACGCCCGCGCTGGTCTGTACGGTCGGACGTGACGGGGCCGTCAGCGAGCTTTTTCTGGACGAGAGAGTCCAGAAGGTCGAGTTTTCCGACCCGTGGGCCACGGTCGAGTATAGCGGCTGGCATATTCACGCCAACCTCGACACCATTACCAAGGTACGCTTTGCCGAAGCGCCGGGGCACGACGATTCCGTCAGCGTGTTCGTCAGCCTTGATGACGCAGAGGGGAATGCCGTCTTGCGCTTCTATTTCCCCCACGCCAGCCAGACCTACCGGACGTATACCGCGCAGGAGCTCACCCTGTTCGAGGCGTTCAAGGCGCGCTATGAACGAACGTTCGGGCAGGAGGATTAGCGCTGCGGGAGCCAACCCCCAGTCCCGAACCCCTAATCCCCTATCCTTCTTTGATTCCCGCCAATTCGCGGGCGTACTCCGCCGCAGCCGCAAAATCGTACTCGCGATAGGTCTGGAGCTTTTCGGCTTCGAGGGAGCCCTCGGCATGCACGGCCAGCACTTCCTGATAGCCGCCAAAGTCCCCGGCGGTCAGGTCCGAGATCAGATTCAGCAGCCGCAGCCGATGCTCGGTTGAGGTACCTTTCTTGCCGCCCAGATATTTCTGGACGTAGGGACCGGTTGCTTCGCTGCGCCAGTCCTCCAGGCTCGGCCCGGTCACCAACAGGCCGCCGCTCACGTCCTGCACCATCTGGACGGCCTGATGGTAATTGGAGGCAAACTGGTATTTGGCCACATTGGTCATCAGCGTGTTGGGAACGGCAATGCCCGGCGGGACAACGGTGTGTTGCTGGGCCGCGGCCAGAATCAGCCCCTGGACGGTGGCATGATAGCTGGCCAGCTTGGTCAGCTTCTCACGAATATGGCCGGCCCGCTCAATGCCGTTATATTCCGCGATGGCCTGGGAGGCACCCGCCATGAGTTCCAGGAGCGGCAGTTTATACGACACCGCGGTGAAGCGGTGGAATTTCACAAAAGTCAGGGCCATCAAACCGGCCGCGGCGACCTCGCCGGCCAGGAATACTCGTTCCCAGGGGACGAATACGTCTTCGAAGACGGTCAGCGTCTCCATCATCTTGTGTTTGGCGCTGATGGGATACTCGAAGTCGTTTCTCTGGAAACCGCCATAGGAACTGGCCAGGAGTTTCAGCCCCTTTGTGGCCACAGGCAGGGCGAAGGCCACGGCGTAGTCCTCATCGCCCTCGCGCATCGCCCGGGTCGGCAGGACAATGACTTCGTCCGTATTGGTGGAAACCGAGGTATGGACCTTGGCCCCGCGGACCACGATGCCGTCGTCGCGCCGGTCAACAATGCGCACGTAATAGTCCGGATGCTCCTGGCCCTGAGGGCCCATGCTGCGGTCCCCTTTGACATCGCTCTGGGCCACGGCGACCGCGTAATCATTATCCCGGCACAGCTCATAATACTTCTTGACCCGCTCGCGATATTGTCCCGCGCCGTGCTTGGCCATTTCTTCGGCAACAACGTGCAGCGCCAGGAGCGCATCCGTGCCAATCTCTTTGATCAAAATGACCAGCGTGGCTCCCTCGCGGGTACTGGCGGCAATCAGACGGCTGCGCTGGAGCAGGTCTTCGGCGTTCTGAGGCAGGTGATAATAACGGGAGTACTCCTGTCCGGTCTGCGGGTCGGTAACGACCGCCAGGTCGCGGTAGCGCGGGTCTTCGGCCATCTGGTAGTCGATGCAGGCGTGCTGGACCGCCTTGCCGATGACCGGGTGGGTAGTGACATCGTCAACCTTTTCGCCGCGGTAATAGACTTCCCGGCCATCTTTCAGGCTCTCTTTGTATTGCTCCGGTGTGCGCAGACTCATGGTACACTCCTCGTTCGGAAAAGTGCCGTGAGTATAGCCACGACCGTGCGGCCGTGTCCATCGCCCCTGACAGTGGGAAGGTCTGTTGAGTCCATGGACCCCATAGACGCCATCTACTCAGAAGCGGAGCCCAGCCTCAGTCGAAGCAGGGTCGTCGGGGCCCGGTGTTCATCAGTGGCCTGCGGACTCGTCAGCGTTCCGAGAGTGGACAGCTTTTGATGCAGGTCGGTGAGTTTTGCCGAGGGCAGAGAAAGGACGAGGATATCTTTCTCGTCCTTGACCAGAATGGCACCCTCGAATTGCTGAACGACCGCGCGGACCTGCTCGGTCAGGTCGGCGGCGTTCTCGCCGGTCAATCGCCACGAGACCGGCTGGATAATGCTGCCGCTTCCTTCCGGGATGGCGGAGGGACCGTCCTGGGCTCTCGCGTGTGGCGAAAACGCCAGTCCGAGGATGAGACTCAGAGCAAACCAGAGCCGATACATGCCACGCTGTCGTAGGGTCATGTCATGCACCTCCTGTGTGGAATGAGTAAACGCACCCAGCATTCTCATGTCTGTTGGAGGGCACGTTTACTCATTATTGTGATGGGTTCCGGACCACGATGAAAGGGAGGATCGGATTTGCCTTGCGTCGCAACACCGCGTAAGCTTGCCAGCATATCATTTGTGTAATCTGTTGCCATGGCGGAGCATCCACAACAGAAAGACGCGCAAGCGGCCAGCGCTTCTGGGCAGAAACTCCTGCGTCTCCTGGCCGGCATATCGGCCGAAGAACTCACCGACCCCGAGAAAGCCGCTCGGATGATAGAGCGGACGGTGCGGATGATGGCGGCCTATATTATCGTGGCGGGCTTTGCCCTGTTCTTTTTGGCCATTCCGAGTTTTGTCGAGCTTGACGGCCGCCTGCATACGGAGAATTTCACCGCCTTTTTCTGGATCGGCAGTCCGTTTTTCGATTGTCTTATCCTCCTGGGGCTCAGTCTCTTTCTGGGACGCACCAAAAACCTGCCGACCGCCCTCTGCCTCGTGGGCGTAACCGGTTTTGAGACTCAACTCTATATGCACTACGCCACCCTGTCCGATTTCGTCGTCCTCATCATGTGCCTGATGGTCCTCATTCACGCCCTCCAGATTCTGGGGCTGCTCGTGTTCGGACGCTACGAGCGCCCGTCCGGTCTTGCGGGATAACCGAGCCATGCCGATCTTTATTGCCTCTGTTCTGGCCCTCATTGTCCTGCTCTGGGCGCTCGGCTGGTACGCCAAACGCTGGGTGCGCACCGACGGCGATTTTTTGCTGGCCGGCCGGCAGGTCAGTCTCATTCCGGGGATTGCCAGCATTTGCGGCATTGCGTTCGCCGGCAGCATGACCAGCATCGTCCCCGGCCTGACCATACAGTACGGCTTTCTCGGCTGGATCCTGGGCGGCAGCCTGCCCCTGGTGATCGGCTATATTGCGTACGGCGTTTTTGCCGGGCCGTATATTCGGCGCTGCGGCGCGTACACCATTCCCGAGTGGCTGGAGATGCGCTTTGACACGCGCACCCGGGTCGTCGTCAGCATTGCCACCCTGCTGGGTGTCACCGGCGTGGTGGCCATGAATGTGGTGGCCATGGCCCTCATCATGCAGGGGTTCCTGGGCGCGCCGCTGTGGCTCATGATTACCATTGTCCTGGGCGGACACCTGACGTTTATTTTTCTGGGTGGAATGTGGGCGCTGACGCTGACCGATGTCGTGCAGGTCCTGCTGGGCTTCCTCTTCCTGCCGGCCTTGGCCGTCTACTGTTTGATCAGCTACGGCGGCTGGGACCTGATCGAGACGGGTTTCGTGACCGCCACGCCCCTCTCCTCCGGCGTGCTCGGCTCTTTCCCATGGTTTCAGGTGAGCTATCCGAGCGTGCTGACGGTTTCGCTCGTCGTCGGCTTTTTTATTCAGTGGGGCGGCAATTACTACTGGCTCCGCGCCGCGGCCGCGCGGACCGAACCGATTGCCCGCTGGCAGTTCATTATCGGCGGGCTGCTCGTCCTGGTGATCCACGGTTCCATGGGGGTACTCGGCCTGTACGCCGGCAGTGTCCACAGCGCCGCTTTTCTGGACCCCGTGAATCCGGCCAACCCCATGGGCGCCTACGGCCTGCTCATGCGGGACTTTCCCGCAGTCATGGCCTTATTGGGTCTGGTGGCGGCCCTGGCCGCCACCATCTCCACCACCAGCAATGCCCATATGGGTATTACCTCGTCGCTTTCCCGCGACATCTACCAGCGCTTTATCCGGCCCGACGCCTCCCCGGAGGCGGTCTTGCGGATGAGCCGCCTGCTCACCCTGCTGACCGGTTTTGCCATCTGGCTGCTGAGTTTTTATCCCGGCGGGCCCTATTATCTCCTGGCCGTGAGTTGCGCCCTGCTCGGTCCCGCAGCCTGCGTCCTCCTCCTCGGACACCGCTGGGCCTTTATTACTCCTACGGGGGCATTTTGGGGAACGCTCATCGGGACGATCGCCATGCTCGTCTACGAAATCCTGAAATTTACGGGTGTCCCGCTGGGCGCCATGCATACGGTTGTGGTTGGCTCCATCATTACCTTCCCGACCGTACTCGGTCTGTCCCTGCTGACACAGCCGGACGGTGCTGCCGCTGACCGGCCGCAAACACTGCGCCTCACCCCGGAGCAGGAACGGCTGTTGGTCCTGATTCGAACCGGCTATACGACCATGGTTGAGCTGAGCGATTTCACGCTGCTCAATTCTGCCAAATGCCACCGTCTCATCGAAGAACTCGAACGGGCCGGGCTCGTCCAGCGCTGGGGCAGGAGCGGGCTCGATTATTTCACGTTTGGCCTCACACCCCAGGGAGACCGTGTACTCGCAGACCTGCCCAATACGCCGGCGAACCTTGTCGGTTTTACCGGGCTGGACGCGGACAGCCGCTCGATTCTGGAGCAGCTTGCGGGAGGAGACAAAAGCCTGCGCGCGCTCAGCACGGCCACCGGAATAGCCGCCTCGCCGCTGAGCGTCATCGTCAACCGCCTCGATCAACTCGGCTATATTCGCGGGCGTGGTGTGTGGGAGCGGACACTGACGCTCTCGGAAAAAGGACGGGAAAAGATGGGGTCGGATGAGTCTATGGGGTCTATTGAGTCCGTTGAGTCTTTAAGCCCCAACAAACCCTAAAGACCCGAAGAACCCAACCGACCCGAACAAGAAGGGGAAGACCGCCATGTTGAACAGCACAGTCGATACGCTCCTGCCCACGACCATGGTCGGCTCGTATCCCCGCCCGCACTGGTTTACCTATCAGTTGCACGGGCGGGATATCTGGGACGCGTTCAAGGACGTCAACCATGCCGAGGCGTTTGAGGACGCGGTCCGCACCGTGCTGCAAGACCAGGAGCAGGCCGGGCTGGATATTCTGACGGACGGTCAGATGTGGTTCGACGACTACGGCGGCTGCATCGGGTCTTTTGTCTGGTATTGGTATGAGCGTATTCACGGCTTTGTGCCAACCAAACACAGTCACCCCTTTGTCGAAGGCGGGAATGCCTCATCCAATGACGCGGCCTGGCTCACCGACTGGGGCGCGACCGCGGTGACCGACGAGGTCAAACGCGGGCCGCTGCGCTTGGCCGACCTGTACCATATTGCCCAGCGCAATACCAAGAAACCGGTGCGGTGCAGCGTTGGCGCGGGACCGATCAACCTGACCTATCACGTCCATCTCGAATACTACAAAACCCAGAAAGACCTGGCCTACGCCCTGGCGCCTATTTTTAATGCCGAGATGAAGGACATGGTGACAAGCGGGGCCTCCTTCCTCCAACTGGAAGACCTGGGGGCGTGGCTGCCTCTGTTCAGCGGCAACCCGGACGACTTCGGGTGGGTGGTGGATGTCATTAACAAAACCATTGACGGCGTGGAGGCCAAGCTCGCCTGGCACTTCTGTTTTGGGGCGGCCTGGGGGAATGCCTCGCAGGGCCTGTTCCCGTCCGGGGCGGGCTATGGCTCCATCCTGCCCCATCTGCACGATACCGGGATCGAACAGTATGTGCTCGACTTTGCGGTCCGTGAAATGGAAGACGCGCATATTCTGAAAGACCTGCCCGCAGACAAGGAGGTCGCGGTTGGGGTGATTGATGTGCGCAATCTCCAGGTCGAGACGCCGGAGCAGGTGGCGGAGCGCATTCGCAAGGTACTCCAGTTCATCGAGCCGGAGCGGGTGACGCTGACCACGGACTGCGGCCTGCGCGCCCTGCCCCGCTTCTGCGCCTACAACAAACTGCGCGCCATGGTCAAAGGAGCGCAGACCGTACGCGCCGAAATCGCCGGAGGATAGGGGATTGAGTCTATTGAGTCCATAGGGTCTATTGAGTCGGTTGAGTCTTTGAGACCCAAGAGACCCAAAGGACCCAACCGGCCCAAAGGACCACTCATATAAGGAGACAAGACATGGCTACAGGTTCTATTCCGTGTGGGATTGCCGTTCCCCAAGTGTTTCTCGATACCCCGGTTGATATGCCGTTCGTCCGGGATTTCGTTCAGCGCGCCGAGGCCCTCGATTATGAGAGCTTGTGGGTGCAGGAGTCCATTGTCAGCGACTTTGCCATTCTCGAACCCGTGGCCCTGCTCAACTATATCGCCGCCATTACCTCAAAAGTGCGGCTCGGAACCTCGGTCCTGCTGACGGTGCTGCGCAACCCGGTGCAGTTGGCCAAGAGTTTGTCGAGCCTGGATCAGATGAGTCAGGGCCGGCTCATCTTCGGACTGGGTGTTGGCGGACACGTTCCGGAGACTATTTTTGGGTATTCCAGCGAGCTTCGGGCGCGGCGTTTTGTGGAGGGCATTCAAGCCATCAAGGCGCTGTGGACAGCGCCCAAGGCCACGGTCAGCGGAACGTTCTGGAATTTCGAGAACATCGCCATGGAGCCCAAGCCGGTGCAAAAGCCCCACCCGCCCATCTGGTTTGGGGCGCGCGAGGAACGGCCGCTGCGGCGCGCCGTCCGGCACGGGGACGGCTGGATGGGCGCCGGATCAAGCTCAACCAAGGATTTCATCAGACAGTCGGGTTTGATCCGGCAGTTTCTGGATGAAGCCGGTCGTGACCCGGCCACCTTTACGATCTCCAAGCGGATCTATATTGCGGTGGACAACGACCGGGCACGCGCGGAACAACGGCTGCGGGAGTGGTTTGGCGTCCGGTATAAAAATGCGGATATGGCTTCGCAGGTGTCCGTTTGGGGCAGTCTGGACGAATGCCGCAATAAGATCGGCGAGATCGTCCGGGCCGGGGCCGAACACCTCTTGCTCAACCCGGCCTTTGACGACATGGAACATCTGGAAATCTGCGCAAAAGAGATCATCCCCGCACTCTAAGGACCGGAAGGAGACAGCCCTCATGATCACGATGAACGAACACTATCTGAAGCTCCAGGCCTCGTATCTGTTTTCCGATATTGCCAAGCGGGTCAATACCTATCAGGCCGACAATCCGGATCAGACCATTATCCGCTTGGGGATTGGCGATGTGACGCGCGCATTGCCCGAGGCGTGCATTACCGCCTTTCATCGCGCCGTGGATGAGATGGCGGACGACGCCACCTTTCGGGGCTATGGCCCGGAACTGGGCTATGATTTTTTGCAGGAAGCTGTTGTGGCCGGAGATTTTCAGCCGCGCGGGGTGACGCTCAGGCCCGACGAGGTTTTTGTGAGCGACGGCGCGAAGTGTGACTCCGGCAATTTTCAGGAGCTTTTTTCCCTGGACACGCGCGTGGCCGTACCCGACCCCGTCTACCCGGTGTACGTCGATACCAATGTGATGGCCGGGCGGACCGCAGTCTGGCAGGACGGACGCTACGAGGGGCTGGTCTATCTGGAGTCAACGGCGGAAAACCAGTATATCCCGGCGTTGCCCCAGGAAGCGGTTGACCTTATTTATCTGTGTTTTCCCAACAACCCCACGGGCAGTATGATCACTACCGACCAGTTGCGCCGCTGGGTGGACTACGCGCGGGAGAACAAGGCCCTCATTCTGTATGACGCGGCCTATGTCGAGTTTGTCCGGGACGACGGCCTGCCGCAGAGTATTTACGAGATCGACGGGGCCAAAGAGGTGGCGGTCGAATTTCGGAGTCTGTCCAAGACCGCCGGCTTTACCGGAACGCGCTGCGCCTACACCATCGTGCCCAGAGAGTGCCAGGTGTACGACTCCCAGGGCAACGCCCATGCGCTCCACGCGCTCTGGGACCGGCGCCAGTCAACAAAATTCAACAGCGTCTCCTATCCGGTGCAGCGTGCGGCCGAGGCCGCCTTCTCGCCGGAGGGCAAAAAACAAATTCGAGAATTGAGCAACTACTACCTCGGCAATGCCGCCTTGATTCGTGAGGCGATGACGGGTTTGGGTTATGCCTGCGTTGGCGGAGAGCATTCTCCCTATGTGTGGATTAAAACCAATACGGACTCCTGGGAATTCTTCGACCGCTTACTGCAAAAAGCCGGAGTGGTCTGCACGCCGGGCGCCGGGTTCGGAAAATGCGGCGAGGGCTATGTACGCCTGAGCGCGTTTAACAGTCGGGAGAATGTCGAGACCGCCCTGCAGCGGGTCTCGGACGCTTTGGGCTCGGCATAGAGCGCGACCGGCAGCCATCGTGTCGTCCCTGTCAGGAAAGAGTTATGCACTATCTCCTGACCCGTCTGACCGCTCATGCGCGAACCGACTCCTTATTGACGCAGGCCCGGCAGCACTGGCGGCAATTGGTGGCCGAGCACGATCCCCAGGCGCAGCCGGGACTGCCGCGGGTATCGCACGAGGACGGGCTGCCGTCGAGCTGGGCGGCGACGTTCTATATGTTGCCCCATACGGAACAGGTGCTGCTGGCCTTTGCCTGGCTCCACTGGTGGCAGCAGTCAGCCGAAGAGGAGCCCGGGTTTATCGGCTGGCTCATTGAAGGGCCGGGCTTCGTGCTCAATCATGCCTTCTTCCTCAAGGTGCTGACAGAGGGACACGGCGGGATTCTGGGGATTCTCCACGGCTTTCTCGAAGAAATTATCGAACAGGCCGGCGACTGGAACGGGGATCGCGAGGCATATCCCCAGGTCGTCCGGCTCCTGGAAAAGCTCGACACGGAGTACCACTATAATGTCCACGACCGCGAGCTGTGGCCGGCCGTGCTTGAGCTGATAGAACCGCCGACCGGGTAGACCGCCCTGTTCCGCTTCTGCCTGGCCGCCCGCCACATCCGTCCTATCGGACGCGCTTAGGCGGCCCCGTTGCTTTTGAACCAGGCCAGGAGCTTTTGCCAGCCGTCCTGGGCGGTTTCCTGACGATAACTGGCCCGATAGTCGGCGTGAAAACCGTGTGGCGTATCGGGATACAGAATAATCTCGGAGGGACTGTCCGCCGCCTGTAGCGCGGCGCGCATCTGTTCAACCGTTTCGTTTGGAATACCGCTATCGGCAGCGCCGTACAAACCGAGCACCGGAGCGTGGAGCCGCGCGGCAATATCGACCGGATGGCTTGGGGTGAGTTCGGATGCCTGCCCGACCAGACGCCCATACCAGGCCACCCCGGCTTTGAGCTGCGGACTGTGGGCGGCATACATCCACACGACGCGCCCGCCCCAGCAGAACCCGGTGATGCCGAGCCGGGTCACATCGCCCCTGCCGGACGACTCGACCCAGGCCACGGTGGCATCCAGGTCGGACATGACCTGCGCGTCCGGGACCTTGGCAACCACGGTCCGAATAATCTGACCGATATCCGTCATCTGCGACACATCGCCCTGCCTGGCGTAGAGTTCCGGCGCAACCGCCAGATAGCCCTGCTTGGCGAAGCGGCGGCATATGTCTTTGATGTGCTCGTGCACGCCGAAGATTTCCTGGACGACCAGCACAACCGGGAAGGGCTCGCCGGTTTGCGGGTACGCCTGGTAGGCGGGAATAGTGATATCGCCCACCGGAATCTGGACCTCTGCGGCTTCCAGACCGCTGGTATCGGTGGTTATCGTTTGGGCCGAAACCGGACGAACGGCCAGGGCAAAGCCCGTGGCCAAGGTGGACACCACAAATTCGCGTCGAGTCAGCGTCGTGCTTCTATTTTTCATGTCCTCTCACCCCACTCAGGCCTTATTTTGTGCGGCCTAGCCTAGCCCTTGTGTCTCGCCCTCGCAAGGATGAATAAATAAGATGAAAAGAGTTGGTCGCCTCTCGTCTGTGTTGAGACCTTTCTGCATGTTTTCTGAGTATATATTATGACGCTTGCCGCTAAGGAGCATATGACAATGAGCAAGATGAAATTACACCCAGTCCACCCTGGGGAAGTGTTGCAGGAAGAGTTTCTGAAGAGGAGACCTATAGGATGGGAGTCGAAGTCATGAAGATAGGATGGATATGCCTGCTCGGTCTGGCTCTTGCGGCCCCCGCTTTTGCCAACGAAGGTCATCAACTCCTGCTCAGCCAGAGTAAGGCCGAACGCGCCATAACGCTGGCGGGCATTTTACAGACAAGCGGCAAAGCGTGTGCAGAGGTCTCGCGTTCGTTTCTGCAAGGCACGGACGAAAACCGGGCCGCCTATTGGAACGCCGAGTGCGCCGGGGGCGAAACCTATGTCATTCAGATTCCGGTCAGTAATCAGACCCGCGTCCTTGAATGTAAAATCATGGCTATGATCGGGGTGGAGTGCTTTACCCGATTCGACAATTAAACGCAGCGATTTTCAGAGACAGGCCGAACCCGAGGAACGTCTCCGGTGCGCTGGACCCGCGGTATTGACGAGTTGCAACGCTTTTCCACGCCTCCCTATGGCTGCATGTATCTCCCGACAGAGACGGCCTCTCTGACCTACCGTATTATTCGGGACCTGACCCCCCAACAGTATAATGAACTCCTCAGACGCGGCTGGCGGCGCTTTGGCTGTGAATTCTTTCGGCCCGCCTGTCCGGAGTGTACCCAGTGCCGGAGTCTCCGTCTGCCGCTGGCCGACTTTCGACCGTCTCGCAGTCAGAAACGTACCTTGCGTCGTAATACGGAGATTCGGGTCGTGGTACAAGAACCGACTCTGACCCGTGAGCACATCCGGCTCTTTAACGCCTACCACGCCTCTATGCACGCCCAGCGCGGCTGGCCCTCCCAGACGACCCATGAACGCGCGTATTTCCGCAGCTTTCTCTTGGGCAACTGGAGTTTTGCCCGGGAATTCCTGTACTACGACCAGGAGCGGCTCGTTGGGGTGGGCCTGGCGGACGTGACGCACGAGGCTCTATCGAGCATTTATTTCTTTCATGATCCGGCATGGCGACCGGACGCGCCCGGAGTCTTTTCGATTTTGCGTCAGGCCGCCTACGCTCGGCAGCACGGACTGCGCTATCACTATCTGGGCTATTGGGTAGCGGACAGCCCCTCCATGGCCTACAAGGCGCAGTATCGCCCGCATCAGCTTCTCCGGCGCTACCCGCCCGATGAAGAAGAACCGGAGTGGGCAACGCCCGAATAATCTCTGCGGAACGACGTGGCGCGTTTACGCATTCACGTGCTGCGTGAGCGGAATGTCGAACTGCGCCGCGGCGTTGCCGCCAAACATGCGGGCCATAAGCGGCTCTTCCACGGCGGCCTGGGTCAGGGCCTCGATCGCGTCCCAGGCGCTGGTGGTATCGTGCTGGGGATAGCGCGAGCCCCAGACGACCTTTTCCGCAAAGGCGTGGGGGAGTCTCTGAATCATGCGCTCCTCTGCGTCAAAGCCGAGCATCACCCGCCCCTCTTCCCACAGTTCTTCAGGGTCGGTCCGGACCGGATAGTAGTTGAGGAGCGGAATGGTCTTGGTCGAGGCCTCCATTTTTTCCAGCACCTCTTCCATCCACGACGCCTTGCCGTGCGCGACCACCACTTTCATCTCGGGAAAGCGCTGCATGACCGCAAAACCGATCAGGGTGGAGGCAACGAACATATGGTTGTCGAGCCAGCCTGAGAGAATCGGAGAGAGGGGATGGCCGACCGACGGGGACGCAAAAAAGGAAAAATTCGACCGACCGTCGCCGCCACCGGCAGTAGGCCCCCCACCGACCTCCCTCAGCAGGGTGTGTTGATTCAGCCGATTTTTGATCTTTTCAATAAACGGACCGTGTGAGGTCCACTCAGGATTCCACAGCCCAGGTGTCGGGTGGACCACCGCGGCCACACCCAAGCGCTCCAACTCGGCCCACAGCGGGTCGTAGTACGGATGGGTGAAATAATGCCCCTCAATAAACATGGGCCGAATGAATGCGCCCCGGAAATGCGGCAGCTCGGCTACCCGTCGCAGTTCTTCCAGGGCGAAGTCCATGTTCTGGAGCGGCAGCATGGCAGCGGCATACAGCCGCGTCGGAGCCGTCTGACAAAAATCGGTCAGCCAGTTGTTATAGGCCCGGGCCAGGGCCGCTGCCACGTCCGGGTCTTCGATCAGATGAAAGCCCTCGGCAAACCAGGTGGGGTAGAGAAAGGACTGGTCCACGCCCATGGCGTCCATGTCGGCCAGTCTGGCCTGCGGGTCTGACGCGCCGGCGCTTTTGGCATGCGGGGTGTTGGGGTCGAGGTCGCCGATCTGGTCCCAGGTCATACCCGGCTTCCAGATGGCATGGCGCGGAATGTTCGGATTCATGGGGTCGCGGAACATCTTGCCGTTGATCTTGAGATACGAGCCGTACTGGCCTTCCTCGCGCCACAGGGCCGTCTTGCCGAGCGTACGGAACTCCGGCTCCAGGTAGTCCTCCCAGACCGCCCGCGGCTCGACCACATGGCTGTCGCTATCAAAGACGGCAAACGGCCTGGTCATGCCCGGTCTCCTTCAACCGCATGGCCGTTGACCCGGTGTGCGCCTTCGCCATAGGGACGCACCAGCGAGGCTTCGGGCTCCAGGGCGCGCTGAATTTCCGCCTCGGACGGCCACCAGTCCGGTCGCTCAATCTCGGTCACCCGCTCCCGGATGAAGGTCTTCGGGGCTTCTATATTGTAGAGCTTGCGTGCATTGTCTCCCAGGAAGTTGTTCTGGTAGGACTCCGGCAGATCACACGCACGCATCGTTTCAATCGCCCGCCAGGCGTCGTCGCCATCATGGTGGTAGACGTCGGACGACCAGGCCAGAATATCGCCATAGAAGTCCGGCAAGCGCGACGGCGGCGCCTCATCGCCCTCAAAGCCGGTCACGCAGTGGCTGAAAAAGGTTTCGCTCGGCAGCCGCTTGAGCGGCGGCAACTCGCGCTCGTTGCGGTAGAGCTTATACATCTTGTCGCACTCGTCCAGCAGGAAGCTCAGCCAGGTCGAAGAGGCCTCAAAGACCGCAGCCCGGAGCTTGGGATATTGCTCAAAAAAGCCGGACATGAGCACCATGACGACCCAGAGCGCAGCCTCGGACTGGAAGTTTTGGACGTTGGTCAAAAATTGGTGCGGCAGGCCCGAGGTGACCACTGTGCGGGCGATCAACTCCGCCCCGGAATACTGAGCCGTATAGCCTGGGGGTTTCAGCGCGCCAAAGGCCGGGAAGGGGTGCATGCCGTAGACCATGCCGGTCTCCTCCATGGCCTGCCAGACCGGCTCATACTTGGGCTGGAGCGGATAATTGCCCATGGCGTCAATCGGACGGACCAGGCCCACCCGACAGCCCTTGTCCGCCACCCGGTAGAGTTCCTCCGTGGCAAACACCGGGTCCTGCATGGGCAGCAGGGCGGCAAAAAAGATCCGCTCCGGGTCGGCCTGGCAATACTCATACGCCCATTCGTTATAGGCCTTGCACATGGCCTTGGCCCCAACTGCGTTTTGCAGCCAGGGATAGGTGTCGATATCGGTCGGGATAATCATCACCTGATCGATGCCCTGCACGTCCATGTCGCGCAGGCGGGCCTCGGGCTCGTACGAGCCCCGGTGATCCAGATAGGCGGCCTGCTCCTGGGAGATCGCCGTCTCAGGGTGCAGGTTACGGACATTAATGGCGCGCTGGATGTCGTGCTTGAGCCCCGGCCCGGCCAGGGAGAGGATATTCACAACGCCGGGCGTGCCACCGATCCGCTGCGACCCCAGCCCCGTACCGGCATGACCGTTGACGATAAGCTGTTTGGTCTCCTGGTCAAACCACATCGTGGTCTTGAGCGCTTCCAGCTCATCCTTGGTCAGCCAGTCCTTGGCCCGCTCCCAGATCCAGGGCGGCTCCGTAACATGCGCATCACAGTCAAAGGTCGGGAAATCCTTGGTCATGGGTGCGAATTTTTGGGTTGGCATACTCTCCCTCCTTTATATCGGATCGGACGTGCGACTCGGTCCGCTTCCGGCCGGGTCTTCACTGTATTGTCAACTTCCTGAGAAACTTGTCAATCTGCTACCTGGTTCCGGGACCCGGACGTGTTGCTGACGCTTGAAAGTGCGCCTGGGATTCCCTATCAGGGAGGATAATAGGCAGGAGGGGCAAGTCAGCCATGCGGTATCGCTATTACCTGTGTGATGTGTTTACGGATACGCGCTTCGGCGGTAATCAGTTGGCGGTTTTACCCCAGGCTGCGGGCCTGTCGGGTGAGCGCATGCAGCAGGTTGCGCGTGAGTTTAATTTCTCCGAAACGACCTTTGTGTTCCCGCCGGAAAAAGCGGGGCATACGAATAAGGTGCGCATCTTCACACCCGGTGCGGAGGTGCCCTTTGCCGGGCATCCCAATATCGGCACGGCGTTTGTCCTGGCGACGACGGGCCGTCTGGGTGCGCTCGACACAGCTCTCAGCGTGACGTTTGAAGAGCAGGCGGGATTGGTACCGATCACGGTCCGCAAGCGGCCGGACCAGTCAGTCTGGTGTGAGCTGACCGCCCCGGAACGCCTGTCGCTGGGCAAGACCGTCGATGTAGAAACGGTGGGAGCGATGCTGTCCCTGACCGCGGACGATATCGTGACCCGGACCCATCCGCCGCAAGTCGCCTCGGTTGGCCTGCCGTTCCTCTTCGTTGAGGTCCGTGACCGCGTCGCGCTGGAGCGGATACGGATGAACAGGGAAAAGCTGGAAACGCTGGTCGCCGACGACCTCCCTCCCCTCGTTCATGTGTACACCAAGAGTGATGATGCCGCCTCTGATATCCGGGCTCGCGTGTTCGCTCCCCTGTTCGGTGTGCCCGAAGACCCGGCTACCGGTAGCGCAAACTGCGCCTTAGCCGGCCTGCTCAGCCACTACGCGCAGCACTCGCAGGGCATGGACAACTGGCACATTGTGCAAGGAGTGGAACTGGGACGCCCCAGTCTGCTTGAGGCGCGGGCGGAGAAACGGGAGGGCGTTGTCACGGATACCTGGATCGGCGGGGCCTGTGTCCTGGTTGGTGAAGGCTGGATTGAGGTCGGCCCAATCGCACCTCCAGACGCTCAGACCTCACGATAGCCGTGTGTATTCACCCACCTCGGGCAAACGGCCCGTGTCGGCAAGAACACGCCGCATAATGGATTCGTCAGGCTGAAACGGAATGGGAGGTGGGGCTGGCAGCGTTACCGGCTCGACCGGAAGCGGGAGCTGTCGAATCGACGTGTTATACACCTCGGCCAGTAAGGCCGGAAGGTGTACGACATCTTCAAGATTGTAGTGGAGGAGCGTTTCCAGCGCCCCGTTCTCGCCGCGCTCGTGGTAGCGCCACAAAACGACCGCGCACCAGCCATCGAGCTGGGAGACCAGGCCCGGCCGCTCAAGACCCATCAGCTTTTCAATTTTTTTCAGACCGCCTTTGTAACCGAGCGCGGCGAGGGGATAACGCAGATCAATATGGGCCTGGTCGAGTGGAATACCGAGTTTGGCGCGCAGAAAGGGCAGGTCAAATTGCTTGCCGTTATAGGTGACCAGGAGGGTGAAGGCGTCAATATCCGTCACAAACTCTTCCAGGTTCTGACCGTGCACATAGACCTGAGACTGTTCGCCGTCGTAGAGGCCAATAACGGTCAGCATGGATTCCTGCACGCCCAAGCCGGTCGTTTCAATGTCCAGATAGGCGACGCGCTCGGAAAACTCCGGATACAGCCGCCAGTGGAGCTGGTGGGGCAGTTTGGTAATGAAGTATTGGGCGTCCCGCTTTTCGAGCGCCGCCAATGAGCGCTCGAGTTCAAAACGCGATTCGTCCTGCAGCCAGCGGGGTAAGGAGCCGAGCGTCGGGTGGTCCAGAAGATATTCCCAACAGGTGACGCCAGCTCTCCAGAGCCGCCGCTCCGTTCTCTCGCCAATCCCCTGGATGTGGCGGAAGGTCTGCTTCAGCATGGACTACTGTTCATAGCTTCGCAGCACCCGGCCGGGTCGGGCCGCGGTCGGTTCGCCGTCGCGCAACAGGATCTGTCCGTTGACAACGGTATAGCGGTAGCCTTCGGAGCGTGCGACCAGACGCGAGGCTCCACCGGGAAAGTCCTGGACGAATTCCTTGGGCTTGGCCTCAACGCTATCGGGGTCAAAGATGGTCAGGTCCGCGGCCATGCCCGGCTTGAGAAGACCCCGCTTGGGGATGCCGAGGAGTTGGGCTGGCGTAAAGGTCAGCCGGTTGACCGCCTGTTCCAGACTGAGCGTCTTTTTCTCTCTGACCCAGTGGCTCAACAGAAAGCTGGGATAGGTGACCTGGCATAGAAAGGAAATATGGGCGCCGCCGTCCGAGCCGCCTGTCAGCACGTAGGGATTGGTGGCCAGATTGCGCACGGCCTCCTCGTCGCCATTCTGAAAGCCCTTGATCAGAAACTGGGTATCCAGGTTTTCGGCAACCGCCAGGTCGAGCATGGCTTCAAGCGGGGTTTTGCCCTGCTCCTGGCCAATCGTGACCAGGTCTTTGCCCACCAGAGCCTGATGCTCCTCCTGGCGAACGCTGTCCACCAGGATGTCCTGCATACGTTTTGAGAACACCTTTGGCGAGGGGTCGTCCAGGTCTCGCTGCATGGCGGCCCGGTGGGCCGGGTCCGAGAGATTGGCGATTTTTTCAGGACGACGGCCCCGAATGGCGGCCTTCCAGGCCGGCAGATCCTCAAATACCGCGCCCCGCAGAGAAAAAGTGAGATCGAAACGTTCACACAAGGACAACGGATGGACCCGAGCGCCTTCCCGGAAGACGTCCTCCGTCCAGTCCAGGACCTGTTTCCAGTTGTCGGGGGCGGCCCAGGTCTGAGACAACAGATTCCACAGCACCGGACGTCCGCTCTCCCGTGATAAGCGGGCCAGATAGTCCATGTCCTTAGGACCGACGGTTGGAATACCCGGCGGAATGACACACACCGTACCGCGGTGAAAATCTTTCAGCGTAGCGGCGAGCGCAACGGTTTCGTCTTCTTCGGCAAAGCGGCTGGGCACGGGGAGGCCGTCCCCGTCAAAATGGACCGGGCCGTATGACGACGAGAAGCCGAACGCACCGGCCGTGACACACTCTTTCACCACCGCCTGCATGGCCAGCACTTCGTCCTGGGTGGCCGACCGTTTGCGGGCGTCATCGCCCATCACGTTGTAGCGGATGGTTGAGTGCGGGGCTAAGGCCATGACGTTCACCCCCAGTTGATGGTCGAGGGCGTCGAGATATTCGCCGTACGATTCCCACGTCCAGGGTACCCCGGCCTTGAGACTGCCCAGCGGCATGCCTTCGACCTTGACCAGCATGCGGGTGATATAGTCGCGATCTTCCGGTTTGCACGGCGCAAGGCCAAAGCCACAATTGGTCATGAAGACGCTGGTAAAGCCGTGCCAGGAGCTGGGCGTTGCCAGCGGGTCCCAAAAAAGCTGGGCGTCATAGTGGGTATGCACATCGATAAATCCGGGGGAGACGACCAGCCCTTTGGCGTCAATGACCTCCGTTGCCGGACCGTCGACCCTGCCCATGGCCGCAATATGACCCTGAGCAACCGCCACATCGCCGTAATAACCGGGCTGGCCCGAGCCATCGACCAGAAATCCATTTTTAATCAACAGGTCATATTGCATGTCGTCTCCCTCCTTTGTCCGGACGCTCCCCCGCCCCCGGACTGTATCGGCTTTCCTGGGAACCGACAAGGATTCGAGCGACCGAGAACGCAGCTCGCCTTTCCTTTGCCTGGAAATTTGCTATACGGAATGTATCGAAAACGTCAGGGGCGTTGCTCAGCCCGCCTGGATGGGCCTGAGTGTGGAAGGAGATGGGGATGTGGTGGAGATGGATGTGGATAAGTGGGGTGCTGATGTGTCTCCTACTGCCGGCCTGTTCGTCACGTAAGCCACTAACACCGACGCCGAACTTTGTAGCCTGGAGCCAACAGGCTGCTCCCCATAAAAAACAGCTCTGCGTGCTGCCCTTTGAAAACACCAGCCATATTGATGGGCTGGATGAAAAGGTGCGCCAGGGGGTCGCGGGTCATCTGAGCGTCAAGCGCTTTACCGACGTTGAGTTGCACGAAATAGACGCCCGCCTGGCCGATATAGCCAATTGGCACAGACTGGCGCCGCAAGACCTCGGTCGCCGACTCAACTGCGACGTGCTCGTCTACGGTCTCGTCTCAAAGCCGAGCAGTATCTACGTCGGCGTCTATTCCCAACTGGCGCTTGAGGGGACTCTCCGCGTCGTCGGGGTGTCTACCGGAGACGTTCTCCTCCACGAGACCTATACGACCCGGTTGCGCGACCTGGGACTGCCGCTTTCCCCGGTGGGCCTGGTAGCCAGCATGGTCCGGAACTTACGGACCTTTACCGACACCCGGTTTATACGCGCCATTGACGACTTGAGCCGCAATCTGGCCGCACTCGTGCCCGACCTGCCCGAAACCGGCCAGCAGGCAAGAGGAACTCCTCAAAAAGAATCCCCCGAACCATCCCCCTCTCCTTCCTACCGGATTCAAGTGGCAGCCTTTCGCTCGCATGACGATGCGCGACATGCGGCCCAACTCTTGCGCCAGGAAGGCTATGCACCCGCCATTGCCGAAGTGGTAGGAATGAAGCAAGCGTGGCATCGGGTCATTATTGGTCCGTTCTCCTCGGCCCGAAGCGCCCACGAGACCCGTGTCCAAATCAAAGAGAAGCTGCATTTCGCTCCCATTGTGACCCGAGGCCCCTCGCGCTGAAAGAACGAGGCTTCCTCATCCCAAATGAAGAGACGTGACAACACCTGCATGTCTGTCGGAGAATGTGTTATCCAAAGAGAAAAGTCAGGGGAGCATAGCTATGGCAGGAAAACTTGACGGACAGGTGGCGATTGTCACTGCTGGTGGTTCCGGGATCGGCGCAGCGTCAGCAGTCCGCTTTGCCCAGGAGGGAGCGGCGGTCATTGTCGCGGATTTGAGCGGGAAACGGGCCGAGGCGGTCACTGCCCAAATCAACGACGCGGGTGGCAAAGCGACCATGATCAAAATGGATGTTGCTGACCCGGACGGTATCCAGGCCACGATTCAGCTCGCGCTTGATACTTATGGCCGGCTTGATGTCATGTTTAACAATGCCGGACTCGGGGAGTTGTCCCGACTTGAGGACACGTCCCTGGAGAGCTGGAATCGGACGATTGCCGTTACGCTGACCGGGACCTTTCTGGGCATGAAGTACTGCCTGCCCATTATGCGGCAGCAGGCCAAGGGCGCTATCGTCAACACCGCGTCCGTGTCCGGCATAGGCGGCGACTACGGCATGTCGGCGTATAACGCGGCCAAGGCCGGGGTCATCAACCTCAGCCGCTCGGCGGCGATTGAGAACGCCCAATATAATATCCGGGTGAACTGCGTCTGCCCCGGGGCGATTAACACGCGTGCGGCGCAACTCCTGGGGGGCGACCGGGCCGACGAATTCCGCCGCCTCCAAGGCGAGGCGCATCCACTCGGTCGCATGGGAGAGCCGGAAGAAATTGCCAATACGGTGCTGTTTCTGGCGTCTGATGAAGCCTCGTTTATCACCGGTCAGGCGCTCGCCGTGGACGGCGGCGTGACCTCACAGACCGGGCTCCCGAATATGCTGAGCATTCACGAAGGCTAATCAGGAGCGCGTGTGGACTGGACAGCCCTGAAAGCGGCAAAAGAAGCGGACAGTCAGCAAGGTGCGGCCGCGTCGCTGAGTGAAGCCACCCCGAGTATTCGTGATTTTTCTCAGTTCGTGGCCACACAGAAGCAGGAGCTCAGCCTCATCCCCGCGCTCAAACGGGCGGACCCGGATACGGGTCAAGCCTGGCCTGAGTTGGACATCGTTGCGCTCGCCCAAGCGTGCGACGATACGGAAGTCGGAGCCATCGGCGTGTATACCGAACCGAGCCTGTTCGGCACGTCGAGTGACGATATGCGTACGATTTCGGAGCGAATCACCACCCCGCTGTTGGCCCTCGATCTCGTCCTGCACGACAGCCAGATTCATCATGCCCGGCTGTGCGGGGCGGATGCGATTTTGCTGTGGGCCGGCGCGCTCGACGCGTCGACCTTAGCGCGTCTGATGACCACCGCCCGTTCCATCCACGTGGCTCCCGTGGTCATGGCCCAGACATCCGACGAACTCCGGCAGGCGTTGGCGACCGAGAGTTTCATCATCGGCTTGGCCTCTCCAAACGGAAACCTCGACCTCGCCCACATCTCAGCCCTTGCCGCTCACGTCCCGCGGCAGAAGACCATCATCTCGCTGGATGAACTGAGCACGCCGGAGGAAGCCGACGCACTGCTCGGAGAGGTCGATGCTGCGCTCGTGAGCCATTCTGTACTTGATGCGGCTAACGTGGAAGGAAGTTTGACCGAGTTGACGCCGTGAGGACAGACTGAATCTCGGCTCTCTCCGGGCGGGCAAGCCCGGACTATATACCCGTTACGTCAAATCCTAAGGCCCGGGCAGCCGCCGCCTGTTGCCGGTCGTGAGTCGCAAACGTCAACGCCGTCCGTCCAGAAGAGACGCGAGTCGAAGCCGGTCAATGGCGCGTCGAGCCTCAACGCCCATCATCGCACTGGAGTAGGCCCGCTCCCACCTGCCCCACATCTGGAGTGGCTTTGCCTGTCCGAAGAGAACTCTGAGCACAACGCTGGTATCCAGATAGACAATCAACGCTGATCCCGGTCCTCTCTGAGCAGCTTCACCACATCTATCTTCTTCCGAAGCTGGACGGGCTTCGGCCAGGCGTGCGCAGGGTCTGTTATCACGGGCTCTTCAATCCCAAGTTCATCGGGAGCCTGCGCGTAAGGAATCAGTCGAGCAACGGGCGTTTTCCGATCACACACAACTACGGTCTCTCCCTTACGAACCGCCGAAAGATAGGCACTCAACTTCGCCTTCAACTCTGATACCATTGCCCGTTTCATGGTCTTGTCATGACCAGATATAGTCCTCTCGTCAATAGAGAGAAATAGCGGATAGTATGGAAGACAAGTAGTGTAGCGGGCGCACCATACCGATCTCACAAACTGCCAGGTTGCAGACTTTTCCGCACTATGCCATTTTCCAGAAGCACCCAGCGGCCTGATTTGACACAGAAAAAGGGAGCGACCATATGAAGTTCGGCATGATGTATGAGATCCAGATTCCCGAGCCCCACACCCCCAATATTGTGCAGGACACCTATAAACAAGTCATCGCTCAGGTCATGCTGGCTGAGGAAATGGGCTTTGAGTATTTCTGGACGGTCGAGCATCATTTTCTCACCGAGTTTTCCTACTGTCCCGCCCCTGAGGTCTTATACGGGGCGATCTCGCAGCGGACCAAGACCATTCGAATCGGTCATGCCGTCGCGCTGCTGCCGCCCCAGTACAATCATCCGATCCGTGTGGCGGAGCGGGCCGCAGTCCTCGACCTGTTGAGCGACGGCCGGGTCGAACTCGGCACAGGGCGCTCGACCACGCTGATCGAGATGGAAGGCTTCGGCATTGATCCCGAAGAGACCAAGCCCATGTGGGAAGAAGCCGTCTCGATCATCCCGCGGATGTGGCTTGAAGATCCTTTTTCGCACGAAGGGCGGTATTTCAAGATTCCACCCCGCTCGGTCATTCCCAAACCGGTCCAGAAACCCCACCCTCCCCTGTGGGTAGCCTGCGCCCAGCCCGCCAGCTTTACCGCGGCCGGTCAGAAAGGGATCGGCGCGCTGTGCTTTCATATCGGTCAACCCGAGGAACTCGCCCGCCGGGTGCAACTCTACCGGGAAGGCATAGAACAGGCCGAGCCTGTTGGCGCCTTTGTGAATGACCAGGTGGCCGCCCTCGGCATCGTCCACTGTGCTGAGAGCGACAAACAGGCCCGGGAAGTGGGCGGTCCGGCCGGCGAATGGTTCCTCAATAAAACCCTCCAACTCTACCGGCCCTGGCAGGAGCAGGGGACAAAGGTGCCTGATTCCTACAAGTTTGCCGTGGAGTCAGTCCGCGGGGAGCGCTCGGGCAAATCCTTGGACGAGCTTATTGAGGGCGGGATGTTCTGCATGGGCGACCCGGATACCTGCATTCGGACGCTCAAGAAATATGAGGCAGCCGGGATTGATCAGGTGCTGTGCTTTATGCAGTTCGGTGGGATTCCACACCAGAACATTATGGATTCGATCCGCCTGTTCGGGAAATATGTGGTCCCGTATTTCCAGTCATAACGTCGCAATCTGATAGTCGTCCTCGTAAATGACTTGGCCTGGCACCTCTTGGTGACACGCAACGTCTATCCGCCAACCATTCGTCTCGACGATGGCCTTTATCCGCTCGATTTTCCCAAGCATCTCTGCGCTTGTTGCTTGTTTAAACCAGGTGGTCGCTTTCGGTAGGAGGTCTTCTTTGTAGAAGGGTGGATTGGGAAGATGCACTTCAAACCAATCGACAATCTGCCGGATCTCTTCTCTTTCCTGCGAGCTGATGAGCCCTTTTTCTTTCATATGCGAGACAACAGCAAAAAGGCCGCAAGGTTTGCCTGTCCTCGTGCTGTTATAGGTTCCCTGATACCGGACGTACATGTTTCCTGTTCCCAATGCCGACCCGGCTTACAGGACCTCCGGATTGACCGGTGTAGGCGGCCGCTGGCCGCTGAGAAAGGCGGCAATGTTTTCTGCCGCCAGGGTGGCCATGCGCGTCCGGGTGGCAATGCTGGCGCTGCCGACGTGGGGAACAACCAGGCAGTTGTCGAGCGTCAGCAACGGGTCGTCCGCAGGCAGCGGCTCCGGGTCGGTCACGTCAAGCGCGGCCCCGGCAATGACCTCGTTCCGCAGGGCCGCATACAGGGCCTGCGCATCAACAATCGGCCCGCGTGCGGCGTTCACCAAAAAGGCGGTCGGCTTCATCTTTTTGAGCTGGGACGTCGAGATGAGCTGGCGCGTTTCCGGACCGAGCGGAACCAGCACGACCACAAAATCCGACTCGCTCAGCAGAGTATCCATCTCGACCCAGGTACACCCGAGCTGCGCCTCAGCCTCTTTGTTCCGACCGCGATTATGGTAGAGCACGCGCATATCAAAGCCTTGCGCCCGCCTGGCGACTGCGGCTCCAATACGCCCCAGACCGATAATGCCCAGCGTGGCCTGATGCACGTCTGCCCCGAGAAAGACAAACGGGCTCCACACCGGCCACTGGCCGGCGCGTACGCGGCGTTCGCCTTCGCCGATACGGCGGGCGATACCCAGCATGAGCGCGAAGGTGAGGTCGGCGGTGGTTTCGGTCAGAACGCCCGGCGTGTTGGTCAGGGCGATGTTGCGACGGGTCAACGCCGGGACATCCACATTGTCATACCCGACGGCCATATTGGCGACGATCCTGAGTTGTGGCGCCTGGTCGAGCAGGTCGTCATCAATGCGTTCCGTGACCATGCTCAGCAGGGCAACAGTATCGCGCACCTCGGACAGCAAGGTCTCGCGCGAAACGGCTTGCTCCGACTCCCAAACAGACAGGGTCCCGCAGGTCCGTAAGGGGGCCAGCGCTGCTTCAGGAAGCTGACGGGTAACATAAATTTTTGGTGGGTCCTGAGCCATGTGCTCTTATCTATCGGAAGCACCCAGGGTGGTATAGGCTTGCCGGAAATACTAGACTAAGGGTGAAGCTGTCAGAAATCACACGGTTGAGGAGTCACGCCATGGACCAGCCTTCCGAGAAAAGCATCAAGCGCATGCGCATCTATGTTGAAAAATACATGCAGAAAACCGGAACCTCAGGCCATCCGGAGCCCGAGGTGACCGAATCGGTGATTCTGGGTCTGGCCAATAATATCGATGAGGTCGGCCGGCCGCTCTGCCCGTGTAATTTTTATCCCGACAAAAAAGCCGAAGTCGAACGCAGCCGCGAGTGGGTCTGTGCCTGTGACGAAATGAAGAAGTGGAAGTACTGCCACTGTCTGCTGTTCGTGACACCCGAGGGTACGCCGATTACCGAGCATCTGCCCGAAGACCACGAGGGCCGTCAAATCTACGGCCTCGTCAAGGACCCGACGCCGGGCAAGGGCCGAGAACTGGCCGACAAAGCCTAGCCGCAACCGGCCGGTCAGCGGCAATCAGCTACCGATGAAGTGATAGGTCAACTCCAGACCGAACACCCGGCCTCTCATCAACGGCGAGAGGGTGCCGGTGGGCAGTTGAATGTCCGTCCCGAACCGCGCGTAGTCCAGCAGGTTCTTGCCGTACAGGCCGACCACCCACTGACTGTTGTCGAGGTGGATATCCACCCCGGCCTGTAACATCTTCTGCTGCCGGTTGAAGCCGGTGTTATCGTCGTTGGTATACTCTTTGTCGCGATAGGCGTAGGTGACGCGCGAGGCGAGCCGGGCGCGGGTGCCGACGCGGAGATTGTGGAGCAGGCCCAGGCTATAGGTCCAGTGCGCGGCCCGCGGCGGTTCGAGGTCCTCGTCCTTGTCGTCCAGCTTGCCGTCCCGGTTGAGGTCGAACCTGACCTTGGTGTAGTCCGGCTCGACGTAGCCGAGCGAGCCGAGGAAGACCAAACCGGGGGAGAGGACCACCATCCCCTCCATTTCCAAGCCCCAGAATTCGGCGTCGGCCGTATTCCGAATCACCTGCACGATGTTCTGCACGGTCTGTATGGTCGGCCGGCCGTCTACAAAGATGATGACAGGCCGACCCGTGACCGGGTCCGGAGCAGGGAGATTCTCGCCGAAAGCCAGTTCACGTTGCAGATTGTCGACGAAGTTGTAGAAAAACGACGCGTTCAGGCGGGCGCGGGCGCCCCAGGTCTTCTTGACGCCGATCTCGAAGTTGTCGATCTGCTCTTCGTCAAACCCCTCAGTCCCAAGATCGCGCGCGACCTCCAGGCCGAGTGCCTCCAACCCGGCGATCTCCACGTCCGACAGGCCCTGGGTCAGGTCGAAAAACGAGTCGCGCAGATTATAGCCGCCGGACCGGAAGCCGCGCGTCCAGTGGGCATAGAGCAGCGTTTCGGGGTCGAGCCGGTAGGTCAGCCCGACCTTGGGCGACAGACTGTTCCAGCTTGCCGAGTCTTTGAAATGGGTAGGGCAGTCTGGACCCGTCACGATATGACACGAGACGTCCACGTTGCGGAGGATATTCGCAATCTCTGCAGCTTTCTCTTCATGGGTGTAGCGCAGCCCCAGGGTCAGCGTCAGCTTGTCGGTCAGGTCGTAGTCCCCGGCGGCGAACAATCCGAACGTCTCGACATTATAGATACCGCCGCCGTTGAATTCCAAGATGTCGCCACTCGGGTCACCGAAAAGCCGCTGTTCGTGATAGGAGAGATCGTTCTGAAAATAGTAGAAGCCGGTCGTCAGGAAGAGCCGGTCGAAGAACATCCCGCTGTAGCGCAACTCGTTGCTGAACTGCTCCGCGGCCTGGGCACCGCCTCCGTGAAAAGAGGTCAGTGGCGTCGCGTCGGTATCGCTCAGACCATCTCCCATCCCCTCGCGCCAGCCGAAGATATTGGTCATGGTCCCGTTACCGAACGGGATGTCCCAATCCGCCCGGGCGTTGAAGAAGTTGATATAGGTCTTCAGGAAACCCTCTTCGTTGACGGCGAAGTCGTGGCTGTCGCGCTTGAAATTGAACTGCGGATGGGACAGGCCGGCACCGTTGGTATGCGTCTGAGCCGCGGGCCCGTCCTCGTCGAGGTCCTGATATTCGTAGCGGAGCGTGAAGCGCAGCGTGTCCCAGGGCTGCCAGGTGACGACCGGCCGCAGCATCAGCGTATCCCGCGCGCCGAATGCCTTGCCGTTGTACTCGTTCTCAAACCAACCCTGATCCTGATTGGAATAGACCGTGAAACGGACGCGGAGCGTCTCGGTCAGCGGGGCGTTGAACGTACCCGAGACGTACATATTCGGGGCCTTGCCACCGCCTTCGACCGCACTGCGGACCGTAGCCTCATAGCGGTCGGTCGGAGTTTTGGTGTTGACCAAGACGGCTCCGCCCACCACGTTGCGACCGAACAGGACCCCTTGCGGACCGCGCAGGACCTCGATGCTGTCCAGATCGAAGGCGTCGTACAGCACCCCCGCGTTCGTTCCCAAGTAGATACCGTCAACGAAGACGCCGACCGTCGGATCAATGGACGGAATCGAGCTGTTGATGCCCAGACCACGAATGGAGAAGTTGGCGAAGCCGCGCGCCAAGCCGATGTCGTCGAGAGCCACATTCGGCATGTTGATCGTCAGGTCGCCGATGTCGCGCAGCTTGAGAGTGTCAAGCTGTTCGGCGTCGAAGGCCGTGATCGACACCGGTACGTCCTGGATCATCGCCTCCCGCTTGAGAGCGGTGACAACCATTCCTTCCAGATGCCTGACCTCTGTCGCTGCGGCAGATTCTTCCGAGGCGGCCCTGCCGGCGTCCGGCTGCGCATCCTGGGCGAGGACCGAGAGGGAGGGGAGGAAAACGCTCAGCACCGTCACCATCGTCAGCGTCCGGACGGCGAGCCGCCCTGCCGTCCGGAACTTGGAGGTGTGACTGATGAGGCGCATAAACCCGCCAATCTCGGGCGTAATAATCAGACGCCGGTGAAATGATACGTCAACTCCAGGCCGAAGATCCGACCCTTTGCCAAAGGAGAAAAGGTGCCGCCGCCAAGTGCCGTCGGCAACTGCGTATCACCGCCGAACAGGCTGTAGCCCAGCAGGTTCTTGCCGTACAGGCCGAGCACCCACTGACTGTCGTTGAAGTGAATGTCCACCCCGGCCTGCAACCGTTTCTGCTGCCGGTTGAAACCGAGGTTGTCATCGCTCGAATACGATTTGTCCCGGTAGGCATAGATGACCCGTGAGGCCAGCCGGATGCGACGACTGAGCCGCAGGTCGTTCAACAGGCCCAGGCTATAGGTCCACTTTGCGGCCCGGGGGGGTTCCAGATCCTCATCCTTACCGTCCACCCTGCCGTCGTTGTTGAGGTCAAACTTGACTGCGGCGTAGTCCGACTCCACAAAACCGGCCGAACCGAACAGGCTCAGGCCGGGGGCCAGGACCAGACTGCCCTCCACCTCAAAGCCGTACAGGTCTGCGTCGGCCGTATTGCGGATCACCTGTACGACATTACCCTGCGTCACGGGTCTCCCGTCGGGGCCGATGACCGGTTCCCCGGTCGCCGGATTGAGCACCGGCAGCTCTTCGGGGAAAACCAGCTCGCGTTGCATGTCGTCGATCAGATTATAGAAAAACGCGGCGTTGAGCCGGGCACGGTTTCCAAAGGTTTTCTTGAAGCCGATCTCGAAGTTGTCGATCTGCTCTTCATCAAAGGGGCCGGGGCCGAGGTCACGCGGGTCGCCCGGCAGACCGAAAAACGTGTCGCGCAGGTTATAGCCGCCGGACCGAAAGCCACGCGTCCAGTGGGCATAGACCAAGGTATCGTCATCGTATCGATAGCTCAGCCCGACCTTGGGCGACAGATTGGTCCAGGTTTCTTTATCCCGGAAATGGCTGGGGCAGTCCGGGCCGGTAATGATGTTGCACGGGTTGGCACCGTTTCGGGTCAGATTGGTGATTTCGGCGTCCTTTTCCTCGTGGGTATAGCGTAGCCCCAGGGTCAGCGTCAGCCAGTCGGTCAGGTCGTAGTCCCCATTCATGAACAATCCGAAGGTTTCGACATCCAGGTTGCCGCCCCCGTTCTGCTGGATTTGCCCGAAGGCGAGGGAACGATACTCGTGATAGCCGATGTCGTTATCGAAATAATAAAAGCCGGTCGTCAGGAACAGCCGGTTGAAAAACAAGCCGGCATAGCGCAGTTCGTTGCTGAACTGTTCCGATTGTTGCAAGGCTCCTCCGGTAAACAGCGGCAGGGGTGTCGCGTCGATATCACTTTGCGCGGTTCCCTGCGCATCCCGCCAGCCGAAGATATTGGTGACTCTGCCGTTGCCCAAGGGGACATCCCAGTCCAAGCGCGTGTTGAAAAAGTGAATTTCCGATGTGAGATGCCCCTCGTCGTCAATGGCGAAGTCGTGACTGTCACGGTCGTAGTTGGCAAAGGGATTGGACCGACCGGAACCGTCGGTATGGTTCTGGGCCGCGGGTCCGTCACCGTCGAGGTCCTGATATTCATAGCGGAGCGTCAGGCTCAGCGTATCCGTGGGCTGCCAGGAGATAACCGGTCGGAGCATCAGCGTGTCCTGCACGCCGAACGCCTTCCCGGTATGTTCATTTTCGAACCAGCCCTGATCCTGATTGGAATACACGGTGAAGCGGGCTCCCAGGGTCTCGGTCAGCGGAGCGTTGAGTGTGCCCGCGACGTAGACGTTGGGCGCCTTGCCCCCGCCTTCCACCGCGCTGCGCACCGTGGCTTCGTAGCGATCAGTCGGCGTTCTGGTGTTGAGCAGGACCGCGCCGCCAACGACGTTGCGGCCGAACAGCACACCCTGCGGGCCGCGCAGCACCTCGACCGCCTCCAGGTCGAAGGTGTCGTACAGCATCGTCGCATTTGATCCCATATACACACCGTCGATGAAGACACCGACCGTCGGATCGATACCCGGAATCGAACTGTTAATGCCCAACCCGCGAATGGAGAAGTTCGCAACCCCGCGGGCCGTGCCGGCATCGTCCAGGGAGACGTTCGGCATGCGGATGGACAAATTGGTCAGGTCGCGCACCTTGAGCGCGTCAAGCTGTTCGGCGTCGAAGGCGGTGACCGCTACCGGGACATCCTGGAGCAGTTGTTCCCGCTTTTGGGCGGTCACCACAATATCGTCCAACATCGTGGCGCTTGCGGCAGCCTCTTCTTCCGGCTCGGTCTCCTGGGCTATAGCCGGGATCGGGGAAAAACCGACACTCAGCACCACAACGACGCTCAGGATGAAGATGATGAACAGGCTTGCCGGTCGGAATGCGGATGTTGTGGTGAGACTCATACTCCCTCCGATCTTATACGGGAAAATACTGACCCCAGGGTCTGCTCGAACTTCAGTCCTTCTACCGTAGCGGTTTCTGACTGTAAACGCCGGTTTCAGACGCTGGTGAACTGATAGGTCAGTTCCAGGCCAAAGGTGCGGCCTTTCATGAGCGGCGAAAAACTCCCAAAACCGGGGTTGACGAAATGAATGCCGTGGGGGACCGCGTGCAGCAGATTCTTGCCGTACAGGCCGACCACCCACTGACTGTTATTCACATGCAAATCAATGCCGGCGTCCAGCTTCTTGAGCTGCCGGTGGAACCCGACGTTGTTGTCCGAGTGATATTCTTTGTCCCGGTAGGCGTAATTGATGCGCGATTCAAGAGAGTGACGATTGCCGATAGAGAGACTGTGCTGGAGTCCGAAGCTATACGTCCAGGTGGGAGCGCGGATAAGGTCAAGGTCCTCGTCTTTGTCGTCCACCGCCCCGTCACCGCTGAGGTCATAGCGGACTGCGGTCAAGTTCGAGTCGAGGTAGCCCATTGACCCATGAAGCACCAAGTTGTCCAGCAGCGCGAAAGAGCCGTCCAGTTCCGCGCCGTAGATATCGACATCCGCGGTGTTCAGAAAATTCTGGACGACGCCCTCGGCTCCACCAGTCAACACGACGCGTTGCAGGTCCTGAATCATATTGAGAAACACCGCGCCGTTGAGGCGTACGCGCGTACCGAGCGTACTCTTGAAACCGAGTTCAAAATTGTCAGCCTGCTCCTGGTCGGTCGGGCCCGGGTCGGTGCCCTCTTTGGTAATGCGGACATTATAGTTGCCGGACCGAAAGCCCCGCGTCCAGTGCCAGTACACCAGGATACCGTCCGTGGGATGGAGGGTCAGGCCGATCTTGGGCGAGAGACTATTCCAACTCTTGTCGTCCCGGAAATGGCTGGGGCAGGCCGGGCCACGCACCATATTGCAGCCCGGGGCAGTCACGTCAGTTATGCTGTTGCGCTGCATATAGGAGACGTCGGCCTCCTTTTCCTCATTGGTATAGCGCAGTCCGCCGGTTACGGTCAGCCAATCGGTCAGATCGTAGTCCATGTTCAGGAAGAGACCCAGCGTGTCCACATCGTAATAGCCGCCGCCAAACTCGTTTCGTGTCGCGCCGGGTGCTCTTCCCTCAAATTCGCGCCATTCGTGATAGTCGAGATCGTTGGTGAAGTAGTAGACGCCAGTGGTCAGGCGCAGCCGGTTGAAAAACCGTCCGGTGTAGCGCAGCTCATTGCTGAATTGTTCCGACTCCTGCTGGGTGCCCAGGTTGAATCGGGACAGCGCAAAATCGGCCTGACGGTGCGTGGGCAGGCCGTCAAGGTCACCGAGGGCGTCGCTCTGCGTGGTACGCCAGCCGAAAATGTCGGTCAGCGTACCGTTGCCGAACGCCACATCCCAGTCCAACCGAGCGTTGAAGAAGTGCACCTCGGCATCGAGGTAGCCGTCGTCGTCGACAAAGAAGTCATGGTCGCGTCGGTCGTAAACAGCCGTATTCTGGGACGCCGCTCCGTCGGCGTCCAGACTCTGGTATTCGTAGCGGAGCGTCAGGTCGAACGTGTCGGTGGGTCGCCAGCGAACGACCGGGCGCAGCATGAGCGTATCCTGTGCGCCGAACGCTTTGCCGTCGCGCTTGTTCTTGAACCAGCCCTGATCCTGGTTGGAGTACACGGTGAAGCGCGTGGCCAGTGTATCGGTCAGTGGCGCGTTGAGGGTGGCCGACGTAAAAAAATTGGGCGCTTTGCCACCGCCTTCCACCGTGCTGCGGAGCGTGGCTTCAAACTGATCGGTGGGAGCTTTGGTGTTCATCAGGACCGCGCCGCCGACCACGTTGCGACCGAACAGCACACCCTGCGGGCCGCGCAAGACCTCAATGCTCTCCAGGTCGAAGGCATCGTACAGCATCACCGAATTCGTCCCCATATAGATACCATCGACAATCACACCGACGGTCGGGTCAATGGACGGCACGGAACCGTTGACGCCCATACCGCGGATCGAAAAATTCGCCGTTCCGCGGGAGGTGCCGATCTCATCAAAGCCCACATTGGGGATACCGATGGTCAGGTCGCGCAGGTCGCGGAGTTTCGTGGCTGCAAGTTGCTCGGCGTCGAAGGCCGTGATCGACACCGGCACGTCCTGTATTGACTGTTCGCGCTTCTGGGCGGTGACGACGACATCATCAAGCAAGAGAGCGCTTGCGGAGGCATCGTCTGCGGACTCGGTGGAATCCTGAGCACGGACCGCTGCCGGCAGCGTGGCGGTCCCTAACAGGAGGACGACGGCGAGCACAATCGCATACAGGCCGGTCCGTGTCGAATGATGTTTAGCTCTGATGTCGATAGGGTATATAATTTCCTCTGTTTGCATACACATATGAAGAGAACTATCCGAGAGGTCGGCAGTATTTCAGTTTGAAAAATTCTGACCAGGAGAAACAACAGCTTCTCTGTACTATCCCTGTGATGCATACTGCTTGCATCTGAAAATGCCTAGCCGAGCGCAGCTTGCCTGTCAATGTTCCCTACCGCCATGTCTCTCTATCAGGCGCTTGTAAAATAACAGGTCAGTTGCAGACCATATACCCGCCCTTTTGACAACGGCGAGAAAGCGCCCCCGAGCCCATTGACGCCGTGCCTGACTTGGCCCAGCAGATTCTTGCCGTACAGGCTGATCACCCACTGGCCGTCGTTGACATGCAGGTCCATACCAGCCTTCAGCATTTTCAACTGTCGGTTGAAACCGAGATTGCTGTCGGTATTGTATTCCTTATCCCGATAGGCGTAATTGACCCGAGAGACCAAGCGATAGCGGCTGCCGATGTCCAGCGTGTGCAGCAGACCCAGGCTGTACGTCCAAGTCGGTGCACGCGGCGGCTCCAGGGCTTTGTCTTTCCGGTCCACCGCACCATCGCGGTTCAGGTCGAATTTCACCTCGGCATATTCCGTGTCGATATAGCCCATCGCCGCTTGCAGCATAAGGTCCTGGGTCAGCACAAAAGAGCCTGCGAATTCGAGACCGAGAATGTCGGTATTCGCAGTGTTCCGAATCACCTGCGCGTAGCCGCCGTCAGGCAGACCGAATGCGACCTCGCGCTGCATGTCTTCGATCTGACTGAAGAAAAGAGCGCCGCTGAGACGGGCGCGTTCGCCGATGGTGCTTTTGAAGCCCAGTTCGTAATTGTCGATCTGCTCTTCGTCAAAGGGGCCGGGACCGATATCGGGATGGGTGTTGCGCAGATTATAGCCGCCCGACCGAAAGCCGCGCGTCCAGTGGGCATAGAGCAGAGTGTCGTCATCGTATCGATAGCTCAGCCCGACCTTGGGCGATAGATTGGTCCAGGTTTCTTTGTCCCGGAAATCGCTCGGGCAGGCTGGACCATGCACGATATTGCACGGCACGAGGTCCAAGACAATGGTGGTGACGTCGGCTTCCTTTTCT
This sequence comes from Candidatus Binatia bacterium, assembly GCA_022826945.1. Classification (GTDB taxonomy): domain Bacteria; phylum Desulfobacterota; class Binatia; order Bin18; family Bin18; genus Bin18. The sequence goes on from JAJDTY010000032.1 coordinate 32,964, forward strand.
TCACGGGAGTAACGCAGCCCGGCGTTCAGCGTCAGCCAGTTGGTCAGGTCGTAATCCCCGGCCATGAACACCCCCAGCGTGTCCACATCGTACAGGCCACCACCGTTCTGTATTCTGGCTCTGCCTGGGGGATCGTCCGTCAATTTCCGTCGCTCATGGTAATCGCTCGCATTGGTAAAATAGTATAATCCGGTGACCAGTTGCAGGCGATCGAAAAACACTCCGGTGTAGCGCAGCTCGTTGCTGAACTGTTCTGCGCGGAGCAGGGTCTCCAAGTTGCGCAGGGCAGTCGTAGAAGCCAACTCATCCACGGAACTCAGGGCGTCGGCCTGCGCGTCCCGCCAGCCGAAGATGTTGGTCACGGTCCCATTGCCCAGCGGCACGTCCCAGTCCAGTATCGTACTCAGAACGTGAATCCTGGTGTCCAGGAAGCCGTCGTTGTTGACCGAGAAGTCGTGACTGCGGCGGTCGTAGCGGTTGGTGTCCTGGACTGCGGCGCCATCGCCGTTGCGGTCCTGATACTCGTAGCGGACTGTCAGACTCAGCGTGTCCAGCGGTTGCCAGGAGAGGACCGGGCGCAGCATGAGGGTGTCCTGCGCACCAAACGCCCGATCGTCGTACTCGTTCTCGAACCAGCCCTGATCCTGATTGGAATACACGGTGAAGCGCGCCGCCAGGGTCTCGGTCAGCGGGGCGTTGAGCGTCCCCGACACATACATATTAGGCGCTTTCCCGCCGCCTTCGACCGAAGTGCGTACCCGCGCTTCATAGCGATCGGTCGGAGCCTTGGTGTTGAGCAGGACCGCCCCGCCCACGACGTTACGGCCAAACAGAACGCTCTGGGGGCCACGTAATATCTCTATATCTTCCAGGTCGAAGGCGTCGTACAGGACCATCGCATTCGTCCCCATATACACGCCGTCAACGAACACGCCGACTGTCGGGTCAATCGTCGGAATCGAACTGTTGATACCCAGCCCGCGGATCGAAAAATTCGCCGTTCCGCGAGACGTGCCGATTTCGTCAAAGCTCACATTGGGGATGCCAACCGTCAGGTCGCTCAGGTCGCGCACCTTGAGAGAGTCAAGCTGGTCTGCGTCGAAGGCGGTAATCGGCAGTGGTACATCCTGTATCAGTTGCTCCCGCTTTTGAGCGGTCACAAGGAGATCTTTCAGTCGCGTGACCTCGCTCTCCGGGTCAGGTTTGTTGAAATTCTGAGCATGGGCTGCCGCCGGCAGCGTAGCGGCTCCCAGTAGCAGAATGATACTGAGCGAGGTCAGACGTAGGCCGACGCACGTTGAAGTAAGGCTCACTCGGAAGGAAGCGTTTCTCTCCACACTCATATGAGAGGCTAATCGCCGTCTGCCTTGCACCTGATAAGTGGCCTAGTATAGCATGCGCTCAAACTTCACAAAGGAGGACAGCAGATATGCAAGTTGGATATTTCGCGGTTGGCATTGGACTGGGCGCAGACCCTGAGGTGGTCAGCGTAACGGCACAGACCGCCGAGCAAGTAGGCTTTCATTCCCTCTGGGCGCCCGAACACGTGGTCTTACTCGACCAGTACACCTCAAAATACCCGTATTCAGCCGACGGTCGCCTGCCCATGCCAACCACGCAGATCGATATTCTCGATCCCTTTGCCGCGCTGACATATGCCGCGGCGCAAACCAAAACGATCCGCCTGGGAACCGGCATTTGCCTGGTACCCGAGCGCAATCCGGTCGTCACCGCAAAAGAAGTCGCCAGCCTGGATAAACTGTCGGGTGGACGGTTTGATTTCGGCGTGGGTGTGGGCTGGCTGGCGGAAGAGTTCACCGCAGTGGGCGTCCCCTGGGAACGCCGGGCGCAACGCACGCGTGAATATCTCAAGATTATGAAAATGTTGTGGACCGAGGAAGAGTCGGAATTCAGCGGTGAGTTTTGCAGCTTCCCCAAAGTCCGCTCCTATCCCAAGCCCGTCCAGACCCCGCATCCGCCGATTATTTTCGGGGGCGAGAGCAAACCCGCTCTGCGGCGTGTCGGGGAGGTCGGCGACGGCTGGTTTGGGGTGAACGTCACGCCCGAAGCGGCCAAGGAGCATATCGAGCGGATGCAAGGCTATGCCGAGGCGGCCGGACGCGACCACAGTCAGTTTCACTATGCCGTCTCCACGGGTATTGGCCTGCCGATTACCCTGGATGAGGTCAAACAGTTCCGCGACCTGGGCGTGCACCAGATCATTGTTGGCGGATTTCCCGAAAGTGCGGATGCCGTCAAGGGCGATCTTGAGAAGCTGGCCGAACAGATTGTGGTGCCGGCGGCGAGCCTCTAGAGGATTCCCTGCACGAGGGGTGCTCACGGCGATGCCCGAGTAAGGGAACGCAGCGCTTGAGAGGAGAAACACGATGAGCCGACTGTACGGCGCGGCCCCGCTACCGCGAGGACGTGGTCCGGTGCGCCGAGATTCTCCGCCTGACCGCTGAGGAGACGGACGAACTCCTATTGGCGGCCGGATTTTCGCCGGAGACGGTGCCGCCTCCGGGGGAGGCGCTGCCGACCGCCGAGGCTCCTCCGTCCGCTAGCGCGGCGCCGCGTAGACGCTCGAAGCCATGGCGGCTCCGAGCCTTCGGGGTGGCGGTGCTTGTGCTCGTTGCCGTAGGCGTCGGCGCCGTGGCGCTGGGACTGCGCGACACCGCGTTCTATCCCGCGGCCGTGGAGGGGGAGTCGCTGATCGTAACGGCGCCCTTCGTCAACTACACGGCGGGAGCGCAGGGCTTCAACGTTGTCGGCCGTCTGCGGGCCGCGATCGACACAGAGATTCTTGAGGCGGGGCTGACCGCCGTCCGGACGGTCGAATGGCCCGAGGAGATCGACGGAGAGATGGCCGCTGAAGAGGCGAGCCGACGGTCGAACGCGACGCTCGTGATCTGGGGTGAGTACGACAGCGGCCGCGTCATCGCGCGGTTCACCGGGCCGGCGGGCGGCTCCGAGCGCGACCGGCAGGTCGTCGACCTGACGTCTTCACCCTCAGACCTTCCGACCACCATTAACGTTGGGCTGACCGGCGAGGTCCGGCACGTCGCGCTGCTCACCCTGGGACGGCTTTATATGGAGAGGGACGATTTCGATCAGGCGAAGAACGTCTTCGTCAGGGCCATGGACTCGCCGAGCTCGGACGCGACGGCTGTGGCGAATCTCCGGTTCCTCCTCGGACGCGCCTACA
>JAJDTY010000058.1 GCA_022826945.1 Candidatus Binatia bacterium
GTACACGCGGGGATAGACCTACTTTCCATCTGATTTGGGAGATGTTCTTCATGGTTCCCCCGTACACGCGGGGATAGACCTACTATCTGGTACTGTATCCAGGTGGAGGAGTGGGTTCCCCCGTACACGCGGGGATAGACCCGGGCTCAGGATCGAAGCCACCGCGCTTAGAAAGGTTCCCCCGTACACGCGGGGATAGACCATCATCGAAAAAAGGGCAAAAATAGCCCAAAAAGGTTCCCCCGTACACGCGGGGATAGACCCTCAAGCCGTCCACCGGCAGGTTGACGCCGTACGGTTCCCCCGTACACGCGGGGATAGACCTATCGCCGACGCCATCGACCGGGCCGACCGCAAGGTTCCCCCGTACACGCGGGGATAGACCCCGAGCGGGACCAAGGGGGCCAAACCGGAAGGGGGTTCCCCCGTACACGCGGGGATAGACCCTGAACACAGCCGAAGGCAAAACACAGGCGCAAGGTTCCCCCGTACACGCGGGGATAGACCTACTGCATTAGCCAATGGCTACATGAGTATCCCGGTTCCCCCGTACACGCGGGGATAGACCGCGAGCCAAAAAAACACAATGAAATCGTATAGTGGTTCCCCCGTACACGCGGGGATAGACCGCATTATAGTTTCACAGGGACCAGACTGTCGCCGGTTCCCCCGTACACGCGGGGATAGACCCGGTTTCCTTGGCGCTATCCACGTCAGGCTTGAGGTTCCCCCGTACACGCGGGGATAGACCGCTGAAAAGCAAGCTGATGGCGTTCGCGTTTAGGGTTCCCCCGTACACGCGGGGATAGACCCGTCTTAGGACTGTCTCAGGAAGAGTCTTTGCAGGTTCCCCCGTACACGCGGGGATAGACCTTCACTTCCTCGTCCTCCTGATAGTCCACCTGCGGTTCCCCCGTACACGCGGGGATAGACCGCACTCTTGCTAGATTTCTCGCAGGAGGGAGAGGGTTCCCCCGTACACGCGGGGATAGACCCGAGTAGACACCCTCAGGCTGCTGTCCTCCTGCGGTTCCCCCGTACACGCGGGGATAGACCTTAACGTCGTGAAATAGTTTCACAATGAAACAAGGTTCCCCCGTACACGCGGGGATAGACCCCCTGATGGGCGTGCTGGGCGAGCATAAACACGGGTTCCCCCGTACACGCGGGGATAGACCCTTCCACACCGCGCCGGGCACCGAGATACCCCCGGTTCCCCCGTACACGCGGGGATAGACCTCACGCAAGATCGCTCCGAGTGTAGATTCTCGGGGTTCCCCCGTACACGCGGGGATAGACCTCAGTGATGCGAATCGACGTGAAGAAGGGCAACGGTTCCCCCGTACACGCGGGGATAGACCGCGTTCACAGTCGTGGCATGGTAGGTATGGGTTGGTTCCCCCGTACACGCGGGGATAGACCCCGGACACGCAGGTTGTCCAGGTCAGACACGTCGGTTCCCCCGTACACGCGGGGATAGACCCGGACAATCCGTGAGCGCCACTACAGGAGCATGGGTTCCCCCGTACACGCGGGGATAGACCCCCGTTTATGTCGCCTTACACCACCCCAGTTCCGGTTCCCCCGTACACGCGGGGATAGACCTTATATCGGGTTTATCGACAAAAGAAAAACAGAGGTTCCCCCGTACACGCGGGGATAGACCCTTCAACGGCTGCCCTCCTGTCGAGGGCTGGTAGGTTCCCCCGTACACGCGGGGATAGACCTTTTGGCTGTGCCCGCTCACATATGTGGGGGTGAATCTCCTAGCACCGGCCTTAACGGGCCGGTGAGGATTGAAACCCTTGAGACTCCTGGCGTACAATGCCCACCTGGTAAAAGCACCGGCCTTAACAGGTCGGTGAGGATTGAAATAAACGGAGGGAATCCAATGGGCAAATACATGTTTCACGCAACGTACACGCAGTCGGGACTGACTGGGTTACTGAAGGAAGGCGGCACGCGGCGGCGGGAGGCATTAACCCAGACCATTGAGGGCATGGGTGGGAGCGTGGAGGTGCTGTACTACGCCTTCGGGGAACCCGACTTGTACATCATTGCCGACCTTCCCGACGACGCCACGGCATCGGCCGTATCCTTGACGATCGGTGCCGCCGGTGCCCTCAACATCGGCATCACCGTGCTCGTGACCCCCGAGACCGTGGACGAGGCCATAGGCAAAAGCGTGCCCTACCGGCCCCCGGGAGCCTGATGCGCCGATAGCCTGGTCGGGCGACCGTCACTTCCTGTGATTGAACTCAGCAGTGCGTCGGCTACTTAACCGGCGGCGGTTCAATACCTACAGCTTGCGCGACGTTACGGAGCGCGCGGTCCAGCGTAGCAAGCGGTAATTGCAGCCGCATGGCGAGTTCCAGATACATTGCGTCGTAGACGGAAAGCTGGTGCGTTTGTGCCAGTTCCAGCGACACACCCCACACACGAGATGTAGTCACCGGATCGATTTCGATGGGCAATGCCTCAAGATCCGCGCAAATCTCCGGCCACTCGTCAACACGGATTTGGCCCCGTCGAGTGGCAATCAGCAGCACGTTGCCGACCTCCACCGCACAGGGATGGGGCGAACGCCCGGCCTTCCACAAGCGAATCTCGTAACCAGTCGGTGGCGTCCGTCGCTTCGTCGGGGAAGACCCAGGCCATGGTGACCGAGCAATCAAGAACAAATGCCATCAGTACTTGCGTCCTTCCTCGATCATCTGGCGAACCGACAGCCCTTCCAGACTGTGCGTTTCCTGAAACGTCTTCAGCCTGGCAATCGCCGCGCGTACCTTGTCGGAATCGTGCGGCTGAAAAGGAATCAACTCGGCCACGGGCCGATTCTGTTTGGTGATGATGAATCGCTCCCCCACCTGAACGCGCCGTAGCAGTTGCGGCAGGTGGGTTTTTGCTTCAAAAGCGCCGATTCTAGGCATGAAACAAACCTCCAGAATTTCAGACTGTTGGTAGACTAGTCGGAATTTGTAATAAGGTCGAGCCATTTATCGGTAGCTGCCGGCATAGCCCTCTTGTGTCACTGACTCTCGTCAGGGAGCCGACTCCCTGCTATGTGACCGGTCATGCAAGTCACCCACGCCCAGCCCCGACGGACATTAGCCGCCTGGGCAATGTTCGACTGGGCCAACTCGGCGTTCGCCACCCTGGTGGTGACTTTTGTTTATTCCACCTATTTCACGACCGCCATTGCCGCGGACGAGGTGACCGGTACGGCGCAGTGGTCGCGCGCGATCGGCCTGAGCGGCATACTGGTAGCGGTGCTGGCCCCGCCGCTCGGTGCGCTGGCCGACCGGAGCGGCTGGAGGCTGACCTGTCTGGGGGTGTGCACCCTGGTGTGCTGTGTCGCCAGCGCGGGGCTGACCGGCGTCCACCCGGACTGGGTCTGGGCCGGACTGATAGCACTGTCTCTGTTTGTGGTCGCCAATGTCGCATTCGAGTTGAGCACCGTATTCTACAACGCCTTTCTGCCTGAGTTAGTCCCGGTCGAGCGGGTCGGCCGGCTGTCGGGTTGGGCCTGGGGGCTGGGCTATGCCGGCGGCCTGCTGAGCCTCGTCCTGGCCCTGGCCGTGCTGGCGCGCGAGCAGCCCCTGTTTGGCATCAGTACCGAGGCCGGCTTCAACTACCGGGCGGTCTGCCTGCTGGCGGCTGGCTGGTTCGCGCTGTTCAGCCTGCCGCTGTTCGCTTTCGCCCCGCGCCAGCCGTCCGGGGGCCGTCCGGCCTCTCCCCGTACCGGAGCCTACCGTGAGATGATTCGCACGTTCAGGCGGCTGCGTCATTATCCGGACATTACCCGACTGCTGGCCGCCCGGCTCTTGTATAACGATGGGCTGGTCACCATTTTCGCCTTTGGCGGCATCTACGCGGCCGGCACGTTCGGGATGAGCCTACCGGAGGTTATCCAGTTTGGTATCGCCCTCAACGTCGCGGCCGGCATCGGCGCCGGTATATTCGGCGTTGTGGATGACCGGCTGGGCGGTAAGCGTACCATCCTGGTGACGCTGGTAGCGCTGACAGTGTTTAGCCTGCTGTCGGTATGGGCGCCCAGCGTCGGCTGGCTGTGGCTGGCCGGCCTGAGCCTGGGGCTGTTTGTGGGACCGAATCAGTCGGCCAGTCGCACGCTGATGTCCCGCTTTGTACCAGAGCAGCACTCTGCCGCCTTTTTCGGCCTGTTCGCCTTTTCCGGTAAGATTACGACCTTTGCCGGTCCTCTGTTACTGGGCATAGTAACCGAGGCGACGGGTAGTCAACGCCTGGGCGTGGCCACGACGGTCGGATTTTTCGTTCTTGGCGGCTTGCTGCTGCTGACTGTGGACGAACGACGCGGCATCAGAATGGGTCAGCAGACAGATCCACCAAGCGACACCTCATCGGACCGAACTTGACACTACTCGCTCGAATAAGTCAGGATACCTGCCATTTGAAGGGTACAGGTCGTCCGTATCCGCAGGTCTGGAAAGTCGCATAGGATCAACATGGCTTCAACCCATAATGCCCACGTCGAATTCGAGCGCGTGTGTAAAAGCTATGACGGACGGGTTCAAGTCGTGCGCGACCTGGACCTGACCGTGCACGAAGGAGAGTTTCTGACCCTGCTGGGGGCCTCCGGCTCGGGCAAGACCACCTGCCTGATGATGCTGGCCGGATTTGAAGCACCCACCTCGGGCACCATCCGTATCCGTGGGCGTTCGGTGCACGAGCTACCGCCGCGCAAGCGCGGTATTGGCGTAGTCTTCCAGAACTATGCGCTCTTTCCGCACATGACGGTGGGCGGCAATCTGGCGTTTCCGCTCGAAGTGCGCGGGATCGACCCGCAGCAACGCCGGGAGCGCGTCCGGCGGGCGCTGCAACTCGTCCGCCTGGAGGGCCTTGAGGACCGGCGACCCACCGAGTTGTCCGGCGGCCAGCAACAGCGTGTGGCCATTGCTCGCGCCTTGGTGTTTGAGCCCAGCCTAGTGCTGATGGATGAGCCGCTCGGCGCCCTTGACCGCCGTTTACGCGAAGAAATGCAGTATGAGATTCGGCGTATTCAGCGTAGCCTGGGGGTCACGGTCGTCTACGTCACCCATGACCAGCAGGAGGCGATGGTGCTGTCGGATCGGGTTGCCGTCTTTCGCCGCGGCCGTATTGAGCAGGTCGCCCTGCCGGAAACGCTGTATGAAGAACCGGAACGCCCGTTCGTTGCCAGCTTCATTGGCGAAAACAATCTGCTGCACGGGCGGGTCCTCAGTGTTGAGCACGAGATCTCGCGGGTGGAGGCCGGCGGCCAGGTCGTCCAAGCCTTTCAGGTCGGGCCGTGCAAACCCGGTGACCCGGTCACCCTGGCCATCCGTCCGGAGCGGGTCTGCCTCGCGCCCAAGCCGGAGCTGTACAGCAATCGGTTTGAGGCCGATATTCAGGACATTACCTTTCTGGGCGATCACCTGCGCCTGCGGGTGGCCGTGTGTGGCAGCACGGATTTCATCATCAAGATCCCGAATATCGTCGGCCATGGCGCCGTGCTGGCGGGCGACCGGGTCCAGATCGGTTGGACGCCGATCGATTGCCGTGCCCTGACACCGGACGAGGAGGAACGTACTGCATGACACCCCGCCTACATCGCATCCGCCCGGTGATTCACGCTACGACACTCGTTTTGCTGGCCAGCCTGAGTTGGAGCCGCCCGGCTGCTGGCAGCGAATCGCTCACTTTGGTCTCCTGGGGAGGCTCCTATGCCCGCGCCTGCCAGAAGGCGTATAACGAGCCCTTCACTGCGGAAACGGGGATTGAGGTCCGCCTGGAATCCTATAACGGCGGCCTGGCTCAAATCCGCGCTCAGGTAGAGACCGGTAAGGTCTACTGGGACCTGGTTGATCTGGAGATGGCCGATGCGGCGCGGGGCTGTGACGAGGGGCTGCTCGAACCCATCGTTGCCGCCGACCTGCCCCCGGCGCCGGACGGGACCCCTGCGGTGGACGATTTTTTCCCCGATATGATCACCGAATGCGGCGTCGGCATGCTGTTCTACTCCACGGTGTACGCCTATAACCCGACCCACCTGCCCGGTCCCAAACCGACGACGATCCGGGACTTTTTTGACCTGGAGAAATTCCCCGGCCGCCGCGGCATGCGCCGCAGTCCGCTGGTTAATCTGGAGTTCGCGCTGATGGCCGACGGCGTGCCCGTGGATCAGGTGTATGCGACGCTGGACACGCCGGAGGGCGTGAACCAAGCCTTTCGCAAGCTCGACACGATCAAGGAAGATATCGTCTGGTGGGAAGCCGGGGCGCAGCCGCCACAGATGCTGGCCGACGGTGAGGTCGTGATGAGCACGGCCTATAACGGCCGTATCTTTAACGCTCAGGTCTTGGAAAACCAACCCTTCGTGATTGTCTGGGACGGCCAAGTGCTGGACCACGGCATCCTCGGTATTGTCGCCGGTACGCCGAAGTTGGAAGCGGCTCAGAAGTTCCTCACCTTCGCCACGCGGACCGAGTCCCTGGCCGCGGTCGGGCGTTATATTGCCTATAGCCCCGCCCGGAAGTCGGGAGCGGCCCTGATTAGCACCCATCTCGAAACCGGGGTGGACATGCAGCCGCATATGCCGAACAGCCCCGCAAACGTCGCCCACGCCCTGAGCCACGACTGGCGCTGGTGGAGAGATCACGGCGACGAGATGAACGAGCGCTTCAGCGCGTGGCTGGCCCGCTGAAAAAGAGTACACGTGTCCTCCAATAGACAGGCAGAGGCTGGCACGTTTATTCTTTCCGGTCCACAGCTTCGCGCCGTAGGGCTGGTGCTGCCGCTGGTCGCCTTTATCGGGCTGACCTTTGTTGCGCCGCTGGCGACCATGCTGTCGCGCAGCGTGTACGACCCGGTAGTGGCTGATGCGCTACCCGAAACGCTGGGTCTGTTGCAGGATTGGGACGGTGTGCACGTCCCGCCCGAGCCGGCATTCGAGACGATCGCCCGCGAACTGCGCAAAGCACGTCAGGAGCGCACCCTGGGACGGGTCGCCACCCGTATCAACCGCGTGCACGGCGGACTGCGGAGCGTTATCACCCGCACGGCGCGGCGTGTACGCGAAGCGGAAGGTCCGTCGTGGCGCGGCGCGCTGGTCGGCATCCACGCGGCCTGGGACGATGTGCAAACCTGGCACGCGATTCGTTACGCCGGCGAGCGCTTCACTGCGCGCCACTATTTGCACGCCCTGGACCTGGAACGCCGAAGCGACGGCCGTATCGCTCCGCGACCGGACGAGTATCGCGTCTATCTGTCGCTGCTGTGGCGCACCCTGGTCGTGAGTCTGAGTCTGACCGGTCTGTGCCTGCTGCTCGGTTATCCGGTTGCCTATCTGATTGCCCATGCCCCGCCGCAACGGGCGAATCTCTTGTTGCTGCTGGTGCTAGTCCCATTCTGGACATCCTTGCTGGTGCGCACGACTGCCTGGATCGTCCTGCTCCAGACCCAGGGCGTGATCAACAGCATGCTCGTCGCGCTTGGCCTGATCGCCGACGATAGCCGCCTTGCCATGATCTACAATATGACCGGCACCATGGTTGCCATGACCCACGTCCTGCTGCCTTTCATGGTCCTGCCGCTGTACGCGGTCATGCGTACTATACCGCAGCTGCATATGAGCGCAGCAGCGTCGCTGGGTGCAAGTACGATTCAGGCGTTTTGGCGGGTTTACTGGCCACAGACACTGCCCGGTGTTGGCGCAGGCTCGCTGTTGGTCTTTATCCTGGCGATTGGCTATTACATCACGCCCGCCCTAGTCGGCGGCCGGAGTGGTCAGCTCATTTCCAATATGATCGCCTACCATATGCAGACTTCTCTGAACTGGGGACTGGCCGCGGCAATCGGCGGTCTGCTGCTGGCCTTCGTACTCGTGCTGTATCTGGTGTACGACCGCTTGGTGGGAATCGAACGCATGAAGTTGGGTTGAGATGCCACCGAGAGGAGCCTGGGAGCGCGTCGGCCGGACTGCCTACCTGGCGTTCTGCACTGCGGTGTTCGTGTTTCTGATCGCGCCGATTGTGGTCATCGTCCCGCTCAGTTTTAACGTCGAACCTTATTTTACCTTTACCGAAGGGATGCTGCGTCTGGAGCCCGCGGCCTATTCGCTCCGCTGGTATCAGAATGTGATGGGCGACCCGGAGTGGCGGCACGCGCTGCTCAACAGCCTGTTCATCGGCCTGGCAGCCACCGTGCTGGCGACCACGCTTGGTACGCTTGCCGCCCTAGGGCTGACGCACCCTGCCCTGCCGGGCCGCTCGGCCATCATGGGCCTGCTGATCTCGCCGATGATCACCCCGGTGATTATCTCGGCCGCGGGTATGTTCTTCTTCTACTCGAACCTGGGTCTGACGCAGACCCACCTGGGACTTATCCTGGCCCACGCCACGCTGGGCACACCGTTTGTCGTTATCACAGTAACCGCGACGCTGTCCGGTTTCGACCCCAACCTGTACCGTGCGGCGGCCAGTCTGGGCGCCGGGCCGCTACGGACGTTCCGGCGCGTCGTGCTGCCGCTGATCGCCCCAGGCGTGATTTCCGGGGCCTTGTTTGCGTTTGCCACCTCGTTCGACGAAGTGGTGACCGTGCTGTTCATGGGCGGCCTGGAACAGCGCACCGTGCCGCGCCAGATGTGGACCGGTATCCGTGAGCAGATCAGTCCGGCGATTCTGGCTGTGGCGACCCTGCTGATTGTCTTCTCCCTGCTGTTCATGCTGAGTGTGGAATGGCTGCGCCGGCGGGCGGGAACGCGCTAGCCCAGCTCACCATCATCCGAGAAACAGGGGACTCGGGCAGCCGAGCGCAGCCCTCGTTTTGTAGTCGGTCGAGCTTGTAGACGGTGCGGAGATCAGGAACAATAGAAGCATCATGCGTAAGAACCGACGGCGGGGGAGAGGTGGGAGAACGCAGTCCGGGGGGCAGAATCATCAGGCCCATAAGAGGCAGCGGGGACGGCGGAACGGCCCGCCCGGACCGTCAGCCGCGCTGCAAGAATTTCAAAATCGGGTCCCCATCGCACCGAACCGGAAGATTCAGCTTGTTGGACCGGCTACGCCCCTGACGATTCGTATTCTGGATGTGTTCTGTCCGATTGGGTTTGGCCAGCGGGCCATTATCCTCGCGCCGCCTAAAACCGGTAAGACGACCTTCTTAAAAGACTTGTGTGTGGCGGCTGCGGCCGGGGCTCCGCAAGCCATCTTGTACAGCCTGCTGATTGACGAACGGCCCGAGGAAGTAACCGACTTTCGCCGGGCCGTCCCGGCTGAGGTATTTGCCTCGTCGAATGATCGTTCGCTGGAAGAACATCTGGAGACCGCCGCGACATGTCTGGAGCAGGCGGTTGAGAATGCCTTGCAGGATCAGGATGTGATCCTTGTCCTGGACTCGCTGACCCGTCTGGGCCGTGCCCACAATCTCAATACGGCCACCGGACGAACGATGAGCGGTGGGATTGATGCCAATGCGCTGGAAATCCCCAAGCGGTTGTTTGGGGCCGCCCGACAGCTTGAAGAAGGCGGCTCACTGACCATCGTCGCGACCTGCCTGGTTGACACGGGCAGTCGCATGGATGAGGTCATCGCCCAGGAGTTCAAGGGAACGGGCAATATGGAACTGCTGCTTGATAGACGCCTAGCCGACCGGCGGCTGTTCCCGGCTATTGATATTGCGGCCTCAGGCACCCGCAAAGAGGAACAACTGCTCGATCCCGATACACTCAAAATGGCCCGCTTGCTGCGCCGTCAGGTTGCCGCGATGCCGACCGTAGAGGCAACCCAGGCGGTTTTGGCCGCCTTTGAGAAAGCGGAATCCAACGCCGCGATGGTGGCCCAGTTTGCAGCGGTCTGACCCCCTGTCCCAAGGTATGCGTGGGTCTCCGCGTTAGTCCTCGACTTCCACAACCATTTCAATCTCAACGGCGATACCGAACGGGAGTTGGTTCATGCCCACGGCCGAGCGGGCATGCCGGCCGCGATCGCCAAACAGGGCGACGAGCAGGTCGGACGCGCCGTTGATCACTTTGGGCTGGTCGGGGAAGTCGGGCGTGCAGTTGACAAAGCCGAGCAGCTTGACCACTTTGCGGACTTTGTCCAAATCCCCCAGTTCCTGCTTCATGGATTGCAGGATATTGAGCATGACCTGCTTGGCCGCATCATAACCCTGCTCAACGTCCAGGTCTTTGCCGAGCTTACCCTGGATGAACGACACGCTGCCATCCTTGAGGATGCCGGGCCCGTGGCCGGAGACAAACAGGAGGTTGCCGGTGCGCACCAGGGGCAGATAGTTGGCCACTGGGGTGGGAATGGGCGGCAGGGTCAGCCCGAGTTCTTCGAGTTTCTTTTCAGCTTCCATTACTGTCTCCTTTCGCACTTCAGTCTTGAGGAACAACACGCTCGTCCGGCGTGAGTTCTGGAAACGGATACTCGGCATACCGCGTCAGCAACTGCGGCAGAACCACGACCAGAAAGAAGAGCAGGACAATCACCAGGAACAGTAAGCGGAGCACTTTGCTGAGCGCAACGAGCAGGGCGATACCACCGCCCAGAAGAATCAATTGGACCTTGGACAGGCCGAGGAGCCAGTTCCAGGTCTCGGTAAACATCTCTGGGAGCATGGTGGGAATATCCTAGAGCGTCATCAAAATCCCGCCAAATATATCAGGGTGAAAGGTCCGCACCAGGTAGAATACCACGACGCCAAGGATAATCGCCCCCCAACGCAGCTCTCCAAGGGGAAACGGCTGCCGTTGGCTGACAATCGCCCCGAAGGGCAGGAAGGAGGTGGACAGCCGGAATTCTGTATAGCCGGGCAGCTCATCGGTTTTGCGTTGATCCTGACGCCATGCGCCAAGCCAGGAGTAGACAGCGAAACCGCCGAAGAAGACGATATCGCTCAGGGCGCCATTCACCAGGCAGTGCGCCACACCAAACAAAAAGAACGAGGCAAACACCGGGTGGCGGGTAATCCGGGTGATGCCATACGCCTGCGGTGCTTCGCTGGCCAGTATGGAGCTGGGCGTAAGGGCCGCCAGACCACTGACGAAGAGGACAAAGGCCAGCCCCATGAGCAAGACATTCACATCACGGGCTATCAGGTAGGGGAGCAGCGTAACCCAGAGCTGGGGGCCGGTGTGCTTGTGTGCGCCGTAGTACATACACAGTGGTACGATGGTGCCGATAGCAATCAGAGAATAGACGCCGAAGAAGCCCCACTCACCAAGCCGGGCAACGAGTTTCGGTCGCCAGCCGGGCGCAGACATGAGCATGTGTGAGCCACCGAACAGCACCCACCACAGCAGAAGAATAAACGACTCTTTCATCCCGTCTCCACTAGCGTGCTGTCTATCTCCCGTCAATAATGAAGGGCGGAGAATCCGTTATAGACCGGCTCTCCGCCGTCGCCGGGGAGTGCTGGGGATTGGGAGCGTCTGTGGGGCGGCCTTCAGGCGTGCAGCTGTTTGAGTATCTCTTCTGCTTCGGACACGATGTCGCGCACGATTTGACCGGCCGGCTTGATGTCATGGATCAACCGGCATGACTCGCCCGCGTACAGTGCGGTTTGTTCCAGGTCACCCGCAAAGCCGGGCATGGGCGGAAAAATACCGTATTTGGGTAGCTCTATGGATATGCCGGCCATGGGCATCGTCCCGATGACGTGGCCTTCTCCAGGCCGCTGACCGCTGGCCGGACAACCCGCGGCTTCCCATTCGTCCATCGCCGTAGTGTGTAACACCCTGTGAGCGGCATCTGGCCAGCCCACATCAAAGAGTTTGGTGTAGACCGTATCTTCTGCCGTGCTGTCAACAATGCGCTGTTTGTATGCCTGGATGACCTGGATTTCTTCACTGGCCACAAAGCGCGTGCCCATGGACACGGCCTGAGCGCCCAGGGTTAAGGCCGCCACAACCCCGCGTCCGGTGGCAATACCGCCCGCGGCAATAACCGGTACGGGTTCGACGGCTTCAACAACGGCCGGGACGATGGTTGACAGCGAGGTGGTGCTTTTGACATGCCCGCCCGCTTCAACACCCTGAGCGATAATACCGTCAACCCCGGCGTTCACCGCAGCCACCGCTTCTTCAACCGAGCCAACCTGGAGGAAGACCTTGGTCCCGACGCGATGGGCCTCTTTGACATAGGGTTCAGGGTCACCCCAGAAGAGGACGAGCAGGGGAACGGCCTCGGCGAAGCAGGTTTCGATCTGCCCCTCTTGCAACAAGGGAAGAATGATATTGACGCCAAAGGGCTGCGTGGTCAGCGTACGGACCTGCTGGATTTGTTCCTGGATAAAGGGCGCGGGCAGACCGCCCATACCCAAGACGCCGCACCCGCCGGCGTTGGACACCGCAGCGGTGAGTCGCGGTCCGGCCATCCCACCGCCCATACCCACGGAGAAAATGGGATAGGTTATTCCGAGGTCCTGGCAGACTGGCGTGTGTAACATAGCGATCCTCCGAGCGAGAGGGAATATAAAGGTGTTATCTCCAGGCTCAGCCGCACGTTGTTTCGAGCAGGGCAGCACACACCTGATAGGGATCCATATTGGCGGCCGGACGGCGGTCTTCCAAATAGCCGCGGCCCTCGTTGGCCGTGGCCATTGGAATACGGACCGAGGCTCCCCGGTCACTGATGCCGTAGCGGAACTCGTGGATGCTACACGTCTCGTGCAGGCCAGTGAGGCGCTCTTCGTTGTGGGCACCGTACACGGCAATATGTTCCTCATGCCGTTTTTCCAGCGCCTCGCAGGCGGCTCTCACCACCCGTAGGCCGCCCTCCCCGCGCATGGCCTTGGTGCTGAAATTGGTGTGGGCACCGGCGCCGTTCCAATCTCCCTTGACCGGTTTTGGATGCAGCGTGGCATTGACGCCGTAATCTTCGGCGATGCGATACAGCAGCCAGCGCGCGACCCACAATTGATCTGCCACCTCAGGAATGCCTCTTGGACCGATCTGAAATTCCCACTGTCCGGGCATGACCTCGGCATTGATGCCGGAGAGGGCCAGCCCGGCTTCCAGACAGGCATTCATATGGGCCTCAACAATATCTCGGCCAAAGACCTCATCGGCACCAACACCGCAATAGAACGGTCCCTGAGGCGCGGGATAGCCGCCCTCCGGCCAGCCCAGGGGCGAGCGGCCTCGGAAAAACGTATACTCCTGCTCAATGCCGAACCAGGGTTCGTGGTCTTTATACTTGTCTTGCAGCTTAACCAGATGGGCTCGCGTGTTGGACTCGTGCACGGATCCATCCGGGAGCCGAACCTCGTTCATGACCAGGATGTTGTCACCGCGGCGGATGGGGTCAGGCGCATAATAAATGGGGCGGAGCAGGCGATCACTGTCATGCCCTTCGGCCTGCATGGTGCTCGAACCGTCGAATCCCCACAGGGGAACGTCCTCAAGGCTGCTAACGGGTCCGTCAAGTATTTTCGTTTTTGAGCGTAACGTGGCAGTCGGTTTGTTGCCATCGATCCAAATATACTCGGCTCTGATGAGACTCATTTCACGTTCTCCTTTCTTCAAGATACCCTCGCTGGAAGAAGTAACTGATAGTTATATTCTCTTCCCATCTCAACCCCACGGAAGTGTAACCAAGGTGGAGAGCAAGTTCAATTATGGGACGGGGGCACATCCCAGAGCGCTGCTCCCTCATCCCTCTACTCCCACAACGGTCCTGGATAGACCGGCTGGGCCTCGGCCACCGTGCGCGGCCACACGATTTCCTTACGGCCCTTCTGCCATTGGGTGACCAGCATGGGATGAGCGGTCTGGCGGCCGGTTTGCGCTTCTATAGCGTACGGGCCGTAGAAGGTCGTACACCGCAGCCGACTCGCGGCCGTACGCAGGGCGGCTTGGTCCACACCGCCGACTTCCTCAACGCAGCGCTGGGCAATAACGCCAGCGGCATACCCTTGGGCGGCCGGATAGTCGATAGGCACGGTTGCACCTTTGAGGTAATGGGTCAGAAATTCACTTTCTGACGGACCGCAATCCACCCCGTACTCCACTTGCGGCTCCCACTGGCTCGGTGCCAAAAATCCGTCTGCCCGCTCGCCGAGCTCGGCCTTAAAGCGGCTGATGGCCGCCACCACCAGCCCGGCGGCTTTGAGCCGGGGCCGCAGGTCACACAACTGCCGGCCCAGCCGTAGGTCGTCCTCGACGCGGCCAACGCTGAGCAGCCAGTCCGGTGGGTCGTCCTTGAGCGGGTTGAGCATAGGGCTGAAATCGTCCAGACCGGACCGGTACAGTTGGTGGCTGGTGAGCGTCAGTCCGTGCTCTTGAATCCAGGCCAGCGCGCCGCTGGCCATATCGGTGGCAAAGCCGGTTTTGGCACTCAGTAAGGCCACCCGTTTTGCCTCGGGGTCAAACGTACGCAGCAGTTCGAGAATGGCGCACAGGTACTGAGACGCCGGACTCAACAGGCCCACGACCCAGGAGAGATTACACTCGAATATTTCGTCGGCCGATCCGCTGTGGTTCCACAGCACCTGCTGGGCGGCCTCGGCCGTCTCTGCGGCGGCCAGGGTCAGCCCGCTGCCGTAGGGTCCCATCAGCAGATCAACCTTGTCGCGGGTGATCAACTGCTCGGTCAGGCTGCGGACTTTGGTCTCGTCGCTTTCGTCGTCTTCGACAATCAGAGAGACGGGGAGTTTTCGATGCTCGGCCCCGAGCCGCATCCCACCGACGGCGTTCACATCGCGGATATAGCACTCCAGTCCCTCAAGGACCTGACGCCCAAGCAGGGCATAGCGGCCACTCAAAGAAATGGCGATACCAAGCGTTATGGAGTCTTGTGTCATAGTCCACCTAGTATTTCGCAATGACCTCACGGCTAAATTCTTCAATCATTTCGCGCCCATTATTCACCACCTGAACCGCAACCTGCTTGAGACCGGCCGCTTCGAGCGCCTTGAGCCGGGCAATGATCTCTTCGCCCGTCCCCGTCAACGTCATGCCGCGAATCAGGTCTTCATTACAGTAGCGTTCCTCCCCCGGCTTGAGGTAGATCAAGTGGCCCTCGTGGACTTCGAGATAGCGGCGGTCTTCCGCTGTGTGCATCTGCGCGACGTAGTCGGCAAAGCCCTGATAGAGCGGTTCCATGGCGGGCGGCATATTAGCCGTGACTGCGGACTGCTCCCACAAGGCGTGGAGGGCCACAATGGCAAACGGACCAACGCGATCCATGACACGCGGTGCGGCCGCCGACTCACCCGGTTGCAGCACGCAGGCGGTGGTCAGGGCAACATTGGGCAGGTCTTGGGCCGAGCGTCCAACCCGGGCCGCGCCCTTTTCGACCACCGCCAGATTTTTGCGTAAGGTGTCCGGGGAGGAAATGGTCGTAATCCAACCATCTGCAATCTCTCCGGTCAGTTCCAGGGCTTTCGGCCCGTTGGCCGCAAAATGAATCGGAATCGGGTCTTTCAGATTGATATAGCCGTGGTCCTGGTGCAGGAAGCGAATCCAGCGTTGGCGAGACCCATCGCCTTCGTTGTCTTGAAAGAGCACCTCCTCTCCCCTGAGCAGGCTGCGACACTGCTCGATATAGTGACGTGTGCTTGTGAGCGAGACCGGCGGGAGACCCATGGTATTGCGTCCGGTGAATCCGGTTCCCAGCCCGAGGATGACCCGACCGGGCGCGAGCTGATTGATGGTAGCAATGGAGTGGGCGGTCACCGGAGCGATACGATTGCTCGGGATGGCGACGCCAGTCCCCAAAACAATCGTAGCGGTGTGCTCCGCGGCAAGCGCCATGCACGCATACACGTCGCTATAGATCATCTGTGAGTCGTACAGCCAAGCATGGCTGAAGCCGTTGTCTTCAGCCACGACAATGTCTTTCCACGCATCTGGTTTAGCCGGGTAGGCAATGGCAAATTCCATGGGCGTCCTCCTGTCTTATGTTGATGGTCCAGAAAAGAGTACACGTGTCAACATCTGCATGTTTACTGGCGGACACGTTTACTCTTTTTCCATATAGGCCAAGAGCTCGGGCAGGCGGTGAATCACCAGGTCGGCCTCAACCCTCCAGGTCGGCGTTTTGCCGTTGGTCAGGAGAACCGTCATAGCACCCGCCGCACGTCCGGCCTCCGTATCGTGCCGAAAGTCTCCTACCATGAGCAGGGTCTCCACCTGAACCCCCAGGCGGGCGCTTGCCAGCCGGACACAGGCCGGGTCCGGCTTGGGAGTTGCGTCCTCTCGGGCAATCAAGACGTCGACACGGATGCCCAGGTGTGCACATACGGCGGTGAGTGAAGTCCGGCTGTTGCGGGTAATAATGGCGACCGGCAGACCGCGGGCCTGGAGTGCCGCTAATGTCTCCTGCGCCCCGTCGTTCCAGGCGACATGATCAACCCCGTCTTGTTCAAATGCCTCAATAGTGGCAAAGGCTTCAGCCCGTTGGTGAGGCGGGAGAGAGTCGGCCCAGTGGAGGATGTCACCCTCGGGCAGGTCGAGTTGGGCTCTGAGTCGGGTGAAGTCCAGATAGGGTCGCGTGAGCGTACTGTCGAGGTCAAAGGCAATGGCCCGTACAGGACGACGGTCCGTCTGCGACTTGGACAGCCGGATACAGTGTGTCACAACGTCATATTCAGGCGGCCGGGCGCAGACCATAGGAGACGATTTGTTCATCAAACGCCCGGAGAACACGGGCGCGTAATTGGTCCCAAAAGTCTGGCGTCAGAAAATGTGGTAACTGGACGTGTGGATTCTGCTCATAGACCCGAGCGGGCAACACATAATCGTCCAGAGTTGCACCCTGCTTCCGTTCCAATAAGAGCCCCCGCAGATAGGCGCGCTGGGTGGCATGCTGCATATCCTCACGCGTGACCTTTACTCCGTACAGCTCCTGAAAAACGGGTTCAATCACCTCATCTGGCGTTCCGGCAAATTTGCAGAGTCCAATGACATCATCCCGGGTGTAATAAATGCCGCGCCTCACAATGGCATCAACCCAGTAATCAAGGTCGGTCTTCCCTTCGGTCACGAGCAGGAGGAAGGTCCGCATCCCCATATGGCCGCCCGCAATAGCGAACGGATAGCCCGGGTTCGTTTCTGGCAGGTAGGCCGGTAGCTCCAGACCCTTGCAGTGCATGGCATAGGCAGGTTCGCCCAGCTGCTCGGACAGGCGTTTCACTCCGCGTCCGATCTCAGGCACCCCGCCGGCCGCGGCCTGCACAATCGCGTGACGGGTGGATGCGAAATCGCCAAACGATAGGCCATTGACAATCGGGCTCTCAGGATGACGGGCGTTATGGTCCATAATATACCCTAAGGTGACACCCAGACTAATCGCATCAAAGCCAACCTGATCAACCAGCTCAACGAGTTCGAGAGACTGTTCCGGATCGTATATGCCGAGGTTCACCGTCAGCAGGTCCAGTGGTTCATAATCAAACTTCGTATAAAATTTTCCAGGCTTGCGCCGTCCGTTCTCTTCGCGCACGGAGTAGATATTTTTATGGCAGGCAATGCCGCACTGAAAACACGACTCGTCCTTAATATAGTAGGCGTCTTCCATCGAGTCCCGATACAGGGACACGGGCTGTTCGGTGCCTTGTGGCCAAAAATTCTTCTCGGGTAACGCACCGACCGGATGCAGGCCAGCGACATTACGCCAAGTCCCACCGTTCCCGCCCTTCCTGGCATCGCGATAGTTGACTGACCCCGGGCCTCGACTGATCTCTTTATTTGCCGCAAGCAGGGCGGGAGAGAGCTTGCCGCGTGTCCGGTCCGGCGCCTGGGCGACAATAGCGATCAGGTTTTTAGATCCCATGATACTGCCCATGCCACCTCGACCGGCAAATCGCGGCTTACATTCACGGGAGTGGATTTGATTCACCGTACTGCAGGCAATAGACGCGTAGCAGTTCTGTTGCCACTGTTCTCCAGCGGGGCCAATGACGGCAACGTGCGCATCCTGGTACCGATCAGTCAGGGAGAGAATTTTATCATGGGTGGTCAGGCCGGTGATGCTCCGCGCATCTTCGAGCGAGAGGGACAGACCGGCGTCGTTGGTATGGCGTATCAACAGCAACACTGGACGCGTCGCCCGTCCTAGAAAAATGACTTCGTCGACACTGGCAGCCAGAACTTTTGTGGCGAATTTTCCGGACGCCGTCGCCCACATGGCAAAGGGCTTGCCGTTATTGGCGACTTTAAGCGGACTGTAGGCGGAGAAGAACACGCGCAAGCCCGTCATCAGCGGCGTACCGGAGAACACCCCCAGGTTCATGACCAGCGGTGCGTCCGGGGCATAGGCATCCTCGACGTCATAGTGTTCGAGCACGCGCAACGCACGCCCCATACCGCCCAGAAAGTCGTCCAGGTCGCGGCAGGGAGCGACCTCCTGCTGAATATGCTCGTGTCCGAGATCGACAATGAGCCGTCGGAACTGATAATCGGTCACGTCCTTCGTTGCGTGTGTCACGCTGGTCCACATAAGAGCCTCTTTTCGTTGAGGGGAGAGGACAGAGATCACGCACAGCAATGGGGTTCCCGCAGGCTACGCTCCCGAAGACCAGACAGTGAGCACGGGATGTCTCCTTTTGGAATAGCTGCTCACCTGCCCTGGGCGTATGACTCTGACTCTTGTCTTGGCACCTCTCCGCTCTCTGGTGCTGATTCAAGAAGCGGCGTTAGATGATGGACCGGGTCTTTACCGGCGGCCGACCACCCGCGGTTTTCGTCCGGCGCACGCTTCGGCTCCGTACTAAAAAGGAAATGAGAACAGGCCGGGGGATACGCGGCATCCTCAGGGAGCAGCGGTCCGCTCCCGCACTGAGGGCAGGCGGTGGAACGGCGGGATCGTCTCCAGACTGAGTATCCCAAACCAGGCAGACACAAGAGCACGACGAGAAGCTGAACAAACTGCCCCACCAACAGCAGCAGTCCCATACTTGTCACGCCGAATCCCCATAAGAGACTTTCAATGACGAGAGAGCCGCGCCTAGGGGACTGCGGCGAACCGCTCCAGAAACAGGCCGGGCACAGGAGGTAGGAAGGTGCGGGGGACAGTTGCTCAGCAGTCGGTCGAACAACTGCGGGAAGCGAACTCATCGCCTCATCTCTCAATGCTCTCCACCTCCTTCGCGGGGATGTGTTTTTCTGATGAAGGTCGTCCAAGTATATCAGGCTGAACACAGGCTGAACAGAGTCGGGGCGGGTTTCAAACCCGCCCCGATCCCTCTATAAATCACGGGAAAACAACGGACGACCACGTCGTCGTTGTGAGAAACGCAAGGGAAACGGTGCTTAGCCTCGCCCGTTGCGAAGCAGGAGGCCCGGAGTTTCCCCGGTGCACTCGCCGTCTTCGAACGTCTGGACCCCGTTCACCAGAATGGCGTGATAGCCCTTGGCCCGCTGAACCCGGCGCCACTCATTCCCGGGGAAGTCGTGCACAATCTCGCCAATCCAGTTCGGCTCAATGTCCAGTTCGTCCAGGTTATAGACCACCACATCGGCGGCCGCACCCTCACGTAGCACGCCCCGGTCACGGAAACCTGCCGCATGCGCAGGCAGAGCGGAGAGCCGGTAATGGGCCTCTTCCAGGCTGATGAGTTGTTCATCCCGGACGAGCCAGCGCAGGAAGTCGGTCGTAAAAGCGCCACCCGTGAAGAACTTGGTATGGGCACCGCCGTCCGAGGCTCCCGGAACGGTGAAATACGAGTCGTTGATCATCTCCGCCGTATGCTCGGCGTTAAAACCCCGGTCCGGTCCCAGGAATTCGACATTCAGATCGCCGGCAACCGACAGGTCGAGCATGACGTCGATGGGGTCTTTTCCCTCTTCTTCTGCAATCTGACCAACGGATTTCCCCACATAGGGTTCCAGGTCGGCTTGATTATTGGCCGTCTGGACGATCAGTCTGGGAATTGGACCGCCCACGCCAGCCTGGATGACTTGCAGCTTACGGTCCGCTTCTTCGGTCTCGCGCTTGACTGCGGCACGCAGGGCCGGGTTTTTCATCTTAGCCAGCTTGTCGGTTTTGGTTCCGGTCGTCAGCTCACGCCAGGCCGGACTGGCATCGTACAGATTCCAGTGTTCCAGCGTGAACGCAAACCCCGTCCGGTGCGTTCCGGTCTGACCATAGATCGGCAGATTTTTCGTCCGGCAGCGCTCCAGCCAGTCCAAACTCCGGCGGTGGACTTTCGGGTCCTTGCGGGCCGCAACAATGACGTTGTGCAGAATGGGTCGGCGGGCCGTCTCCGCCAGCTTCTCCAAAAAGGCCAAGTCGGCCTTGATATGTCCAGTGGATTGAGTGATCTGGATAAATCCCTCGTCTCGCTCCCGCAGGACTTGGGCCAAGCTCAGAATATCCTCATCCGCCATGATGTCCGTCACCATAGGAGAACCATCATAATCGGCTTGCGTTGAGTCGGGGCCGAGCCGCTGAATAGAAAAGCCGCACAGTCCGGCATCCATGCCTTCGTGCAGCAATCGCTGCATCTCTTCCTTTTCGGCGGATGTGGCCGTGCGGGACTTGGCGGCCTCCAGCCCCATCACATAGGTCATGAGTGACGCAGTGGGCATATACTGAATACAGTTGACGCCTTTGGCTGAGCGGTCCAGCGAGTCCAAGTATTCAGGAATGGTTTCCCAGTCCCAGGTCATGCCTTCTTTCATGGAATCGTACGGGATGGCTTCCGTCCGCGTCATGGTGAGCATGGAGCGTTCCTGAAACTCGGGTTTGACTGGGGCGAAGCCAAAGCCGCAGTTGCCAAGAACCACCGACGTCACGCCGTGCCAGCCGGAAATCGTGCACCAGGGGTCCCAGCGAATCTGCGCGTCGTAATGGGTATGCAGGTCAACAAACCCGGGCGCGACAATTAGTCCGTCCGCATCAATGACTCTCTTCGCCCCACCGGTCGTCCGACCGCCAAGTTGGGCGATCTTTCCATCTTTAATCCAGATATCAGCCTGAAAGCGCGGGACGCGTGTCCCATCAACAACCGTTCCCCCTTTAATATGAACATCAAACTCAGCCATGGCGTCTCTCCTTTAATTTTTTACGCAGGCGCGGCTATGCAACCAGACCACACCCTCCGCCAGCATGATTCCTGACCGCGTGGGTTACTTTCCTCGCCTTTGTATAGAGAGAACAGACCTGGAAGGCAAGCCGGGCATGGGACGTGATTATCAGGGTCAGACAGTCCGGGTACTCGATTATTTTGGCTGGAATGGCTTCACTAGGGGTGGCCGTGGCCATCGAATGAGGACAACGCACGGACAGCGTTCGTCCTCATCGTCCTCATCCTCGAAACCGTCGTCAGGCGAACACGCATACTCCATATGTCTAGTGTACGGTACGAGTGGCAGCGCTGTCCACTCAGGTATTGGGGAGCGGGCTCTCCGCACGCCGGGGGTACGCAATGCCATACTGCCGGAGCGTCCCTTCCAGGGTCGGACGCTGCAGGCGAATACGCTCATCATTGAGTAAATACGAGAAGACATACCCAAGACCCAGCATAAAAATTCCGATCAAAAAGCAATACATAACCGCCCGGTCGGGATATTGGTCTTTCAAATGTCCTACATAGAGAGGACCGCAGATCCCTGCCGCAGCCCATGCGGTCAGAATTGTTCCGTAAATGGTGGACATCTTCTTCGTCCCAAAAACGTCGAGCACGAAAGAAGGCATGGTGGCAAAGCCGCCGCCGAAGCATAAGAGGACGTAGCAAACGAGAGCCCCAAATATCCAGGGATTCCGTTCGGTCATCAGGATACCGAAGACGATCATCTGACTGGCGAGCAGAATTCTGAAAACCCGGACGCGACCGATGCGGTCCGAGAGGAGCCCCCAGAACAGCCGTCCGACCCCGTTACACAACGAACTGACGGCAATCAGGGTCGCCCCGTATTCGACCAATATGGCCGGCTCTAAGGACGGGTCGGCGAAGCCCCACACCTCCTGCATGAGTTCCGACTGAAAGCTGATGACGGAGATGCCCGCGGCGATATTGAAGAAAAAGACAACCCACATGAAGATGAACGCCGAGGATCTGAGGTAGGGAGCAGCAGAGTCGAGTTCGTCGCTTCGCTGACCGTCTGCCACAGTGGCCACAGCGGTCGGGGGATCGCTCAGGGCAAAGCTGGACGGCAATAAAATACAGGCAAAGACCACTCCCAGCCACAAGAAAACGAGGGCTAGGTCACCCTCCGCTTGCAGCACGAGCAGCGGGGCCAGCACCTTACTCAAAAGAAACGCCCCCACACCAAAGCCCATGACGACGATCCCGGTCACTAAGCCCTTGTGATCTGGGAACCATTTCGCCACGGTGGCGACTGGCGTCACGTAGCCAAACCCGATACCCGCACCACCGATCACCCCATAGCCGAGATAAAAGAGCTCAATAATATCCAGGTGTAGGGCGAGGCTGGCGAGCACATAGCCGCCCGAGAACATGAGGCTTCCGGCCACGGCCAATTTGCGCGGGCCGAACCGCGGCAGCATGGTGCCGGCCCAGGCTGCCGCGATACCCAGGGAAAAAATCGCCAGGCTGAAGGCCCAGGCCGTTTCCGTGAACGACCAGCCAAGCTGCCTGACCAGGAGCGTCTGAAAGAAACTCCACGCATAGACAGTCCCGAAGCAGGTTTGCAGGAGCGTACATAACAGGGCGATCATCGCCCGAGGCATATGTTTTTGTTTCGCCATTTCCAGGGACCCTCAACCGCAACCGCTGACGAGCTGTTTTCTGGGACGGACGAGCCGGGCTCCCGTGCGACCCAGACACTGTTCGGAAACTCTCCGAGGTTAAACCCTATCCATCGTTTCCAGACGATACGCGCTGCTCCCCTTCGGCCTGCACTCCCTCTGAAAAATAGAGAAAGAGTCGAGCAAGTTGTCCAACTTCATCGTCGCGGGCCAGCAGCGTGTCGTCCGTTCCGTTGTCCGGGCCACGCGCGAGGGCAACGGCATAGGCGAGGAGGTCGCCCAGGGGCTTCGCCGCCAGATTCACGAACCAGATGGCGGCCAGGACGCCAACGACGAGGATGATGGAGATGAGGTAGACCTGACGACCGATTGCTCGCTGAATCTTGAGCGCAATCAGATCGGTGTCCATACCGACATGAACGGTGCCGGCAACGCCGGCCAGAATCGGACTGCCCACTTCCACAAAATCACCCATCCCCGGCAGGCTGCGCTCCACAGTCGCCGTATTATTCCGGTCTCCGGTTCGAATTTCTTCGGGTACACCGGGAACAAACGTATGGGCGACAAACTCGCCCTCTTCGTCCGTAATGTAGATATAGCGTATGCTCTGAATTTCGACAAACTGATCGATGAGCGATTGGAGCGCCGACAGGTCCCGATTCAAGAGAATGTCCACACTGGAATCGGCAATGGTCTTGGCGATGTCTTGGCTATTGCTCTCGTATTCCTCGGACAAATGTGTATCCACGGTATAAATACACAGTACGGAGGTGGACAGGCTGATCAGACCAAACAGAGAGAAAACACCAAATAAGGTTTTCTGAAAAAGCTTTTGGATTTTCATGTCAGGCAAACCTGTCTTCCCAATTGTCCAGCAGGACAAAACGGCCTTCGTCAACAACGGTATAGTAGACTTGTTGTAGCCCCTGGCGACGGTCGGGACCGAAGGAGGCCCGCTCGTCAATGCCCAAATCGAAATCCTGAACGGTGAAGACCGCCTGCTGGAGTTGGCTCCGTTCCGGTCTGTCCCCAAGCCGGCGCAAAATTTCAACCATCAATTTGGCGTCGATAAATCCTTCGAGGCTGACGAAGCTATGCTCGGAGGGCAGGTAGGGTTCCTTCAGCAGTTCTAGGGGTGGCTGCGGGTTATAGCGGCGCATCAGGTCGCGATACTCTTTGATGGCGGGCATGGAGGCCTCTTCGTAGCTCGGAACCACTTGGGAGTTGACGAGGAGTCGCGTGTACTGCTCGCTGTTGCCACGCTCCTCGGTAAGCGCCCAGTGAGTGAGGAGTTTCAAGAGATTCTCGCTCCCAACAAAGGACAGGTTGGCAATCGGGACTTGCAGGCCGAGGTTGACGGCATCGCGGACAAAGGCCGCACAGGCCGCGTAGGAACCGATACAGATTACTGCTTCGGGCTGTGACGCCTTGAGGATTTCGACCTGCCTACGCATGCTGGCGGTGAACTTTGTGCCACGACGGTAGGTCGCCTCGCCCGCAATCTGTCTTCCGTAGTGCTTCAAGGCACGCCTGACGCCCGCCCACCCGCTACGCCCATAAGCATCGGCTTGATAGAATACGGCGATACGTTTTCGGTTGATGCGCACGAAATTATCGACCAGACCAGCGGTTTCCTGGCGATAGGAGGAGCGCAGATTGAACGCAAAGTCGCCATAGGGAGGTTCCCGTTGCGGCTGGGCACCGGTGAAGGGAAAAAACAAAAAGAAATTCCGGTCCTGGAACTTCTTGAGCATAGGGAGGACACGCGTGACCGTTGGGGTGCCAACGTAGCCGAAGAGCAGGAACACCTGGTCTTGCAGCATCAGCTTCAGGGTATTCCGAACAGAAGGGGCAGGTTGGTAGCCGTCGTCATACGTTTTGAGCGTCACGTTGCGGCCGGCGATTCCTCCCCGCTCATTCACATGGTCGAAGTAAGCACTGGCACCACGATACAGTTCGATACCTAACCCCCGGGATGGTCCGGAGAAGGCGGCGGACATGCCCAGAACAATCTCGGTGTCGGTCACGCCGGGTGCCATCTGCGGGGCAGGTTGGTCGGCGTCGGTATCAGCGTCCGCCCTCAGGGGCTTCAGCCAGGGGGCGACCGCGCACCAAGCAAGACCGGAACGGAGCAGCGCTCTCCTCGTTATTGTTCTCATGGTATCCTCATCTTTACGCTCAGGTTCCAATCGGTACAGAGGATTTGATGTTCATACGCGCCCACTCCCAAGAAGAACGGTCAGGCCGAGACGGCCGCGTCGGTAATATCGAGCGCCTGGTCAATAATGGCCAATCCCTCGCGGAGTTGTTCTTCGCTAATACACAGAGGCGGATTGACAAAAAAAGTGTTCCAGCGAACGAGGGTGAAAAGCCCGTTCTCTCGAAAGAACGCACCGAGCTGAGCCATGGCCCCCATCTCGGCAGCCGTCGCGTTAAAGGGGGCCAGGGGCTCACGTGTCTGGCGGTTTTTGACCAGCTCGAACAGGCCAAACAGGCCGATGGAGCGGGTCTCTCCAACCGAGGGATGCTTCTTCCGTAAGCGTTCCATCTCGTGCGTCAGAACGGTCCCCATTTTTTTAGTATGCTCGATCAGACCGTCTTCCTGGTAGACCTTGATGGTGGCAACCGCAGCGGCACAGGAGACAGGATGCGCCCCATAGGTCAACCCGGAATACAGGAAGTTGTCTTCAAAATGGGCCGCGATCTCATCGTTCACCATAATGGCCCCAAGCGGCAAGTAGGCGCTCGTTAAGCCCTTTGCCACCGTCATGATGTCAGGCACGACATCCCAGTGATCGACCGCAAACCACTCCCCCGTCCGGCCAAAGCCGCTCATGACCTCATCGGCTATCAGTAGGATGCCATATTTATCACACAGGGTGCGTAGCCCCCGCAGATAGCCGTCGGGCGGGATGATGATGCCGTTCGTGCCAGTCACGGTCTCAATCAGCACGGCAGCAATCGTGTGCGCACCCTCAAACTGGATGACATCTTCGACATGATTCAAGCAGTCGAGATTGCAGGCTGACTGCTCCTGGCACCAGCGGCATCGATAGCGGTAGGGGTCCATGGCCCGTACAACCCCGGGGATACCGGGTTCAGCCCCCCAGCGGCGCGGCTCTCCGGTCAGGCTGACGGCCCCGGCTGTTGCGCCGTGATAGGAACGATAGCGGACAAGAATCTTCTGCCGCTGAGTGGCCAAGCGAGCAATCCGTACGGCATGCTCATTTGCCTCCGCTCCGCTCAGCGTCAGAAAAGATCGTTTGAGGGCACCAGGACTGACCTCGGCCAGGAGTTGATGCAGCCTGGCCCGCGGCTCGGTCACAAGATGCGGCATCACATAGGCCAGCTTTTCGGATTGCTCCCGAATGGCGGTCAGAACACGCTCATCACCGTGGCCAATATTGACGCACATCAGTTGCGAGTTGAAGTCAAGAAAACGTTGACCGTCGACCGTCCAGAAGTAGACGCCCTGAGCGTGGTCAACGCTGAGTGGCTTCACCGCCTTCTGCGCCGCCCATTCGTAAAGGCCGTACTCCCGAGTCAGGCGTAAAATCTCGGCAGAGGAGAGGTCGCTCATATGCGTCTCCTGTTTCTATCCGTCGCGCTGCATTCGTCGTCGTCCCGATGCCAGTGATAATAGCTATACCGAACGAAAAAAGCGAGAAACGAGGCGACTGGTCCCCCACAGACCGGGATGCTATGTCGGGGGGCATACAGGAGGGAGATATGACGCGCACAAAAAGAGGCAGATTCGTTGCTCTGGCCGGACTCATGGGGGCTGTGTTTGTTTGTACGCCCCTCGGAGTACAGGGACAAGAAGCGCAGAACACGAACACCGTCACCGTTCTGCTTGAAGGCTATGTCAAGCCGATAGAAGGGCGACAGCCCATGCCCGGTGTGGCTGATGACGGAGCCAGACATGTGGCGGGTACGGTTGCCCTGGTCCGAGGCGAGAGTGTCACGCTGGTCGCCGACCCCGGCATGGTTGCAGAACGATCGCTCATCCTTGACGCACTGAAAAAAGAAGGCGTCTCAGCTGAGGATGTCACCCATGTCTTTATCAGCCATCACCATCCCGACCATACCGTGAATATTGCCCTCTTCCCCAAGGCCCGACTGGTCGATTTTTGGGCGACGTATACGGGCGACCTGTGGGAAGATCATGGAGATGCGTATGTCATTGCGCCCGGCATACGTGTGATACAAACTCCAGGACATACTGAAGAAGACGCGTCGCTGGTCGTCGAGACGGCACAGGGGACCTATGTCCTGACCCATACCTGGGCATTCCCGGACATCATGCCCGGAGACGCCCCACTGACCTGGAACCAAGAGGCCCTCAATGCGAGTCGAGAGAAGGTTTTACAGATCGCCGACTGGATTATCCCCGGTCACGGCAAGATGGTGCCCAACCCGAAGAAGGGAAAAGACTAGGGATAGTCGAGCGGTCATCCGTAGCCGGAGGGTGGTTGTTGCCGCCCCCTAGGCTAGAAATTCTTGAGTCGTTCGGTTGTTTCCGGATCGAGAAAACTGGCAACGGTCGCCTCTGTTTCCAGTCGAAGTGCGGTGTTGATGTCACTCACCGCGCACTGATTGAGCACACGCTTCATCGCTCGTACGGCAAGAGGCGGAAGGCTACTCAGTTTCTCCGCTACACTGTGCGCCTCTGCGAGCAGACGATCATCGGTAACGACGCGCCACGCCACACCCAGGTCCAGCAGGGTGCGGGCGTCATATTGTTCGCCCAGAAACAGCATTTCTCGGGCTTTGTTTAGCCCAACCAGGGCCGGTAAAAGCGATGAGACGGCCCCCGTCACAAAAGCGTTAAGCGACACTTCAGGGAAAAACCCTCGGGCGCTTTCTGCCCAGATCGGGAAATCACAATTGATCGCCAACTCAAACCCACCCCCAACTGCCCAACCGTTAATGGCCCCCACCACCGGTTTCCCACCAAAGACAATCGCCAGGGTCGCCCGCTGGACCGCGTCCACGGCATCTCTGGCCTCCCCCTCGTTTTCAGGCTGGCGATGTGCCTTACGGTCATCGCCAGCACAAAAGGCTCGGCCCTGGCCAGTAAAAATGATGGCTCGGGTCTCTGGATCGGCATTGGCTTCGTCAAATGCGCGTGCAATATCGACCATGAGCTTCCCGTTCATGGCGTTCAGGCGCTCGGGTCGGTTCAGGGCTATGGTGCGGACCCCACTGTCGCCCAGCGTGCTCAGAACGGTTTCATATTGAAAAGTGTCCATATCGCTTCCTCCCGCTATGTTTCATTTTTTCCCACGTTCTTGAAGAGAGGTCCGACGACACTCTGGGTAACCTGAACGTGCACGTCCAATCAAGAACACCGGGCAATCTTTTCTCACGGATGCCTCTTGAGGTACAAGGAAACAGGGAAGAATGATGTATTGCCAAAAAGCCCGGATTGTGGAGCCGGAGAGTTGGGACAGGATCCACCCGGACTCGCACGCCTGGGTTCGTCAGCATCGTGGGGCAGAGTTATGGGTGGAGGCCACTCCTCCTCAGGGCACCCACCCGGCCCTTCACGGCGGCATGGTGAGCAATTCGGTGAGAACACCGTATTTGTGGCACGGACGTATTCGCTACCGGATGTCGCTCGACGTGCTTGAACTCTTACCCGAGAGCGCTGACGTGCCGGATCAACCCTTACCGGACTGGATAGACGCACTGCACACATGATACGAGTTCTCAACAATGACGCGGGATGAAGAGATTCGGCAGGACTTGGAGCGGCAGTGGGCGAAACTCGAAGGGCTGCCGCACCCGACGATTACGGGTCTCTCCCGGTGTTCCTGTGGCCACCCGGCTCTGGTACATGAACACGCCTGGACCGGCCACTGTCGCATCAGTCTGTGCGGTTGTCACCAGTTCACCGCAATACAGAAAGACCGGTAGTCACCCGCTGTCTGGAATCGGCGATCCGCCCAGCACGGCTTTGTTTGCTCTTGTCAAATAACGCATACTCCGAGCAGTAAGATGGGGAGACACCGCCTGCTCTTCTCATTTGAGAAGGAGTACGGTAGGACAGCTGGTATGCAGACAATAGCACGCTGGATACTCGTAAGTGTTGGAGTATGTATTTGCGGCGTAACCCTGGCGCAAACAGACAGAACTGCTGAACTGCGCGCGCGGGCCGAGGCCGGTGACGTCGAGGCGCAGTACGACCTCGCCTTCCTGTACGATAACGGCTACGGCGTCGTACAAGATTACACCGAAGCCGGGGTATGGTATCGCAAAGCCGCCGAGCAGGGCCATGCGACGGCCCAGTGGAACTTGGGGGTCATGTACGCCAACGGTCTGGGCGTGGCAGCGGATATGGACACATCGATAGCGTGGTATCGCAAAGCCGCCGAGCAGGGCCATGTGACGGCCCAGTACGATCTGGGCATTCTATACTCATCGGGCAAGGGAATTGAGCAAGATGACGTCCAGGCATTGCTCTTGATCAACCAGGCGGCCGATAGCGCGGCCAAGCTAGCTGTTTATAAAGGCGACCGTGATTCATTCAATGCCGCCAAAGCAACCGCCGCGAAATACGCCGGTGCCCGCGATAATCTGATTGCACGGATGACGATTGCCCAGCTCACCCAATCGGCCGAGCAAGGCATCATGCATGCCCAGGCAGAATTGGGCATACTCTACGGCCTGGGCCAACGCGTTGACCAGGATGCGACCCAAGCGCTGCAATGGCATCGCCAGGCCGCCGAACAGGGCTCTCCGCAATCGCTCTATTTTATGGGGCTCCACTACTACACGGGCCAAGGTGTGGCACAGGATGCGGCCGAGGCCGCCAAGTGGTATCGCCAAGCGGCTGACCAGGGCCATGCCGACGCACAGTGGAATTTGGGGCTCATGTATCGCACCGGCCAAGGCGTGGCACAGGACGCGGCCGAGGCCGCCAAGTGGTATCGCCAAGCGGCCGACCAGGGTCACGCCCAAGCCCAGATCAATCTGGGATTCATGTATGCAACCGGGCAAGGGGTCGAACAGAACGACACCCAGGCGGCGAATTGGTATCGTCGGGCGGCCAATCAAGATGATGCCCAGGCGCAGTATAATCTGGCGCTACGCTATGCCAGGGGCCAGGGTACGCCGCTGGACTATGGCCAAGCCTATATGTGGATCAGGCTGGCGGAGACAAATGCCTCGGACGAGCACAAGAATGCCGTGCTCGAAGTGCGTGGGTATATCGTTGAGCTTATGGAACCTGAGCAGATTGAGGAAGGAGAAGAACTCTTTCGTAAGCGACAACGTTCGAGTTCTTGAACAAAGAGTAAACGTGTCCAGCATCTGCCTGCCTATTGGAGGACCCGTTTACTCTTTCTAGCCAACACGCTCAAGGCGAAGTGTTCTTCTGAGTCGGGCGCTT
Source organism: Candidatus Binatia bacterium (assembly GCA_022826945.1). Taxonomy (GTDB): domain Bacteria; phylum Desulfobacterota; class Binatia; order Bin18; family Bin18; genus Bin18. Next base: position 30,046 of record JAJDTY010000058.1, read on the forward strand.
CGCTTGCGCTGTCCAAGGACAGAAGTCAGTTCGGCTTGAGTGCCAAAAAAAGGAGGATGTGCATGCCCGGCCCTGAAGCCTTACCGAGTCTCCCCATGTCAGGCGTGATCGATGCCGACGGTCATATACTCGAAGCGCCCGACCTCTGGGAAAAATATCTGGAACCCAAATACCGTAGCCGCGCGGTCCGCATTCGGAAGGACGACGACGGCCTGGAATATCTTGAGGTCAACGGTCGGCCATCCAAAATGACGCGTAAGGGCGCACCCTCGGGGCTTGGTGTGATGGACCAGCTTGGGGGTATTGAGTATAAACGCGAGCCGACCGGGTCTGGCTATGTTGATAATGCCTCGTTTGGCTCTATGGATCCGAAAGAGCGGCTGCAACGTCTGGACATTGAGAATATTGAAAAGGTGTTTCTCTACCCCACTCTTGGCCTGTTGTGGGAACCCGAATGCGAAGACCTCGAGCTGTCGATGGCCTATGCCCGGGCGTATAATCGCTGGCTGGTGGATTTTTGCTCAGACTCGGATGGACGCCTGCTCCCCATTGCCCATATCCCCATTAGTATCCCCGAGCTTGCTGAAGCAGAGCTGCGCCGGGCGGCCAAGGATGGGATGAAGGGCTTTTTTGTGGCTCCGTATATCTGGAGCCGAAAGGCCCATGGCCATCCCGATCATGACCGCGTGTTTGCCGCGGCCCAAGAGCTCGGTCTGCCGTTTGGCATTCACCCGTCGTTTGAGCCCCACTGGGCGGCCCCAACCCGCTTTGGTCGGATGACGAGTTTTTCGACCGCGTTTTACCAAAACATCTCTGGCGGGGACGCCATTCGAGGCGGCTTTGTCTCGCTCTTTCAGTATGGGGTGTTCGATAAATTCCCACAGCTTAAAGTCATTGTCCTGGAGGTGGGCGCGGGCTGGATCGGGTACTGGCTGGAACGCATGGATGCGGTCTACGACTCGCCGCTGGGCAAAAGTGTGCTGCTGAAAGACAAACCGAGCGAGTATTTCCGCCGACAGTGTTGGATCTCGGGCGACCCGGATGAACGTTCACTCGCCGGGGTCATCCCCTTTGTTGGAGAGGATCGATTTTTCTGGGCCAGCGATTTTCCGCATGCCGACCATCCACCCGAATATGTTCCCAATTTGATTGAACTCACAAACCTGATGGCCGAATCGGCCCGAGAGGGCATATTGGGAAAGAACGTGCTGAAGTGCTACGGCATGAAAGAGTAAACGTGTCCAGCTTTGTCTGTATTGATAGAGGACTCGTTTGCTCTTTGATTCGTAGTCACAGGACAGTCAGACCACAAGGAGGCTAGCAGTATGGCAAAGTATGGACAGCTCACAAAAAGTCAGTTTGGCCCCTCCATGCCGGTGACCGCCCCCGCGGTCCAGTCTCCACCCTTCTATTACCGCAATATGGAGATGATTATCGTTGATTACCAAACCGATGAAGATGGTGCCCTGCGCCTCCTCCCAGAAGGGTTAGCCCTGGTTGAGCCGGCAACCGCCAGCCTCCTTATTGCCAAATACCACTTCTCGACCTTTGGACCGTATAACGAGGCGATTCTGGGCCTGGCCTGCACCTGGGAAGGTCAGCCCATGACCTATCTGCCGAATCTTTTCGTCACCCAGGAAGCGCCGCTGATCGCGGGGCGTGAGATCTGGGGCTATGCCAAAAAGCTGGCTCACGTTGACGTGACGCAGGAACATGAAGAGTTCATGGGCATTATTGAGCGGCCTACGGGTAACCGGCTGGCGACGGCCGTCATGCGGGCGATTCGCAACGCCCCGGTCGAGAGCTTCAAATTTCCACCCATTGTTTCCCTCAAAGTGATTCCCAGCGCGGAAGAAAGCGAGGAGCCGGCCTTGGCCCAGCTTGTCTCGTGCAATTTTGCCGTCACCCCTGTCGTGGGAACCGATGGCATTGCCGAGGTGTGGAGCGGGCCGGGCTCACTGGTCTATAACGCGCCAACGGAAGCCGATCCCTGGCACCAGTTGGCCGTCAAAGAAGTGGTGCAGTGCCGCTATGGCTTTTTTAACGCCCACCTGCCATACGGCCGCATATTGAAAACGTATTAATAGCCGACATGAACAGAGGGGTCGCTGGGCAGCGGCCCCTCACTGCTCGCACGAGCAGTCTTATTGCGGCTGCGGTACGATCCGCAGATACGGCTTGGGCGCCTTCCACCCGCCGGGGAATTTTTCCTTGGCTTCCTCGTTCGAGACCGCAGGAACAATAATCACGTCCTCGCCCTGTTTCCAGTTCACCGGGGTGGCGACTTTGTGTTGGGCGGTCAACTGACAGGAATCCAACACGCGCAGAACCTCGTCGAAGTTCCGCCCGGTGCTCATCGGATAGGTAATCATGAGCTTGATCTTCTTGTCCGGCCCGACCACAAACACCGAGCGGACGGTGGCATTGTCGACCGCTGTCCGGCCCTTGGCAGTCCCGCTCGCATTCGGGTGGATCATATCGTACAGCTTGGCAACGGCGAGGTCCGTGTCGCCAATCAAGGGATAAGTGACGGAGTGCCCCTGAGTCTCTTCAATGTCTTTGACCCATTCAGTGTGGTCGGCGACCGGGTCAATGCTCAGACCGATGATCTTGCAGTTACGCTTATCAAATTCCGGCTTGAGGCCGGCCATATAGCCCAACTCCGTTGTACACACCGGAGTAAAATCTTTGGGATGTGAAAACAAAATGGCCCAGCCATCTCCGACCCACTCGTGAAAGTTGATCGTTCCCTCTGTGGTCTCCGCCGTAAAATTGGGAGCTTCCTCACCAATGTGTAACGCCATCATGCATCTCCTTCAACGCTTGTACTTCTCACAGTTGCCAGTCGCCCACGGATCGAATCGATTCGTTTATAGCGCCTTACGCGGAGAAGTGGAAGCAGTTCTGTCCTCTCTGACACCGTTCAGATTGGCCTTACATATTCAACCGAAATCCAACCTTGATCTTGACCTGGAACTGATTGACTTTGCCGTCCTGAATCACACCGCGCGCTTCAACGACCTCAAACCAATCCAAATTCTTGAGAGTTTGATTGGCCCGGGCAACGGCATTCTGGATGGCTTCTTCAATCGAGTTCTCCGATACTCCAACCAATTCAATTAACTTATACGTTTTGTCTGACATGGCTCCTCCCTTTCGTCTCTACACCCAGGGTTTGTATATGAGCTTACCCTTCCGCCCAGGCCTTCATTTCTTCGTCGCTCAAATAGCGAAAGCCCACATCAAGCGTGACCTGGTACTGTCCAACTTTGCCATCCACGACCGTTCCACGGAGTGCCTTGACCTCAAACCAGTCGAGTGCCTTGAGCGTCTTGTTGGCGCGATCAACCGCGTTGCTTACCGCCGCCGAGATCGACTGCTCAGAGGTGCCCACGATCTCGGTAATGACATAAGTTTTGTCCTGCATATCACTTCCTCCTTTCCGACCCTTGTCATCTTAGTCTCGTTCTGCCTCTCTTACTCTGTCACCTTCACACTATCCTTCGCCCCTGGTCTCCGCCTGTCAACCACAGGAGGCCTTTAGTCGTACTCGCGGTAGTTGATCACACGCCAGCCCTCGGCCTGATTGCGCAGGGTCAACACAATATTCTTGGTAAATCGTCCGGCTCCGTCAATGTTAAAATCCGCCTTATACAAGAAAGATACACTCGATTCACCGCGCGGTGTTTCTTCGAGCAGTTCGTAGTATACCCGCGGTTGCCGCGTTGTTGCATCGATGGTCAGGCCCTCGGTCAGTCGAATTTCCTCCTCTACCCGGTTACGGGCAAAGCCAGCACAGTAGGCTTTGGCGGTCGGCAAATCAATATGCACATAATGCGCGTCAAGAAAGAGTTCGGCCGTCCCTTGGGCCGTGTGAGGGTCGGGCTGGCAGGCACCCAGCAGCACGAGCCAGACAAGGCAAAAAAGCATCGGAGGGAAACGCAGAGCGGTCATGGCAGGAACTCCGTCAGGACTTTTTTTTGAATAAGGCGTCCAGTTGCGCCCGAGCGTCGGCTGCAGATGGGCGAGCCGGACTCGGCTGCGTATGCTTGAGCGCAAAGAATTCACAAAAATTTGCCGCATCCTTATGCTGGACAAGATCGGCCTGTGGTTCGCGGCACGCATCAGCAGCACGCACATCGTAAAAGGTACAGTTGAGACAGCAGCGCACGTCAGCCCCGCACCCTGCACACGTGTCGCGTCGTCCAATGGGCTCTTCGAGAGATATTTCTGTCTGACACTGATAACAGACTCGCACAACCGCCCCCGTTTTGCGCCTTACACTACCCAGCGTGCAATTTGTTTTCTCATCGCGGGCCGTCTCTCTCCTCACTTTCTTCAAACCGGACTTGTTGATACCATTGCAAGTAATAAATTGAAATTCCAATGGCACCAGAACTTCGCGAATTGTTTAACCGCTACACCGTATATCTGGAGGTAGAGAAAAATGTCTCTACCCATACCCTGCGGAACTACTGTAGCGATCTGCACCAATTCTTCGCTTTTGTTGAAAAGCCAACAGAACAGGCGGAGCCCGGTCAGGTCGATGTCACCCAGATCAGCCACCACATCATTCAGGCCTTTTTGTCCACCTTGTATCGACAGCATACGAAAAGTTCGATTAGTCGGAAGCTCTCGGCACTCAAGAGCTTTTTTCGCTTCTTGCTGCGCGAGGCCGTGATTGACCAAGACCCGACCCTGCACCTGAGTTCGCCCAAGCAGGATCACCCCCTTCCGACCTATCTCCCGGTTGACGATATGTTTCGACTCTTGGACACGCCGGCACCGGATACCCCCGCCGAGTTGCGCGACCGGGCCATACTCGAAGTGCTCTATTCGTGCGGGCTCCGCGTCAGTGAATTGACCGGCCTGAACTGGGAGGATATCGATCCCAACCTTGAAGTCCTGCGGGTGAAGGGGAAGGGGCAGAAGGAACGGATTGTGCCGATTGGCCGCACGGCGCTTGACGCGCTACACCGGTATCGGGCAGAGATTCCGGCCTTGCTCGGCAATAATTATCAGCCAACGTCCCACGACATGTCGGCAGGTGACGCCAGGCCGGTTTTTCTCAACCAACGCGGCGGACGCTTAACTCCTCGGAGTGTAGCTCGACTTGTGGCCAGCTATGCCAAGCAGTGCGGTCTGGCCCACAAGATCAGTCCCCACGCACTGCGTCACACCTTTGCGACCCATTTGCTTGATGCGGGAGCCGACCTGCGGGCGATTCAGGAGCTATTGGGGCATTCCAGTCTGTCCACCACCCAGCGCTACACCCACGTCAATTTGGACCGCCTCACCCAAGTGTATGACAAAGCGCACCCGCGGGCCTAAGCCGACCTCTTGTGACTCATCCCCTGCATCCTCTATAACGTCGCCTGCAATAGTTCATTCAATATCCTATGCTATGAATATCCGGTGGTTGGAGGACATACGGTGAGCGCACCCATGCATGGAACAACTATTCTCACCGTCCGCCGTGACGGCAAGGTTGCCATGGCGGGAGACGGGCAGGTCAGCCTTGGAGACACGGTCGTCAAGCATGCTGCACGGAAAGTACGCCGCTTGTACAAGGATCGTATTCTGGCGGGCTTTGCGGGCGGGACGGCGGATGCCATTACCCTGTGTGAGAAATTCGAAGGCAAGCTGGAGGAATATAATGGTAATCTTCGGCGAGCTGCGGTCGAACTGGCCCGGGACTGGCGGGCGGACCGGGTCTTACGGCGCCTTGAAGCGCTGATGGCGGTCGTTGATCATGAGTCATCTCTGCTGATCTCCGGGAGTGGGGATGTACTGGAACCCGACGACGGCGTTCTGGCTATTGGATCGGGCGGCAATTATGCCCTGGCAGCAGCCCGTGCGTTAGTCGCCCATACGCCTCTGGATGCGGTCCGGATTGTTGAGGAGGCCATGCGCATCGCTGGAGCTATTTGCGTATACACCAACGACCAGATTGTAGTGGAGGAACTATAAGATGACGGATGTCGTCGACGGGGCGCCCATACTCGTTCAAGACGCAGGCCCCCCGGTTATGACCCCGCGAGAAATCGTCTCCGAGTTGGACCGGTATATTATTGGCCAAGCAAAAGCCAAACGTTCCGTTGCGATTGCGTTACGGAATCGCTGGAGACGGCAGCAAGTCCCGGAAGATTTGCGGGACGAGATTGCCCCGAAAAATATTTTGATGATTGGTCCGACCGGGGTCGGCAAAACCGAGATCGCCCGCCGTCTGGCGCGCCTGGCCCAGGCGCCGTTTATCAAAGTGGAGGCCTCAAAGTTTACCGAGGTCGGCTATGTGGGACGCGATGTCGAATCTATGGTGCGGGACCTGACAGAATTGGCCGTCGGCCTGGTCAAGCAGGAAGAAAAGGAACGAATTCAAGTCAAGGCTCACGCCCAGGCGGAAGAGCAACTCCTCGACCTCCTGCTCCCCCCAACGCCGTCCACGTCCAGCCTGAGTGAGGAGGGGGCCACAAGCGCCAGACACAGCACACGGGAAAAAATGCGACGCATGCTCCACGAAGGGAAGCTGGACGAGCGGGAGGTGGAGCTTGAAATTACCCGCTCCGCTGCCCCCTTTGTCGAGGTCATGGCTCCTCAGGGCATGGAAGAAATGGAGAATCAACTCAAAGAGATGTTCTCCAATATGATGCCTAAGCAAACCAAGAAACGCCGGGTGAAGGTCCCGGAAGCGCTCGATATTCTGACAGTCGAAGAGGCCGATAAGCTGGTTGATATGGACGCGGTTGTCCAGGAGGCCATTCGTCGGGTCGAACAGACTGGCATCATCTTTATTGACGAAATCGATAAAATTGCCGGACGAGAGAACGCCCACGGTGCAGACGTCTCTCGCCAAGGAGTTCAGCGAGACCTGCTGCCGCTGGTCGAAGGCTGTACCGTCAATACTAAATACGGCATGGTCCGTACCGACCACATCCTTTTTGTTGCATCGGGCGCATTTCATACCGCCAAGCCCTCAGACCTGATTCCAGAATTTCAGGGGCGTTTCCCGATTCGCGTGGAGCTGGAATCTCTGACGCACGGAGACTTTGTGCGGATCCTGACCGAACCAAAAAATGCGTTACTGACCCAGTATGTCGCCTTACTCGATACCGAAGACGTCAGGCTCAACTTTACGGCTGACGCTGTAGAGCAGATCGCCCAGATTGCCGCCACTGTCAATGAACGGACTGAGAACATCGGAGCGCGGCGACTGCATACGGTAGTCGAGCGGCTGGTCGAGGACCTCTCCTTTGATGCTCCGGAATTGAGCGGGCGGGAGTTGCCGATTGACGCCAATTATGTCCGGGACAAGCTGGAGGCAATTGTCAAAGATCAGGACTTGTCCCGGTATATTCTATAGGCATGGCAGAACCGATGCTGGACACAAGAAAAAAGGGCGGCTCCCGCCGCCCTTTTCGGTCCGTTCTGTTACGACAACCAGCTTTCAACAATCCTTATTTTGAGAGGTTCACAGCCCCTCGGCCAAGCTGTACGGGGGCTGTGACACGCATCTCCTTCTGATCGGCTGAGCTGGACATAAACTCCATAGTGAAGCCCTCCGCGTCGATATCGAGATGCTTCCGAATTGCCGCAAGGATGTCTTTCCGCAAGGCTTCCTTCTTTTCCCCAGTCAAACCAAGTCGGTCGTCTTGTAAGACCAGGAGGAGGCGATTCTTTGCAGCGTCCTTACTTCCACTTCCACTTCCACCCTTACGAAAAAAGAGCTGGATCCATTCCGTTAATGTCATAGCTTATCTCCCAAAGATGAATTGGCCGAGCCGTTTGGCGAAACTAGAGTGGCCGTTCAGCTCGGGAATCGGAACGTCTTCCCCAAGAATCCTGCGCGCGATACGCCCATAGGCATCACCAGACGGCGAGCCGCCATTCAGGACGACCGGAGCCCCTTTGTTACCGGCAATCACGACTGCTTCATCTTCGGGGACAATCCCAAGGAGGCGGATGGCCAAGATGTCCAACACATCTTGTTGGTCAAGCATGTCCCCCCGCTTTACCATGGCCATAGACATGCGATTAATAATGAGCTGAGGTTCGCCGAGCGAATTCTGCAGCAGACCAATGACGCGGTCTGCATCACGGACTGGAGAGACATCTGGTGTCGTCACCACAATCGCCTCATCTGCCGCGGCCACCGCGTTTCGGAACCCCTGCTCAATCCCGGCCGGGCAGTCTATGAGGACGAAGTCGAATTCCTCCTTCAGCTGAGTGGACAAGTCCCGCATCTGGTCAGCATTAATCGCCTCCTTCTGGTCAATCTGCGAGGCTGGAATCAGAAAAAGGCTCGAAATCCGCTTGTCCTTGACCAGTGCCTGCCTGTGCTGACAGCGTCCGCTCACCACGTCGACAATATTGTAGACGACCCGGTTTTCGACGCCCAGAATGAGGTCGAGATTGCGCAGCCCGATATCCCCATCAATCAGCACTACCTTTTGCCCTCGGCTGGCAAGACTGAGGCCGATGTTTGCGGTCGCGGTCGTTTTCCCGACCCCCCCCTTGCCCGAGGTAACGACGATGGCTCGTCCACTCATGGCTCACCTCTCCTATAGCTTCCCGTTATACGGTTCAATCACGATCTGATCATCCAGAACCCGAGCGACTTCCGGGTGGAGTACACCGCGGTGGTTTTGCCCTTCTTCCGGAATGGCGATCAAGGGTCCAATTCTGAGCTGTAGCGGCGTCAGGTTGAGCGCGATCACCACAGCCCTGTCGTTATCGGGATAGCCGGCGTGGACGACTCCGCGTAGCGTTCCTATCACAACCACATCCCCACCTGCGATGATTTCCGCTCCTTGGTTCACATCACCAGCCAGGATCACATCTCCATCAAAAACTTCTTTCTGTCCGCCCCGCATCCCGTGGCGCAGATATGATGCTTGCTGTCCTTCGGGCGGAAGAGGGTCTTGATCTGTTTTCTCCGTCCGGGGCAGCGGCACACTCTCCCGAACGGACAACCCTTCCTTGTATAACATCTTCCTGCTGGTGGCATCGTTTGAAACCACATAGCGCAGTAGTACCCCTTCTCGGTGGAGGGTCTCCTTCAGGTGCCACCATTCTTCTTTTTGCAGGGGACGGTCCCCGAAGTGTAGGACGATAGGAGAGCCACGAAAAAAACCGTTCGCCCGCGCTAATTCTTCCTCAACCGCTGCAACTACATCGGCAAACGGAGCATGGTCATCGAAGAGAAGGGTCGGGCCTTCTTTGAGCCCTTTTATAGAAAATAACGAGGTTCCCCCTTGTGACACGACCAACTCCACCCACTCGTTCTCTTGGATGCGGGTATGGTTACCCTAGGCCATCCACAACTTCCTGTAGCAGAAAAATATATGGCCTACAACATCTAGTAGCTAAGATTTTCCCCACTGAGAAAGTTTGACCCTGTTTTCAGGTCGGGTTGAGACGAGTATAGTGTACACCTCAAGCTTAAGGGGACACCCGCAAGAGCAATCGGAGAGAAGGTCAGGAGAGACCATGCATAGAGAAAGAGACCAGGAGATCCGTCGACGCCGCAAACGTCGCGAAAAAGCACTCAAGCGCCGCATCAAAGAACTCAAAGCAGAGGCGAAGGTCAGAAAGGCCGCAGCTTCGTAATTCTTCCCCTCCGCCGGCCTCAGGCAGAAGGCCCTCAGGGTTTAGCGAACGCGGATTTGAAAGCGGGTCGTACCAGACCGAAGGGCGACCGCGTCTGGCCGAATTTCGGCGACCGTATAGCCGCCAATAGCATCGCCTTCGTGAACAAGGGTCAACGGGCTCCCTCCGACCCTGACAAAGGCCTTTCGTTGCGCAGACTCGGGTGACCACTGAAGAAAGCTGACCGCTGAATTGGCTGGGGCAGGAGCATAGACATCTTCCGGTTCGTCCGATTCTGCGACATCTGCCGGCTTCTCTGACGCAAGCGGCTGTTCTCGTTCAAAGTGCTCCGCCTTCCTGCCCTGTTTCTCGTGTCCACTCTCCAGGATGATCTCAAGCCCCTCGCCTGCCGTCTCGGAAACGTGCTGGACGCTGCCCTTGCGTCTTTGAGATACCTCTCGTTTTTGGTCGGCCTTCTCTCCAGCGGGCTCAGAAAATCCCTGAGGGGTGGCGTCCACAAGCGACGTGCGCAGCGCAGCTTGGGGCGAGGAAACAAAGGGGGAATCCTGGAGAGGCGGCGGCTCTGAGAGGACAAGGGGATGCTCAGGCAACAAGGGGTCGGCGTCGCTCTCTCTTTTTCTCCGTTCTTCCTGGACTTGCCCCCCCGTAGCGGCAGAGACTGTTTTCTCGGAATCTCCAAAATCTTCAGGTATGGCTGGTGGAGGAAAGCGGCGGTCAGCTTCCTTTGAGAGGCGATAAGTCGTTCCCCCTTCTTCTGGAGGACTTTCTTCCTGACGAATCATCCATATGCCTACGATAAATCCTACCAGAAGAAAACTCAGGCCAGCCGCCCACAGCCGGGACCGGTACAGCGGGGCAGGAAAGAGCGGTCGAGGAGGGTCTGCCAGTACACGGACCCGAACCTTGTTACCCTGCTCTTGTCTTTCTCTTTCAATTTTTCTGAGGGCGTCAAGGATCGTACTCATGCGTCCTTCCCCATAGGCTCCAGTTGCTCGATAGGCTCGACCTGCTTGCCACGAGGCGGAAGAGAGGTTCCTTGCCGCTCCCTCGTTGGAAGCGGATCAGCAAGCGCACTCCCCACCCTCTCTCTTCGACTCAGACTGGGCGGCGTATACGCGGGAAGGTGGCGATACAAGAGAATCAGGGTTTGCGGCCCCACGATCCCGTCGGGAACGAGGTGCTGCATTTTCTGGAACTGCGCTACTGCGTCTTGCGTTTGTGGTCCAAAAAACGGCGTCGGCCCGCCCGCCTGATGGACGAGTAAGGTTCCCATATGGGACGGCGTGGGAACGTGGGCCAACAAAGTTTGCAACTTCTCGACCGCCGGGCCACTACTGCCCATAGCCAGGGTCGTTCGGATCTCTTCGTAGTTTTTCCAAAAGACGTGCGCTTCTCGAACCCAGCGATGCGTAATCGCTTCGAGTGGCACAACAAAATCTCTCTCCAGCCGGATACGGCAGTGGGTATCTGTCACCTGGCGGATCAAAGCAAAGCGTGTCTGCTGAGAAGGTGGAACAGTCAAACCAACCATCACGGGTAGGTCCAATAAAGTCAGGAGGCGGATATCACTCCGCATGGGCAGATACTCAAGCTGACGAGCGGCGGCAATGACGGCAAGGTTGAGTTTACCGTCTTGCCACTCAATTTCTTCCAAAGGCGCTCCCTGCCACGTGGCAATCAACTCGCGTGTTGCGCGCACCGCACTGGACAGCGTCCCATCCTGCTGGAGGGCGTGGAATAATTCCTGCGAGGAGGATGTTGCAACCCCAAGGTCTACGGTCTGCGGCTCCAAAGTGGAGGGCGGTGTTTCCGCCCCTTTCTGTGCTTCCTGAGAAACGCCGAGCCGTGTCTCCAGTACCGGGAAGGTTTTCGCTGGAGGAGAGCGTTGTCCCTCTTCGCGGGATGCCCACCTATCCAGTTGATTCAACGCCGCAGGAATATCAAGGCTTCCCCAGACCAGCAGGAATCCACCAACAGCGAGCACAATTGCCGCAGTGGCTGGTGACCAGCGAAAGCGCGGGCTACGAACCGTATGGCGACGCAATTCCCAGAGCGCCTGTCGAACCGTCTGTGACTGTATATGCGACTCATCTTGAGTATAGCCAACCAATAGCACACGATGGCACAGGATATTGATAAGTCGTGGGATACCGCGCGAAAAGCGGTACACCTGCCGCAGGGCCGCAGGCGAAAAAAGCTCTGCTTCTCGTCCATCTGCGGCAACGCTAAGTCGGTGTCGGACATAGGCCGCGGTGTCTTTTACGCCCAGCGGCTCAAGATGCCAGCGTAGGGTTACGCGCTGGTCGAGTTGGGCAAGTTCTGGCCGGGCCAGAATTTCACGCAGCTCTGGTTGCCCAGCAAGAATGATATGCAGCAGTTTTTCTTGTTCGGTCTCAAGGTTAGAGAGAAGACGGAGCTGTTCTAAAACCGACGCTGCCAGGTTCTGGGCTTCATCGATAATCACCACCACCCGTCGTCCCGCAGCCTGTTGGGCGAGAAGAAAACGGTTGAGTTCGTCTGTTAGCTCTCTTTTGCTCGTCGAGTCGGCCGGTAGTCCAAGGTCAGCATTGATCGCTTGCAAAAGCTCGATATCGGACAGCGCGGGATTAAAGAGATACGCAAGCGTTGTCGACGCACCCAGGTCGCTCACCAAGGTCCGCAGGAGAGTCGTTTTCCCCGCACCGATTTCTCCGGTCAGGACCACCACGCCGTTACCCTCATTCACCCCAAACAGGAGATGACCAAGGGCCTCCTGATGATTGGCGCTCAGAAAGAGGTAACGGGGGTCTGGGGTGAGACGGAACGGATTATCCTGAAAACCGTAAAAGGCTTCATACATAGCTGATGAAACGGACCTGTGGACTCTCTTTCATAGTGAGCGTGGCTCAGTGTGGAGTCAAGAGCAAAGCCACACAATTGCCTTCGGATAAGAGATTCGGTAGAGTGAGTCGCCATAATGGAGCACGCGAGAGACCCACGGTATGCCGCCTCAGGTGTCGATAGCGCACAGGCCGAAGCAGGCTTAAATCGGCTCCGTGCCTGGGTCGAACAAACCTTCTCTTTTCACCCCACTGCTCGACCCGCTCTGCCCCTTGGATATTTTGCCAACGTCATTCGTCTCGACGCGCTCAACCTCGGCATTGGCATCACCACCGATGGGGTCGGAACCAAACTCCTAGTGGCAGAGTTGCTGGGGAAATACGATACGGTTGGCATTGACTGCATCGCCATGAACGTCAACGACTTGTTGTGCGTTGGCGCGACCCCGATCTCATTTGTAGATTATGTCGCGGTCGAGAGCTTGCAGCCGGATGTGCTCGACGCATTGGGTCAGGGTCTGCATCGTGGAGCCGAGCAGGCCAGAGTCAACATTGCCGGCGGAGAAATTGCCCAACTCAGGGAGATGGTTCACGGCGTTCGTGACGACGGTGGCCTGGACCTCGCCGGGACCGCCATCGGGACGGTTCCGCTTGACCGAATGATTATCGGCAAAGAGGTCGAGCCAGGCGATACGCTGATCGGGCTCGCCAGCAGTGGCATCCATAGTAACGGCTTAACCTTGGCCCGACAGGTGCTGTTCAAGGATGCCCGCCTCAAGGTCGATAGCTATCTGCAGGAACTCGGACGCACTGTCGGGGAAGAACTGCTGGAACCAACCCGTATCTATGTTCCGGAAGTCACCGACATGTTTGCCGCCGACGTTCGGCTCAAAGCCCTGATTCACATCACCGGAGACGGCTTCTTCAATCTCACTCGGACCGCGGCCGCAGTGGGATATCATATTCACACTCTTCCGCCCCCGCCCCCGCTTTTCACGGTGTTGCAGGACGTTGGGCAGATCACCGACGCGGAAATGTACCAAGTCTATAATATGGGGATTGGCTTCTGTGTTGTCGTTGCTGAGGCTGATGCTGAGCGTGTGATACAGATCGCCGCCGATCATGGGGTCCAAGCTTGGCGTCTCGGTACGACGGTCGCCTCTCCGGAGCGGACGATCATCATCGAGCCTCTGAATCTCAAGGGCACGGCGGGACGCTTCGGGCCGCTGGAATGATGCCAACGCTATGGCCAGCGTAAACGACCCGCCTGACCTTGCCAGCCTCAATCGCGAATCGCTTCTTGAACTGACCGTCGTCGGCCGAAAGACGGGCACACCACGCACAGTCAAAATCTGGTTTGTCGCCACCCAGGACAAGATTTATATTTCGTCCGGCCGAGGCTCGAACTCGCAGTGGATAAAGAACCTAAAACAGACGCCGACCGTCACTTGCCAGATAGGCTCAACCCGCTTCCAAGGCATTGCAGTCTGGCTGGAGGAAGGGCAGGTCCGGAATACTATTTTCCCGCTCTTCTTTCGCAAATATTTCCTTGCTCGCCTCTTTCGCTGGATCGGTTGGTATAAAGAGGCCTTCGCCTTTGAGATCACTCCGCAGCAAGCCCAGGACTGACCCTGCTTTTGCGGACAGGCTCACCTGAGTATTCTGTCCCTAGTCGGTCATCACGTCCAAACGCAGACAGAGTTCGGTTAGCGCGGGATAGTTTTCAACTGTTGCCCGGCCTTCGGGGATGGCCTTGTCGTACAGGAAAAATAATTGTCCGTAGACGGCCAGATCGGCAACGCTAGGCCGGTCCAGACCAAAAAAGAAGGGGCCACGTCCGACCATTTTGACGAGAGCCGCTAGGTGTCCATCGAGTTCGTGTACCAGCACGTCCGCAGGCAGCCGGCCCGTCCCTTGAGCCCGAACCTGTGACCGCATCAGGCGTGGAGCCATGATCCTGACCAGAGGACGGAGCAGCGGAGGTGCTGCGGACACAAAAGTCTGGAGCGCGCGTTTTACATTGGCCGAGATCGTCCACCGCAGAGCCATGCCATACCAATACAGGGACTCGTCCGCCCAATCCTCAATCAACCGTTGTTGCGCGGCAATCAGTGGGTCAGCCGACAGCAAGGGCGGGCTCGGCTGGTAGGCGTCAAGCGCGCGCAGGATAAACGTTGAATCAAAGAGTAGCTGTCCATCCAGCTCAAGCGCCGGCATCTTGCCCGTCGTGGGATTATGCCGACGGAGGTCCTGAAACGTGTGGGGCTCGTGGACCTCAAATGGCAGGCGTTTCAGCATCAGACCTCGATAGACCTTTTCCACAAAAGGTGAGCGCCGTGAGCCGTAGAGAATGATTTTGTGGTGGTCGGCCATCGACCTTAACGCAGACCGCGGAAGAATGTCCGAATATCCTCGACCAGTAACGCAGGCTGCTCCATGGCCGCAAAATGGCCACCGGCCGGCATATTAGCCCAGTGCTGAACATTATACGCCCGCTCGGCCCACTCCCGTGGGGGGCAGGCAATCTCTTTTGGAAAGGCGGCGACCCCGGTGGGTGCGCTCACTTTTTCGTCTTTTCCCAGCCGCCACGGATGGTGCCGCTCTTCATAATAAATGCGGGAGGCCGAATGGAAGGTTTGCGTGACCCAGTAAATCATGACGTTGGTCAGCAGCTGGTCTTTGGTATAGGAGTTTTCTGGATTTCCGTCACAGTCACTCCAGGTCCGAAACTTTTCAACGATCCAGGCGCATACTCCAACCGGCGAGTCGTTGAGCGCAAAGCCCAAGGTCTGAGGCTTGGTGCCCTGAATTTCCTGGTAACCGCGTTCCTCGCGTTGCCAAGCTCTCATACTTTTCAGAAAGTCCTCTTCCGCAGGGCTCAAATTCTGGCGGTTGGCCGGATGGGGCGCAATCCCGACCATATTGAGATGTACACCGATCAGTTGGTCCGGATAGGCATAGCCCAGCCGGGACGAAATCATGGAGCCCCAGTCGCCCCCCTGGGCACCGTAGCACTCATAGCCGAGGACCTCTCGCATCAAGACGGCGAACCATTCGGCCATACGACTGATATTGACTTTACGCTCTTGGGGCGGGTCGGAAAATCCATAGCCCGGCAGGGACGGCACCACCACATCGAATGCGTCGGCCGGGTCGCCACCGTGGGCAGCGGGATCGGTCAGCGGCCCAATCACCTCCATAAACTCATAAAACGATCCAGGCCAACCGTGCGAAATAATGAGCGGCAGCGGCGCGGGGCCTTTTCCCCGTACATGGATAAAATGAATCCCTTGTCCGTCTATAGTAGTTTTGAAATGGGCCCAGCGATTCATCGCTCGTTCCTGGGCACGCCAGTCATACTGAGTGCGCCAGTATTCAACGAGTTGCTGGATATAGGAGAGATTCGCGCCATAGTCCCAGTCTGAATGGGGGAGCTCGCCCGGCCAGCGCACGCGGCTGAGTCGATCCTCCAGGTCATCCAGCACCGCATCTGGAATGGCAATCGTAAAAGGTTCCGGTGATGAGTATTCCATGCTTTTCCTCCTTCCGCATGACAGCACCGCTGTCGACGCTGCCCCGACCCAGGCATCGGATGCCCGCTCCCTTTCAGTCCTGAGGGTCTGCTCGCCTTTTCCGCCATGCCTTCAGCCGCTCGCCCATGACTTTTTCATGGCCGCGGTCGCTAGGCTGATAATACTGTCGTTGGGTCAGCTTCTCAGGCAAATGGGCCTGGGTCACAGCGGCATCCTCGTAATCATGCGCATACTGGTACCCCTTGCCATACTCCAGGTCTTTCATCAGCTTTGTCGGCGCGTTCCGTAAATGGAGCGGAACAGGCAAAGGACCATGGGTCTGCACATCCGCCTGGGCGGCGGTCATGGCTTTATATGACGCGTTCGATTTGGGCGCGACCGCAAGGTAGGTGGCGGCTTGGGCTAATGGAATACGCGCCTCCGGCAGCCCGACGAAATGCACCGCTTCCTTGGTCGCTATGGCAAGAGACAGTGCCTGCGGGTCGGCGTTGCCGATGTCTTCGGCCGCAAAGATAACCATCCGTCTGGCAATAAAGAGAATATCTTCCCCGGCCTCCAGCATGCGCAGCATCCAGTATAAGGCCGCATCAGGGTCGCTCCCGCGCAAGCTCTTAATAAAGGCGGAGATGATATTATAATGTTCCTCCCCAGCCTTATCGTACAGGATGGCATTCCGCTGGGTGGCCTCTTGTACCAGGGCCACGTCAAGGCGCGTGGCTTTTTTTTGGACCGCCAGGGTCGTTGCGACCTCGAGGGTGTTTAAGGCGATCCGAGCATCTCCCTGCGCGGACTCGGCAATGGTCCGCAGCACGGTTTCGTCCGCTTCAATCTCATACTGTCCGAGGCCGCGGTCCGCGTCCCGTAAGGCGTGAGACAGAATCTGGACAAGCTGCTCTGCTTCGAGCGCTTCCAGCACTACCACGCGAGAGCGGGACAAAAGGGGAGCAATCACTTCAAAAGACGGATTTTCCGTTGTTGCACCAATCAGGATAATCAGCCCCTGCTCTACATGCGGCAGAAAGGCGTCTTGTTGGGCTTTATTGAAACGGTGAATTTCATCTACAAATACGACAGTCGACTGCTCCGTTTGCCGCCGGTGCCGCTGCGCATCCGCCAGGATGAGACGCAGTTCTTTAACCCCGGACAGGACCGCCGAAAAGCTCACCCAGGGGAGCTCGACAGCCTGGGCGAGCACCCGGGCCAGGGTCGTTTTGCCACTGCCGGGCGGTCCCCATAAGATCAGAGAGGTCAGTGTTTTCTGCTCAATCATCTGACGCAGGAGGCTGCCTGGCCCGAGGAGATGTGTCTGGCCGATATAGGTATCCAGCGTCTGGGGGCGCATCCGCTCGGCCAGAGGGGCTTTCTTGGTTGCCTCCTTTTCGGCAGTATGAGCAAATAAACTGTGTTGGTCCTTCAGATGAGGCTGACGGATTGCCATAGCTAGGTCATTATACGCGAGGCACAGAGAAAAGGGAGCGCCCTCGCCGCTCCGCTCGATATATGCAGACAATCGGTCTGGTCATCAAAGTCAATACACCGGCGGCGATTGCGCAGGGTCGCGACCTGGCCGCCTGGCTGCAAGAGCATGGCAAGAGCATTCTGCCGGAGGACCGGACCAGTGAAGAACTGGGCCTTGGGCGGGGGTGGCGTAAAGTCGAGATCATGGCCCAGGCCGACCTGGTTGTTGTGCTGGGCGGCGACGGGACGCTGCTCAGCGTTGCCCGACGGGCCACGTCACGGGACGTACCGATTCTTGGCGTCAATCTTGGCGGGCTAGGCTTTCTGACCGAAACAACGACCGAAGAGCTGTTTACCACGCTCACCCGTATCTTCGCCGGTGATTATGCCATTGAGCGGCGCAGCCTGCTCACCACCACGCTTGTCCGCGACAGGCAGCCGGTTGGCACGTTTCAGGCGCTGAATGATGCGGTCATTAATAAAGGCGCACTGGCTCGTATTATGGACCTGGCGACCTGGGTGGATGGCAAACATTTATGTACCTATAAAGCGGACGGGCTCATTGTCGCCACCCCAACCGGCTCGACCGCCTATTCACTGGCGGCGGGCGGACCGATTGTTGACGCCACGCTTGGTGTTGTCGTGCTGACGCCAATCTGTCCGCATACGTTGACAAACCGTCCGGTGATTCTCCCAGACCAAGCCGAGATCAATGTTGTGATCCAGACTCCAGATGAGGACGTCACTCTGACATTAGACGGCCAAGAAGGGCATCCGCTCAAGAGTGGGGACACCGTGTCTATCCAACGCTCCCGCGTGACCGTCCCACTCGTCATCTCCCCTAATCGGACCTTTTTTGATGTCCTGCGCAGCAAGCTCCGCTGGGGGGAGAGATAGCCCCGCTAGCCGGCCAGTATATGCCTTGACCGGACTCGACCGGCTCCCATATATAAAATGCGGGTAGCCAAGAGAGAAGGAAAATCATCGTGAAATACTCTGCTCTTGTTCTTGCGACCGTGATCACACTGAGTTTCTTTTTTCAGCCACCCCCCGTCGGGGCAAATCCCTGTCAGGAAGCGCAAGAGTATCTGGGCCTCACCCTCCACCCAACCAAGCAAGAAGATGCACCGGGCCTCCCCATTGCTGAGATTACCCAACTCACCCCAGGTTCGCGCGTGGGGTTGCGCAAGGGCGATATCCTTGAGCAGGTGAATAGCTGGCCTATTCAGAACTGTAAGAGTTACCGTAACGCTGTCCGTGACGCTCAGAAAAAGCAGAAGGCCGTCCTGTTGTTAGTCGCCCGCAAGGGGAAACGGCGTCCAATTTTTTTTGAACCCGAAATCTGGCAACGGATAGAAGAAAAGAAAGAGGAGAAACAGGCGGTCGCCAGCCTCCAGACTATGTTGGCGGCACCGTTGCCGGAGGGCGTACAAACGAGAACAGAAGCCATAGGCGACCAAGCCCTCGCCACCTTGCGCGGACTGGAAACGTTGGCCGTACTGTCCGGTCCATTGCTCGTCTACGAAAAGGGCGTCCGAGAAGCCAGGAATCGTATCCGCAGCTTGAGCCGCCAAAGCCAAGGAGATGCAGAAAAGCGCGTGGTGGCCGGCGCCAGAGTCCTTTTTGGGTATTATGAGACGGCTCGTGCGATCCGTCAGTATAAGCATGACTACATCAGCAGTGAACGGAAAGACATCCGGCAGGGTCGGGCCGTAAGCTTTACTTCTGAAACCGTTCCTTATTTTTACAATTCGCCCGTCACCGCCTGGGTAGATAAATATCCGTTTCTCCGTTCGAGCATAAAAGACTCACCGGATAAACTGGGTTTTGACTTTATTGAGCGGCCTGGCAGTTGGGACCCGGACCGAGCGGTTCAGCTTCTGTGGCGGCAGGCCCGGAATGAAACAGACAAATTTGCCCAGTGGGTGAACGGGCAGGCGAACACCCGGTCCACACCCTAAGGTCTCGAGCTGAAAGAAAGAGAACTTGGGGCTCAGTCTGAACTGTGCCTTTCTCTATCTTTCTAGTCCGTCGAGAGTCACAGGCGTGCCTCGACCATTTGACGTGAGTCCGCGTATCTGCTTTGGTTGCCCTCTTGAAAAATACTATCTACCCCGGATAAACATCTCATTCCGGTCGTGATCTATCGACACAGCACGGCGCGAATCACAGCAAGGAGGGAAGTATGCCCCTGGGTCAACAAGAACAAGCTTTTATTGATCAAATCGTGGCGGCCGGCGGCCGCGGCTTTAATGAGATGGAGGTTGCGGAGGCACGCCAAGCCATTCAGCAGCTTTTCCAGATTGAGAATCCAGAGCCGGTTGCCAAGGTTGAAGACCGGACCATTCCGACCCCGAACGGTGACCTACCGATTCGGATCTATACGCCCGAGGGAGACGGCCCGCTTCCCGTTCTGGTCTTTTTTCATGGGGGCGGCTGGGTGGTCGGCGACCTCGAAAGCCACGATGCAACCTGTCGCGTCCTGACCAACGCCGCCGGTTGCATTACGATTGCCGTCGATTATCGCCTTGCTCCGGAGCACAAATTTCCCGCTGCGCCCGAGGATTGCTACGAAGCGACCAAATGGGCGGTGCTCAACGTGGCTTCTATTGGTGGAGACCCGCAACGGGTGGCGGTGGGCGGTGATAGTGCCGGCGGCAACCTCGCCGCAGCAGTAGCACTCATGTCTGGCGATCGGGGTGCCCCCTCGCTCGCCTACCAACTTCTACTCTATCCGGTCACCAATCATTCCTTTGATACCGAGTCGTGCAAGCAGAACGGGGAAGGTTATCTGCTGACCAAAGACTCCATGGTGTGGTTCTGGGACCACTATCTTGAAAACGACGAGGCTGGAAAGAGCCCGTACGCCTCCCCGCTCTTGGCCAAATACGTGAACAGCCCCCCGCCGGGGCTGGTGATCACAGCCGAGTTTGACCCCCTGCGCGACGAGGGCGAGGCCTACGGCAAAAAGCTCCGGGACGCCGGCGCTGATATCAAAGTATCTCGCTACGACGGAACGATTCACGGCTTCTTCAGTTTCTTCCATCTTGATGCCCAGAGGAAAGCCCTGGCAGAAGCGGCTGAGGGACTGAAAGCTGCATTTGCTCAATAAACGCGGATAGGGCCTATTTTTACTGTCGATATAGAGAGGGGTGGC
This sequence comes from Candidatus Binatia bacterium, assembly GCA_022826945.1. Taxonomy (GTDB): domain Bacteria; phylum Desulfobacterota; class Binatia; order Bin18; family Bin18; genus Bin18. The sequence goes on from JAJDTY010000058.1 coordinate 50,619, forward strand.
CGCACTAGGCTGCCCCTTCTTTTTGCTCTACTGTCGAGGGGACCAACTCCCTCCTTTTCACAACTCTTTCTTCCAATCCCGATCCGGCATTGACTGTCCCTTGTCAGGGCATTAGCCTGAAAAAAGAATTCTCAACTCCACGGAGGTAGGTATGGCTTCAACGATGACGTATTCCCAGCCCGCGGCCCATGCATCTGAAGTGGCTCGCGCGGAATTTATTCGCCGCACGTACACCCACCTCGCGTTGGCAATATTGGCCTTTATCCTGGTTGAAAATCTCCTGTTGCAGTCGTCGTTTGCGCCCGCTCTGGTCCAGACCATGGTTGGAGGTTACGGCTGGTTCGTCGTGCTTGCCGCATTCATGGGCGTATCTTGGCTGGCAGACCGCTGGGCGCAGTCTGATGCCTCACCGCAGATGCAATACCTCGGCTTGGGTCTGTATATCGTGGCCGAGGCCGTCATCTTTCTCCCCATGCTGTATATTGCGACGCACTATAGCTCGCCGGATGTTATTCCGACGGCCGGCCTGATGACCTTGCTGCTGTTCGGCGGGCTGACGTTCACGGCCTTCACCACCCGTAAAGACTTCTCTTTTCTGCGGGGTATTCTCTCCGTGGGCGGCTTTGTTGCCCTGGGGGTGATCTTGGCCAGCATGCTGTTCGGCTTTAGCCTGGGATTGTTCTTCTCCACTATTATGGTTGCCTTTGCCGCCGGGTCTATTCTGTATACGACCTCGAACATTATTCACCATTATCGGACCGACCAGCACGTCGCTGCCTCGCTGGCGCTGTTTGCCGGTGTGGCCTTGATGTTTTGGTATCTGCTGCAAATCCTGCTTTCCCTGGCGAATGATGACTAGCGGCCAGGGCAACCCCTGGGTTGCCCTGTATCGGGCTGTTGACTCATCATCTCCATTCCGTCACCGTTGCTGCCCCATCATAATCCCCGTCAGCAGGCCCACCGCCCCTATCCCTTGGAGCAGACTTACTGACTCGTTGAGAAATATCCAGGCCAGCAGGGCAGCTCCGAGCGGTTCGCCGAGAATTGCCAGTGCGACCAGTGCTGGAGACATATAGGCCAGCGCCCAGTTCAGAATGGTATGACCCAACACTTGGGGAATAAGGGCAAGCAAGACGAGGATGAGGTAGACCCGTGGGGCATAGCCCAGCAGCGGCAGTTGGAGGACAAGACAGCCAGCGAGTAAGAGAACAGCCGCACACCCATAGACCAGCCCGACATACACGCTCAGGCCGAGGCGTGGTCGGGCCAGGCGTCCGCATAGCAGATAGGCAGAGATCATGACGGCACCGCATACGGCTAAGATGTCGCCGTACAGCGCGGACTCTAGGGCCGAACCTGCCTGCTGAAAATCGTTCCAACCGATGCACAGGCTGCCGAGTAATGCCAAGCCTATCCCCAACCATTGACGCCGGACGAGACGTTCCCTCCAGATAAGATAGCCGGCGATGGCGAGTAGGAGTGGATTCATGGTCACCAATGCCACGGAACTCGCGACAGAGGTGTAGCGGAGCGAGGCAATCCAGGCGGCAAAGTGAAGGGCCAGACACAGACCGGCCACACTCACCACCCGCAGGTCAGGAAGCGAGAGTGAGCCCCCGGCGGTTCGAAGCCGGACGAGGCTCAGTGGGGTGAATATCAGCGCGGCGAAGCCTAGCCGAAAGGCGGCCACCACGAGCGGCGGGACGTCGGGAACAAGTTTTATCAGCGGCGCAGCCGTCGAGATGGCGAGGATGCCCACACCCAGAACAGCGAGCGTTGCACGCGGCCTGGCTCCACTCATCCGAACTGTGAAATGGGCCTTACAGTTGGAACTGCATCATGCCGAAGCCCACGACCATGGTTCCTTCTTCGTACATGACGACTTCGCCTCGTGCGCCTTCGACTGCCCCAGCCACCGCAATCCAGTTCCGGATTTCGTGCGTGCCGTTGCCGACCGCATCAATCTCCGCATCCGTAATATCGAGCATGGCCGGATCGTGTTGGCACAGGAGATCGAGGAATTTTTTATCGAAGTGCGCGTCCACCTTGCCCATGTCTGGCGTGCCAACCGCATGCGACAACCCACCCGTGCCGAGCAGAGCCACGCGGCGGGAGCTGTCCCACGAACGGATGGCTTGCCCGACCATCCGGCCGAAATCATAACACCGCTTCAGGCTCGGCAGGGGCGGCAGGACACAGTTCTGGATCAGCCACAGATATGACATGTCCCACTGCGGCGTAAGAAAATTCAGGCAGGTGAGAAATCCATGGTCTAAGCCGACTTCGCCAATCCGCGTCAAGTCGAACCCTTGGCGGACCCCCTCGTCAAGAACCGCTTCGGCCAGCTCCGGCTCAAAATTGACTGAGATGCTATTGCAGGGCACGCCGAGCCAGTTTTCGACCGGACCAACGCTCGTCTCAGCGGTCACCACGCCAAACGACGGGTAGCGACGCGGGTCGAGCGCATTAAAATGTTCGTCTGAAATCACGACGATCGTATCGGCTCCGGCCGAGGTAAAAGTTTCTCGGAGGGTATCGAAGCCCGTATTGATCCTCCCCCAGGTGGCCTCATCCGCCATCCGGGGCGCACTCATCATCAAGGGGCTGTGAACTGACGACATGGCTGCAACGATGTCCGCCATTGGATTCTCCTTTTCTCTCGTTTGAGGGGTGTCCAGGTTGGCCGTCCTACCCGGCCGCTTCTTTCACCTGTTGCACGTACTGCGGGATCTCGACCCCCATGGCTAAGGCAAATTGGACTAGAATGTAGGGGTGAATCCCGTGCGTATAGAGCCACCCCCAGTCTGGGCCTTTGAGCCGCGCCCGCTCTTCGTCCGTCACCTCGTAGTTTGCCAGAATCGCCTCGGGGTCCTTCTGGTACTGGGCCAACTCCGTCTCCGATCGAAACAGGTCAACCAGCATGATGTTCAAGCTTTGCGCGCTCATAGGTCCTCCCTCTTCTCTCAGAGCCTGTTGGGGCAGCGCCCCTGCTCCCCGTATACGCGCCTCAAATATGGCTTGTCAATCGACACAAACCGGTGTCTACTAGGGAGAGGAAGTGGGAAGAGAAAAGCACTCATCAGGGAGGTGCGAGTATGACTCTTTCACCCACGGACAATGTGCCCGTCGCGTTGAGCTGGCCGACCACAGCGGGGATGACCTCAGTCCCGTATCAGGTCTTTTGCGATCCTGCCGTATATAACCTGGAACAGGAGCGCATCTTCAGGGGTCCAATCTGGAGCTATGTGGGCCTCGAAGCGGAGGTGGCCAACCCCGGCGATTTCCGAACAACCTTTGTCGGCGAAACGCCCGTCGTTGTCTCGCGCGACAAAGCGGGGAAGTTGCACGCCTTTGTGAATCGCTGCGCACACCGTGGGGCACTAGTGTGTCGCGAGTCTCGGGGGAACCGAGCAACCCATACCTGTATCTACCACCAGTGGAGCTATAATCAGCAGGGCGATCTGATCGGCGTCCCGTTTCGCGCCGGCATTCGTCGGCAGGGCGGGTACCCGGCCGACTTTGATCCCGCCCAGCACTCCCTCCAGAAACTACGCGTGGATACCTGTAACGGGCTGATCTTTGCCTCCTTTTCTCCTGAGGTTGAACCGCTGGCCGACTATCTGGGCCCGGCCATGCAGCCGTGGCTCGACCGGGTCTTCAACCGGCCGGTCCAGGTTTTGGGCTACGCCCGTCAGTTCGTTCACGCCAACTGGAAACTCTACTCGGAGAATGTCAAAGATCCCTATCACGCCAGTCTGTTGCATCTCTTTCACACTACTTTTGGTATCTATCGTTCGTCCCAAGGGGGCGGTGTGATTCTGGATGAGTCGGGCCGGCACAGCATGCTGCGCGCATATAAAAAGACGGAGCAGGAAGAGGTTGCCGCCTACACGGGCAAGAACATCCGTAGTTACCAAACGGACTACACCCTCGCCGACCCTTCCCTGCTCACCTCACGCAAGGAATTCGAGGTGGAATTAACAAACCACATCCAGATGATCTTTCCCTGCCTGGTCGTCCAGCAGATTCAAAACACACTGGCAACTCGACATATTCTCCCCAAGGGACCCGATCAGTTTGAACTGCTGTTTACGTTCTTTGGCTATGAAGACGATGACGAGGAAATCCACCGTATCCGCATCAAGCAGGCCAATCTGGTCGGTCCGGCCGGCTATATTTCCATGGAAGACGGCTATGCCACCGAATTGGTCCAGCAGGCTATCGCCCAGGAAAAGGACGAATGCTCCCTGCTCGCCTTTGGTGGTACGGGGAGAGAGAACCAGGAGAATCTGTTAACCGAGAGCGCCATCCGCGGCTATTGGGGTTATTATCACGACCTCATGGGCTTCCACTAAAAGCCCGACCGCCGCCTCTGTTTCTTAGCCAATGGCGGTCTGCGCTTCGCCGGTCGTGCGGGCGTACAGGTGGTCGGCGTGGTGGTGTTCGGTACACCCTTCCGGCGACCGCTCCACCTGGAGCGTGATGTGCTGAATACCAAAGCCGCGAGCGGCAATCTCCCGCAGGGGGCGGCAGGGGTTCGAGTTCGCCGTCCGGATACTCAGGATCGACCAGGACGTGGGCGGTGAGCGCGTCGTAGCCGGGGACGATGGTCCAGACATGGATGTCGTGAAGCAGCGTGACTCCCTCCAATTCCTCCATCTTGCTACACAGACGGTATACGTCGATGTGGTCTGGGGTGCCCTCAAGCAGCACGTGGACGATCTTGGCGAGTAGGCGCTAGGTACTCAGCAAGATGAGCCCACCACTGATGACGCTCACAACGGCATCGGCGAGTGTCCACTCAAAGGCCGAGACGAGGAGACCTGAGACAACGACGCCGCCCGCCCCAACAGGTCAGCCACGACGTGTCGATAGGCACCTTCGACGTTGACGCTGTGCTCGGCCGAGCGGCGGAGTATCCATGCCGCCGCGATATCCACGACAAGACCGAGAGCGCCCACACCCAGTACCAGTTCGCAGTGGATGTGGTGCGTTTCGTCGAAGCGGTGGAATGCCCGGTACATCACCCAGGCAGCGATCAGCCAGAGGGCGAGCGCGTTCAGCAGGGCCGCCAGAATTTCGAGGCGGTGATAGCCGAAGGTGCGCTCTACGGAGGCAGCCCTGCCGACGAATGCATGGCGACCAGAGCCAGGGCAATAGATGCCGCGTCGGTCAGCATATGTCCCGCGTGGGCCAGGAGCGCCAAGCTACCGGACGGAATGCCGCCGACGATATCGGCGAGCATATAGCCGACTTTCAGGACAAGGGCGACAATCAAGCTGCGCTTACTCGCCCTGCGCAGGTCGTGTCCATCCAGGCTGTGATGATCGTGACCAGGGCTCTTGAAGGTGACCGCCATCGCGAGTGTGTAGGCGGATGACAGGGGCGGTCCGTAGAACCGCCCCTGTTTTTTCGTTGTTTACCCTGAAGCGCGCCTTAGGCCGCAGCGATATCAGGCACGATCTGTTCGCGTTTGCCGGAGGCCGGCAGCGGACGCGAACCCGGCGCGACCTCAAACGGCCCAGGCAGGTCGAGCTCTTTGGCCATTTCACGCATGGCCGGTAGGACTTCCTGGCCAAGCAGGCGCAGGCAGGTCTTGCGCTGTTCAAAATCCATCGGACCGTGGTGATACCACAGGCCCATGATGCCGGGTCGGAGGGTTTCGCACATTTTCCGCAGCTTTTTCATCACCGTCTCCGGTGTACCAGCCATAATCAGATCGCTGTCAAGCGAGGCCTGGAAACCCGACTCAATGCTCCGCTTGATTTCTTCGACGTTAATCTCACCCTGCGTATGCTTGATGATCTCGGCACCGGTGCGCGGGTCGGTCAGGGCTTGCGCCAAACGCTTGGTCGCGGCCTTGGAGTTGTATCCCGGAGGGAACATCCACTCGGCACGGGCAAACGATCCGAATCCACCGCCAAAGACAAAGCCCCTGGCCAACTCATGCGCCTTCTCCTCCGTCTCGGCCACACACACGTTCTGCAGATAACCGAAGTTTTCCGGCCCGGCCTGATAGCCTTCCTGCTCGGCGACATCAGCATACAGATTCACCATTTCAACCGTGGATTCGACATTGGTACCGAGCGCCACATAGGGATAGCGGTGTTTGGCACTCCAGATGACGGTTTCCGGGCTGATCAACCCCGGAATCCACTGTTGCGGCACCGGCTTTTGAATCGGCAACTGCCAGGGGTTGACGTTCCGGTAGTGATAATGTTTGCCCTCGTAACGCCACGGTCCCGGTTTTGTCCACGCCTGTTGAATAAAATCGTGGGCTTCGTTAAAGCGCTCCCGATTGTAAGCCGGGTTGATATTATTGGCGAGTTGTTCCGTGCCCGCACCACGCACCCAGCCCGGGACCAGACGGCCACCGGAAATCATATCAATCGTGGCCAGCTCTTCCGCCAGTCGCAGCGGATCGCCCACCGGGAGGGGGTTACCGAGCAGGACAATTTTCACCCGCTTGGTAATCCGGGCCAGAATGGCGGCCTCCACGTCCATCACCCCACCACCACAAAACGGAGTCTGGTGGTGCTCGTTGAGCATGACACCATCAAAGCCCAGCTCTTCGGCGTAGATCCGCTCGTCCAGATATTCGTTCATGAGCTGGCCGCCCCGATCAGCATTAAACATGGTATTCGGAAGGCCAAAATAGCTACTCCCGTTTTCGATGATTGCATCCTCGGAGACATCGACGTATTCACGTTCCGAGAAAGACATAATATGCATATGCAGTCCTCCCTTTTTCCTCGTTCTTGCGGTTTGAGATTGACCCGCCTGTACTACTGGCAGACGGCTACACCGAATCTTTCATATTTTAGGGGTAGATAGCAAGAGACCGGCAGGAGAGGAAACCCACCCCAACGCTCACACACCACCCCTATTGAGGAGGAGACACCTCATATTTCATCCCGAAACACGGGCATGACATATTTGGCAAAGCGTTCGAGTGAGGGCATGACATGTTCGTGCTTCATACCGCCCTGGGCGATTTCAAGAATCAAATAGTTCGTACCGTAGAACTCTTTGGCCCAGCGGATGCGTTCGACCAGATTCTCGGGGTCGCCAACCAGGACCAAGTTGCGCTTGTCCAGGTCCTCGAAGGTCAGCCCGGCAAAAAGATGCGAAATCGTCCCTTTATGGTAGGCAAACGACTGAGAGGTTAGTGCGCCACGCTGGGCCAAAGCCCCAAAGAAGGCATAATACGTCAGCGCGTGCTGACCGCCGTTGCGCCGGGCTTCTTCGTTCGATTCACCGCAATACATCTGATACACGCCAGCGACATCGTATGCTGCTGGTTCATGGCCGTTTTCCCGGAGTGCCTGACGGTAGAGGCCGATACACTCCTGGACGTGCTCTTGATTGGGTAAGAAAAAGGCGGTCGCCAAATGAAAGCCCCGCTGACCGGCCCACTGATAACTCTCGGGTGTAATCGCTCCGGAAGCATAGATGGGCGGGTGGGGCTTTTGTAGGGGGCTGGGGAAAAAGGTGTAGTCTTCGAGTTCCCAGAATTTGCCGCGATACGAGAAGGGCTGCGGGCTCGTCCAGGCTTTACAGATAATATCCGTTCCCTCGTGATAACGCTCGGTATTCTCCGCTTCGTCCACCCCAAAAATTTTATGCGAGTATTTCAGAAAGCCTCTGCCAATACCGTATTCCAAACGTCCGCCGGAGAGCACATCCACCATGGCGTACTCTTCGGCCAGTCGGATAGGGTTATTGAGTGGCACCAGGGAGATGCCGGTCCCGAGTCGAATGCGTTTGGTCCGACCGGCGGCTGCCATGGCCATAACGGGCGGCGACCCGAACGAATAGCCCGAGTAGTGGTGCTCGCCAAACCAGACCGCGTCGAAGCCGAGTTCTTCCTCCAGTTCGACCTGTTCCAGAATCTGATTGTAATACCGCTCAGCCGAGCCGTGGATGTCGGGGTAATAGTCGGTATTGTAGAGAATAGCGAATTTCATGCGCCCTCCTTGCCGTGCTGACGATTGATCGTCTGGCAACGCTCCGGCTCGGCTCTCACCCCGTACGCAGCATCTGCCCCGGCAGCGCTCCAGAGTGCTCGCCGTGAGTGAGCACGGCCTCCCCGTTCACCACAACGTGGTGTATGCCTTCGGCGCGTTGCACAAAGCGCCGCTCTCCACCCGGCAGATCGTTCAGCATCACTTTTTCCCCGGCATCGACTGCGTCGGGATCGAAGACTACAAAGTCCGCGGCTTTGCCTGTGGCAATCACGCCACGATCCAACACACCAAAAAACCGAGCCGGTTCGGACGTGATGCGCTGCACCGCGCGTTCCAGACTCATGGCCTGACGCCTGCGCACCCAGGTCCCGAGCAGATAGGTCGGATAGCCGGCATTACACAGCATATCGACATGCGCCCCGCCATCCGACAAGCCGATCAGCACACGCGGGTCCGTAATGACTTCCTCAACCAAGTCGAGATCAAAATTCAGCATAGCCAGGGAGAACTCGGTCGCCAAATCGTCGGCCAGGGCCAGATCGAAAAAGGTGTCAAAGGGATCAGTGCCGGTTTGCTGACTCAGCTCCGCAATGCTCTTCCCCAGCCACGTCTGATGCACTGGTTTGCCGACCTTGCACACCTGCGTCTGCTGCCACTGGCCGCTGAAGGCTTTGGGCATTGCCGTGCACGCCTCCCGGAACTCCGCCCGGAAGGTCGGGTCGGCATAGATCCGTGCCTGTTCCTCAGCGGTGCAATTAAACAAGGAGTGACAGACGTCATACGCGCCCAGGATAAAGGGATTGCGCAGATTGAACTGGAGCTCTGTAGGTTGGCAGCTCGCCTGAGGAATCCCTCCGCGTTGAATCAGTCCATCGGTATTGGTCAGCAGTTCGCGGTGCGCGGTTGGCTGGTCACTCCGCGTTTGCACCGACAGCCAAGTGACCGGACGTTGGCTTTCGACCAGTAGGAAATCAATCAACTCGGGACTGCCTGAGGGCAGGATGGATGATCCGGCGCCTCCCAGGTTCACCTCGATCGCACCCTGCCCGAGGTCGCGCAGTACATTTGCATACGCTCGTAGCTCGTCCCGACTGGCGAGGCGACACGCCAAGGGGCGGCCCTTGAAGCCCACGTGCTGCGTGGCCACGGTGGTAGAGAAGCCGAGCGCCCCGGCCTGTACGCCTTCCCGCAGGAGGGCCGCAATCCGCTGGGTCTCCTCAGGCGTTGCGGCGCGCTCTTGAGCAGCTTCCCCGATGATATAGGATCGAATCGGCGACAACGGAACCAGAAAACCAAGATTAATACCCATCCCCGTCTGGAACGGAGCAGCCATGAAATCCGCCATGCTCTCCCATTCCCAGGTCACGCCCTTGGACAATACCTCAAAGGACATCCCCTCCACATTGACTAAATCCCAGGCCAGCACCTCCCGCTTCTCGGGCAGACACGGCGCAAGCCCGACCCCGCAATTCCCCATCACCACACTCGTCACCCCGTTCCACGAAGAACAGGAAATCAGTGGATCCCAGCAGACCTGGGCGTCGTAATGGGTGTGAGGGTCGATAAAGCCTGGGGCGACAATCAGGTCGGACGCGTCAATAACGCGGTCAGCGCTTCCATTGAGCGTCCCGGTCGGCACAATTTCAGCGATCCGGCCCTGCACCACCCCAATATCGGCCTGATAGCGGGCCGCCCCTGTGCCATCCACAACGGTTCCGTTTTTGATCAACAGATCGTAGGCCATGGCTTCCCTCTATTATCTATCCTGTGCAGTTACGCAGCCTCTTGAGCCAGCAGCTTGTCCACCGCCTCCTCCACCACCGTTCCTTTGAAAAAGTCAGGATTGGTTCCCGTCCACAACGTGGTTGGATTGGTGAAGACAAAATCCCGAAAGTCATCTGGGGTGATCACGTCGTGCTCGACCAGTTCGTGGGCCTCTTCCAGAACTTCTTCCATATCGGGCACGTCCCAGTGGCCGATGTCCGAACTGAAAATGGCCTTGAGGCGGGCACCAAACGGATTCAGCCTGGCATTAAACGCGGTGGCATTCATGGGGTCGTCGGCTTCACAACCGAAATAGAAATTGGGGACAAACAAATCCTTGATGTCTTCGGCTTTTTCAATCCCGCAGCGCGCCCAGTCGTCCAGCGTGTTCGGGTCTTCGCGGGTGCCACCCATCAGGTTTTTTTCATCGATCAGACGACCGGGATATGCCTCGGCCCACTTGCCGCCGTAGCGTTGATACAGATCGAGCAACTGCTCGGGGTTCAGATTGGCCGGATCGTAGTTGGCCATCTTTGTGCCGTTGCGCTTCTCCCAGTGGCCGATCATGTCGGCGTACAGATTACACGCCCAGCCAACCCCACTTTCCAGGAAGCCGAACTTGAGCGTCGGAAACCGACGCGTGACGCCACTCATAAACATGGCTTTACACAGCGCCTCACCCGAAGCGGCAAAATGTCCGATGTGGTTATACATATAGTTCGAGATGGAGGTCCGACTACCCCAGCCCATGGCCGGCGAGTGAAAGGTCGGCGCGAGCTTCAACTCGACACAGCGCGCCCAGACCGGGTCATAGTCATATGCGCTGTCCAAACAGAAGGTGTCCAGCCAGAACGCGTGCTCGGCAACCTCCGGGGCCGCCCGTTCGACAACCGGAATGGGACGCTGCACATGCCCGGCCATCATCACGGCCTTGAGACCGAGCTCGTGGACCACAAACTCAAGCTCTTCAATGGCCTCCTGCGGCGTGTGCATGGGAATGACGGCCGCCGGGGTCATCCGGCTGGCATACTCGCCGAAATACTCCGCATGAAAAGTATTGAGCGCCCGGCAGGCGGCCCGGCGCATTTCGGTGTTTTCAATATGTGGGAACAGTAAACCCAGCGTCGGGTAGAGAACGGTAAAGTCCAGGCCGATGACGTCCATCCGTTCGGACAGCAGCTTGGGCAGCATAGCGGTTGCCCGATCCAAGGTATTCTTTGTCGGCAGCGCCCACCACGGCGAGCGCGTCGCGCGTTGGTCCAGCCGCTCTTCGGGCGACAAGGAATACCAGCGGAACAGCCGACCCCAGCCCCCAGAGTTGCGCTCGGGCGAGAGAAAGCGCTTGACCATGGAGGCACCGCCCTCCCGCTCGAGATAGTCGAGAAAGCCGGGTTCAAATTCGATCATATGGCCGTCTGAATCAATAACGGGGTGATCCAGCTTGGCTCGGACTGCGGCAGATTTTGATGTTGACATGGCATCCTCCTCCCCTGCCGCCATAGCACTTTGCCGAGCGGGACAAAAGCCTTACCTCTCGTTCTTCAGCGAAAACATTACTCTCAAACTTGCCTCTCAAATTGCAACTGAGTACACTCGCCCCAATACTTCCGGTACTGAAAAAGGGAAGGCACCATGGCTGAATATTTCCCCTCTACCCTGCACATTGCCGAGGGTGGCTTTCGTCCCCGCCCGGAACTCCTGGACGCCTACATCAAACGCCACGAACAGTTCATGCCCCACGCCGTGGCACAGACGGGCTTTCGGGAAACCTATGGCGGGCCGATTGCGGGCACTTCCTGGTGGCTCTTCTTTGCCAAGTTTGACACGCTTGAAGCCATGGAAGACTGGCAGCGCGACCGTGAACATGTGCAGGTTCAGGATGAAGCCCGAGAAAAATGGTGGACCGCCTATTACATCCGCAAGGGACGGATACTGGCGGACAACAAAGCGACGACCGGCACCATCCTGAACGAAACCATGCTGCTCCGGGATACACCGTTTTCAGACGCGGAGTCCAGTCAGGTCACCGTCGCACTCTCGGACATTGCGAGCTTTGGGATACTGCCCTATGAGGCACTCAAGAACGAACGTATCCCTACCCCCTATGTCTTTACCCAACTCGGCGGCATTGTCCCGCGGCAAGCACCCGTACATTACGTCCTGCTCAGCTCTTGGGGCAGCACCGCAGACTGCCAGCGGTGGCAGCAGTCAGCCGGTTATGAGACGCTCTGCGGACTCGGGATCGCTCAGTCCGCCTGTTATCAGATTATTCCCGAGCGGAAGCCTCGCATGGGCCTCCACTCGGACCGGATGCAGCGTGAATGGATAGCCGAGGAATAATTTCTCTATCGCGCGATCACTTGCAGCTTGTCAGGAAAATCGGTCAGCCGCTCAAGACCATTCTCTCCAACAATAAAATTCTCCTCAAAGAGAATGGGGCCGTAAGGTGTCTGGGTAAACCACTCCGGCGCAATTACCATATTGACTTCCAAACACAGGTCTGACGGACAACCGACTCCAAGCCACGGCTTCTCGACCATCTCATACCCAAGGTTATGGCCAACAAACTGCCCTTCAAGTGGATCAACCGCGCCGTGTTTGTGCATGACCTTGAGTGTGTCTTGAGCGATTTCCTTAATAGGCCGCCCCGGCCGCCAAAGCTCTAGCGCTTCGCGGTATATGACTTTCATGGAGTCAAATATTTTGAGCTGTTCCGTCGTGGGTTCGCCCCAGACCAGCATAATGTCGTAATCAGAGGTGTAGCCCCGGTAGATGGCGCCGCCGTCAAACCACTGAAAATCGCCCGGCTCCATCAGACGGTCAGGATACTGAGCGCGGAAGAATGTATAGCCAGGATGCGTCCACGGCATGGCGATTCCAGCCTCGGTCGCTCCAGCCTCGGCCTGGCACTGGAACATGGTGAACATCAACTCAGTCTCACTGATACCACGGCCAATACGGCGAACAAATTTTCGGAAGGCGTTATTCTGAATCTCCACAGCTATGCGTAAGCAATTGACTTCAGCCGGCGATTTGACCATACGCAAACGATAGAAGAGATCTGCTGCGTCTGTCAGATTGGCGTGGGGAAGCGCCTTTTTCAGTTCTTCGAATTCAGGGATGACAATGCCCCCATAGGCCCCAAGATCAATACCGACCCGCCTCTGTTGGATTCCGAGGTCAGCGAGTGCGGTTTGCATTGCTTGGGGCCGATTTTCTTCTAGCGGAGGTGGAACAGTCCGGATGTCAGTAATATGAGTTGACTGTTCGTATGTCTCCGCTGGCATTTGGAATCCAACCAGGATCGGCTCTCGGTCCCGCGGCAGAATCACTTTTGGGAAGATCGCATGGTGTGAAAATTCGGGAAAGCGCTTGGCCGACAGAGAGCCGAGAAATCCGGATAGCCAGAACTGGTTGCCCGGACTATACGCGATAAGCGCATCGAGATTTGCCTCGGTCATTTTTTGCCAAGCTCGCTCATAGCGTGTCTGGAACTCCTCTTTTGGAAAGACCGGCTGGTGGAACATGTATCCCCCCTCCTGTGAGATATATCTTTTGGTCACTACCACTAACCGAGATAGGTCGAAAAGAGTTGCATCTCAAAATTCTTGCGCTACGCTCTTTCCACAGCAACAGGGAAGGAGAGTTGTATGTCGCAAGAGCAAGCCCGCTCGACCGTTCTCATCGAGAATGAGCGTGTACGCGTGACGGAATGGCGTTTCGCCCCCCGTGCGGCCACCGGCTACCATCGGCACGAGTACGACTATGTTGTCGTACCCATGACAACGGGCAAGTTATTGCTGAAAGCCCCGGACGGCGACCACGAAGCCGAGTTGACCCAGGGCGTCCCCTATTTTCGGAATGTCGGGGTCGAACACGATGTGATTAACGCCAATGACTACGAATTCGTCTTTGTGGAAACGGAACTGAAGTAGGAGAGGTACATGGACACAAAAGCCCTCATTGCAGCGAAACTCGCGGAGTGGGACCTCGAGATGACTGATGCCGAACTCGATCAGTTGCTGGTCCCGTACGATAACCTCTTGCGCTGGCAGCGGGTCGTGGAAGACATGCGGCAATCCCGCCAACTGGTTGAGGGCATGAGCATGCCCGAGAGCGAGCCTGTGCTGGTACATGCGCTCGATAAGAAAGGGGGAGCATCATGACGGCTGCCCGAGAACTCGCCTATATGTCGATTGAGGAATTGGCCGGGAACATTCAGCGGAAAGATGTCTCCCCGGTTGAGGTCACCCAGGCCATGCTCGATCGAGTAGAGCAGCTCGAACCTCAGCTCCATGCCTTTAATACGGTTTTCAGAGACGAGGTGATGGAAGCGGCCCGCGCAGCTGAGGCCGAGATTCAGCACGGAACCTATCGTGGCCCCCTGCACGGCGTCCCCATCGGCATCAAAGACATTTATGAATGCGGGCCAACCACCTGCGGATCCCAATCGCTGGAGCATTATGTGGCCGAGAAGGACTGCACCTCGGTGGCCAAACTCAAAGAAGCCGGCGCGCTGGTCCTGGGCAAGACCGCGACCTATGAGTTTGCCTATGGTTTTCCCACCAAACAGTCCTATTACCAGCCCACCCATAATCCCTGGAACCTGGCCCACGACGCCGGCGGGTCGAGCAGCGGCACCGCGGCGTCTACCGCCGCGGGGATGGCCTATGCCGGCATGGGATCGTGTACGGGCGGCTCCATCCGCTGGCCGGCCCAGTGCTGTGGCATTGTCGGACTCAAAGCAACCTATGGGCGTGTCAGTCGAGCGGGTGTGTATCCGCTCTCGTGGAGCCTCGACCATACCGGTCCACTCGCCCGAACCGTGACCGATGCAGCCCTCATGCTGCAAGGCTGTGCCGGCTATGATCCCCTGGATCCGGCCTCGGCAAATATACCCGTGCCGGACTTTACCCAGAAGCTCGGTCAGGACATTACGGGTATGCGGATCGGGCTGCTACGTTCCATTTATGAGGACAACTGCGACCCCAAACTGCTTGGACCTTATAATGAAGCAGTCAATCAGTTCGAGAGTCTCGGAGCAGAAATCGTTGATGTCCCTTCCATTACGTTGGCCCAACTCCAGGCCATTGAGTGGCCGGGATTATTTGCCGAGTGCGCTGCCATCCACGTGGACAATGTGCGCCACTGCGGAGAGAAGTATAATCCCCACGCCAAGCTCTTTGTGGCCTACGGTCTTCTGGTCAGTGGGGCACAATATCTGATGGGCGCCCAGGTTCGTGCCCAGGTGCGGGACGACCTCCTCAACGCCCTCGACACCAGTGTTGATGTTTTGATGCTACCTACCGCCGGCTTTCAGGTGAACCGGATTGCCGAAGACTCACCCGGCCTGAGCATCGTTTCTACGGACTTCAGCGTCTACACCCCGATTTTCAATTTTACCGGGCTGCCGGCCCTTCAGGTGCCATGCGGCTTTGACACGGACGGTTTACCCGTCGGTCTCCAGATTGCTGGCAAGCCGTTTGACGAGCAGACGATCTGTCAGGTTGGCTATGCGTATGAGCAGGCCACCGAGTGGCACAAGCAACACCCGGAGTTGTAGACAGCTGAATAAAGAACGGCTGAAGCAAATACCTATCCGGGCTCTCGCTCCTCGCTGATAGAGTCCTTACAGTGAGGCTTCTGTCGCCTGTAGCAACCGGCTCGCATACGGCCCAAGGTCGCCTATTGGCGCCATGCGATTACCACAAAAGCTAAAGCCCAGTTTGGCGTCCGGGTCGCCAAAGGCGATGGCTCCACCCAGACCCAGATGTCCGAACGACCTGGGATTTTGATTGTACGAGGTCAGCTCGGGGTTATGCAGCATGAAGCCACCGTTCGACATCCGACACGTCAGCCCAAGCGCGTCGGTCTGATACCACGCCTCGGTCATGGCATGCTCAACCAGAGCCTGACTCAGCAGACGCGTCCTCTCAAGTTCACCGCCGCAGGCCAGGATGCAAAACAGCCGGGAAACGCCACGGGCGACACCCTGGCCGTTAAAAGACGGCATCTCCGCAGCCCGATATAACTCACTGTTAAAATCCTCTTCGTGGTCCTGCAACGGCAGGGGAACCCAGCATTTACCGAGGAGAGTGCTCGTATCCCGAATCGCGTCCATGAACGGGCCATGGGGAGCCTCGTAGATTTCCGCGCAACGCTGCTGATCCGCCGCGGACAGACCAAAATGATAGTCGATATTGAGCGGCATACCTATTTCTTCACGCCAGAACTGGCCGATGGTCCTGCCAGTGACGCGCCGTACCAACTCTCCGGTCAGATAGCCCAGGGTAACCGTATGATAGCAGCCGTTCGTACCGGGCTCCCATAACGGCTCTTGTTCCTCGATAGCCCGGACCATGTTTCCCCAATGGTAGGCATCGCCTTTTCGAGCCTTGAGCGCCCCAGGGATAGCCGCCTGGTGAGAAAGCACGTGGTTGACGGTAATATGCTCTTTGCCTGCTTGGCCAAACTCCGGCCAATAACGGGAGACAGGCTGGTCCAGGTCAATCCGACCCTGATCGGCGAGCATCAACACCGGCAGGATGGAGAGCGGTTTTCCGACCGAGAACATGCACACAAGCGTGTCCCGCTCCCAGGGCTGTGTCCGTGCCCTATCCTTATACCCACCCCACAAATCAACAACCGTCTTCCCATTCACAACAACGGCCACACACTCGCCAATTTCTTTGCCATCGGCCAGGTTTTGCTCAAGCGCTTCGCGGACGGCCTTGAATGCCGGATCACATATACCAGCAATATGTGCGGTGGACGGCATGAGATGGTCTCCTCCTACCGAAAGTACGGCATAACCTCTTTGGCAAACAGCTCCATTGAACGCTGTGATTTTTTCGGATCAAGCCCCGCCATCTGCATCCACATCACCAGATGGGTAACGCGCGTTTCCGCGCTATAGCGCTCGATCTCCTGAATGGCATCATCTGGAGTACCGACAATGAGCGGCGCTTGGAAAAAGGACAGGTCCTTGACGTGACGTAGCTCTCCTACCGGTGGCACTGTCGGAGTGGACATGACCGAGTCGCTCCAGGGCAGGTCGTCAGCCTCCTTAAAGCGCCGGTCATAGGAACTCATCATATAGTGCAGATGCGGTTCCACATCGTCCCATGCCTGTTCTCGGCTCTCAGCTACATAGACCGCCCGCAGTTGGGCAATATGATAGTCGTCCGTATTGCGGCCATGCTGCTGGAGTCCGGCATCATACATTTGCTGCAAGTCTACTCCGCCGCTGCCGCCCAGGTGATAACCCAGCCTCGCGGCTCGGGCGACCGATTTTTCCGCCATCGCCGCAATCCAGATCGGCGGGTAGGGTTTTTGGACGGGCTTAGGAGCTAGGACAACCTCACGTAGATTGTAGTGCTTACCCTCAAAAGAGAAGCTGTCCTCGGTAAAGCAACGCCGGATAATCTCGGTTCCTTCTTCGAGCCGCGCGGCGCGCTCTTTGCGCGGAATACCGAAGCTGGCGAATTCGCTCAGCCAATAGCCTTGGCCGAGACCCAGATCGAGCCGGCCGTTGGAGAGGATGTCAACGGTTGCGGCATCTTCCGCAACCCGCACCGGGTTATGCAGGGGCAGGATGATAATATAGGTTCCGAGCCGAATGCGGCTGGTTTTCATGGCCATGGCGGACAGGAGCGGCAGCAGAGAGGGCGACCAAGCGTCGTCCGCGAAATGGTGCTCGGTCGTCCAGATATGGTCGTAGCCCAACTCCTCGGCCCGGACCGCCTGCTCGATATGCTCCTGGTAGAGCTGTGGAAACGGCACTTCCCATTGTTTCGGATTCCGAAACGGCAACAGTAACCCAAAGTCCATACGTTCCCCTTCTTTCAGCCCCTACCGACCAGGCTTAAAACGTCTCTTTATACGGTCGCAGGTCGATTTCCTGGGCCCAGGCGGTCTTATCCTGGGCATAGAGGTGCCAATAGGTATCGGCAATGGCATCAACGTCCAACAGACCGTCTTCCCCGCGCTGCTCTTTAAGCTGTGGACGGCGGGTGTTCAGCAGGTCGCCGTTAATGCCGCCGTCAATAATCACATGTGCCACGTGTATCCCCTGCGGTCCCCAGTCGCGTGCCATGGTTTGCGACAGAGAACGCAGGGCCGCTTTGGCCGAGGCAAACGAACCGAACGGCGGGCGGCCCTTAATCGAGGCGGTCGCACCGGTAAAAATAATGGTTCCCCGTCCGCGGGGAATCATGCGCCGGCCAGCTTCCCGACCAACCAGAAAGCCTCCCAGGCAGCCCACCCGCCAGACCATTTCAAAGAACTCGGCTTCGGTTTCCAGCAACGGCTTGGGGAAATTATTCCCCGCATTATACACCACGCAGTCCAGCACGCCGTCGCCCTCGTTTTCCGCACTATCAAACAGACGGAGGACATCAGGCTCCCGCGTGGTATCCGTGACCACTCCAGTCGCAGTTCCACCGTTGGTCTGAATGCTCTGCACGAGATGATCCAGCTTTGCCTGGGTACGCCCGGCAATAAACACGTGCAGGCCCTCACGCGCCAAGCGGTGGCAGACCGCCCCGCCAACCCCGACTTCGGCTCCGACACCGACTACAATCGCCTTCTTTTTTTCGCTCATCCTATCGTCCTCTTTCGTCAGCGGTGTAACAGACGGGGGACGCCACGCTTTGGTAGCAGCACTTAGAAGCGCCGCTCGCTTCGCTCGCCCGGCCGAACCGGCCGTACCCGGCTCAGCACGAAATTCCGGGCACTCGAATAGTATAAGCCGGTGAGCCGGAGCAGACGTTTTTCGGGATCTTCATTGCGCAACAGGTCCACATAATGCGCCGGACCTTTGATATACAGACTCGGCTGGCGGTGACGAATTTCGGACAGAAAGTTGATCACCGAGAAATCGGGATAGCGGCTCTCCACATCATGGACCCGAAACCGCACCCTCTCTCCTTTTCCCACGGCAAGCGTCACGACCTGGCTTCCCGGCGCCAAACTGACCATCCCATACAGCTCCATGGGTAGACCGCCATGCTGTGCGTGGACCGGGCCTGCCGTACCCCCGTCCATCAGGAAAATTCCGACCAGCAAAAGGAGAAGACGGAGAGGAAAGCGCATAGGATGGCCCTTCAGAGGAGACCAACCGCCCTCAGCTTAAGACCCCGTTGTCCTTGAGGGTAGCGACTTTGTCTGTCGAATAACCCAACACGCGCTGTAACACATCTTCGGTATCCTGGCCAAAACAGGGCGCGGGTCGACGGACCTGACACGGGGTGTCCGAGAAGTGCCACGGGATGCCGGCGTGTTGCCGCACACCAACCTCCGGGTGCTCAAGCTCGGCAAAGAAGGGGCGAGAGCGCAGATGTTCGTCTTCGGCCAATTCCTTATTGGTCACTGCCGGAAAGGCGGCAAGACCCGCGGCCTGGAGCATGCGAGTGACCTCTTCCGCGGACCGCGTGGCAGTCCAGTCCGTGACAGCGGCTTCGAGGGCATCTTCGTTGTCCTTCCGGTCTGCCAGCGTCACAAACCGAGTATCACTAGCCAGATCCGGCTTCTCCATGATCGCACACAGCCGCTGCCACTCGGCGTCGTCTGCCGCCGCTATGCTGACCCAGCGGTCTTCCCCTTCACAGCGGAACAGACCGTGCGGAGCCATATGCGGGTCGCGGTTGCCCATACGCTGAGGTGCGGCGCCGTTCATTTCCTGAGCCATGATCCCTTCGCCCACGAGAGCCACCGAGGTCTCCCACTGCGACATGTCAATATACTGCCCCTCCCCAGTCCGGGCGCGATGCATCAGCGCGGCCAACACGGCAAAAGCGCCGTGCAGCCCGCCGTTCGGGTCGCCATAAGAAAACCCGACACTCATTGGGGGGGAGTCGGGAAAACCGGTCATGGAGGCCAGTCCACTCATCGGTACCTGGGCCGGACCGTAGGACACATACGGGCTTTCCGGTCCGGTCGCACCATAGCCGGAGAGCGCAATCATAATGATATCGGGCTTTATCGTTCTGAGGGTTTCGTATCCCAGGCCCATCCGGTCCATTACCCCCGCAGCAAAATTCTCAGCAACGATATCGCTGGCCGCCACCAGCTTTTTTGCGACCTCCAGGCCCTCCGGCTTTTTGAGATTGAGGCAGATCGAGTGTTTGCCCTGGTTGTACTGATTAAAATACCCACAACGGTTCGGCCCGGCCTCCCCGTCGGCAACCGGCGGAATCCTCCGTGTGACACACAGGCGGCTCTCTGACTCGATCCGAATGACCTCGGCCCCCAGATGAGCCAGTTGTAATGTACAGAACGGCCCAGCCCAAACCCAGGTAAAATCTGCAACACGAACGCCCGATAACGGTAACTGTTCAGACATCATTCTTCACACCTTCATCCCTGCTCTCAAATCACCTTCGTTTCCTGCAACGCCTGCAATTCTTCCGGTGCAAGCCCGAGTTGTCCGCAGTAGACCTCCTCATTGTGCTGGCCGAGACATGGGGCCGGACTGCGGAGGGTCCACGGCGAGGCCGCAAACTTGAACGGCGCACCCGGATAGCGGAGAGAGCCGGCTTCGGGATGCCCGATCTCAGCAAAAAAGCCTCGCGCGTTGAGATGTTCGGATTTGAGCAGGTCACCCATGGTCGAAACCGGCGCAAAAGGCACGCGCCGTTTCTGCGCTCCGTGGTAGACCTCCTGGACCGACTTGTCCTGCAACCAGTCTTCCAGCAGCGCTTTCAGGGCGTCCCAGTTGACCGAGCGCGCCACAAAATCCTGGAAGAGTTCGGTGTTCGCCCATTCCGGGTTGCCCATCAACTCGACCGCGTTCTGCCACTGGTGCTCTTCAACCGCCAGCACATAAATATAGCCGTCACGGCAGGGTAGAACGTCCTGGGGAATCAGCCGAAAGCCCAGTCGCGACGGTGTCGTCTGATCGTACGGCCAGGCAATATAGTTGTTCTCCATAATGGCGATCAAACATTCTTGGACCGAGATGTCGATATGCTGGCCTCTGCCCGTCCCGAGTCGAGCGTACAGAGCTCCCAACGAGGCAATGCCGGCGTTGACCCCGGCCTGGAATCCTGCCTGCTGACCGGCAGCCTTGAGGGGCGGCAGGTCCGGTCGTCCGCCCAGTCCACCCAGAAAGACAATGCCCCCCGCAGTCCACATGGTTAAATCATGCGCAGTATAATCCCGGTGCGGGCCAGTTTGCCCGAAGGGTGAAATCGAGGTCATGACCAGATTGGGATTCTGCTGGGCTAAGGCTTCATACTCCAGGCCAAGAGAGGAGAGTTGGGTAGGATGATAATTATGGACCACGACATCCGCGTCTTTGATCAGTCGCTGGAACAACTCTCGACCCTTTGCCGTCTCCAGGTTCAGTGTCACCCCACGCTTATTCGTATTCAGGTACAGAAACAGCCCACTTTTCTCGGGATGAGGGACGTTGCCCGGATACGGTCCGCGCTGCCGGGCAAGGTCGCCGTTCGGTTCTTCGACTTTGATCACCTCCGCGCCAAGGTCAGCCATCAGCTTACCCGCATACGCAGCCGCGACCATGTGACCACATTCAATCACGCGGATACCGTGCAGGGGACCTGGGGTCTGGGGATCAGGCATGGAGGAAGGGTGTTCACTCATAGCGTTCCTATCTCACTACAGATTTAGTATCGGGCCATACGGGGGTCGATCTCGTTGGCCCAGGCGTCTATTCCGCCCGCCAGATTGACGGCTCGCGCAAAGTCGTGTTGGCGCAGGAAGTGGACTACGCGCAGACTCCGCACTCCATGGTGGCAGTAGACCACAATCTCGGCCTCAGGGTCGAGTTCGGGCAGACGGCTGGGAATATCGCCCATCGGGATATGCACCGAGTGCGGGAGCTGCACCAGCGCCACTTCTTCGGCTTCACGGACATCGAGCAGCACGAAGTCTTCACCTGCGTTTTGTTTGGCCTGGAGTTCGTGAACGCTGATTTCAAGAGACATCGGACACTCTTCTTCGGTCGCTCGGTTTTGACGACGGAACAGCCGGTCTGATACTAGACAACGGACCCCTACTGGGCAAGGGTCCAGCAGGTACATCTTACAGGAGAAGGAGGCGAATATGGCAGATTCCGAACGTTATCAAAAGGGTGCGGCAAAGATGAAGGAACTCTTCGGCGTAGAACCCCGACCGGGCAGCATGCACGAGGATTTTCTGGATATCACGGTAAAAAATCTGTTCGGCGATATTTGGGGCCGAGACGGCCTGGCCACTCAAGAGCGCTCAATGATTACCATGGCCGCCCTGACCGTGCTGGGCCGTGACCCGGAACTCAAGGTTCACATCCGCGGCGCGCTCAACATCGGCATCAGCCGGGACAAGATCAACGAGATCATGATCCATCTGGCCCACTACGGCGGCTGGCCGGTCGGCGTTAACGGCCTGCGCATCGCCAAACAGGTGTTCGACAGCATCGACGAGAAGAAAGCCAAGAGCGAGTAGCGGGCGTCGGCAAGGGGCTCCAAGTCCCTTGCCGGCCTCCCGCCAAAATACTCATCCACTTAGCTATAGACTTATCTATATAAATAAGCCTATAGATACTCTCATGGAAACAATCGTTCCGATTTCGGATTTTCAGAGTCAGGCCAAGAAAATTGTTGAGCGCGTGAAGAATACACGGGACCCGGTCGTGATTACGCAAAGAGGCCGGCCGGCGGCCTTGCTCGTCAACTACGAAGATTACGCTGGGATGGTTGCGACGTTGGAGGAGATGAGTCAGCCTGACTGGCGGGAACGGCTGGCGGAAGCCGAACGCGACTCCCGGGCCGGTAAGAGTATAAACCTCGCTGAATTCAAAGCACAACGGGCCAGAAAAGAGCGCGGGAGTGGACAGAAAGGTTGAGATTCTTCCCCGTGCGGTCAAAGAGCTCGAAGCCCTGCCTTCTTCGGTCCAAGACCAGGTCATCAGTAAGCTGGAACTCCTCGGTGAATTCCCCTTCATGGGCCCGGCTATGTTCGATGCCTTTGAAGGGTATCGAGCGCTCTTGGTAGCAAAGAACAGATACCGGGTTATCTATCGGATCGTTTCAGACGACACGGTAGAGGTCGCATATATCAGGCGTTGCTCCAGGCAAACATATCTTCGTGCCATACGAACGGAAGAGTAGTCGCCGCGTCGCTGAAGTACGTTTTCGAGAGGTGTCCGAATGCCACACACGACGCTCGGCGTCGATTTGGCGGCGCAGCCGGAGAACACGGCGTTTTGCCTCATCGAATGGGTCAAGTTGAAAGCTCGGATCAGTGAGCTTCGTTGTGGAGCGGACGACGCGGTACTGCTGGAGAGATTTGGCCGCTCGGACAAGATCGGCATCGACGCCCCGTTCGGCTGGCCGACCGCATTCGCTGCTGCCGTTTGCGCGCACCAGCGTCGGAACGTGTGGCCCGCCGTCTCTACCGCTTCGCTCCGATACCGGACGACGGACCACATCGTGCGTGAGCGTATCAAGCGCTGGCCGTTGAGCGTGTCATCGGACCTGATCGGCGTCACGGCCATGCGCGCCGCCCGCTTGCTCTCCGAGACCGGACGGATTGATCGCAGTGGCCGCGGTCGCTTTGTCGAGGTATATCCCGCCGCCGCTCTGCATATCTGGGGCTTCCCTTCTACCGGCTACAAGAAGAAACCGGGTGAGGAAAAACGGCGCGGGGTAACACGCCGGTTGATTAGCACCACAAAACCGTGGCTGGATTGGCCGGTTGACGCGCAGCAGGCGTGTGAGAAAAGCGACGATGCGCTTGATGCGGTCGTGGCTGCTCTTGTCGCTCGGGCTGCGGCCACGGATCAGATCGAACCCGTTCCGCGAAAGCATATGGCGGCCGCCAAACGGGAAGGTTGGATCGCCCTCCCCCGCTCCGGCTCTTTGGCCAGCCTGACTGCGGATGTGTAAATCCACGCGCCTCCAGGCTGGGGAGGTCGCAGGTGCTGTAGCTGTAAAGCCTTGAGTGGTGAAAGAGACACTACAGCTGAATGAGTTTCCGATACCCCTCCAGCATGCCTGCACCCGCTCCCGACGCGTAGGACACGTTGACAAAGATCACCTCGTCCACAACACCCTCGTACTCGGCCAAGCGGTGGCGGCATTCCTCGGGCGTTCCGGCGATGGTGACGGTATCGACCACCTCATCGGTCATGGCCTCTGCTGCTTTCTGGATATTTCCCTCGGGCACGTGCTTCAGCGCCGCGTCTGCCGCGGGCGAGAAACCCTGTTCCCGCAGCATGTACTCGTAATACGGATGCGGCAGCGGAGAGAAGAGACGGCAGATCGCTTCACGCGCGGCCTGGCGGGCGACTTCACGTTCCTCATGCACCGAGACAAACGAGCCCATCAGAAAACCGAGGGCGTGCGGGTCGCGGTCAGCCTCTTCCGCAGATTTTCGGGCCGCAGGTTGAATCACCTCGCGCGCGTACGGTGCGGATAATATCGCGCCCATGGCGATGCCATCCGCGACCCGACCGGCAACGCGGACCATGCGTGGAAAAATAGCGGAAATGTATATGGGAATGCTCTCGCGAATAGGCGTCACCGCCGGCACCCAGTCCATGGTATGAATTTCGCCCTGGTATGAGACGCGCGAGCCGGCTGGAGTCCGGACGATTTGTTTGAGGTTTTCAATATACTCGGTCATTTTCTGGTAGGGTTTCTCATGCGGAACACCCTGCCACTCGGCGTTAATATGCCGGTTGCCGCTGCCGACCCCAAGAAGCAGCCGCCCACCGGAAAGCTCGTCCACATCAACCGCACTCATACCCGCAATAAAAGGGCTGCGGCCGTAGGCGTTCAGCACGTAGGAACCAATCCGGACCCGTTCGGTTGCCAAGGCAAGCGCGGTCAACGGCACGAAGGCGCTACGCCAGGCTTCGGTGACATACAGAGAATCAAAACCGGCCACTTCGGCTTCTTTGGCCACAACCATCATGTCGCGCTGCGACATGCCACCTCCGGGGAAAATCAGTCCACGTTGCATACGCCTCTCCTTATTTCGTGTCCTTATTGACCGAGCCCTTATTTACCCACAACAATGGCCCCGTCCCGCACCGCAGGTTTGCCCTCCTCAGTCCGTATCTCAAACCGCACCACGTCGCCCTCCGCGCTCGCTTCCCGCGACACGATCCGAACGGTCAGATGTGAGGGCATGAACACCATGGCACCAAAGCGCCCGGTTATCCGTTTGACCCGTTCCGGGTGACCGTCGGTTTCCTGAGCAATGACACAGGAGATGCCATGCGCCAGCGTTGCGGTTCCGTGCAGGATCAGACCCGGCAACCCGTACTGCTCGGCCACTGCCGGGTCGGTATGAATCGGGTTCCAGATACGTGCACACTCAGTGTAGACATGGGCCGCCCCGGCCGAAATCGCCACCGGGATTTCCGCCTTCGCCCCGGTCGCCGTATCGAGCGGTTCCAATAGGGCTGGCAGGTCGGAGACCGGGCTATCTTCCCCCTCGACGTCAACCCCACGAAAGAGCGTTCCGTACCAGGTCGAACAGACCGGCTGACCATCGGCGTCCCGAGTATCAAAACGAACGGTCTGGTAGGCCCCCGGTTTACGCTGTTCAACACCGGCCACGGTTGCTTGCGTTGTCAGCTTTTCGCCCGCCCGGATAAGGCGGTGAATCACCAAGTCATGCGTGGCATGGACGCCCCGCAGAGCCTCTTCCCGTTTCAGGGCACTGTCTCGCATGGCGAGCATGACCGGCCACTCAATACAGACCGGAAAGAGCGGATGAGCAACGATCCCGTCCGGCCGACAGGTGTCCATATAACAGGGTAAATAGTCGTCGAGTCCGGCCGCGTACGACATGACCCACCGGGGATCGATTTCGCTGACAAACGGTTGCCCAACAGAGCCGACTGTTGCTGAATGCAGTGCCATGGCCGTCCTCCTTAACGGTCTCTTCCAGAGAGTGGATGCCTAGCCTGATACCGTAATCTCGCTCGTCCTGCTACCTTTGCGTACTTCTATGCGCATAGGCATAGCCGCAGCGACTTCTTCGACATGGGTAATAATGCCCACCATCCGGCCCTCTTCGCCCCGCAGTTCTTGCAGGGTTTCCGTGACCATCTGTACACCTTCCCGATCCAGCGTGCCGAATCCTTCATCCAGAATCAGGCATTCAGTCGAGGTCTGGGCCGCCCGGCCGGTCGCAACGGTCCGAAACCCTTGCGAGAGCGCGAGCGCAATAGCAAGTGAGGCTAAAAACGTTTCTCCGCCTGATAGCGAATGAGTAGGCCGGGCACGACGTTGATCTTCATGGTCAACAATCTGGAGCGTGATCGCCTTCCCCTTATGCGCAATATCGAACACATACCGCCCGTGGGTGAGGCGTTGCAGGTGAGCGGACGCATCGCGCATTAGAGCTTCTATAGCTCCCCGCGACAAGAAATCGGTAAATTCCGAACCCAGGAGCTTACGCAGGTCCGAGGCCAGACGTTCTTCACTCTGTGCGGCGTGCAGCTTTTCTTCTTCTTGCTCTTTCTCCTGCCAACGACGTTCGGCCTCGGCATGTTCCGCCTCTAAACGCCCGCGTTGTTCTTGGAGAGACATCATTTGTCCCCGGACCGTTTCAAGTTGGGGTTTGATCCGCTCTCCGTCTTCGCCGGTGTCAGTGAGGTGGTATTGCTCGATCAGCCCGCGAAGCTTTGCCCGTTCCTCTGCAATCGTGTTGGACGCCTGTTGCTGCTTCTTCTGTGACTCCTCCAGCATATGCGTTCGGACTTGAAGGTCGGCCTGTGACTCGGCGGATTGGCGTTCAGCCTGTTCTCGTCTGGCCTGTGCGTTTTCTTCACGCTGCAACAAGTCGGCGTGGTGGGTTTGCTTGTCCGACAGGGCTTTGAGTTCATTTTCTACTTCTTCAGTCTGTGGCAGCACCGCGTCTTCCACCAGACCAAGGCAGGTACGCACGGCCTGTGCTTCGCGCTCGGCTCGGAGCACCACGCCTTCGTACTCGGCGGCGAGCCGGGCGAGGGCTACCTCTTTTTGAGCCTGCGTTGTGTTTAACGAGTTGAGCGTCGCTTCGAGCTCACGCAAGGCTTTCTCTGCCTCCTTCATCCGTTGCTCAGCCTGCATCACCGTAGTCCGGCGTTGTGCCACGCTCTGCTCAGGATCGCCATTCGTGGCGAGAAATGCAGCAATCTCACCTCCGAGCACTTCTAATTCGCGTGTATCGGCCTCCAGCCTTTCGATTGTCACGCGCAACTCTCCACCCAGCGTTGCCTCTTCTTGTTGCGCGGCTTCACGTTGGCGTGACAGTCTCGCCTTTTCCTGCTCGACGGATACGACCTGAGCTTCCATGTCTCTGAGCGCTACGCTCAGTTCTCCGTGTTGGGCCTGTACAGCCTGAAGGACTTCAGAAGGAGACACGTAGTCGGGGAAACGCGACACGAGGCTGTTTCGGACTTCTCGTTTGAGGCGCTCGCGTTCTTTCAGCCCCTGCTCCGCGGCATCAAGTCTCGCCCGGCGTGTGGCCACCGTGGTGTTTGCTTCCTGCGCTTCTGCGCGTTTTTGTTGAGCGGCCCGTGCGGTACGTTCCATTTGAGCCTGAAGTTCCTTCAGATCGTTCCCGGCTTCTTGAGCAACGGGAAGCTCGCTGACGGTTGTCTGACATACGGGGCAGGGGTCGCCAACGTGAAGCGTAGCCCGCAGGTGGGCTGCTTCGTACTGGCGCTGGTTGTCTTCAAGCACGGTGCGGGCCGCTTGCTCCTGCTCTTCGGCTTGAGCGAACTCCTGCTGAGCCTGCTGGGCGACGTGTTCGGCCCTGGTCAGCTCAGCACGGGTAGTCTCAAGTTCAGCCCTGACTCGCTCTTCCGCCTCAGCCGCCTCCTGCAATTCTCGGCCCAAGCGTTTGGCTTCAGCGATCAACTGGCGCTTCTGCCGTTCGTCTTCTTTTGTTCTTTCGAGCTTGTCTTTTAGTTCTCGGACGTTCTGCTCATGACTCACATTTTGTCGCTTCAGGTCATCCAGACGGTGTTGGGTCGCGGTGTGTTCTTGGCGCAGAGCCTCTATCCGGGCGGTCAGTTGCTGTTGTTCCTGTCGCAGTTCTTTCCAGCGCTTTGCCGCGCCAAGCTTTTCCGTCAGTGTGGTCACGTCGCCGGCTTCGGCAACAAGCTGCTCAAACCTGGCGGTGTAGTCCTGATGTTGAGACCGCGTTTGCTCTACTTGCTGCGTGTGGTCTGCGATCTGTTGTATAAGGGTATCGACTTCTCCCTGGGTAGCGGTCCGTTTGGTCTTTTTCCGTTCTGCTTCCTCACAGGCGCTCGCCCATTCCTTGAGGTGGACAGCCGCACGTTTGACGACTTCGTGGCGTACCGTGTCGTACCCTAACGCTTCTCGCTCCTGACCAATCTTTTCCAATTCATCTGTCAGGCTGGTAACCTGGGCGGTCGCCTCATCAGCTTTCCCTTGCGCCAGCTCTTTCTCCTGAGTGCGCGTCTGCACTTCAGTTTGCAGCTCGGTCACGCGACTTCGCAAGCCTGCTATTTGATCGACGTGTTGGACCACATTGCGTAAGCATTGCTCCTGCTGAGAAACCTGTTCAATACGTTGGCTGAGCTTGGAAAGCTCCTCTTTCTGAAGCGCAATATGCTCCTGACTCAGGCCGGCGTATTGGGCCAGGGTTTCACGTAGCGTTTCCGCCCGAGTTTTTTCCCGATCGGCGACAAACTTGGCCTGGTCGGCCACCCGGGAGTACACGCCAAGCTCCAGGATCTTCGCCAGCAATTCGCGCCGTTTTTTTGGCTCGCTGGTGAGAAATTCGGCATACCGGCCCTGGGGGAGGATGACGGTTTTGGTGAAGCTGTCAAAATCGAGACCCAGGAGATCTTCAATCCGATTAGTGAGCCGCGCAGACCCGGATGCATCCTGTATCCACTCTTCCCCTTCACGTTCGCTGAGACCGGAGTCCGTGATCTTCCCTGTTCGTCTTACGGCCCGAAACCAACGCGTTCCGAGCGTAAAGTCGAGCGCGACCTCACACATCTGCTCTCCGGTCGAGATCACGCCTTTTGAATCCGCTCCATAACGTGCGGTGCGGCCGTACAGGCACCAGACCATAGCGTCGATGAGCGCGGACTTGCCGCTGGCCATCGGACCGGTAATGGAGAACAGGTCGAGTTGCGAGAAGTCGACTTCGTGGACCTGATCTCCCGTCACCCGAAAGGGCATAAAATTTTTGAGGCTGAGTTTCTGTGGGCGCATGGCGTTAATGGGGGACTGGGGGTCCGGGGTTGGGGGTTGGCATTCACTTATACGGGTTCGTCCCGCGCGGTGCTGACCTCCTGATACAGCCGCTCAAACAGGGCCACGAGTTGAGGCTCGGGCTCTGCGCCGCGTTTTGACTTGTAATAGTCGGTAAAAAGTTCTGCCGCGGGTCGCTCCTTTGGATTGTGAGTCGTTTCGCCGACGGAATCGCTCGCCTGGGTCTCTTCAAACCGGAGCGAGACTACGCCCGGCAGCGCCCGGATTTGCTCGATCAGTTCAGACGTTTGGCCTTCCGGCTTCAGAACGACCTCAACCCAGGCGTTGGTGAACTCTTGCGCCTGTGACAGTATTTCCTCTGCGGTTCCCGTCCGGCGCAGCAGGGCTTTACCTGCGGTTAGCGCAATCGGTGAGACTTCCGCTGGTTTCCCCGGATGGGCCTCAACTAGGCAGACGCTTTTGTCCTGGCCCCGCTCGCCAAAGTCCATCTGCAGGATCGATCCGGCGTAGCGCGCCTGCGCCCGTGTCCCGCCTACCTTCTGGGGCTGATGCATATGCCCCAAGGCCACATAGTGTACCTGACCGGGAAAGATGCCGGGATCGACAGGAAAGACGCTTGAGCGCCATTCACCCCCTCCAAACTCCGTCCCGGAAACATGGGCATGAGCGAGCAGGATGGACACCGCGTTGGGGTCCATTTGCAGCGTCGCTTCCTCCAGGGCGCGGAGATAATCCTGCACCATGCTCTGATACACACTCAGACGTTCGTTCTCGCTTTTGTCGGTTCCTTCGGCCGCAGTCAGGACGCGGTGAGGATGCAGATAAGGCAGACAACTCACCAGCGCTCGCTCCCCTCCGGTACGCTGGGGAATGGAAACAATGAGGTCCGACGGGGTTTCACTCATGTCCGTCATCATATGCACGTGGAGCAAATCGCCCAGCGGTTTCAGGGTGCGCAGGCGGGCGGCGTCATCGTGGTTGCCGGGAATGACGACAGAGACAATGTTGTCGCGGGCAAGTTGCGCCAGGGTGTGTGCCACCAGTTCCTCGGCAGCCAGCGGCGGGCGTCGCTCGTGAAAGACATCCCCGGTCACCAGGACGGCATCAACTTGCTCGCGCTTGGCAATATCAATAATCTCGGCAAACACCGCCCGGTGCTCATCCATCCGCGAGCGATTGCGGATAGTCCGGCCCACGTGCCAGTCTGAAGTATGAAGGAATTTCATGTCCGTATCTTAATATTCGCTTTCCCGGACTCGGGACAGCTTCAAAGCAGGTGGCCGTAGTTTCTGCTCGTCCGCCCGGGTCGCCCAGGCCGGCATCGGGAATAGAATCGGGACCGGGGTGGGAATGTCGGGTTGAGACACGATCATCCGCCCTGACGTTAAAATAGCGGCCCGCTTGCGCAAGGTTGGCGGCAGAAAACCATATTCGGCACGCTCGGCTTCAGCGGCATCCAGCCGGCCGACGATCCGAAAGGCAGGGTTGGCAACAATCCGCCGCTCCACTTCGGAAGCGGTTTGCTGCGCACCGATCAGAATCGTACCGCTGGACCGTCCCCGCTCGGCGATTTCAAGCAGTCGCTCTCGAATCGGAGACCAGCCGTCACGAGGAGCGTAGCGGTTCAGTTCGTCCACAACGATAAAGCACAGGGGTTCCGCTGACCCGGTCGCTTCTTTTTCTTCCTGAATCTGTTGCAGCACAGAGCCCACCACAAAGCTCTTACCGACTTCGTACAGTCCACTCAGGCTGACCACGGTTACCTGCTTGTTGCGCCAGTTGATCGCGTGCCGAGCCGCGTCGGAGTCCGCGGGGTCGCGAATAAGATACGAGACCTTGTCTTCGGCGCTGTACAGACGACGCATAAACGCGCCGACCGTGCCTGGCGAATGGTTAGTTGAACTCGCAAGCGTCTCCATCGCTCGGAGGAGGGTCGGAAAATCGCGAACCTCGGTCGGAGGGAGTGGACTGTCGTCCTCTGCAAGGTCCTCATCCAAGGGGAGCAACACGCCCGGACCCGGACCGCTTTTCTCGGCGTCTTCGGCCGCTTCAAGGAGTTTGCGTTCAACCTGATAGGTCAAGGCTGACAGCAAGGAGGCATCTTCCCCACCTTCAGAAAACAGGTAGCGTAGCAAGCGCTGACGGCAGAAATCCCGAACCGTCCAAAAATAGGGCGTGACCTCATCCGCCTTACGGGAGCTAACCTTGGGCATGATCGGCCCGCGTGCGCTTTCCATAGGTGGAACGTAGAATTGAACCGAATCAAACGGCTCTGCCGGCAGTCCTAGTTGGGTGTAGAGAGCCTCGTTTTCAACGTCCATGACGTTACTGGCTTTATCTAAGAACAGCAGATCCTCACCTTTGACATTAAAAATAATGGCGTGGGTGTTTTTCGCGTCGGTCAGCTGCCCACAGTGCAGCAGGCTGTGCAGCAAGAAGGTCGCGTAGGTCGTTTTGGTGGCAATGCCGGACACGCCGCTGATATTCATATGCGCGCCCTTGCGACCATTCAAAAAATCGAGGTTGCCGTATACGACTTCCTTGCCGGACAGGGACAGGCCAATCGGAAACTTGCGCTCCATCTTGTCCATGAACAGGGCTTGCGCGAACTCTTCATCCTCGACCGTACGAACCGGGTTGCCCGGCATCGGCGGATAATAGTACTCCGGTATCAAACGGGTCACTTTGACATGCGCGGCGATAGAGAGTTCAACCGGCAGACCGCGTTCCGCCTCAACCACGTCGGAGTCAAATGTCGAGCCCTGATGGCGTGCCCGGACAATATCGACCATGCCGAATAGTTTCAGGGGTCCGTTTGGCGAGTCGGTCTCGACCACAATAGCATCATCAACCTGGATTGGTTCGCCTTCTTCGAGCCACACCCAGAATTCGAGCGGGGTGGCATCTTGTGTGCCGATAACTCTCCCCATGCGTTCTCCTTCCCGTTTGGCTATACCTGGTTCAGGAGGGCCTTCTCAATACACCGCCGGACCAGCTTGGGGTCACCTAGGCGGTGCCGCAGCCGTCGCTCGAGCCCACCGATAGGAATCAGGTTTTGGGGAGCGCGGGGATCTTTTGGCGCACGGGAGGCCAAAGCCGAAACAGCATGTGCGGCTTGATCTAACAGTCTGACCGCCTGCTGAATACCAAGACCAAGCTTCACTTCTAAGCGCACCAGTCCGGTATATGGATGCTCGATCGGTCGCGGATTCGCCAAACGTAGATAACAGGTAAATACCTCAAAACTCTTTCGTTTGCTGCTGCCAGAGAATTGGAACAGCGGTGTTCGTTCACCCTGCTGAAGCTGTTCGAGAATTTTTGCCTCTTTGGGTGCAAGGTACATACGTTGAATCGTCTTGATGACCCCAACAACTGAGGAGCTATCGCTTAAAAAGGTCAGATTACCATCCGCAAGTATGAGACGTTCGTTCCCAGACAGCTTTCGGGCCAAATCAACCTCGGCCTGCCGCATTGCCGTCATGAGGCTTTCTCGTAAGGAGTCCGGAGTGAGGTCCGACACGCTCATACTCCGGTAGCGCATGGGAATCTTTCCGCCTGTCCCTGCCGCCACCAGCACATCCTGTCCGGATTGCCCTCCGCCAACAATAAACAGGCGGTCGAGCTGTTCCTCGATAATCTCAACGCGCCGGTCAATAACGACCGCCCCGGCCGCATACGACCCGAACAGGGCCAGGAAGCGCGTGTCTTCGTCACTCAGAACCGCAGGCGCATCGACCCGCATAACCCCGTCAATCACCGCAGTCATGTTCGGCATCTGCTCAGGGCTAGGTGTCCGTGGCCGCCACGGACCGGCCTCAACCTGCTGCCCGGTGACTTGTGCGGAGAGATGTTCTTCATCGATCGCCTGTGGCGTCGAAATCTGGCTGCCGTAATCGCCCCCCCAGGGGTCCAGACTGATACGCATGGGTCCTGAGCCTAGATTTTCTTTTCCGGAGAGCGCACGATTTGTCGCTCGCGGATCGTCACGATAGTCCGCTCCTCAGTATCCGTAATCGTCGACTCCCGAACAATGATCTCCATGGGACCGCTCCGGCCTGTTTTTTCATACACATCGGCCACACGCGAGGTAATGGTATAGGTCTGCCCGGCAATAATCTCATCGTGGAATTCGATTTCCTGTCCCGCGTGCAGACTCATGAAGCCGGACGGGAGCGGAACCTCGGGCAGCAGTCTGCCGCCGCGCATCCGCATACAGAACATCGGGGGGGCAATGATATCCGGGTAGCCAGCGGCCCGGGCCGCCTCAACGTCCGTATACAGCGGGTTCAGGTCGCCCATCGCCTCGGCAAAGGATTGAATATCCTCGGCGGTCACCGTCACCGGACCGAGTTGGACGCCTTGTTTCGCCTTCGGATCAATTTCGAGCATCATGAGGGACCTCATTCTGAGTGTGACTTTTCACCTCAACACTACGCAAGCATTCTCATACGCGCAAACAAAAAAAGGGACACGATATGCCGTGTCCCTTTTCGATAGATAGGCTACTTCAACGGGGAATGCACCCTAGTAGATCTTCTCATAGAATTCGAGCGCTGGCGCGCCGGCGAGGATGGCCCTCAGGTCCACCCCGAGTTCGCCCAGATGCTTGCGATGGGCATCAAAAGCGGCTTGGTCCGTATACTCCTCGTAGAACACAAACATGCTCGGGTTTTCTTTTGAACGGTTCATCACATAGGCGCTATTGCCGGGCTCTTCACGCACGGCCGGGACGACATCCTTCATGGCATCAATAAAATCTTGCTCCTTGCCTTCGCGAACCGTTAGCTTTGCAACCAATGAAATCATGCTTTGCCTCCTTTTCCTTCCGTAAGATACGCTCCGTTTTGCCTGAGCCCGGACCGTTTGGCAACACCGCAAACGCCGGGCCGAACCGCTCGTCACAAGCGCACCGCCGCTTCGATGCCCCACACCGGCGGCTCGTTGACAAAGCCGGCCAGATTGTTGAAGTCGAGACCACCGGTGGGCGAGACGTTGTTTAGGATGTTGCGGCCAAAGGCGGCCACTTCCAGACGACCTGAGGCCGACAGCCAGGACAGGCGCAAGCCGCCCTCAAACAGATGATTGTCGCGGAACTCACGCGACTCGTACAGAAAAAAGTTGATGCGGCTGCGATATGCC
>JAJDTY010000054.1 GCA_022826945.1 Candidatus Binatia bacterium
CGGCCAGCCCGCGAGTCGGGATAGTGGGTGCCGTACGCCTGAGCGCTCAGGAAGAAACTCCGCGTCGGGTTGAGCCAGCGGATCAAGGTAGGCCGGTCGATACCCAGCACCCACTTGAAGGCGTTACCGTCGCCCATCAGGTCGATCTTGGCCGTGTCGTTCAACAACGCATTGGTGGTCCAGGACGATTCCCAGCGGACCACAAAGCCAGTGTACGGCTCGAACCAGTCGAGCGACAGACCCAGCGTATTCGTCTTGCGCCATCTGGCGGACAGCGAGCCACCAAGGCCGCACAGGTTCGCATATTTGGCATGGCGGTTTTTCGCCTTGGTGCCGTATCCTGCCCCACCTTTTTTGAAGACGCCGGCTTCGCGTATCTGAATATGCTTCGGCTTAACGCCGGCTACTACAGGACCAAAGGCCGAAGTAACAACCGTACCACCGTCCTTGTGGAATGACTTGGGGTCGGCGCCTGCCAATTGCTCCGTCGTGATAGGCGCTTCATTGCGGTCAGCAGGCAGAATGCTGTTCCCATTTCCGTCCGTCGTACAGCCCGGAGTGTTAAGGATGTTAAGGCGGTCCCAGCCGGTCACCGGCAGGTCGGGAAACGCGAAATAATCGGTGACCTGGATACGCAGGTTGCCGACAGTGGCTTCCCAACGCATACCGACACCCCCGTTCTTCAGGTTCCAGTGCGGAGCGCGGTTCTTGTACAGCGCCATATTCTTGAACGGAAGATACGGCCTGTCCGCGGTTGCCCCGGAGTAGTGGTCAGCCATATTCGGGAAAACGGCTGACGAGAACAGATCGTTCCCGAACACGAAGCCGTCGATCGTCCGACCAAAGCCCGTGGCCCAAGGCTGGGCCGGGTGGCCGAGACCGGTCGGCGTGTGGCGGTCAAAGACGTAGATCACGCTACCGGCCACGTCGCGCAGAAAGCCGATGTTGCCGAAGCGGTGCTCGAACAGGGCCGACCACAACGGCACGCGCGTGTCGTCGAACAGGTCGATGAAGAAATGGTCGCCAAAGTTGACCGGGTTCACGATGTCTTGCAGGCGGAAGAAGTCGGCCTTCCCCCACACATGCTGCTGTTTTCCAATACGCAGCCAGTTGCGACCGCCAAACCCCCGCCAGAAGAGGTCCAAATACGCCTCGCGGACAGGATAGTACAGGTCCATATTGGTCTCGCGCAGCATCCCGAAGCGCAGGTCGTTCTGGCTGGCGTCCAAGCCGTAGTACCCTCGGCTTCGCGAATCCACGTCGCGACCGGGTACGCCGTATTTTGCGCCAGGGGTTAGAGTGTGAATGAACTCAATGTTATTGGCGGCACAATTAGTACACGGTTCCTTCGGCCAGAATCCGCCATAGTTGCGGGGGGCAAGTCCGAAAGCTTTGAGTAAATCCACATTATTCTGACTAGGCTTACCAGAGCGCCCGGAGACCTTGCCATTTCGACCGTTTCCGAACCTGTGACTTATGTCGTAGATCGACTCGTACTCGGGCCGCAACTCGATGAAATACTCGAAGCGCTGGAAGTAGTCCTGCATGACGTACAGGGGACCGGCCAACTGCACACTGGCCCGGTAGCGGGACGACGCGAAGTGGTAGTCGTCTTTAAAGTTATCGCTCCGTAGAATGGAGAAATTATCCACATAGCCGTGGATCGCCATTCTATCGAAACTATCCATAAATCCTCTATCTTTGCGCCCAGCCGCATCCGCAGATGGAATGGCGAGCGCCATGCTCAGGCCAATGGCTGTTATCCCCAGCCAGAGCCCGGTCAGCTTCCCTCTCCCTGCTCGTTTCATAACGAGGCCTCCTTCCTTGCCCTTCGCCCTCACGAAGGGAAAATCTTTACTACCCCCAGGAGGGGCCATTCTTCACAATAATCCCTCAAACTTTTATCAGCTCGTTGGTTGCGGGCTCGGCTCCGCCATCATCGGCTGCTCTTCCTCAGCCTGCACAGGCTGCCCAACCACAAACCTCGGCTTCACAATCGCAATCATGGCTGGGATCATGGTCAGCGCGGACAACCAGTGTGTCACCAGCAGAATGGCCAAGAGTAAGGCCATCTCCGCGGAAAAGCGCAAGCTCGACATGAAATACCACGGAATCACGCCGGCGATCATCGTCGTGGCGGTAAAGGTCACAGCCATACCTGTTGTGGACACCGTACGTTTAATGCCGGCAACCAAATCGCCTCCCGCCCGTGGGACTTCGAGTCGAATCCGGTCAACGACGTATAAGATATAGTCCACCCCGATGCCCATCCCCACCGCGGTCACTGGCAGCGAGTTGATATTAATGCCGATGCCCATAAAGGAGACGTACATATAGCTGGCCACCCCCGCGGCAACCAGCGCGAGCATCACCAGGGTTGCCGCGATGATGGAACCGTAACTCAAAAGGACCAGGGTGTAAACCGTCGCAATGACGAGCATGGCAGCCTGTTTCTCGGAGCGATCAATCTCTTCGTTCAGGGCCGCCGTCGTTCCGATAAATCCGCCAGCCAAGCGCAGACTCACCCCCTCAATGGGATGCTCAACCATGAACTTCTTTGCCCGGGCGATCGCCTCACGGACAGTGTCACCTTTTACGTCCTTGTAAAACACGACAAACTGGCCGTTCTGGTAGACCATATCGGTGTACTCAAGAATAACCCCCGATATGGGAGCCGAGGCTTCATACACAAAAATCAAGTTCCCAGTGATCGATCTATCAGGAGGAATGACCTGCCAGCGTGGGTCGCCATAGTGATAGCGGCGATTCAGATTCCGCGCCAAAGTGTACAGCTCGCGCGTGTCTCCTGCCTCAACCTGCTCCAACAAATAGCGGCGCATCTCCTCAAGGGTGTCGAGCACGTGCGGCTCCTTGAGGATATGCTCACGCTCGCCTTCCAGGTAGATCACCAGTTGGTTGGCCCCGGCGAATCGCTCGTTAATCGTCCGGGCGGACACATTATAGTGGGCATCCTGCCAGAGGAGTGGGGAGCCGGCTTCCTGCTCGCCAATCGGTACGGTGATCGCTGTCCGCACGCCAAAGAAGATGGTCACCGCGGCGGCGACCATAATCACCCAGCGACTGATCGGCCCGGTGGCGACATTGCCGACCGTGATCAGCGTGACCTCCATCCAACGCGGAATAAAATGTTCTGTTTGCTTGGGCCTTGGGAAATATGACAACAGGATGGGCATGGTATGCGTAATGCAGAAGATATTGGCAAATGCCCAGAAACTGCCGTAGTAGGCGAGCTTCTCGATCAGCGGGATGGTGGCCACGGACAGGACGAGAATCCCACCGGAGTCGCTGATGACGCCCGTCACGCCTGGTAGAAACAAGTCGCTCAGACACGTAAACGCAGCTTTCTCCTGGTCTTGCGAGACCTCGAGTTCTTCGAAATAGCGCTCAATCATCTGCACCGCGTGGCTGACCGAGCGGGCCGTGATCAGTAGCGGAATCACCAGGATGAGCGGGTCAAGGTTAAAGCCCCACCAGCCGACCCAGCCCAGACCCCACACGGTCTGGATGGCTGCGCCAATCAACGGGACGAGCACCCCGTAGGCCCGCCGAAAATAGATAATCAGCGCAAGAAAGACCATTATTCCGGTGAAGGTGAAGATCAGGAACAGCTCGCCGGTGAAAAACCAGACCCAGCCTTTGAGCGCCGGCTCACCAGCGACGTACACGTTCGTGTTGTCGTCTTCTATCTCACTCCGGATGCGCGTGATCTCCCGTTGAATTTCCCGGTAATCCAGCCGGTCTTCGTTAAATCCGGCAAGAACGAGCGCGGCTTTGCCGTCCTCCGAGACGTATTTGTTCATAACGATATCGTTATTGAACATCTCGAATTTCAGCGCGCTGAGCTCATTGGGGTCGTCCGGTACATCAACGGGAAGCACCGGGTACGAACGCACCATACCGCCCGGCAAGGTCTTGATATTGCGGATTTTGACGTGGGAGAGCGAAGCCACCTGGTTATGGTCCACACCGGTAATCTGGTCGAGTTGGTCCGTGAGGTAGCGAACCTTTTCCAGATTCTCTTTGGTGAAAATATCCCCTTCCTCTACCTGGAGGACCGCCGTCACAATATTGGCTCCGCCAAAGGTCGTCCGATGCTGGTTGTAGGCTTGAATGTAGTCATGGCCCTGGGGCAGGAGGTCGGCAAACTGACTGTACATTTCGACCTTACGGGCTTGATAGCCCCAGAGGACCGTCGCGATCGCCAAGGCGACCATATACGCCATACGGTGTCGCCAGAGAACTGCGAGATAGGCTTCGATGATACGGTCGGCGGTACCTTTTTTGTGACCTGGGGGAGTATGGGCCATCTTAATTCCTCCTTACGCGAACAGAGGCGTAATAGTGTGTGAGTAATATGTCGTATTTATAGGCATGTCAGTCATGACAGCACCGTTTTGCTAATGACTACATCCACCCTAGAGGGACGGGTTCGCGGCATACAGCTTTGCCTTGTCTGCGGTAGTCCAGCTCTTGCCACTATCGGTAGTGACCAAGACCGTGCCCTTCCCTCCGCACGCAACGCCAAACTGCCCATCAGGAGCAAAAGACGCCGTGCGGATCCAGGTCAGCACATCCTGGCGGATATTCTCGTCAAGCTGCCATGCGTCACTTGTGGCTGAGGCAAGCGTGCCGAGCACACCCGTAGCAAAGTCACTGCGGTTGTCATCCGGAGCAGCGGTGACGGACAGGAGCGTATTAAAGCTCCCACTGGGAATATTTGTCCACGTTTCCCCCGCATCTGTCGTTTGTAACAACGTACCACTCTCCCCGGTGACATACCCTTCCTGGGCACTACGAAAATCCACATCAATCAGGAAAAGGTCTTCAATATAGAGAGGGGGGATGCGCTGTCGGATCGCTTCCTCTTCAGGGAGTTCCGGGCGAGTATATTTCGGCAGGTTGTGCACATTACGTTGCCGCTGCCAGGTGACACCACCATCCTGGGTGCGCAAAATAATCCCAAATTCGCCCGCGACCCACCCGTCCGTATTTGTGGGGAAGGACACTCCGTTCAGCGTCACATCGCACGGATTCAGCCGCAGGGTTGACTCGGGATCATCCGCGGGGTCCGAGGTTGCAAAATTATCGAAGCTCATATCGCACCACAGCGAGAGATTCTCCCAAGTCTCTCCACCGTCTTGTGAACGGATAATGGCGCCCACCGGACCGACGGCCCACAGGTGTTGCGCGTCCGCACCACGGCTGACCGCAAAATAGTGAGGCTGGGCCACCTGCCAGTCCAGCAGCGGTAATTCGATAGGAATCCGATTCCAGGTCTTTCCGCCATCGCCGGTCTTGAGGACAATGCCATCCTGTCCAACGGCCACCCCGTCCTCGACAGTCGCAAAATCAACCTCATAGATTGCCTTTTGGACCCCGGTTTCCAGCATGGCAAAATCCTGTCCGTTATTGGTCACGTGCAGGATCAGCCCCCGTCCGCCGGAGACCCACGCATTGTTCGCGTCAAGGACAAAGGCGTCATAGTAGTCTTCGCGGTCGGGAAACACATTCCCCCTGGACGCCCCCATTTCGTTGAGTTCACGCAACACCTCTTCGTCGGCTGCTTCAATACAAGCTGACAGTGTAAAGAGGGCGGCGACCAGAATGCTCCAAGCCGCATGACGCCACACCAAACGTATTTGTCTTTTCAAGATATTCTCTCCTTACTGATGCGGGGAACAGTGTTGTCGCTTGTAAGATTCCGAGGTCAAGTTCCCTTATCTATGAAGTACGGACAGAACTGTCAAGTGACCCCTGAGGGGCCACTTCACCAGCATAATTGAAGGCATTTACAGTTCAGTTTTTTTGTGTATATCGAATGGCCAAACCAACCAATTGAAATTCGTAGTCTGACCGGCTTCGGTAGTCTCGGGCGGTACTCGCCCCGACATGTGCCACCGTTATTTCGTCCTGGAATTCTCCAGACTTTATCCGTTGCAGGACAATGGCCTCCGCCCCTATCGCACACGCCTCACGGTGCAGTGCGGTCTGCATGGCTTCCATGCCCGTACCCGGATTGCCATACGTTTTCACCCGGGCGATCACTTCGTGTGCTAATGCGGGAGGAGAATCAAGAATAGGAATCTTACAATTTGTCGTCGTGAATTCGATGGGAAGCGCTCCCACCTGTTCGGTCAAAACCAGAGGTTTTGTCGGACGACTCACGCACCCGATCAGGGCGCAGCCAGCCAGAATCGTCAGAAAAATTTTCAAGGCCTTTCCGAACAGGACCTCTCGGATCCTTACATCCTCTACAAAAGTAACGGCCTCCTATAGCATATTTGGAAAAATTACTCTACATTTTTTTGGCTGCTACTATCAAACTATGTTATATTATCGTCTTTACCTACCTGTGTGGAGTTAAGGTGTCGCGGGTGAAGGTAGAAGGTATAGGCGAGGAGATTCTTTCCATGGCGCAAGTCCAGTCACTGAAATGGGGTGTTCTCTTTAATGGAGATAAGCTGCCCCTCGACCATATTGTCCGCTTTGCCACACAAGCGGAAGACGCCGGAGCGGAGAGCATTTGGGCCGCTGAGCTGTGGCGGGATGCCTTTGTCCCTCTGACCGCCATAGCCAGTGCGGTCCGGACCGTCCGCCTCGGGACGGCGGTCGCCCATTTTGCCCGTCCACCTATGTTGACCGAGCTAGGCGCAATGTCACTCGCCGAATACACCCACGGGCGTTTCATTCTGGGGCTTGGGACCGCACCGAAAGACTGGAACGAGCAGTGGCACGGCCTGGAATACCGCAAACCCGTGGCCCGCATGCGCGAGTATGTTGAGTGTATTCGCACCATGTGGCGGGGTTCACCGACGCAGGCAGTCGAATATAACGGGGAATTCTATCAGGTTTGCAACTACCAACGTCTCACCGAGCCGCTCTATCCCAGCATTCCTATCTATCTGGCCGCAGTTCTGCCCAATATGATCCAGCTCGCCGGGGCACTTGCCGACGGCATCATCCTCAACGTGCTCAATACCCCTCAATATTTTACGGATGTCGTCCATCCAAATCTGAAAAAAGGCTTCAGCCGCAGCGGACGGGATAGAGACGGCTTCGAGATTTGCGCCGTGAAATGCTGCGCGGTCAATACTGACCGTCAGCAGGCCCGCGATTTAGCCAGACATGCCGTCGCCTTTTACGCGACCCTGCCCTATTTCGACGTGATCCTTGATCCTCCGGGCTTTACGGAGGCCAAGCTCGCCATCCGAGACGCGATGGCACGCAATGACGTCCCGGCCATGCTTGCGGCCGTAAGCGACGAGATGATTGACGCACTGGTCTTGTCTGGGACACCGGACGATGTCCGGCAACAGCTGGCCGCTTTTGACGGCTTGTTTGACACGCTGCTCTTGCTCAGCCCTTCTTTTGCTGCCGACCCGGAAGAGGTCCGTCACAATAACGCCGCAATGATTGCCGCCTTTGCCGAATAAGGTTATGGAGAGAAGACACATGGAATGGAGGAGTCACTATGAATACGCAGTTACCGCACGATCTGCTCCCGACAGCCACTCATGATGAGCTGGCCCGGCAAAACTTTGTCCAAAGCCTCAAGGTCCATCTGGCCACCAAAGTCTCACCCGGCAATAAATCTATTTACGAGCGCAAGGCGGCTCCCCGTTTCGAGCGTGAACATCAGCGCCCTCCCCAAGACCGGCACGAAGTCCGGAGCGTCATGAAGGATGAGCCCTATTATCAGATGTGGAGCACGCTGCTGCGGACCAGCCAGGAGATGATGTGGGATTCGGTCAATGTGAGCGTGGAACGCCAGCTCCCGCAGCTACGGGAGCGCGCCGCGACAAACGGGAAGACACTCGGCTCTCTCAGCTTGAATCCGGACGTGGCCATTCCAGCCTACCACACGGCGGTGGATATTCACTGTCAGCCGGGTGGCTACCACACCGAGTTGGGACCGGATGACGTGGCCGCTGGAGCAACCTATGACCGGGCCGTCTATATTTACGCTATGAGCCGCTTAGGAAGCTTGAACGATGAAATGGGCCAGTCGGTTGTCCTGCACCTCAAAGAGCAGCATGCGGACTTCCAGCCCCGTCGCATTCTGGATATGGGCTGCACCGTCGGGCATAGCACCCTACCCTATGTTGATGCCTATCCCGAAGCCGAAGTCTTTGCCGTTGACGTGGGTGCACCGGTCCTGCGCTATGGTCATGCGCGCGCCGAGGCCCTGGGCAAACGCGTCCATTTCTCTCAGCAGAATGCGGAGCAGACCAATTTCGAGGATGGCTCGTTTGACCTCATCGTCTCTCATATTTTGCTGCACGAGACTTCGAGCCAAGCCATTCGCAATATCATGAAAGAGTGCCACCGCTTGTTAAAGCCGGGGGGCATGATGCTCCACCAAGAGGTACCGCAGTATGAAGGCATGCCGCCCTACGAGGCGTTTATCCTCGACTGGGATACCTATAACAACAACGAACCCTTCTGGGGGACAGTGCATTCCATGGACCTCCAAAAGCTGGCCGAAGAGTCCGGTTTTGCTGCACAGAGTGTCCTCCAGACGATGATCCCGAGTGCCCTGGAGCGGGCCCAGGCACGCACGAAGAAATTTCAAGGCGGTGATTTTGGCGGCGGTGGGGCGTGGTTCGTCTTTGGCGCGACCAAGTAGCAGGAGCGCTCCATGATACGCAAGGCAAAAGGCAAGCGCCCGACTTTTTTCGACGATCCCCAAATCGATACGGTTATGGGGATTGTCATGGCCCTGGCTGGCGAAGTCTCCGTGCTGCGGGAACGCCTTGATACTATTGAGCGTCTGGCGGCGGCCAAGGGCCTGTTCACGCAGCACGACATCGAAGCTTATCGTCCGGATGAGGCCGTCATGGCCGAACGGGAACGCTGGCGTACGGAATACCTCGAACGGGTCCTGCGGGTCGTCCATCAGGAGTTGGAGGAAACCGACAAGGGCGAGACCGCGGAATCATACCAAGCCGCGGTTCGCGCGGTTTCGTCCTGACGGCCAGAGCGCACGGAAAACACGACCGGTGCCCTTGAATCAGAAAGTGCAGGCTCTT
This sequence comes from Candidatus Binatia bacterium, assembly GCA_022826945.1. GTDB lineage: Bacteria > Desulfobacterota > Binatia > Bin18 > Bin18 > Bin18. The sequence continues at coordinate 9,051 of JAJDTY010000054.1, forward strand.
CATGTCCTTCAAACTTGGTGTTGACGTCGGCGGGACGTTTACCGACCTCATACTTTTTGACGAGGAAAGTGGCCGACAGGTCCGCGCCAAAACCCCGTCCACCCCCAGCGATCCATCGGTTGGCGTGCTGGCCGGGATTGAGAAAATCTGCCGCTCGGCCAACATCTCACCCGGTGATATCGCGCAGATTATGCACGGGACAACCGTGGCAACCAACGCCGTCCTTGAGGGAAAAGGCGCGAAGGTTGGCCTGATTACAACCCAGGGCTTTAAACAGATTCTCCACTTGGCGCGTTCCTGGACGCCGGGTCCGCTCGCCGGCTGGATGATTATGGAGAAACCAGACCCGCCCGCAGCCATCGAATACACCCGCGAGGCTATCGAACGCATCGACACCCGCGGGGAGGTGGTCACCCCGCTGGACGAAGACGCGCTGCGCACAGACCTGCAAGATTTGGGCGCCCGAGGAATCGAAGCGCTGACGATTTCCCTCATCAACTCGTACGCCAACCAGAGCCATGAAAAGCGCGTTAAAGAGATCGCCCAGGAGGTGCTGCCCAACACTCCGATTACCGCCTCATCGGAAGTGTTACCGGAATTCCGGGAGTACGAACGCGCCCTCACCGCGGTGATGAATTCATACGTGCGGCCAAAAGTCTCCCAGTATATGCGCAGCTTTGCGGACCAGCTCACGGCGCACGGTCTGAAGGCGGATGTCAATATTCTCCGCTCTGACGCCGGGCTGATGACCCTGCGTATGGCACAGGAACGGCCGGTCTACGCCGTGATGTCAGGCCCGGCCGGTGGCGTTGCTGGGGCGCTGTATATTGCGAAAAAGGCCGGCTTCCCGCATTTGTTGACCCTCGATATGGGCGGCACGTCCACTGACGTGGCCCTGTGTCAGGATGGCAGCCAGACTATTTCGCGGGAAACCACCCTGGGCTATTTCCCGATTAAGGTTCCTTCGGTCGATGTCCGCAGTATCGGAGCCGGCGGCGGCTCCATTGCCCATGTCCCCGAGATTACCAGCGCGCTCCGGGTCGGTCCGCAGAGTGCCGGTGCAGCTCCCGGTCCGGCCAGCTACGGCCAGGGTGGAACCGAGCCCACGGTGACGGACGCCAACGTTGTCCTTGGCCATCTGCCACCCAATCTGCTGGGCGGCGAGATGACGCTGGATACGGAAGCCGCCCACGCCGCGGTCGAGCGCATTGGGAAAAAACTCGGCCTCGATGTGTATCAGACCGCCCAGGGTATCCTGGACATTGTGAATGAGAATATGCATGGGGCCTTGCGTCTAGTCTCCGTCCAGCGCGGCTACGACCCGCGTAATTTTGCCCTGGCCGCATTCGGCGGAGCCGGTCCGCTGCACGCCAACGCGGTAGCCAAGCTGATCGGCTCCTTCCCGGTTATCGTCCCTCCCGCACCAGGCATTTTATGCGCCATGGGCGATGTGTGTTGCGATTACCGGGAAGAGTTCTCCCGGACCGTCTTCCGCACCCTGGATCAGATCACTGCGCCGGAGGTCGTTGAAATACTCGAAGGGTTGAGTACAGAGGCGACCGGCTGGCTAGAACAGGAAGGCATCTCTCGACAGCAACAGCAGATTTTTTACAACGCCGATATGCGCTATTTCCGCCAGGGCTATGAACTGCCGGTGACCACAACGCTCGACGAGTTGCAAGCCAACGGCACCGCAGCGCTGGCGGAACAATTTCACGCCCTGCATGAACAGCTCTACCGCTTTCGTCTGGATGCCGAATGTGAGATCGTCAATCTTCGCGCGGTTGCCCTCGGCACGGGAACCACACTGAACTGGCCCGAGGGCGAAACGGACGGGCCGTCCGCGGCCCACGCCCAGGTAGACGAACACCGGATTTATTTTGACGGCGACTTTTTGACCACCCCGATTTACGATCGGGCCAAGCTCACACCGGGCAACCGCCTGCCCGGCCCGGCGATTGTGACCGAGATGGATTCAACCACGGTCGTGTTACCGGATTATGCGGCAGAGGTAGATCGTTATGCGAATATCCTGATTCGACCGGAAGCATCATGAGAGGGAAGCAATGCACACACAGTTAACTATGGTGTATTGGAAGTCGGATACATTCTGGCTGGGCAAACTCCTCGAACATCCTGAAATCATGACTCAGGGCGAAACGCTGGAAGAATTGGAAGAAAATCTCAAAGATGCGTACCTGCTGATGGCTATGGATGATGTTCCAGAGGACTACCAGACGAAAACAATTCGCTGCGAAGTCCAGACATGAAGCGGAATGAGTTTGTCCGCCGTCTTCTGGCCGAGGGATGCGTTCTACACAGACACGGTGCCCGGCATGACATCTATCTCAATCCTTCTACAGGGGATAAACAGCCGGTGCCGAGACATACAGAGATTGACAACCGTTTGGTAAGGCATATTCGGAAAAACCTGGGACTGAAGGACAACATAAACTAACGTGCTCTAGGTGGAGGCCTCATTGCCCTTCGCTCATCCGACCTACATAGAGGAGCAGTATCATGCGCGATGTGAAAATTGCTGAAATTCCAGATATCGAGGTCGATCCCGTCACCCTCGACATTATCGAGAGTGCGCTCAAGAACTATCGCTATGAAATGGATGCGGTGCTGTTCCGCACGGCCATGTCGCCGGTGATCCGCGAGCAGCACGACGAATTTCCCATGATCTGTGACCCCAACGGCCGTATGGTCGTCGGGCAGTTCGGCTCCTATATCCGGGAGATGATGGAGCGTTTTGACCAGCCGCTCTATCCTGGCGATGTCATTCTACTCAACGATCCCTATCTCTGCGGAGGGGCCATTTCCCACATCAACGACTTTCTCGTGCTGGTTCCCGTCTTTGACGGCGACGAACTCATAGGCTGGACCTCCATGTTCGGCCATCAAATGGACGTAGGCGGCCCGCTGCCCGGCTCGTTTCCGACCAACGCGACCTCAATCTTTGGCGAGGGACTCCGCATTCCGCCCGTTAAACTGTTTGAAAAAGGCGAACTCAACCAGGCCGTCCTGGACTTGATTCTGAACAACGTCCGCATTCCCATGATGAACCGCTCGGATCTCATGGGCATTGTAGCCGGCTGTAAAACCGCTGAACAGCGCGTGCAGGAACTGTGCGAACGCTTTGGGCGAGATACCTATCTGGCCGCCTGCCAGGCATTACTGGACCGAACCTACCGGGCCGTCCAGACCCTCATCCAGCGCAATATTCCGACCGAGCCCCAGTCCTTCGAGGACTATATTGACGATGATGGGCTCGGCCACGGCCCGTTCAAAATGAAACTCACTATCTGGCGTGAGGGCGACCGGGCGGTCTTCGACTGGACCGGCACCGACCCGCAGGCCGTTGGACCGATCAATTTTTATCTCAATCCGGGCATGTTCAAGATGTTCATCGGCGTCTACCTCATCATGGTCTACGACCCGCAGATTCTGTTTAACGACGGCTTCTACGATCTGATCGACGCCCGCATGCCGGACGGCTCTCTCCTCCATCCGAAATTTCCCGCCCCGCTGGGCTGTCGAACCCATGCCCTGGCCCGCCTGTTTGATGTCATGGGCGGCTGTCTCGGCCAGAAGAGCCCGGAACTGACGACCGCGGCCGGCTACGGCACCAGCCCCCACCTGCTGTACAGCGGCAACGATAAGGACAACAATTTCTTCTTCATTATGGAGATCGGCTATGGTGGCATTCCTGGCCGACCGATCGGCGACGGCATGGATGGCCATTCCTGGTGGCCGCTCTTCACCAATATTCCGACCGAATACCTCGAAAGCTATTGTCCCCTGCGTGTGGACCGCTATTCGTCGGTCATCGACTCCGGCGGAGCCGGTCTGCACCGAGGAGGGAATGGCATCGACAAATGGTACACCTTTCTCGAACCCGGTGAGATCGCCATTCATGACGACCGCTGGCTGACTCCTCCCTGGGGAATTCTCGGGGGTAAGCCGGGGATGCGCTCGACGAAAATCTTGGTCCACACCGATGGAACCCGGACCGTCCTGCCCTCAAAATGTGACCAGATCGAGGTCGAGCCGGGTGACCAACTCATCTTCCAGACCGCGGGCGGCGGCGGCTGGGGTGACCCACTGGAGCGCGAGATTGAGAAAGTCCGGATTGACATCGTGCGCGAGTTGGTCTCCGCGGAAAAGGCCGCATCCGATTACGGTGTGGTGTTCGATCCAGCCACGTCCGAAGTCGACGAGGAAGCCACCCGAGCCCTGCGTCAGCGCATGAAGGAGAGCCGGGGCGAAACACAGACGTTCGACTTTGGTCCGCCACTCCACGAACTCCTGGCACGCTGTAAAGAGGAGACCGGACTGGAGCCACCCGCCGCTCCCAGCTTACCGCCGGGCTGGGAGACAAACGGAGTGAAGAAAGTCGCAGCCTGACCGATTGTCTTTACCGTGTCTCTCATGAGTAAGGATGGAAGTCAGGGGAGCCGGGCTTTAGCCTGTCATTCGAGACCGATGATAGCCCTCAACGCTCCTACTGCCAGTTTGAATCGGATAGCTTGGCGTGTGTTCGTCCTCGCCTTCTTTCTTCTCTTCTCCTGTGACCAACTCCGCAACGAGCCGCTGACCGGACACCGCGACATTGCAGCCGCTCTCCGACCGTTACTGGATCTGGGGTATGCCGGACTGGACTATCCGACCTACCATGCCGAGTTCCAGGCGTTTCAAACCGTTGTGCGGCAAAAGATGGAGGAAACGCCTCACGAAATGCGGCCGTACGTCAACACCATCATGGCCTATCTGCAAGTCGCAGACAAAGTGCTGGAGTGGCACGCGCAACAGCCCGAAGAGCAGCAGCCACCCCAGCTCACTACCTGGGTAGCCGACTACCCATTTCTGAAAGCCGCCCTAGGTGCCCGGCTCGAAGCGCCACAGGCTTTTGATACGGAAACCGCGCTCCAGCTCCTGTTTGAAAAAACAGACGAAACACTCGTGGCCATGCAGGTCAAGAACAAACCCATATAAGCGAGGAGAGACCAATGGGAAAACTCGACAACAAAATCGCCCTGATTACCGGCTCAAGCAGCGGTATTGGAAAGGCGGTCGCCCTCGCCTTTGCCAAAGAGGGGGCCGACCTTGCCCTCAACTATCCGGATGATTCCCAGGCCGACAATGCCGCGGCGGTCCAGCAAGAGATTGAAGCCCTTGGCCGTCGGGCAGTCGCCATCCGGGCGGATGTTTCCCAGGAAGACGAGGTGCAGCACCTTGTTGATACCACGGTACAGACCTATGGCCGCATCGACATTTTGGTCAACAATGCCGGCATTGCCTCTGCCGCAACCGTCGAGAACATGCCGGTTTCCATGTGGGACCAGATGTTGGCGGTCAACCTGAGAAGTGTCTTTCTGTGTACGCGCCTGGTTCTGCCGCTGATGTATAAACAGGACTACGGCAAGATTATTAGCACCGCTTCGCAACTCGCCTATCTCGGGTCGCCCGGCCTGGGTCATTACTGTGCGGCCAAGGCCGCTATCATTGCGTTTACCCGCTCGCTGTCGCGTGAAATCGGGATCCGCAACATCAATGCGAATTGCGTCGGCCCTGGCGCAACCCAAACCCCCATCCTCAAGGGCATCAGCAGCGAGGCCCTGGAAGCCATTCGAGCCAGCATTCCCAAAGGCCATCTGGCAACGGTCGATGATATTGCGCCGACCTATGTTTTTCTGGCCTCCGACGAATCGAGCCACTATGTCGGGCAATGCCTCAGCCCCAATGGCGGCGACATCATGCTCTGAATTCGCGTCTCTTGCCCCTCCTCTCTGCCGCCTATAGACTCAGCCGCCGTGCCTGAGCCGCCCTCCCCCTCGCAGAGCCAGGAAGTCTTGTTCACCCGAGACTTTATCCTGCTGTGTCTGGGGACCTTTTTGTTTGCCGGCAGCATGTTCCTGCTCTTTGCCGTCCTGCCGGTCTTTGTGGTTGAGGAACTCCACGGCGCAGACTCCCAGGTCGGTCTGATCATGGGTGCGTTCGCCGTCTCCGCCCTGCTCGTGCGTCCCATGACCGGCCGTTTGGTTGACCAGTGGAGTCGGAAGACCATTCTTAGTATTGGCGCCCTCATCTACTGTCTGGCCCCAGCGCTCTACACCCAGGCCGAGTCCGTCCCGGTCATGCTGGGTCTGCGTTTCTTTCACGGATTAGGGATAGCCGCCTATACGACCGCCGCCGGGGTCATCGTTGCCGACCTGGCCCCACCGAGCCGGCGCGGGGAGGGGATGGGGTATTACGGCATGTCCCTGAACCTGGCCATGACCATTGGTCCGGCGTTGGGAGTCATGCTCATCGGCCACATCGGTTATGATTCCCTGTTCTGGCTGTGTGCGGCCCTCGGTCTCGGCAGTCTTGTCCTGTCACAATTGATCCGGGAGCCGGAGCACGCCCAGTCTCCACACCAGGCAGGTACCCAGCCGCACAAATGGGTGAGCCGGGCCGCGCTCTTTCCCGGTTTTATTGCCGTCTGCATGACGGTCACCTTCGGCGCCGTGGTCTCCTTTCTTCCGCTCTTTGTCAAAGCCGCTAACCTGGGCAATCCGGGCCTATACTTTACCGTATATTCCATTGTGGTCGTGGTCTCACGCCCCTTTGCCGGACGACTGTCCGACCGCTTTGGCCGCGCGGCGGTGATTGTTCCCGGCATGGTCTGTCTTACGGTCGCAATGACCACGCTCGCGTTTTCGTCGTCCCTTTTCGGCCTTCTGGTTGCAGCCGCCTTGCAAGGCTTAGGATTCGGAGGGGTGCAACCCTCCATCATGGCCCTGGTGGTTGATCGCTCGCCCCTGCATGAGCGCGGGGCGGCGCTAGCCACGCTGATGGGGGCGTTCGATGTTGGGGTGGGGCTGAGCAGTATCGTCCTGGGAGCGGTGCTCGAATACACGGATTTTACCGTGATGTTTTTGTGTGCGGGCGGCGTGGCTCTTGGCGGGGCGGCCGGGGCGGCGTGGGGGACGCGAGAAAAAGCTAAGCCGGAAGGCTGAAGCATTCTTCTCCGCACGGCTTCTGGCCCTTCGCCATCCGTCACTGGAGCCTGCTGTATCCTTGCGGCAGTACAAGGGCTCGGTTAGGCTGACGGCAACAGCGGCAGACCGGGAAGGAAACGGAATCCATGCGTAAGACAACTTTTTCCATGTGTGGTGTACTGGTTGCGCTCGTGCTGAGCGTCGTGTTGATACCCCATGCCCACTCGCAGGGTCAGGGTCTCCCCACTCGGGAGGATATCCAGCAGTGGATCAGTACGAATCTGACCACGCTGCCCCAATTCAAAGAGGGCGATGTTCTGGGACAGGCTGACCTGGAGAAGCTGCGCCCCTTCTTGCCACCGCGTTATATCGACGAGTTTGATTTTCCTGAGGTCGAGTTTCATGTTGCGCCCACGGGCCATTACCCGCCCCACCCCGATTATCTGGCTGCGACCGAGCAGTACGCCAATCAAACTCGCCTCGCCGCGGACGGAGCACTGGAGAATTATATTGCCGGGCGGCCATTTGCCCAAGCGCTGATCAATCCTGACGACCCGACTTCAGGGGTCAAAGCGGCCTGGAACTTCAACTACCGCTGGCAGTACTACGGGATGAATGTCGAGCGCTATCTGGGCGCACTCATTGCCAAGGGTGGAAGCGCGTCACGGCTCGCCGGGTTTCCGGAGGACCTGATTCAGGGCGGAGGGAGAGCAATCCGCCATCTCGTTGCCTTATACCAGCGCGTCTACCACAACCATTTGGCCCAGTTATCACAGCAGGGTCATCTCCTGCCCTTCACTGATGCGGGGCGCTTTGAATACAAGGATTACGTCGAGGTGCTTGAGCCGTACGATGTCCGCGGACAGCGATTTATGATCTATCGCTATGACAACCCGCGCCAGCCGGACGATGCCTGGGGCTTCCTGCCCCAACTACGTAAGGTCCGTCGCCTGTCCACGCATGAACGGGATGACTCCGTTGCCGGAACAGAAATGACGCTGGACGATTTTACCGGATTTTCCGGCCGTATCCTCGACCATGAATGGAAATTTCTGGGGTGGAAGGTGCTGTTGCACGTCATGAATTCCCAGCACCCGTACGCCCGCTTCTACGGCCCTAACGGCTGGCTGCCCAACGACCGCTGGGAGCTGCGTTTATGTGCCGTTGTCGAACAAACGCCGACCATGCCTCGCAACTACAGCAGCAAGATTTATTTTTGGGATGCGGAGACCTATGAGACGGCGATGGTCCTGGTTTTTGACGCTGATGGCAAGCTCTGGAAGGTCAACGACCTGCTGCACGGCTGGTCCGAAGACCCGAGTCAGGCCGAGTCGGACCGGGGCAAGCAGGTGCCCCGTAATATCGGTTTTACGATTGTTGACGTCAAACAGGAGCAGGCCACGATTTTCTCCGCCTACACTATCGAATACCCCGATGTCGATCTCGAACACGTCGAGGAACGCTACGACGTGAATATATTGAGCGAGGGGCGGCGGTAACGTTGGGTCAAACCACTCCCTCCTCGCGCAACTGTCGAACCTCCTGGTTCGAATAGCCCAACAACTCGGTCAACACCTCGTCCGTATGCTCTCCTAATACAGGCGGCGGGAGACGGAACTCGACGGGGGTCGCAGACAGTTTGAGCGGCGAGCCGGCAAGCAGGACTTCTCCCGCGGTTGGATGCGGCATGGACACGCACATGTCGCGGGCAAGCACCTGTTCATCCGCAAAGACTTCGTCAATGGACTGTATGGGGCCGCACGCAATCCCCGCGGCCCGAATTTTTCGTAGCCAGCCCTGAACCGTGTCCGTGCCAAACACGTCTTGGAGAAGGGGAATAAGGGTTGCCCGGTTTTGCACTCGCGCGGGGTTGGTGGAAAAATGTTCGTCAGCTGCCAGTTCAGAGCGCGCAATGAGCTGGCAGAGTTTCTGCCATTGACTATCGTTGCCAACGGCCAGACAAAAATAGCCGTCTTGGGCCTGAAAGGACTGATACGGTACAATGGACGGATGGGCGTTGCCATATCGACCAGGTTTGGTGCCTGACACCAAATAATTACTACCCACGTTGGCCAGCCACGCGACCTGGGCGTCCAGCAGAGAGATGTCGATCGCCTGTCCCTGGCCCGTTTTCGTTCGGGCGAGCAGGGCGGCCTGAATGGCATTGGCGGCGAACAAACCGGCGGTGATGTCGGTAATGGCGACCCCGACTTTCATGGGCTCACCCTCGGCCTCGCCAGTGATACTCATCACCCCGCCCCGGCCCTGAATGATGAAGTCGTATCCGGGCAGGTCTTTGTCCGGTCCAGTCTGGCCGTAGCCGGTAATCGCACAATAGACCAGCCCGGCATTCTCCTGCTTGAGCTGTTCATACCCCAGTTGCAGCGACGCCATTTCCCCGGATTTGAAGTTCTCAATGAGCACGTCGCTGACGCGGACAAGACGACGAATCAACTCCTTTCCTGCAGCGGATTTGAGGTTGACGGTGATACTTTTCTTATTACGATTGGCGCAGAGGTAATACGCGCTTTCCCCACCCGCAAACGGCGGCCCCCAGGCACGGGTATCATCACCGCTTCCCGGCCGTTCGACTTTGATGACCTCGGCCCCAAGGTCCCCCAATGTCATAGCGCAGAACGGCCCAGCTAATATGCGCGAGAGATCAAGGACACGAAAGCCAGCCAACGGTTGCATTATGCTCCTTACCCTATGCCGGTGGAGTATGCGCAAACAGCAGCGCCGCGCAATCCCCCACCCCTCTTAGCCGTGTATGCCGCAGAGTTCGTACCGCTGAGAAGAAACTGATATAGTAGGAGATAGGTTGCCCATCGGTTCCTGTAGATGAGGAGTGGAGGTTGTGGATGAAGGGAACGTTTACTTATCAATGTCAAGACTGTGAAGCATTACTGACCCGCCTTCCCAAAGGGGTTTGTCCCTACTGTGGTTCGCATGCCATGCTCTCTTTAGACTGGTATAGGGTGTCCCCGGCTGAACGAAGAAGCTGGTTCAACCGTATTCATGGTCAATTAGGCGGAGCGCCGCGTGAACAGCCTGCCGGCTTGCGGACCAGCGCGTTGCACAATGGGCTATAGCCGTGCTGCGTTCGCGTCATGCCGGACGTGATCCGACATCCAGCGGGCAGAGGGAGCCAGCGGCACAGAATCGCGCATTGCCTTCGCCGCTTCAGCTTGCGCTTTTGCGGTGTCCTCCAGCGCCTTGGCGCGTTTGTAAGACATTAAGGCTTGCAGGGCGAGCAGCACGCCACCCATGCCAATGCCGAGAAATTTCAGAATTTGATTTTTCGTGTATAAGCCCAAGCGTTGTCCCACCCACTCCGTACAGGTCTCGCAGAACATGACGGACGAGAAGAGCGTCACCAACACAACGAGTAGGCCGACAAGGCCGTACTGAAAAATGAGAAAAAGATTCATCGCGGATTACTGACTACGGGGTTTATCTCAAAATTACCCCCTCCTATCCCCTCGCCCCTTGGGGGCGAGGGGATAGGAGGGGGAGCGGCGGCTCTCTTAACGTGGCGTCTTCCCAGTCTGGCAGGTCTTCGCCCCCAAGACTGGGCGACGAGATCAAGCACCAGCAGGCCACACCTGCTTGGCTATTTCCGCTCCCCGGTCTCGTTCGACCAAGGCAATGTCGTATTGGCTCTGGAGTTCGAGCCAGAACCCCGGTCGGTTGCCGAAATAACAGCCAAGCCGAACCGCGGTCTCGGCGGTGGTCGGCCGGCGACTATTCAAAATGTCGGTGATACGGCCGGATGGCACGCCAAGGGCGAGTGCTAACCTATTGGCGCTCAGGTTACGCGCCTCAAGCTCGCGTTCCAGCAGTCTGCCGGGATGTGAAATAGGGAGCATGGTTCTATCTATCATCTGTTACGAATTATCGCTTCATAACCTGTCTCAACAAGGCCAAGGCAGACTCCGACTCTGACCAGTACCTGCCGAACGATTTCCAATAATAATAGGCTTGGTCGGGACCTCCGTGAGTAATGTAGCCCTCCATTTTGGACTTTGGCCTGGGATGCCTCTTTTTCAGCAGTTCCCTGCCGACCAAGGGCAGTTTAGCGACACAACTCTCCAGCGCCGTCCGTGCATCCTCGCTGCGTCCGAGACGCGCAAGCGCTAACGCCTCCGAGTAGAGGATTTCGGGGGCGACATCCTTCCGGTACTTCCGGCAGTGCGTAACAATTTTCGATGGTTCGTTCTTTTCAAACCAGCAGTGTGGCAGCAGATACCTCACTCCCTGGTTATCATTCGGATTGACAGATAAAAGCCGCCGGAAAATCCCGATAGCCTCATCGTACCTGGCGTTGCCGAGATGCCACACACCAAGGCTGTGGTAGGCTCTCAGGAATGGGCGATTCTCCAACCACGCCCACTCCATCCTCGCGGTTTTCCAGCTAAACTTCTGGGGAAGCGCGTGCAGTCCGATCCCGACGGCGGCTTGACAACAAATGTACGCTTCCGTCTCCCTTCCCTGCTCGCGGTAGATCAGTGAGAGGTGATGGAGCGCGTCCATGTGATGCGGGCATTCCGCTACGACCGCGCGGAGCATTTTTTCTGCGACTTCATCGTGACCCTTCTCCCAAAAATCCAATGCTTGATCGAACCTTTCGAAGATCTCGCTGGTGAAGGTCGAATCTTCCTCGAAACTCCAGTTGTTTTTCTCCATCTCTACCAGTTTCATTGTGTCTCTCCTCTCGGGTGCACGGGCAGCGGTGCGAAGGCGTTCGTCTCGGGTGAGTCCGTGCAGAGTGAGTGTCAATCATCGCCGTTCATTCGGCACGACGTGACCAAGCCACTGCCTCGGCGATGTCGGCCTCGGACGGCCCTCGTTCGGCCAGCTTGGCCCGCACGGCACCCGCCCGTGCAAAACGCACGGGCGTCAGCACGATACGACCATTCTCCTCAGTCACCTCGAAATACTCGGTGTCTTTGAAATTGGAGAGTACCGCTTTCGGGAGAATCAACTGATTTTTGGACGTAAGCTTGGCGAGCATGGTTACTCCCCGGTGAGAATATAAAGAGCAGCTATCTCCATCTCCCCTTGTAATTCAAGGACCACCGGAAGAGAGGGAACGCCTCAACCAATCCCGGACCGTGGCCAGCAGGGACGGCGGGGATGGCGCGTCGGCTGGAGGAGCAGCCAGGCTGCGACTCTCCTCCCACCACTCGACGTGGGTCAGGTGGAGTTGGGCGATGCGAGCGAGGGCGGGAATGAGTTGGGTCGTGATGAATGCCTTGTTCACCTCGCTCCCCAGCAGCAGATCCGTCTGCGCGATGTAGCTCTCAGTGCTGGAATCTAGGCTTGAGATGATGGCGCCGTCCGTCATACCGGACACGGCTGTTTTCAGGGCGCTGCCCTCAAGCCGAGCCAGGGCTTTCTGGACGATGAGCCGGGTTGCAGAGTCATGGGTGTCAACGAGAAAAATGAGGGAGAGATAGCGCAACGTGGAACGGTGGGGCTTGGGCTGGGCAATACGACACAGCCCGGAGAGCGCCTCGTTTCCGGGACGCTCAAGCGTGAACTCAAAGAACGCCAGCATTTGTTCGCCGGCATACAGGTCAATCAACTCCTGTCTGAGGTCGATGATGCCCTCAGACCCCTGCCTGTTCCCCGCGTCCTTTGGTTTCTTCATGCCAGCGTCTCTCTACTTATCTGCCAATGCGTATCGAGATTGGACCGTATCACATCTTTTCGATGCCGGTCATTACAGACTCCCTTGATCCATTCAGTATATTATGAACATATACAAGGATGATTGATCTCGACCGGATCGTCGGCTTTCAGTGGGACCAAGGCAACGCCCGGAAGAGTGCCGAGAAACATGCTGTTAGTCAGTCCGAGGCAGAGGAGGTATTCTTCAACACACCGCTTCTGATCGTCTGTGATCCCGGTCATAGTCAGTCCGAGCTACGGTTCCATGCTCTCGTCGCCACTAAGGCGGGACGACGGCTGCATGTAACCTTGACGTTGCGAGAAGAAAACACCCTGATTCGCGTCATCTCTGCCCGAGATATGAGCCGCAAGGAGCGAACCCGTTATGAGCAGGAAACGTAAATCTATTCCTACCTTCAAGAGTGAGGCGGAAGAGCAAGCCTTTTGGGAAAGCCACGATTCGACCGATTATGTGGACTGGAGTCAGGCCGAACGTGTCCGGCTCCCCAACCTCAAACCGTCCACCAAAGCGATTTCCCTCAGGTTACCCGTCGATCTGCTGGAGCGGATCAAGATCGCGGCCAACAAGCGGGACGTTCCGTACCAGTCGCTCATCAAAGTCTGGCTGGCCGAGAAGGTTGACGCCTAGGAGCCGCGCTTCGAGCCTAGAAGACAACATAAAAAAAGGGCGCCCTTTTTGGACGCCCCGGTTCGTACGTTTGCCAGCATTTTAGTCCAGGTTGTACAACTCGGCCACGTTGTCGTGCAGAATCCAGTTCTTCTCTTCTTCGGTGAGATGCGCAGTATGCTCCTTCAGGAGTTCCTGCGACCACGGCCAGGTCGAGTCGCTGTGCGGAAAGTCGTTGGCCCACATCAGACGGCGCGGGTTGCACATATCTTTCATGCGGAATGCCACCCAGTCGTCCTGGAAGGTCGTGTAGATATGCTCGCTGAAATACTCGCTCGGCATCTTTGACAGTTCCTGGCCGGGTTTCAGCCAGTAGCGATGTCGATCGTAAGCGTGATCCATGCGGTACATATAGTGTGGCACCCAGCCGGCGTCGGCTTCGACACACACGATTTTCAGTTTGGGATTGCGTTCAAACACACCACCCAGAATAAACGTCCCCATCAGGTCCTGATTGCCCCGAATAATGGACAGAAAGCCGTTCAGCTTAGGTCCACGGGGGGAGGAGCCGACCACATCGCTCCGGCTGGTGAGGATGTGAAAACTCAGCGGCATCTGCAAGTCGATGGCAGCCTGCCAGAACGTATCGTAGAGCGGGTCGTCGTAATCGGACACCTGGGGGTTGCCCGGCATCATCACCCCGCGCAAACCCAACTCTTTGATCTTGCGCAGATCGTCTATACCCTCATCAACCGAGCGCATAGCGGTCTGGCCCAGACCGATCAGGCGATCCGGATGGGCGGAGCAGTATTCCGCGATCCATTCGTTATAGGCGTCAAAACAGGCCTTCTTGTAGTCAAAGTCGGAATGATTACACAGCAGCATGCCGACGGTGGGATAAATCACCTCGGCAGCCACGCCGTCCCGGTCCTGGTCGGCTAGGCGCGCTTCCGGGTCCCAGCCGCCACGGTGCAAGTCCTCAAACTTGGCACCGAACATGGCAAGGTCTTCGGCCTTCTGTCCGGCCGCGGCAACCAGTCCCATGGGGACCGGCTGCTTCATGCCGCTGATGACGAACAGATCACCCTTCTTCTCGTCGTGGATCATGTGCGGCGCGGTATCTTTATACTTCTTGTCAATACGATCCACATAGGTGCCCGGTGGTTCGGTGATATGTGAATCAGAAGAGATAATGGGTTTGATCATGTAGGGCTTCTCCTTGTGTGACGATCTTATTTTGCCGAGAACAGCGTCTCCTCAGTCGGTCCTGCTTTGTGCGGATTAAAATACGGAATCACGTACTGCCCGATCCGATCAATCGAGCGCATGATGTTCTTGTGCGGAATCCGACCAGCCTGCTTGAAGAAAATCACCTGATCCAGACCGGCCTTGTCAAAGTTTTCGAGCTTGCGGGTGACTTCATCCGGGTTGCCGACCGTGACCATGGGGTGCTCTTTGATCTGCGCGTCGCTCAAATCGTTGGCATCCGCTTCCAGGTCGAACAGGGTGCGCAGATATTCATACGAGTACAGATTATTCTTGACCATCAGGGGCTCAAACAGCTTGGCCACGTTGTGCAGGAACCAACGCGCCCCGTCGATGCCAATCGCCTCTTCCTCTTTGTTCTCGGCCACATGACAGATGGCCACCCCAGCAAACCGCTCGTTGATCACCTGCGACACCACGTCGCTGCGGTCTTTGCACTTCTCCCGGTAGGTGTCCATGGTCTTCTGGACCTGTTCCCAGTTCAGGTTGAAGCTCAGTACACCGAGGCCGCGGTCGGCGGCCATTTCATAGCTGTCCGGGGCCACGCAGGCCATCCACATCGGGGGATGCGGCTCCTGAATGGGTTTGGGTACGACCCGGCGAGGTGGGACCTGAATGGTTTTGCCGGTGTATTCCAGGATTTCTTCGGTCCAGGCTTTCACGATCACATCGAGGGCCTCACGCACCTCCTCGCGCGTCCGGTCGTAATCCACCCCAAAGCCGTCCAACTCCTGGGCCGTGGTTGACCGGCCCGTGCCCAGGTCCATCCGCCCATTGCTCAGAATGTCGAGCACGGCAGCCTGTTCCGCCACCTTGATGGGATGGTTGAAGCGATGCGGCAGGAGGCGCACACCGTGGGCGATACGAATGTTCTTGGTACGCTGCGAGACCGCCCCGTAGAACACCTCGGGGGCCGGGCTGTGGGAGTATTCCTCCAGAAAATGGTGCTCCACCTCCCACACATAGTCAAAGCCAACCTGGTCGGCCCGTTCAATCTGGGCCAGGGCTTCGTGGTAGACATTGTACTCACTCAGCTTGTTCCACGGGCGGGGCGTTTCCATTTCGTACAGCAGACCGAATTGCATAGCAGACTCCTTTTTTGGTTGATCGTTGCTTTATACAGACACGCGCGACGGCTCAGGACAACCCATACACGCTGGCTACGTTCTCACCCAAGACTTTCCGCCGACTGTCTTCGGACAGCGGCTCCACCATCTTCGTCAGGTCTTTAATATAGTCGCAGGTATGATCGTCGTGGGGGAAGTCGCTCGCCCAGAAGAACTTGTCCGCGCCGATATACTCAATCAGGTACGGCAGGGCGCGCTCATCCGGGTCGGCCGATATCCAACACTGGCGCTGGAAGTAGTAGCTCGGGACTTCTTTGAGCGGGACGCTTCTGCCGAGGGCGGTCTTATACGCCGCATCCATGCGGTCGAGCATATGGCCGATCCAGCCCGCCCCGGATTCGAGCACGACAACTTTTGCTTTGGGGAAACGGTCGAACAGACCGTATTGGAACAGCCCCAAAAAGGCCTGCTGGGGACCCTGGCCGCCCAGCATATCCACCCACCACTCGCCCCATTTATACATCTCCCGAAAGCGTTGGTAGACCCGCCGGTTCGGCGGCTCGGCGACCGGATGAATCCCGATCGGAACATCCAGGTCCTGGGCCATAGCCCAGAACGGATCGTGATCCTTATGCCCGTGGGCTTTGTCGGTCAGCGTATAGGGGGAGATAAAAGCACCCTTGGCCCCGGCTTTGACGGCGCGCTCCAGTTCCTGGGCCGCGGCCTCGCCGGAGGTGAGACAGATGTGGGAGATCGGAATCAGCCGACCGCCGGAGTCGGAACAAAAATCGACGATCCAGCGGTTATAGGCGCGGGTATATGCCTGGGCCAGATCATGGTCGGTGACTTCGGTTTCCCATTCCAGGCAGATTGTCGGATAGATCAGCGCCTTGGCCAGGTTTTCCTGATCGAGCAGGGCCAGACGCTCCTGGGGGTCATTCCCCCCAAAGGGAACGCTTTTGGTGTAACCCTGTTGCTTAATACCAGTACGCTCTTCAAACGTGCTGCCCATGCTGGTGCCGCGAGCCAGGATTTCCGCGTCAAAATAGCGCGAGCGCTGGCCGTTCAGTTCCAGATGGTCGAGCCCGTCCGGGCCGGGCCGAATCCGGATGGCCCGATCCCGGTACTCCGGATCAATATATTGCTCCCACAGATCGGCGGGTTCGTTGATATGACCATCGGCATCAATGGCCCCTGCATACGGTAGCCGTGAGGTTTGAAACACCTTCCCTCCTCCGCGCGTGCGCCTGGGTGTATTGGAAACTCGCGTGTTCGTATGAGGCGCTATTGTTACAGTGCCCCTCCGGGGGTGTCAATCCGAAGCCGGCTCAGCGCTTTGAAAGAAGTCCAGCACCTGTCCTGCCAGTTCGTCCGCCCGGGTGTCCAACTCGTCTTCCGTCAGATTGGCGATAGGGTGGGCAGTCACCAGAAACCGGTAGTCCTTAACTCCCCAACTGGCGGCCATGGCGCGGCCCGTGGCAATAAAGGGCGTGGTCACGATGGATGCGGTTGGGATACCGGCGCGCTCCAATTTCAGTCCGTCGAGCACACTGCTCGAACTGCACGACCCTCAGTCACCCACCCCGGCCAACACAATATCGACCTGTTGCTGGAACAGCGTAATCGCCTCCTGGTTGACGGCATGACCGGACGACTGCTTACGATTCACGGACACCAGGCGCATGCCGTGCTGCTGCTCCAGGCGCTCGGCCACCTTGCACAATAATTCCTTGGAATTGAACTTGGTGTTTTCCACCACTCCGACTCGGAGCCCCCGGAACGCGCCGGGTCGCGGCGCATACGCAAATGCCTGCGTTTCCAAGGGGAGCGTCGGATCAAAAACCGTACGACGCATTCGTCTTCCTCCTTTCTCGTCTCCGTTACATCCGCACCAACTCGGTCACGCTGCGCGTCCACTTATTTCCCCAGCCCGGTAGGCACGCCGACCAACTCCCGCCTTGAGCCCCCGCGCAGACAATCAGTACATCGTCAGGATCGCGCATCACATAGCGCCACGTTGTTTCATCTTCGGGACTGATCTCACCCGGTAGCCGCCCAGCCCGTTTGAAATCGGCCACCCTCCGACGCGCCTGCTGGATCACGCACTCCTGGACCTGCCGCCGGCTCCAGCCACTGTGTTTGATGATTGCGGCGTGCTCGCCGGCGAGCACCAGCAAGCTCTGATTAAACCCATACACATTTGGCGAGGCGAGATTACAGACGGCATCGGCAAATTCCAGCAGCAGGGGCTCGGGCGTGCTGGCAAGCTGGTTATACACCCCCATGAGGGTATTGGACGCATACAACGTCACCGTACTGTCCTCGGGTCGAAAGCCGCGTTCAACGTGCAGCGGTTGCCAGGGATGGTTGTCCTCGTTCTCGGCAAAACAGAACGCATATTTCCCTGGTGAGCCCAAAGTGGCCTTGTCCAGCAGACCAGGGCGGGTATTGAGCACGTTGAACATGACCAAGCGGAGCGCCCGACCGATGGTTGCATTGGGACGAAATCCCGGCCCAAAGGCGTTATGGGTCGCGTTGATCCCAAGCGTAGGACCAATCGGGCCATTCACGATCAGGGTGAGCGCGGACCCGCCGGTACTGGTTGCCGGATTGTGATAATGAAACTCGGGTCGGCACAGCCCCCGCACTGCGGCCAGCACCACGGGGAAGTACTCGGGCAAACAACCGGCCATCACCGCGTTGATGGCCACTTTCTCAGCCGGGATGGTCACGTTGCGTTCCGCAATGGTCCCCAGACCCTCCTCCGCCTCGACCCGTCCGGCCTCCAGCATCGCCCGGACTGACTCTTCGGTTGGCGGGACGAGCGGCAGCCCGTCACTCCAGCCCTGCTGGTAATAGAACTCAACCCAGGCCGCAGCTTCAGCCGGATCAGTTGGGGGTGTGTGTTTGTCCATAGGCCCTCAGACGCTTCATGGTCTCATAGCATAAGCATTGCACGAGCGTCAGGAGCCAGTACAATGACAACAAGATACGGAGAGCCTTGGAACATGTTTCTTGGGAGACAGGCATGAATGAGGCGAAGCTGCTCGAACGCATCACTATCGATCCGAGAATCTTCGGCAGTAAGCCTATTATCCGAGGACGAAGACTCGCGGTCGAACATATTCTTGGTATGCTGGCAGCGGGAGATACCGCCGAGACCATACTTTCAGGCTACTCTTGGCTTGAGCCGGAAGATATCCAGGCTTGCCTCCTCTATGCGCGACAGCTTGCTATCCATCCTACACAGTGAGGCGTAAGGAAGGGAAGCCATGTTGAAACGGTCTGTTACGTCACTGCTTATTATTGGCGTACTCGTCACCTCGGGTATCTACCAGGAAACCCCGGAAGCAACACCCGCCGGCAGGGAAAAGAATGTCGGCATCGCGTTGGTAGAGGCCGCTGAGAAAGGGAACACCGCCCTCGTTCAGACCCTCCTCCGAGCCGGCGCCAACCCTAATGCGCGGGCGAAGAACGGCGACACTGCCCTGATGGCAGCGGCGGAGAGGGGCCACTCTGATACTGTCCAAGCTCTCCTCCAGGGAGGTGCCAATCCTAACCCCCGTCGTGAACTCGATAGAGCCCTAAGCTGGGCTGCTAGAGAAGGTGATACTCTCCTCGTCCGAGCTCTCCTCCAGGGAGGTGCCAACCCTAATGCCCGATCGAGAAGCGGCGACACTGTTCTGATAGTAGCCGCCAACAAGGGATACACCGAGGTCGTTCAGACCCTCCTCCAGGCCGGTGCCAACCCTAATGCCCGAGGGGAATGGGGCTCTACCGCCCTAAGTGTGGCCGCCAGGGAGGGATATACCGCCATTGTCGAGGCTCTTCTCGAAGCCGGTGCAACCTCTGAAGCACGTGACTCCGATCTGATCTCGGCTGCCAGTGGAGGCCATCTCCCCATTGTCGAGGCTCTTCTCGAAGCCAGTGCAACCCCTGAAGCGCGTGACTCCGCCTTAATCTGGTCCGCCTCTGATGGCCATATCTCTAATGTCCACGCCCTCCTCCAAGCAGGTGCCAACCCTAATGCACAAAATGATGATGGTGACACCGCCCTGAGCCGGGCTGTCTATCATGGCTATCTTACCATTGTCCAAGCTCTCCTCCAGGCCGGCGCCAACCCCAATACCCAAGAATATGTCGCGTTAGTGGAGGCCGCCAGCAAGGGGCACGCTGGGATCGTTCAGGCCCTCCTCGAAGCCGGCGCTGATCCCAATATGCAAGATCAATATGGCCGCACCGCCCTGAGCGTAGCATCGGGTCGTCCTGGAATCGTGCAATCCCTCCTTCAAGCCGGCGCTCATCCTGAAGCGCGAGGTGATATACGTAATGGTGATATACATAATAAGGAAGACAACACCGCACTGATAGTGGCTGCCAAAGAAGGGGACATTGAGGCCGTTCAGACCCTCCTCCAGGCCGGTGCTAACTCTAATGCGGGAGATAAGGGCGGCCGCACCGCGCTTATCTGGGCCGCAAAGAGAGGCTACACCGAGATTGTTCACACCCTCCTTCAGGCCAGCGCCGATCCTAATTTGCAAGATGAGGAAGACCATACCGCACTGATAGAAGCCGGCGTAGAGGGACATGTTGAGATCGTTCAGGCCCTCCTCCAGGCTGGCGCTGATCCCAATATGCGCTATGTGACTTGTTCGCATCACACCGCGTTGATGGCAACAGGGCATCCTGAGATCGTCAAGGCCCTCCTCCAGGCCGGTGCTAACCCAAATGCAGGAGATATATCACACTACACTGCACTGATGATTGCTGCCGGAAGGGGGAATACTGAGAGCGTCCAAGTGCTCCTTAGGGCCGGAGCGGACCCTGACGAGCACAATGGGGACGGCACCACCGCGCTAATGGAAGCTGCCTCGGGGGGTCACACCGCCACCGTTCAGACCCTCCTCCAGGCCGGTGCCAATCCCAACATACAGATACTGGGGAATACCGCATTAACCTGGGCGCTAGGGAGAGGTCACACCGCTGCCGTTCAGATCCTCCTCCAGGCTGGCGCTACGCAGAATCAGGACAGTGATACCGCTCTGATGCGCGCAGCCCAAAACGGTCATACCGCTACCGCTCATGCCCTCCTACAGGCCGGCGCAAAGCAAAACGACGACGATGACACCGCTCTGATGCGCGCAGCCCAAAACGGTCATACCACTACCGTTCAAGCCCTCCTACAGGCCCGCTACTATAGACACAGTAACCCACATGTCCATGCCGTACTGAGATGGGCCGCCTCGGTAGGTCGCACGGTCATCGTTCAAGCCCTCGTCCAGAAGGGTGCTAATCCCAATATGCAAGATAAATATGGCCGTCACACTGCACTGACATTGGCTCTACACGGTGGCCACACGGCCACCGTTCAAGCCCTCCTCCAAGCCGGTGCCAATCCTAATGCGCGGGCGAAGTATGGCCGCACCGTCCTGATGCAAGCAGCCGGGGAGGGACACGCTGACATTGTTGACGCTCTTCTCCGGGCCGGCGCAAGGCCCAATATACGAGATGACGATGGCCGCACCGCCCTAATGCAAGCAGCCGGGGAGGGACACGCTGACATTGTTGACGCTCTTCTCCGGGCCGGCGCGGATCTCACTATGCAGGATGACTCTGGCCGCACCGCCTTGCTAGTTGCGAACATGACCAACAACACCGCGACTGCTCAAATATTACAAGCAGCAGGCGCCCGTCGCTAGTGCTCATCTTGAGTATCGCACCAAATCCCTAGTTAAGGACTATGCCATGCCACACCGCTTTATGACCTTGCGCGAAATCCGACGCGCCGCAAAAACCATGCTGCCGCCTGGGCCGTGGGCGTTTGGTGCTGGGGGCGCGGAAACGGAAACCACGCGCCGCCGCAACCGTCGGGCACTCAAGCGCCTGGCCATCCGCCAGCGGGTTCTGCGCGATGTCCGCCATATCGATATCAGCACAACCTTTCTGGGCCTCGAACTGCCCACCCCCTTTGCCATCGCGCCGATGGGCGGTCTGGTCCTTTTTCATCCGGAAGGCGACCTTGAAATGGTGCGCGGAGCAAGCCCCAGCCGCAATCTCGCCTTTGTGAGCGGGGTCACCGGCTGGGCGGTCGAAGACCTGGCCCAGACGGCGCGCGGCCCCTTGATATATCAGCTCTACTGGAGCGGCCCGCGTTCCTGGTGTCAGGATTTACTCGCCCGGGTGGAAGCCGCGGGCTATCACGCCGTCTGCCTGACGGTGGACGTACAGACCTATAGTCGCCGCGAGCGGGACGTTGAGATGCGTTATGATCCGCAACGGGCACGGGCAATCGCCCCCAACGAACAGCCGCCGGAATTCGACTATCAGACCCGCCTGACCTGGGACGATGTGGCCTGGCTCAAGAGCATTCTGTCGGTCCCGCTTGGCCTAAAGGGCATTCTCACCCCGGAAGACGCCAGGCTGGCCGTTGAGGTCGGGGCCGAAATCATTTGGGTATCGAACCACGGCGGCCGTCAGCTCGATTCCACCCTGGCGACGATTGATGCCTTGCCGGACATTGTCGCCGCCGTCGAGGGCAAAGCCCAGATCGTGATTGATGGCGGCTTTCGGCGGGGCACGGACATTATTAAAGCCCTGGGGTTGGGAGCCAATCTGGTGGCCATGGGTCGGCCTATGCTGTGGGGTCTGGCCGCGGACGGCGCGGCCGGCGTGCACCGGACCATCGAGTTATTCCGCGACGAGTTGGAGACCAACCTGGCCCTGTGCGGGCAGACCAGCGTGCGTACGCTGGAGCCGAACCTGATTCGCCAGGTGGACTACTGAGTCTGCGGATTCAATCGAAAGGAGACCGCGCCGGAATCGCACACAGGAGGACGCATGCAGTTTGGTATTATCTTTCCCACCCGCATCGATGACTGGCAACTGGTAAAAGACGCCGAGGACCTGGGCTATGACCGGGCCTGGGTCCCGGACTCCCAGATGATCTGGTCGGACTGCTATGCCACTCTGGCGCTGGCCGCGCAGCATACCTCGCGGATTCATATTGGCAGCGGAGTCTCGATTCCCGGCAGCCGTATCGCTCCGGTCACGGCTCACTCCATTGCCTCGATCAACCAGATTGCGCCGGGTCGTGTCTTCCTCGGCCTCGGCACCGGGCATACGGCCATGCGCGTCATGGGCATGAAGCCCATGCGCATCAAACCCTTCCGCGAGTATCTGCGCGTTGTGCGGGCGCTCCTGCGCGGGGAAGAGGTTGAGTACACCTTTGGTGACACCACCCGCACGATTCGTTT
Source organism: Candidatus Binatia bacterium (assembly GCA_022826945.1). Taxonomy (GTDB): domain Bacteria; phylum Desulfobacterota; class Binatia; order Bin18; family Bin18; genus Bin18. The sequence goes on from JAJDTY010000054.1 coordinate 31,924, forward strand.
TCTCCACCAGGACCTGCGCTTTATCAACCTGGAAGACCCCATTCCGATTTATGTTGCCGCCAACGGACCACGGGCGCTTGGTCTCACGGGTGAATTCGGGGACGGACTCACCACCCTGCTCTACGAGGATACCAGCGTCCTGCGCGATCATTTGGAGTTGATCCGGGCTGGAGCGGCCAAGGCCGGACGCAGCCTGCCGGACCCCTTTCACGTTTCCGCCGTCACCGCCGTCGTGATTCTGCGTCCGGGCGAGACCTTGGAGTCGGACCGGGTCATCGACGCCTGCGGGGCCTGGGTCACTACGGCGCTCCATTTTGTGTATGAGGTCTATCAGTTGACCAAGGATGAGACAGTCATTCCGCCGGCGTTTGCAGACACCTGGGAGGAGTATTGCGCCCATGTCGATCGGATGGAGACGCCGGCCGACAAACGCTACCTCCAACTCCACGACGGCCACAGCACCTATCTGGTGCCGACCGAGCGGCGCTTTGTGACCCCCAAGGCGATCCAGGGCACGAGTCTGGTGGGCACGCCGGAGGAGATTATCGAACGCATCCGTGCGGCAGAGCAAGTGGGGATGCGCGAGCTGACCATCCTGCCTCCGACCCAGACCAGCCGGGAGATGCTGGCAGAATTTGCCGAGTTGGTGATACGCAAATATTGAGACTCGTGGGTGAGGACTGTGGCCGCCTACCCCTCAAGCTGTCCATTCAATCTGGCGATGGCTTCGACATAGCCCTCCACCATTTCCCGCACGACATCGCGGGTGGCCCGCACGTTGTTTTGCGTGCCAATACCCTGTCCGGCGGGATAGGAGTACAACTGATAGGCGCCGGACTCCGGGGTGACGCCCGGAGCCTTCATTGCGTGGTCGATGCGGCGCAGGGAGGGATAATTCAAAACGCTTTGAAGCGGAGTTTTAAGCGGCTCCGGGGTGTCGGGTCGATCCCAGGCCTCGGTCCATGCCGAGCGTAAAAACCGGGCGTGTTTGCCCGTCATGGATCGGGTCCGTACCGTGTCATCCGTCCCCGCGGCCAGCACCTTTTGCTTGGCCATCCGGTCCAGTTCGGACTCGGCCGTCGTCAGCCAGACGGAACCGCACCACACACCCTGGGCGCCAAGCGCCAGGGCAGCGGCCATCTGCCGCCCGCTGCCTATGCCGCCGGCGCCGAGTACCGGGGTGGGGGCAACGGCATCGACAATTTCCGGGATCAGCACCATGCCGCCAATCTCTCCGGTATGTCCTCCGGCTTCGTAGGACTGGGCGATAATCACGTCCACACCCGCGGCTTTGTGGCGCCCGGCGTGCTTTTTCTTGCCGGCCAGGGCCCCGACGTAAAGACCCCGCGCATGAGCCGCCTCAGTCACCCAATCCGGCGGTGTGCCGAGCGCACTGACCAGAAACCGCGCCTTGTGATCAAAAGCAATATCCACGATACCCTTGGCCTGTTTCTGGGAATAGCGTAAGCCGCGTTCCTTTTTCGAGGCGGTCAGATGGTCCGGCAACTCGGGCACCCCGGCGTCTTCCAGGAGTTTCTCGACGAACCGCCGGTGCTCGTCCGGGATGTGCTCCTGGAGCGCCTTTTGATCCATCCCGCCGGTTGCAGCGCCCACATAGTTTGAGGGCATCATCAGGTCCACGCCGTACGGGATGTCGCCGAGTTGTTCGTCTATCCATTGCAGATCGATCTCCAGGCGTTCGTCCGTGTGAATTGCGGCCCCGAGCACGCCGATTCCGCCGGCCTTGCTGACGGCAACAACAACGTCGCGGCAGTGCGTAAAAGCGAAGATGGGGTATTCAATTCCGAACATTTCTGCAACTTGGGTTGGCATGCTGTGCTCCTCAATCTTTTTTCGCCCGTATACAACCACGCTTGAGACAAAGAGGCTACAACCTCGGGACTAGGAGGAGAGCGAAGAGTGCGCTAATCACTCACTCATGAGCAATCACATGAGCGATCAGGCGATCAAACGCATTAGCGTCGTTGGTGCAGGCTTAATGGGCCATGGTATTGCACAGGAGTTTGCCTTGGCCGGCTATCGCGTGACCATGCATGCGCGCACCCAAGCGAGTCTGACCCGAGCGGAGGAAAACATCCAGGCCAATCTTGCCCGCTTGATCGCACTCGGCGCGCTGACTGAGGACCGAGCCAGGCCGGTCCTGTCCCATATTCGGGCCGAGCTTGATCTGAAAGGAGCGGTCGAGGAGGCCGACCTTGTGATTGAGTCGGTATTTGAAGAGGTAGCACTGAAGCAACGCATCTTTGAGCAGCTTGACCGCCTTTGTCCTCCGCATACCATCCTGGCGAGCAATACCTCGACGCTCATGCCCAGCCAGTTCATGCACACCGTGCAGCGCGTCGACAAGGTCTTAGTCGCCCACTATGCCAACCCCCCCTATCTTATTCCCATTGTTGAAATTGTGCGTGGGCCGGCCACGTCAGATGCGACACTCGACACCCTGTCCGGATTACTCACGCACGTGGGCAAACGACCCGTCGTCGTGCAAAAAGAGGTGCCTGGCTTTATTCTCAATCGTTTGCAGGGTGCGCTGCTGCGTGAAGCCCTTGACATGGTGCACAACGGTATTGCCAGCCCGCAGGATATTGATACGGCCATGAAGAATAGTATTGGCCGACGCTGGGCGGTCGCCGGGATTTTTGAAGTTTTTGAACTGGCCGGCTGGGACTTGATCTCCGCCGCCATGCAAGGGCTGTATCCACATCTCACAACGTCGCAGAAGATCCCGCCGGTCCTCTCCGCAAAAGTTGCCCAGGACGAGCTTGGGGTCAAAACAGGCAAAGGGTTCTATGATTGGACACCGGAGTCGGCCGACGCCCTCCGCCAACGGATCGCGCACGCCTTGGTTGAAACGGAGAAGTGGACACAGCAGGCGGGGCAGCAGGACCAGGCGAAACCGCATTGACACTGAAAACCTCATGGCGCTAGGCTCCAGCTCTATACAGAAGAAAAGGATTCTTCAGCATGGCGTATATCGGCAGTGCGGTCAGCGGCATCCTGGATGCCAAACTCGTGGCCGGCAAGGGACAATACACCGCAGACGTGAGTCTGCCGGACATGGGCTATATGGCCGTTGTCCGCAGTCCCTATGCCCACGCCCGGATTCTCAGCATCGACACGAGCGCGGCGCAGCAGCACCCTGGCGTACGCATCGTTGCCACCGGGGCGGATATCAAGCAGTGGAGCAGGCCCATTCCCCATACGCTGAACCCCAGCGCCTTTGGGGGAAAAACGACCGACATCTACTGTCTGGCGATTGACCGGGTGCATTATGTCGGCACACCGGTGGCCGCGGTGGTGGCCGACACCAGACACGCCGCGACCGAGGCGGCCAATCTTATCGAAGTCGAATACGCGGACCTGCCGGTGGTGATCGATGCCGAACGGGCATTGGAGCCGGATTCCCCCCTGCTCTATCCCGAATGGGAAACCAATGAACTGATGCACGTTCGCTTTCAGGGCGGTGATGTTGAGCGGGCCTTTGCCGACGCCGATCACATCCTGGACGATACCCTCCACCTGCACCGCCATACGGCCACGCCGCTGGAGCCACGAGCGGCCCTGGCGCATTATGACGACCGCGCTGAACGCCTGACCCTGTGGGTCTCCACCCAAGCGCCCCATCCCCTGCGCACGACCCTGGCCAACACCTTGGAGACGGATGAGAACGACATCCAGGTGATTCAGCCCCAGGTGGGTGGCGCGTTTGGGGTCAAGATCCCGACCTATCAGGAAGACCCGCTGGCCTGCCTGCTGTCGAAGCGGACCGGTAAGCCAGTCAAATGGATCGAAGAACGTACCGAACATTTGATGGCCGGCGGTCATGCCCGCGAGCAAACCCTCAAGTTCTCGGTCGCCTGTAAGGCGGACGGAACCGTGGTCGGCCTCAAAGTACGCATCATCGGCGATGTTGGAGCCCTGGCTGCGGTGGCCGGTTGGGGCATGTCTTATGTGGCCTCCTTTGTGGTGCCCGGTCCGTACAAAATCCCGAACTGTGAGGTAGACCTGTCCATCGTGGTCACCAACAAGGGCCCCTGGAATGCGTATCGCGGGTTTGGCAAGGAGGCGGCCTCGTTTCTCATGGACCGCGTCATGGACCGGGTTGCCGATACGGTCCAGATGGACCGCGCCGCAGTACGGCTCAAGAACTTTGTGCCTAAAGACGAGTTTCCTTATGTCCAAATCTCGGGGGCGACCCTGGACAGCGGTGATTATGCCAAGGCGTTGCAAGATGTCATGGACAAGGCCGGCTACCACGGCTTTGCCGAGGAACAACAGCGCCTCCGCGCCCAAGGCCGGTATATTGGCATGGGCGTGGGCTTTGAACTCACACCCGAAGGCGGCTGCATCCCCGACTCTTTTATCGGCGGCTATGAAGGCGCTACCGTCCGCGTCAGCCCGAGTGGACAAGTCACCGTCCTGACCGGCGTCACCTCGCCCGGCTCGGGCAATGAAACCGGTATTGCCCAGATTGTAGCAGATGCCCTCGGCGTCCCGCTCAGCACCGTCAGGGTCGTGCAGGGCGATACCCAGGCATGTCCCTATGGGTTGGGCAACTGGAGTTCGCGCAGCCTGTTCATGGGAGGCTCAGCCTCGCTGTACGCAGCCCGGGAAGTGCACCATAAGGTGCTACGGGTCGCGGCCAGCATGTTGGAAACGGCACCAGAAGATCTGGACTGCGAACAGGGCCGCATTCGCGTCAAGGGGCAGACTGACCAAGAGGTGGCGTTCAACGACGTTGCCGCGTACGTCCACAAGCGCGCTTTCGACCATCACGCTTTTGATATGGAGCCGGGTCTGGAGTCCACGCGCTACTTTCGCATGGGCAATATCCATCACGTGCCGGACGACAAAGGCCGGATCAACACCTATCCCTCCTATCCCTATGCGGCCTGTGTGGCCGTGGTGGAGGTGGACATTGAGACCGGCGTCGTTACCCTCCTGCGCTATGTGACCGTCCACGACTGCGGCACCGTCATTAACCCGTTACTGGTCGAAGGGCAGTTTCAGGGTGCAGTCGCGCAGGGGCTCGGGGGGCTGATCTATGAACAACTCAGCTATGATGACAACGGCCAACTCCAGACCGGGACATTCATGGACTATACCCTGCCCACCGCCGTGGAAGTGCCGAGCGTTGAGATTCACCACCAGGAAGTCCCCAGCCCGTTTACGCCCCTCGGCACCAAGGGCGCCGGCGAGTCCGGCGTGTCCAGCCCATTCGGCACCATCGTCAGCGCGGTCGAAAACGCCCTTATGCCCTTTGGGGTAAAGATTCACGACACCCCACTGACTCCTCAACGGGTGTGGCGCATGATTCAGGCGGCCAAGAATGGCAATAACGGAGGGGCGGACACATGATACGCGCGCCCTTTCAGCTCCATAGGCCGCACTCAATCGACGAAGCCGTCCGTCTCCTCTCCCAGTGCGTCCAAGACGGCGAAGACGCCAAGCTGCTGGCCGGGGGGCAGTCGCTGCTGCCCAGCATGAACCTCGGCCTAGTCGCGCCGACCCATATCGTCAGCCTCAACCACGTTACCGGCCTCGACGCCATTCGCCGAGACGGCGATATGCTTGCCATCGGCGCTGGCACGACCCACCGCGCCTTGGCCGAGTCTGAGGTCGTCCAAGCCCACTGTCCGATCCTCAGCGAGACCGCGGCCTGTATTGGCGATGTCCAGGTCCGTAACCGCGGGACGCTGGGCGGCTCGATTGGCCATTTTGATCCCGCGGCCGACTATCCACCCGTCCTCGTTCTGCTTGACGCAGCCGTTCAGATTGTCGGCCCAGGTGGTGAGCGAACCGTTGCCGCCCAAGACGTCTTTGTTGATTATATGACCACCAGTCTGACCGTAGATGAGGTTCTGACTGAAATCCGTGTTCCTGTTTTGTCCCCGGACTCTGGTACGGCCTACGCGAAGTTTACCCGGGTGGAGGGCGGTTTTGCTATTGTCGGCGTGGGCGCGTACCTTCGGCTCAACCCGGATAGGACTTGTCGGTCCATCCGGGTCGGCATCTGTGGCGCAGCCCCCGTCCCGGTCCGTTTAACCGCTATCGAGAACACGCTGACGGACAGGGCCGTGGATGACACTTTCATTGAGGCAGTTGCGACCGCCGCGTATGAGACGGCTCATGACCCGGTCGCAGAGTTGCACGCCGATGCGGACTATAAACGAGAGATGGTCCGGGTGTTTACCCGCCGGGCGGTGAAGACGGCGTTGGAACGGGCGGCGTAAGAAACGGTATGGGAGGGCCATGCACACCACCATTCAACTGACAGTGAACAATGCGCCGTGCGAAGCCACGGTCGATACGCGGACGCTCCTGGTTGATTTTTTGCGCGACCAGCTCGACCTCACCGGCACTCACCTCGGCTGTGCCACCGGCAATTGCGGCGCGTGTACCGTTGTGCTGGACGGTCTGACGGTCAAGGCGTGTACCGTTCTAGCGGCCGATGTCGCAGGCTCCGCAGTCACCACCATTGAGGGCTGGACACAAGATGCCCAGCAATCGAGCGACCTGCATCCGATCCAGGACGCCTTTGTCAAACACCACGCTTTACAGTGCGGCTTTTGCACCCCCGGCATGGTGTTGTCGGTTCAGCAACTGCTGAAAGAAAAGCCGAACCCGACCGAGGCGGAGATTCGGCACGGCATAGCCGGCAATCTATGCCGCTGCACCGGCTATGCCAGCATTGTCAAGGCGGTTCAGGAAATCGCGCGCATGAGCAGCGAGTAGCGCCAGTGTGATTGTTCTTCACTCCGCCGGCTTCTTGAACTTGAGCGTCATGCGGTCGCTCTCTCCAATCGCCAGATACTTTTCTCTGTCCTCGTCTCCGAGACTGAGAGCAGGCGGCAGGGTCCACACGCCTTTAGGATGATCGCGTGTGTCTTTCGGATTGGCGTTTATCTCAGTCTGGTCCACGAGCTTGAAGCCCGCCTTTTCTGCCATTCGAACGGTCGCCGCCTCGGTGACATAACCCGAAGACGCCTTGGGATCCTGTTCCGTGTTGGGATCGGCCCGGTGCTCCACCAGACCGAGAATCCCGCCCGGCTTGAGCGCCGCATACATGGCGGCAAAAACCCCGTCAGCCGTCCCGGCGCTCATCCAGTTGTGGACGTTGCGAAAGGTCAGCACCATATCCGCCGAGCCTGCGGGCGCGATATCGACCTTGTTGGGCGGGGCGAGTTCGGTCACCGTTGGCGTGCCATACACCTCGGGCTTGGCGGCCAGCTTTTCGTCCAGGAGGGCGTTCAGCCGCTTCATGTACGCAACCTCGGATTCCCTATCGAACCCGGCCAGGTATAAGCTTCCCTGGTCTTTCAGATAGGGAGCCAGGATTTCGGTGTACCAGCCTCTTGACGGTGAGATTTCAACCACCGTCATATCCGGCTTGAGGCCCATCCAGGTCAGGGTTTGTGCGGGACGGCGGTATTGGTCGCGCGCCTTATGCTCGGCCGAGCGATGGTCCCCGTCAATGGCGGCTTGGAGGGCAGGATCGACGCCTTCTGCCGCAGCGTGATGATCGGCCCGTACCGGGCCGGTGAAGAGCAGGCCAATACCCAGAGCGAGGCAGTAGTGGAAAAACCGAGACGTGAATATTTTGTGCATGAATCCTTCTCCTTCTTCCGTCGTGAATTCTTCGTCCGCCTGCAAGCCTTACCTGTTCCAGATATTTCTGCAATCCCCCAGGTAAGGGTAATCCACGAAGATGCGGAAAACCTCTACTCCCAGGACGTGGTATGCGAAAAGGAACCCACCCCGGTCCGGCGCTCCCCATGTCTGGCGAGCACCGGTTCCTGGGCGGGTGCATCACATGAGACTGATGGACTATTTTGCCGCCAGAGAGGCGTAGTGGTTCACGCCGTTGTTCCGCCGGAGCAGGAGCAGCAGCGGCTTGTCGTCCGCCACTGTAGCGATTGCCTTTTTGAGTTCGTCCACCGTTTTGACCGGTGTCCGGTTGACCTCAAGGATCACGTCTCCCTCACGGACTCCGGCGTCAGCGGCCGGGCTGTCGGGCCGCACGCCAGCCACGATGACCCCCTCACCCGTTTTGAGACGCATTCGGTCTCGCTCTTCCGGCGTGAGATCACGCAGCGCCATCCCCCACTTGCCTCTTTTGGCGGCCGCGGGTCCGCTGGCGACTTCGGGTTCGTCAAGTTTGGCGATTTCGACCGTCAGCGTCCTGGTCTTTCCATCACGCACCACGTCAATAGGAACTTTCGTTCCGGCTTTCGTGTTGGCGACCAGCAGGGGCAGGTCGGCATTCTCTTTCACCGTGTGGCCGTCGTAGCCGACAATAACATCGCCACGTTCCAGGCCGCCTTTATCGGCCGGGCTGTCGGTGGTGACATCGGCCACCAGGGCTCCACTTGGCTCGTCAAGACCGAGTGATTCCGCCAACTCTGTGGTCATCTTCTGGATGGTGACTCCCAGCCAGCCACGCGTCACGTGGCCTTTGGTCTCCAGGTCGGGTACGAGTTGCTTGGCTAGGTTGATCGGGATGGCAAAACCAATTCCGATATTCCCACCGCCATTGCCGAAGATCGCGGTGTTGATGCCAACGACTTCGCCCTTTTCGTTAAACAGCGGCCCCCCCGAGTTGCCGGGGTTGATGGAGGCGTCGGTCTGAATGAAATCATCGTACGGACCGGCCCCGATGGTTCGACTTTTGGCGCTGACGATGCCGGCGGTGACGGTATTACTCAGCCCAAACGGGTTGCCAATGGCCATGACCCAGTCACCGACGCGCACGTCTTCGGAATCGCCCAGAGTGGCGACCGGCAAATCCTGCTCGGATTCAACCTTGAGCACGGCCAGGTCGGTTTTGGGATCGCGGCCGAGGACCGTCGCCTGATATTCACGCTCGTCCGGGAGATTGACCATAATCTCGCTTGCGCCCTCGACCACATGATTATTGGTGATGATCAACCCGTCTTTGCGGATAATAAACCCGGAACCGGAACTACGACGCGGGATACCCTGGTGAGGACGCGGGCCGCCAAATCCGGGCGGGAACGGGAATTGGGGACCGAACGGATTGCGTGGGCCACCGAAACGAGGGCTACGCTCAGCCATCCTTTCTACGCCAACAACGCGAACATGGACCACAGCCGACGAGACATGATCGGCCAGGTCGGCAAAGGAGGGTAATCCGGACGGCGTTGCGCTGAGCCGGGGAGCGGCCGTTTCCGGTGCCGCCTGGACCACATCCATTTGGGTCATCCGACCCAGGGTAAAGCCCCCGAAGGCCAGGGAAACCGCCAGTGTTCCGATCACCACTTTTTTCTTCATCTGCATCACACTCCTCCTCTCATGAATATTACCGTGTTCTTTGACGTTCAGTATGGCAACTGCATATGAGAGAAAGATGAGACCAAGATTAGAGATTTCTCATTTTCGGGGAAAGGCCGCTCTGGTCAGGCTACGCGGAGCGGTGTTATACGGGAGACTAGGTAGGCACACCACGCAACCAAGGGGAAGAAGACTATGCAAAATGTCAAAACCGGCGGGGTTGAGATGATCCCGATTGATGGCAATTACACCGTCTGGACCAAGCGCTTTGGCTCCGGGTCGATTCCTCTCCTCACCCTGCACGGCGGACCCGGCTGCACGCATGAGTATTTTGAGTGTTTTGAAGACTTCCTGCCGCAGCATGACATTCAGATTATTTACTACGACCAGCTCGGCTCGGCCTATTCCGATCAGCCGGACGATACCGGCCTGTGGACGGTGGAGCGTTTTCGGGAAGAAGTCGAACAGGTCCGGCGCGCGCTTGGGCTTGAACACTTCTATCTGCTCGGCCATTCCTGGGGTGGACTGCTCGGCATGGAGTACGCCCTAGCCTATCAGCAGCACCTCAAGGGACTCATTCTCTCCAATATGACCGCCAGCATTCCGGCCTATGTCGCGTATATCAACGAGTTGCGCGCCCAGCAGCCACCCGAGGTCCTGCGCATTCTTGAAAAATATGAGGCGACCGAAGACTATGACGCCCCGGAATACGAGGAGACCCTGTTCACCCATGTGTACCGGCAGCATTTGTGCCGGCTCGACCCCTGGCCGGAACCGCTGGTACGCATGTTCCGCAACCTGGCCAAGCCGGTCTATAACACCATGCAGGGCCCGAACGAGTTTGTGGTGACCGGCACCTTCAAGGACTGGGACCGCTGGGCGGACCTACACCAGATTCAGTGTCCGACCTTGGTTTCCGGTGCACACTTCGACACTATGCGCGTGTCCGAGATTGAACGCATGGGTGAGTTGATCCCCAACTCGCGTGTGGCCGTGTGCGAAAACGGCAGCCATTGCGCCATGTATGACGATCAGGAGGCATATTTTCGGGACGTGGTGCAATTCATTCAGGACATCGAGGCCGGGTCGTTCTGACGCTCGTTCATAGCCCACCGCTCCTCCGCAGGCACCTCGATGCGGCCGATTCGCGCTTGCCCAGGCTAGGAAAAAATCATACCCTCCCTACCGCGAGGAGGATGGACACAATGGCCCACTTACTCATTGCCTTTAAGCGGAAAGATGGTCTCAGTCTGACGGACTTCTCGCGCCACTGGCGCGAAGTGCACGCCCCACTCGCCAGGCGGATGCCCGACCTGCGCGGCTATGTGCAAAACCACAGCTCGACCGTGGTGAGCCGGAGCCAGGCCTATGACGGTGTGGTGGAAATCTGGATGGACAGCGAAGCAGCCATCACAGCCGCCTTTCAGAGCAAGGAATATCGCGAAGGCGCGTACGCGGATGAACCGAATTTTGCGGATGTCAAAGACGTAGTGCGGCTCGTCACTACAGACCATGTGCTGCGCGCAGGAGAGGCACACAACGGTCCCGAGCCGCGGGTCAAACGGCTGTCTTTTATCAAACGCAAGTCCGGCTGGGACCGGGACGAGTTCTTTCGCTACTGGAAAGACGTGCACGGCCCACTGGCACTCGCCATGCCTGGTGTGCAGCGCTATGTCCAGTGCCACGCCCTGCCTTCGGCGTATGAGCGGGGCGAACCGCGGTACGATGGGGTGGCCGAGCTGTGGTTTGAGACCCTGGGCGATCTGAATTTTGCCCTGGCGTCGGCGGAATACAAGGAGCACGCCCAGCCGGATGGGGCGAAGTTCGTTGATCCGGCCTCAGCGCTCACCCTGATTACCGAAGAGCACCGGATTGTGTAGCGTCGCTCCGCGCTGCGGCGCAGCCTCGACGCCTGCCGGTTCAGGTCCGGGACGGCAAGCGCACCACACCGGTGCTGAGCACGGACAGTTCACCGTCCTGGTTTTTGGCGTTTTGCTGCACCTCGACACAGTGATGGCCGTCCTTCTCGAAAATCCGAGCCACCTCGCCGTTGATGAAGAGCGTATCGCCGACCGGATTGTGACGCCGTATCTTTACGGAAATCTGTCGCAGAAAGCCCCGGTCGCCCATCCAGTCGGTCAGATGGTGAGTCATCCATGAGGTGCGCTCCGGGCCATAGTCGTAGGCTTCGGGCGTGCCGACCCGTTGGGCCAGATCGGTATCCCAGTGAACGCGCTCGGGTACGTCAGGAATACCAAAGCGGTCGGGAATGCCCAGCCCAGGATGTTTTTGAAGCTGCTTCCAGGCCAGGCGGTTGGCTCGAATATACAGCCCGCCCCAGCCCTGGGCATAGGCGATAAAGCCAGTGACCGTCATCGGTCCTTTGACCATGGTCGGCAGGCTGTCGCCAACGCTGACATCCTCGATATAGCGCGGTGTTGCCCCGCGCAATTCTTCCTGCGCGTACTGGGCGAAGATCTCGGCGATTTGCTCGCGGCTATAGCTGACCGGCGCCTGCTGCTTGACCTCGGTGTATTTTGTGCCGCGCTCCCGGGCGGTATCGCGCTCGGTCCGAAAACACCAGCTGTCGCCCTCGATCACCAGTTCGTTGTCCTGGTTGTAATAATCAACGTGATAGATCTGTTGAATCGCCCGGCCGGCAAAGCGCGTCTCATGCTCGACCAGGTCTTTCAAGTAGGCTCTGGTCGTAAAAGCGTCGTTGCGGAATATGGGCTTATGCCAGGTCAAATCCGCGCCGGCCCACATGGCGTGAATCCCCGGCAGGCCGCCGACATAGCCGCTCAAGACCCGATTGAGCGGAAAGACAAACGACGGCGGGGCGGTAATCGTGCCGTGGTGGGTTGTGGCAGCATATTCCGGGTCGCACCACAGAGGATTATCGTCCCCTATGCCGTGCGCATAATGGCGGATGTTGTCGCGCGTGGCCTCATAGCACCATGGCTCCAGGGTATCCTCGATAGGGACGCGAATAAGCTTGCGCAGGGAATCCAGGGCTTCATCGGTGATAATGGCGAAACGGGGTTCTTGGGCTGACATGGACTCTTTTTTCTCCTGTGTGTCATAGCAATTGAACGAGGGTAGTTGCCATCACCATGTGGGATTTGCCGCATGAGCGCAAGTCGGGGTGCTCCTGCCTTGCTTTCGGCCCGTTACTGGTGCGTGAATTGCGGCAAGACCTCTGCGGCAAATAAACGCATGGACGCTTCGGCCTCTCCCCGCTCCAATACATTGAAATTCACCTGCATCGAGGCAATATCAAAACCACCCACACTGGAGTAATAGTCTTTGATCTGCTGGCTGATAGCGTCAGGCGTGCCTATCCAGGCGGCGCCCTTCTCACATTGCGTTTCAAAGGTTTCCTTGGACAGTGCGGCAACAATCTTGTCATAGTTAGGATAGTCCGCAGATGATTGACCTGCCGACCAGCCCGCTGCACCGTCCACCAGAGATTTGAGATACGCATTCAAAGGGCCGCGGGCTATGCTGATCGCTTGCTCCTCACTGGCCGTACACAACATATGAAAGGCGAGCATGACACGGCCTGGCCCGGTATGGCCGGCCTGGCGGCGTGCTTCACGATAACAGCCGATCAGGTCGGCCATTTGACCACCGGCTAGGGGGATAGCCATCACATCGTAGCCCAGCCGTCCGGCACGCTCAAAGCTCGAAGGTGTCGCCAATGCAGCAAGCCAAAACGGAGGACGGGGAGTTTGGGTCGGACGGGGTAAAGAGATCACATCGCTGAATTGGTGGAATCGTCCCTCAGCAGACACATGTTCTTCCTCAAGCAGACGCCGAACAAGTTCAATCCCTTCTTCAAACCGCGCAATGCTTTCGTCCGGCGTGACCCCAAAACGCTCAAATTCATGCGGGAGAAACGCCCGGGCAAAGCCGACTTCTAAGCGGCCATGTGAGATCGCATCCAGCATGCCGATTTCACCGGCCAGTTTGAGCGGATGATTAAACGCCGGTAAGACCGCGCCAGTAATCAGCCGGGCTTTAGCGGTCATCGTGGCCGCCGCGGCCAGGAACAACAGGGGGTTGGGACTGTACCCTCCATACGGGTGGAAATAATGTTCGACTGTCCGAATAGACGTGAACCCTAGTTCCTCACCTAATTGGCTGAGGTAGAGCGCATCGGCCCAATAATCCTCTCCAGAGCGCTGGGCCGGACTGACGTCAGGAAAAAATTGCAGGCCGAATTCCATGGTTCGCAGTGTGTTCGTTTTATCCGTCCGGTGTCATTGGCTGAGGTGTATGGAGAGACATGGACGCTTTGTTGATTTTTCTTGGATCACGTGTGCCCTGTCAAAAAGGGAAAAGAAGCGTTCCCGTACCCGGCGTTGTTCGGCCGCATTGGTCGGCGTCAGCAGGGCAACACCGACGCACGCCACCGCGTTAAGCAGAAAACCGACCAGACCGGCGTCAAAGATCAAGACCTGCTTCCAGCCGGCCAGCAGCATAGCGGTCACGCTCAGGGTCCCAACGCCAATCCCGGCAAAGGCCGCCCGGCGCGTAAACCGCGGCCAGTACAAACCCATGATCAGAGGCAGATAGAGCTGCATCAGAAATTCGAACTTGATAATCGTGAGCTGCCACAAGGTGGTCATGGGCTGGAGCGAGAGCCCCATGACAAGCACGAGGAGCAGCACGGTGAAAATCCGCCCTGCTCGGGCAATTTCATCCTCACTCGCGTTGAGACGAAAGCAGTGCCGGTAGAGATCGTGGGTCACCATAGACGAGAGGGTGAGCAAAACGCCCGCCGCGGTCGACATGATAGCCGCGGCGGCACCGATAAAGACCAGGACGACGACCCAGTACAGACTCTCGGCCTGCTGGCCGAGCAGCAGACCGAGAATCTGGTCGGCCTGTATGGTTCCCAGCCCGTGGAAGCGCACCACCCCGACCAGACCGATCAACACGACGCAGAGCATGATGAGGATGTAGTTGGGGATCATCATGACGACACTGCGCCGTAAATCAGCCTCGGTCTTGGCGGCATATACGCTCTGGATGATCTGGGGATACATAGAGCCCCCCAACGCAAAAACCAGCGCGTACAAGAAGAACGAACGTGTCAGCGTGCCATACGAGTCCACGACCGCCACTTTTTCAGGCGCGACCCGAACCGCCTGCTGAATGACGTGGGCCAGCCCGCCTTCGGACGCGACCAGCACCACCGCGGCAATCACGATTGAACCCAAGAGCAGACTGCCCTGCAACACCTCGGCCCAGACAACGCCGCGCCAGCCACTCAATAGCACATAGGCCAGCATGACGGCGGAGATATAGACGACCCCGCTGGTGAATGAATACTGGCCGTTGGTGAATCCGACAAAGGCATGGCCCATGCCCGTGGCCTGGATCATCAGATAGGGAATCACTGACAGGATCAGGAAACAGGCGACGATGAGTCGCAAAGGCCGGCTCTGAAAGCGGTCGGCATAGAAATCGGCCGGTGTCAGATAGTCATACTTCTTTGACAGGACGTAGAGCCGTGGCGCGTAGGAGAGAAAGCCCACCGCAATTGCCACCAGAAACGGCACCAGCAGGACCGACATCAAGCCGATCCGGTAGGCTTGCCCAGGCAGACCAAAAAACGTGTTGCCGCTGAATTTGGTCGCCAGCATGGCGAAAAACAGCACGAGTGCGCCAGTTGTTTTTCCGCCCAGAAAATAGTCGCGGGCCGTCCAGGTCCCGCCCGACCGGTAGGCAAAAAACCCGATCAACAGATTGCTCAGCAGATATACGGACAGGAGAACCAGGGCGCCAAAGCCCAGGCCGACCGTCTCAGCCGGACCGCTCATGCTGCCTCAAAAGAGTCAACGCGGCCCGCATTGTCATATATATGGGAGGACACGTTTACTCTTTAGTCCGTTTCCTCATCAAGGATGAAAGCGGCCAGACGCCAGTGCCGGAACGCCACATACATGGTGAATCCCCCCAGGAGGAAGGAGCCCAACAGCGTCAGCAGGAACCACAACGGCAGACCAAAAACGAGCGGCTGATAGGTGCCGACAAACCCATACGGCACACACATGAACAGCAGGACAGCAAAGGTGGCCCATATCCAGGCACGGGCCGGTTCTCTGAGGGACGCTTGTGGAGGTTTCTGCATGGCTCTTGGATCCGCAGTGCAAGCCGGCGCAGACCGGGCTCCTACTCAAGACCGGCGTAGTCGAAGGGCCTGGGTTCGATATCACCCGCCTGGATGGCATTCAGGCGAGCGTCTGGGAGCGGATAGCCGAATTGTTCGTTACGCATATGGAGCCGCTGGATCAGAATCGTACGGACCATATCAGCGACCTCGTCCCACTCCTCGTCAGACAGAGTTTGCTGCGTCAGCCCGACAAAACCCAAACGCATATGCCCGATTTCGTCGTTATAGACCTGCTCACACGCTTTGGCGATGCGGTCGTTAAGCTCGCCCGTACCCGCCAGCCGCATACCCGCCACAAACATGCTGCAATACCCGCCCTCGGTAAAACGCGAGGCGAAGTGACCCAGTTGCCCTCGCTGTTCCTTGCAGTCGTAGCGCAGCCGGGCGAGCGTGTCGTCCGCCTGCCAGCCGGTGAGTTGCTGCGGGTCCAGCCTGGCACCGCTGATATAGTCGTAGATGTCGGCAAACAGGCAGTAGTGATAGAATTCGGAACGCAGGTCGTCGATCACATCCAGGACCGTGTGGCGATCAACCCCACGATCGATCTTGGGAAAGACATCGTCCAGGTAGGCGACCGGTCCCTGAAAGAGCCCCTTCTTCTTATCGCCGATACCCGAACCCCATATCTCCTTGAAACATTGCCGTTTGAGCCACAGCAGATCGGTCTCGTTCGTGCGCTGCGAGCTCTGAAAATAGGTCCAGACGATTTCCTCCTCGCCAGCCCAGAGGGGAGCGGCGAGATCAACCAGCCGCCTGAGATTGTCGTGTATCGGCATACGAACCCAGTCTCAGCACATGTCCTGCCCAGCTAAGCGGCGTTTTTATCGGCGTCAATATGATCGCCCAGCTCGCAAATACCCTGATAGAACAGCTTATCGGCCGTCAGCGCCAGTTCCATGCCATCCAGAACTTCCCGACGCTCGGCCTCGGTCGTCACATGCCGGGCGATGGGCTCCCAGACCTTGCGGCCGGCATGATCGTCGTCGGCCTTGGTGTGGTAGGAGAAAAAGAAGACCTGCTCGTCACTGAGATGATAGGTGGCCTGCCAGGCTTCGGGCCGATAATTATGCTCGCCCGACATGGCCGTCAGCATAAACTCATCCACCGAGGTCGCCAGCCAGCCCGCCACCCAGTGTTTTGAGCGGGCAATATTTTCCCACACGTTCAGCGCCACATCGACCAGCGGCACGGCCCGGGTATTATCCATTTCCTTGTTGGTCAAGCCGACGTTGCGACCCATCTCCCACAACAGGGTGGTATGGGGCTGCGCGATTTCGTCATCAAACACCAACTCCTCCCGCATCTGCCCGATGGTCTTACGGACAATGGCCAGGTCGGGACACCGGCTTATCCAGGCCGGTCGGATGACCGCGCTGAACAGCCGGTTGCGCAAAATGTGCTGCAGGATGAAGGCCTGACCCCGCCCCGGAGTCAGCGGCTCAACCAGCCAGGGCACCTCGGGGGCAATCTCCAGGGCGCGCTCACAAATGACATCAACAATGGAAGGCTGTGACATGTTTTCTCCTCATCTGGTTTTTCGTCGTGGCTTCAGGGCTGGCCAAGCACGGCCACGCACGACACGGCTCCGGGACCACCCACATTATGCACGAGACCCAGCTTTGGATCGGTGACCTGACGCGGACCGGCTTCCCCTCTGAGTTGGGTCACGATCTCATACACCATGCGGACCCCACTCGCGCCTATCGGGTGACCAAACGACTTGAGTCCGCCGCTGGGGTTGACCGGGATATCGCCGTCCAGGGCGGTGCGGCCTTCTTCGATCAGCTTGGCGCCTTCCCCCTTTTGGATAAAACCCAGGTCTTCATAGTTGGAAATTTCCGTCCAGGTAAAACAGTCGTGCACCTCGGCAACATCGATCTCCTTCAACGGGTCGGTAATGCCGGCCATGGCATAGGCCTGCGCCGAGGCGTTCTGGGTGGCCCGAAAACCGAGATAGTCAAAGTTCGGGTCCATGAACGGCCGCCCGCTCGTCACGGACAGACCCACGCCTTTGACCAGAATATGATCGGCGCGATATTTTTTCGCCAGATCGGCCCGGCACACCACGGCTGCGGCCGCGCCATCAGTCGTCGGGCAGCAGTCGTACAGCCCAAACGGATAGGCC
The DNA here is from genome assembly GCA_022826945.1 of Candidatus Binatia bacterium. GTDB lineage: Bacteria > Desulfobacterota > Binatia > Bin18 > Bin18 > Bin18. Next base: position 49,542 of record JAJDTY010000054.1, read on the forward strand.
ACAATCGGCGCCGTGAGGACGGCTTCCGGGGTGACTTCCTTCTGCAGGTGGGCTTTGGCGTTAAGCGCGCCGTTGCGGTGGTTCTTGACGGCCACCTTGGCCAGGGTCTCACGGGTCAGGCCAAACTCGTGCATATAGCGGGTGGCGGCCAGGGCAAACAGGCCGGGGGCGGTTGAGCCGTCGTGATAATATGGATGCACCCCCTCCCGGGCGAGGCCACGACCAGGACGGTCCTTATATTTTTCAACTCCCAGGACGAGGGCCGTATCATACATGCCGGAGGCGACTGCGAGGACGGCGTGCCGAAACGCATCGGTCCCGGTCGCGCAAAAATTCTCTACCCGCGAAATCGGCTTGTTGTATAAGCGCAACGCATCGCCCAGGGAAACCGCGGCCTTGCCGTGGCCCTGGGCCGGCGAGTAGGTGCCGAGCCAGGCGGCATCGATCTCTTCCGGGGCAATGCGGGCGTCATGAAAGGCCGCGTACGCCGCCTCGGCCGCCATGTCTTCATAGCCCTGATCAAAATTATCGCCAAACTTGATACAGCCAACACCAATCACTGCGACTTGGTCTTTCAGTGATGCCCCCATCTGCGTGTCCTCCCTTCCGGGAAGAGTAAACGTGTCCCCCAGACGAGCAGACGAAGCTGGACACGTTTGCTCTTTGTCGTCCCATGCTAACCGAGCACGTCACCTTTCGCCAGACCGGGATTAGCGCACCGGCCGACATTTCCAGTAGTAGTTATGCATCGTGGGTCCCTCTTTCCTGCGCCTGAGGGTCAAGACAACCGGATCCTCTACCCGCACGTCCTCCGGGTCCACATCGGTCATCTGGAGATAGAGACGACCCCCCTGATCGACATCGACCACACTCATAATGGTCGGAGAATCCGGAGCTACATACAGGTGGTCACGGGTAAAGGTAAAAATCTGGCCCGTGTGTTCGAGCGGCACTTCGTGGAGGGAGTCGCGGTTCTGACAGGCCCCGCAAACCTGGGTGATGGGGTATTGGCGCGTCCCACAACGAATACACAGCGTGCCGTGCAGACGGATATTCTGGCTCTCTTCTTTTTCCAGGAGGACGTTGGACAGCTCGGCCGCCTCCTGATGATGCTTATAGTAGGAGCGCATTTTCTGAAAAATCTGGTAGGAGGAGTACAGCCGTTTCTCACTCAGATGATCCGAGAGCGAGGACGGAAGCGGGCGTTTCTGAATCTCCTCGGTCACGCGCAACAGGACGCCGTCCGCACCGTCGCCATAGTTGAGCAGCAGCAGCAGGTCCCCCGGATTTGCCCCTTCCAGGGCGGCGGCCAGCAAGAGGAAAGGAGCGGCGCTGCCGGGGGCACCAATCTCCCCAAAGCGCGGATCGAGAAGCTGCGCTTCCTGAAAACCGAGTTTCTTAGCGGTCGCGCTATGGGCTCGACCGTCCGGAGAGGGGAGGAGCACCTTCGCCACCTGCGGGGCTTGTACGCCATGCTTTTCAAGCAGCGCTTTACCGACCGCGACGAGGTTTTTCTGGTAGCCCCGCTCGGTTGAAAAGCGGGACGCCTGGGTCCGGATAAAGTCATCGCCGTCGCGTCGCCACTCATCCCAAAAGTCGCTGGAGTGAGTTGCCAAACCCATGATTTCGGCCAGCACGTTCTCCCGCCCGAGGGTGACCGCGCTGCCAGCGTCGCCGAACCACTCTTCTTCGGTTTCTCCCGGCTGGCCGTCACGCACCTCGCCGGTGGCGATCAAGAGCGTGGACAGACGGCGGCTGTTGAGCGCGTCCACGCCCGCGCGCAGAGCCGCGGTGGCGGAGCGCAAGCTGCCCCCAAAGTCCGAGGTTTCGCATGCTGCCGACAAGTCGCAGGCCGCAGCCAGAAAGCTCGCGGTCGAACGCTGCCAAAACGGGGCGGAGGTTGAGGCAAAGAAAAGGGCATCGATTTTTTTATTGCCGGTGTATTCCAAACAGCGCTGGGCCGCCTCAAATCCGAGGGTCAGGGTGTCTTCATCAAAATAGATTGCGGCCCGCTCTCCCTTCCCGACCCGGCGGTTCCAGGCCTGACCGAAGTGCGTACGCTCCAGGCGACAGAAGGGCACATGATAGCCGCAGCCGGTAATGCCGATCATTGTCCGGCCTCTGCCAGCCCGGCCTGCTTGGCCCGTTCAAGAATGGTCCGCGCCCGCGTGAGATGCGGCACATCGACCATCTGGCCCTTGAAGCTGAAGGCCATTTTTCCAGCCTTTTGGTTTTCTTCAAAAGCCGCCAACAGTTCCTGGCTTTCCGCGACCTCTTCCGCCGAGGGCGTGAACACCTCGTTGACGATGTCCACCTGGTTGGGATGAATGGTGATTTTTCCGGTAAAGCCCATCCACGCCCCTTCAATACATTCCTGGCGGAGCCCGGCGCTGTCTCGGATATCGACGAAGACCGTATCCAGCGGTTGGACACCCGCGGCCGTTGCCGCCAGCAGGGTCATAATCCGGGCATAACGGAACACTTCGAGAAAGCTGCCGTCTTCAGCCCGGTTCCGCCGGGCGCCAATCGCGGCAGACAAATCCTCGGCGCCCCACGATAGCGCATCGACCCGCAGGCAGGAGCCAAAATCCTTGATGTTCAGCAAGCCCTCGGGCGTCTCTGTCGCCAACACCACCAGCTTGACCTCGCCCGGCGGATAGCCGCACTCCTTTTCCATACGGCTGATAATCGTATGGATTTTGAGCACATCATCCCGGGTCCTCACCTTGGGAACGAGATAGGAGTCGGGTCGTCCCTGCATCGTTACTTCCAGATCAGCCACCCCCCAGGGTGTATCCAGCGGATTCATACGAACCATGCGTTCCTGACGACCAAAGTCTACCTGTCTGAGCCAGTCTGTCACCGTCTCCCGAGCGGCGTCCTTATTGTCCGGCGTGACCGCGTCTTCGAGGTCCAGCACGAGCGTGTCCGCTTCCAGGGCTCGCGACTTGTTCAGCATTTTTTCATTGGCCCCAGGAACGAAATGGACAGCACGGCGTAAGCGGGTCATACTTTCCCCTCTCGCTATGAAATCTGGGCTTCTTTCTTGCGCATCATGGCACCCCGGCGGCAGCTCATCACGATTTCGCCCCGCTGGTTCTTGGCCCGGTGCTCGAAGGTCACGATCCCCCACTGCGGGCGGGAACGCGATTCGCGCTTTTCGACGACCTCGGACTCGGCGTACAAGGTATCCCCAATGAAAACCGGCTTGGGAAAGACCACTTTTTCAAAGCCGAGATTACCGACCGTCGTCCCCAGGGTGGTATCACCGACAGACAGGCCGACGGCAAGTCCCAAGGTGTAGATACTATTCACCAAGCGTTGGCCAAACTCGGCTTTCTTGGAGAACTCTTCATCCAGATGGAGCGGCTGAGGGTTGTGGGTCATCGTCGAGAACAGCAGGTTATCGGTCTCGGTAATCGTTCGTCCGGGTTGATGCTGAAAGACGTCCCCAACGTTCAGTTCTTCAAAATGTTTTCCGGCCATGCAATCCTCCTTACAGTCCAGCCCTCTCAGACACGGGCAGGCGTGGCTGTCTGCTTACCATGTCCGCCGAGGTCGTGCCAGCGAAAGGAAGATGCTAAGGGCCGTCAGTGGACTTCGTTGGGGTGGAGCTTTCTTCGTCCGGTCTACGAATGACACCCGACTTGGGCGGGGCTCCTTATCCAGCTCGGTCGGCCTGATACCACACCCGCCCGTCTTTGACCGTGAGTTGGGCAATAAGTTTTTTTTCGCCGATCATGTGGTTCCGGTCGGTATCGACAAAGTCGAATTCTCCCTGTTCAAGGCTGAGCACGGCGACATCGGCAGTGGCACCGGGTCTGAGCGTTCCGATTTGCTCAGCCTCCCCGATCACCCGGGCGGGATTGGTGGTGACGCAGCGGATTACGTCTTCCAGGCCCATGCCCAAGTTGAGGAGCTTGGACATGGTCGTTGGCAAATCAAAGACCGGTCCCCTGGTCGCGCTGGGGAGCGTCAGGTCGGTCGCGATCGTGTCGGGCAAAAATCCGGCGTCCAGGGCCTGCCGGACAAACGGAAACGGGAAGTGCATGCGCCCGTGCGCGCAGTCAAAAATAATCCCCTCTTTTTGTGCCGCCCAGACTTCTTTGAGAATAGCTTTCTTTTCCGGTCCCATGATGCCGTATGCAAACCCGTGGAAGCAGTGGGTCACCACATCGCCCGGCTTGAGGAATTCTAAAATCTGCGGGACCGGCAGCAACGCGTCGGTAATATGCACCATCAAGGGCACGCTCGCCATATCGGCCGCCTGGCGGGCGAGACGCAGCGGTTCGGTCCCGGCAGCGTCCGGCACAACGTTGTTGCTGAAGCGCAGCTTGACGCCGATGGCAAGGTCACGGTTGTCCGCAATCGTACGTGCGCAGCCCTCAGGGTCGGCATAACCCATATTCATCAGCTCTCCGACCCGCAGGTGAATCAGGCCCAGGGCGGACAGATGGACGAAACAGCGCAGCCTGACTTCACTCGCATTTGCCACATACTGCCGCAGTCCGGGGAAGGTGGCTGAACCGGCGCTGCCGGCGTCAATCAGCGTGGTCACCCCACTCGCGGCACAGCGCCGGTCGGTTTCGGCACCCATATCGTGGGCGTTCACAAAGGTATGGGCGTGAATGTCGATCAACCCAGGACAGACAATATGACCAGACACCTCGCGCACACGGGCCGCTTGGGTCGTAGGGATGTCGGCGGCGACGGCCGCTATCTTGCCGTTCCGAATCGCCACGTCCGCGGGTTGGAGTGTGTGGTACTGCGGCCAGCCGGGGTCAATGATCTGGCCGCCTTTGATGAGTAGATCGTATTGCATCGGCAGTCCCGCTCTCCGCCCCGTGATGTCGGGTTAAACCGCGCTCGTCAACCTTTTATCCGGGGCCGGCAGGTTCGGCACGCTTCCGCTAAAACCCGTTCTCGCGGTTGACGAACCTGATCCCCGCACCGGCTTGCGAGTGTCCTAGATCAATCTTCTTGAGAGGCCTGAGCGTGTCGGCGTCAAACACGGACAACGCGCTCCAGTTTCCGCCGCAGTAGACTTTGGTCCCGTCGGGATGGAGAAAAGAACCGAAGACGCTGTTGGTGTCGAACTGCCTGACCTCTTCCATCTGACGTGTCGGGATGTCCATCTTCCACAGCTTGTCCCAGCCGAGATAGGCCTTCTGGGTTTTGGCCGATACCGCCCCGTGGGCTGTCCACCACTCGGCCTCATAGGGCTGAAGCTCCACCACCTGCAGTTCCGGATTGGCCTGTTTGAGGTCAAGGGTGGCCACTCCGACGGTGGTATGC
>JAJDTY010000077.1 GCA_022826945.1 Candidatus Binatia bacterium
GCTTCATGTTGGTGCAGGGCCACTGCAATCTGCTCCTCGGTAAACTTCGACTTTTTCATCGAAAAACCTCCTCCCATGCGGGCTATGCTTCATGAGATTTTTCGCAGTATACCTGGCCCACTTTCCGGGGAGAACACCACCTGCCCGTGGGCCTTGCGCTCATGGCATCCACCAGAATAAATGGGTCTGAAAGCTGTGGGGAATTTATTCGAATCATGGATATAACAATCCACGTTATCCGCCGGGACCCATCCGGACCCCAAGTCTTCTCCTTCCTCTTCTCCCGTGACAGCCACCTGCAATGAAAAATCTTCGGATTGATTGGCCGCGTTGGTTGCCGTTACGGTGATGGTGTAATCGTCCGGCGTCACTGTCGATTGGGTCGCAATCGTCCAGTCGGCCCCGTCCGTGGTCACGCCAAAGCCGGCCGGGAGCGAGCCGTGGGCAAAAGTGAGCGCGCCGCCCGCAGGATCTTCGATATAATCCGTCAGCCGGAGCATGACCGCATTGCCTTGTTCCACGGACACCGACAAATCCGTGCCCGCGATCTGCCGCGGAGGGCCTCCAATCGTTACGGTAAATAAAAAATCTTTTGCGTGTTCAGCACCGGGGAACCACGCCGACACCCTGAAGGAAAATTCTCCCTGCAGGTCGGTCGGCGGCTCAAATACCAAGAAGTTTCCAGATTCAATTCGAGCCCTGAGACGACGTACATTTTTCGCTCTTTCCGCTGTGCCTTGGTCAAGAAGAAAGCGAATCGGTGGATGGGAGCCGATGTTCTCCGGAGGTCCGATGACATCATCAAGGTCTATCGCTGTCCTTCTACCCGGCACCGCCTCGATCGTCTTCTCTGCTCCCGGCTTTAAACGGGGCACTGCCGACACGTTCACCTTTACGGTGAAGACATCGGACGTTTCAATGTCATCCACTTTCACTTCAAACTTGCGAATCCCTAAAGCCGCGCCTCTCGGGGCCGAGACCGTCAGGCGGCCAGTGGAATGGTCCAGGTCCACTGTGAGACCATTCGGGATTTGGCTGAGTGGGTAGAAACGCAATGGCGATCCCACCGGGCTCTCGATGTAATCCGTGAGATCAAACTGCTTACTCTGCCCACCCGGCTCCACTATTGCCACGCAGCGGCAAAGCCCAACGAATGGGGCGTCTCGTTTAATTCTTACCTTTTCTTCCTGTCCGGCAGAGGGATGGTGTATTGCTCTGCTTATCACAAGCGCGTATTTGCCTAGCGCTTCCACTGCTTCTTCTAGCAATGTCCTCACCGCTTCTTTGTCACTCTCAGCAAACGCCACTTTGACAGTAAGAACAACAATGCCCAGCGTCGTTGCCGCGATCTGAACAGGGCTTGCTGTCTTCCCGCTAGCAAGGACGTTGCCTTCTGCATCCAATACCGAAACTTCGACGCCAGAAAGCTCCGAGTTAAGCGTCACGGTGGTTGTGCCCGGCTGGGTGAGTTCCACCCGGAAATAGTCAACGTCGTCCGGTGAATAAAGATAGCCCCAGACGGTCACCTCGGATGTGATGGGGGTTGCATTCTGCGGCGCGTTGGCAGAATCCCCAGGGGCCGGCGTGGTTTCGTCAATGGGTGGTGTAAGCGTCATTTCGTCGCCGCTTGTGGGAACAGGTTTCTGCGTCCCGCCTCCGCCTCCGCAAGCGGCCAGCGACAGTGAGACAACACTGGCCAGCAGAACAAGGAATACCGTACAAACTTTTCGATTCATCATGACCTCATCAATGGCTGTTTCCGTTCAGGTGCGGGGCCGCTTCCTTCTTTGGATTATCAGGTGGCCAGGGAGACCATGACACCCAAGCTGCGGTTCTCTTGCAGGTCATCGTTGCGCAGCAGTTGGAGCGTCGCCACACTGCTATTGGTGCCTTGGCTAATCATGACCTCGACCGGTTCGTCCACATAATCCTCGCCTGGGACCGCGGGATGCTCCCCGCTTCCCGGCACGAGGCGTACCAGCAGCCGGGTATCTGCCTTCGCCGGCGTGCCGAGCGTGACCTGCACCCTGATGTCGTCGCCGCTACCGGCACTGTCCTGGAGAAAGCGTATTGTCAGACCACCTATATCCCGCTCGTCGTCCAGGGCCTGCTCCCGCTCGGCCACACGGATTTGGCCGATGCCGTCGATGGGTCGCCAAGGGTCCATCGTACCACTGTTTTGGGGCGGGCCGCCGGCTAAGCCCAAGCCCTGCCAACTTGGGATGGGCTGCCGGCTGCCCAGAGGGAAAGACAACAAAAGAGAGGCCGACGTGTTCGGGGTCCTGGTCCCGATGCCGTCCCACGCGGTGCGAACCGTCACCCAGCTATGCGGTTGCCATGCCAGGCCCATGCGGCCACCGTTGTCCCAACGGCCGGTGCCGTCGCGCGTTTCCCAGCGGGTCAGCGCGGTCTCAAGGCCCAGGGTTGACGTGGGCTGAAAGCGAACACTGAATTCCATGCCTTCAAGGGCGCGTTCTTCGTAGCCGGCCCGGCTCAACGAGTTTCGCCAGCCCGTAGTGGGCATGAAGTAATTGAAATTGCCGCGTCCCCACGCCCCGCCATAGTCAAAGCCGGTGACGACCCGGCTATGGCCGTATTCCAGATTTTGTTGGAAGAAACTCGACAGGCCGACGACGTTGGTGCCCGGGGCTTCGGACAGGTTGAAGCGTCGTACCATGCCATAACGCATATCGTAACGGCGCAGGCCCTGGCTATCGGTCCAACTGGTCACCCCCTGCTGGAAGAAGAACGCACCTGACTCTGCATCGGGTTCCATCCCGCGGAAGCCGGCAAAACCGACTAATGCCGCCAGGGGCACCACGGTGTCCAGTTCCCCGCTGAAACCGCCGCCCATCTGGGAATAGGTGAATCGGTTGACGAGGGAGAAATGTGAACCGAAGAGTCTTTTGCCGTATGTATTGGCGTATTGAGTGGTCGAATCCATCAGGATGCCATTGACCAACGACTCCATAAAACAGCGGTACCCGCTGGAGACGCCCTGCTCAAACGCATTGCCGCAGGCAAGTGCCTGGCTGGATAATGAACCCATAATTTGAGAACCAGATTGTTCCGAAAAAGGAGCAGAGGCGTAAGCTTCCCCGTTTAAGAGACATGTGATAAGTGGAGCTTTCTGGCAGAATGGAGTCAGGAGTTCCCGATGAAAAAATCGCGATTTACGGAGACACAGATTGTTTCGATTCTCAAGGAGGCAGATGCGGGACGTGGC
>JAJDTY010000034.1 GCA_022826945.1 Candidatus Binatia bacterium
TTTTAATGACATGCGCGCCCAGGGTCGCGCCGCTGGTTTTATTCAGGCTGCCCCGAAAGGCTTTGCCAATTCCAGTCCGGGCGGATGATACAATAACGGCTTCTCGCATGAATATGGCCTCCTTTGTTCCTGGTCTTGCGCCAGCCTATCCCAGGTAGGCCCTTCCGCCAACCGGGCCTGCGCCTTGACTTCTGGCCGCTTTATTGGAAATGACGAAAGACGCGCTCAGAGAGGAGAATCCCATGATTGAAGTCTACGATCTGGCCGGAGCGAACAGTTTGCGTTTTAGCCCGTTCTGTTCACGGACCAAGGCCGCTCTACGCTATAAGGGCCTGGACTATACGACAGTCCCGATTCGCTTTTGCGATAAGGACAAATTGGCTTTTTCCAAGCAGGACCGGGTGCCGGTCATTACGGATAACAGCACGGTTGTCTCGGATTCGTGGAAGATTGCCGAGTATTTGGAAGACCACTATCCGGAGGCCAAGCTCTTCCCCGGCCCGGGCATGAAAGAAGCCTGTCGGTTCTTTAATCTGTATATCGACAATACCCTCCATCCGGCCCTCTTTCCGGTTGTGGTGGGTGACATCTTTGAAAAGATCGAGCCAGTAGACCGCGCCTACTTCCGGGAAAACCGCGAAGCCCGGCTCGGCGCAACACTGGAAGACATCGCCGCCAGACGCGCCGATTTTCGCCCCCGTCTCAAATCCGTCCTGGCCGACCTGGAGGCCGTCGCCCTGGGCCATGAGTATCTGTTTGAGGTGTTGACCTACGCCGACGTGTGCCTGTTCGGCTCGTTCACCTTCGCGATGCGGGTGAGCGATGAGCCGCTGTTCGACGAGGCGCCGTCCCTGGCCCGCTGGTGGGAACGGATGCAAGCGCGCTTCGAGATTTAGGATACTGCTACGAGAGGGTGGCCTGCTTCTCCCGCTCGACCACCTTCGCCAGGACGAGGAGGGCAATCAGGTTCGGGATAGCCATCATGCCGTTTAGCGTGTCGGAAACATCCCAGACCAGCCGTAAGCCACCGGTTGCGCCAATATAGAGAAAGGCCAGAAACAGGACCCGATACGGAATCACCGCGACCTTGCCGAACAGATATTCCCAGGCTTGTCCACCATAAAAACTCCACGTCAGCATGGTGCTATAGGCAAACAGGATCAGGCAGATAAAGACCAGATGGTCTCCCAAACCGGGCAACCCCTGGGCAAAGGCCGCCGCGGCCAAGAGCCCCGGAGAGGTGTCCGGCTGACCGAGAACACCCGTCACCATAATCACCAGTCCGGTGACGCTGGCGACAATCAGGGTATCTACACACACCTCCCACATGCCCCAAAAGCCTTGTCCAACCGGTGTGTTCTTGGCTTGTGCGTGCACAATGGAGGCAGAACCCAATCCGGCCTCATTGGAAAAGATACCGCGCGCCAGCCCGTAGCGCATGGCCAGCATGACGGTCGCCCCTCCCCAGGCTCCAACCGGGGCGGCTGGCGTGAAGGCGGAGGTGATAATCGTTGCGAACGCGTCCGGCAGGGCCGAGGCATAACGCAGCAGAATCCATACGCCACCGGCCAGATAGAGCACGGCCATAAAGGGCACCAGATATGCGGTGGTCCGACCAATGCGCCGCACCCCGCCCAGGATAACCACCGCCACCAGAGCGACCACGCATCCCCCGGCGATCGGTCGAGGCAGGCTGAAGGTTTCGTACAGACTCGCTGCCACCGTATTCGCCTGGACCATATTGCCAATCCCCAGCGCGGCCGCACCGGTCAGAAAGGCATACGCGCCGGCCAGCCACTTCCGGCCCAGGCCGTCAGCAATATAATACATCGGCCCACCGACAACCTCGCCACTGTCCGCCTTGACCTGGCGGTACTTCATGCCCAGCACGACCTCGCTGAACTTGGTCGCCATACCCACTCCAGCCGTTATCCACATCCAGAACAGCGCCCCCGGCCCACCCCAATACATGGCCGTGCTGACCCCAACGATATTCCCGACCCCGACCGTCGCCGCCATGGCCGAACTGACGGCCTGAAACGCACTCAACTCGCCTGCATCAGCTTCTGTTCGACCAGAGAAGAGGCGGCCTATAGTTGAACGCCAGATCAAGAGGAAGTGCGTCAGTTGGATCCATCCCAGACGAAAGCTGAGATATACCCCCGTTCCGATCAAGAGGACCATCAGGGGCGGCCCCCAGACTACCGCGTTGACAAGATTGTTGAGGTGTTCGACGGTGCTCAGCATAGTGCCTCGTTTCCACAACCCCGTGCCTACGAGTGCGATAAAGAGTAAACGTATCCTCCATCAGCCATACAAGGCTGGATCCGTTTACTCTTTCAGGCATTTGACCAGTCAGGCCGGAATGCCGTACAAGGGCTGCAATCCATACTTCGAGGAAACAACATAGCCATGAAACGTGTTGGGGTCGATGTCGGTGGAACGTTTACCGATCTGATCTATGTCGATGAGGACAAGGGTGAAGTGGTGGTCTATAAGCTGCCCAGTACACCGGCGGACCCCTCTCAGGCCACGCTCGATGGGGTGGAGGCGCTGTGCGCGCAGGTCGGCATTCCGGCCGCCCAGATTGACCATTTCTTTCACGGGACGACTATTGCCACCAATATCGTGCTGGAGCACGCCGGAGCGCAGGTCGGGATGCTGACGACCAGGGGATATCGCGACATTCTGCATATCGCCCGCCACAAGCGACCCTTGTCGTTCAGCCTCTACCAGGATGTGCCGTGGCAAAAACATCCCCTGGTCCGCCGGCGCTATAGACGCCCGATCAGCGAGCGTATCATTGCCCCTCAGGGCGAGGTGTTAACTCCGCTTGACGAAGACGAGGTGCGTGAGGCCGTCCGGCGACTGAAGCGAGAGGGCGTGGAAGCCATTGCCGTGTGCTTTCTGTTCTCCTTTCTCAACCCGGCCCACGAACAACGCGCCAAGGAGATCATTCTCGAAGAATACCCGGAGTGTTATTTATCCGTCCGGCACGAGGTCCTGCCCCAATACCGCGAGTACGAGGGCTTCAGCACGGTCTGCCTGAATGCCTATGTCGGCCCTCAGGTCAGTCAGTACGTCCGCCGCCTCGACCGGACGATCACGGATAAAGGTATACGTGGCGGGCTCCACCTGATGACCTCGGTCGGCGGGGTCGCAACCGCCGAAGGCGCGGCTCAACGCCCGGTCAACCTGCTCATGTCCGGACCGGTGGCGGGCCTGATCGGCGGGATTTGGACCGGCAGGAGTACGGGCTCGCCCGGCGTGATTACCCTTGATGTCGGCGGCACCTCTGCGGACATTGGCGTTGCGCCGGACGGGCAGATGCGCATGAAGCATCTCCTCGATACCAAAGTGGCCGGCTATCACGCCATGATCCCCATGGTCGAGATCGACGCGATTGGCGCGGGCGGGGGGAGTCTAGCCTATCTTGACGCGGGCGGCATGTTCCGGGTTGGTCCCAAGAGCGCGGGGGCAGACCCTGGTCCGGCGTGTTACGGCAGGGGCGGGAGCCTTCCGACGGCGACCGATGCGCTGGTGGTGCTTGGCAGGCTGCGAGCCGAGAATGTTCTCGGCGGGCAGGTCCAGATCCAACCCGCCCTCGCCGCAGAGGCCGTCCAACGAGAGCTGTGCCAGCCCTTGGGCCTAGGTGTGGAGGAAGCCGCCCTGGGCGCGGTTCGGATTCTCACCCAGAGCATGGTGGAAGGCATTGAGATCAGCAGTGTCCAGAAAGGTTATGACCCGCGCGACTTTGCCCTGGTTGCCGCCGGCGGAGCCGGACCTGTGTTTGCCTGTGACATCGCCCAAGAGCTGCGCATTCCCACCGTTCTGGTTCCCCGCTATCCCGGTATTACGTCGGCGCTCGGGCTGCTGGCAACGGATATTGTGTACGAGTTTGTCACGACCGAGATGCAGCTTTTCTCGGCTCTTGATCGCGACAAGCTGGCTGCGGATTTCGCCGCCCTCGAACGCCAGGCTAGCGAACGGCTCCGGGCAGACAATCTCGGGGCCGACCAGTCGTTGATCCGCCGCATTGCCGACTGCCGCTACATCGGCCAGGGCTATGAGCTACGGGTTGAGTTACCAGTTGGAGAGATTACGGCCGACTGGCAGCAACAGGCGACTGAAGCCTTCCATCAGGCGCACGAGCGCGAGTATGTCCGACGTTTTCCGGACAGCGATATCCAGCTGGTGAATATTCGGGTGCAAGGAGTGGGACTGATCCCCGAACTGCGGCTGAAAGAGGTTCCGACCGGAGACAACTCCCCGGACGCGGCCCGAATAGCGACGCTCGATGTGATATTCAATCGGGACGGAACACCGGAAAAACTCGCGACTGACTTCTACGACCGAGAGCGCCTGCAAGCCGGGAACATCATCACCGGTCCCGCCATTATTGAACAACTTGATAGCACGGTAGTGGTCAACCCAGGCTTATCCGCGGAGGTTGATCGGCACGGCATTTTAATGATTGCGTGTTAAGGGCATGCAGAGGAGGAAACTGATGACCTCACTAAATGGACACAGCACCCCAAACGGTACGTCTCGTTCGGTCGATCCGATTACCCTACGCGTTCTAGGCGGCGCGTTTACCGCGGCGGCTAAAGAAATGGCGCACGTCCTCTACCGCATGTCCTATTCCAGCATTATCCGTGAGTCTGAAGATCTGGGTGCGGGCCTGTACGACGCCCAGGGCAACGAGATCTGCGAAAGCGACACCTCGCCGATGCACGTGGGTTCCCTGCCGGCCTATATTCGGGGTTTCCTGAAACGACTCCAGGGCAATATTCACGAGGGGGACGTGATTCTGCATAACCATCCCTTCCAAGGCGCCAGCCATACCCCGGACCTGGGTATTGCTGTTCCGGTCTTCTGGCAGGGTAAGTTGATCGGTTTTGCTGCGGTCACAGCCCACCTGCTCGATATGGGCGGCGCCGCGCCGGGCCTGAACGTTGATGTGGTCGATGTCTGGGCCGAGTCCCGCCTGTTTAACGGTATTAAGCTGTACAATAAGGGGGTCCGCAACGACGACCTGTGGCAATTCTTTCTGGATAACGTCCGGACGCCGGAGATGAACACCGGCGACATCGAGTCCATGATCGCCGCCTGTCAACTGGGGCGGGAGCGTTTTTTGCATCTGGTCAAAAAATACGGGGTGACCACCGTGCTCGATACGGCCCACGATTTAATGGACTACTCCGAGCGGATGCTGCGCAAGGAAATCGAAAAAATTCCCGACGGAGAATATGTCGCACCCACTCAATACCTGGACGACGACGGCCGCAACCGAGAGCAACCGCTAGCCGTGTGTGTCAAAGTCAAGGTGGAAGGCAGTGAGCTGACCATCGACCTGACCGGCTCAAGCCCTGAGGTGCCAACCGGCTATAACGTGCCGTTTGAAGGCAGCACCCTGGTCGCCTCCTACGTGATCGTGCGCAGCATCCTGCTCGATGAAGCCACCTACCCCGATCCGGTGCCACAGAACGAGGGGATCTTTCGGCCCATACGGGTCATTGCGCCAGAGGGGACGATTTTCAATCCGCGTTTTCCCCGCGCCTGCTTCAGCCGCTTTAATCAGGTCCAATATCTGGCCGACGGCGTGAACCTCGCGCTCGCCCAGGCCGTCCCGGACAAGGTGTGTGCCGGGAATGCGGCCCATGTACATTTTCTGAGCTATAGCGGCTTTCTGGAAGAGAAGGGCCAGTACTGGGTGTATCTGGAGGTCAACGAGGGCAACTGGGGAGGCCGTCACGGTAAAGACGGGCTCGACTCGATTGCCTGTCTGATTGAGAACACCCGGAACAATCCTGTCGAAGAGCTGGACCTGCGCTTTCCCATGCGCAACGAACGCTACGAATTGCGCGAAGA
>JAJDTY010000021.1 GCA_022826945.1 Candidatus Binatia bacterium
TCAGCTTTTCTGTTCTTGCGGTTCCCCAGTATCGGTCGGGAACAGCGGAACCGCTTTTTTTTCCAGGCCTAACCCCTTGGAATCGCTGGACTGTTGCGGTTCCCGGCCCGCTGCCGAAACCGCCGGGGTTGCGGAACCCTCGGGAACCGCAAAATAGCGGTACGGAGCGCCTCTTTTGCCGCTCCCGACGCACCCGATTTTCCCCTGCTCAACCAGCGCCCGGAGCGGTTGGAGAGCGGCTTGGACGGACCATAGCAAACCGGGGCAGCCCGCCCCCTTAAGCCGGTGCGGAGCACAGGAAGAATCCCGGAGAGCACCCCCCGGTCATCCACCCGCGGGACGCCCCGGGGCTTGGTGGGCAAACGCGGCGGTAAGCGGGCGAATTGGGCCGCGGTGAGCCACAGAGGAGGGCCTGACATGACAAACCTCCTGTGCCCATAGGGACGGACAGTCCCGCGCACACCGCCATACACTCCAGAAATCATTAGTTATAGGTCCTGAGCCTAGGCTACGCCGGAGCAGACCGCTCCCGCGCTTACTGCCCTTTCCACTCGGGCTCACGCTTTTCCGCAAAGGCCCGCGGGCCTTCGGTATAATCCCGGGTCTGCGTCAGGGTCGAGAATAAGATGTTCTCGAATCGCAGGGCATCTTCAAGCACGCGACCGAGGCTGCGCAGCATGGATTCTTTGGCCGACCGCACGCCCAGCGGGCTGTTGCGCAGGATGGTCCGGGCGTAACGCTCGGCAGTGGGCATCAGTTCCGCGGCGGGCACAACTTCGCTCACCAGACCGATCCGCAGCGCTTCCTGGGCGTCAATCGGCTCTCCCGTAAGCTGCATCTTGAGGGCATTGGCCAGGCCAACGATCAGCGGCAGACGGACCGTTCCGCCGTCGCAATGATGAAACCCCCGCTTGACCTCGGAGCAGCCGAACTGGGCGTTGTCCGACGCCACGCGGATATCACACGCCAGCGCCAGTTCTAAGCCTCCGGCCAGGGCGTAGCCATTAACGGCGCCGATAATCGGCTTCCAGATTTCGAGACCACGGGTAATGCCGCCAAAGCCCAGGCCATTGGCCACCTGTCTGACCGCATACGGATTCCCGCTGCCAATACTCGGCGTGTAGGTCTTGAGGTCGGCTCCGGCACAAAAAGCCCGCTCGCCACTCCCGGTCAGGATGGCCACCCAGGCATCCGGGTCGTCACGGAAGTCGGTCCAGACTTCGATGATTTCCTGATTGTGCTCAGGCCCGAGGGCATTCATGGCGTCCGGGCGTTGGATGGTGACGTAGGCGATCCGGTCACGTTTCTCGTAGGCAATGACAGACATGGGCTTCTCCTCTTCTATGTTTCGTGACGGGCATCCCGTCCCACTTGCTCAAGCCGAGCGATGACTTCTTTGGGGTTAATCCGGTTCTTAAAAAAGAACACCCTGCCCGGAACGTCGGTAAAGTCGTCTTGGCTGACGTTCAGGTTGGCCGATACGGCAATCACCATGTCCTGCCGCCCTGAACGGCGCAGCTTCATGAGCTTTTTTTCCAGGTACTCCGGCCGCCAATAGCCCACGATTTCCATGAGTGCGGTGCGCCCGTCCGCGTGGCGGAAGGCAAAGTCCGGAATAAAAACGGTCTCTTTCAGATTGATAATGGCCACTTCCCGTTCAATCTCCCAGCCGCTCTCAGTCGCGTGAAAGCGTTCGGCAAAGGTTTTTTCGAGGAGGGAGTCATACATGGTGCTGTCACGATAATGAGAGACAAGATTGGCGCTCTCGTCGAGGGGGAAATAGCGATGCTCGCCGGCGGCGGTGACAATCTCCGCCTCCATCTTCCAGCGAGTACACAGCAGCAGGGCAGGCAGGAAGACGGCCAGCTTGAGGCCGTACTTCTGAGAGAGACGGAACATGCTGACCGGTCCGTCCAACAGGATCTCATAGCCACTGTCAAGATCGCCCTCAATGGCGTGCATGAGCTGATAGAATTTGATGAACTTGAAGAGTTGCTTGTAACGGCTCGGAATGTTCCGAAAGACCGACAGCTTCATCCGAACGCAGCGGTACAGCAGGGCCTGCGCCAGGGCGACATTATAACGCCGGAGCAGCCATGCCGGCTCGGGCGGATCAAAGCGCGTCAGGATATGGTTCTCGGCCAAGTCGGCGTAGAGTGCCCAGGCAATCTGTTCCGGCTCGGCTTTATACTCGCGCGCAACCTCAGCGAGCAGTTCGTCTTTAGTCACGGGATGGATGTGGTCGGGCTGCAAGACAACCGGGTGGTTTTCACGGGCTAAGGCGAACAGGCGCTGACGGACCTCCAGCGGCGGGGCCACCGCCTGTTCCTCAAATTCGCACCGGTCATCGCGCAGCAGCTTGGCCAGCCCGCGCTGGATACGAAAGTCGGTCCGGTCTTCCGCGTACTGGTTCAACGCTACGGTCAGCTCCCGCCTCGGCTTTCCCTGATGATCGGCATAAATGGCGATCAACTCCTCAGCCATCCGGGTAAAGCGTGGCGCATCGGTCCGCACGTAGCGCGGATAGAGATACGGGCCTTCGGTCCGCGTCAGCAGGAGATCTGAGGTCAGCATGATTCCGGTCGAGTCTGGAGATTTCCGCCGTTGAGGGCAAGAGGGCCGGAGACGGGCTAGACTGTTCGGATTGGTTCGTTATGGTTCGCCTGGCAGGAGGAATATGGCCTATTCTAGGGAAGATTTCATACGCTGGTCGGTCGTCATTCCCGCCTATAACGAAGAAAATAGGCTCCCCGCTACTCTGTGCGATATATTGCCTTATTTTGATGGACGAGGAGAAACCTATGAGGTGATAGTCGTCGATGACGGCAGCCAAGATAGGACCGCCAGTGTGGTCGAACACTTCCAAGCGGACGCCCCGTCTGTGCGCCTTATCAAGCTGGCGGAGAACCGGGGGAAAGGCTGTGCGGTTCGTACTGGCATGTTGGAAGCAAGGGGAATACTTCGTTTATTCACCGATGCCGATGGCTCAGTGCCTATTCGGGAGTTGGAGAAACTAGAGCAGTCAATAGAGACGGGCGCAGATGTCGCTATAGGCTCTCGTACCGTACGGAACCTCATCCGTCCGGTACAAGTACGGGCGTTCCGAAGGATGAGTAGTGCGATCTTCAATATCGCCGTGCGGGGCATTGGCGTTACCAATATCACAGATACACAGTGTGGGTTTAAACTCTTCCGCGCTCCAGTGGCCAGGACGCTGTTCTCTGCACAACAATGCACTGGCTATAGCTTTGATGTGGAACTGCTGTTTGTGGCTCAGCGAAACAATTATCGGATTGCTGAGGTTCCCGTGCATTGGGCGGATAAAGCTGGCAGCAAAGTATGGGTAGTCCGTGACGGCCTGGGCATGCTTCACGACATCTGGATGGTCAGAAGAAATTATGACCGTGGCCTTTATGCTGATAACGCAGCTAAGGTACGCAAGGGTCTCCGGTAAACGCACTGGAGCGATAATATGGGGAAGTCATTTGCAGGCTGGCCCGCTCTTGGCCTCTTCCTGGCTGTTTTCTTGACGGCCTATGCTCCAGCGCTGATGACCCCGTATGCCTTCCTGGATGATTATGTCTGGCTTCACTCGGCGCTACTAGGAGATGTGGGGGGGATAATCGCGAAAATAAAAAGCGGACGCCCACTCTACGGCCTATTGCTGGATGTCATGACTCTCTCTTCCGCTGCAGTCAGGGATATCAGTGATCTGTGCTACCTGCGTTTCTTGGGGATTGTTGGGATTGCTGTGCTCGCGTGGAGTATGTTCCGGCTACTCTTACGAACGGGCTGGGAGCACGCCCAATCATTTTTTCTATCTGTGATTCTGTGTACCACTCTGCCGTTTCAAGTCTACGCAGCGTGGGCTGTCACAGCATTTTATCCCTATTCCGCTCTCACCTCGATACTCGCCTTTGCTCTGGCTGAGTGGGCATTCAAGGAGCAGGGATGCCTCCTGAAATGGTTGATTGGGACAGGAGCAAGCCTGGCTCTGTTGACAGCTCTCACCATTTATCAGCCTGCGGCTATGTTTTTCTGGGTCTTTGCTGCTGTAATTCTGCTGAAACCGGATATGCCACTGTATGACGTACTTCGTCGGTTCGGCTGGTACGGCCTGATTGTCATGGTCGGTATGCTCTTGGGTTTTGTCGTGTATCAGCTGGGATCATCTCTGTATCCGGATGTTCCTGTACGGACCGTCCTCGTCGTCCAGCATATCCCGGCAAAGGCTGTGTGGTTTCTGTGTGAAGCCCTTCCCAACGCATTGAACTTCGCGCTGCTGTCCCCGGCGCATTGGCTCTTTTCAGATGGGAGCCCCGTTCGTTCGGCGTTTCAGAGGACCGTGGATATGGTTATTGCGTGGAGTGTCTGTGTCCTCATTGTTGGCGGGCTGATGCTATACGTACGCGGAACACGCAGAGAGCGCCTGTGGAAATTGGGAATTGCCGGGGCTCTCCTGCCCCTGAGTTATGCGCCAAACCTGTTGGTCGCGGAAAACTGGGCATCGTATCGGACGTTGTCAAGCCTTACGTCAATTGTTGTCGTGTATGCGTTTTTTGCCTTCCAGGGATACGCTCAATGTCTGCGCCGCTCCCTTTCTCCTGCCTCTATGAATGCGATTATGGGAGGTATCGCAATCGCCTGCGCGCTGTCAGCCGCCTATCATGTTCGCACCTACTTTGTAGTTCCGCAGGTTCGGGAACTAGAGCTGATGCGCTCTCAGTTGAGCGAGGAAGAGCTATCTGGGGTGCGCGGCATCCACGTGATTCGTCCCGGGTGGCAGAATACGCTTGCGCCGCTCGTGCGGTATGACGAATTTGGACTGCCCTCTTCGTCTCACGCCGCATTGGTGCCGAGAGACATGGTCTTCCTCCTCCTGCGTGACATGATCCCGGACTATGCCCACCTGCCGGTCACGCATGTCGCCGCCGGTGGTCCCATTGATCCCCCGCCAGGCAGTCTTGTAATGGACATGAGCAGTCTGCTCCGTCAAGCGCAACGGAACAACAGTGGTCTGTAGCACGCAAGGCGCCTAGGAGAGGTTCCCGTATGTGCCGCGAGAGTAGCGAGACGGGTGAGACGGGCTAGACTGTTCGGCCTCATTCGCTATGGTTTGGAAAGAGTAAACGTGCCCGACAATGATATCTGAGTGGAGGGCACGTTTACTCTTTTTTCGACGGGAGGGGCTATGACGTATCAGAACCTGATATTCGAGAAGAAGGATGCCATCGGCTATCTGACCCTCAACCGGCCGCAGAAGCTCAATTCGTTCAGCAAGGAACTGATGGCCGAACTGGGCGAGGCGCTTGATGCGATTGAGGCGGATGACGACATCCGGGTCGTAATTCTGACCGGAGCCGGCCGGGCGTTTTCCGCGGGGTTCAATATCGCTCCGCCAGAGGGCGAGCCCGAACTCTACGACCGCTCCGCGGATAGCTGGCGGTCTGATCTGAAGTACAACATCGAGATTTTTCTCAAGATCTGGCATTCCAGCAAACCGTATATCGCCGCGATTAACGGTTATGCCCTGGCTGGCGCGTGTGAACTCGCCCAGTTATGCGATATTAAAATTGCCTCCGAGCAAGCGGTACTGGGTGAGCCGGAAATCCGGTTTGGGACCGGCCCCCCGGTCCTGGTCACGCCGTTCAGCGTCGGGTTTGCCAAGGCAAAGGAGCTGCTCCTGACCGGGGAAATGATCTCCGCCCAAGAGGCTGAACGCCTGGGCATGATTAACCGCGTCGTGCCGCACGACCAGCTCATGCACGAGTGCGAGAAGACGGCCCGCAAGCTGGTGAAGATCGCGCAGGTCGGGGTGAAGTTTAACAAGGCCGCCATCAACCGGGCGTATGAGAACATGGGCTTTCTGAACAGCATCTACCAGAATCTCGATCTGGTTGTCATGTTTGACACCACCCGGACGCAAGAGCAGGAGACGTTCAACCAGATCCGCAAGGAAAAAGGCCTGCGCGCCGCGCTCGACTGGCGCGACGCGCTGTTCAAGGAAGACGACTGAGCCCGCGTATATTTCTGTTCATCGCGACCCTGGCCGTGTTGGCACTGGCCGTATCGGCCAGTGCTGATACACCGGCGTCGCAGTCCGGGAGCACCCTCCAGCCCATCCCCCTTGAGGATATGGAAGTCTCGGTGTTCGCCCCGGTCGCCTTGCAGGCCGTGCGCGTTCCCCACTCCATCACCCTCGACGGTCGGCTGACCGAGCCGGCCTGGCAGAGCGCGCCGGTCGGCAGCGACTTCCGCCAACGCGAACCCGACGAAGGCGCCCCGGCCTCCCAGCCAACCGAGGTGCGCGTCCTGTACACGGCGACTCATCTCTACGTCGGGGTGCTCTGTCACGACTCTGACCCGAGTGCGGCGGTTGCCACCCGCTTCAACCGGGACGCGGACTTGGCCGCGGATGATCGGGTGACGCTCTTGTTCGACACGTTTGCGGATCGTCGTAACGCATTCAAATTTCAAACCAACTCGGTTGGGGCACGGGTGGATGAACTCATCGGAGACGAGGGGGAGACCGAGAACCGGGACTGGAACGGTATCTGGAACGTCAAGACCGCGCGCTCGCCGAGCGGCTGGAGCGCGGAATTTGAAATTCCGTTTCAGACCCTCAGCTATGCCCCGGGACAATCGAGCTGGGGGTTTAATGTCCAGCGCATCATCAAGCGGGTGAACGAGGAAACGGTCTGGAGCGGCTACCTCCAGAGCCTGGACTTCAATCGGGTCTCACGTGCGGGCCGGCTCACCGGACTGCGCGACAGGTCCCAGGGTCTGGGACTCGATTTTTCCCCGTTTCTGACCACCGAGGTACGCCGCGATGCCGCGTCCTTTAAGCCGGGCTTTGACCTGTTCTACAAACCTACCCCCGGCCTGACGCTCAGCCTGACGCTCAATACCGACTTTTCCGAGGCCGAGACGGATGATGTGCAGGTCAACCTGACACGCTTCTCGCTCTTTTTCCCCGAAAAACGGCAGTTCTTTCTGGAGGATGCACCCAATTTTGCGGTTGACGGCCTGACCCCGACCTCGGGGCCGTTGGTGATTATCCCCTTTTTCAGCCGGCGCGTCGGCATTGCCGACGACGGCAAACCGGTTGACCTGATTGGCGGCGCGAAGCTCAGCGGCCGGGTGGGCAAGTATTCCCTGGGGATACTCAGCGCCCAGACCCAGGAACGCGACCCCGTACCGGGCGAGAATTTCAGCGTGATCCGACTCAAGCGTGACGTCGGAGAACAGGCCTCGGTGGGATTGATCGCGACCCGCCGGACGCCGGAGAACGGGGACGCGACCGGCCTTTACGGCCACGACTTTCTGTATAAAACAACCAGCTTTCTGGGGAGGCGCAACCTTACCGTGTCGTCGTTTGTATTAAAAAGCTTTCGTCCCACAGCGCGCAAGAACTGGGCCTGGGGCAGTCAGATCAATCTACCCAACGATACCTGGACGGTGTTCGGCACCTATCGTGAGGTACAACGGGATTTTGACGCCAGCATGGGCTTTGTGCCGCGCACGGGCATCCGGCGCTTTGGCTGGTTCCTCCAGGCGGCCCCGCGCCCCGGGCGCTGGGGAACGCGGCAGGTCGCCTGTGCCTTTGACGGCAATTATATTACCGACCAGGCCACGGACCGCCTCCTCACCCGCAACATCGTCTTTCCTTGTGAGTGGCGCTTCGAGAGCGGCGACACCCTCATGTTTCGGGCCTGGCAGCAGTTGGAACGCCTGACCGAGGATTTTGAGATCAACCGCGGTGTTCGCCTGTTGCCCGACCGCCACACCTTTCGCCGTTATATGATCAAGGCCGAGACCGCGGATAAACGCAAGCTGTCGGCCAGTCTGGCCTATTTCTGGGGCGACTATTACAGCGGCAAGCGCGACAGTTGGAACCTGCGTCTTAATTTTCAGCCGGGCCCACGCCTGTTCCTGAGCCCGGAATATCTCCAGAGCGATGTCCGTCTGCCTGAGGGGAATTTTGTTACGCGCCTGCTGCGGGTGCGGCTGGACATAGCCGTCAATCCCAATCTGTCCTGGTTCAGCCTGATCCAGTATGACAACGTGTCGGACGTGTTCAGCATGAACACGCGCATCCGCTGGATTATCGAACCGGGCAACGACATCTTTCTGGTCTTCAACCAGCGCTGGCTGGACGAAGAGGGCGGCTTCCGCTCCATCGGCCGCGAGGGCCGTTTCAAGGTGCGCTATACCTACCGGTTTTGAGGACGGCGGGAGACGCGTGGCCAACAACCCAAACAGGTGCTCCACCTGACCCTGACCCATTCTTGACCTCATGCTGTCATAACGCTATGCGGGAGGCAGTATGGCGGTCACACAGATTACGCTTCGGAATATCGATGCCGAACTTTCACGCCGGCTTCGCGCCATTAGCGAGGAACGGGGAGAGAGTTTGAGTCGCACTGCCCTGGCCCTCCTACGAGACGCGGTGGCCCTGGAGACTCGGCGTACCCGTTTGCGTCGCTATGTGACGTGGACACCCGCTGACCTCGACGAGTTTACCGCTGCGTTGCATTCGCAACGAGTCGTTGACCAACGGTATTGGGGAGTGGGCACCTGCTGACCTTCCAAATCACCGCCTCTGGTTGTCCAGCGCCTCCAAGAAACGAGCCAACACCCGATCATTGATGTGGAGCGGGTTTGAAGCCTACATCCGACGTGCGACCGCCATGGCCCGCCGCCGCGTGAGGGCGCCGGCGGCGACCAAGTCCACCATGAGGCCAAGGCCGAAACGTGTCTCAACGCTGTGGCGTTCGCAGAGCCGCCGCAGTGCGCCGTCGTTCGTCACACACGTCCAGCCCTCTTCGCGACAAACGACCAGACAGAGGCGGTCGTTGAACGAGACACTTGACTCGACCTGCGTAGCTTGGAGCATCAGAGCCGTTGAGACTTCGATGACTTCAATACCGAGATGCGCGCATTGCGCTGCCGTGACGCCCCGTACCTCCTCAAGCACGGACGGTACAACGGCCACTTGCCCTAGGTGCTGAACCACAAGATTGAGAGTCGCTAATTCGGACTCGCGGTAGTCGATGAGTACGTCTGCGTCGGCAAGAAGTACAGGCGGCATAGTCGGCATCTATCCTACCCACTCACGCGCCTTCTGCCTCATCTCGTCCCGGGTGAGCCTTAATATCTCAGCGGCACGCCCGAGTGAGATGTGTTCCTCTTCGAGCGCCCGGCGCACGAGTCGCGACAGGCGGTTCTCAATGAAATCGTGTTCGGAGAGACCCGCCGGTTCCCCTGAGCGGCTCCAGTTCCACGCGAACTCGCTCTTATGGAGCGCCTCGGGTTCGTCGGTTTTGCGAAGTGTCTTGCCGAAGTGCCCCCGGTGCTGGCCCTGGAATGCACGCCATACGTCCGAGGTCTCACGGCCTGACTCCACGAGCCGGTAGAGCACCGTCTTATAGCTCACGCGGAAGATACGCTTGACTTTGAGGACACGTACTAAAAGCGAGTGACCATAGGTCGCATCCCACTCGGCTGCGAACGCTGCCTCCGGCATCAGAAATTCACTTGCAAAGGCGTCGGCTTCCCGTTCTGTCTCCGTCGGTAGGTCAGTGGCATCGCGCTGGTATTCGTCCTGGTGAAGTAACAGGTGGCCCAGTTCGTGTGCTGCGGTAAAAATCCAGCGCTCCACTGAAATCCGATCCCAGGTGTTGACAACGACTGCCGGGCCGTGGTCGCGGGAACCCACGCTCAGCCCGAAGAACGAGTCTCGATTCGTCTCCAGGAGCAGGAGCTTCACACGGTTCTCCTCAAGCAGTCCACAGATATCGCGCACCGGTTCCTCAGACCCGAGCCCAACTGCCTGACGCGCGACCTGCGCAGTCTTTTCAGGGCCGCTGTGGCGGTTCACGGACATTCCCTCCTCGAACCGGAACGGAAGACGCTCGTCAAGGTTGGCTTCAAGCCCTGCATAGGCGTCCAGCCACTTCGAGACCTCGGCCAGAATCTGCTCACGGGCATGGACCTGCGTCCGAGCTCGAAATCGCACGCTTTCGAGAGGCCGGACGGGAGTAACTAGTTCTCCGACCGGAACGGTGAGCGCCTTTGCCAAAGCGTCAAGGGTCTGTGCTCTCGGGACGACTGATCCTCGCTCGATCTTTCCAAGCGCTACACGTGAGAGCCCGGCCTTCGCAGCGAGGCTCTCCTGGGTCAACCGCCGGTCCAGCCGTAGCCGGGCGACATTTGCAGCGATGGTCGCCTCACCTTTCATCGTTGTTTCCCTCCTTACTCTTGACATGGAGCTGACCTTTAGTTATCATTTTTACAAAATTTATCAATTAGAAATCTTATGGTGATTGATAACCGAAGCAAGCAGACCCCCAAATTCAGTCGCGCAACTCCGGGTCGAGCCTACTCTTATCTCCGATAATCAATGCACGGAGAAAGGCCGCCGGCGTAGCGGACAGGTGCGCGTCAAAGAATGCGCCTACTGTCCGACGAACGTGTTCAAGCCGATGACGCAGCCCAGTCCCAGGGCTGTTGGCCGGCTCGATCTTTTCGATTTTTCGGCCATCCCACACAAAAGCAGTGAGATAAAGACCCCGCCGGGCCAAATAGCCCGCATAATCAAAACTACCCGGCGTCTGAAATCTGTTGCGCCTCAAGATATAATCGGCCGCGGGCCGGACCCCGTTCCGGCTCCCGGAACAGCCAGCCTTCGAGTGTAATTTTTTGCGGTAAAGCAAGCTGCCGGAGGTGGTGCACAGGGAAATCGGGAGTGTAGACTCGCTGGAGGGTGAGATTACCGGCCAGAAAAATGCCGCTCAGCAGACTGACCAAAACGGCCAGACGGAATCCGCCTCTAATCCAACTGGCCACGCTGAGGATGAGCAGTCCGCCCAGCCAGAGGGGAGCAGCCGCCTGCCAGCCCCAGGCGATACCGACCTGGCCCAAGAGGTAGGCCAGAGCGAGATGGATGAGAATCGACCGTTCAAGCAGGCTCGTCGGGCGAAGAGCCGAGAGAGACGCGTGCCAGGACGGCTGATGAGACATGATGTGCAAGCGATAGGTCGGCTCTGTTAGCGTGGAGCGGGATGTGCCCGTAAGTGCTGGTGTATTTTTTCTGCGAGGGCCGAGGTGATCCCCGTGACTTGGCCCAGTGCTTCGGGTGCGGCGGCGCGCACGCGTTTAAGACTGCCAAAATGCCGTAAGAGCGCTTTGCGTTTGGCCGGGCCAACGCCGGCAATCGCCTCAAGCGGCGAACTGAGCCGCTCTTTGGCCCGCAAGTTCCGGTGATAGGTAATGGCAAAGCGGTGGGCCTCATCCCTGATACGTTGCAGGAGGAAAAGCGCCGTGGCGTTGGGCTTGAGAACAACCGGATTCTTGCGACCGGGCAGAAAGACGCGCTCGGAGGAATGGGCGACTTCGTCGGCAAACGGATCCCGCTCGGTCCGCATCTTGGCCAGGCCAATGACATCGACCTCGGTAATTCCCAATTCTTGCAGCACCGTGACGGCAACGCCGAGTTGGCCTTTCCCGCCGTCCACCATGAGCAGGTCCGGCAGATCGTGTTCCGCCAAGGCGCGTTGATAGCGGCGGGTGAGGACCTCATACATCATGCCGAAATCGTCCGCTCCCTCGACGGTTTTGATGCGAAAACGGCGGTAGCGGTTCCTATCCGGCTCACACTCGTCAAAGACCACCATGGAACCGACGGAGAGATTGCCCTGGGTATTCGAGATATCGAAACACTCAATCCGTTTTGGCGCGTTTTGCAGATGCAGCGCACGACGGAGGCTCTCCAGTGTTTTCTCCTTATGCTCTTCTCCCCGCCGCTTTTCGACAAAGCTGTGGCGCGCATTTTCCTGGGCCATTGCGACCAGCCGCAATTTAGCTCCTCGCTGCGGACAGAGCAGGCCGACCTTCTTCCCTTTCCGTTCCGAGAGGAGTTCCGCCCGGATGTCGGCATCGTCAAGTCCAACCGGAACAAGAATCTCGTCGGGGACAAACCGGCCACCCTGGTAGAACTGGCTCAGGAATTCAGCCACGACCTCTGCGTCGGGGAACTCGTTGTCGGTAAAGCTATAGGCCAAGTTGCCAACCAGTTTCCCGCCGCGCACAAACAGGACCTGTCCTTCGATCAGTCCGCCTTCGCGGTACAGGCCGAACACGTCCTGGTCGTTTCCGAGGGGGGTAGCGACCTGCTGCTTCTCCGCGGTTTTTGTCATGGCCTGGATTTGATCCCGCAGCCGGGCGGCTTCTTCAAAGCGGAGAGCGTCGGCAGCCTCATTCATCTGCCGGGTGAGGCGGTCTATCAGTTGAGTGCTTTTCCCTTCAAGCAGCAGCAGGGCATTTTTCAGTTGGTGCTGATAGTCGTCGGGGTCGACCGGCAGGGTACAGGGACCGAGGCAGCGCTTGATCTGATATTCCAGGCACGGCCTGGTGCGGTTGCGGAAGACCGTGTCCGTACAGGTTCGCAGGGGAAAGACTCGGCGAATGATTTCCAAGGTTTCCTGGACTGCCGTGCTGGAGTGGAACGGTCCCAGGTATTTACTGCCGTCCTTCGCAATCTGGCGGGTCAGGAGGAGGCGTGGCCACTGGTCGTGCGGGGTGACCTTGACGTGCCAATAGGAGGTATTGTCCTTGAGCCGGATATTATACCGAGGCCGGAATTGCTTAATCAGAGTGTCTTCGAGCAGCAGCGCCTCTTTTTCGGTTTGGGTAACAAGGACCTCGACATCGGTTAGTTGAGCGAGGAGAAAACGGATTTGCGCGCGACCGTCCCCACCGCGGGCGTATTGTCTGACCCGGGCGCGCAGATTGTTCGCTTTCCCGACATAGATCACGGTGCCGGTCTGATCCGTGAACTTATAGACGCCGGGACTGGTTGGCAGGGTTGTCAGCTTGGCTTCGAGTCCGGCATGACGGGAGAAAGAGGGAACGTGGCCGGCTTTTTTGTCCGGTTGGAGGACAGGCTTCCTCTTTACGGCATTCGCCACACAAATCCTCAAAAAAGAAGGGCGACCCCGAAGGCCGTCCTGACAACAGTGTTCAGCGGCGCTGCTATTCCGTCGCAGGTTCCCGCAGTTATGAGAAAACACACTAGGTCTGCACTCCATACCTGTCAATACGTTATGTAAGGAGAACCCCGGTCGCGTTGACCGAGCAGGGGAAACCCGTTAGATGAAGGGCTGATATACTATAGCTACCGATCTGCTTGCAGAAGGAGAACCGTTCAGTATGGCGACGATGATCACCGAGGATTGCATCAACTGCGGGGCGTGTGAACCCGAGTGTCCCAACACCGCCATCTATCAAGGCGGGGTGGAGTGGGACTTTAACGGCACCACGAATCCGGCTATCGATGACGACATTTTCTATATTGTCCCGGACAAATGCACGGAGTGCGTGGGCTTTTTCGACCAAGAAGCCTGTGCGGCCGTGTGTCCGGTCGACTGCTGTCTGCCCAACCCGGACATCGTCGAGACGGAAGAGGTCTTACTAGCCCGCGCCAAGGAGTTACATCCTGAGCAGACGTTTGGGGATGACTTTCCGTCCCGCTTCAAAGGGGAAGGGGGCGAGGCTGCTCCGGCTGAGGCTCCAGCGGCAAATGGCGCGGCGGAACCGGCGGCCCCTGCAGCCGCACCGGCACCAGCCGCTGCCCCTGCTCCGGTGGCACCCGTCGCCGCAGCGCCAGCGGTCGCGGCACCCACACCCAAACCGGTTGCGCCCAAAAAGGTTGTTGAAGAAAAGGTCTTTGAAGGCGAACTGGCCGGTACGTACGCCCAGGCCCTGGCCCGCGTCCAGCAGACGCAAAACCATTCAATTCTGGGGACGCTCCTTGCCTCGGCTCAGCCCATCCTTGGCGCGCTGCCGCTCTCAACCAAGCGTGCCCTGGAACAAGCGATTGGCGATACGCGCTATTTTCATGTCGGGACGGCGACCAGCCTGAATATCCTTTTCAATATGGTCCTGTATCCGATTATTCTCCTGGCCGTTTATAGCGCTGTTTTAGGAGGAGAACTTTTCAGTCAGGCGGCGAATAAATTTATCTTTCTCGGTATTCTGATTGCCTCGGTCGAAACTCTCATCCGCCTGCGCGAGTCTTTCTTTCAGGGCGTTCCAACTGAAGAAACCCCGCTGCGTGGGACCTTCTACGGTCTTCCCCTTGCTCCGGCGATGGCCCCTTTTCTCGGGATCTCCGGCGGACGAACGCCTGATAAGGGCGACCAGCCGATTGAGGGTTATTACACGCCGGAGTTTGATGAAAAGACCGAACGTTCGCGTCGCTACGGCGAGCGGTATACGGTCGAAGAACAGGGGAATGCCTATATCCTGCGTATGGAATTCCCGCGGCGTGTTCCGGTTTCTGCTGCCAAGCGGGAGATGGGGATTGGTGATGAAATGCCCGACTATGAGTATACGCTCTCTCTGAAGGACGGGAATTTCTCTGTCCGCGGCAGCGTCGATGACCCTGATATCCGTACACTCGCCGCAGTATCGTCCGCGTTTCCCCCTGACTTTAATAAACGCATTGATATGAAGGGAACGATATCGAGCTTCAAGCATCGCTATAGCGATAAAACGCTCGAAGTCGTGCTGTTCAAGCGCTAGGACTCTTCCAGCGACACGAGCAGAAACGAGTGGAGGAGTCTCTTCTCTCAGAGACAGGCGGAGAGGTGTCGCTCCGCCGCACCCGCTTCCCAGACGGCCCCCCTGCTTATAGGGAATGGTCTCTGTGCGGATAATGCTTGCAAAAAACCGACCCACCCCATAAGCAGTAAATATGTCTCAAAAGCGAGTATTTCTCTCCGACTCGCTTGCCGTCCTGCAAGAGGCGCTCATTGCCGCTGTCCACACGCTGAAAGCGGCCGACTCATTGGCTCCACTCACGATTATTGTTTCGAGTGATATCGTCGGGGCACAGCTCAGTACCGCAATTGCCAGGGCAGGAGACGGGCATATCGGCCTGCGGTTTACGACGCTGATCGACTATGCTGCACACCTGACCGAAGCGCGACTGAGACGGGAGGGGAAACGTCGAGTCTCGGCCACACTGGTGCCATTTCTCGTAAAATATCTCTTGCTGGAACAAGACCAGACCGGAAAGAGTCAACATGTCCTCCAACAAGATGCTGGACACGTTGACTCTTTATTTCAGGCACTCGCCCGGCAGCCCCGGTTTCCCCAGTTCCTAAGCGAGACGCTGTCAGATCTCAGGCAGGCAGGTGTCCAGCCCCACCATCTGCGCGTGTTGTATACCCGGATTCCGCCGCGGGACGTATTATATCGAGAGAAGATACGGCATTTGCTGGACTTCTATACACGGTATGAAGCGTACTTAGACGAACGACGACTCGTTGATGACGCCAGTCTGTTCACCGTCCAGACCCCAACGGCGATGGGTGATGAGCCGCTCCTTGTGTACGGCGGTCTTGAGCATACCGCACAACAGCGGCGTTTTCTGGAAACGCTTTTCGCGAAGAGGGATACTCTGGTCTTTCTTCCCTGGCGAGATGGTTCGGCCTACGAAGCCGTGACCCCCACATTGAGCTGGCTGAGCGGACTCGGCTTTCAGTCGTCTCCATTAGCCCATCCACAGGCTCCATCCTGTTCACTTTCTCGGGTCCAAACCCGGC
This sequence comes from Candidatus Binatia bacterium, assembly GCA_022826945.1. Taxonomy (GTDB): domain Bacteria; phylum Desulfobacterota; class Binatia; order Bin18; family Bin18; genus Bin18. Next base: position 15,609 of record JAJDTY010000021.1, read on the forward strand.
TTTTTGAACGCACCGGGGAACCGCCTCAGCGACCGGTCTCAACGCTCCCGGATGCCTCTCTTCACATCGTTTCCGCACCAGATCAAACCCAGGAGGCCCGCGAAATTGCACGCACGATCTTTGCGCTGGTCCGAGAACAGGACTATACCTTTGATGAGATTGGCGTGCTCCTCACCGAACCGAACACCTCTGGTCCATTGCTGCTGGAGACGCTCTCTCGCCTCGAGATTCCGTGTACCTTTGTTGGAGAGCAGCCCGTGCTGGCCACGCGACGGGGAAAAGCCGCGCAGGCGCTGTGCTACCTCTTGTCAGAAGACTGTCCCCGGCAGCGTCTGTTCGCCTTTCTCAGGCTGGCCCGCCCCCCGTTTCCAGATCTTATGGGGGAAACCGTTTCAGAGGTGCATATTGCCCAGTGGGAAGCCATCTGTCTGGAGGCTGGGATAGGACGCGGCGGCCAGGAATGGCGCGTTCGACTCGCCGCCCTGGAAGCACGCTACAAAAACACACCAGAGGAGCAGGCCGAACAGCTCACACCCGCTCTCCGTTTATTTGTCAGATTTATGGACCGTTTGCTGGCGGATGTGAAAACGGTTCAAGACCAACGGACCTGGGAAGGCTGGCTGGCCCACTTCCTGCGGATGTATGGAGAGTATGTGTCCGGCGGAGCCTCGTGGGGAGACGAGGAACCGGACAAAGAAGGTACAGGTGAGCATGATCTGAATATGACGGAGACTCTCCGGAGTCTCTCCCCGTTCTTGGCTGAAACAAATCGGCCTGAGGAATGGGTGGAGGCGGTGCTGACCTGTCTTTCCTGGGAAAAAGTTCGACTCCGAAAAACGCACCCGACCGGGGTTTTGCTTGGCGATATGACCCAGGCGGCCGGTCTCCGCTTTCGCGCGGTCATCATGCCGGGTCTCGCGCAAGAGTCCGGAACTCGCCTTTCCTCTCAGGATCCTATTTTGTCCGATGCCGAGCGCCAGCATCTGGCCGAAGTGCTGACCCTGGACGTGCCTGCCCGCCGCCAGGCGGTTGAACGCCACCAGCTCCTTTTCCTGCTGGCGACCCAGAGCGCGCGGGAGGTATTATGTCTGAGCTATCCACGCACTGTCCTGGGAGTCGCCCGCCCGCCCGCTACGCTCCTCTTACAAACGGTCAGTGTGCTGTGTGGTCGTCAGGCCACGCTGGCAGACCTGCAACACCGGAGCCGGTGGGTCTCGGCGGCTGAAGGATACGCGCAGGGTCCCCGGCATGCGGTGGACGCGCTGGAGTTCCACCTAGCCTATGCGTTTACCCACGCTCCTCACGTCAACCACAGTGCGGTCCAGCCCGGTCTCCAAACGATGCCGTTCTTTGTTCCTGCCGCGCGGGCGATGGTACACCGTTGGGAGCATCCACACCTTACGGCCTTTGACGGCTGTATGCAGGCGGAGAGCACCAAAGACACGCTGCGCCAGCACCTCTTCCCGCAGGGGTTGTATTTGTCCGCGAGCAGCTTGGAAACATACGCCCGCTGTCCGTTTCGATATTTTCTGGAGACCGTGCTTGCGCTCAAGCCGTGGGAAGAGCCGGAGCAGATTCTTACCCTCCTGCCGCGCGACCGTGGGGTGTTGGTGCATGCCATCCTCTGCGAGTTTTTCTCCCGGCTCCAGCAGGCGAACCAACTGCCCCTCTCCACACACCGGAGGGATGACGAGCAGCAACTGCTCACTCGGATCGCAGAGGAGCATTTTGAGAGATTTGCGCAGACACGGCCAGTCGGACTGCCCCTGCTCTGGGAGCTTGAGCGCGAACACCTGCGGCAGCGTCTGTCCGCCTTTCTCCAGCGCGAGCGCCAGACGGCGCGCGGTTTCTGTCCAGCGGCGTTTGAGACCTTCTTTGGCATCGGAACAGAGGAGACCAATCAGGGGGTGGGGATTGGAGAATTGGAGCGACCCTCCACCACCCAATTCCTAACCCCTAATATCCCCGTTCCCTTTCGCCTTGATACGGGGGAAGAGGTCCAGCTTCGAGGCCGGATTGACCGGATTGATGTTTCGACGGAACACAACCAGGCCCGCATTCTTGACTATAAGACGGGCCGGACACCAGCCCGGGGCTTTGCGGGTGGAACCACGCTCCAACTGGCCCTCTATCTCTATGCCGCCCAGTGTCTCCGCCCGGACCTGGACTGGGTCGGGGCCGAGTATATGAGTGTGGACGGAACTGCTCAACCGGACAAACAGTCTCTGACTATGGAGACCCAGGCGGCAACGCTCGGAACCTTACGGACGATCATCACCCGCCTTGCCGAGGGCATCACCACTGGGCTGTTCTTTCCTGCTCCAGATGCCTGCCAGTCCTGTGCCTTTCCCGCAATCTGCTCTCCGCATAGCTCTGAGTGGGCGACACAGAAACTACAGGACCCCCACACAACGGCATGGCGCTGGGTACGGTCACAGGCATGACCCAGGCTGCTCTTTCGGACAACGGCGCTCAGCAGCGTATCGTCTCGGATTTTCAGACCACGTTTTTACTGGAAGCCGGAGCGGGAACAGGCAAGACGCAACTCCTGCTGACTCGTTTGCTGGCCCTGCTGCGAACCGGCCGGAGTCCGCTGAGCCGGGTCGCGGTTATCACCTTTACGGAGAAAGCCGCGGCTGAACTGCGGACGCGGCTCCGCGCGGCGGTCGAGTCCGCCCTCCAAACCGCCCTGCCGGAGACAGAGCGCACGGCCTTACAGGCGGTGCTGTCTGAGCTTGACCGGGCCATGGTGATGACCATCCACGCGTTCTGCGCGGCCCTGTTGCGCGAACGAGCGCTGGAGGTCGGGCTGGACCCGGCTTTTACGGTCTTAAACCAGACCGAGGCAGGCCTGCTGCACGATCAGATCTGGCAGACCTGGCTCACCCAAGAACTGCAACCTGGGAGTGACAGCGCGCCCCTGATACGCCAAGCGCTTCGCGCTGGTCTCTCAGTGACCCATCTGAAGTCTCTGTGCGATTTTTTGGTCGAACAGCGCGACTGCCTGGACTGGCTGCCCGCGGCAGTCGATGCAGATGTCCCGACATACTGTGCCGAGGTTCACCAGGCCGTCAGCCGGCTGACGGCTCTCCGGGACTGTTGTCACGACACCACAGACTCGGCATTCGAGCAGATCACGACGCTGACCGATATCGTTCCAGCAGCCCCCTATCAGGACAATGCGGAGGCCTGGGAGCACTTGCTGTTACACCGCCTGACCGTACAGCCCCGAAAAGGAAGACGGGCGAACTGGCAGCCGACCACTGCGCTCGATGAAGCCCGGACGCTCCTTGCCCAGCTCAAGGCCCTTCATCTCAAGACCCGAGCCGCCTGGCTGCATAATCTGACGGTCGGTCTGGCCGGGTGGCTGGACGGCTATCTCCGCACTTATCGGGCAAAAAAACGGCAACAGGGCAGTCTCGATTTTCTGGACCTGCTGGTGCTGATGCGCAACGGCCTCAAGCACAACCGCGAACTGCGGCGCTATTTTCAACGCAAATTCGACTTCCTGCTGGTTGATGAAGTCCAGGACACCGATCCCCTACAAGCCGAAATTCTGTTCTTCCTGGCGGAGGATCAACCCCGGACAGAGCACTGGACACAGGTTGCGCTCCGCGCCGGGAAACTACTTCTGGTCGGCGACCCTCAACAATCCATTTATCGCTTTCGGCGGGCTGACCTTGAAGTCTATCACCTGCTTCGTTCGGCGGTTGAACGACAGGGGAGCGTCCTCGGTCTCTCAACGAATTTTCGGATGCGGGCCACCCTGGTGGGATGGATAAACAACACCTTTTCACGGGTACTGGACAATGAGGACGACCCGGACCAACCTGCCTATCTGCCACTACATCCTGTGGACCGGGACGAACACGAGCCGCAAGCAGGGCCGACAGTGTTTCTCCTGGACCTGCCTCACGTAGCGCCACACGAGCGGGGTATCCAGGATGCGCTCGAAGCGCGCTGCACGGCACAGTTTATTCGTCACAACGTTGAGCAGCAGACGCTGGCAACACAAACAGGCCAGTCCCTGAGGTATGGTGATATCGCTATCCTGTGTCGGACGAATCGAGGCGTAGAGCTGTATGAACGAGCCCTACGGGATGCCGGTATTCCGTATCGGAGTACCGGCGGGCGGAGAGTTGCGGCAAGTCAGGAACGGACCGATATACAGGCGTGTGTACGAGCGCTGGTCCATCCGGCGGACGCCACGGCTCTTGTGGCAACCTTGCGCTCATCACTCTTTGGCTTTTCCGACGAAGAGCTGGCACAATTTCGCTGTGCCGGCGGAACCTTCGACTATCTCAGCGGCCGAGTCCCGGAACAGCTTCCCTGGGCTGACCGGCTGCATGCCGCTTTTGCGGTGTTGCGTACCCTCCACCAGAGACTGTCCCGTACCGTACAGGACGCTCAGAGTGTCGGGGCCGGGCTCTCTGCTCTGCTCACCGAAATCTATAGTCACACCCCGTTACTCCCGCTGTTTGCCTGCCGACCGCACGGACAACAGCGGCTCCACGCAATGCTTCAACGTGTTGAGGCATTGCGCGAGATGTCCGGCCAATACGGCACTGCACAGGATTTCTCCTCGGACTTTTTCGACCGTCTGCTCGCCTCTGCGCTAGATGAATCCGATGAATGGCAGACCGAGCAGGCGAGTGCTCTTGATGAGCCACAAGACGCGCTCCACGTCCTGACAATTCACAAGGCCAAAGGGCTGGAATTTCCGCTTGTCGTGGTGGCGGAGTCTGGAGTACCGTCCAACCGGCTGACCCGTCTGGGTCTGGTGAGCCGCAAAGAAGCACAGCTCGAACTCCATATTGGTCCGCGCTCCCTCCAATGTTGCACTCTGGACTGGCAGGAGGCTGAAGCCCGAGAACGCCGGCAGGAAGCTGCTGAGGAAAGACGGCTCTGGTATGTGGCAGCTACGCGCGCCCGGGAATATGTCGTGTTTCCCGTACCCTCACCGTCAGAGACGAAAAAAAAGGACACCGTGCTGCATACGATTCTACGTGACCTCTCAACCCACGTGTCGCATCCCGCCCAGCACCGGGTGCGTATGGATACCAGCCAGCCAGACGGGCCTTCGTCCTTGTCCGAGCCGGTCGGCTCCCGGAGAGAATTACCAGAAGAAGAATTCCCCGCAAAGGAAGCGACTACTGAACGGGATAGCGTTCCTTCCTCTGTCTCTGCTGACACTCAGCCTTCCGATATAGACTGGATAACGGACAGACGGCGACTCATTGCCAGGGGGCGGCAAAAGCGACAAACCTGGAAGAGCTTTCAGCGGGGAAATGCATCGCAGCAACAGGCACAGTTGAATCGTCTTATTACGCAGACGGCCATACACCTGAGGCAAGGCCAATCAGTGGAAGCGTCTCTCCAGGCGGCGTCAGCCGTGCAGGACAATAGCGGCCATGCCCCGGACGACCCTTTCCCCGACGACGTGCAGCAGTATATTGCCAGGGCTGCACTCTGGCCACGTATTCAAGCTGCTCCCAAATGCATTGTAGACGAGGAATTTGTTCTGCCCGTCAGCGCTACACTCCTCACCGGACGTATTCCACTGGCGTTTCTCGAAGACGGGAAATGGGTTATTGCTGATTTTTCCCCAGGAGGGGCAGATCTCTCGGGAAAAGAGCAGAGTGTGGTGTCTACACGGCTTGGACCCAGTGCTCTGGCCCTTGAGCAATTAACCCCGTTTCCGGTGCAGGACCTGCTCCTCTTCCTGGTTGATCGACAGCAGGAAATCTGTGTTGCGTGGGAGAGTCCGAGGAAGGATGCTCTCCAAAAACAATTGTTGGGCTGAGAGGCCGTGTGAGAAACCGAGATGCAAACCGCGCCGCCTGATGTTTCAACCGCGGAGAAGGATTTCTACCTCAAAGAATTCCGGGGAAAGAGCCTCCTGTTCGCTCTGCGGGCAAAAGATATCATCGCGCCCAGGGACCGAGACGTGGTCCAGGAGGTCCTGCGCACGCTGGGGTTGAATGAAACTCGAATGATCTTGCTCGTGGAAACAGACGCCTCCACACCAGAGCGCCGGGCTGTTGAGGAACTGCATACCCAGTTGTCTCACACGCTGAGCGGTATCCCGGCTCCCGTACTCCTGTCGCCCGAGAGCGATGAAAATCAGCGCTGTCTCATCATGCTGGAAACCCTGCGGACGGCTCCCGTTTTTATCGGGCTCTGGCCAGCGCAGGCGCGCCCGCCGGCTCTTCAGAACACGCAGCAACTCGCAAATCGCCTCACCGTCTATAAGCTCGTGATCCTGGACCCGCAGGGTGGATTAACGGCCGGCGGCGCGCCGTTATCCTTTCTGAACGGTTCGCACCTGGAAGAATTGCAGACTCACGGCGCGCGCGGGGAACTACCGCACGAGCGGCACCGGCAACTGGAAACAGCACGGTTGGCCTTAGAAGGCGGTGTTGCTTCAGTCTCTCTGTGCTCGCCGGCGAACCTGGCAAAAGAACTCTTTACCTACGAAGGGTGCGGGACGTTTTTTACCCTGACGGACTACTGTCAGGCGGAACGCTTAGCCCTGGATGATTTTCCTGAAGCCGAGCGGCTCATACAGCGAGGCGAACAGGAAGGAGCACTCAAAAAACGGTCTCCATCAGAGATCAGCCAGTTGTTGCTACACGGCTATGGTGCGCGACTGGGGAAAGAGCGTGACCTCGTCGGATTATGCGCGCTCTTGCCGTATGCCGGTGACAACGCAGGAGAAATAGCCGGGCTCTACACACTCAGACGATTCCACGGCGAAGGAATTGGCAGCCGCCTTGTTGGAAAAGCGATAACCGAAGGGCAGGCCCGCGGCCTGACCTATCTCTTCGCCTGTACCAACCAAGAGGGCGCACGAAGGCTTTTTGAGCGGTTTGAGTTTCGTCAGGTCACGCCGGACGCCGTCCCGGCAACAAAATGGCACGCCTATGCCCCCGAACGGAAGCGAGCCGTGAGCGTGTATAAGCGCAAATTTTCTTGAAATATCGTATTTTATGCTCTACCCTCGATGGTAGAGGGATTGCCGTGGCGGGGATACCAAAAGCCGAGCAGTCTGAAAAAACTCAGAGAGCCTTGCTTGACGCTGCCCAGGGCTTATTTGCCGAGCGTGGGTATGCCCGCACCTCGACCGAAGAGATTGTCCAGCGCGCCGCAGTGACCAGAGGTGCGCTCTATTATCACTATCACGACAAAGCCGGGCTTTTCAAAGCGGTATACGATGAGCAGAGAGCCGCTCTGGTACGCGCCGTTGGAGAGCGGATACAGGCGGCTGAGGGCGACATGTGGCAGCGGATGGTGGTGGAGGCTCGTCACGCCTTTCTCGAACAGGCTACGAACCCGGACGTACAGCGTATTCTCTATATTGACGGCCCGGCAGTCCTGGACTGGGAGGTGATAAAAGGCCCCGAGCCGGCACTGAGGCTCATAGGACAGGTGTTCGAGCAGTTGATGGACGAGGGCCTGATAGACCGGATGCCGATAGACCCTCTGGCCTACATGTTCTGGTCGATTGGCTTCCAGGCCGGGATCTATATCGCCCAGGCAGACGATAGCGCGGCGGCTCAAGCGGAAATGACCGGCATTCTGGATCGGGTCGTCTCCGGACTCCGGTCCGCCTCCCGAAAACCCGAGAAATCGTGAAAAATTTCACGTATTTTTCATCTGAATTTCATCTGAAATCGGCCTTAAATGCGCCTTAATTGTGATTTTGGAACACGGTTTGAGTGTTTTGCGGGTCCCGTTTTTGGTCTGCCAGGCGGGGCAAAAGAGGAGGCGTTTTTCCTCTTTCATGGGAGGTGAAATTTCAGGCGCAATGAAATTTCGGTGTGATCCCGTGCAGGTCGGTTATGGCACCGCCTTGTCATGGGACACAGGGGAGAACACCGTCGTGCTTGCGCCCGCGTTGCTGTCCGCCTGCCGTGCGCTCTTTGGCGCAGCCGTTGTTTCCGACCTGACCGGGCGCTGAACTCCGCCTGAATGCTCGCCGCACGCATACTCCCCCAGCAGCTTCTTCTCAGGCTGAACGTCTTGATAATCGGGCAGGGTTGTTTCCTGCATGTAGATAATCTGAAACGTATCGAGCTGCTGCCGGCCGTCGTGCCGCGTGTTCCACTCCCGACACACATAGCGGGCATAGGCGTCGAGTGTGGCCGCTCGCCCCCATTCCATAGGATAGAGATTTTCCATGAATTTCCACCACCGGTCATTGGGATACTGGTCCGAGATGTCCGGTGGTTTCTCCCAGCTCACCACGCGCTTGCCCGTCCATAGCTCAACCTGACGGCCATCCTTCAGCGTTCCGGGCATGACAAACCAGCCATCCGCCTTGGACGGATACGGGGAAAACATATCCCAATATTGGTCAAGGCGCAGGAGATAGCCGACAAGGTTGGCCTGCGGCGGAAAAATCTGACGCACGTATGGCGACGTGGCCTCAAGGCCACGCAGATTCCACAGCACAACATAGACCAGGAAAAACGCCGCCAATGCCTGAGCCCGGCGAGACGCTTGGACTGGCGGCAAAGCGGGGCGGGGCTGTCCCTGGGAAGAGCGCGTCAAGAGCAGATGGCGTCCTCGCTCCCACACGAGACTTGGCACAAAGACGAGCCAACTGACCATGCTGACATACGGAAAAAGGCCGATACTCATACACAGAGCCAAGCCGATATGAAAGCAGAAAAATGCTCCGACCATACACATCCGCAGCCAAGGCGTACAAAAAGGCACGAACACGAGACAGGGACCAAGGAACTCCAGCAGAATGCTGGCCCGGCTCAACAGGGCCAGCAGGTCAGGAAACCCGAGCAGCCATAGACCGAGGGGAGTGACGATTTGATCGATACTCAACGCGTAGTACACGGCGCTGGCCTCGTGCCACCACACGTCCCACGACTTAAAGGCTGCCGTACACCAGTACACCAGACAGACCTGGAGCAACAGGGCTGCCGTGCCCACCGAACACACGCCGGTCGGCAGCGGAGACCCATCAGTCTGGGGCCGCCTGATCAAGCTGTCGAGCGAATAACGGGCTCCCAACGGGACGAACATCCCCCAGAACAGGAGCAGCCTGAGCAGAACGTCACTGCGATGCAGTACCCCGGGGTTTCTGGCTTGTACCGAGAGCAGCAACAGCCACGAGACAACCGTTACCATCGGAGTACGGAAGCCGACCAGCAGCGCCAGCGCAAAAATACCGGCTATCAGGAAAATGAGGGCTTGGCCGAAAGAAGAGCCGCTGACAAGATGAACCGAAAAAGGCAAAGGGTCTGAGAGGTGCGGGATGAGAATGTCGCGCGGCAGCACTCCCCAGTCGGAGTAATGCGCGCTCAGGTCCTGGACGCGGATGTACAGGTCGACGAGCAGAAGTACGCCGAGGGCCATACGAAAAGCGGCCAAGGAGCGGAGATCAATGCCGAACAGGCGCTCGCAGTATGGACTGGAAATGTGAGCGGCTCCCTCTGCCCACGAACGAAAACGGGCTGTTACGCGCATTGGCGTGCAATTGCGGTGAGCGCGGCATGCCTACGGGGTGGGCGGTGCCGTGCGGAGGATCAGGGCCTCCAAGGCCCGCATGGTTTCCTGATGCTGCTGGTCTCGATGGTCGGCGGGGCGGCTCATCTCCAGGCCCGCTTGTCGGGCGGCCAGGCCGGCCTGCTGAAAGGCGGTGGGGGCGGCTTCAAACTCAGTCATTCCGTCTCTCCAGGATCGTCGATTGTAATGGATACGTACTCGGAGATAAAGATGACCCGAAACATGCCCTTGCTCCCCTCCCATGCCGGTGGGCGAAAGAGGAGCGAACCGCCCGATGGTGGGTTATCTGCCATTTTGCGCACGCCCTTACTTGATACACATACAAATTGTATGCTATTCATCGCTCTCGGTAGTTGGGGTCTGCGTGGAGGTTTGCCATGGCGGGAATATCGAAGGCCGAACAGTTTCAAAAGACCAAAAGAATCTTGCTTCAGACTGCCCGGGGGATGTTTACCGAGCATGGGTATGCCGGCACCTCGACCGAAGAAATTGTTTGCCGCTCCGGGGTGACAAGAGGCGCGGGGGTTTTTAAAAATAGTGTTTATAAAACGCGCCCCGTTT
>JAJDTY010000005.1 GCA_022826945.1 Candidatus Binatia bacterium
CCTCGCGGCAATGGAAGCGGAGACTGCGACCAATCAACTTCTCGACGCCATGGACGACATCACATTCGCCGACGGTCATATCCCCCAGGAAGTCGGGAGCTTTGTTCGAGCCCCAAGGTATATGCCACTGACCTTCACCCCCACGCGTCAGCAATAGCAGACCCATGGCCTTGCACGCTGCTCGCACAATCAACCCCGGCCCGGCCGCTACCGGGAGCATCACCGCATGGCCACGGATAAGCAGGCTATCCGCGTCTCTCCCATGAAGATTCACTTAAACTCCGATGCCTGCCAGGGCCACGCTCGCTGCCACGCACTTGCCCCTCGGCTCTTCGGCCTGAACGATGAGGCCCTGGCCGTGCTGCTCATTGACGGCGATATCCCAGCGGACCTCGAGGAAAAAGCCCGTTTAGCAGCGCGGAGATGCCCCGAGTTCGCCATCGAAATCAGCGAAGAGTAATCAGCTATCACATCCACGCTCTTGCCAAGACAGGCCCTGCGTGCCACGCTGGGGCATCTTTAACTCGGGGGTAGTATAGTATGGACGGACTCAAGGAAATGGAGAACAGTGTTGCTACGGGTATGAAGACAGTTTCATCGGCCTATGTGCCTCCCCTCCAACTCACCGTCGGGCAGCCAGCACCGATCGCGGCAAACGGCGGTTTGTCCTATATGTCCTTCGATCAGGACGGGGATGCGGGCACCGCGGCGGCGATCGAAGCGGCGCTCCGCCAGATCAGGGAGGGGGAAGATCAAGCGGTTATCGACATGATCGAGAACGCCCCTCCCGGCCCGATCGAGACCAAGTGGGGCGTGGGCTTTCGGAGCTACGAAGAATGCCTGGACTATATTCGGGCGAACAACATCGAGGCCCCGGAAGGCGGCGTCGCACTACCGCTACCCTACACCGTCCTTGAGCAGCCGTCCTACTCCATCGTCCCATCTAACGCCATCTGGCGAGACCCGGCACGCGCGGACATGGCCAAAATGTTTCGCAGGGAAGGGCAGGACATCAGCAGGGGATGTCTCTATTTTCCGCAGATCCTGCGTGACGCGCGCCGGATGGCGGAGTACTACCCCGGTCTCTCGCCCACGAGCCCCGAGTGCATGGACAAGCTCGGCGTCTCGCTCGCCCATATCGAATCGAAATGCCAGAACTTCTACGATGCGGCCGAGGTCGAGCGCGTGTTCTACCCGGAGATTGAGAAACTCCTCTTGGACTTCTTCCCGGATGCGACCGATGCGTTCGTGTACAACCACGGTCTGTTTGACAAGGACTACACGGGGCCCGTTAAGGAAGACCAGGACAACAAGGACCCCGGGGTCAATACCTACTACGCCAACATCGTCCACAACGACCTGAACGACAACAGCGGCCGGGTGCGCTGCCGTGAGCTGCTGACAAAGAACCTGCGGAACTTCGGGCGTCAGCAGCACTACACCGAGGCGGAAGCCGACGCCAAGATGTCGCGCCGGTTCATGTCGATCAACCTGGCCAAGCCGATGGAGACCGTGGGTCAGTACCCCTTTGTGCTCTGCGCCTGGCCGTCGTTCGCCGACCAACCGTATATTACCAACTACCGGATCTACGACGACCGCGTGGGCGAGACGACCCGCTTCACCTACCGTCCCACCCACGAGTGGTACTGGTTGCCGCAGCAGACGTCGACCGAGGTGTCGATGCTGAAGTGCTACGACTCGGTGACGGACGGTTCGGTGTCACGTTGGTCGTTCCACTCCGCCTGCATCGACCCGACCGCGCCCGAGGACGCTCCCTGCCGCAAGAACGTGGTGGTTCGATCCTTTGTCTTCTTCTAAGAAGAACAGCAGACGCAGCAGGAGAGCGCTGCGTCTGCCCCGCAGCCAAGAGGCGTTGCGTCGCGCCTCGCGAGGGGAATCGTTTTATCTGTCCCCGGACGAACTTCCTGCACCCGGCCCATATTGACTGTCTGACTTATCTTACGAGATGGCGAAGGATTTCCTGGGCGAACGGATGGGCCTGCCGAGGAGCTACTGACTTCGGATACGAAGAGTTGGCAAGCCCCTCGTTAATCCGCCTCTCCCCCTACTTGCGGAGACACGCCGCGACTTCGGCGAGTTTATCGAGCCCCTCCTCGTTCCACGGGTGTGGAATCACGGAAACATGCTCTGCCTCGTGGGCTGCGTACTCGGCAAACCGGTCGGCGATTTGCTGGATCGACCCGGAGAATGGCACGGAGGTTGGAATGATCTCGTACGGCCCATTGGTGAAATTGACTGCCACCGTCGCACCCCGAGAGAGCGTCCGGGGGTCGCGCCCGTGGCGCTCGCAGGCCACGCGGATCGGTTCCCAGGCGCCGAGAAACGTCTCGACCGCGCAATCGTTAAACGCGATCATGCAGTTCCACATATCGGCATATTGCGCCGCGAGGCGGGACATGCGCGGCTTGCCCTTCAACGTGCCGATCAAAATCGGCGGCACCCCGGCCTCGGAGCGCGGCAGGAGTTCCGCATCCTCAACCCGGTGCAGTTCTCCCGTATAGGAGAAACGCTCACCTTTGAGGAGGGGCAGGACGATATGGAGCGCCTCCTCAAAGCGGCTGACATTCCGCTCAAAGTCAAAGCCGTACGCACGATGCTCGGACGTGAAATCACCCGCCCCCAAGCCGAGGATGAGACGGCCGTTACTCAGGGCGATCACATTGTCCGCCGTCCGGGCGAGCAAGGCCGGATTCCGGAAGGTCGTATTGGAGACCAAGGTCCCGATTTGAATCGTGGATGTTTGCGTCGCGAGGGCTGCGGCAAACGTCCAGCACTCCCACTGCCCGCCCTTAATCCCCTCCCATTCCGCGGGCAACTCGATCCCCACCGCGCGGAAGTCGGCATAGGCTTCCCAATACAGGTGGTCGGTCATCCAGATGCTGTCGAGGCCGACGGCTTCCGCATGCCGGGCAAACGCCAGAGACTGATGGATCGTCGGCGTTTGCCCCGCAAGTGAGGCGGTCCAGGTGGGGGTCAGGGCGCCGATTTTCATGTTGGAAGGATGCATAGCAATCGTGACCTCGCTTCGATTCTGTTGACGCGCTCCGTCCCGGCCGGGAACACCGCCGGTCGGCTAGCGGAACCCCAGCTCGGACAGTGGGCTGCGGTCCGCGACGGGCGCCCGCTTGGTCCCGGCTCCCAAGGCAACCGAGCCGGGCGCACGCTCAAACGGGTCCGCCAGATCGATCGCCCGCGCGTGGTCCTTGAGCGCCGGTATCACCTCTTCCGCGAATAGGCGCATACTGGTGCGCCGCTCGTCATCACTGTGCGGTCCCTGCAGGTGCAGGATGATGAAGATCCCGACCCGCAGGACGCTCATGATCGCCTTGATTTTAGGGACCACGGTCGTGGGCGTACCGACAATCACCTGCATATTCTGCTGCCCGCGCTCCAGCGCCGCCTGCAGCTTGCCCCGGATGGCCGCATAGTCGATATCGCCCGCCGCGCCCTGCTGCTGCTCCTTCAGCTTCTGGCCGCTGATCCCCAGCCAGGCGCTGGTCTGGGTCTTTGCCAAGTTGCGAATGGCCGCTTTCGAGTTATAGCCCGGCGGCATCATGAATTCCGCCCCCGAGAAGGCATTCTGTCCTCCCCCGTAGACGAACCCCGCCGCGGCCTGCTGCGCTTTCTCCTCCGTCTCTCCCACGGCCGTTGCGACCATGTAGCCGAAATTCTCCGGCCCGGCCTGATAGCCGTGCTTGGCCGCTTCGTCCGCGTAGAAGTCCCACAGCTCGCACGTGGCCGGCAGTGGGGTGCCAAGCCCGATATACGGATACCCATGTGCGGCAGACCACTCGACGGTCTCAGGGCTCAACGTCCCGGGAATCCACATCGGCGGATGGGGCTTCTGGTAGGGCAGCGCCCACGGATTCACGTGGCGATAATGAAAATGTTTACCCTCGTAGCGCCACGGCCCCGGCTTGGTCCAGGCCTGCACGATAAAGTCGTGCGCTTCGTTGAACAGCTCGCGGTTGTACGCCGGATTGGCATTATTGAAGAACTGTTCGCTGCCCGCTCCGCGCACCCAGCCGGTCACTAAGCGCCCGCGCGAGATGAGATCGATCTCGGCCAGTTCTTCGGCCATCCGCAGCGGATGCTTCAACACCGGCAGCGGATTACCGACCAGAACGATCTTGGCCTTGCTGGTAATCCGAGCCAGGATGGAAGCCTCGACATTCATGACCGATCCCATGCAGATCGGGTTGCCGTGATGCTCATTCAGGGCCAGGGCGTCGAAGCCTAGGTCCTCGGCGTAGCAGTATTCGTCGAGATAATAATTGTAGTCGTCGGCCGCCTTTTCGCGGTCGAAATGCTCGTTCGAGATGGCAAAAAACGCCCGGTTCTTCAGAATGAGCTCTTCGGGCAGCCAGCGATACGGCCGTTCGGTGAAATATCCGATTTGCATCTGGGGTTCCCTCGGTGGATTGTGGTCGGCTCACGCCTGTGTTTTCGGCCCGCGACACTGCACTCCTCGCGCTTGCTCTCGGGATGATGCCCCATGCCTTCGAGCGTCGCTTCCTGCGCGGGCTCTCGACTCATAGCATTGCCGTCGCCCCGCCGGAAGGCCGTTGTGGGTACTGTCGGGTCCGCTTTACTGTACTTGTTCCATTGTCGGATCAATCACCTCCGCAACGTGGGCCAGGCGGTGTTCGATCAGTCTGTCGCCGCCGCCCGTCACCCGAGAGCGGGCAGTTTCTTCCGGTTTGCCTTTGACCGCGGCGAGTTCGGCCCGCGAGCGTTGTGAGTTCGGCTCAGCGCGCTGGTAGTCCGGCAAGCCGTCGGCTTCGCGGAATTCGGGCATGACTTCCTCGGAAACGATCTGCATGTGCTTCATGACCATCCAGTTCGGCATCGGTCCGTAGGGCGAGCCCGGGCCGATCATACCACCCGCGCCAACTTCGTCGCAGTAGTAGCCGAGTTCATTCTTGACCGTCTCTGGAGAGCCGACAATGATATAGCGATCGGCGATCAACTCGTCATAGGTCAGGTTGACTTGCGGTTTGACCTTCCCTTTTTGCAGCAGGCCGATGAAGTTGCGAAACGACTTGGTCGACATATAGCCCGGCGGGAAAAAGAATTGGTCGGGGATTTTGAGTCCGGTGTTGAAGACCCACGACAGGTGGGCTTTCGCCTCGCGGTGCGCTTGTTCGTCGGTCTCGGCGACGTAGGTTGGTACGCAGGCGTTGAACATACTCTTGGGCGCGTCGTACCCGAGCCGCTGACACTCTTCCCGCAGGCCGTCGAACGCCATCTTGGTGAACCACAAGGGAGAGAACACCATCATATAGGTGTATTTGTGTGCCGCAATGAACTGTAACGTTTCGAGCGAGCCCTGGCCCGGAATCCAGATCGGCGGATGTGGCTGCTGAATCGGGCGCGGAATGGGATTGACATTAGGGACGTAGAAATGATCGCCCTGCCAGGTGAATGGACCGTCGTCAGTCCAGGCTTTGAGGATCAAGTCATGGGCTTCGTTGAAGCGTTCCAGCGAATCGGCCGGCGCGATACCGTTGTTGAAATATTCACAACCGATGCCGCGCACAAAGCCTGAAATAATGCGACCGCCCGAAATAACGTCGAGCATGGCGATTTCCTCGGCGACACGCAGGGGGTTGCCATGCAGGGGGATGGCATTGCCGATAATGCCGATCGGGATTTCTTTCGTCCGCTGCACGAGCATCGCGGCGATAATGTTTGGCGACGGCATCGTGCCATAGAAATTCGCGTGATGTTCGTTGACCGCAATCGCGTCGAAACCGAATTGTTCAGCGGCGGCGAGTTGGTCGAGGTATTCGTTGTACAGCGAGTGGCCGCGATGTGGGTCGTAATACTTATTCGACAACGACACCCAGGCTGACTGGATTTCAGACGCCGGCGGAATGTGCGGGTAGGGCATCAAATGAAAGAAATAAAAACGCAGCTTGTTCATTGTGTCGCCTCCTCGATAAAAGCCGTCAGAATAGCAGCGAGTTCACGCGGCCGTTCCAAAAGCGGTTCGTGGCCGGTGCCCGCGATGCGGATCAGTCGGCAGTTCGGTAATACTGCGGCAAATTTGTCCGACATGGCGTTCGGGACGAGGCGGTCTTCTTCAGCCCCGATGACCTGGGTTGGACAGGTCAGTCGCTGGAGGCGGTGTTCGAGCTTGAGGTTGTAGCGCGGTGCCCACATGAGGCGCGCCGCGGCAGAGAATTCACTATACATATGAATGCCTTCATCGAAATCCTCCCCGTCCGGTAACCATTCCCGCATCACGTCCTTGTCCTTGAAGAGACGGTCCATGACTTCGGGTGGGGAGAGCTGAAAAATGTCGACTCCAGGATCGTCTTCAAGACGTAGTCCAACCGGTGTGATGAGCGAGAGCGATTTGAGCCGGCGCGGATAAAACGAAGCAAACTCGGCGGCGGCCCAGCCACCCATCGAAAAACCAATGAGGTGGATTTGGGAGAGTTCAAGCTGCTCGAACAACTGGTCATAGAGGATAGCGAGATCATCGAAACCGCGCACCCACTGCGGCAGCGGAGTTTCACCAAAACCGGGGCACTCAGGGGCAACGAAGTCCAGTTTTTCTGCAAGCATGGCATAGAACGGAAGCCACATGCGTGTGAAGCCTGCCCCGTGCAACAAAACCGTCGCTTCGCCCACCCCCTCGCGGCGATACGCGATCGGCAGGCCAAGCACCTCTTCAAAAGAGGGCTCGGTATAATGCTTCCGCGGTCTTGGTATGTCGACTTTCTCGACGACGTCGATATAACTCATGCGGGTAAATCCTCCTAAGAACACTCTGCATCTAACCTCACGCTACGTGAGTGCATGCCTTATTCTGTGGTATGACTCACTGTTTTCTTTAGTTGTCAAACGTGATGAGTGCAAGGTTGTGGCCTCAATTCCATGCTTGCGGAGGCAGAGCTGCTTGTCCAACGATACGCTCAGGAGTACAACGGCTCCGAGAGCAGGCTCTGACCTGTGATGAAGCTGAACTCCGTACGCGAGTTATGACACCGCAAAGGTCTCGGGGCCTATCGCACGCGAAAGCGGCGCTTCGATCTGGATGCTGAGTATTTGGAAGACCTCGCTGTCATGAATGGAGGGAGCAATGCGTATGCCTGCGTTAAGCGATTTGAGGGACCAAGCCTGCCTCGTCAGCATCGGCGAAACAGCCTACACGCGTGGCACGCCTAAGAGCGCGCTCGAACTCGCCCTGGCCGCGATCGAGGACGCCGGCATACAGCCCGGAGACATCGACGCGGTGATCTCATAAACAGGGGGAAGGGGCGCCTCAAGGCGCCTTCCCTGCGGGAGGTGGAGCCGTGGCTCTCACCGATGAGTCAGAAAGAATTTATTCGTCCGTCACGCAGCCTTCGGAGGCGTTTTTCACGCTCTTGATATATTTGTACAGCGTCCCTCGCGTCGCCTTGTACGGCGGCATGGTCCACTGTGCCTGACGGCGCGCCATCTCCTCGTCACTGACGGCAACGTCAAGGATGTTTTGCTCCGCATCAATGGTGATGATGTCGCCGTCCTGAATCAGGCCGATCGGGCCGCCTTCCTGCGCTTCGGGTACGATATGACCAATAAGGAAACCGTGCGAGCCTCCGGAAAAACGTCCATCGGTCAAGAGCGCGACGCCCCCACCCAGACCGGCACCCACCAGGGCTGACGTGGGGGTCAACATTTCCGGCATACCCGGTCCGCCTTTCGGACCCTCGTAGCGAATGACCACGACATCGCCGTGTTTGATCTCCTGGCGTTCGAGCGCGTGCAGCATGTCCTCTTCCGAGTCGAAGACCTTGGCCGGTCCAGTGAAAACCAAACCTTCTTTGCCGGTGATTTTGCCCACCGCCCCGCCTGGTGCGAGATTGCCCTTGAGAATACAAATATGCCCCGTCTCTTTAATCGGACGCTCAATCGGCTGAATAATGTCCTGTTCTTCCGGGAGTCCGGGCAGATCGCGCAGGTTTTCGGCCAGGGTCTTGCCCGTCACCGTGAGGCAGTCACCATGCAGTAGCTCTTTGTCCAGGAGATACTGCATCACTGCCGGAGTACCGCCGATATTATGCAGATCTTCCATCACGTACTTGCCGCTGGGCTTGAGGTCGGCCACATACGGCACGCGGTCACTCACTGCCTGGAAGTCGTCGATGGTGAGGACCACGTCAACAGCGCGCGCCATAGCGATTAGATGCAGCACGGCGTTGGTCGAGCCGCCCAGCGCCATGACCATGACCATGGCGTTTTCGAACGCTTGACGGGTCATGATATCGCGCGGTTTGATATCCTGCTCCAGCAAGGCGCGCATCGCCTGTCCGGCCCGGAGGCTCTCGTCGAGCTTGCCGGGGTCGGTGGCCGGCGTCGAGGAACTGAACGGCAGGCTCATGCCCAGCGCCTCAATGGCTGAGGCCATGGTGTTGGCGGTGTACATGCCGCCACACGCCCCGGCGCCGGGGCAGGCGTGGCGGACGATATCCTGGCGCTCGGTGTCGCTGATGGTTTTGGCAATATACTGGCCGTAGCACTGGAACGCCGACACGATATCGAGCGTCTTACCGCCGCTGTGACCGGGGCGTATGGTGCCGCCGTAGATCATCAAGGCCGGGCGATTCACACGTCCCATCGCCATGATGACACCGGGCATATTTTTGTCGCAGCCGGGGATGGTGATGAGGCCGTCATACCATTGCGCACCCATAACGGTTTCGATGGAGTCGGCGATGAGGTCGCGCGATTGCAGCGAGAAGCTCATGCCGCTCGTGCCCATGGAAATGCCGTCGGACACCCCAATCGTGTTGAAACGCATCCCGACCAGGTCGGCAGCAACCACCCCCTCTTTGACCTTCGTGGCGATGTCGCCCAGGTGCATGTTGCACGGATTGCCGTCGAACCACACGCTGGCGATACCGACTTGGGCGCGCTGCATATCGGCTTCGGTCAGCCCCGTCGCGTACAGCATAGCCTGAGACGCCCCCTGCGACTTGGGCTGGGTGATGTGGACGCTGGTACGATTCAGTTGTGTGTCAGCCATA
Source organism: Candidatus Binatia bacterium (assembly GCA_022826945.1). Taxonomy (GTDB): domain Bacteria; phylum Desulfobacterota; class Binatia; order Bin18; family Bin18; genus Bin18. The sequence goes on from JAJDTY010000005.1 coordinate 9,039, forward strand.
ATGATTCCTCACGAAAAACCGCTCGGGGCGCGCAGGATAAAAATGGCGGCCACTCATGACGGGACGGGGATCTCGCAGACGACAAGGTCGCCCGGCGGCACCCAAGCACGTCCTGCGGCGCGTGCCAGCACTTTTCCCGTCATTGTCAACGCCCTGCTATTTTCCCTCACCGCCGATCAAAAGAGTGTTTGAGTGGAGTGACGCCGCAGTCTACTGAGAAGCCCCAGAGCTGTCAACGGATACTGCGAGATGGAGCGATGCTGGGCCAGAGCGAAGCATCCCACCAACAGGCCCCGGAGGAACGTGAGGCGCAGCAGCTCCTCGTTTTTGCTGCCCAAACGCGCTACCCTGGGCCGATCTTTTACGCGGCACGTCTGCGTGGACGTTTCGATGTGAGGAGCCCGTCCAGGTATGCTGTGACGGCTGATCAAATAACACACAGCCCAAGGGAGCAACACATGACCATCGACCAACACAACGATGTGGAAGCGATCCGCCAGCTCAAAGCGCGCTATTTCCGACTGATGGACACGCGGCAGTGGGATCTTTTGAGGGAATGTTTCGCTGCCGATATTTCGGCGGTATACGAGGGCGCGCCGCGCGCCAGCGAGGATCTGCCGCGCGACATCAAGATCGAGGGCCGCGACGCGCTGGTTGACGGCATCCGTACGCTGATGACCGGCGCAAAATCGATACATCAGGGCTACATGCCGGAAATCGAACTGACCAGCCCAACAACCGCACGCGGTGTCTGGTCGATGTTTGACGATGTGCGCCTGCCGACCTGCAACTTTAAGGGCTGGGGACATTATCACGAAGACTATGTGAAGGAAGATGGCCGGTGGAAGATGAAAAAGATTCACCTGACCCGCCTGCATACCGAGGAGGAATGGCTGTAGCCCGGTCCTTGCCGAAGCCATATCCTGGAAACTCTGTCATACCTGTAGGGGGCAATGCGGATGCCTGCGTTAAGCGATTTGAGGGACCAAGTCTGCCTCGTCGGCATCGGCGAAACAGCCTACACGCGCGGCACGCCTAAGAGCGCGCTCGAACTCGCCCTGGCCGCGTCGCTGGACGCGATCGAGGACGCCGGCATACAGCCCGGAGACATCGACGCGGTGATTCTCCCCAACGGCGCCGGGAGCGGCGGCACGGCGGGTGATTTTTGCGCGAACCTGGGGCTGCAAGATTTGCATTACACCACCTCGCTCCAGGAAATGGGCGGGGCCATGTGTGTGTCTGCGGTTGAGTCCGCCGCCACCGCGCTGGCCAGTGGGATTGCGCAGTATGCATTGATTCCTCTGTGTAGCCGGTTCTATTCCGGCCGGAGAGCCCGGCAGGTGACGTCTGACCCCGGGACGGGACTACAAGCGGCGGAAACCATCAGGGACTACTACGCGCCGTTCGGCGTGGCGGCACCGCCCCAACATTACGCATGGATGGCGCAGCGACATATGCAACTGTATGGCACCACCCACGAGCAACTGGGTGCGGTGGCGGTGGCGATGCGCAAACACGCCCAGTTGCATCCCAACGCCCTCATGCAGCGGGCGCCGCTCACCTTGGGGGATTACTTGTCGTCGCGGTGGATCAGTTATCCCTACCGGCTGTTGGATTGTTGCCTGGAGACCGATGGCGCTGCCGCGTTACTCATGACGTCTGCCGAGCGCGCCAAAGATCTGCGCAAGAAGCCTGTCTATGTGACGGGCGTGGCGTCGGGCCATCCGTTTCCACCCCACGACATTCCCAATCGACCCGATATCCTCAAAATCGGACTCGACTTTTGCGCGTCGCGCGCCTACGCGATGGCCGGGGTCCAGCCGAGCGATATTGATTTCGCCGAGATTTACGACTGCTTCACCGGGCAGGCCATTTTGCAAATCGAGTCGGCGGGATTCTGCAAGAAAGGCGAAGGTGGTCCTTTCGTTGAAAACGGACGGATCGAACTCGGCGGCGCACTGCCGGTGAATACGCACGGCGGTCTGCTCTCACAGGCGCACAATACCGGCATGAACCACCTGGTTGAGGCCGTCGTGCAACTCCGCCACGAGGCCGGCTCGCGTCAAGTGCAGGACGCCGAGTTCGGGGTGGTGACCGGCTGGGGAGGTCACGGGCATGGGTCAATCGCGATTTTACGTCGCTGAGGGAGTCGCAACATGACGACTGAGAAGGCAACACCGCGTGTTCGACTGCCCGTCTTAGGGGGCTACACAAAGGAATTCTATGACTGGTGTCGGCAGCGGGAGTTGCGCTTTCAATGCTGTCGGCAGTGTGGAACGTGGCGTCATCCGCCGCGGCCCATGTGCACCGGTTGTCACTCCCTGGAGTGGGAATGGGCTCCGACGAAAGGAACGGGCACGGTCTATTGTTGGACGACCGTGTATCAGGCGCTCGACCCGGCATTCGCCGAGGACGTTCCATATGCAGCAGTGGTGGTCGAGCTGGATGAAGGGCCGCGACTCACAACGTGGGTGACGGGGGTCGCACCTGACGAGCTCCACGTCGGCATGCCGGTTAAAGTCTGGTTCGACACTGTCAGTGACGACGTGACGCTGCCTAAATTCAGATCTCAGCTGCCCCTTTAATAAGGAACGAGCCTCCCGCTAAAGTTCTTTCCTTAACCGCAGCACAGGGAGGTCGCCCGTATGCCTACGCCCAATATCATGTCGCCCGAGTATGAAAAGGATCCGTACCCGATCCTTGCCGACATCCGCGAGAATCACCCGATCTATTTTCAGGAGGGGCTGAACAGCTGGGTCA
>JAJDTY010000014.1 GCA_022826945.1 Candidatus Binatia bacterium
ACCGTGAATTTATGGAGGAGCACTGTGCAGCGGATGAGACCTTCGAAGCCTGCTCCCACCGCGAAGCCCAGGAGAACCGGGCCGCCTTTTTCCCGGACGTGTGTGACGAGGGCGAGGAGCCGCCGTGCGGGGGCGAGATCGTCGAGGGCGAGGCGGTTGATCTCTGCCCGCCGGAGTATGCGCAGCCGTGCCCGATCGCCGCGCATGGGCTGTGCTGCCTGGAGCCGGATGAGGAGGCGCGCTGATCCGCCTCCTCCTCTGGCTGCTCCCCCTGGCACTGCATGGCCGAGTCGCCGCGTGGATCGTGCGGCGGTGGTGGGAGACCGACGCGAGCGTGTGCTCCACCGATGAGGGGTTCACCGGCGGCCGTGGCCCTGTCCCGCGTGCTCAACACCGACTTTGTATGGTGCGGCCGTGGGGCGCGCCGCCAGGGTACTGGTACGGTTTGAGGGGTTTCGCCCAACGCAATAAACAGTTAGGGCTGCGAGGGTCAAACAGGACGGGCGGGACCAGGAGGCGGAACGTCTCCGTCTGGTCCGGAGGGCCGGGACAGCGCCGCTGACAACGGAGGAAGCCCAGAAGGGGGAGATTGAGCGTCTCCAACAAGAGCCAGCCAGACCACCAGCAATCTGGAGGTGCGTATCCTCCAGCTGGCAGTCCTCAAAGAGGAGAGGCCGCCACGAGCCCCACCGCGCTCAGGCGAATTCGGCCACCGACAGCACCAGCCGCACCAAGTCCGCCTGTCGGGAGATGCCCAGCTTGCGGTATATCTGCTTCAAGTACCAATGGATGGAGCTGGCCTTGCGGCCGGTTGCCGCAGCAATCTCGCGCACGGTCTTGCCCTCCGCCACGCGGACCGCGATGTAGCTCTCCGCCGGCGTGAGCTCCAGGGCCGCGGCTACGAGGCTAAAATTGAGGCGGGACGCGTAGCCTGGCTCGGTAAGCAGTATCAGGGCGGCGACGCGCTGGGCGCCAAAGTCCGGCTGCCGGATGTCCACCGGTTTGACGTGCACCACGAAGGGCGGCAGCACGGTCGCCCGGTGGAGCAGTATTGACCCACTGACCGGGACGGCACTGGAGGTCGGCAGCGCGGCGGCCACTAGCTGCTCCAACCGCGCGTGGTCAGCCGGCTCGCGGGCACGCAGCTCCCCGTCGAGGTCCGTGATCCCATCGCCGGAGAGGAGAATAGCACGGGCACGGTCATTGGCTTCTACGATCTGCCCGCGCCGACCCAGGTGGATAACGCCAATCCGGGGGTTGTCGAGCAGGTCGGTTACGGACGCACCCAGGGCCTCGGCTTTGGCCAGCGCCTGCTGGACACGGACAAATTGCCGGATATGGGGCAGCAGCCCTTTAAGCAGCGAGAGCTGTGGGGCCGCCCAGCCGTCCGGGGTGACGGGGTCCGCAATGGCCCAGATGATGTGGGAGCCGTCCGGCCCGTCCAGCCGCACATTCAGGCCGTCCTGGCTGCCGAACCGGCGGAGCGCCTCGTTGTAGGTGGGCGAGGTCTTTAACTCCTCGGCGGTGTACAACTCGGGGATAGGCACCACCCGGCTGTCGGGCAGTTGCCGGGTACGCAGCACGCTCTCGTCGGTGGGGTAGTAATGTTCGTGGTACTCCCGGGCCCACTCTGGGCGGCCTTGTCCTCGGTAGCAGGTATGAGCGAAGAAGAGTTGGATGTCGTCCGCCGGACCGGCTTCCACCATGAGGGCAGTGCCCTTGGTGCCGCAGGCCTCCTCGATCAGGGCCGAGGTAGCCGGCCACAGGGTCTCGTCGAACATGGCCTCGTGTAACGATGCCAGGATACGCTCAAATGCGTCGTGGTCATCCATACCGCTTCTTCCTCCTAGTCGGTATAAAGCACACCCGAGTCACCTCTGTCCCCCCTAAAATTGGGGGAAATTTATAAAATTAAGAAGAGAAATTCGTCAACCGTTCTCGGCATCAGCCCCGGTGGTGTGCCCTGATGCCGCCGGCACTCGTCAGTGTATCCCCTCTCAGGAGCCCAGAGCCCAGGACTGCGGGCTTCCCACCACAGCCAGATGAAGGTGCTCGGTTAATCCTGATGTCAGGGGAGCCCTGGGAGCATCATCGGGTGTCCGCCCCTGCATCATCGGTGTCACCATGACCCATCCAGTCATGAGAGGCCGGCCCTCCGGCACGCGGTGACTCAATACAGGCGGCGCCCCGATACTCTTTCAGTATGAGGGCTGGGGGTCCCCCAGACAGGACCGGCGCTGGAGTGGTCGCCCCTGCTTTGCCTGCCTGTCGCGGTGAAGGGCCATATCACCCCGCCCCCTCGGGCCGGTGGCTAATTTTTTCATTTTTCCCCCAATTTGGGGGGACAGGCAGGCCAGTAATTGTGTAGAGAGAGCCAAGGGATATCCGTGCGCGCGTCAGCAGCCGGGAGGAGGCCACGATGCGTGAGGGGCTGCGGGCCCATTCTGGTCGGTGTCGTGGTCCGGCTCGTGCCGACTGCGGTCCAGGGCACGACCGGGCGATAACGTCCAGTGATCCGAAGCGCAACAACGCAGAACCGCGCCTATCTGCCCCATATTCGGTCCAATGTCAGCAACCCCCATCCCCTGTTTGATACCACGCTCTTTCCGGTCGTCTCTGTGATTGACCTGGCCACGGAGCACCACCTGCTCACCGAACGACTGGAACTCTCCGTGGTGGACCGGCCGGTGAACCTCCCCTTCGATCTGGCCCTTTCGTCCGATGGCCAGCGAGCGCATATTGTCTACCTGGGCAGTGGGGATCTGTCGGTTATTGATCTAGAAAACCGCGAAGTGCTGGCCCATCTGGAGGTTGGGGATGGGCCGCGGGGTATTGTGCTGACGCCGGACGACCGTACCGCCTATGTGGCCAACTCCCTCTCGGACGAGGTCTCGGTGATTGATCTTGACACCTTCAAGGAGGTGAAACGGATTAGAGTGACCACCAGCCCGCTCTCACCCCAGTTGCACCGGGGCAAACTCCTGTTCACCTCCAGCCGTTCGACCCGGGTCTCGCGGGACCGCTGGATGAGTTGTGAGAGCTGTCACGCGGACGGTGAGCAGGATGGGCGGACGTGGTTGTTTCCCGACGGTCCCCGCAACACCACCAACCTCAGGGGCATTGCACATACCCACCCGCTCCACTGGAGTGCGGACCGGGATGAGGTCCAGGACTTTGAGTTCACGATCCGGGAGTTGCAAGCCGGCACGGGCTTGCTGGAGGACCCGCATCCTGAACTTGGACACCCCAACACGGGGAGATCCACTGATCTGGACGCTTTGGCTGCGTTTGTGGCATCCCTCCACCCCAAGCCCAGTCCGTTTCGGCGGGCGGACGGGACACTCGCGCCAGCAGCGAAGCGTGGACAGGTAGAATGGAACGTGACCGAGACGGCGGCGCGTCTCGGGTGCGAGCGCGGCACGCTGGCGCGCCTGCTGAACGGCAAGGCGGGGGTGTCGGCGAACATGGCGCTGGAGGACCTCGGCTGGGGCACCGCCGAGCACTGGATGCGGATGCAGGCGAGCTACGAGCTGGCGCTGGCGCGGCGCGCCCGGGCGGCGGTGGAACGTCGTATGCGGGCGCTGCACGCATGATCGAGGCGCGCGCCGTCGGCGCGGTCGGCTCAGGCTGAGGCGCCTATGTTTTCGGTGGGAATCGGACGGGCCGTACGCCGTAGAGATCGTAGACTGAGGCCCTCTTTCTTCATACTGCCGTCAACCCTATGTCATGAGTGGATTTGACTCGTCTCTCGGGAGAATATTCAGCCCAGTCGATCCCTCACCTACACCCCGAGTTGAGGATCGTTAGGTTATCCCGTCCAGCCCAAACGTCTCCGCTCCGCCCTGAAACACAAACAGAGAGTACCATAGGCTTACCCTCCAAAACGAGAGCTCCTCCTCAATCTTCCCTTTCGAGAATAGGCTCCCATTATAAACGTATCAAACCTCAGAGGTGTTGATCGGGTCGAGCGGCACGGGGTCGGCGCGGAGGGGTCCGCATTGGCTGAGGTCTGCCGGGGTATCGCCAAGGACGGATGATCGGACGCCGGGCTCGCAGCGCCCAGGCGAGGCCATCTCGGTCTACCCCGAAGGTCGCTGAACATCCTGTGGCGCACCAAGGGTCCTCGCCACCCGGAAACCGAGTCTGACGAACCGGAACCCGACCTCGAACTCATCGCGATCCGCAGAGCGGCAATGCCTCGGCAAGGCAGGCCCCCAGTGGCAGCCGCGCACCACACGCCGACTACAATCGCCATCGCGTATCCACGCCGAACCGTCTCGGGGCGCACCGTCGTAGTTCTCGTGCCAACAATCTGCGACCCACTCGGAGACGTTGCCAGCCATGTCGTGCAATCCGAACCCGTTCGCCCTGAAAGACCCGACCGGAGCCGTCCTCTCCCAGGCGTCGTCACAGCGCGCGGCGTTCTCATACGTGCACAGATCCGGCACGCGATACCCCCAATGAAAGCGCGTCTTCGTCCCGGCCCGGACGGCGTACTCCCACTCCGCCTCGGTCGGCAAACGGTACCGATACCCCGTCTCTTCACGCAGCCACTGCACGTACGCCTGGGCGTCATCCCAATTGACACACACCACCGGATGGTCGTCGCGCTGCCAACTCTGGTCGCGCCATGAGCCCGGCTCATATTCACATCCGCCTGCGGGGTGATAGCCCGTCGCCGCCACGAACGCGGCAAACTGTCTCCGTGTCACTTCGAACTTCGAGAGCGCGAACGACGCCACGTCGACCTCGTGGGCCGGCAGAGTGCTTTTCGACCGGCAGGCGTGGCTCTCGAATACGCACCCCATCCGAAACCTCCCCGCCGGTACCACTACCAGCTCCGGACACGTCGGACAGTCCCGGACCACCTCCACCGGCTGGACAGCGGTGGCTGGCACTCGAGCCGGCAGTGGATGGGCGCGGAGTACCTCTCTTATCTCGAGTGGGAGACGACCATTCGCTATAGACAAGGGCGTCTCGCCGTTATCGATTCGCGCGTCCCTGTCCGCCCCGGCGGCCAACAACAACTCAAGGACCGTTGGATTCTTGTTGAGTTCCGCGGCCCAAAGTAGCGGCGTCCAGCCCCGCGTGCTCCGCGCGTTGACATCCGCTCCGGCGGCGAGCAGTGCCGCGACCACTGCCGTACTCTCATAGACCGGACCCGGATGTGACCCAATCGGAGATGGCAGGTCTTCGACCCAGCCACTGTACCGCGCCGCAACATGCAGCGGCGTCTCGTCGTTCGTATCCCGCGCATTGACATCCGCCCCGACGGCGAGCAGTGCCTCGACCACCGTGGGATTTTCGCCGTGCGCCGCGGCGTGCAGGAGCGTCCGGCCATCATCGTCCCGCGCATCGATGTCCGCTCCGGCATCGACTAGTGCCTGGAAGGCCGCCGGATTCTCGTCGTTCCTCGCAGCGAGGTACACGGGCGTCTCACCATCTTTGTCTCGTCCATCGACATCTGCACCGGCCGCCACCAGCGCCTGGAACAGCGCAGGGCCACCGCTGCCCAGCGCCGCGGCATGCAGGGGCGTGCGACCAGCGTCGTCCTGCGCCTTCGGGTCGGCCTCGGCTGCCAGAAGCAACTCAACCGCGGCCGCATCATCGCTCATCCCCGCCACATAGTGCAGGGGCGTGCGACCAGCGTCGTCCCGTGCATGGACGTCCGCCCCCCCATCCAGCAGTCGCTTGATCACAGGGAGCCCCGCATCGGCCAGCACGTGCAGCGGCGTCAGCCCGGGGCCGCTTCGCTCATCCACGCCGATCCCGGCTGCCAGCAGGAGCTCGGCGACCGCACCTTTCGCCCCATACAGTGGTGTGTAACCGTACTCGTCCCGCGCCCGCACGTCGGCCCCGGCATCGAGCAGGGCCTCGACGGCCGCCGGAGCCGCGCCATTTCGAACCGCGATGTGCAGCGGCGTCTCACCACCGGCATCGTGGGGTGTCCCCCCGGTCCGCGGCCCCCGTTCGGCACCCGCGGCGAGCAGCGCCTTGATGATCCTCGCATCCTCCGCTTCGACGGCGGCCGTATGCAGGGGTGTCCAGCCGGTGCTGCCGCGCACGTTCGGATCGGCCCCGGCCGCCAGCAGCGCCTCGATGACCGCTGGGTCGCCACGATCCGAGTAACCAAGCGCATCTTGCAATGGCGTTTTGTCAAACAGTCCCCGCGCGTCCACGTCGACCCCGGCGTCCAGTAGAATCTTGATCACCAGCGGTTCCGGGCTGGCCCGCGCCGCCATGTGCAGCGCGGTCCGGTACCAATAACCGTACTGCGCCGTTGGGTCGGCCCCGGCCTCAAGACACGCGACAACCTGTGCGACTGTCGCTTCCTTGAAGAATTCCTCCGTTGGCCATTCCTGGCATGGTGACTCCTGTTGTGGGCCTGGCGCGGCTCCCACTGTCGCACCAGTGACAGCTGCAAGGAGGATGTTCCGAATACCTCTTCGCACGGTTTTTCCTACCCAAGTTACACCACTTCTGTGTTACGAGCTCTATAAATTATTTTCGGAATAATAAGCACACCGGAATGCCTAGCAACAACAAAGACGACAAGGAAAGCGTAAATTTGTTGTGCCGTTATAGACCCAGCCAAGCTCCGGCTCGTCTTCCGTTAAAAGTTTCACCCACTCCTGAGCCCAGAAAATATCCGTGATATGAAGTTTCTCTGTAACAATGACTTTCTGTTCTTTCTTCAGCAGACCAATTTCGTTCCCCAGATAACGCATCCAGCCGTTAGGCGGCGAATCCCCTAGAGGCATATTGGCAAAGCGCAGCCGCAGCATATGGCACGTTCGGTGCGTGCTGAGCAAACCCATACGATGAACACACGACAACGAAGCCCAAAACAACCATCACTGTGCAGAGAAAACGTCGCATAGCTGCGTCCTTCCTGCCCTTAAATGCGTCTCAAAACTGCGTGTCATAAAAGCCGGGGGAAAGTTGCTGACATTTTTGATCCGTGCGGCGCTGTCGGGAACCCACCCACCGCATGTCATAGCGCCCGGTCGGCTCACTCAGAATAGAGGCATAGAAGTAATGGGCCGTGCGCGCATCCGGATCATCCGACACGATACTATCCAGTCTGATATAGTCACACTGATTTCTATGGAACGGGCGAATATCAGCGACTTCCAGGCACACGCGGCCGATAAGACGTAGCGGGCAGGTATTCGTCACTTCGATATTAAAATCACCGTTGGCTTCCGAAAACATATTTGGCATCCACCACGTTTCGACGCTCACACAATCATCCACATCTAACACACAATCTGGCTCTTCCGATGATTGCTGTTCCGGCGGCTGGGCGCGGGGCGGCTGTTGTGTCTGGGGATTGCCTCTTTCATACAATTCCCGGAGCTCTTCCTCAGTCAGTTGGGCCGAGACGGCAGACGGGAACCCACAGACAAAACCCAGCAGTAGCACGAGTGTCAGCGTTCGCATCATACCTCCTTCTTCACGAATGTTGTGTTTTCCATTCCGTATGTTTTTGCCACTCCTGCGGCGTCACACACAACACTGAATGCTCCGGTGATTCGACACGAATAAACCCAGGTTTGCAGAGGGATGAGAAAAGAGGAGGGACACAGGAACAACACAAGAGTCCAAGCACGAGCAACAGCTTCTTCATAGTTTATTCAAATGGCGGCAGTGTCTCAGTTTGAATCCCTTGGATTTCGCGCTCGTATGAGGAGCTTCGACTCCGCATACCTCAGTGTCTTGGTCCTGCCGAGATAGAGGATTCCTTACACAATTCCACCGCTCCTGTCCCCCCTAAATTTGGGGGAAATAACCAAAAAAATGGCAGAAAATGACGCAGGAGCCGGAAAAATACGACAGGCGACGCCGGGAGGAGCACTCCGGCGATGCCGCGGGCGGCGAAGAGAAAGAATTTTAAACTGAGACACTACCCGGTTCGTCAATCTTTTGACATCGCTGCCGAAATCCTGCACAGAGAAAAAAAGCCCTGACACCAGCCAGGGCTTAACTGAAACAAACTGCCTACTGTTACCAGCAGGAGGAAGAGAAAGGTGTCACCTGTGGATCAACACACAGTCCGAGTTCCGGTTCGTCAAGCTCGACCTCTCCCGCGCTTATTCAAACGCGACCCACGGATTCACAAACTGTGGGCCTACGTGATGGCGGACATGCGGTACGGCAACCATACACCAACGATGAAGATCACGGATACGGTCCTGGTCATGCGAGGGATGTTTGCCGAAGCGCAGGAAGCGGTCGAGCAGTGGATAGATAATCGGTATTTTTCAAACTGTACCACTCTGCCGGTGAAAGTGTACCAGCACCCGGCCTCATAGCGGTCGGGCATAACCCGGGCTAAATTTTCGCCAAGGGTCTGACAATTCAGCACGCCGTTGTCGTCAACATGGTGAAAAATAGATAGCGCTAACAACCTCTCAAAATGCCTGGCCTCATGTTCAGGAAGACCGTTCTGCGGTCCTCGCGCGTGATTCCAGCTTCGCAAGTGTTGGCGCTTTTGCTCTCTTGTCTCCAAGTGTCGCAACGCTTGGATGAAGGGCAAATGGTCCACGTCGGGTGAGAGATTCTCGGAGGCAGGCGCCCCCGAGCTTAGCACGGTGAGCCGCCAGTACACGTCGGTGCCCTGGAGCTTTTCGTTCTCCGCCGCATAATCAACAGGGAGCTTGCCTTCTTTGCTCCGGAGTTTGGGATCCGCGCCGCGGTCAAGCAACAGGGCGATGACCGCCGGGTCGTTGAACCTCGCCGCCCGGTGCAACGGCGTGTTGCCGTACTGGTCCCGCGCCGTGGGGCTGGCGCCCTGGTCAAGCAGCGCTTGGACCTCGACCAGTGTCGCCTGGGCCATCCATTCTGCATTGGCTAACAACTGAGCCCCGGCTGGGCTGGCCGCTGGCTCTGCCGGGAGCATGGGCAGCGACTGCTGGGGTGGTGACGCATTATCCCCCAGTCTTCGATCCATACGACCCAGGAACACGATGATTCATCGCATCCTCTTCGGGGGGATAGCTGCTCCTGAGGTCATCAGGCCCGTTACCAGGGCCGCCACCGTTTTCAGGAGGCCAGTCATCCTCGTCGTCTCCGCCCCGCGGATCATTCAGGTATAAATATACTGCGGCGGCGAGCAGGCCGACGCCAATCAGAACATCTCCGATGCCTCCTGCTGAGTCATACTCTTGCATCATGCGAGAACTCCTTCCCCTTCGTCGTCCCAGTGGTTACGTATGAAATCTTTGAGCTTGGCTTTTAAGTCTCTGGAAATAAGCAAGCCGTCAATCTTCCGAAGAATCTGCTCCAGGGTATAGCCTTGCTCTTTCATTCTGATGACAACACGGCGATAGATGCGCTCAAAGCCGTAATCGGAAATGGCTTTGGCAATCAGCCCCAACACCCCAAGCAGGGCAATCCCTCCCAACATGCCAATCGGGCCGCCCAGGACCGCTAATGCAGTGGTGATCGCCGCGGCCCCGGCAAACCCGACCACATTCAGAGCCACCAGCAAAATGAGGCCCGGCACTCCGAGCGCAACGATCTTGTCAACAACCTTATCCATGGAAACCTCCTTCCACAGCGATGATCCCGGCCGATGAGAGTTGCCGGGCCATTGCACATACCTATCGAGAGATAGAGAAGGTCCCGTCTATTCGCCGCGACACGGGTAGCTACTCCCGCGCCTGCATGCGGCTTTTGTATTGAACGAGTAACCCGACTCACGGGTTCTCGACGGTATGTGCAGAATCGAGCCTAGAATGGACGAGAGAAAACGTCAACCGAAGGGGAGGGGAATTTCCAATGAGGACCCTACCCCCTCCCGGCTTGACTCATCCTCCACCCTCACGGGAGGATGACCTCGACAGCAGCGAGAAAAGGCACAGATTCACGCAGAAACACACCGCTTCTGTCCCTTTTTGATAGTGTGAACTTTTGTGACCTCCCGCTCGGTGCGGGAGGAAGACCGACGCCGGGCTAAGGCGGAGGGCGATGGGTCCTGTTTGCTTATCCCAGGCGTTAGTGTGACCGCCCCAAAACGAGCTGTTCGGCTGCTTCATCGCGGGCCGGGCCGGTCAGCCCAGCCACATGGTCCGCCATGGTCAAATTATTCCGTTCTTTCTGTTCCCTCTTATATGCTGGGAACGGCGGAACAGTATTGTTTTCAAGGTCTATCCCATTAGAATTGTTGGGCAAATGCTGTTCCCGGCACCTTTCAGGATCCGTCCCATTCTCGGCAGTCGTGGGAACAGCATTTTCGTCCACAAAGTACCGGTAGGGATTACCCTTTTTTCCGGCCCCTGAGCGCTCGATTTTGCCGTCATCGTACAGTGCCTTGAGCGCGTCAGAAAGCCGCTTCCGATTGACGTTCAATTCCTCTTGAATAATTGCCATCTCCACGGGTGCTTCCTGCCCTTTCAGGAAGGCAAGGATCTCTTGCCCTATGCGCTCGGTGTCCATCTCCGCTCTTGTGCCCGCCACGTCAATGAGGCCGGTCTCCTTGTCTAGTCGGAGTACCAAATCCTCTAAGGGCGTCCCGGTCCGCTGGGTTGAAGAAATGCTCCGGTAGTGCTCGCCCCGTTTGAGAGAGAGAATCGTATCAACCGAGCCCGCCAGCGCGGATTGTTCGCTTCAAAGACGGCGAGTGCAGCTTCTCGGAATGTCGGCAGCCGCGCCTTGCGCTTCTCTGCGAGCGGGTCCCCCCCCTCTGGTACGTTTGCGATTGTCAAATGCCTTGTCCCGCGCCTCGGCCAAACTCACAAGCGGAAATCCGCCCAGCCCAATATCGCGACGCCGGCCGTTGATAGTAATTCTCTGAATCCAAGATTTCGTTCCACCCGGCGCAACACTCAAGTATAGCGTGCCGCCGTCGCCATGCAGGCCCGGGCTGGCGATTGACCGCACCTTGGCAGCGGTAAGTTTTCCCATGCTGTTTCTCTTTCCCCACGTTTTTCCCAACACTCTATAAGGGAACTTACAAGACCCTATATAAAGAAAAACCCCTGTATCTATAAGGATTACAGGGGCTATCAGGGAACGGACGGGAACGAAGAAGATCAGGGAAACATGCCGGGAGCGAGACTCGAACTCGCACGCTGTCGCCAGCGGTGGATTTTGAGTCCACTGCGTCTGCCAATTCCGCCATCCCGGCAAGGTTGTGGCATCGGATACTATCGGACGGGGAAACCTCCTGGCAAGGGAGCCTCTATCAGTTGGAGTCGGCACGGTCTGGTACGAGGGGGGGTTATGAGATAAGGAAAAAACCACACCGAAGAATCTGGAAGGAGCAACACCATGTTCATGACAGAAATCCTGCAACGCTGTAGCCAAATGGAGTAACGCGTCGCCGATATATACGGCCAGCTTGCCACCGGCCTGAAGGAGAACCGGGAGTTGGCAAGCTTTTGGCGGGGAATGGAAGCGGAGGAGCAGCACCATGCCAAGGTTTTGGCTGCGGAGCGGGCAGCCTTGGCCGTTGATTCAGACCCTGGCCTCTTTATGCCTGATTTCCCGGAGAAATTGGCCGAGATGGACCGCTTTCTCACAGATAAAGAACAACAGGTCCAGCGTGGCCTCACAAAAGATGAGGCGTTTTCACTAGCCCTTGAAATAGAACAATCCGAGCTGAATACGGTCTACAGAGATTTGATCATTATGGGACGGGCCGCGGTAAAATTGATGGAGCGCAATATAGACCAGTCCTTGTCTATTTCAAAGCATCACCAGGAGTTTGTGACTGGGATGAAACGTTTTGCGCCTGCGGCTGAGGTCCTGAAACAAGCGGAAGACTGGATAGCCCACCAGTACCAAACGCCCCGCTCTGCGGCCGGCTAAAGGTTCTCTCGGGACGGGGAGGAGGAGATTCTGATGGAATCCCAAAACGTCGGGACAAAGCTTCGGCAACAACACGCCGCCCTCAGGGCGGACATTGGCACAATTACCGCCTTACTCTCCAAGGAGGTGCCTCAGGCCGACTTTCCGAGCTGGCGGCTTGAACTGCTCTGGGCACTGCGGGATTTTTCCAACGATCTGCACAAGCATTTTGACCTGGAAGAGGAAGGCGGATTTCTGAGCAGTGTCCTGGAAGTCGCACCGCAACACCACCAAGCGGTGAACAGGCTGGAGGCGGAACACGAGACCATATCGGCTCAACTGGGTCAGGCTATCGGTGAGCTGAAAGGGATGGCGGTGTCAAGTCGTCAGCAATTCCTTCCCATTCGCGAGAAAGTCGAGCGCCTGTTCGACCAGCTCCGCCAACATGAAGCCACGGAGGGCGAACTGCTCCAGGATGCGTATGTCCAAGACGAAGGAGGATGAGGCTAGGGCTTGATCCTAAGAGGCCACGTTCCCTTATTGGACGCCTGCTATCGCGTCACGCTTTTGAGCAGGGTGTCAAATTCTCCGCCATCCAGCCAGATACCCCGGCACTGGGGACAGGTATCGAGGATGACTGAAGGGCCGAGCGCACTCGACACGCGCAGCAATCCGGTAGCGTCGCGTGGACACTGGCCATGCTTTTGATTGACGCGTTGTGGAGCGCTTCTCCCCCGGAGGGCCGTGAGTTCCGGCAGGCTTTCATGCAGCACGGGAATGAGTTCGTGATTGTCAAACCAAATCCCCCCGCAGGCCTCACAACAGTCGATTTCAATAGCGTGGACGTGCGTTGCAGCTAAGGGACTGTTAGGGCATTTTGGACACTGCATTGGGCGTCCCCTCGTATCGTATTTTGTGCTGTTTATCTGATAGCCTCATTGAAATATCTCCGCTCATGGATCACCGAACGACGAGGACCGGACAGGAGCTGTGTCGAACGACCCGTTCGGCGACACTGCCGAGAAAGACATGGGCTAAACCGGTTCGCCCATGCGAGCCCATGACGATGAGATCAACCTGATATTTCTCTACGGCCTGACAGATCGCCCAGAACGGGGGGCCCAGATCGACGTATGTTTCAACCGTCACTGAGCCGGTGTCCCGCCGGGCAGCAAAATCGTGCAGACGGGCTCGCGCCTCCTCCAGAATCCTGGTCTCCCATTTTGGCAAATCAGAAGGGGCGGCGGTGCCAGGGTAGACAACGGGCGTCCCTTCAAAGATAGCCTGGAAGAGACAGATTTTTGCGTTCCATTTTTTTGCCAGCTCGATCGCCCAATCACAGGCACGGTCGGCATGCTCAGAGAAGTCGTACGGGACGAGGATCGTTTGGATATCCATGGTCACCTCCTTTCAATAATGGAAAAACTTCTTCCCATATACCACTTATCGGACGACAAATATGGTATGCTCACACATAAGGAGGTGCCTATGCTGGTCCGTAATCGGATGACCCCGAATCCAGACACTGTGACGCCAGAGGATAGGCTCGTCACTGCCCAGGAAAAAATGACGAGAGGCAAGTTTCGACATCTCCCGGTGGTGCAGGATGGGAGCGTGGTCGGCATGCTGACCGACCGAGATATTCAGCCCTATGTAGGGCTGGAAGACCGGACCCTGGTCAATAGGCGATGGTAGCACATCCGCTGACTGTCACGCTGTCCACAACGGTAGAAGACGCGGCCGAACGCATGTTGGCGGAACAGGTGCGGGGCCTACCCGTGGTAGAGGGCGGAAAGCTTGTCGGCATCATTACCTCCAACGATATCGTGCAGGCTTTTCTTGATGGGCTGGGGGCAAATACCACGGGCAGTTTTCGTATTGACGTGGCGGACGAGGAAAAGGGACCGGCGCTGGTCACGGCACCCAAGCTCATAGAAGAAATGGGCGGGAAAGTCCTGAGTATTGGAACGTATCGCACTCCTCACGAGGATCAGAGCGTTTTCTATCTTCGGTTGTGCGGAATAGATCCACAAACGGCTTCTGCATCGCTCCAGAATAAAGGCTATACCGTACTGAGTACCCACGCCTAGAAAAGCGCCTCCTATGGCTCGCCATCCTGTTTCCCCAGGCTCCTCCACGCCGGATGCCTCTTCTTTTGCTTCCCTTGTGGCCGCCCTCTCTCAGCCGGCCTGTTACCCTACTCGGCCCGACACGGTTGACGTCATCCAGACGCATATCTCGGTGGTCTTTGTGGTTGGGGACTTTGTGTACAAGCTGAAGAAGCCGGTGAAATTTTCTTTCCTCGATTACTCAACCCTGGCCGCCCGCGAGTTCTATTGCCACGAGGAAGTGCGGCTCAATAGACGTCTGGCCCCAACGGTCTATCTCGGGGTTGTGCCCGTCCTGCAAAGCGGAGAGACGTACATCATTAGCGGGGGGCAAGAGCATGGGAAGGGAGCGGTCGTAGATTATGTCGTCAAGATGCGCCGTTTGCCCGAGGAATGCAGCCTCCGCGCCCTCCTCCTGAAAGGGCAAATCGGGCGAACGGATATGGCGACTTTAGCCACAACGCTGGCCGATTTCCATGCAACGGCATCCACCAAGCGTGCGCCTCTCTATGGGGTTCCCGAAGCCATCCGGCAGGCTCTCTCCGATAATTTCCAGGAAACACGCCCCTTTGTTGGGTCCACCCTGAGTGCTACACAGTATGCCGGAATTGTAGACTTTAGCCGGTCCTTTTTGGCCACTCATCAAGAACTCTTTCAGCAACGCGTTCGCGCCGGACGGGTGCGCGAGGGGCACGGCGACCTCCGCTGCGAGCATGTCTACCTGCTTGAGAGCGGAATCTCGGTAGTGGACTGCGTGGAGTTCAGTCCCCGCCTGCGGACATGTGACGTCGCCTCAGAGCTGGCCTTTCTGAGCATGGATCTTGACCGGCATGGAGCACCGGGACTGGCGCGGGAGTTGATTGCTTCCTATAGCGCTCAGACCGAGGATAGCGATCTGTTGACGCTCCTCCCTTTTTATGCCTGCTACCGCGCCTATGTGCGCGGGAAAGTGAGTAGTCTGAAGAGTCAGGAAGCGGAAGTGCCGCTCACAGAACGCGAAGAGGCACGGACCAAGGCGCAGCAGGCATTTCGTCTGGCCTACCGCTATGCCCGCGGAGCCCTGGCTCCGGCTTTGATTGTGGTGTGTGGCCATATCGGCACCGGGAAATCCACGGTGGCCGCATTCATCAATGAATACACGGGCTTCAGCGTGCGGAATTCTGACGTGGTGCGAAAAGAACTGGCTGGATTATCGCCAACAGCACGAGGCCGCGGAGACTATCAGGCCGGCATCTATACGGACGCCATGACCCAGCAGACCTATGCCGCCTTAGCGCACTATGCCGAAGAGGAACTGTCGACAGGACGCGGGGTGATTCTTGATGCGTCGTGTCGCCAGCCCGCTCACCGCCGACTTTTCCGTAGCGTGGCTGAGGGCTGCGAAGTCCCAGTATTCTTTCTCGAATGTCAGGCCGACGCGCACGTGATCGAGTCACGGCTCAGAGCCCGCGCCAAAAAAGAGGCCGTGGTGTCTGACGCGACCTGGGAGACCGCGCTTCAGCACCAAGCGGATTTCCCGCGGTTTGATGATCTCCCGGACGCCTGCCATATCGTGATCAATACGGAACAGACCCAGGAAGCCTTACGGACAACGATTGAGAAGACGTGTGAGCGGCTCATATAGACCGGACGGAGACGGACTGCGGCGCTCTTAGGAACGGTCATTGTTGTAGATGATGAAGATTTGGGCCGTCGAGGACTGGCCGAGTTGCTCACCACCGAAACCAACAGCCTCACCCCCTTCCCTTCTCAACTCGTCTGGACTTCGCGCACAACCTCAACCGAACACGGTGCGCTGGTAGTAATGGCAGTAGACACACTTCCCAGTAAGAACCGGTCGAGCCCTCTGAGTCCGCTCGTGCCAACAAAAATGCAGTCAGCTCCCCAATTTTCAGCTTCTTTGATCAGCACCTGCTTTGGGTGGCCCTCAACCACAACGGACGACGCTGTAAGCCCGGCTGAGGAGAGTTGATCCGCGGCCGCTCTTGCCCGCTGTTGTATCAGCGTGTGTCCTGCTCCGTTGTCTTCACCCTGGAGTGTCTCCCACGCTGCCGTTGCCAGGAGGACTGGATCGAGGACGGATATGACTCGTGCAGTACTCCCCGCTGGCCAGACGCGTTGCGTTATTGCGTGGAGGGCGGCTTTGGCACTCGGAGAATAATCCATCCCAATCATCAGGCGAACCGGAGCCGTGTTGTCTGTCACACGTTTTCGAGCAATACGGACTGCGCACCGGGTCTCAGCCACGACTTTTTGAGAAACGCTGCCGAGAATGAGGCGGTCTAGGAGTGGGCGTCCGTGGGCGCCGACAATGACTAAATGCGGCTTCCAGCTTTTGGCCTTTTTAATGATCGTCCAGGCCGGAGAATCTCCCTCTCCTTCAGTCTCGACCTGCCAATCCGGGAAAGTCGTCCGGAGCCGCTCACCCGCCTGACGAGCAAGCGCTTGTGCTGATTCGACCTTGCGCATCGCCTGAGCGCGCATTTTCTGATGAGCAGCACGAATCCGACCGCCAACCACGCCGGGCGGTGTCGATCCGTCCGACGGGAGAGTGGGCGGGAGCCAGACATCAGCAACTGACAGGACAAGGGCATGGACATCCGCCGGCAAGCCAGTCCGCGGTAAATCGTCGAGGGCGGCTTGCGCACAGGGCGAGCCATCATACGCAATTAAAACCTTCATACCGTTCATCTTTCTCTCACCCGACAACAGTCCAGACAAAAAATACTCCCAGAGCAAGCGTAGACACCGCCCAAACGCGGGTGAAGGAGGGCGGTTTGTTGAGCCACCAGGCAACCATGCTCTTGAAACGAGCCAACCCGATGAACGGCATGGCGATTCCCGCCACGATGAATATCACGCCGACGATCTGTAATGTGGTCGGGAAGCGTGAGAGGGGGGCAGCAGACCACAGAGCGATCCCGAATATGAGCCGCAGGGTCGCGCCGGCCCAGAGTCCCTCACGGGTTTGCCAGCGGGACAGAAAGGTCAGAAGCGAGGCCGGTTTGACAATCCCCCATACACCGAAACCGACGATCAGAGCCGACAGGACTATGACAAGGAAAACCATGTTCATCTTCGTTATTGGGCTACGCTTTTGAGCAGGGTGTCAAATTCTCCGCCGTCCAGCCAGATACCCCGGCACTCGGGACAAGTATCGAGGATGACCGATCGGCCGAGCGCACTCGACACGCGCAGCAGACCGGTGTTGTCGCGTGGACACTGACCGTGTTTCTGGTTGACTCCTCGGGGCGCGCTTTTCCCCCGCAAGGTCGTGAGTTCTGGCAGGCTTTCATGCAGCAGCGGGATGAGTTCGTGATGATCAAACCAAATCCCCCCGCACGCCTTGCAGCAGTCTACTTCAATAGCCTGTGCCTGCGTTGCAACCAAGGGGCTGTTAGGACATTTTGGACACTGCACGGTCGGCTCCTCGTCTTTTGTTTTTTCTGTCTTTTTTGCCGGTAATGTCATAGCCTAAAGCACGGACAGATTCGATGCCAGAGAAGCAACAGTCTTTCACAGTGGAGAACCAACACCGCGCAGAGCGGGCTGCGCGCAGGAGACCCGTGGCCCGAGAGCCCCGGCATGCAGTGCTGCTGGTCACATTACTCTCGCTGTATATCATCAATCCGTTCGTCCAGGCATTCTTTTCGAGCCGTCCGGGTCTGATTCTGCTGGACCTGCTGGTCTCCACCACCCTGTTGGCCGTCACCTATGCTGTGCATCGCAGCAAGAGAGTGCTGCTCGTCGCAGCGGTCTTTGCCGTACCGGCCATAGCCGGGCGGTGGGCTTCCTATGTGTTCTATACCGACTGGCTGTCCATTTTCAGCCACTGTTTCGGCTTCCTCTTTCTGGCTTTTACGGCTGGGGCGATTCTCCTCAACGTGCTGCGCCCGACCCGCGTGACCGGAGACATCGTCAATGGCGCGGTATGTATCTACATGCTGGTTGGCCTGGCCTGGGCATTCCTGTTTTCCCTGCTCGAGGTGCTCCAACCTGGGTCTTTCAATCTTCCGGAGCTTTCGGCCGACCCTATTGACCTCGCGGCCATGGAGGTCCGTCGCCTGTCCGTCTTTATGTACTACAGCCTGGTCACGCTCACGACGCTCGGGTACGGGGATATCACGCCGGTGACTCCCTTGGCGCGAAACCTAGCCGCCTTCGAGGCCGTCATGGGTCAGTTGTATATCGCCATCCTGGTCGCGCGTCTGGTTGGCCTGCACATTGTCCATTCCGGGCGGAATAATGATGAAGAGCGAGACGCGTAAGCTGTGCTTTACCAGGCATATTGCATCACTCAGCCACGCGGTACGAATTTTATGATTGAGGACTTCCAGACCTCAACCATAGGTTGATCGTTCACGATATATACTTGATAGAATTTGACCCATTCGTTTTCTCCGCGCTTCCATTTTTCAGTGGGCACACAGCGCAGTTCCACCTCATCACCAACACGGATCAGGCCTCGCGTCAGCAGCGTGCTGCCGGCGTGTATCCAAAACGGCATCTTGAACTGATTCTGGACAGCAAAGCTGCCATGGGCCATCACCAAGCCGGGGTGGACAGGTGGAGTATCGACCTGCCGGAATATCTCCAACGATTCGTTTGTTTTGTCGCAGTACGAGAGATGCTGAGACATGGTGAGCCTCCAGCGAAAGCGACGAAACGGTGCGTTGAGTTCCATGCGCTCCCAGGTCCCCAATTCCCGCTCTCCCTCCCAATCAATAGGCTCCAGCGACGCCAGCGCGTCAACCGGCGGAGGGCTGTCAGGCATATGCGTCCGCATGACAATCAGTTCCTGGCCCTCTTCATTTCTGGCTCGGACAGAGAAGGCGTGCGGCTGGTCGCTATCCGCATCTGGTGTAATGTGAGACGTGACCCAATCCTCATCAAAAGCCGGTGCGGTAAAGCGTAAATCAAACCAGTGGCCGCCCAGCCAGGTTTCGCCGTAGCGCTCAATGAGCGGGCGGATCATCTGGCCATACACAATCGCCCCACCAACGATGGAGCCACGGAAACCAAGCGCCTGAGCGCCTTCTCTGGTGTGCGCCTTATTCTCGCCTTCGTTGATATTGCGTGTCTGAAACCGATACGGCTCGAATACTTCTCGTGCGGCTCGGGTCATAATACCCCCTTTTCTGCACTTGGCATGTTATGTTGGACTGCTCTGTAGAAGCAAGATCACCACACTCCGCGGTCGCCCCATTCCGCAGAAGAGTGGGCATCTTCGGACAGTAGTCTTGAGCGCTGGCAGCCTCTAGACTGCTATGACATAATTCGCATTCTTGCTGACCGAGAAAACTGGAGAGTGGAATTACGATGTCTGCTATCGTTGCTGAGCCCGATGTCGTGCCGCGTCTCGATGAGGCCATTCACGCCGCAACGGCCTGGCTGTATCGAGATCAGGCCGAGGACGGCTACTGGGCGGGGATGCTGGAATCCAACTGCTGCATGGAAGCGCAGTGGCTTCTGGCCATGCACTTCCTGAGCTATGAGCATCCTCATAAACAACAGATCGTTCAGACCCTGCTCAACGCCCAGCGCGAGGACGGCTCGTGGGAGATTTACTATGACGCCCCGGATGGGGATATTAACACCACGGTCGAATGCTATGCGGCCCTGCGCGCGAATGGCTTTGCCCCGGATGATGAGCGCCTGCGCAGAGCCCGGGAGTGGATCTTTGCCCACGGCGGTCTGAGCGCGGTGCGGGTGTTTACCCGCTACTGGTTTGCGCTGATCGGCGAGTGGCCATGGCAGAAAACCCCCAACCTGCCGCCGGAGGTGATATTCTTCCCCACCTGGTTTCCGTTTAACATCTATAATTTCGCCTCCTGGGCGCGGGCGACGATTCTGCCGCTGACCATTCTGTCCGCCCGGCATGTGGTCCGTTCCCTGCCGCCGGACTGTCGCTTGGACGAGCTTTTTCCCGAGGGTCGTGAGCGCATGAACTACGACCTGCCGACCCGGAGCGGTCTGTGGCAGTCGTTCTTTTTTGCGGCTGACAAATTTCTGCACGCCTATCAAAATATCGGAGTCTTGCCCGGTCGCGAGGTCGCCATCCGGCAGAGTGTGGAATGGATTATTCGTCATCAGGATGCGGACGGGGCCTGGGGTGGGATTCAGCCGCCGTGGATTTACAGCCTGATGGCCCTCAATGTCGAGGGCTACCACCTGTCGCATCCGGTCATGGCCAAGGGTCTATCCGCTCTCGATGATCACTGGTCCTATGAACGTGACGGCAGCCTGCACATTCAGGCCAGCGAATCTCCCATCTGGGATACCCTGCTGGCCCTGCTGGCGCTGACCGACTGCGGTTTCCAGTTACGGCAGTCGGAACCCATGCAACAGGCGCTCCGGTGGGTATTGAACAAGGAAGTGGATACGGTCGGCGACTGGCAGATCAAAGTCCCCACCGCCCGTCCCGGCGGCTGGGCGTTTGAGCATGAGAACGCCGCCTATCCGGACGTGGACGACACCGCGGTGGCCTTGATTGTCTTGGCCCACCTCCGTGCGCAAAATCCCGGCGACACTCGTTTTGACGCGCCGATTGAACGCGCCAAGGCCTGGGTCCTTGCCATGCAGTCGGACAACGGCGGCTGGGGCGCGTTTGACAAGAACAATGATAAGGGCCTGCTGACCACGATTCCGTTCTGCGATTTCGGCGAGGCGCTCGACCCGCCCAGCGTTGATGTCACCGCGCATGTGCTCGAAGCTTTCGGCGTGCTCGGGTATGACAGCTCCCACCCGGCCATGCGCCGCGCGCTCGATTACGTCCTGACCGAACAGGAGCCGGAAGGCAGTTGGTTCGGCCGCTGGGGGGTCAATCATATTTACGGGACCGCCGCAGTCCTGCCGGCCTTGAGAGCCATCGGCGAAGACATGAACGCGGCGTATGTGCACAAGGCAGGCCAGTGGCTGGCCGAGCATCAAAACGCGGACGGGGGGTGGGGGGAGACTTGCGCGTCCTATATGGACGACCGCTTGCGCGGCACGGGCCCGAGCACGGCCTCGCAGACGGCCTGGGCCTTACTGGCCCTGCTGTCCATTGAAGGCCATCGTTTTGACGACACGATTCATACCGGACTCGCCTACCTGCTCCGCGCGCAACAGGATGGCACCTGGGACGAGCCCTATTACACCGGCACCGGCTTTCCCGGCTACGGCACGGGCGCACGCACGAACCTGCACGTCCAGGAGATGAAAAGACGCTTCATGCAGGGCACCGAACTCCAACGCGGGTTTATGATCAACTACAATCTGTACCGGCACTATTTTCCGCTGATGGCGCTGGGAAGAGCACGGTCGTATTTGGCTGGATCGTAGGGCTAAGAAAATAGGTAAGCCTAGGTGTGCGCCTGACTTTCCGTCAAGACAAAATCTCTGTCGGGTACAACCGCATGAAGCAACTCGTTCAGCTTCTCCACGGTCGGAACTGAGGAGCCTCGTTCGTAGCGCGCATAGGCATTTTTGGAGCTGACGCCGAGGCGGTTTGTGACTTGCGCTAACGACAGTCCACTCAGCTCCCGCTGTCGCTGGAGGAGTAAGCTGACCATGGTTCGGGTTTCGGAGGAGTTCACCTCAAAGGTACCGTTTTTTCCCGTGTGGACAGTCACGGAAAATCCGTCTTGATCGGCTAAGGTCTCGACTAAATCCGCGACCATCTCGAACGTTTCCTTGCGTGTATATCCTTGAGTCATGGCGTCAAGGATAGGGATTTCCGCGAGCCAGAACTTCCCAGCTCTATACATTCTT
>JAJDTY010000017.1 GCA_022826945.1 Candidatus Binatia bacterium
ACCGTGAATTTATGGAGGAGCACTGTGCAGCGGATGAGACCTTCGAAGCCTGCTCCCACCGCGAAGCCCAGGAGAACCGGGCCGCCTTTTTCCCGGACGTGTGTGACGAGGGCGAGGAGCCGCCGTGCGGGGGCGAGATCGCCGAGGGCGAGCCGGTTGATCTCTGCCCGCCGGAGTATGCGCAGCCGTGCCCGATCGCCGCGCATGGGCGGTGTTGCCTGGAGCAGCCAGAGGAGGCGCGATGATCCGCCGCCTCCTCTGGCTGCTCCCCCTGGCACGGCATGGCCGAGTCGCCGCGTGGATCGTGCGGCGGTGGTGAGAGACCGACGCGAGCGTGTGCTCCACCGATGAGGGGTTCACCGGCGGCCGTGGCCCTGTCCCGCGTGCTCAACACCTCCTTCGTGGGGTGCGCCGCCGGGTTCTGGTCCGGTTTGCTCTGTAAAGTATTGATTTTATTGGCCAGAAATCCTCACATTGTGCCAGTACCCGGTACCAAGCATTCTTGACTCCTGTCTGGCAGGGCGCTAGTCTCTCCCCTGCAAACTCTCAGCAGAGACCCTTCGTCGGGTCGCCTGCGGAATACAACAGCCTCATACGGCAGGGGAGTCATGACCCCTGCTGAGGCGAATAGGTAGGGACTCACCCAGATATCTGCTGTGGAGTTTGCACGGCCCGGCAACCTGGATCAGCCGGGCGGCGGCTTCCCTTTCGCCTGTAGCCCTTGCCGCACCTATTTGTCTGATCCGCCAACGTCGAGACAGGGAAACGCCCGGAATGGAGATGGGGGCCGGGCCGCACTGCCCCTTCGGCACGGCACCACCACGGCCCAGGGAGGAGCAGTGTCGGCTGGAACCGAGCCGTTTGCTCGCCTCTCCCTGGGGAGGGGAAGGAGATGGAAGGAGATGCATGATCTGCGTCCTATTCTTGACCAGGCTTCAGAAGAGGAACGACGGGGACTCGGCAAACTGCTGGGTATGGATGGCCCCTATCACCGTTACATGCTCATGAACCGTCTGGAGAGCCAGAGCCAGTCGATATTTGGGGAATTATTCGGGCCAGAGCGCGAGTATCGCGGGATCGTCTGCCAAGTCGCGGATAAGCTCGACGTGCGGTATGGCCGCTTCGAGCAGACCGAGCGCATCGAAACGCAGATTGCCCAGAAGGTGTTCCGCACTGTCTGGGAAAAGATGACGCCAACGCAGCGGCGGCAGATGGAGGAGAAGCTGCAAGAGGCGGCGCAAGAGTTCGATGGCGAAGGGCTCGGGAAAAGCACGGCCCTGGCCTCCCTCCTGCTGGCAGGGAAGCTGTCTGGGTTTGGCGTGTACTTGCTCGCTTCCACAGCACTGGGGGCGGTCACGGGGGCGCTCGGGGTCGCACTGCCGTTCGCCGTATATACCACGATGTCGAGTACCATTGCTGTTGTCCTCGGGCCAGTCGGCTGGATCGGAGCTGGGCTGTTTGCGCTGTGGAAACTCACGGGTGCGAACTATAAGCGTCTGATTCCGGCGATCCTCTATATTGCCATGCTGCGGGCAAACCAGCAGGGAGGAGAATCAGCATGAACTTCAAGAGAGCCAAAGAGCGGTTCTGGATGGCTGTGTTCATAGAAAGCCCGGTTGCCAAGAACCCACTGGGTGAGTTTATGTGGGGGTTATTCGAGGAGGAGGAAGAGCAACAGGAGAAGAAAGATGCAGAGGAGTAAGGTGCAGCTGGGTCTGGTCCTGCTCCTCTGCCTGCTCGGCACCCATGCCCAGGCAGCAGACGCGGAGCCAGAGGTGCCGCAGCCGTATCCCTGGGACACGGGCGGGTGCGAGCCGGAGGAAGCATGCCCGACGCGCTATACCATCGAGGGGTTCGACGTGTGGATCGCCGACCAGGTGTATGACGCGCCGAACTTCACCCATGCGGCCCTGGGCCGGGAGCTGGATATTCTCAAGGCCCAGCTGGTGTGGATCACATCGCATAACTCCGTGCCGCAGACAGCGATCCGGCAGCTGATCGAGAGCGGGGTGTCGTTCTACCTGGACGTCGGACCGGACTGGTCTCCCTGGTGGCCCTGTGGCCGGGAATCCTGGTCAAGGCCCTGTTACCACAACGCACTGAACCGCATTGGGATTCCGGTGCTCGGCACGAGTTGGCCTTACCCGAATAAGTACGGCCAGTCCATGCTGGTGGTGGACCATACCCAAGCCTCTATCGTGCTGCATGAACTGGCCCATGCGTTCCATGCCCGGGTCGTGCGGGGCGGGGACCGCAATGTGTGTCTCCGGCGCCAGTATGTACGCTCCAAGCCGCTCTACGAGGCGGTGGAGCAACGAGAGCAGGTGACGCAGAATGTGCATGACGGCCGGCCGCGGCAGCACCCGGGCCGGCCCGCGGAGACCAAACCGGTGGTGGTCCGGCACTATGCCACGGCCAATGAGTTTGAGTATTTCGCAGAGGGGTCGGAAGCCTTGTTCGGCTTCAATGATTTCTACCCCTGGAACCGCAACGAGCTGTGGGAGCATGACCGGGAGGGCTATATGACGCTCTGGAACGCCTGGCATCATCCCAAAACATTCTGTCCGGAACAGGAGGAGCAAGACTGATGGCGAATCTCATCCAACTGGAGGCATATACCGGCGAAGGCGGAACGCATCAGGAGGTCTGGATCAACCCTGATCGGATTATCAGCATGATCCCCATATCCAAAGGCACGCGGATATATTTCACCGATCCGGTCTATGTTGTTGCCAATGCGCGTAGGATGAAAAAGTGGATTGAAGTCCGACAAATACCCAGGTCAATTCGGGATAAGGTTGTAGCCGAAAGATCAACGAGGATACTGAAGCGGTAGCTGAGCAGGGGGGGAGTCAGGGGGCGGTGCGGAGCGGGAGCATGCAGCGGAGGCGGTTTCGTTTCAGTGTGATGCGCGGCAGGAGGGGCGGATAAACGCGGGCGAGAACGCCCTGTCCATGCGCCCCGCACACCGCACGCCCTGATGCCCTTCTTGCCGCATCTCTTGCCGTATTTTGCCCCCTCACCGCGTGCCCGATGTGGGCGAGGCCGCCGGGGCTGAGGGAGTCGTCCAGCTTGTGGGAGTGGGGAAGAACGCGGCGCGCAGACGGGCTCAACCACGTGCGGCGTGAGCCCGTCTGCGCGCCCAAAAAGTGCTCAAAAACGGTTAAAAACGCTTTTCCCCATGTAAACCCTTGATTTCTTTGGATTCTACTCTCTTTTTTGGCCGATTAACAATACATAATCTGCAAAAAAGTGGGGGTTAAGAGTACACATCTGAACACGAATGTGGCCCCTATTTTGGCTCTCTGGCTGCTCCACGACCTGTGCCCATTGCCCCTTGAAATCTGCATACTCTTCCTTGCGCCTCTCGATGGGCTGGAGGGCCCAGTAGTGGCCGCTCTTGCCGTTGTAACAATGGAAGCAGAGGGCATGGTCTGGCTCTTCATGCCACCCATTCCCGGTCCAGTAGTGCCGGACACCGAGATCATCCCGCATGATGTGCCACCCCGTCTCCTGCTCTGCCCGCGCCTCCGCCTCCTTGGGAGACCGGTCCTGCCCCTCGAACAGATCGCAGAACTCCTCACTCGTCTCACACCCGAAGACCTCCAGGTGCAAGACGAGTGGGGATGCCTTGACCGTGTCAACCCGGCCATGGTCACACAGCTCGATGGCGCATGACTCGTAATCTCTGTTTTGCTGCGTAAAACGAACAGGGCTACCCCCTGATCAGCTCAACCACAAAGTGATCATGGCCATTGGGCTTTGCGGTATTCGTCTTGGGTCACGCCATATTGGCTGCCTGCGCCCGGCATGGAAGCCCAGCAGCCGTTGATGTATCCGCCGTCTGAGCCCAAGCCACACCAGTACAGAGGACCATGGGGGCCACCCGCATGCGGCTCTTGTATTGAATGGGTAACCCGACTCACGGGTTCTCGACGGTATGGGCAGAATCGAACCTTGAATGGACCAGAAAAAACGTCAACCGAAGAGGAGGGGAATTTCCAATGAGGACCCTACCCCCTCCCGGCTTGACTCATCCTCCACCCGCACGGGAAGATGACCTCGACAGCAGCGAGAAAAGGCGCAGATTCACGCAAAAACACACCGCTTCTGTCCCTTTTTTATAGTGTGAACTTTTGTGACCTACCGCTCGGTGCGGGAGGAAGACCGACGCCGGGCTCAGGCGGAGGGCAATGGCCCCCTCCCCTCACCTATGGTTTGGCTGCATCGCCCCCCAGACCTTATGTTGTCACCCTATCACCCATCCTGTCACCCTTCTTTCCTCAATAAAAACAGGGAGCTTGCGACAAAGGGTGACAAGGTGACAATTTTTTCCCTATCTTTTGATATTCTCCTTCTCACGTTTTTCTAAATGTTTCCTTATTTTTTGTCATATTGTCACCCTGGCCTGTAACCCCCTGAAATTATTATAGTCAGAGGGTGACAGAAGGTGACAGAAGGTGACAAATCATTTTAACCACAACCAGCCCTTGTTTGTTTTGCGCTTGACATAGCCCAGGTTTTCGAGTGCCCGCTTGATGCGCCAGGATGGGATACTACGCATGGCCTCCTCTTGAGAGAGACGTTCTTGAATGCGAGACAGGATAGGCAGTTTGTCATCTGTCTCCAGACCAGCCATCACCCTCCGCAAGCGTTCTTCCAATGCTTCATCTGCGTCTCGGAAGCGCTCGTTTACCTCGGCTTGCGCTGGGCATCAAATCGCGGGGTAAGTTTGCCCGCTCACCCGCTAGGTAGCGCTGGATCGCTTCTGCCCAGCATTGGTCCCGGAACGTGCCCACTTCTCCGGTTTTCTCGTCCATCATGTCCTCGACACTGCCGACACTGTCCAGGCACCGGACCGCGACAAAGCGCCGGTTGCCGCTCGGGTCGTTCGGGAGTGCGCCCTTGTCGTTTGACGTGGCGACGATCACAAACGAGCGGGGATAGCTGATAGCGTCTCGCCGGTAGGCCAGCCGGTACACGTCCTCTTGTCTGCTGAGATAGTTCTTGAGCCCTTCGATCTCCGTCTGCTTTCGGCCCACCATCTCCGAGGCTTCCACCAGGACCGCGCCAGCCGTGGCTTCAATCTTCCGTCCGTCATTCGCGCTCAGGTCCAAATGGTCGCGGAAGAACTCGCGCTGTTC
The DNA here is from genome assembly GCA_022826945.1 of Candidatus Binatia bacterium. GTDB lineage: Bacteria > Desulfobacterota > Binatia > Bin18 > Bin18 > Bin18. Next base: position 5,145 of record JAJDTY010000017.1, read on the forward strand.
GTGGGGCTGAAAGAGGGAGCGTAAAAGCGCCGATTTTCCTATGCCTTGCGGCCCAATCAAAACGGGGATTTCATCGAGCTTGCAACCGGGGTGATAGGTGCGCTGGAGCGGCCCGAGAAAGAGAAACCGGCTTGCCCATCTGTTCAGCTTGCTCTCCTTGCATCGAAAGACCGATTGCAAAAGATTGTCGATGCGTTCGATCCCGTCCCAAGTCCGGCCCTGTTCAATGTTGAGTTCGAGATAGTCCCGAAAGTGGTCGCGGGGCAGTCGGCGGCGGAGCGCCCCGAGACAGACCTTCATGCCGTCGTGGGTGAATCTGGCTGGTTTCGGTTTCTTCCCCTCGCCAAAGGTAAATTTCTTTTGTGCCTCGTCCCGGAGATCGTCGAACCAGTCTTCGTCTGCATGATGCCAGCGCCCAAATTCGTCGCGCCACTCCATGCGTTGCGCCCGTATGTTGAAGCACAGGACAACGCCGCGCAGCTCCGCAGCCATGCAGTACAGGTCATCCGCGCCCAGCGCTTCTGTGGGGAAATGGCGACCCTGGTGTGTTAGTTGGGCGCTAACGGTAGGAAGCTGTCGGGGCAGGGGTTTCTTTGAGGAAATATCGCCGCCACCGCCCACTGTTTCATCAAGCATCTGACAGGTTCGCTATACCGCGGGTCGGTCACCCGTCGCACGGGGACGCGATGCGAGCCAAGCTTCGATTTCACTCTGGGGCCAGCGGACTGCTCTGGGTCCGATTTTGATCGGCTCGGGGAATTGGCCGGCACGCATCAATCGGTAGATGGTCGTCCGGGCAATCTGACAACGTTTTTCAATGTCACGACGAGTAAGTAGGCGATCCTGTTCCATAAAGCACCTCCGGGTTCGTTCGATGCCCCATACATGCATCACGTTCCCGGAGGATGCGTCCTATTTTTTTTCAGTTTTGGGTAGGACGCTGCTTTGGCCGACTCACCCTCGGGGCGACAGTGCGACCCGTCGGACTTCTTCCCCTTGATGGTTAGGAGGATGCTTGAGAAGAGGGTCTCGATTGCTCCAGATTTTCTCGATGGTCTTATAGCCCTCTTCTCTCAACGCCTTGCCGACCACGTCGCACGCTGACCCACCCTCGGCGCAACAATGTGGCCAGTCGGATTTCTTCCCGTCGATGGTCTGTAAGATATTCCGTGTCGGTGTCAAGCCGAACTGTTTCACCAAGGAGGCGATAGCCATACAGATCTGGCGATTCCGCTCACTCTTGGCTTGTGCTCCCCTAGTCGGCCTCTCCCACTCCTCCTTCCTTGCCAGTACGCCAATCACCCAATCTCGTAGCTTGGGCGGGAGTGTTGATTCCTCGCGAATATGCTCCTGCGCAATCAAGCTTACAGTGTCCCACGACAGCTCGGTCTCCTTCGAGTCGGCGATCAGTTCGTGGAGAAATTGCTCTTGTTCGTCTCCGAATCCGGCCAGCGTTTTGTAATGATATACCCCCGTCTTCGCCGGCGTCTCCCGTCGCTCACTTCTAGGGTCGAAAAAGATGTGACGGGTTTCCTCGACCAAATCGTTGAATCTGTCTTTATCCATGGAGTGGTACCACCTTTTTTGTGTCACTAGCGGTCACGAAATCAGCCCACTGGCTCATCAGCCGACGACGCTTTGCAAGTAAGTCACTCCGAAAATACGCCCCCTCGACTCCACCGACGGTGTGTGCCAGCGCCGCCTCAGCGAGTTCACGCGGCTTACCTGTATCAGCACACCAATCTCGGAAGGACGAACGAAAGCCATGCACGGTCGTCCGATCTGCGAGCTTGTTGTCCCGTAACACTTTCGTCAGGGACATATTTGAAAGCGCCTTGCCCCTTCTCATGGGAGAGGGAAAGACAATGCCCGAGCCGTCGTCCAGCGTCCGCGCTTGCTCCAACACTGCCATTGCCGCACTGCTCAACGGCACGCGATGTTCGACATGGGCCTTCATCCTCGACGGTGGAACGGTCCACAGCCGCGCGTCAAGGTCGATTTCGTCCCAGACCGCGTCACGGGCCTCGCCACTTCTCGCAGCTGTCAACACCACAAGACGAAAACACAACCGCGCGGTCAGCGACGCACCGGACTCCTCAACGATACGCAGCGCGTCGGGCACTTCGTTGTAGGGTAACGCCCGGAAATGCTCCTTGACGGCGGGCATGGTAGGCAACGCACCGTCGATGCCCTCCCCGGCCGCATTGTCGCCTGCGATGTAGCCATGTGCCTGCGCCCATGCAAGCACTGTGCGGATGCGCTGACGTACGCGCCGCGCTGTCTCTATCCTCGTCCCCCAGATCGGCGTCAGCACCCGCAGTACGTCTTCGCGACCGATCCGACCGACGGATATATCGCCAATATGCGGCATGGCGTGGCGCTCAAGTGTCTGGAGCCAACTCTTCATGTGGTGTTCGTTACGCCAGCGCGGCTTGTTCGCTTCAAAGACTGTGAGCGCAGCTTCTCGGAATGTTGGCACCCTTGCCTTGCGCTTTTCTGCGAGCGGGTCCCCTCCCCCTCTGGCATGTCTGCGATTCTCGAATGCCTTGTCTCGCGCTTCGGCCAAGCTCACAAGCGGAAATCCGCCCAACCCAATATCACGGCGCCGACCGTCGATTGTGAGTCTCTGAATCCAAGATTTCGTCCCGCCTGGCGCGATTCTCAAATACAGCGTGCCGCCGTCGCCATGCAGGCCTGGCCGGGTGATTGACTTCACCTTAGCAGCGGTGAGTTTTCCCATGTCCGCCTTCTCCTTACCCCACGTTTTTTCCAACGTTCTATCAGGGAATTTACGGGAATCGAACGGAGCTTGCAAGCCCCTTGGGAAAGAGTAACATGTGTAATAACAACTATTTAGTGGTTCTTAGGGGAACAGGAGAGAACACAAAGAATTGTAAGGGAATGGAGGCGGCGGGAATCGAACCCGCGTCCGAAAGTAGTCCACTCAAGGCATCTACAATGCGTAGCTCGTATTTTAATCTTATCCTCGGGCCTCCTACGAGCAGGATGCCCTCAGACCAGCCAAAGTAGAGTTTCGGGCGTGCACCCTTCGGCACGATGCAAACCCTATCCCGATTTATGTCGCCTTAGCCAACCCTACGGGCGCGGATCGGTAAGACGCAAGCTGCTCTAGGCAGCAAGAGCGTAGTCAAAATCGTCTGCAGTTATATTGCAGCCTGTCCGTTTTACGGGCGGGACAGAACCCCGGCATGCAGCCTTGGCTTTCTAGCCCTCGTCGAAACCAGATCGCCCCCTTATCGCAGTTGTGTGTCTCACACAAAAGAACGCCAGAAGAAACAGCTCCCCTAGCCTGTTCGTCTATGCATGGCACGTTGGACATCGCGCTTCATCTCGCGTTCGCGAATAGCAGCACGTTTGTCATACGTCCGCTTACCCTTGGCCAAAGCCAACTCAACCTTGACCCGGCCTTCCTTAAAGTACAGCCGTAGAGGAACCAGGGTCAATCCCTGCTCCTTTGTTTTGCCCATCAGACGCATAATCTCCTTTTTGTGCAGCAGGAGCTTACGCCTACGATTGGGATCGCCGTTGAGATAATGGGCCGGTTTGTAATCGCTAATATGCGCGTTCAATAAAAACGCTTCGCCCTGGTCGATCCGGCCATAGCTGTCTTTGAGATTGGCCCGACCGTCCCGAAGCGATTTGACCTCTCCGCCGTTCAGCACAATCCCGGCTTCTATGGTTTCGCTGATGATATAGTCGTGCCGCGCCTTGCGATTGACGCAGATCGCTTTTTCGGCTGACTTGTTTTTGGCCATACGCGAACCCTAAGCCTGTTGGAGCACGCAGTTATCAATCAGCCGGACGTCGCCGACCCAGACCGCGATGGCCAACAGGGTAGGACCGGATATCTGCTTGACTTCTTCGAGCGTTTCAGGGTGGCACAGGGAGGCGTACTCAATCCGTACCTCAGCGTTTTGGGTCAATACCTGCTGCACGGCCTGAAGAATAACGGCCGCAGAGGACTGGCCGCCGGAGACCAGTTCCTGGGCGGTTCTGAGCGCACGCGACACACACAGACTCGTCTCCCTTTCAGCCACGCTCAGCCGGGCATTCCGGGAACTCATGGCCAGACCGTCGTCTTCGCGCACCGTCGGCAGGGTGACGATATCGATGTCAAAGTTCAGGTCCCGGACCATGCGTTTGATGACCACACACTGCTGGAAGTCCTTCTCGCCAAACAGGGCGCAGTGCGGCTTGACCATATTGAACAGCTTGGCCACCACCGTTGTCACCCCCCGAAAATGGCCGGGACGAAAGGCCCCGCACAAGGGCTGGCTGACTTTTTCGACCTCAACCGCGCTCTGGTAGCCCTCGGGATAGATTTCCGGCGGCGGGGGCATGAACAGCACGTCGGTGCCGAGTGCTTTCAGGGCGCGTTCGTCCTGTTCCTCGTCCCGCGGGTATTTGTCGAAGTCAGACGACTGATTGAATTGCATGGGGTTGACGAAAATCGAGACCACCACCACGTCGCCTCGATTCTTCGCCTCGCGCACCAGGCTGAGATGGCCCTCGTGCAAAAATCCCATGGTGGGGACAAAGGCCACGGTCTGACGCTCCAGGCGTTGGTCTTCCGACCAACGCTGCATCTTTCGAACGGTCTGAATAATCTGCACGTGAAGTTTCCTGAAAGGCTCTAGTGGAACGAATGCTCATCCTGGGGGAAGGCCTGCTCCCGTACATCACTGATATAGGCATTCACCGCGTCGGCCACCACCTGCTCCAAATTGGCGTAGCGTTTGACGAATTTGGGCGTGAAGTCACCGGACATGCCCAGCAGATCATGCATCACCAGAATCTGGCCGTCGCAGTGCGGACCGGCGCCAATCCCAATGGTCGGAATGGGCAGCATATCCGTTATCTCGGCAGCCAGGTCCATGGGGACACCCTCCAAGACCACGGCAAAAGCACCGGCGTTGGTGACGGCTTCCGCGTCTTCGATGAGCCGTTCCCGCGCGCCGGGTTGGCGGCCCGATTTCTTGCCCTGGACCTTATAGCCGCCCATGCGGTGCACTGACTGCGGCGTCAGACCAATATGGCCCATCACGGGGATATCCACATTGACGATGGCCTTGATGACCCGGGCGATGTTGACCCCCCCCTCCAGTTTGACAGCCTCGGCCCCGCCCTCCTTGAGTAAGCGTCCGGCATTGGCAATCGCCTCGCAAATGCCGGCCTGGTAGGACAGAAACGGCATATCGCCCACAATAAGGGCGTGCGGGCGGGCCCGATTGACCAGCCTGAGATGGTAGACCATATCATCCATCGTGACCGGCAAGGTCGTATCCGCCCCCTGCACGGTCGTGCCCAGAGAATCGCCAACGAGAAGAAAGTCGATGCCACACTCGTCCAGGATGCGGGCAAACGGGTAGTCGTAGGCGGTGAGGGCAGTAATCTTCTGCCCAGATGCTTTCAGCCGTTGCAGTTCAGGAACCGAAACCTTTGCGGATTGCATGCTGTCCCTCCTTCTACAGCTTCTCCATGGACCACAGTCGGAGGGCGCCGAGACAGGGAGGATGGTGAGGGAACCACGCGGGCTTTTGCCAGAGCCGCACGCTGTCGCTCTTCCCTGTCGTCTGGTTTTTCTGCCGTCCGTCTCGGTCCGTACAATTGGATCCAAGCGGCCTGCCGTCACTATCTTTTTGCCCTGACAGAGCCTGTTTGGGTCGACCGGTTTGTCGCCCGGCGGCTCCCCCGTCCGGGGCAAAGCAATAGTATGGGCGTGCTGTTAGCATATTTGTCCGAGGATTGTCTAGGTACTGTGGGATTTTCTTTTCTCGTATCGGCCTTCTTGCTAGAGTGAGGCTATGAGCAACGGACCTTCTCCAGACGCTATTGGGTTATGCCTGATGGTTGGCATCCCCAATCCAACGCTTGATACTGAGACATGCCGGATACTCGCTGACTTGCAACCGGGGGGTATCATCCTCTTTCAGCGGAACTATACGGACCCGGACACGCTCCGGGCTCTGTGTGCGGACATCCATGCCCTGACCCCCGAGCACCCGCCCCTGATTGCGCTTGACGCCGAAGGCGGGCGTGTCCATCGTCTCTCACCGCCCTTTACCCATTTCCCGCCCGCTTTGCAGATCGGCCAGACCGGCTCTCCGCAACTCGCCCATGAGGTCGGGGTCGCCCTTGGGCGGGAGCTGCGCGGCGTGGGGATAGATATTGACTTTGCGCCCGTACTGGATGTGTACAGCAACCCTGCCAACACCGTTATTGGTGACCGCGCGTTTGGCTCTGACCCGCAACGGGTGGCGGAGTTCGGCTGTGCGCTTGCCGCCGGACTGCGCGCTGCGGGAGTGCTCCCGTGTGGCAAACATTTTCCTGGGCACGGGGCGACCGTCATCGATTCGCACGACGACCTGCCCTACGATGAGCGAGACAGGACAGCCCTGGAGGCGGTTGACCTCCCCCCTTTTCAGGCCGCTATTGTCCAGGAAATCGAACTCCTGATGACCGCCCACGTTGTGTATCCGGCCCTGGACCCGCAGCAGCCGGCCTCGCTCTCCCCTCTCATTATGAACGATCTGCTGCGGGAGCGGTTCGGATTCCAGGGCGTCATTGTCTCGGACGATCTGGAGATGGGTGCTATTGTCCGGCATTCGTCTGTTGCAACTGCCGCAGTTCAGGCGCTCAGCGCCGGAGCCGACCTCCTATTGGTCTGCCAGAGCCTGGAGCACGCCCTCAACGCTCGGGATGCGTGTCGGCAGGCGATGCGACAAGGTGCTTTGGCTGAGGAGCGGGTGGCCGAAGCGCAGCGTCGTGTCGAGCGGTTGAAGCAGCGTATTGCCGACCGGCCGTCCCTCCCGCTGCCTGTAATTGGAGCGCCGGAACATCACACCCTGGTTGAGACGATTGTCCAACGGGCGGCAGGATGAGTGCGGATATCCGTCTCACCGTTTTCTTTTGACAAATTTCGGCAACGACTGCGCATAGGGACCGCGGGCGATCCCCTTTTCCGTGATGATCGCGCTGACCAGGCGATGGGGAGTGACATCAAAAGCCGGGTGAGCGACCGCGACCTCGCTGGGGGCAATCTGTTGGCGCAGGACATGGGTGACTTCCCGGGCGGACCGCTCTTCAATCGGAATCTTCTTGCCCGAGGGACAATCCAGATCAATCGATGTGGTTGGAGCGGCCACATAGAACGGCACCTTGTGTCGTCCGGCCAGCACGGCGGACGTATACGTCCCTATCTTATTGGCCACGTCGCCATTAGCTGCGGTACGGTCGGTACCGACAATCACGCAATCAATTGCGCCCTGTTGCATGAAATGACCGATCATGTTGTCGGTAATCAGGGTTGCGGGAATCCCCTCGCGCACGAGTTCCCAGGCGGTTAAACGCGCGCCCTGTAAATACGGCCGGGTTTCCGGCACAAAGACGGAGATATCCTTATCCTGCTCCCAGGCGGCCCGGATCACCCCCAGGGCGGTTCCATACCCGGCCGTTGCCAGCGCCCCGGCGTTACAATGGGTTAAAACCGTCGCTCCCTGGGGAATCAGTTTTGCGCCGTGGCGACCCATGCGCCGATTGGCAGCCAGGTCTTCTTGATAGATTTTCAAGGCTTCCCGCTCCAGGGCGGCAATCAGCGCGTCACGGCCTTTGGCCTGCACTTTTTCATACCGGCCTCGCATACGGTCAATGGCCCAAAAGAGGTTGACCGCGGTCGGCCGGGTCGCAGCAAAGACCTGACAAATACGCGCAAACACGTCGGTCTGCGCACTCCGCTTGAGCTGGCGTACGCCAAGGGCGATTCCCATGGCAGCGGCAACGCCAATCGCAGGGGCTCCACGGATCACCATATCGGTAATGGCGCGCGCAACGCTGCGGTAATCCGTGTAGGTGCGATAAACTTCCCGGGTAGGTAAGGCGCGTTGATCGATCATCACCACCGCCCCGTCCCGCCACTCTATGGTAGAAAACGGATCTGGCTGCATGCCTTCCTTTCGCCTTATACTCCGGTTCCGCTGTGTTACGATTCCGAACCTTCCTTAATGAGTTCAACCCCGTCGTACGGCGTCCAGACCGCCACAACTGCGTCGTCTTCCGCTCTTTTGAGCGTCACAGTCTCTAGCCCAGCTTCTGGGGTAAACAGGGCCAAGTCCTGGCTGTTCTTTTGCCAGGTCGTCGCCACCAGTTCGACGACTGTGGAGCGTTGCTCCGGCGTCAGATTAGCCCATTCTGGAGAAACGGAAACGGACACCGAGCGCCCGGCGTCGCTGGCTTCCATGCCGTAGTACACATCTCCCCAGAGGCTTTCAGAGAGTTGCGTGTCAGTGCGATAGACACAGGTCCAAAAGGCCGGACTGATATTGGCGGGCAGGTCCGACGGGGGCTGCGGCTCTTCGTGGGCGATGGAATCTTCGGGTTGTGGCTCTGGTGGCTCAGCCTCGTCCGGCGAACGAAAATAAATAAAAAGTCCGATCAGCACCAGGACAAAAGTCGTCGGTATTTTCCGCAGCGCCGCGCCTATCATACCGAGCAGGGTCCGGGGCGGGTTTTTCTTCGCGTCCGTCTGAGACGCCGAAGGTCGGGATGATCTGGCCATGCGTGCAATATCACAAGCTGAACGCAACAACTTCTGAGATGAAGCCAGAAGGCGCGGGAGACAGAAGCAACGGGCGAGTCATGGACCGGAGTGTAGCACAGGGTCAGAGTGTAGCAGAAGACCGGCGCGGCGCATTCCTGCCTTGACGCATCGTCGGGTCGTGGATATTGGTGGCCCATCGTGCCTTGCCCCCCTGATTCGGCGCGTATCCCGGAAAGGAGCACAGCTATGGAACGCCTTCACCCCGGAGAGCCTTTTCCCGCCCTCAGCGGTCCGAGCGTCGGCGGCGGGACGGTCAATCTGCCGGCCGACATCTCGACTCCGTACGCTATCGTCCTGACCTATCGGGCTCACTGGTGACCGTTCTGCGATCAGCAGTTGGCTGATTATCAGGCCCACCTTGAGCAGGCTCAGAAAACCGGGATTTCGGTGTACGCCATCTCAACCGACCCGCTCGACAAAGCCCAGCAGACGGTCGATAAGTCGGGGCTGACGTTTCCCGTCATCTACGGCGTGGACGGCCCGGCCACGGCCGCGACCCTGACCTGCTGGTACGAAGAGAAGCGTAATATCATCCAACCGGCGGCGTTTATCATCGACCCCGCGCGCAATATCCTGAATGTGACCTATACCTCGGGACCGATCGGGCGGCTGCAGATAAAAGACGCCCTGGGGCTGGTCGGCTTTTACGCTTCAAAGAATATCTCAGCCACAACGGTCGATAAAGACAAAGGCTGGACGGCAAATGTGACCGGCGCCTAAAACGAAAAGAGCGCCATCGCCGCGTCGAAAGCCCATCGTTCAAGGCCGGAAAGGCGCTTCGGGATGGGTTGTGTGAAGGATGGGGGCGGTCATGATTGAATGGCTTGGTATTAGCCACCTTTTCGCGCTTTCCCGGACGGAAGCGATTGCGGGGTTTTTCACCCCGCTGGTGATCTTCGCCGTGTTTTTCCTGGCGCAGCTCATACTGCCAGGCAGGCGGGTTCCCGGCTACGTCGTCAATCCGCAGACCGGTGAACCCCGCACCTATCGGCTCAACGGAATTCTGGTGTTTGCAATCGCGTTGGGCGTGTGGGCTTTCGAGCTCACCGGGATGCCGCGTGATTGGTTCTACCGGTCCTCGGTCTATGCTGTGGCTGGCGGAACAGTCTTCACCACTCTCTTTACCATCGTAGCGGTGTACAGCCAGCCGCAGGGGAAGATAAAGAACCCCATCGTGGATCTGTGGGTTGGGCGGGCTCATGAGCTGTCGTTCTTCAACAACCGCTTCGACGTAAAGATGTATTTCTATGCCGTCGGTGGAACGATGTTTGCGCTCAACGCCCTGTCCGGGGCCGCGTACCACTACGAACTCTTCGGCGCAAACGCCAATCCAGGCGTTTTCCTGTATGCGGCGTTCTTCACATTCTACATACTGGACTACTTCATCTTTGAGCGTGTCCAGCTCTATACCTACGATCTGATCCATGAGAATCTCGGCTTCAAGTTGTTCTGGGGTGGCCTCGTAGTCTACGGGTGGCTGTTCATTCTCCCGTTGTGGGGCATGGCCGCTTACCCGGACCCCGGCTTCTCGCCGGTAGGGACGTATGTCTGGCTCATCGGAACGGCTGCGCTGTTCCTGTTCGGGTGGAGCATCTCGCGCGGCGCCAACTTGCAGAAATACACGTTCAAGCGCTGGCCCGAGCGCAAGTTTCTCGGACTCATCGAGCCTGAGTACATTGAGGCCGGTGACCGTAAGATTCTGTGCAACGGTCTATGGGGGGTCGCCCGCCACTTCAACTACCTGGGCGAGGGGTTCCTTGCCCTGTCAATTGCCCTGGTATTCGGCTACTTCACGAATCCCTGGGCTTGGACCTACTTTGTCTTCATCGTCTCGCTGTTTGTGTGGCGTCAACTTGAAGACGACAGGCTCTGTGCCGAGAAATACGGCGCCGAGAAGTGGGCAGAATATCAGGCACGGGTGAAGTACCGGATTTTTCCTGGCGTTTATTGAGAGAGCTCCCTGCGGAGTCCATGCAGGGCGCCTGAGATGAGTTGGTCGAGCTGACGTACTGAGGATGAACTCAACGTCGCCCGCACCCGCCTGGAACGCTTAGGATACCGCGTCTCACATATTCTCAGCCAGTATAGCGCCGAGTCCGCTCATCCCCCCCACAAGCGATACGAGGCCATCCGTGCGCCTTCCGCGCACGCCCGCAGCTTGGCCCACACTACGCTCTCGGACACCATCTCCCAGCCGGCAAACGTGCCGAAGCCGCAGTCCGAGCCGGCAATGACCCGACTCCGGTCACCGATCGCGTCAACCACCTGACACAGGCGGTCGGCGACGATTTCCGGGTGCTCGATATAGTTGGTGGTGGAATCGATCACACCGGGAATGAGCAGCATCGAATCGGGTAAGGGGTACTGCCGGAAGGCTTTATATTCGTGTTGGTGGCGGGGATTCGCCAGCTCAATGGACAGGGCTCCAACCTTAGCCTGATAGAGAATGGGCAGAAGATCGGCCAGCGGCACATCGTGATTGTGGGGACC
>JAJDTY010000039.1 GCA_022826945.1 Candidatus Binatia bacterium
GTAGAGCGGCTCTTCGCCTGGTTGGGCAACTTCCGGCGGCTGGTGGTCCGCTATGAATATCATGCCGCCAACTATCTCGGCTTCGTGCAGCTCGCCTGCATCGTCATCCTGCTGCGCCAGTATTTTTGAGACCGCTTCTAGTCAAAGAGAGGAAGGGAGAGTCCATCAGCCCGGCGACTGGGATGCCGATATGGAACGCTTCGGAGGCCAGGACTCTCTCAGCGCTCAGGCTGTCATGGTCTGTATCTCGGCTGGCAACTTGCTGAGCGTCAATTCGTTGAGCGCTACCTTATTGCTGGCATTATCGATATCAATCCCGACCAAGTTCCCTTGGGCACCGTAATCCAGGATGACGCCTTCGGATATCTCCTGGCTGTCCGCACTCGGCTGTTCAGCGAGGTCGATGGAAAGTGAGTCCGTGTCAGGATGATAGGTCAGCTTCATAGTTTGAATACTCCACGGGGAAGGTGACGCTTCAGGGTAAGAGAACGGTCAAAAGAAGGAGGGAGAGGTCAAGGGTTAAACTGCTATTATTTTTTTATTCTCAATTAACCAGCGTTCTTGGGAAGCTCGACGAGCCGCCCACCCTACATCTTGAATGAACTTGCCATTAACCGCCGCACCTACCGCGCCACCTATTAAGGGTATAGTTTGAAGAGCCTTCCGTTTCGTAAGGTTGACGCCGAGTTGTTTCGCGAGACTTTTGAGACCGATGATTGCAGCCTCTTTGCTCATTTGCTTCTGGGCGGCTGTTTCAGCCATCCTTTTCCACGTTTGCTTTGCAATAGTGACCTCAATGGATCTCAGGGTAGCTAACGCCGCCAGTTTTTCGCCCATGTCATTCGCACCCGAAGTCGCCATTATGCTACGTATGAAATCTCTATCCTCTTTGGTTTTCACTTCAAATCCGTAGCAAACACCAATTTTGTGTATAGTTCTTAAAGCAAGCGTTATTATCGATGGGATGTCAGCAGCCATTCCAGGGAGTCCGGTGGTACCTGTCACTCCGCCTTCTACCGTAGCGATACCAATTGCCCAGTTATGAACTTCGTTGGCTAACTCATCTGACAATTTGAGATCTTTTGTCTTCAGTTCCTCAACGGAAGTAACCTTGCCGTCTCTTAAAATATCAGATGTATCAGTCAGCCATTCGGCGATTGTTGAAGAGAAGTCCAACAACCCCCTAATTGCAGCTTCTGGGATTACTTTTTCAGCTATCCATGTCAAAGGAGATAGCGCTTTCCCTATACCCTGGGAGACTGCCGATGGCTCTTGATTTTTCCATTCCTTGATGAATTCTACTTGTCGTTCTTCATAATTGTTTAATTTATGTTCCACGTCGCATTTCCTCTCTCGTCATCTGGACTGTGCACTGACACCCTTAGCGAGAAGAATTCTAATCACAGCATCTCATAGAAACTCCCCTCGCCCGGAACGAACAGGCGGCTGTAAAACCGTAGGGCGTATGAATCGGTCATGCCGGCCAGAAAGTCGCAGATGATCCGCTTGCGGGCGGCCTCGTCGCCGTTGAGGAGCGCGTTCTCGTAGTGCTCGCCGTGGTCTTCGGGGAAGAGGCCAATGGACTCCTGACCCTGGTCCAGTACGGCAAACAGGCGCTGGAGGACTTCTTTGCCCTTATGGCCGAGCGTGGTTACGCGCGGATTGTTGATGACCTTGTACGATTCAAACGCCTTGAGTGCCTCGATACGCACCCGGTTGGGAAAATCGGTATCAATCAGGCCGTGGGATTGGCAGGTAACCGGACTGACAAATTCATGAATGAGATCACGGATCAGCATTTTTCTACCGGCCCGAAGAGACTGCTGTTCTAGCTGTTCGAGTCGGTCGGCAATCTGGGCCAGTTCCTGGTGGACCGTGCTTTCAGTGACGGACTGTCCCCAGGTGGTCAGCTTGGCATTGACATCACGCACCACGCGCGCCGGCGGAAGACGCCGCAGGTCGGACGGGGTGAGTAAGCCGGCTTTGAGACTGTCCTCCAGGTCGTGCACGGAATAGGCGATGTCATCCGCCACATCCATGATTTGGCACTCAAAGCTGCGTTGTCGCCCGGTGCCGGTCTGACGGATGATGGCTTCGACGAAGGCGTGGTCTTCGGCGTAAAAGCCTTTGACCACGCCTCGTGGAGCGTTGGCTATTGCGGTTGCGTCGATGCAGGTTTTGTATTTGAGCATACCGTCCAGGGTTTGATAGGTCAGATTCAGGCCGGCATAGTCGGCGTGCTTCTGTTCAAGACGGGTCACGATACGCAGGGTCTGCGCGTTGCCCTCAAAGCCGCCATGCGCCCGCATGAGGGCGTGCAGCGTCCGCTCGCCGTTATGGCCAAAGGGCGGATGGCCCAGGTCGTGCGCCAGGCAGGTCGCCTCGACCAAATCCGGGTCGGCTCCCAGAGTCAGGGCAATGCCTTTGGCAATTTGGGCGACTTCGAGAGAGTGGGTCAGGCGGGTCCGAAAAAAATCGCCCTCATAAATACCGAAGACCTGGGTTTTGCCCTGTAAACGCCGAAACGCGGCCGAGTGAATAATCCGGGAGCGGTCGTGCTCGAATTCCGACCGCTGGTCTGTTGCCGCCCGTGCCGGCTCCGGCGTATGGCGAATCGCGTTTGAAGCGCGCGCTGGCGTCACCACATCCTCATGTTCCGTTTGCATGATATTCGGTCTTCGCCCTCGGGTTCTGCCGGTTGTGTCAGGGGTATCGGCATGAGCCCTCTTCTGCGTTGTGTTCGTGAGTCGTATATCCTCGGTGGAGGGAAGACAGAATGGGGTTTTTCTTTGTAATCGTCAACGGATTCGTGAAAAGCATGCTCCAGTTCGTCGATCGTTGTTCCATGAAAGCCGACAACGGCCTCTATGTCTGCTCTGTGGCCGACATAGAGGCGGTCGTCCTCGTCGAATTCGATACGAGCGGTATAACCCCGATATTGCATTGTGTGCATAGTCGGACGCCTTTACGTTCCGCATGAGTTACCCAAGGCTGGAAGCAAGCGCCTCTATCCTACACTATTCAATAGGTCCTTTCACTGGGTACGGCTGTGGTAAATCCGGCCGACCTGTGCTCTAATCCCGGCTTCAATTCGGTTCCGGGAGGGCGGTATGGAAACGGAAACCCTGAAAGATAAGACAGCCATCGTTGGTATCGGTCACACCGAATACTCAAAAGATTCAGGTCGTAGCGAAATGAGCCTGGCGGTCGAAGCCATCCGCAACGCGATTGCCGACGCCGGACTCAAGCCGAGCGATATCGACGGGATCGCCAAGTTCTCCATGGATAATAACGATCCGGTCGATATTGCGGCAAACCTGGGTATCCCGGCGTTGCGTTTTTACGCGGAAGCGCCCTACGGCGGCGGCGGCGGACCGGTCGGCTCTATTCTGCTTGGAGCCATGGCCGTGGCTACCGGGATGGCCAATTACGTGGTCGCCTTCCGGGCCATGAACGAACGCTCGGGCCGTGGGACGCCGCGCTTCGGTCGCGCCGCCGTCCGTAAAGGCGCGTCCGGCGTGGGTGCCTATCTCGAACCCTATGGGCTCTTCAGCCCAGCCCAGATGGTGGCCCTGGCTGCACGCCGCCATATGCACTTATACGGGACCAAGAGCGCAGACTTTGGCGCCATCTCAGTCGCCTGTCGGACGCATGCCCAGACCAACCCCAACGCGGTCATGCAGGGTCGGCCTATTACCATTGAAGACCATCAAAGCTCGCGTATCATCGCCGACCCCCTCCATCTGCTGGACTGCTGTTTGGAAACCGACGGCGGGGCCGCGGTGGTGATTACCTCGGTTGATCGGGCAAAAGACTGTTCGCACAAGCCCGCCCATATTATGGGTGGGGCCTTTGGGGCGGGTGAGTGGAATGCTCAGCGTGTGGTGAAGAATGTTGAGAAAGCCGAAACGGAATCCACCGTGACCGGCAAAGCCCTGTTTGGCCGGGCCGGGATATCTCACGGCGACGTGGATGTGTGTTTTGTATACGACCACTTCACCCCGCTGGTTCTCATGGCGATTGAGGAACTCGGCTTCTGTCAGCGTGGCGAAGGGGGCGACTTTGTCTCTGACGGCAAGCTGTTATGGCCACATGGCTCTCTGCCGCTCAACACGAGTGGCGGCAACCTGTCCGAAGGCTATATTCACGGCATGGAAAATGTCGTGGAAGCCGTGCGTCAACTGCGCGGGCAGGCCATCAACCAGGTCACAGACGCCGAGGTGGCCTTTGTCTCCTCAGGCAATGGAGTGCCCACGACCGCAATGCTGCTCCATCGCTAGCCTACGAGAGGACCGCTCTCCCCTTAGGGCTTTACTTCCTGGGTCGGAGAGGCCTGATAGCCGGGGCATTCACGGACCGGCAGGCGCGGATACTTGGGATACTGGGCGTCCGTTTCAGACCGCCCGCAATAATAGAAACGGGAGCCCTTGCCACTCACAATCTCGCGGGTGTGTCGGCAGGAGGTGCACAGGCCGGCCTCTGGGGGCGCGTCTTGTGTCATCGCGGAAAGCCTATAGGCCAGCATTCCCCTTGACAACACAACATCCAAGCCAATAGGGAAAGAACACGATTTTGCACTCGCTTCGTACAGAAAGGAGTCAAGTATGACAGCCCGAAAAGTAGACTATAACGACGTCAAATCCCTGGTTGGTGAGGAACTCGGTGTCTCGGATTGGCATCTGGTCACCCAGGAAGAAATTAACGCCTTTGCCGAGTGTACCCATGACCATCAGTGGATTCACCTTGACGTCGAGCGTGCCAAAAAAGAGTCGCCCTTTGGCGGCCCGGTGGCCCACGGGTACTATACCCTTTCGTTAGCGCCGTATTTCATGGATCAGATCTGGGCGGTGCAGGGCATTAAAATGGGCGTGAACTACGGGCTGAATAAACTCCGCTTTCCATCGCCTGTCCCGGTCGGCAAAAAGGTGCGGGCGCGCGCCGCGTTGAACAATGTGGAAGATGTGACCGGCGGCCTGCAAGTCACGGTCGGTCTGACGTTTGAGGTGGAAGACAGCAGTAAGCCGGCCTGTGTGGCCGAGGGCGTGTATCGCTTCTACGCCTAGGGCCGCTTACTCTGACCGGTCTCCGTGGAGCGGAACCGCTGTCGGAACGACCGGCCGCTCCTCGTCTTCTTGTTGCTGTAAGCGTTCCGCATATTTCCGGTATAAGCCGCGAAACTGATGGTAGGTGAGGCCGAGTCGTTCGGCGGTCTTCTTCTGATTATAGCGCGTCGCGCGCAATCCGTTTGCAAGTAGTCTGCACTCGAACTCCTGCACCGCTTGGGTAAAGGATGTGGGAGAAGCGCTCTCATCGGTGGGTACCGTCCGAGGGAAGACGGCCGGTTCATCCTCTCGTTCCTCTGACGCCTGAGGAGAAGGCTGAAACGGACCCTGAAACGGGTCGATGACGATGTCGGTCTCACGAATCAACCCCGTATCCGCACGGTAAACCGCGCGCTCAACCACATTTTTCAATTCCCTGATATTGCCCGGCCAGGGATAATTATCCAGAACGGTACGCGCCGTGTCGCTGAACTGCGGAACCTCTTCTCGTCCCAGTTCAAAGGCCATCCGTGCGGCAAAGTGATCGGTGAGGAGCACGATATCCTCGGGACGCTCTCGCAGGGGCGGGAGAAACAGCACCTCAAAAGACAAGCGGTCGAGCAAGTCGGCTCTGAACCGTCCGCCCGCGGCGAGCGCCTTGAGATCGGCATTAGTTGCGCCAATAATCCGCACATCGCTCTCAACAGGCTGCGAACTGCCGACCCGTTCAAAGCTGCCATACTCAACGACCCGCAGGATTTTCTCCTGGGTTTCGAGTGGAATCTGTCCAATTTCGTCGAGAAAGAGGGTGCCGTTGTGAGCGGTCTCAAAGCGACCGAGGCGCTGTCGGGTGGCTCCGGTAAAAGCCCCGGCCTCATGGCCGAATAATTCGGCTTCAATCAGGCCGGGTGAGAGGGCCGCGCAGTGGAGAGTGACAAGGGGCCCTTGCCAGCGCTCAGACAGGTAGTGCAGCCGAGCCGCAGCGAGTTCTTTGCCCGTTCCGCGCTCCCCTATCAGGAGAACCGGCCGGTCGACCTGAGCCACCCGGGATAAGCGCTCCTGAAATGCTAGGAATGCCTCTGACTGGCCAAGCGCCTCTTGAGGGCCGGAAGAAGTATCAGGAGCCAGGAAAGTGGTTTTTTTTACCATTCATAGGTGTATATAACATATTCATGGCGAAAGAAAATCTGTCCAGTTTCTTTTGATTTTTATATATGCCTGAAAATAAAAGACTTTCTGAATTGGCATGCGAGATGCAATACTCTGGAATGTATTGACAGCAAAGGAGATGCATCATGGGAATTTTTACCCGAGTCCGCGACATTATCAGCGCCAACCTCAACGCCATGCTTGATAAAGCGGAAGATCCGGAGAAGCTCATTCGGCTCATGATTAAGGAGATGGAGGATACGCTGGTTGAGATTAAAGCCTCCTGCGCCGGGGCCATAGCCGCAAAAAAGAAAATCGAGCGCGACTGTCAAACGGTCGAAACACGGGCCGGCCAGTGGGGCGAGAAGGCTCAGCTTGCAGTAGACAAAGGGCGCGAGGACCTGGCGCGTGAGGCTCTCATACAGAAGCGTCGCTATACCGAACGGAGTGCCGCGCTGCAAAAAGAACGCACCGAGTGTGATGCCCTGATTCGTCAGTATCAGGAGGACATTACCCAATTGGAAAACAAACTCGGAACCGTCCGCGAAAAACAGCGCTTGCTCATCCAGCGTCATATCCATGCTCAAAAGCGGAAACGCGCCCAAGAAGACCTGCGCCGCCTCGACAGTTCGGAGGCGTTTGTCCGGTTTGAACAATTTGAAAATCGGATTGAGCGCATGGAAGCGGAAGCCGATCTGGTAAACCCCGGTCCCAGTACCGAGAGTCAACTCTCGGAAGAGTTTACCCGACTGGAAGGCGATGAGGAAATCGAAAAAGAGTTAGCTCGGCTCAAAGCTACGGTTGAGCAAAAGACTGCGGCCCTACCTCAGGACTAACCGGCTATCTCAAAGAAAGCTGATAGAGAGTGAGTCTGAAACATGGATGCACAAATGATAGATGCTTGGCCGCTTGTTCTCCTCTTCATCTTCGGCTCTGTCTTTGTTGCCGTGGTCGGAGGACTGGCATTGACCGTGTGGATCATCTGGCGGAAAAGCACACCCAAACAAGGCCATCTGGCGCAGGCGGATGAAGCCCAGATGATTCAAGAACTCTATCAAGGCTTATTGAAGATGGAGGCCCGTGTGGAGGCGTTGGAGACGCTTTTGCTCGATCAGGAAAGAAAAGGAGAAGGAAAACGATGACACCAGTCGAACGCCCGACGGGCTTATACCGGTCACGCGACGGGATGCTGCTCGGTGTGTGCAAAGGCATTGCCGACTATCTCGATATTTCACTTTTTTGGACACGCATGCTGACCGTGCTGTTTTTTCTCTTCTCCGGCTTTTGGCCGGTGGGCGGCCTGTACCTGTTGGCTGCGGTGGTGATGAAGCCGGAGCCGGTCGTGCCGTTCGCAAGTACGGGCGAACGTGAGTTCTACGACGCCTACGTCAACTCGCGCGGGCTGGCCCTTCACCGTTTGAAGCACACCTTTGACCATCTCGACCGTCGCATCCAACGCATGGAAGATGTGGTGACGAATCGCGAGTATGACTGGGAGCAGCGCCTGCACAAATCATAAGCCTCCTCTACTCCCTTCCGACTCACGAGCGCTACGCTAGCAGAACGACCAAATGCGCGGTAAATAGTGTAGAGTTGAGCATGAAGGAGGGGATCATGACACAGTACTGGAGCTCGACTCGCACACACCAGTGGCCCATCCGTTGGGCGGTCGGCTTGGCCGTAGCACTTACCGGTCTGCTCTGCTCTCCGAGCTGGGCTGTTGCCCCAGCGGAGCAGAAGCCCGATGGTCAGGTGTTGTATGAGCAGCACTGCGCGAAATGTCACGCCGGGCAATCGACCCGTGCGGCGCAGCTTGACATTATGCGCCGCCTGCCGGCCGAATTTGTGCTGCACTCGCTGGAACTGGGCAAAATGAAATTCCAGGGTGTGCTGCGGACCAACGAAGAGCGCCGCGCCATCTCCGAGTGGGTCACCAGCAAGAAGCTTAAACCGGAAGCGGCCACCGATGAGACGGTGGCGGGTTTTTGCGCCGACGCCCCAGGCGAATTCATGATCGAAGACGGTGCTCCGCAGTGGAACGGCTGGGGTGTAGATGTCGTGAACAGCCGCTTCCAGCCCGCAGAACAGGCCGGGGTCAGCGCTGAGCAGGTTCCCAAGCTGAAAGTCAAATGGGTGTTTGGCCTGCCGATGGACTACCAGACCTCCCAGCCGACCGTGGTCGGTAACCGGGTCTTTGTCGGGACCATGAAAGGCCGGGTGTATTCGCTCGATGCCAAAACCGGATGCCTGCACTGGTCGATGAAGCCCAGATCCGGTGTTCGTTCAACCCTGGTCGTCGGGAAGCTGCCGGGGACCGACCCGGCCCGCTATGCGGTCTATTTCGGCGACTCCGAAGCCACGGTCTACGCCCTGGACGCCCGAACGGGCACGGAGTTATGGCGTAACAAGATTGACGATCATCCCATGGCGCGCATCACCGGCACGCCCAAGCTGCACGGGAATCGACTCTACGTGCCGCTGACCGCCCTGGAAGAAGCGGCCGGTGCGGATGCCGACTATGAATGCTGTACCTTTCGGGGCACGCTGGTGGCCATGAACCCGATTAACGGCAAGATGGTTTGGAAGACCTATACGATCCCAGAACCGGCCGTTCCGGTCAGGAAAAACAGGAAGGGCACTCAGTTGTGGGGCCCCTCGGGAGCCTCGGTCTGGTCTTCTCCCACCCTCGACCTGGAGCGTGGCCGACTGTATGTCACGACCGGCGATAACTATTCCGACCCGGCCTCGCTCACCAGCGATGCTATTGTGGCCTTTGATCTGAGAACGGGCGAATTCATCTGGTCGCAGCAGTTCACGCCAAACGACGCCTGGAATATCGGCTGTGAGACCGATGACGACTCGAACTGTCCCGAGGCCAGAGGGCCGGATTTGGACTTTGGCTCGTCGGCGATTCTGGTCAAGCTGTCCAGCGGCAAGCGCGTGCTCCTGGCCGGACAGAAATCCGGCGTCCTCCACGCCGTAGACCCGGACCGGGAGGGCGAAATTCTCTGGCAGCAGCGGTTGGGCAAGGGCGGCCTGATCGGGGGCATCCAGTGGGGACCGGCGGCCGATGCCCGGACCATCTATGTGGCCCTGTCCGATATCGGTGTTGAGACCCACAAAGATAAGGACCTGGGCTGGACGACCAGCCTCGACGGGAGTGTCGGCGGCGGGATGTTTGCCTATGACGTCGAGACGGGTGAGCGTAAATGGCATACCCCGCCCCCAGGCTGTAACGGGCGCGCCCAGTGTAGTCCGGCGCAGTCCGCGGCCATATCCGTGATCCCCGGTGTGGTCTTTTCCGGCTCTGTTGATGGCCATTTGCGCGCCTACTCAACCGCAGACGGCGCCGTAGTCTGGGAGTATAACGCCGACCAGGAATACGAAAGCACGAATGGGGTCCAGACCAAAGGGGGCTCGTTCGACGGGCCTGGCCCGACGATTGTTGACGGTATGCTGTATGTGAATTCCGGCTACGGCTATTGGGGCGGCATGCCGGGCAACGCGCTGCTGGCCTTTTCGGTCGATGACGAATAGACATGCTCTTACAACACATAAAAGGGGGAGTGTTATGGGTACGACGGATAGGGTAGGGCTCAAAAACCTGATAACGTGGCTGAGCGGAGCGCTGTGCTTTGCCGTGCTCCAGTGGAGTGCCCCGGCGAGCTGGGCAATGGAGGCAGGCGCCCACCAGACGCCCGATGTAGAGCAACTCTACAACACCTACTGCGCCCAGTGTCATGAAGGCCAGGTGAAACGGGCTCCAATCCGTGAGGTCATGTCACGCCTGCCCGCGGAGATGGTGCTGCATTCGCTGAGCGTGGGCAAGATGCGCATGCAGGGCTGGATGCGGACCATTGCCGAGCGCCGCGCCCTGTCCGAATGGATCACCGGCAAGAAGATCAAGGACACGGACGATACGGTCGCCGGGTTTTGCGCGGACGCGCCAGGCGAGTTCTCCATCGAAGAAGGCGCTCCGCAGTGGAACGGCTGGGGGGTTGATCACACCAACAGTCGCTTCCAGTCCGCCGAGGCTGCCGGTATCAGCGCCGACCAGGTGCCCAATCTCAAGGTCAAATGGGTGTTTGGGCTGCCCATGGATTTTCGAGTCTCCCAGCCGACCGTGGTCGGCGGGCGGGTGTTTATCGGTTCGCTCCAGGGCCGGATTTATTCGCTCGATGCCAAGACCGGCTGCTTGTACTGGTCGGTGAAAACGGACGGCGGAGTGCGCTCGACCATGGTGGTCGATACCCTGCCGGGCACCACTCCGCCGCGCTATGTGGTCTATGTGGGGGACGCGGCGGCAAACATGTATGCGCTGGATGCCCGCACGGGCAAAGAACTCTGGAAAGTGGATGTGGACGACCATCCTTTGTCGACGATTACCGGCACGCCGAAAACGCACGGCAACCGGCTCTACGTGTCCACTACCGCCCTGGAGGAAATAGCCGGCTCCGACCCGACCTACGAGTGTTGTACGTTTCGCGGCAAGATCATGGCCCTCAACCGCTTTAACGGCAAGTTAGTGTGGCGGGCTTATATGCTGGACCCGGCCGTACCGGTCCGCAAGAATGCGATCGGCGTGCAGCTCTGGGGGCCGTCCGGTGCGTCGATCTGGTCCTCGCCGGCGCTCGACCCGGAGCGCAACCGCATGTATGTGACCACGGGCGACAATTATTCTGACCCGGCCTCGCTGACGAGCGATGCGGTGGTCGCCCTCGATTTGCGCACCGGCGATGTCGTGTGGTCGAAGCAATTTACGCCCAACGACGCCTGGAACGCGGGCTGTGAGCTGGAGGACGATACCAACTGTCCGGAGGCGCGCGGCCCGGACCTGGATTTCGCCTCCTCACCCATCCTGCGGATAATGCCCGACGGTCGGCGCATCATCCTGGCCGGCCAGAAGTCCGGGGTGATGCACGCTATAGACCCGGACCGGAACGGAGAAATTCTCTGGCAGGAGCGGGTCGGTAAGGGCGGTCTGGTCGGCGGGATTCAATGGGGCTCGGCCGCAGATGCCAAACAGGTCTACGTGGCCCTGTCCGATATTGGGCTGCGAGCCATACGGGATTCCGACATCGGCTTTACGACCCGGCTCGATAGCAGTGTGGGCGGCGGTATGTTCGCCCTTGATATCGAAACTGGCGAGCGCAAATGGCACGTCCCACCGGTCGGCTGTGGAGACCGACCGCAGTGCAGTCCGGCCCAGTCGGCCGCAGTATCGGCGTTGCCCGGGGTGGTCTTTTCCGGATCTGTGGATAGCCACTTGCGGGCGTATGCGACCGACAGCGGAGCGGTCGTGTGGGATTATAACGCCGACCAGGAGTATGAGAGCACCAACGGTGTCAAGACCCGCGGCGGCTCATTTGACGGCCCGGGCCCGACCATTGTCGATGGTATGGTCTACGTTCATTCGGGCTACGGTTTTTCCGGTGGTATCGGGGGCAACGCCCTGATCGCGTTCTCGGTGAATGGGGAATAATGCGCGCTCGTGTCTTGCGAAAAGGGTGACCAAACGGTCGCCCTTTTTTATGTGTCTGAGGGAAGGCGA
>JAJDTY010000011.1 GCA_022826945.1 Candidatus Binatia bacterium
AAGAACGGGCAAGCCGTCAGCCGCCGCTACCGCAATCGCCGCATTGGCGAGTTTCTCAAGGAACTCGAACTGGCCGAGGGCAGGTCAACCGGAGTCCCCAAGATTCTGCGAGCCATGCGGCAGAACGGCTCCCCGGAGCCGATCTTTGAGAGCGACGAGGACCGCACCTGGTTTCTGGTCCGGCTGCCGGCGCACGAACGGGCATCACTTGGCGTAACCGCACATGAGACCACACATGAGGCCGAACATGTTACCGAACATGTTGAGCGCCTGATGACAGCCCTCACGAAAGAAATGAGCCGCCCCCAGTTGCAGGATGCGCTAGGTGTGAATCACCGGCAACATTTCGTCGCGGCGTACCTCAGTCCTGCCCTCGAAGCAGGCCTGATCGAGATGACTCTCCCTGACAAGCCGACCAGCCGAAATCAGCGCTACCGCCGCACAGCGGCCGGAGAGTCTTTGGCGCAAGAAATCAAAGGAAAGTAAGCCTCCATATGAACACCGCCCCTATTCCCCGACCACGCTCCTGGGTCATTCGGGTTGGATAGTCGCCAGCGCGAACAGATAGGAAGGAACTGATGGGTCACCAAACGAAAATGCCCGTCATCGGTATCGCGGCTTGGTGTCAGACCGTCGAGGTCTGGGGCAGCGAAATGACGATCTGCCAGGTCGCCGAGGCCTACGTCGACCGCGTGCGGGCAGCGGGCGGCCTGCCGTTCATCATTCCTCATGTCACCGATCAGGACGTAGCGCCCATTGTCGAACGCATCGATGCGCTGATCCTGACTGGGGGGGATGTTTCCACCCTTCTGAGGGAAGGGACGAATTTCCCTGAGTCGTATAGTTACCACGCGCTAGAAAACTCTCGATATCTTTGATCTCCAAGAACGCAATTGATGCCTGCGGTTGTCCATGCAGGTGAAAGATTTGTCTTTCAACGTCACCACGACGTGGCCAGTATGCATTCCTGCCCCCGTACAGACCATTGTTGGCAACCACGACGAGTTGAAACATGTGGTAGTGCAGGGCGAGTGCCATCTGATCGAACGTCTTGATATCCTTGTTGAAGGCTGGAATTGTGAAGACATCCGACCCGTTTTGGAGATCGGCAGCCAATCTCAGATCAGTCGCGTCGTAACACACGGAAGCTGTCAGCCATAAGGGGTCGCGTACGGCCGACCATGGGTACCCTACCAGCGAGACAAGAGGGGGTAGGGGCTCATCATGGGGAGGGGGATTCCAGCATTGCGCCCGGCACCCCATACGCACCCGACCTCTGCCTGTTTGAGTGATTTTGTTACGGTCGATGTACGACTCAAATGGCATCTGCTCACGCCAGCGCCTGAAAGCGCTCGAAGCGCAACGCCAGCCGGTCCCGGTCTGGGCGGTCCTTGTCCCGGCGTGGCAGGTGGAGCGCCCCCCCATTGAGACGCTGTAAGGCTTCGAGCATCGGGCCGTCACTCTGCCCGAGTAAGCGGTCAGAGACGTGCAAGCGGTAGTCCGGGTCAATACCGATCAGATGGGTGTCAAAGGCGGCGTGATGGATTTTCGACAGTGGAATACCATTGGGAATGACCGGTTGGCCAAACTGCTCATCCTGGTCCGCAATGATGTGTGCCGCATCTAGGAGTAACGGTTCAGCGAGGCCTGACAGGGCGCACCGGCCGTTATAGGCGCTGATGATCGCCTCACGGAACGTTGCTTGATGCAACCGTTGCTTGACATGACGCAGGGCATAACGCCGTTCCGGCGCATTCTCTGGCGGCACTAGGGCCTCTTGATCGGGCAGACTGAACGCGACCCGCGCCTTGAGGGTCTTGGCGTCCCATCCTGAGATGAAGACTGGGAGGAGCGCCTGGTAGCGGCCGGGCGCGATGCCCAGGAAATAGAGCACCGGGATGCGATGCTCGTACGCCTCGCGCAGCCAGCGATTGTCTGCTGCCTCTGGGTTCTGTCCCATGAAGGCGTAATCGACTGTCTCATCGCCTGCGAATATCTGGCGGTGCACCTCGCGCTGGTCGTCGTACCAGATTTTTCTGCCCGGTCTCGGAAAGACGGTCTTGATGGAGAGCAGGAACCGCATCTGCTGTGGCTTGAAAATGCCGCGTTGCGGGTTGACGAGTGGGATACGTTCGCCCTCGAAAAGAAACCCTGGTTGCAGTTCTTTCCCCGTCAAATGGTCGTGCACTGTGTTCAGCCTTCGTACCTGTTCAAAGGCTGCCATGCGCATCTGGATATCTCGGCTGTTCTCGCTCATTCAGATCTCGGCCTATCCTTGAAATACGACTGACCACGTCTTCTCGATGACAGTAGCGTCAGACCTACAATGAAAGGGACATAGGTGTCCAGAAAGGTCCAGGGTGTTCCCTTCTATACCGAAAATAAATGGGGGAAAAATGTAGGGAATAATTTGATGAGTTACAAAATATCTTTATATTACAGCAATTGATGAAAGCGGCATGGACCTAGAAAAGCTACCGTTATTTGGTGGAATGGCAGGGGCTACCCTCAGCGTAGATAAGTTCGAGATCTGCGATGGATTGGTCATTCGGCGGACATATGCCCACGTGATGTCGCCATACATACTGGCCTTCCGGCGACCGGAGCGCGTTGGCCAACATCATCCAGGTCCGTGGAAGCCGACACGCGATGGCCACGTGGGGTTGGATGTAGAGATCGAAATTGCATTACAGGTGGGAGTGCGTCCCACAGGATTCGACCGTCTCAATACCCTATGGTGGGTCCTTGCACTACTTCGGTTATCGACTGGTGCAAGGTTAAGGATGTCAGTTGCATCCGACACTACGTTTTCGGATATTGCGGAGAGTTCGACCGAACCCACCTTGTGGCCAATCGAAACGTTGCCTCGGCAGCTTCACACGATGCCTGATCCGCCGGAAGTGATTGGGGAGAAAGAGTTGCTGTGGGTGCGCCAAGCGTTTAGCCCCGGTTCCGAGCTGATGAATGATCAAGCTTTCGGGCGTGCATTTCAGACTTTCGATGACGCTATTTGGGCGCACTCACCTGGCAGTGCGCTTGTAATGACTTGGGCGGCATTGGAGACCCTGATACGGCCCGGGCGTTCTGATATCACCAAAAGACTGGCATCCTCGTTAGCCGCGCTCTTGGAGCCCGCGGGGGCCGAGAGAGAACGGTTATTCCAGCAGATTAAATTACTATACGAAGCCCGTGGTAGCTCCGCTCATGCATCTTGCTCGCCGGAAGCGCAGCAGCTCTTTGAGAGTTTCGGCGTTGCTCGACGAGCTTTCATCGCGTGTATCGACAACCGAGAGGTACCGGAGGTTGAGACGCTTCTCGAAATGTGGCGCCTGAAGAGGTAGCGGCCCGTTCCCGACGCATCGCGCTGAGGATGAAATCCCTGTTCATGAGTCCAGACCCTAGTCTTCCGGGCCTGTTGGATTCGCTTCCCCGAGGAGTGTTTCAATCACCTCGTGCAGATGGTCAAGGATCCAGAGATGACCGGCACCTGGAACGAACTGCGCAGAGCAGTGGGGAAGTCGCTCAGCAAGATGCCGTCCAAAAGATGGAGGAAGCGCGTTGTCCGCTTCCCCATGCCACAGGTGTACGGGGGTGGAGACCTGGGGGATGGGGATGTGCCACGGCCGAGAGAACCGCACGATTTCGTCCGCCGAGGCACGTCCCCCTTGTGCATAGGCTGCTCCCAAATACTGGCGGAAAAATTCTTGCATGTCGGGACGGTGGGGGAGCGTTGAGTCAGCTTCGCCATACCCGTTGAGCAACTGCCGGCTCATCCGATCCGGGCAGCTCCGGGCGAGGTGACTGAGGATGAAGCTGTAGAATCGGATGAGGTGCGGAGCACGACGGCCAAGAGTAAAGATGAGGCGAGGGGTTAAATTCGCGTGGCGAAGAACTTCCGCTACGGGCGGCCCTGTACTGATCAGCCCCACCGCAGCGACCCGGTCGGAGAGCTGCCATGCACAGGCCAGGGCAAACGGCCCGCCCCCGGACACCCCCGCCACCACAAACTGCTCGATGTCTAAAGCGTCCACGAGCTGTACGATGTCGGCAGGCCAAGCGAGATAGGACTGAGAGGGATGGGGATCTGATTTCCCAAATCCCGGCCGATCGGGAATAATCACGCGCGCCTTGACCTGACCGGCGCGACTCAGCAGGAGCGACCAGCCGAGGCGCGACCCTGGATTCCCATGACACCACAGAACGGGGTAACCCTGCGGGTCGCCGCACTCCAGGTAGGAGAGCCGCCGCTTATCCGCTAATGGGAAAATGTGTTCGGTATGAACCATGTGGAGCTTTGGTATCGAAAAGCGGTGGAAGTGCAAGATGGTGGAACGAAGAGGGAGGAGATATGGCCACAAAGGACATTAGGAACCTTTGGAGATAAGCCCAATCCCATCCTCTCTCCAGGCTTGCCAGACCAGTCCTTATCGGACGTAGCATAAAGTATGAAACCGCCCCTCCAACCACCACCACGGCCTGTTTGAGTGATGTTGTCGTGATAGATGAGCCACTCAAGTGACGTCTGCCTGTTGACCACATATCGGTGAGCTTAGCGTTATGCGATGAGAGAGCTGGCCACTTAGTTCGCCCGTAACGGTCCATCTCCACCAACAGCAGCAATGCGCGTGGCCAGCCTGCGCCGCAATTCCTCCGGCGTGTCCCACACAATATGGTTGTACTGGTGCGTGTCAAAGTGGACCTGCTCCAATGCGTCCTTTCGGCACGTAAAGATCACCGGAATACCAAGCTCATGCGCGAAACCCGCTTCGTAATAGACTCCCCCACGAGGACCGTCGTCTCCATGCGTGAAATCGGCAACGATAAAGCGAGAACGCCGAATCTCGGCGATGATCTCGTCATCGATCTTATTGACATGCTCTTTCTGATCGATGCGGCGTGCTTCATAGCCGGCGTCTTCAATCGTCGGCTGGATGCCGTCTCTCC
The DNA here is from genome assembly GCA_022826945.1 of Candidatus Binatia bacterium. Lineage (GTDB taxonomy): Bacteria > Desulfobacterota > Binatia > Bin18 > Bin18 > Bin18. The sequence goes on from JAJDTY010000011.1 coordinate 4,945, forward strand.
ATGCCGTTGTCATAGCGTCGTCAAACCACATCGCTACGAAGGCTTGTGATGAGACAGTCACCGGGTATTCAAGCTCCTCCAAAGCCAGCCAGCCACGCACGGCCAGATCAAGAATAAACCGTCGCAAGCGCGGAATGGCGTCCGGCGAGGCGGTCGAAGTGGGTGAGCAGGTGTGCGGCGTTCATTGAAGAGGCGACGATGAGGTCAGGCAGCCTTTGTTTCCGGGGGCTTCACCGTCACGCTCAGTTTCAGCCCAAGACTCTTCAACACCGCCTCAAGCGTAGAAAAGCGAGGGTTGCCCTTGCGGGACAATGTGCGGTACAAGCTCTCCCGACTCAGGTGCGTATCCTGAGCGAGTTGTTTCATGCCATGTGCCTTGGCGACATCACGCAGGGCTAACAGAAAGACCTCTGACCCCTGTGCGTATTCGTCGTCCAGGGCCGCATTGAGATACGCTACGGCCTCTTCGGGGTCTTGGAGGTCCTGAGAGAGGAGGTCTTCGTACGGAATAGTGCGCCTTGCCATATGCCCATCTCCCCATATAGTCAGCCCAATACTCTTGGGCCTTTTTGATATCCACCGCTTGGGTCCGTTTCGTTCCCCCGCACAATAGGAGGATGAAACGTGAGCCGTCTTGTCCGATATACACCCGATAGCCCGGACCGATATCTACGCGGAGTTCCAACACCCCATGCCCGACGGATTTGTAATCTCCGAGGTTGCCGAGGCGGAGTCGCGCTAGCCTGACACGGATGTGATTGCGCGCTTTCCGATCTTTCAGCGTCCGCAGCCATTCCGCGAATGGCGTGCTCCCGTCGTTCGCGACATACGCGACAACCTGTCGATATCGACTCTCGGGCATAGCCTCCAGTAGCGTATAGGCTACTTTTTAGCAATGCTTTGGGAGTGTAGCCGACCAACAGCCTCGTAGGTCAGGTGAGCGAAGCATCACCTGACATTCTCCTCACCCGACCCACGGGCTTTTCGCGTACCGCCAGGTCAAGAATAAACCGTCGCAAGCGCGGAATGGCGTCCGGCGCGTCGGCGAGGCGGTCGAAGTGGGTGAGCAGGTGCGCGCGTTAAAGCGTCGTGTCCGATTGCTGGTTATCCCTGTCCTGAGAACCCTTTGCGGCCTCAATCAGCCGGTCCTGGGACTGCTTCTGCATTTCCATGGAGAAGGTTACCAACGGTGTGGGATCGGAGCCAAAGCGCGCCGAGATGCGGCGTCGCCCTTCTCGGATCTCGTCGAGCACCAGGTCACTCAGGTGCTGTTTCATCACTCCCCCCACGGATTGAAGACCGGGACGCCTGTTTGACGAAAGTCGTCTTCATTGCGGGTACACACCACGAGAGCGTGCACCCGCGCGGTGGCGGCAAGACTGGCGGCGTGGATGTTGCGGTCGCCGTCCAGGGAAGGCCCCCCTATAATTCAATCGTCCAGGCCCTGTCGCCTGTCAAATGATAGAAAAGTGATCTCGCCCGGCGGTCAGGCGAACGCGGTCACCGACAGCACCTGCCGCACCAAGTCCACCTGCCCGGCGAGGCCCTGCTTGTGGTAGATTTGATGCAGGTGCCAGCGGACCGAGCGTTCCGTATACTCCAGCGCCCCGGCTATCTCGCGTACCGTCCGGCCTTCCGCCAACAAGGCTGCGATCTGGCCCTCCACCGGCGTCAGATCCAGGGTCGCGGCCACTAGGGCGGGATCAATGCGGGACACGTACCCCGGCTCGGTAATCAGCATGAGCGCAGCGACCCGCCGCGCCCCAAGGTCCATCTGCAGGACACCTACGGGTTTGACGTGCACCACGAACGGCGGCAATGTGGACATCCGCCGGAGCCTCATCGACCCGCTGACGGCGGGGGTGCTGGAGGTCGGCAGCGCGGCGGCCACCAGTCGCTCCAGGCGAGCACGATCAGCCGGCACGCGGGCGAACAGCACTCCGCCCCGGACCGACAATACTCCATCGCCCTGCCGTAGGATATGATGAGCACGGGCATTTGCCTCCACGATCTGCTCATCCCGGTCCAAGTAGATGACCCCGACCCGCGTGTTGTCGAGCAGGGTGGTCATGGACGCGCCCAGCGCCTCGGCCTTGACCAACGCCTGCCGCACCCGCACGAATTGCCGGAGATGGGGCAACACTGCTTTGACCATGGCGAGTTGCCCCGCCCCCCAGCCCGTGGGGTCGACCGGGTTATGCGGGGACCAGGCGATATGGGAGCCATCCGGTTCGAGCAGCCGCACCTGTAAGCTCTTCTGGAAATGCCCCTTGAGAAACGACTCGTTGTAGGTCGGGGAGGTCTGCAACTCCGCGGCCGTGTACAATTCGGGAGTGTGCACCACACTGTTGTCGGGCAGTTGGCGGAAGCGCGCCACGCCTTCGTTGATGGGGTGGTAGACTTCCAGGTACTCGCGCTCCCAGTCCTCGCGCCGCTCCCCCCGGTAGTAGAGGCCGACGAAGGAGACCCGGCTGTCGGCCTGCGCGCCCTCGCGCACTATGAGGGAATTGCCCACCGTGCCGCAGGCGACATCGAGCAGGGTCGCAGTAGCCGGCCAGAGCGTCTCGTCCAGCATGGCGGCGTGGAGCGTCTCCAGGAGGCGCTCAAACGTGTCCTGCTCACTCATGCCGCTCCCTCTTGGTCCGGCGGGACCAACAAGGCGGTGCAGCCATGGAGACAGGACAGGAAGAGAAAGCGGGCGCACGAATAGAGCGCCCCTCCAGCGATGCCGGTGAGGGGGGCTGAACAGGCGGCCGACCAGGGCCGTAAGTGTTTCTCACCAGAGCCGTTCATACGCATGTTGTTCGTCCGCGTATACTCAATTCTATGGTGCCGGTCACCTATCGAATGATAGGAAAATCGCTCAAATAATAGAAAACTTACTCCGCTATGATGCGCTCCTTCTAAGCCTGGATGCAGATACCAGGGTTCCCTAAATGCATGCCTGAAAAATTCCGTCCCAACCCTTCTCTCCGAAGCTCTGCATATCCGGGCGATTTGGACGTGTCAGACTCCATGAGGCGTTCCTTAAAACAGGGTACGACTTTATTTTAGAGAAGTTAGGGTGGTTCTTATTCGCAGCCGACCCCCGCCCGCGGGTCAGGTGAGGCTGGCCACCGCCCGCCCATTATCATTTTTTGTGGGGTATATATCGTGGTTTAGTTATGGAGCGAGAGTCGAGTGAGGGGCTCCATCGCCAACATCAGGGGAGGTCAGGCTGGTTCGTCCGGCTCGGGGTCCCTGAACAGTGTGTTCCCTTTTACGAACCACGAGAAGCCAAAGGCCACGAACAGGAAGGACTCCAGCCAGAACACTGGCTCATACTCGGAAAGCCAAGTGCGTTCAAAAAAGAACTTGTAGACGAGTATTAAAACGAGGCATAATCCCATCATAAGACCGCAGCCCAAATAAATTCTGTTCCTGCGGAGTTTTCCTTCATTCAGGCCGTCGCTAAGTCTGATTTTTGGATATTGAAATAAATTTCCGCCTTTCTCGGTCTTCGGAAAAAGAAATATGGAAAAGTATATAAGCACGACGAATAGGAAGAATGCGGAGGTTAGGTGTAGCAAGGAAACAAGGTCGCTTGTACTGGTACATGAACTTGTGGGGAATAGAGCGACGCCCAGCGCAAAAATGCCCGCTAGGTGTCCGGCGACGTCGTCACGTTTTTCGTAGCCTTTGTAAGTAAACAGAAACCATCCAATAGTGAACACTACACCGACGAAAATGTCGCGCATATCGCTGTGGTAATATGCGCTAATGGATTTCTTGAGCTCGGAGCCGCCGGATATGAAGAAGCCAACCGCCAACACGAATGGAAGCATAACGCCAAGAATGCCGACGATCCGGCGCAGCCTTCGATACGATTCGGATATACGTTTGTCGTCCTGGCTGTTGCTCATGTTTCCTACTCTTTTGAGACGATCCTGATTTTTGTAGGATTTGAGAACTAGAGCAAATTCCGATTCTGTGTAGCCGTCCGTCATTCCTGTGTAAACAGGAATCCAGGCCCCCCGCCCCCTGGTTTCTGGATTTCGGACCAAGTTCGGCATGACGCAAGCGGGTCGGCCCGGCTATAACGTATCGTAAACCGCTCTAGCTGAGGGATATCGCGATTTGTTAGCCACGCCTCCCGTGTAGGCCCGTCGGCCGTCCGCGACCTCTCTAAGCACCGCCTCGCCCTCCTCAATTCAGTAGCCTCGCGTGTCGGACCAGTAGAACAGCGGGATTGTTGCCGGGGCATCCTCCGGGCGTCGGCCCTCTGCCAGGGGGATTGAGATACCCGCCTGTTTCCCGGAGGCCAGGTTTAACCGCTCGCCATTTGCATCGGCGAACACCACGTTCATAGCGCCGAAGGACTCGATTTCACCGGTTGTTCCCGTCTCCGTATTCCAGCGTACCAACTCGCCCGGCATTACCGCAGCATCTCTCGAAGGATCAAGTACGGTGACCATCGCGGTCGCTTCGCCTGTCACGGCATTGCCGCTCGCCGTCACCAGGCTATTGGCCAGCACCGATACGACCGTCTGGCCTTCAAGCTGTATACCGGCATCATTTTCCGGCTGAAAGTTCTGAACGACTTGAACCGGAAGCATGGCTAAGTCGGCGGTGGCCCCGCACCCAGGAGGGCGTTGGTGCGGATATCCCACACCTGATAATTGTTGACGGACTCCAGATCGACAGGGAAGTCGATGCCTGCGCCTTGCGCTCCGCTTGTCGGTGCGCGGAGGCACGTCTCTGGTCTGCGTGGCAAGACCGGACGACGCGGCCACGGCGGCTTGGGCATGGTCAAGTTGGTCGAGGTCAATTGTCACAACCCGGCTGCGCAGCGTTCTGCCATCAAGAGACCCAGCCGGGGGCGTCTCAGCGACGGGCGTAAAGAGATCAGTGGCCTGAGCTTCGACCGCTGGCGCGGCCAGCACCGTCAGCACCACGCCAAGAAGAGCCGTCGTGAACCGGCCGCTTGTCCATGCCATGTTCCGTTCCTCTTGTTCCTCTTGGGGCCGGGGCCGTCGACGCTGCGGGTTGCGCGTGCCGTGTTCGCCCGGTGGGCGGCGTCGCCCGAGGTCATGTTGGCCTTGCGGGTGACGGCCTCGTCGGCGGGGCGGATGTCTGCAGTGCCGCCAGCGCCGCCAGCCGCTCGATGGCGGTCACCGGGAGTTCCGCCCGGATAGCCCGGTACTTGGGGACGCTGTTCAGCACTGGGCCGCCCAAGGCTCGGATGCGTTCCAGGTAGTCACGCGTCCAGTCATCCCGGCGCTCCCCCCGGGAAGTGTGTCCCTGTCAACGCTGCCAACTGTACATGCTATTTGTATCCCGACAAGTTAGACCGCATACCCCAATCCCGCGGTCCCGGCACTTATCAAATGATGGAAAAGTCCCACCAGCCGCACCAAGTCCACCTGCCCGGCGAGGCCCTGCTTGTGGTAGATTTGATGCAGGTACCAGCGGACCGAGCGTTCCGTATACCCCAGCGCCCCGGCAATCTCGCGAACGGTCCGGCCTTCCGCCAACCAGGCGGCGGTCTGGCTCTCCACCGGCGTCAGCCCCAGGGTCGCGGCCACCACAGCCGGATCGATGCGGGACGCGTGGCCCGCGGCTCGACCACCAACCCTCGCACCACCATCGCCATTTGCGTGATCGTGTCCAAGGGCCGGACATTATGCCGGCCTGAAAATTTATCCACATACCGGCTCAGATGCTTAATGCTCATTTTGTGATAGGTGCTATAGTAGCCACGCTTCAGGAGCGTCCAGAAGCTCTCTATGTCATTGCTATGCGCCATGCCATCCACGTACTGCCCTACACTATGCCGGATGCTCCCATGATTACTCAGGCCGATATAGCCTCCGTGTTTATCCGTGAAAATCTTTGCGCCGGGAGTAATCCTGGAGTTGACAAAGCCCTGTAGCGTGGCTTGATTCGTGTGCTCCACTGCCTCAGCAACGTGATTGAGACAAAGTATTAATAGGTATAGTATCCCGGAAGGTTCGTGGTGTTCCCCCTTATACCAAACATATAAGTGGGGAAATTCGTGGGGAAACAGAAGATTTCCTCTCAAGAACGCAGTAAAAGCAGTAGTTTATAGGGGAAGTTCGGGTCTCGCTTCCGGCACTTTCCTTTTGAGGGTGCGTTATGAGCAATGCAAACACTGGTGCAACAGCCCGACAGGCCTGGGAAGACTCCGTTCTCAAGAAGGCCCTGTCGCGATCTCCGGAGCGTAAAGAACACTTTGAAACCACGTCGGGTATCGAAGTGAAGCGGGTGTATTCCAGCGAGGATGCGCAGGATCGCGACTCCCAGGACAGGCTCGGTTTCCCCGGCCAGTATCCCTTTACCCGTGGCGTCCAACCAACCATGTACCGTGGTCGTTTCTGGACCATGCGCCAGTACGCCGGTTTTGGCACGGCTGAGGAGTCGAACCAGCGTTACCGCTACCTGCTTGGGCAAGGCCAGACCGGCCTGTCCGTGGCCTTTGATTTACCGACGCAGATGGGCCGCGACTCCGACCACACGCTGGCGGCCGGCGAAGTTGGCCGCGCTGGGGTAGCGATTGATTCGCTGGCAGACATGGAAACGCTCTTGGACGGGATTCCGCTGGAGAAGATCAGCACCTCCATGACCATCAACGCCACCGCGTCCATTCTGCTGGCGCTCTACCTAGTGGTGGCGGAGAAGCAGGGCGTGCCCTGGGATAAGGTCAACGGCACCGTTCAGAACGATCTGCTCAAGGAATATATCGCCCGCGGCACCTATATTTATCCGCCCGGCCCGTCGCTGCGGATTATCACGGATATTTTCGGCTTCTGTGCGGACCAGGTGCCGCACTGGAACACGATTTCGATTTCCGGCTACCACATCCGCGAGGCCGGTTCGACCGCGGCCCAGGAGATTGCGTTTACCCTGGCTGACGGGATTGCTTACGTGGACGCAGCGCTGTCGGTCGGGCTCGACGTCGACCGCTTTGCGTCGCGGCTGTCCTTCTTTTTCAACGTCCACAACAATCTGTTTGAAGAGGTGGCCAAGTTCCGGGCGGCGCGGCGGCTGTGGGCTACGATCATGAAAGAACGCTTCGGTGCGAAGAACCCCCGTTCGTGGATGCTGCGTACCCACGCCCAGACGGCCGGCTCGACGCTGACCGCCCAGCAGCCCGACAACAACGTGATTCGCGTCACCCTGCAAGCGCTAGCCGCGGCCCTGGGCGGCACCAACTCGCTGCACACCAACTCCAAGGACGAAGCCCTAGCCCTGCCGACCGAATCCGCGGTGCGGGTTGCGCTGCGCACCCAACAGGTGATCGCCTACGAGTCAGGTGTGGCCGACACCATTGATCCGCTGGCCGGGTCGTATTTCGTCGAGTCCCTGACCGACGAACTGGAGGCCAAGGCGGTCGAGTATATCGAGCGGATTGACAAGCTGGGCGGAGCCGTCAAGGCGATTGAGAATGGTTATCAGCAGCGCGAGATTCACGATGCTGCGTTCCGCCACCACCAAGCCGTCGAAGGCAAGGAGCAGATTATCGTCGGTGTCAACGACTTCCAGTTCCAGGAAGACAGTCGTGACGACCTCCTTGAGGCCGATCAGACCATGGAGCGCGAGACGGGTGCGGCGCTCGCGTTGCGTGCCGCTCATCACGACGACCTCTTCAAGATCGACCATGCCCTGGAAGAGCGGCAGAAGGAGCGGGTGGCCGGGGTGCGCGCCGAACGCAACCAGGCTGCGGCCCAGGCCGCGCTCGACCGGGTTGGACAGGTGGCACGGGATGGGGGCAATCTGATGCCGGCCATTATCGATGCCGTGCGGGCCTATGTCACCCTGGGTGAAATTTCGGACGCGCTGCGCAACGAGTTTGGCGAATATCGACCGCCAACATTCTGAATCTCCCCGGCGAGGGGGGAGGTGAATAAGGAGGGGTTATCGTGAAGGGAACCGTCAGTTTCATTCCCAAGGCGCGAACCATAGAGTTTTTTGAGTACGATCTACCGGAGGTCGAAGAGGGCGCCATTCTGGCCGAAGTGAGTCGCACGAATGTATGTGGCTCCGAGGTCCACATGTGGCGCGGCGAGTTCGGCAGGCACGGCGTCATGCCCGGCCACGAGATGGTGGGTCAGGTGTATAAGCTGGGCAAGGGAGTCACCCACGATACGGCCGGCCAGCCCTTAAAAGAAGGCGACCGAATTGCGCCGGTCTATTATGAGACCTGCGGCAACTGTGTGAACTGCCGGGCCGGCAACGCGGCCGCGTGTGTGGTGCTGGGCATTCGCGCCCGGCGCGTTGGTCCGCACGACCCACCGCATTTTCACACGCCGTTTGCCACGCATTACTACATCCATCCCGGCCAGCACGTCTATAAAGTGCCGGACAACGTGCCCGACCACGCCGCCTCGGCAGCCAACTGCGCCTTGTCCGAGGTCTTCTTTGGTCTGGACCAGGCCCAGCTCAGCTATGAAGAAACCCTGGTGGTGCAGGGGGCCGGCGGGCTCGGCCTGCACGCCATGGCCGTGGCAAAAGCGCGGGGTGCGCGGGTCATTGCCATTGACGGTGTGGACCTGCGTCTCCAGCGGGCCAAAGCCTTTGGCGCGGACGAGATCGTTGACATGCGCGAGTATACCGACACCAAGGCGAGAGTCGGGCAGGTACGGCAGCTGACCGCCGGCCTTGGTGCCGATGTGGTCCTGGAGGTGGCCGGCGTGCCCCAGGCATTTCTGGAAGCCATCAATCTGGTGCGGAACGGTGGACGGGTCATTGAGATCGGGAATATCGCCCTTGGGCTGACCGTCGAGGTCCCGCCGGCCCTCATTACCTTCAAGTCACCCCAGATCATTGGCGTGGCCACCTATAACCCGCACTATCTGCACAAAGCGTTGAACTTTCTGTCCGCGCATATGGATACCTATCCCTATCACGAACTGGTGGACGCCGAGTTCCCGCTTGCGCAGGCGGGCGAAGCCCTGGAGAAATCAGACCGCAAGGAAATCACCCGCGCCTCGCTGCTGCCGTAGCCGCGACCCGCGTGTGGAGGAAGGCATGAAAGACGCACTCAGAACTGGCATGATCTTTGAGCAGACCATTACCACTACACCCGAGATGGGTATCGTGCACCTCGGGCCGGACGCACCGCGTATGTATTCCACGCCGGCCATGATTCAGTTGATGGAAGGCACCTGCGTACGGTTTCTTACCCCATATATGGACGAGGGCGAACAGACCGTGGGTTTCCACGTGGATGTCCGGCACATTGCACCCACCCAGATTGGCCAGCGGGTGACCGGCAGAGTCCGTCTGGAGGAAATCAAGGGCCGACGGCTCAAGTTCACGGTTGAGGCCTACAACGAGGATGCCACCAAGATTGGTGAGGGCCTGCACGAGCGCGCGGTGATTGATATCAACCGTTTCTCCAAGTCCTAATCCCCATCCCCGCTCGGGAGGGGCGGCCGAAGGCTGGGGTGGGTTTCGTCGTCCCGTTGCTCCGGGTCATGGCGGCAGCTTCCCGCCCCCTACCGGACCTGCGAGCCGACTCGTACTCTTTTCTCCGGGCGTAGGACAATGACTTGATCGCCGTCCGAGGCGGCCAGGAGCATGCCCTGGCTTTCGACTCCGCGCAGCTTTGCCGGTTGAAGATTGGCGACCACCACAAGCTGCTGCCCGACGAGTTCCTCCGGACTGTAATGCGTCCGGATGCCCGCTACGAGTTGGCGTTCTGTCTCTTCGCCAATATCGACCGTGAGGACCAGCAGGCGGTCGGCATTGGGGTGGGGTTTTGCCGAGGTGACGGTTCCCACCCGCAAATCCATTTTGCTGAACTCTTCAATCGTGACCATACGACTCCGCTCCTCTTTGAAATCGTGTCACTATAGCTGGGTCGGAAGAAAGAGCAACGAGGGGGAAGTTGCCTCCTCCTCACCCCAGCCCTCTCCCCCCTGGAGGTGAGGGAGTGGACAATTCCCTCCCTGGGGGAGCGGCCTGAAAGGCCGGGGTGGGTTCCTTGAACGGACCTCCGAGTAGACCCACCCCGACCCCTCCCGAGAGGGGATATCGGGGGGTTGGCATTTTGACTTTTCTATGGGAGACAGCCATAATCCGGGGGTTACGCGGAGAGAAGGAAACGCTGGAGTGGTACAGCTCACGTCCGAGACACATGCCGCCCTGAGTCAACACGCGCGGGAGACTTTTCCAGAGGAGTGCTGTGGAGCCGTTGTGCGGGTGGACGGACGTGAGGAAGTCCGCCGCATCACCAATGTCCAAAACGCCATGCACGCCAAGGACCCGCACACCTATCCGCGGGATGCCACGATTGCGTATCTCATGGAGCCCACGGAACTGCTGGCCGTGCTGAAAGCGGTTGATGCCGGGGCCGAGCTGACGGCATTCTACCACTCCCACCCTAACCATGACGCCTATTTTTCCGCTGAAGATAAAGCCCAGGCCATGTTTGGTGATGAGCCGTCCTACCCGGATGCCTCGTATCTGGTGATCTCCATCTATGAACGCGAGGTCAGAACCATCAAGGCGTTCGGGTGGAACGACACCAGCAAGGATTTTGTTGAAACCGAGTGTCAGGTCTTGGGGGAGAACGGGTAGGGCTCACGCTTGCCCCAGCCCAAGTAAGGGGACGTAAAAGAAGGAGAACAGGATGACGATCAAACAAATGAAACGCGGGCTGTGTACCCTAGTCGCGGTGGGCGGGATGCTGGGCCTCGCGACCTCCGCAGTCCGGGCGAACGACTTGCCGAAGGCGGGTACCTGGTCGCTCGGGATGCAGTCCGGCTATACCATCAGCGCGGACTCCGGGTCCCGGAAAATTGAAAAAGTCCCGGTGCATTTACGTATCGGCTATACGGCCTTTCAGGGATCGAAATGGTTTTTGCCCAAAGGCTCGCTCGAAATCGCCACCGAGCCGTTTGGCTCCATACTCACCCAAAAATCCCAGGGTCGGGGGTTTGAGCGCCACAAGGGTTCTTTTGAAGTCGGTCTGATGCTGCCGGTGCTGACCTATCATTTTGATCTCGGCATTCCGTTCTACCCGTATATCGAGGGGGGGCTGGGCGTCATGTATCAGGACCTCCAGGGCTATGATCTCGGCGGCGGACTCAATTTTGCCGAAATGGTGGGCGGTGGCGGTACGTATTTTCTTGACGACAATCTGGCCATCAATTTCGGCTATCGTTTCCGGCACGCCTCGAATGCCAGCCTGTATGACGAAAACCGTGGCTTGAATACGCATACCTTTACCGCAGGATTTTCGTATCTGCTGCCGGCTCAGTAACGACCAGCGGGAAGAACGCGTGATGGCGGAGCGAAAGAAAAGAAAGCCCAAGGAGAACGAGTGGTGGGTGGAGGAGCACAAAAGCCGTGAGCGGGCCAACCCGTCCGAACGACAGGCTCCGGCTGGGGCCTCGTTTTTCAAGACCGTCGAGGATTATGACCAGGTCCAGGCCGAGAAGAATCTGACCGATCTGAACGCACAACTGTTAGCCCAGGCCGACCCGGCGCCCGGTGCGTGGGGCTATGTCTCCCTGCTTGAAAAAAAGTCCTCCCAACGCGAGATCGACAAGATCAAACGCGCGATGCCCCTCCCGCCCGATCTGCGCGGCGCCATTGTGGATTCCGGTCTGTCGCTGCGCGCCATTGTGGCTGATACCCAGGAACTGGGGCTCTTGATGGAGTTCAATTTTATTCAGGAGGCCTCGTTCGACTGTTGGATCCGCGACGAATGGGTAAGCGAACAGGTCTTTCGGGGCAAGAACGAACTGCTCAAGCGCTCTGAACGGCTCCTCAAGCGTTATCTGCGCCGCGCGACGCAGGCGGGCGAGGAATTCTTTGACGCCCCCAGTCCGAGTGGAGCCTTACCGCCGGCGCGGACCGAGTGGTAAGCGCCGGGGCTGACACAACGCACCGAAAGACCGCACCCCCAAGGAGGAAATCATGCCGAGTACCGCATCCCGTCTGCGCGCCATGCTCAACGGCCCTGAGATGGTTGTTGCGCCGTTCATCTTTGACGCGTTTCAGGCCAAGATTGCCCAAGACGTTGGGTTTGAGGCTGTGTATATGACCGGGTTCGGGACGGCGGCCTCGCGCGGGTTCCCGGATGTGGGGCTGCTGACCATGGCCGAGATGGTCGAGAATGTGCGGGCTATTGCGGGCGCCATTGATATTCCGCTGGTATGCGATGCGGACACCGGTTACGGCAATCCGGTGAATGTCTACCGGACCGTCCGCGAATATGAATCGGCTGGAGCGGCGGCGCTGCATATGGAAGATCAGGTATGGCCCAAGCGCTGCGGATTTTTATCCGGGAAGCAGGTCATCCCCATGGCCGATATGATCCCGAAAGTCAAAGCCGCGTGCGACGCTCGACGCAGTCAAGACTTCGTGATTATTGCCCGCACCGATGCCTTGGCGGTCAATGGCTGGGACGATGTGATTCAGCGTGCCAGGGCATATAGAGAGGCGGGCGCCGATCTCATCTTTGTGGACGGGATTAAAACGCACGACGATATCAAGCGCTACGTCCAGGAACTCGGTGACCTGCCGCTCCTGTATAACGGGCAGCTGCTGCCCGTGCAGGAACTCGCCACATACGGTTTCAAGCTGACGATTTATTCCGCAACCCTGATGGCCGCTTACATCCGCATGCGCGACGCCATGCAGGAACTCAAAACCACGGGCCGTATTGTGCAGGGGGCGGGCTGGGAGGCGTTCGAGGAGTTGACGACACTGCTCGGCGTACCGGAAGCGATGGAACTGGGGAGAAGGTACGAGCAGTAAGGCTCAATCCCCTCTCTGGAGGGGGTAGGATGGCGTTCTCTCTAGGCGGCCTAACCCACCCGCTGAAAGCCGAACAGTGACAGCCGCCGGTGGGTCCCGCCGGCCGGCTTCGCCTTGGAAACGACCTGCTTGAGGGTTGCTGAGAAATTCTCGAGATCCACGCGCTTCCGTTCTTCAAACTCTTCGAGCGCACGCTGCCGTTTTGCCTGAAATGCCTCGAAGTCGCTGACCCACTGCGCGTGGAAGCGGTCCAGGGTAGCGGCGACATCCTTGAACATGGAGGAGTTGACCACGAGCGAACCGCCACAATGCGGGCAGTAGAAGACGATGCCAATCCGAAAATGCCGAAACGGCGCGCTGAATTCTCCATCACAACGCTGGCAGTTAATCGGCACCTCCCATTCGTCCACGCTCGGAATGGAGAGCGAGACAGAATCCGCCACCGGGGCCGGTGCAGCGGCTGGAGCGGGTTGTGGTGCCGGCGCAGCCGCCGGTGCCGCCGGAGCCTCAGCCGGAGCAGTTTCCGCCGCGGGGGCCTCAGCCGGGGCGGCCTCGCCCCCTTCCCCCTTGAAGCGAGAGGGGAAATCATCTCCAAACGTCTCCTCGGGATGGAGTTCCTTGGCCCGCGCCAGTAACACTCCTTCGGTCTCGACGATGTCTGGGTTCGGGATACAGCAGTCGACCGGACACACCGCCGCACAGGCTTCCTGGTCGAAAAAGCCCACGCACTCCGTGCATTTGTCCGGGACGATATAAAAGATGTCATCATCAATGGCGGGATTTGTTGCGCCGTTCAATTCCCATTCCACCCCGCCTTGATAGATGGCGGTATTGGGACACTCGGGCTCACACGCCCCGCAGTTGATGCAGTCCTCGGTGATCATCGTCGCCATTGCCGGTCACTCCCTTTGCCCGTCCGCTCTTGCTGGTGTCGGTTTCAGTAGGGGTAGCGACCAGTCAGGCGGCTGTCAATAACCCTGACCCTGACCCGGATAGCGGCAAGTCCTTCTCTTTGGGTGACCGTCCCTCTTATCCCCGACAAGGAGGGGAAGTCGTACTTTCCACATTGCTATGCTCCTCCCGGCCGTCCTGTCTTGCAAACCGGGAAGACACAACGGATAATATCACTCACGGTTTGAACCTCGGATCCGCAAAAAGAGACTGCACTGCTGCCATGAATCCCGCCTTTGTTCCCCGTCTGGTTAACGGGCCGTTTGGCGACCCCGGGCTGTACGTTCAACTGCGCTGGGAAGGCCGGGCCGTCTTGTTCGACCTCGGTCAGAACGACAGCTTCCCCGCCGGAGACCTGTGCCGGGTCAGCCACGTGTGTGTCTCGCACTGCCATATGGATCACTTCATTGGGTTTGACCGACTGCTGCGCGTGTTTCTTGGTCGGGACCAGACTCTGTGGCTGTGTGGGCCGCCCGGTATCCTGGACTGTGTTGAGGGTAAACTGCGTGGCTATACCTGGAATCTGGTGGACGGTTATGGGTTCTCGCTTGAGGTGGCAGAGGTCTGGCCGGATTCGGTCCGGCGGGCCGTCTTTCAGGCGGCAAGCGGTTTTCAGCGTGAGGCGCTGCCTGAACAGCCCTTCCACGGGCTGGTCGTGGATGAGCCGGCATTCTGCATCCGTGCGACCCATCTTGACCACCGCATCTACTCCCTGGCGTTCGCGCTGGAGGAGAAGAGCCATCTGAATGTGGATACCACCTACTTGGCGCGGCTGGGTGTTCCCCCCGGCCCGTGGTTGTCTGCACTCAAGAACGTCCTGCGCAGGGAGGAGCCGGATAACGCCGTGGTCACCGCCACGTGGCAGGAAAACGGCCAGGACCGTTCCCGGGATTTCAGCCTGGGCGAGCTACGGGGATCGCTGGTCAAGGAAACACGGGGACAGAAATTTGCCTATGTGGTGGATACGCTCTTCAGCCCGGAGAATACGGAACGGATCGCGGCCCTGGCCCAGGACGCGGATGTCTTTTTCTGCGAATCTCCATTTCTGGACGCCGATGAAGATCAGGCCACCAAGCGTTACCATCTCACCGCCAAGCAGGCCGGCCTCCTGGGGCGTTCCGCTCACGCCCGGGAGCTGCGGGTTTTCCATTTTTCTCCGCGCTACGCCGGCCGGGCTGAGGAATTATACCGTGAGGCCCAGGCGTCTTTTTGTGGCGAGTCTCCCCAAGCTGCTCCGCAAGCTGAGCAGAATGCGGCCGGTGTGCTGACACCGGCAGGAAAGTGACCCTTCTGCATGCCCGTCGTGATTCCGCAGCCCGTCCAGCGCTTCATCAATGACCATGTGGTTGCCCGCCTGGCGACCGCCGATGCCGCGGGCCAGCCGCACGTGATTCCGTTCTGTTATGCGTTTGACGGCGAGCACGTCTATTTTGTGGTGGACCACAAGCCCAAGCGCCAAACCGGCAAACCCCTCAAGCGCATCCGTAATATGCTGGAAAACCCGCAGGCGGCCATCGTGATTGACGACTATGATGACGACTGGACCCAACTCGCCTATGTCCTCATAACCGGGACGACCGCGTTGGTGGAGGATGAAGCCGAATACGCCCGCATCCTGGCCCGGCTGCGCGAACGCTATCCCCAGTATCGCGCCATGGACCTGACCTTCGCCGATAATGCCATGGTCCGTATCTCGCCCACCAAGGTACACGCTTGGGGGAAAATCGAGCAGGACTGAGACCGCCTCGGACCGATGTCCCGCTTAGAGACGCTCCAGCACCTGGTGTATGACCGACACGGCGCGCTCAATCTCTTCCGAAGAAATGACGAGCGGGGGAGCCAGGCGGACAACCGTGTCTTCGTGCAGGGTCCAACCCAGGACGAGACCCCGGGCAAAGCAGTCCTGCACAAACTGCTGCGTCAGTTGCGGGGCAGGGAAGTCCAGGCCGATCAGCAAGCCGCGTCCCCGTACGGCAGTACACCGGCCGGTCTCGACCAGGGTTTCCAGCCGGCGACAAAACTCCGCTCCTTTATCTTGGGCTCGCTGTACGAGGCCGTCCTGAAGGAGCACGTCGAGGGCGGCCAGACCCGCGGCACAGCACACCGGATGCCCACCGAATGTCGTGACATGGGCGAGGGCGGGATCGTGCGATAAGGTCTGCATGATCTGCGGGGTGCTGATAAACGCCCCGAGAGGCATACCGCCGCCCAGGGCTTTGGCCGCCACCAGGATGTCGGGTGTCACCTGCCAGTGCTCGCTCGCGAACAGCCTGCCGGTCCGTCCGAAGCCGGTAATCACCTCATCAAAAATAAGCAGAGCCCCGACCTCAGAACAGCGCTGACGGAGTGCCGGCAGATAGGCGTCGTCTGGGATACGGACGCCGCCCTCGCCCTGGATGGGTTCGATAATGACCGCGGCAACGGTCTCGTCGATGGTGTGCAAGGCCGAGCGGTCGTTAAAGGGCAGAAAGGTCGTGGTTGGCAACAGGGGCTCAAACGGGTCGCGATAGACCGGATTGCCCCCGACCGACACGGAGCCGAATGTGTCACCGTGAAAGCTGCCAACAAAACTGACAAAACCGGACCGACCGGTATATTTCCGGGCGGTCTTGAGCGCGCCCTCGACCGCCTCCGTGCCACTATTGGTGAAATAGGTCACCGACAACTCGCCGGGGGTCAGTTCGGCCAGCCGCCGCGCCAGATCGACCTGGGGCTGTTGGATATATTCACCGTAGACCATGGCGTGCAGATATTGCTCGGCCTGGGCCTGAACGGCCCGGACCACCGCCGGATGGGTATGGCCGATGCCGGTTACACCAATGCCGGAAAGCAGGTCGAGATATTCCCTGCCGCTGGTGTCTGTGACAACGCATCCGCGCGACCGCGCGACCTCCACGCCCATGGGGGCGGGCGAGGTTTGACTGACATAGCGCAGAAAATCGTCGCGAAGAGAAGCCATAACCGGCAGCATACGTGAGGGAGGTTCGCTCAGCAAGAAATGGCCCCTTGACCCTGACCGATAAATTGGTAGCGTGCGCCCTGAATACACAAGGAGGAAAGAATGGCCAGGAAGAAAGTCTTAGTTGCGGGTGCCTCCGGTCTGGTCGGTTTTGCCGCGGTACGTCATTTCGCCAGCCTGGACGGATGGGATGTTGTGGGCGTGTCACGCCGTATTCCTGACGGCCTCGAGGGTGCCACGCTCATATCCGTTGACCTGCAAGACCAGGCCCGTTGCACCGAAGTCTTCAGCCAGATGCACGATGTGACCCATGTGGTCTATACCGCACTGTACGAAAAGCCCGGTGTGGTCCAGGGCTGGCGCGAGCGGGACCAGATGGAAACGAATCTGAGGATGCTGGAGAATCTGTTTGAGCCGCTCAAGGCGGCGGCGACCCAGCTCCAACATGTGTCGCTGTTGCAGGGGACCAAAGCCTACGGCGCGCATATCGAACCGTTTCCCGCACCGGCGCGCGAACGCTGGCCGCGCCATCAGCACGAGAATTTTTATTTCCTGCAAGAGGACTATCTGCGCGCGCAGCAGCGGGGAAAAGACTGGCACTGGTCAATCTTTCGGCCTCAGCTCATTTTTGGCGAAGCGCTCAAGGGGAACCTCAACGTGTTGCCCGCCATTTGCGTCTACGCCGCACTCCGCAAAGAAGCCGGTCTGCCGCTCTCATTTCCCGGCGGTCCGCCCTACGTCTTTGAAGCGGTGGACGCCGACCTGTTGGCGCGCTCCTTGGCCTGGGCCGCCACCAGCCCGAATGCGCGCAACGAGACGTTTAACAGTACCAATGGCGATGTGTTTGTGTGGCAAAACGTCTGGCCGACGATTGCCGATGCCTTGGGCATGGAAGTCGGTCCGCCCGAGCCGCTCTGTCTCACGGAAGAGATGCCCAAGCACGATGCCGCCTGGGCCGCGATTGTCGATACGTATCAGCTCGAGGCTCCACGAAAAATGCTGGACTTCGTGGGCGGCTCGTTCGAGCTGACCGACCTGTCCTTTGCCTACGGCGCCTCGGAGCCGCCCCCGCCCATCGTCGTCAGTACGATCAAGATCAGGCAGGCCGGTTTTCACGAATGCATGGATACGGAGGATATGTTCCGGAATCTGATTAAACGCTACCAGGATTTGCGCTGGATACCGCCGGTGTAGGGAGGTCCAGCATCACTGAGTGTTTTGTCCCTGATCCCCTCTCGGGAGGGGATTGTCTGCTCTTTCCCTGTTGTCTGAGCTTCCAATTCACCCCGTCCCGATCATTTTCGCCGGGCGCAGGGATACGTATTCCCGCACTTCCAATTGCATGCGGTCGATTTCGGCTAAAAAGCCGGACGCCGAAGCAGGGGAATTTTTCGGATTCGTTGCCACTTGACGTAAACGGGCACGCTGGTCTTCAAAATGCGCAATCCGTTCCCGAGTGATTTGCAATTCTCGGTCGTTTTGTATCATTGTGACTCTCCAATAATCTCAACCGGAGAACTCGAACGAAGGGATTGTCCCCATCTCCTCCAGGCGGACCCTTTCGGGTTCACGCGTCCTCGAAAACGTATCTCCCCTGATGAATTCTCACGTTGGGCGGCCGCCTTGAACGCTCAAAGAAATCATGTCCCTCCTTCAGGTTCTCCCAGAAGTCCTGCCACCTGGATACTCGGTGGTGTGCCATTTTCTCGGCGGTCATGCGGAAGGGGAAAACATGCACTCGAAAAAACGGCTGTCCCTTCCGCAGAGCCGCGTCCGCTACCGCATAGCTCTCCTCGATACCGGAATTGGTCATGGCATAGCAACCAACGGAGACGCAACTGCCGTGGACCATGAGAGCACTGCCCGTTCGGCCGTGATGGCGGTCATAAGCGTTCGGATATCCGAGATTGAAAGCAAGATGGAACCGGCTATGCGGGTTCATCCTTTTGGGTGTAACAAAGTAGAAGCCCTCTGGACTCTGGAAATCTCCCTCACGCAGTTTCGGTCCGAGATCGCCGGAGTACGTGCATATCCGGTAGGTCCGATAAAGCTGAAATCTCCCACCGTCATCAAGCGACACCTCAAGCTGCTCTTCCGCTTTGAAAATGCGGATGAAGAGCGGGGCTCCGAGCCGAAGCCCCCTCTCCCGGAGGGAATTTTCGAGAGACGGCGTGACGCGTTCGATGATCGCACGGGAGGACTCGCTTGATGGGGGCTCACACGCCTGAGCCCCAAGGAGGATAGCCACCAGGACGGCGAGGCATTGCGTGAGGAATACTTCGCGCATGGCTATTGGATCTGACTATAGTGTGTTGGTTCTCACTTGATTATTACTAGACTTCATCTTTAGATTGATAATCGGATCAAAGATTTGAAAGGACTCTAACTATGGAATACACAGCTGCCTTTCTCTTAATCGCCGTCCCCTCCCTGTTTGTCTATCTCGCACTTGATGCGGCGCGACGCTCTAAGTAGGTAGGTTGTCAATACAAGAAGGGAGAGGATTTTTCTTATCCTTATTAAGAGGACACTCCGTCTCTCCATTTATCCATCCATCCCAACCCAGCGCACCAAATCACCAATCCTCGGCCTTCCGCCGTGACGCCAACTCAGTGGCGGATGCTGCATGGTCCCGATGGGGCACACACGGCTGACACCCAACGCCCCTAATGTATCCGTAAGAGTCGCCAGCCGTTCTGGACCTGCTGCCACCCCCACGGCTTCGAGATAGGGCCGCCACGTCTCAAGAATCCCGTCGAGCTGTGTAATGTCCCGTAACGGCTTCACCCGAATCGTCCGGTACAAGGGCGATTGAACGAAGGTTGGGTCGGCATCGTACACCACGGTCCAGTCCGTTCCGTTCGGGCTCGCGTGCAGGACTATATCTTTACCGGCCAACGCCTGCCATTCGGCTTCGTCTCTCACTGTTCGGATGGTGGTGCTGACTTCCGGTGGGACCGGACCGCGCGGCAGCTCGGTTTGCCAATACGTCAGGCCCGTGGCGAGCAGAGCCGCGAACTCTTTTGGGGTAACGGCTCCGCCTTCCTCAACATAGACAAGCTGGGGAGACAGACAGCCCTGCTGGTCGTATAACGCCGCGTCATAGGCCGCTTTGTGAGCGAGTTCTTCCGCGTCAGCCAGACTCTCCCTGGTCACCAGACCGAAACTCACCTTGTGCCCGTAGCCGACGAACTGTCCGCGCGTTCGTTTCCGGATTGCCGCCAGGCTCGCATCCGAGCCGGAGGCAACAACCATGTCGGCCCGTCCGTACGCCAGGTCTTCAAGCGTTGCGTTTCCCCCAGGCCAGGAAACGACGCTGAGGCATGCGCCCAGGTTTGGGTCGATGTCCCGAATCGAACGGGCGAACAGGACGGGCAGGACGGGCTCTGCGGACGAGGTTTTGACCAGGGCGGCGGATTTCACCAGCAGAGAGAAGATGACGCTGTCGAGCCCTGCTCCGGGTACGTTGCCGGCCAGGGCATGCAGAATAAGCGGCGGGCCAGAGGCGCACTTTTGTCCTGAGGTAGACGGGACAAAACGGTCGAGGACTTCAAGACAGCCCAACTCATCAACACAGAGCGCTTCTATCCTGTCCGCTCGATATTCCCGAAAAATAAGGGGTAGCACGTGCCGGATCATGGCCGCAGAGAGGCCGGTCGTTTCCGAGAGACGGGCTTCGGCTTCCTGGCGTTCCGGGGAGTGGGGGTCAAGCCAGCGTTGCACGGCCCGGTCTATACAGCCCAGGATGTCCCGGGCCGTTCTGGGGACGAGGTGTTGGATGCGGTTGGCGAGCAGGACGTCAAGCCTCGCACTCAGGTCGGTCGGGGAGGGTGACGGCATGTCTGTACCCGTCACTGGGCGGATAAAAACTCGTCCAGAACCAGCGCGCAGCCGCGTGCTTCCGAGCCTGGAGTCCGGCCGATAATCTCAAACCCCTCGCCAGTCAGATAGCCCACGTCGTCGGTCTGAATCGCCATGACCGAGCCGCAGTTGGCCAGATCAAAGTGCCGGAGGATGCCGTGCTCGCCCGGCGGCACTTCTTCCAGGGTTTCGGGATGGACGACCAGCGTGCGCGTCCAGGCCGGGCCGATTTTATACCGCGGCTCGTTGCTCTTCCGAAAGCGGTTGTACAGGACGTGGTCGTAAAACTGCGAGGCCATCTCGGTCATGCCGTATTCGTTCACGCAGTAATAGCCGGCGACCTTGAGATATTTCCAGCACGACTGCAAATAGCCGTTGCGCGAGAGCGGCCGGCCTTTACCCTTATTGCCGCCCGTATCCATAATACGGCTGCTGGAGGGCAGCGCAAAGGTTTGCTGATTGACGGCGCACCAGTCGAAAAAGGCAACCAGGGCCGAGGTAATCGCCAGGACGCAGACCGGCTCGCTCGTCTCCTGGGCGTAGGTGACGGCTGCGGCAAAGGCTTCCAGATGAACACCGTCCGCATCAATAAAATACCGGCTGTCAGGGGTCCCCAGGTCGCGCATCACCCATTCGGCCATCTGGGTCAGCGACGAGTGCGGTTGGGTCTCGGGATCGGGAATCAGACTCAAGACCC
This sequence comes from Candidatus Binatia bacterium, assembly GCA_022826945.1. Lineage (GTDB taxonomy): Bacteria > Desulfobacterota > Binatia > Bin18 > Bin18 > Bin18. The sequence continues at coordinate 26,181 of JAJDTY010000011.1, forward strand.
GCAGCGGACGCTTTTCGGGCAGCAGGCACTGCGAGAAGTGGGCCAGCGCCGAGGCGTGGTATAGCTGCAGGTCGGGGACCAGGTGGCGACCGCGCTTTTCCTGTCCCCGCGTGGTGCCGCTGGTCAAAAAGACTTTTTCCGGGGGGCCGCAGGTCAGCTCAAGCTCTTTGAAGGCAACGGTGGGGACGGCGGGAATAGCTTTCCAGGTCCGGACGGTCTCCGGGGTCTTGTCTCTGGCCAGGCAGAACCGCTGATACGGAAGATTCCACTCGAATTGATGGGCGAAGACATCCAGGGCAAGGGCGCCAAAGTCTTTCTCCTCGGGCGTAGCGATGAAATCCAGGACGCGGGCGTCTATTGAGTCTCGTGGGGTATTCACGGAAAAAAGAGCATAGGAAGCCGCCAGACCCCTGTCAACGAGAGGCTGACACGGGGTTGGAGCTGTTTCTGAAATCCGCTAGGCTGTCCACACCAAGGAGAACGGCCATGCCATCCATCGAAGCACTATACGATGAAGCCTACGATTTCCTGTGTGACGGTGAGACCGATCAAGCTATTACCGCCTATAAGGCGATTCTGGAGATCGACCCGAACTATGTCGAAGCCGTGCACGACTTGGCCCATGCCTATGCGGATAACGAACAGCTCGATGAAGCCATTGAAATGGCAAAAAAGTTGACCGAGTTGAGCCCGGACGACGAGATGAGCTTTACCGTCTTATCCCGCCTGTACCAGCAGAAAGGTATGATCACGGAGGCCGAGGCTGTGGCGGCCAAGGCGCGGATGCTCGACTGGAAACGCCAATTGCAGGAGCAGAAAGAGGACAACTAGACCGGTCGGGGACCAGGCGCTGCCATGCCAGAACGAACCGATGAAGAAATGGTCTTGCGGCTGATTCATCGAATCAAGCTGCTGATCGCCACCAACGATGAAATCCCGGTTGAGGCCAAGCTGCAATCACAAGGCATGCTCAAAGAGTTTGAGAGGCTTTTCACTGTCCCTCAGGATGAGCAGGACCCCGATGAAGTCCACAGCCAGTATAATGACCTGTACATCGAACTGAGCGAGTATGCCGACCTTGAGGCCCTCCTGCTCGCCATGCGGAATTTCAGCCCGTATATCGACTAGCCCGGAATATTCCATTGACTCAGATATGAAAAAGGGCAATCTCCGACGATTGCCCTTTTGTGTGCTGCACAACCAAAACGAGAGAGAAGGAGCAATCATTTATGCCGCATATCAAATCCAATGGCATTGAGTTGTACTACGAAGAGCAGGGGCAGGGCGAACCGCTGCTCCTCATTATGGGCTTTACCGTCAGCTCGATCGGCTGGCACTGGAATGTGGACGGCTTTGCCCAGACCTTCAGGACGATTGCCTTTGACAACCGTGGAGTGGGGCAAAGCGAGAAACCGGACGCTCCATACTCCATGACGATGTTCGCCGACGATACCGCCGGCCTGCTGGATCACCTGGGGATCGAGCAGGCCAACGTCTTCGGTATCTCAATGGGCGGCATGATCGCCCAGGAGTTTGCCCTGCGTCATCCGCAGCGGGTCAAAAGCCTGATCCTGGGCTGCACCAACTGCGGTGGAGAAAAGACGCTGTTGTCACAAGACCCCGAAGTGCTGGACATGCTGAACAATATTGCCGACTTCGACGTGGAACAGGCGGCCCTGGCCATGACCAAGGTCGCCGTCACGCCGTGGTTTATGCAGAAGCATATGAGCACCCTGCTCGAACTCAACCAGCTTTCCAGCCAGCATCCGACACCCAAGCACGGCATGATCAACCAGATGGCCGCGATTCAGGGGCATGATACGTATGAACGTCTGCCGGATATCAGCGCGCCAACGCTGGTGGTGACCGGCAAAGAGGACGGGCTGGTTCCGCCGGAGAACTCCGTCACCTTGGCTCAGCGGATTCCCAACGCCGACCTGACCATCCTGTCCAATGCCAGCCATTTGTTTAATATCGAGTTGGCCCAGACCACGGTTGATGTGGTGACGGAATTCATTCAGCGTCAGCACGCCTGGCAGTAGCCGGTCTCGCCCAAAGCTGCTGTCTGACAAAGAAGAGGGGCGTCCGATCAGACGCCCCTCTTATGACGGCAAGGTATGAAGGTATAAACGGCTCAAGAAACGCCCGGCAAGCGTATCAGTTTGCTGCTGCGGCTGGCGCACTTGCCTTGAGCGTTTTCAACTCGGCGTTAATCTCTCTGTTCTCGGCCTGGCAATAATCAAGCGCCTCGGCCGTGGCCCGCTCGCGGCCAATCAGGCCGTCCAGGCGTTGTTTGGCGTCCTTCAACTCGCGTACCTGTTCGTTGAGCGCGGCGTTGTCGGCTCGCAGGGTGTTGACGGCGCCCGGCAAGAGACTGGTGAGAAACCCGCTGGTCAGATCCAGGCGCTCAAGCGCCATGCCCGATATGATCAGCGAGAGCCATAACACACCCACGGCAATATAACTCCAGGTTGCTTTTTTTAATTCCTCTTCGGCGGATAGTTGTTCCTCTGCCATTCATGTCCTCCTGAAAAATTTGCGACACCCTAACAGAAAAGCCCCGGTAAAAAAAGTTGGGCTGGCGTCAGGCTGAGGGTGGCTTATCGACACGTGCGAGATACTCGGTCAGCGCGTCCGCCGTACTGGGAAACGCCAGCTCCGACCAGGGGATATCGGCCGGGGCAAAGAGCTTGACGGCCAGTGTTTCGTCCAGGGCCTGGGGCTCGCCGGCGAGCACGGTCGCCGGATACACCAGCACAACAACCGGGTAGCCGGGGTAGGAGTAGGCATTGAGCAGAGGCCCCACTTCGACGGTGAGGCCGGTCTCTTCCAAGGTCTCGCGAATGGCCGCGTCTTCGACGCGCTCGCCTCGGTCCAGAAAGCCGCCGGGAAAGACCCATTTGCCATAGCCGGGCTCGATCCCGCGCTGCAACAGGAGAATTTTGCCCTGTATGACCGGAATGGTACAGGCCGCGACTTTGGGATCGTCGTAGAAAATAAACGGGCAGCTCCCGCAGACCAGCCGTTTGGGTTCGTTGGGTTTGAGCACCTGGCGGCTTAACGTCCCGCCACACTTCGGGCAGAATCGAAAATGAGTCCCGTGGTGATGATGCTCGTGCGAACCGGACGGATGGGCTGGCGTGTGACTCTCGGCCATCCGGCGACTCTATCATGCTGCCTCGGGTGAAAAAACCGCGCGAGAGAAGAGCGGCGGAATGACGACCTGGCAAACCTTTCTCTTTGCTATCAGCCTCGGTCTCGGCGCCGGCATCACGCCCGGCCCGCTGTCCAGCCTGGTCATTCAGGAGAGTTTACGTAGCGGCTGGAAGAGTGGGGCGTGTGTGGCCCTGGCTCCGCCGGTTGCGGACATACTGGTCGTCGGCCTCGTGCTTGCCGTGCTGCATCAACTCCCGCCCGCGAGCTTTTCGGTCCTCAGCCTCATCGGCGGGTGCTATGTCTGCTTCCTCGGGTGGGAGACCCTGCGGACACTGGCACCCATGGGGTCGGAGGCGGGAGGCGCGGGGAGCGTGTTGCTGAGTTTCCGCAAGGGGTTGCTGGTCAACCTGCTGAATCCCCATCCGTATATCTTTTGGCTGACGGTTGGGGGACCGCTCGTGACGGACAAAGCACGTCACGATATGTGGTTGCCCATCATGGCTTTTCTGCTCGGTTTCTACGGCTGTCTGGTCGGCTCGAAGGTTCTGATTGCCGTGCTTGTCCACGGCGGACGGACGCGTCTGCAGGGGCGTGGCTATCGGATAGCCCTCCGATTGAGCGGAATCTCCCTCCTCCTGTTCGGTCTGCTGCTGATTTGGGACGGCGTGTCCGCGCTGGTCAGTTGAGCGTGTCGTGCGCTCCTGCGCCGGATCTCGTTTCCACAATCTGCTGCGCCAATTGAACAATGGACAGCGGCGCGCAGCCCTCGGCTTTATTGTTCACGATCACATAGGTGGGCTGGCGTCGCCCGCTGCTGTCGAGACAGAGCGCGGCAATGGCTTGGCGTGACGTGGGGTCCGCGTCGACAATTTGATTAAACGGTGCGTATTTGTGTTTTGCCGCCTGGTAGCTCAGATGGCGCGCCTGCATCCAGCGGACGACAACCGCCTGGCCCCGTTCCGGTTGCACCAGGGCGACCTGCTCGCGAACCGGCGGCATACTGGGATGACCATTCAGGCAGTGACACGCGCCGACCGCGGATAAGGCATCGACATACTCAGGAGTAAAGAGGGTGGTGTTCCGAAGCTCGACCGCGTAGACCGGGCCGCGTGGCAGGCTGTCCAGAAACTGATACAGCCGCTCGACAAAAGAGCCTGGACCGGCAAGGCCGGTATGGTCCTGGGGAGAGAACTGGAAGAGCAGGGGGCCGGCTTTGTCCTTGAGCCCGTCCGTGAACGGACCAACCACTTCCTGGGTCGCGTAGTGTGGGTCGAGAAACAGGCGGTTGGACTGCCCGCGCCGCGTGCCATACCGGGGATGATCGCCAAAGCCGGCCAGGGTGCAGTATTCATGCGCCTTGACCAGAAAGCGGAAAGTCTCCGGCACCTGTGCCGCGTAGTCGGCGAATTGGGCCGCGGACATGGGACGATAATACGTCCGGTCAACTCCGACGGTCCGCAAGAGCGGATGCTGGGAATACAGTGGCAACCCTTCACGCGACAGTGTTGCCTGTGGGGCCGGTCGGTCATAAATCAGACCCTCCCACCCAGGGAAAGACCAGGAAGAAGTCCCGAGCCGGATCGTTTTCGGCAGGGAGGCGGCCAGCGCCTCCACTTCCGGCAGGAGGGGGGCGGGATTGACCTGCTGTGTTCGTTCGTCTGGGACTTCGGAAGAAGAGGACGGGATGAATAAATGCAGTTGCTCATCCTTGACCGGTCGTTTTCCTGCTCTGGCCATGAGGAAATATGATAGCAGGTGAGGTATGAAAGGTAACGAACGGCTCTTGTTTTATTTAGGCGCTATTGTCACTTCCTAGAAATCCGGATGTATTACCGGATATATGTCAAGCCAAACAATACGCAAAAAGGCAGTGCAAGCCTATCGTCAACGCGCGAAGGAACGCGGCTGGGTACGCCTTGAAGTGCAAACGTCAAAAGAGGATGCGCCCTTGATTCGCCGCATCACCCATGCATTACGGAGCGACCCCGTTCGCGCGGCCCAGCTTCGCCAGCATCTGCACCGCCTTATCGATCCTGCACCACACGCTGACTTGAAGGCCCTCCTCGCTTCCGCCCCACTCGACGACATTGACCTGTCCCGCCGACAAGATAGGGGTCGTGAGGTAGACCTCTGGGCTACCTGATCGACACCAACATCATCTCTGACAACGCAGGCCTTACGTCCGGGCCGTCATGCCGCCATCAACCATATACACGCCACCGCTACAGTAGGAGCTTTCGTCACTGGCCAGAAAGAGCATGATCCGCGCGACCTCTACGGGATCGGCGTAGCGTTGCAGGGGGACCATAGCTGACACCATCTCCTTGGCCCGACCCGGATCGTCAGGCTCGAAGCCCTTTTCCAGGGAACGCATCATCCGGGTATCCACAGGAGCCGGATTGACCGTATTGACCCGAATCTTCCTGTCCGCCATTTCTAGGGCCGCGGTGCGCATCAGCCCGATCACGGCGTGTTTGCTGGCAATATAGGCCGACATCCCGGCCGCGCCGCGCACGCCGGCGACCGAAGAGGTGATCACAATGCTGCCGCCGCCCCGCTTGGCAATCTCCGGTGCGGCGTACTTGAGCCCTAACCACACGCCGCGCACATTGACGGCCATGACCTGATCAAACGTGTCGATCGCATAGTCGGTAATCGGCTTGACCTCGCCTTCAATCCCGGCATTGGCAAGTAGGATATCGACCCCGCCGAACTGCTCGACCGCGGCCTGAACATAGCGCTGGGTGTGGTCGGGCTGGGTAACATCGGCGGCGCAATAGCGCACCGCATCGCCCCCAATAGTCCGGACCGCTTCTTTGAGTGCGTTCTCGTGTAAATCAACCAACAGGACTTTTGCGCCTTCCTGGGAAAACAGCTTCCCGGCCTGAAGACCGATGCCGCCCGCGCCTCCGGTGATGATGGCAATTTTATTGTCTAAGCGTCCCATGCGCTTCCTCCTGGTATTTCTCTTTTAGTGCGCCCTGTCTTATGTGGTTTCGTGCGCCTTGGCAAGGGAAAGGCAGATGCGCTATCCCTCGAATCAAAAGGAGGACGGTATGCCCGTACAATTACCGACGCTGGATGAGATTGCCGATATTGCTGACGGATGTGGACTGAGCTTGGACGGAAACGACGTGAAATCGTTTCAGGGCCTGATGCGTGGAATTGTTGAATCGTACGCGCATCTTGACGAGCTGACCGAACCCACCCTGCCGGTGAAGTATCCGCGAACGCCTGGCCTTCGCCCGCAACCGGAAGAGAATCCATACAACGCCTGGTATTGGCGAACCGAAATAACGGGCGCGCCGTCCGGGCCGCTCATAGGAAAAACGCTGGCGATTAAGGACAACGTCTGCGTGGCGGGGGTACCGATGATGAACGGTAGCAGTGTGTTAGAGGGCTACACCCCGGAGATCGACGCCACCGTTGTCACGCGTATCCTGGAGGCGGGCGGTACCATTCTCGGAAAAGCGGTGTGTGAGCATTTCTGTTGGTCAGGGGGAAGCCACACCAGCGATACAGGGCCAGTGCAAAATCCACACGATCCGAGTCGGATGGCTGGTGGCTCCTCAAGCGGCAGTGCGGCGCTTGTTGCGGCGGGTAAAGTCGATATGGCGATTGGCGGCGATCAGGGCGGCTCGATTCGAATGCCGAGTTGCTGGTGTGGGATTTATGGCATTAAACCAACCTATGGATTAGTTCCCTACACCGGAATTGCTCCCATCGAACTCACCATAGACCATGCCGGACCCATGGCACGGACAGTGGCTGACGCGGCCTTGCTGCTGGAAGTCATTGCCGGGCCGGACGGTCTCGACCCGCGCCAGCAGGCCGCTCTGCAAGGCAAAGCGTATACGCAAGTCCTGTCCGGAAAAATCGACGGTCTGCGCCTCGGGATTGTCCCGGAGGGTTTTGGCTGGCAGGACGTGTCTGAGGCGGAGGTGGATGAGAGTGTAGAACAATCCGCCCATGCGTTTGAGAAACTCGGCGCGCGTGTCGAAACCGTTTCCATACCATGGCACCGTCACGGCCGACACATCCTCTTTGCCATATTTCAAGAGGGTGCAACCGTGCTGATGGTGCAGGGCAACGGCATGGGCACGAACTGGAAGGGCCACTACACTACAAGTTTGCTTGATGCCATGGCCCGTGGTCTTCTGACTAAACCAGACGATTTATCAGAGAACGTCAAGCTGACTATGTTGGCCGGCCAGTATATGCAGAAGCGCTACCACGGACGCTATTATGCCAAAGCCCAAAATTTGGCCCGTTCTTTATCTGCGGCCTACGATGCCGCTTTAGAGGAGTGCGATCTCTTAGTCATGCCTACGCTACCGTTCATGGCACCCAAGATTCCACCCGCGGATGTGAGCCGGGAGGAGTGTGTGCAGCTGGCGTTTGAACACTTGGTTAACACCTCCCCGTTTGATGCCACCGGCCATCCGGCCATGAATGTGCCCTGCGGCATGTCGAACGGCCTGCCGGTCGGCATGATGCTGATTGGACGCAAAGGCGACGATGCGACGGTGTTACGGGCGGCAGATGCGTTTCAGCGCGAGATATTCGATGCCCCACATCCGCCTGCCGGGTAGGAGGGGCAGGGGGAACGAATGGACGGGAGAGGTTGCTGTCATCTGACTAGAGCAAGATTCCTGCTCCCCCTGAACTCGCGGCCGTTCGGGCACTCCGGTTATCATCCTACCAACGGGAGGGTTTCCGAATGTTGGTGCGGGGAATCGGGTTCGGCAACTGTGAGCGCTGTAGAGCATTTGGCCGTACATGTCTTGAGAAGTCCGCATGCACCATGAGCTGGCGCGACGGCCTTCCGGTTCCCGGGGTCACTAAGCCGATGCGCTTGCTGCAGTGCAATTTCACCAGGTGCATCGCTTCGGCAATGTCGCTATCGTTTGTTACTACCACCGCGCAGTCATAGGCATCCAGCCAGCCATCATTGAGCAGATGCACGGCGAGATTGACATCTGAGCCCTTCTCCTCGGTCCGGATCACCTCCGCCGTGCGCCGGTTTCCCATCGGCTGCGCGAGCGGTGCGCGGACGGAATGGCTCAGGAAATGTCCGAAGTACACCTCAACCTGAGGCCGGTAGCGCCGTAGCGCGCGGAGATACACGTCCTGCCGCTGGGGCTTCGACGGGTCTCGGGTCGTACCCGAAACCCGTACCGTAAAGTACTTGACCGCGAGTATCTGGTGGTGCGGCTGGAGCACCTGCTCGAATAGCATGACCAAGTCCAGCCACTTCCATGGCAAGCCCTTGAGGACTCCGTAGTAGAGACTGAACCCGTCTACATAGACGAATGTGCGCGTTGATGCCCGTCGAATAATAAGGCAAGGGCCTCCGAAGAGGCCCCGCGCCCTGCGGTCGAAACCGCAAGGGGTGTGCCGATAATCTAGTCGCCTCGGCGGCCAAGATCAAGTCGGTCTTATTCGACATAGAGGATGGTACTCTCCTCTCCCTGGCCAGGGAGAGGGCTAGGGTGAGGGTCGCTCAAAGGTAACTATTTATGAGAACGATGGGTGCGGGTGTATGTCACGGAAGCCCCGACCCAGGCGATGATTGCAATCTACAACAATATCCAATCAAACATGGGCATTTGGTATTCTCCTCCAGTCCCCCTTCGAGCCATCAGCAGCGCTATATCTTTTGCTAAATCGTAGAGGAACTTGGCTGCGCTCTCTCGATGGAACCAGAGGTGTGGGTAGGGGTTGATTCTCCCGGATTGCGTTGCACTTTATCTAGGCTGCATCATTTTGCCCCTAGTCTCACCTCCGTTGGATTTATCCCTTGTACAGAGGCAGTCACACACTCGGTTGAGGGGCCTCTTGCTGCATTACGCTACGCTAATCCGCCCTACTTTCCATTGAGGCCGGCCACTCAGAACGCAGCAAAGAAATCATCAACCAGCACAGGGCGGTGAACGCGGCACTGATGAAGACCAAGGGGACAAAGCCGGTCTGATCGTACAGCCAGCCGCCCAGCACCTGAGACCCGCTTCGACCCAGGTTCAGGGCGGACATCAGGAGCGCGAATACTGTTCCCTCAACGCGGGCCGGGCAGGAGCGGGCCGCAAGATCGAGTACGGCCAGGTGCGTAATCTGCGAGATCAGTCCGTAGCCGAGAAAAATGATAATCGCAGACCGAGGTCCGGTTAAGCCCAGGAAACTGAGCGTGGATAACACGCCGAGCGTCACCGCGATATAGAGAAGGCGGCGGAGGGAAATATTCCGAAAAAAGAAAAAGAAGATGACCGCGCCCAGCATGCCGGCCGCGTTTGTCAGCGCGCCGAGGGTGCCGATGTAGATTTTTGAAAATTGGAGAACATCTCGCTCATAGTATAAGAGCGGTGTGCCGAACAGTGGACTGAAATTCCACACAAACAGAAAGCCTGCCACGATCCAGACCGCACGCGACCGGGTGGCTGTTCTGAGCGCGTGCGCCGTCTCTCGCACCTGCGCTTGTCCCAATGGCTGAGGCGCTTCCCGCACAAAGCAGAGGGTTGCCAGCAAGGTGGCGAGCGGAAAGAACCCGCACACGAAAAAAGCGGTATGCGGAGTCGCATATTCCGAGAGATAGCCGCCACCCAGATGGGCGAGGGTCAAGGCCAGGCCCATTGCCGCCCATTGAATCGACTGAAAACTCCCGGTGAGACCGAGGGGCCGTCCGGTCTCCACCATGAGCGCGTCGGCCATGACGTCGGCAAAGGCCAGAGTAAACGAACAGGCCATGAGCAGCACGAGGACGGTGGCATACGCCGCCGGCGCAACGGCCAAGGCCAGCCAGCTTCCCAGGCCCAGGGCGCTCATCAATAGGAGATAGCCCTTGCGTCGCGAGCCGCCCAACGGCAGGAAGTCGGACACGAGGCCGTAGACGGGCTTGATGGTCCAGCCCAAGCCGATCATGGCCCAGACAAAGCCTGCCTGACCGGCACTCAGGCTGAGGTCTTCTTTGAGGAGATATTGAATCGGTTGATAGGGCAGACCGGTTGAGAGATCGATTGTGCCCTGAACAAAATAGAGCGCCGCGAAGAACAGCGCAGAACGCCGCACCCCCTCACGCCGGAAAGGGTGGATTGCGTGCCGGACTGAATGGACGAGAGAGGCGATGTGGCGGTGTCTCCTTAGATAAGGACCGGTGCTTCCCCTCCTGGGGGGCCTGTCCTGAGCCGAATCGAAGGGGGGACCGTGTCAGCGGCGGGGTGGGTCCCCGCCCGCCCGCTCGGAGCTGCCTCGCCCGACTGGGGAACAAACGAGAAGACAGATCGCAGGCCGCCCAGCGGCTCCTCTGGAGTGGAGGGTCTGAACCGTTGGGCGCAAACCCACCCCGGCCCTTCGGGCCACCCCTCCCGAGAGGGGATATGAGAAGACCTCATGCGAAACGTTCTGACCCTCACACCGACGTACTCGGTCGTGCCTTCATGGCATCGTACCAGCGGGCGAGGTTGTTCCAGGCCGGGTCGAGCTGGAACGTGCCGCGGTGATGCGCGGTCTCCAGGCCGATAAACAGCATGATGTCGGCAATGGAGAAATTCCCGGCCAGCCAGTCCTTGCCTTCCAGGCCGTCGTTGACCAGCGGGAGGCGGTGCATCAGAACTCTGCGTGCCTGGTCGGATACGTCGCCTTTGGACAGCACCATGCGCGAGGCCGTCAAGTATACCCCGATCTCACAGCGCCGCTCCCAGGAGCGTACGAGCGCCCGGCTGACGGGGTCGGTGCCGATCAGGGGCGGGTCGGGATAGAGTTCCTCCAGATATTCCATAATTGGCAGCGTTTCGATCAGAACCGTGCCGTCATCGAGTTCCAGGATGGGAACCCCGGCAAACGGATTCTTGGCCAGAAACTCCGGTGTCTTCTGTTCGCCGGCGTAGAGATCGATTTCCTTGATCGGAATATCCAGGTTTTTTTCAGCCAGATAGATACGCACCTTGCGCGGATTGGGCGCGCGTTTTTTATCAAGATACAACAGCATGAAGTCCTCCTTAACACTGGGTCGATTCTTCTTTTCGAGCGCGAGTAATCTGCACCGTGGGGGTCCAGGTCCGTTTGCGTCGGGCAAGACGACTGTCTGGCGTCTCCCCGTCAAAATCGGTCACGCGGGTGGTGAAATTGGCCGGATCGATATGCTCAAACGTATGGACGTTGACCACGGCATAATCTCGCTCGGCAATCCGGCTCACCGCAAAGGTGAGCACCCCACACCGGGCACAGACGTAGAAGTCGGCGGTCTCATGGCCAAAGCGATAGGTGGGAACGCGTACGGTATCTGTGATCGTTGCGTGGAGTTCCGCCTGGGGATGAGACGTGTACGTACCCCGGTGCTTCATGCAGAAACTGCAACTGCACGCTCGAACCGGAATCTCCGCGGCATCGAGCGGCCACAGGAATTCGTACCGGATCGTCCCGCAGTGGCATCCACCCTCAATTCGTTGCACGCTGACTCCTTGTCCGTCCCCGGAACGCTTGCTATGCTCGCCGCCTTGAACAACACCGCAATCATAGAGGAGAAGATATATGGCAGCCACACCCTCTACCCGCCGTTTTGATGATCGCAATATCCGGTGGCAGAGCCTGGGCGACTTTGAGCACCTCGAGGTCACCCTGCTCGATGTGGATGAAGAAAACAATATCGTGGACCTGATGGTCAGATTCGCGCCAAATGAGAAGATCTTTCTGCACCGTCATCTGGCACTGACCAACACCCTGGTCGTGGATGGCGAGCATATTATCTACGAAGCTGATGGGAGCGCGGTCAAAGATGTCCGTCCGGTTGGAAAATATACCTCCAGCCCGGCCGGGGACGCGCATCTCGAAGGCGGTGGTGCCGACGGGGCGATTGTGCACTACAGTGTACGCGGCGACAGTGACGCCCTGTTCGATGTGCTGAACGACGATATGAGCGTGGCCTCAACGCTGCGCACCGCCGACTTTAAGGCCGTGCTTGAGGACCAAAAACAGGCTGCCTGATACCACCTCCTGCCAGTACCTGTGTGGATGATCGAGCGGAATAAAGAAGGGGAGTGGTGGACGTCCTGATTCCGTGCCCGTCGCAACGGGACCGCAACGCCCTGGCGGGCATGTCCGAGCATAGGTTTCATCTGCTCGACGCGCCGCTCAATCCGCGCACGCCCTCTCCGGAATTGGACCTGCTGGCGTATACCGATCAGTGCCGCGACTATGTCAAGACACACCCCATTGAGGCCGTTTTCTACTCCCGAGACGTGGCCGATATCGTGGCGGCGGTTCTGTGTGAGGAGTTTGGGTTTCCGGGGCCCAGCGTGGAGTCCGTCTTTCTCTGCCTCCACAAATACTACGGTCGTCAATATGAACCCCATCCGGTCCGCTGTGATCCCATCGATCTGGCGGACGAGCAGCCGGTGATTACGCGCTACCCGTGTTATCTCAAACCGCCCTGGCTGAACCTCGGGATTCTCGGTTTTAAGCTCGACTCGGACGACGACCTCCGGCGGGCGCTGACGGTCGCCCGACGCGAATATCCGGCCTGGTCGCCGCTCTACCTGCCGTTTTTCGAACGTTATATCGACTGCGAGAAGTTCCCACTGGCCGCCCGAGAGATCATGCTGGTCGAAGACTTTGTTGACGGACCGCAGGTGACGGTCGAGGGCTGGGTCGCCAATGCGCGGCCGGCGCTCTGGGCGATTACGGATACCAATACCTATCCGGGTACCCGGATTATTGACAATTTCTCGCTGCCGTCCCGGCACCCGGTCCACATCCAGGAACTGTTGGCTCAACAGGCCCTGGAAGCGATCGGCAATATCGGCCTGGACAACGGCTTCTTCAATATCGAGTTCTGGTGCCATGACGATGCGGTCACCCTGACGGAGGTCAACGGCCGGGCGGCCACCTGTTTCTATCATCTGTATCGTCGCTGTCTCGGAGCCTGCGTGTACGAAGCCGGACTGACGCTGGCCGGCGGGCAGCCGCTCCAGCCTCCGCTGATACCGACCGATGTTGTGGGCGGCCAGTTCAATTTCATCACCTTTGGTGAAGATCTGGCCGAGAATCTGTTTGATTTTACGCGGGCGCAGGAAGTCGGCGATCTGACGGTCTATGTCGAACCGGGACAGGAGATTCGTCCGGTGAGCGAGTTCGGGGTCGTGCTGGCCCAGATCGATCTGTTCGGCCCAAGCTATGCGGCGATTCATGCGGAAGCCGAGGCCTTACGCCGCCGACTACTGAAACAGCCGGCCCATTCGCCGTGGTAAGCGCGTAGGCCGAAGAGTCCGGGACCAGGGGTATGTGCCGTTTTGTTGTGTATCGCGGAAAGCCGGTTCCGCTCGCCCAGGTCATCAGCGCGCCCGAGCACTCCCTGATAGAGCAGAGCTACCAGCCCAAAGAGATGACCGCCGGAACGGTGAATGTGGATGGGTTTGGGGTCGGGTGGTATAACCGCGCGCTTGATTCCACGCCGTGTATCTATACCAATATCGTCCCGATCTGGAATGATCGTAATCTGCCCGGCTTGAGCCGCCATATTGTTTCGGATTGCATTGTCGCCAACGTCCGCAGCGCCACACCGGGTTTCGGGCTTGACCAGAGCAACTGTCAGCCGTTTGCCCATGGTCGTCTGTCGTTCATGCATAACGGCTTTATTGAAAAGGCCCGTGATGGCCTGCTGCGCAAGATACGCGAGGCGCTGCGCGATGAATATTATCGCCTCATTCGGGGCTCCACCGACTCTGAGCACATTTTCGCCCTTATCCTGAACTTTCTGCACGGCCAGGAGCAGACGCCACAGGCATATGCCACCGCCATTCGGCACACGGTTGCCCAGTTGCTGGACTGGACACGCGGTCAGGCGGTTCATATGGGGCTGAATCTGGTGCTGTCCGACGGGGTGCATGTGGTCGCCCTCCGCTTTGCGAATACCTCGCCGGCACCGTCGCTGTATTATGTGGACAACGGAACGGATTTCTCCGACGCGGTGGTTATCGCCTCGGAAAAACTCTCTGCCGATCCAGGCTGGAAGACCGTCCCGGAGAGTCATATTGTGATCTGCCGGAACGCCACGGATATTGACCTTGTCGCCCTTGGCGGCCGGGAGGCGGCATGATTGATATTACGGACTTCCAGCAGCGGATGGTCGAGGCGCGGGCGTATACGAAGTCACTGTTCGCGGCCATCGAGCCGGAGGACTTCCGTCGCCAGGCCCACGCCGAGTTCAGTCCGGTCGGCTGGCACCTCGGCCATATCGGGGTGACCGAGGGCTTCTGGATTCTGCAACAGTGTCAGCACGCGGCCGCCCTGTCGCCCGAGTATGATGTGGTTTTCTCCCCGCTTGAGAATCCCAAGGAGAATCGGGTCAATCTCCCCTCCGCGCAGGAGATATTTGCCTATCTGGATGAAGTCCGCACCTGTGTGTTCGCCTTTCTGGAGCGGGGCGATTGGCCGGACACCCATTCTCTGCTGGGCGAAGGTCGCATCCTGAACATGCTTCTCCAACACGAAGAACAGCATACCGAGATCATCCTGCTGGTTCTCAATCTGCTTGCGGCCCGGCGCTTCGATGCGGGAGACCGGGATTTGTTCGTTTCCTCCGCCGTGCCGCGCCGGAGTCCTTCTCCGCATGCCGCCCGAACGGCCATGGTCAGGATTCCCGCCGGCGCCTACGGCATGGGCAGCGACGACAGCGCACACACGCTGGACAATGAACGGCCCGCTCGGCAGGTCTGGCTGGAGGAATTCTGGATCGATCCAACACCGGTCACAAACGCCGATTTTCTGGAGTTCATGGATGCCGGCGGATATGAAAGCCCTGCCTGGTGGAGTCGGCAGGGGTGGCGCTGGCGTGAGGAGAATCATATTGCCCATCCCCTGTACTGGCGTCCCGGGAGTACTCAGGGGCACTGGCTGGAGATCGACCCGTTCGGGGTGGCGCCGTTGAACCCGGCCCAACCGGTGCGGTGTGTGAGCTGGTACGAGGCCGAGGCGTACGCCCGCTGTGTCGGGAAGCGGCTGCCGACCGAGGCCGAATGGGAAAAAGCGGCCTGGTGGGAGGCCGAGCGGCCCGCCACGGCGACGCAGTCAGATCCTCCAGAGTCCGGTCTCGGTCTGCTCGGCGGGGTCTGGGAGTGGACGAACACCTGGTTTCATCCCTATCCGGGTTTTCAGGCTTTTCCGTACGACGGCTATTCGGTTCCGTATTTTGATCAACATCACCGAGTCTTGCGCGGCGGGTCGTGGGCAACGCGCCGACATGTCTTACGCTCAACGTTTCGGAACTGGTATCATCCCGGCATGCGGGCCGTCTTTGTCGGCTTGCGGTGTGCAAAGGACGCCGCGCCCTAGCGCGGCGAGAGGCGGTTGATTGACTGAGTAAGGTGGGTTGTTTGGTATGTCAACACGATTCCGGGAGACTGACCGTTTACAAATTTCTACGGTGGGCAAGGTACGTTCGCAGTTGCGGACGGATGTTGCCTTCGGCTTGCGGCAAAGCCAGAAAACCCTGCCGCCCAAGTATTTTTACGACGCCTACGGGTCGCGTCTGTTTGAGGATATCTGCCAGCAGCCGGAGTACTACCTCACCCGGACCGAAGCGCAGATTCTGCGCACGCACGCCGCGGCTATTGTGCGACAGACGGCGGGCGCCTCCCTGGTCGAGCTGGGAAGCGGCAGTGCGGTGAAAACCCGCCTCCTGTTCGATGAATATCAACGCCGGGACCATCTCCTGCACTATGTGCCGATCGATATCAGCGCCTCGATGCTCGAAGAGACCGCGCGGGGCTTGCTGACTGACTACCCCACCATGTCGATTGAGGCCCTGGCGACCGACTATCTGGCCGGACTCACCGTCCTGCCCAATACCCGCCCCCGCCTCGTCCTCTTTTTGGGTAGCAATCTGGGGAATTTCAGTCCGGCGGAGCAGACCGAACTGTTTCAGCACCTGGCGGCCTACCTCCATCCCGGCGATCAATTCTTATTGGGGCTCGACCTGCGGAAGTCTGTTGAGGTTTTAGAAGCCGCGTATAATGACGCGGCTGGAGTGACGGCCGATTTTAATCTCAACATCCTGCGTCACATCAATCGCGAGCTCCAGGCGGATTTTAATCTCGCGCAGTTTTCTCATCTGGCCTTTTATAATCAGGAGCTGCATCAAATCGAAATGCACCTGAAGAGCGAGGTGGCCCAGGACGTGACCATCGCTGCCCTGGACCTGACCGTCTCGTTCCAGGTGGGGGAGACCATCCACACGGAGATATCCAGAAAGTTCGACGCGCAAGAAGTCAAAGAACAACTGATTGGCCACGGCTTCCAATACCAATCCCAATGGACTGACCCCGACAACCGTTTTCTCCTGAGCCTCTTTCGCTATACGGGCTAAGCGGACTGCACCCATATGCCGCAAGCGGGCAGCCGGAGAGAACTGCTCCTCATCGCAACCGGCGGGACGATCAGCCAAGTACGTACCGAGCCGGGCGGAGAGAGTCGTCCCGGGCTGTCGGCCGCGGATTTATTGGCCCGGACTACCATTGAGACCGGGCATCTGCACTGTCTGGACCTGCCGTATCCTGACGGTGTGATTTCCTCAGGTGCGGAGTTGCTCAGGCTTGCACGGGCGATTGAGCGGGCGGCCAAGGAAGGCGTGGACGGCGTCGTGGTGACGCACGGAACCGATGCCCTCGAAGAGGTGGCGTACGGTATCGATGAAATGCTCTCCGGGACTGTTCCCATTGTCTTTACCGGGGCGATGCGGCCAAGTTGGGCCGCCGACTATGACGGAATACAAAACCTGGAGAACGCCGTGCGGGTCGCCTCCTACCTGCTGCCTGAATACGGGACGCTGGTTACGCTGCACGGTCACATCTTTGAGGCCTGGAGCGTATATAAAAGCGATACCGTGGCCCTGGACGCCTTTACGGCGCGGCGCGGGGCTCCGTCCGGGCGCGTCAACGGGCAGCGGATTGAACTCGGCTGGCAGCCTACGCGCTGGAATCGTCTGGGGCGTCAGCCCCAAGCCATGTCCTACTCGGTTCCCATCCTCACGCTTGGGGTTGGCGATGACGCCGCACTGCTCAAGTTAGTAGGCGAGCGGGCCGAGCGGTCCATAGACGGCCTGGTAGTCGCGAGCATGGGGGCCGGGAGCATCCCACCAACCGCGCTCGTACAAATCCGCCGTCTCGCCGACACGGGGCTGCCTGTGGTGTGTTGCTCCAGCGCGCCGAGCGGGCCCACCGCGGCGGGGCAGTATTACCCTGGCGCGTATGATGAACTCATGGCTGCGGGAATCAGGATTGAAAACCATCTGTCCCCGCGCAAAGCCCGCCTCCGTCTGATGCTGAGTCTCGGGCTGGACATCCCATACCAGCCTTTTGCCGGGTGAAAGAGGACAATCCACCCTGGCCCTTCGACAAGCTCAGGGCCACCCCATTCAAGGAGGGAACAAAAAATCTTCCCTCCTCGGAGGCCTGTCCTGAGCGTAGCAGAGCGAAGTCGAAGGGGGTGGCCGTAGGCCGGGGTGGGTTCCTCTCCCCTACGCCACTCTGGGCAAGACCTCTCTTCCGAACCGATCCAGCGAGGCCATAATTTTGTCGTGGGCCAACCCGCCAAAATTTGCCAGCAGGCTCACGTTGGTAATGCCCATAGACTGGATTTCCCTGATGCGCTCGACGCACTGGTCCGGATCACCAAAGATGACTTTATGCGGGTACAGATAGCCCTCATAGTCAAAGGTCTTGAAGGCGTCCTTGAGACCCTGGTACGGCCGATACTGATCGGAGTAGGCGGCTTCCTGGTTGGAGGCGGCCACCGCGTTTATATAGCGCATCATGGCCTCGCGGGGCTCTTCCTTTGCCTTTTCCGCGGTCTCGCCGCAATAAAAATGGTACACCCCGAGGATTTCCGGAGCGTCCGTGTAGCCATGGGCCTGCCGGGTCTGGGTGAAGAGCTGGATACGCCCCACCAGGACTTCCGGATTGGGCTGGGCATAGGGGACGACCATCAAATGATAGCCCATCTTCCCGGCCCATTCGAACGATTCCGGCGTAAAGATACAGGCAACATAGACGGGTGGTGGTTGCTGAACGGGCTGCGGAATGACCTGGAGATTGCGGACCTTGCGGAATGTGCCGTCGTGAGAGACCCGTCTTTCCGCCCAGGCTTGCATGATGATGGCGTGCGCTTCTTCAAACAGCGCCCGACTGTCGCCCATATTCCGCTCAAAGGCGTCGTACTCGCCCTTTTGAAATCCCCGTCCAATCCCGAACTCCAATCGCCCGCCCGACAAGCAGTCGAGCATGGCATACTCTTCCGCCAGCCGAATCGGGTCTTGGAGTGGCAGGAGGGCAATCCCGGAGCCAATGCGGATGTTCTTCGTGCGTTGGGCAACCGCGGCCCCAATCACGGGAACGGAGGGCAGATGGCCGCCGTAATTATAAAAATGATGTTCCGCAAACCAGACGGAGTGAAAGCCGAGGGCTTCAGCTTGGTCGGTCTCTGTGAGCATGTCCAGGTAGAATTGCTCATCGCTGGTGTGAAATTCCGGGAAGAAGCTGGGTAAATGAAAGAGTGAGATTCGCATACCGCCTCCTATGGTTCCTTTTCATAGCCGACTTTCTCCCTGGAAAGAAGGCGGCAGAGGCGGAATCTGCCTGTGGGGGTACGTTGAACTGGATGCGTGGGTTTGCTAGTTGGGGAGCTTATTTCCTATAATAGCAAAAGCGCAGATAGACGGTCTGCATAAGAGCTGGTCGTGTTAGAGCAGGAGAGGGTGGTGATGCAGGCAAAACATCCGGGATGGCGTACAGCGTTCTTGTTCGTCGTTTTGTTCGCCGGCGTGTGGTCCGGCCCCGCGTTTGGAAACGTTGACAAGCGTGCGAACTCCGCGGTTTCTCCACTTCCCTACCCAAAGGCCCTCCAGCCCCAGGTCGAGTTCTGGACCAAGATTTTCGCGACGTACTCGGAATATCAGGTCGTTATTCACGACGCGGTCTATTTGGACAAGGTGTATGCCGTCCTCGATTTTCGGCCGCTCTTAAAAAAGCATAGCAAAGCCAAAGTCCGGAAGCTGAAGGCCAAGCGGACCAAGCAGGAACTCAGAAAAGTTCGGGCCGCCCTGCGCAAGCTTCATATCCACGGCGCAAAAGGACGGACGCTGAGTGCGCGTGAGAAAAAAATTCGGACGCTCTTCAAAGATGTCAAAGAGCGCCACAAATTCCGCAAGGCCGCAGCGAAGAAGCGACTGCGGGCGCAATCCGGGATACGGGAGCGCTTTCGCCAGAGCCTGCGCATTTCCGGTCGGTATCTGCCCAGGATGGAGAAGATATTCCGTCAAAAAGGACTCCCGGTTGTCCTGACCCGCCTCCCGTTGATCGAATCGTCTTTCAATATTGAGGCCTATTCAAAAGTTGGTGCGGCCGGCATCTGGCAATTCATGCCCGCGACCGGACGCTTAGTGAGATTGACGATTAACCATGTGGTTGACGAGCGCCTCGACCCCCTCATTGCCACCCGGGCTGCCGCCGACCTGCTCAAGGCGAATTATGACAAGCTGCAAACCTGGCCGCTGGCGGTTACGGCCTATAACCATGGCCGGGCCGGGATGGCGCGCGCCGTCCGGAAAGTCGGCACGCGCGATATTGCGACCATTATCCGCCGCTACAAAAGCCGGACGTTCGGGTTTGCGTCGCGGAACTTTTATGCCGAGTTGCTGGCGGCCATTGAGGTGGAGAAAAATAGCGCCAAATACTTCGGTCCCGTCAAACGCGACCCTCTCCTCCGGTACGATGAAGTCGATCTCCAGCACTTTGTCTCGCTCGAAAATCTGGCCAGCGCCGCCGACACCAGTACCGAGCGATTAGTGGCGCTCAACCCGTCCTTTGGGCCACTGATCCGGAACGGGAAACTCCACGTTCCACGCGGCCACCGGTTGCGTATCCCGGCCGGTGCGCGGAAAGACTTCACCCGGCGTTACGCCGCGCTCAGCCCTCGGGCCAAGGCCGACCAACAGGCCGCTGCCTTTGCTTTTCATAAGGTCCGGCGGGGGCAGACGCTGGGCGGTATTGCGCAGCGCTACGGGACGAGCGCTCGGACCCTGCAACGCCTGAACGGACTCAGAAGCGCGCATTTCATCCGCATCGGACAACGGCTGCGCGTCCCCCTGAGAGGGAAGGGCAGACGGCCGGCAGCCCGGTCCGTCCAGGTGGCACGGGCTGCCTCGCGGGACGGGACGCATATTGTGCGTCGGGGAGAATCGCTCGGCAAGATCGCCCGACGCTACAACACAACCGTGGCGGCGCTCCAACGGCTCAACGGCATCAAAAACGCCGCGCTGATACCGGCCGGGAAAAAACTGCGCGTCTCGGCTGACTCCCCCGATAAAGGCAAAGCACGGTACGTCAAACACCGGGTTCGCCGTGGCCAAACGCTCGGCAGTATTGCCCGGCGCTACGGCACAAAGGTGTCCATTCTGAAGCGTCTGAATGGCGTGAAGAACGTCAAACGCCTGCAAATCGGCCAGGTGTTGCGTATTCCAACGGGCTGAAGAGCGGCATTACTGTATTCTGTCCTGCTCCCAGCCTTGGATGCGCATTGGGCTGAACTGAAACTGAGTCCATTCTCACCAGATGCGTCCAAACGAGTCCGGCCACGAACCGAAAGCGCTGATCGTAGGATAATAAATCCGCGCCGGCTTCCATGGCGTGGGCAGCAATCCATATAGCATTGGTTGGAATGGGTGTTCCCGCTTGTCGCAGTGCCGCTGCAAGTCGGCCAAAGCGGTCTGCCGTTGTGAGTGTAACGGGCAGTAGGCTCCCGTAGGGGTTCGCTAGAAAATCGTCTAATTCCTACTGATTCCTTTCGTAGTGTGAACCATTGCGGAGCCAAACAAGAGCTCTCCCCCAACTCTCGTCGAGAGGAAAATATGTTGTGTGCGCCGGATTCGTTCAGCGATCTCAGACCTACCCCGCAGCAGAGCAGAATAGGCGTTTGTATCAAGAGTGACCTTCATGACCAGAAAGCTTTGTCAATGTGATCGAGTGGAGCGAGCGTCTGTAGAAACGCTTCTTCCTCTTCTTGGGACCAGGCCCCAATGAGATAGCCTAAAGTGTCCCCCACCTTGTTTGCATCATGCTTTGGAGAATCAAGTCCTGCTCCACGTCGGAGTAGCAGCAACGCCGCTTTATTGAGGGAGAGTCCTTCCTCTTGAGCCAGCTTGTGCAAGTGTTGCTGGAGGGCGGAGTCGAATCCACGAATCGTTAATTGTTTCGTTGCGTATACTCCCTGCCGTGTTGATTCAAAGATGGCTCATTTTGAGTCATCGTATAGTCATACCCACTCTCGTCAAGTTTACCGACGGTACTCTGATTCCTTCACTCCTCACCGGTATGCTACGATTTGAACTGGGTACGAGAAGGGGGCCGTGTGGGCTATTACCCTGTTTTTCTCGATTTGGACCAGACGCGCTGTCTGGTCATTGGCGGGGGGACGATTGCCGAGCGCAAGGTGGAGGCGCTGCTTGCGGCCGGCGGGGCGGTGACGCTCGTCAGTCCCGAGCTGACCGCCGCGCTGCATGCCCTTGAGGCCGCCGGTCGGTTGACGGTTCAGCAGCGCCCCTATCAACGGGAAGACCTTGACACTGTTTCGCTGGTGATTGCGGCCACGGATGATCCCGCCTTGCAGCAACAGGTTGCCGCGGATGCCAAACAGGCCAATATCTTGTGTAATATCGTCGATCAGCCTGCGTTGTGCTCGTTTATTGTGCCGGCAGTGGTGCAACGGGGCGACCTGACGATTGCGGTCTCAACCAATGGGGCAAGTCCTGCCCTGGCAAAAAAGATCCGGCAAGACCTCGCTGAACAATTCGGACCGGAATATGCGGTCGCGCTCCGATTGTTGCGCCTGATTCGTGAACGCCTGATGCACGAACCACGCAGCGCGGAAGAGCGCCGGCGCCTCCTGACCGGCTTGGCCGAATCTCCCCTGCTGGACTATCTTCGAGACCGCCAAACCGATAAATTAGAGGCACTCCTCCAGCAGACGCTGGGGGAGGCGTATACTCTGGAGCGTCTCGCCTTTTCGTGGTGAGTGAGTGTTATGGAAGTTTGGCTGCTGACGCTGACACTGCTGTTGTACCTGCTTAGCACGGTGAGCTTTATTGTCGGACTGCTTTCCGCTCGGCCCGTGGTGCGGACGGTCGCGCCGGGTTGCCTGCTGGCCGCTTGTGTGTGTCATGCTGGCGCTATTGCGGTCCGGTCTCTCACGGTGGGCTATTTTGCCGTCACAGATATGTATGAAGCCCTCTCCTTTTTTGCCTGTCTCACTGCGGCAATGGGGCTGCTGGTACAGTGGCGACTGCCCGTTTCCATTTTAGGCGCCATTGTCAGTCCTATCGGCTTTATTCTGACCCTTGGGGTGTATGTCTTTTACACCCAGGCGGGAGCGCTGCCGCCGACGCTGCAAAGTGCCTGGCTGCCCATTCATGTGACGGCCGCCTATCTTGGGTATGCGGTCTTTGTCGTCGCGTTCAGCGCCAGCCTGGTCTACCTGGTCCAAGAAAAACAGCTCAAACAGAAAAAAGCCTCCGCGTTTCTCCGCCGCTTGCCTTCATTGGAAACCCTCGATCATTTAAACTACCGTTCCCTGGCCTGGGGCTTTTTACTCTTGACTCTTGGCTTGTTGAGCGGAGCGGTCTGGGCCGGGTACGCCTGGGAGCACTTCTGGATACGGGAGCCCCGGCTCATCTTGTCCGTGCTGACCTGGATTTTCTACGCGCTGCTGCTCCACTACCGGAGTGCCGGCTGGCGCGGGCGACGGGCGGCCACGCTGACGATTGCGTGCTTTGCCGCGCTGGTGGTTTCCTTTGTTGGGGTCCAGTTTTTCCCCGGACGACACGGAGGTCAGTTTGGCTAGTCTTGTCCAGCCCGCCTCCTCGCTCATGGTGGTGGGCCTCAACCACCACACCACGCCGGTCGAACTCCGGGAGCGGTTAGCTTTCAGCGACGGCGCGTTGGATGCGTCTTTACCGCGGCTCGTGGATACGGAGACCATCCGAGAGGGAGCTATTCTCTCCACCTGTAACCGGGTCGAGGTGGTGGCCCATACCCCGGATCCGGATGCGGCAGACGAGAAGATCCGTGCGTTTTTAGCCGAAGAGCAGCGGGTGGCGTTGCCCCACTTTGCGCCCTACCTCTACACCCATATCAATCAGGAAGCCGTCAGCCATTTATTTCGCGTTGCCTCAAGTCTCGATTCTCTGGTGGTCGGCGAGCCCCAGATTTTGGGTCAGGTGAAAGACGCCTATAACACCTCTTCCACGCTCGGCACCTTGGGAGCGGTGTTGTACCGCTGTTTTCATAAGTCGTTCTCGGTGGCTAAGCGGGTGCGAACCGAGACCGGCATCGCGGCCAAAGCGGTATCGGTGAGCTCGGCGGCCGTTGACCTGGCCTGTACGATTTTTGACCGCCTGGAAGACAAGACCGCCATGGTTATTGGTGTGGGTGAGATGGGCGAACAAGCCGTTCGGCATCTGCGCGGACGCGGGATCGGCACCATCATGGTGACCAATCGGACCTTTCGTCGCGCGGTTGAGCTCGCCCGGACCTGCAATGGAATCGTCGTGCCATTTGATCAGCTGGACAAACACCTCCATCTCACCGACGTGGTGATAGGCTCCGCCAGCAGCTCGCACTATATTCTGCATTCCGGCATGGTCGAAGAGGCGCTTGAAGAGCGCAAACGCAGTCCCATGTTTCTGATCGACCTGGGGGTGCCACGCAACTTCGATCCGCGTTTGAACAATCTGGATAATGTCTTTTTATACGACATCGATGATCTGGAGCAGGTGGTTGAAGATAATAGGGGAGAGCGACAAATTGAGGCGGTCAAAGCCGAGGCTATTGTGGCCGAGGAAGTGGAAAAATTCTGGCGCTGGTTTGTCAACCAAGAAGTGACTCCCACGATCGTGGCGCTCCGGGAACAGGCCGAGATGATCCGTGCGCGCGAAGTGGAAAAAACCCTGACCGGGCTTGCCGACCTCTCACCGCAGGCAAAGGAATCGATCGAAGCCCTCACCCGCTCCCTGACGAATAAGTTCCTCCATCCTCCTCTGGCGTATCTCAAACAGCGCCACCACAACGGCGTCAAGCGTGAAGCCGAATACACCCAAGAGGTCGCCTCTCCTCACGTCATCCGTCAAATCTTCGGTCTTGATGCCTCCGAAGAATAGGCGACTGTCAGTCGCAGATTATGCACACCCTCATCCGGATCGGAACGAGAAGCAGCCCCCTTGCGCTGTGGCAGGCGCAGTGGGTGAAAGGCCGGTTGGAGCAACAGTGGCCGGCCCTCAGGGTTGAACTGGTTCCCGTTAAAACTTCCGGTGACCGATTCCAGAACATCTCGTTGTCCCGGATTGGTGGTAAAGGGCTGTTTGTCAAGGAAATCGAAGAAGCACTTCAGGCGGGCCGGGTTGATCTGGCGGTCCATTCGGTCAAAGACGTGCCGGCCTTCTTGCCTGCCGGACTCACTCTGAGTGTGATTCCGCCACGCGAAGACCCACGGGACGTCCTGATCACGCCCAATGGGGAAACCCTGGATGAGCTGCCCGCAGGGACCCGAGTCGGGACGAGTAGCCTGCGCCGTCAGGCTTTATTGCTCCATCTCCGGCCCGATCTCCATATCACAATGCTGCGCGGCAATGTCGAGACCCGCTTGCGCAAACAGCGTGACGGAGAGGTCGATGTGACGATTCTGGCCGCGGCCGGCCTCAAGCGACTCGGTCTCATGCCCGCGCGGAGCCGTATCCTGGATGAGCAGGTCTTTGTCCCGGCCGTCGGGCAGGGGGCACTCGGTATTGAAACGCGCGTCGAAGCCGATATTGAAGTACTCCTCCGGCCGCTGCATCATGTTGAAACTGCACTGGCTGTCACGACTGAGCGGGCGTTCTTGGGTCGGATGGGTGGCAGTTGTCGTACGCCACTCGCGGCCCTAGCCTCCGCCCGGACCGAAGGTGTCACGCTTGTGGCCCTGATCGCCAGCCCGGACGGACAAATCGTGCTGCGTGGACAGGAACACGGTCCTCCCGAAGCCGCTGAGCAACTGGGTATCCGGCTGGCTGAGCGGCTGCTGGCCCAGGGCGGAAACGAGATCCTCGCGCGGTTGGAGCAGGAAGGCTGAGGGGAGCGGGTATGCCGACTGGGAAGGTATACTTGGTTGGAGCGGGGCCGGGTGACCCCGGGCTGCTGACCCTCAAAGGCAAACGCTGCCTCGAAGAGGCTGATGTCATTATCTACGACTATCTGGTCGATATCCGCCTGCTGGATTACGTCCGGCCCGAAGCCACCCTGCTCTATGCCGGAAAACGGGGAGGGGGTCGAGCCGTTCCGCAGCAGACCATTCATGAACTCATGCGTGAGCATGCTGCAAACGGCAAAGTCGTCGCTCGGCTCAAGGGCGGTGACCCTTTGTTGTTTGGGAGAGGCGGTGAAGAGGCGGAGGAACTGGTCGCGGCCAGCATCCCGTTTGAGATTGTTCCCGGCGTCTCCTCGGCTACGGCCGTGCCCGCCTATGCCGGCATTCCCTTGACCCACCGCGATCACGCCTCCGCGGTTGCGATCGTCTCCGGGCATAAAGAGATATGGGACACCGCGCCCCATCTGAATTGGGCCACCCTGGCCGGAGTGGGCGGTACCCTGGTCTTCCTGATGGGGACGCGGCAACTGCAAAACAATATGCGCCGTCTGACGGAGTTCGGCCTGCCGGCCGAGACCCCGGTCGCGCTGATCCGATGGGGAACAAAGGCTGACCAGGAAGTGCTGACCGGAACGGTGGGACGCATTGCCGGGCTGGCCGCCGCACAGAGCTTTGAACCCCCCGCCGTTATTGTCGTCGGCGACGTGGTCCGACTCCGCGACCGGCTGCAGTGGTTTGAATCAAAACCCCTCTTTGGGAAACGCATTGCGATTACCCGCCCTCGGATTCAGGCGAGCGGTTTTGCCGACCTGCTCGAACAGTACGGAGCCGAGGTCTTTCGTTTTCCGCTGATCGAAACGGTGCCGCCGGAGTCTTCTGCCGCCCTGGATGCCGCCCTGGACGGCTTGGCAGATTATGACTGGCTCGTCTTTACGAGTGTGAATGGGGTGCGCTATTTTTTTGAGCGTTTGCGAGCCCGGCGGCGAGACATCCGCAGCCTGGGAAATATCCGGATTGCCGCGATTGGGCCGGAAACCGCGCGTTCGATACAGGCCCGCCACCTTCGGGTTGATGCCACGCCACACGAATATCAGGCGGAAGCGCTTATCGAGGTGCTCAAGGCCGAAAAGGCGCGGCGTATCCTGTTGCCCCGCGCTGCCGAGGCCCGGGCCATTTTACCCCAGGAGCTGCGCGCGGCCGGCGCACAGGTTGACGAGATCGCCATCTATCGCACCATCCGGCCCCAGGGTCGAGACGAAACCCTGCGTGATATGCTACGCGCCGGGCAGATTGATCTGCTGACGTTTACCAGTTCCAGCACGGTCCGAAATTTTATGGCGTGCCTGTCCGGAGAAGATAGTGCGGCTTTACTGGGTCAGGCTCAGATCGGCTGTATTGGGCCGATCACCGCCGCGACTGCCCAGGAATACGGATTGACTGTGGCGGTCCAGCCGTCAGCCTATACGATCCCCGCTTTTGTTGAGGCCATCGTTGCATATTTCCGTACAGAGCATAATACAATAGGGTAATTGGAGTCCCACGTTATGTCTTTTCCCATCCATCGGCCACGCCGCCTGCGACGCAACGAGAATCTGCGTCGGATGACGAGAGAAACACATCTGCGGGTTGACGACCTGATTATGCCGCTATTCATCGTGCCCGGGACGGGAGTGGAAAACCCGATTGGGTCAATGCCCGGTATTGCCCAACTCTCGGTTGATCGGGCCGTAGAAGAGTGTCGGCAGATTCGAGACCTCGGGATTCCCGGGGTGATCTTATTTGGTATCCCGGATGAAAAGGACGCGGTCGGCTCTGACGCCTATAACGATAACGGGATTATCCAACGCGCCTTACGCGCGCTCAAGGAAGAAGTGCCCGGACTCACGCTGATCACCGACGTCTGCTTGTGTGAGTACACCGACCACGGGCATTGTGGCCTGATCAAAGGCAACGACGTCGAGAATGATGCAACGCTTGAGCTCCTGGTGAAAGAGTCGCTCTCGCATGTCCGAGCCGGGGCGGACATGGTGGCGCCGTCTGACATGATGGACGGCCGGGTCGGAGCCATTCGTCAGGCGCTCGACCGGGAGGGCTTTCCGCATATTCCGATTATGGCCTATGCGGCCAAATTTGCCTCCGGCTTTTACGGTCCTTTTCGCGAGGCCGCAGAATCGACGCCTCAGTTTGGGGATCGACGCTCCTATCAGATGGACCCGGCCAACGGAGACGAAGCGCTCCGGGAAGTGGCTCTTGATATTGAAGAAGGGGCGGACATCGTAATGGTCAAACCCGCCTTGCCGTATTTGGACATTATCCGCCGCGCTAAGGAAAAATTCGATTATCCGCTCGCTGCCTATAATGTGAGTGGGGAATACGCCATGCTCAAAGCCGCGGCCCTGAACGGCTGGCTGGATGAGGAACGCGTCATGCTCGAAGCCCTGACGAGTATCAAGCGAGCCGGTGCCGATCTCATCCTGACGTATTTTGCCAAGGACGCGGCGCGGATACTGGAGAAGGGCCGGGCCGCGTAACGTTGTGAGAGCATATCCGTCTTTTGTGTGACCTCATCGAGAAGAGTCCGTCATGTCCCAAAAGAAAAAGAAACCGGCGGTCGTGTCTACGCTCGACGCGCTCCGTCGGGTACGGAAGGAACTCCCGCCGCCAGCCCGCCTGCAAGAGGACGAAAAGAAATATCGTCGTCCGGTTGCCCGGCGGGAGGCCAGAAAAGAGATTGAGCGCTCCAGGCAAGAGGAGTAGAGTACACGGGGTGAAGACGGATATGCAGAAAAGGAGGCAGTCTCTCATGACATGGAAGAAACAAGCGGTCGTGACGGCGGCAGCCGTGCTGCTCCTGGCTCCGGTGGCGGTCGCCGGCGACAATTATGATGATTTTGAGGATACCCATCCGCTGCGGATTGTATCCTACCCGGTCCACGCGGTTGGCTATCTGCTTGAACGGCTGGTCGCACGACCTCTCCATGCGATCGTGTCACAGCCGAAGCTTGAACCGATATTTGGCCATGATAAGCATCCGTTTGATTTTGGTGAGCAGCTTCGGGACGCACCGGCTCCGACCGAGCAGAATCACCCCGGCTGACGCTGCCGTCCCGCGTTGGCCGGACCGAACGCAGCGCACATCAGACAGACGGCTCAAACCCGGAAGGAGGGTCCTGGTATGAAACAGAAAACCGAAGGCGAATACGTCCACGTTGACTCAGTCGGCTGGCAGCCGTTTCCCGGAGAATTTTCAACCGGAGGCATTCGGTGGAAGCTGTTGCACGTCTCGCCCGAGATGGGAGCCTGGACCGCGATTTTTGATTGCCCAAAGGGTTCCTCGTTTGCCCGGCATATTCATGTGGGGCCGGGGGAATATTTCCTGACCAAAGGGAAAATGGAAGTCCGCGGGGGCGCGGACGATGGTGGGGCGACAGCAGTGGCCGTCGGCTATGGCTACGAGGCCTGTAACGCCCGGCACGACCAGACCAATTTTGTTGAAGACAGTGAGTTCTATATGACCTTTCTCGGTCCGCTCCAATTTATTGACGAGGACGGAAACACCCTGGCCGTCGTGGGCTGGGAACAAGCCGACGGCCTGTGGGCCCAGCAGACCGGACAAGCGTAGGACGGCTTCGTCCACTCCTGAACATCCGGGTCAGCCTGTCCCTCCGGGACAGACTGCCGCGTGGGACGAATAGACATGGCACACCGGCCCCAGGGGCGGGTAGCCCGCCGGATTCTCTCTCGCGTAGGGCTCGCCGTCTGGTGTAGCTGCAACCCCTTTTTGTCTGAAACAGCCTTTTCTGGACCGCCGGAAGGCGTTTCAACCCCCGACATTCATGCCTACTGCGAAGAATTTGCTGTTCAATACGCCCAGAACACACGGGCCGAATACGCGGGAGGCTCGGCCCGTGTGACGCGCTACTCTGACCTGGGGCGGATACTCTCCAATTTTTTCCAGCCGCCAGGGTCAAGGTTCGAGGCCGGCTACAGATGTCGATTCAGAACCCGGCCTCCATCCTAGCAGACCATCGAGGTAGACATATATCTGACCGAGACGCTGGAATTCGCACGGTATACCCGCTGGGAGCGGGTGCAGATTATTCCCATCGCCTATGTGGTGGACAGGCATGCCCGCCTGGCCGGTTACGGCGTTTTCAAATATCTGCATACTCCATAGTCTCTTCTCTACCAGAGCGGATGCAGGTCTAACACGAACGCCGGTAATACCGGATCACCGCTGAGCGTGGCCGGATTGTCTTTCGATTCGACTGGTTGACCGGGGCGGTAGACGTGGACCCGCTTCTCACTAGGATCAATGAGCCAACCAAGCTGTACGCCATTGTCGCTATATTCCTGCATCTTTTCCTGTAAGGTCGCAAGCTGGTCGCTTGGGGACCGGAGTTCCACAACAAAAGAGGGGCTGAGAGGGGCAAAGCCTGCGCGTTGCTCTGGTGTGAGCGCCCGCCACTGCTCTCGCCTCACCCACGAAGCATCTGGAGAACGGATCGCTCCATTTGGGAGGGTGAAGCCGGTTGACGAATCAAAAGAGAGTCCGCTGCCATCTTTCTTTGCCCAAGCTGTGAGAGCGAAAAATATCTCACCACTCCGCCATCCGCTTTCCGACCCTGTTGGCGGCCTAATCACTAATTCCTTTTGGGCGGTAAGCTCAAATCGAAGGTCTCGATTCTCCTGGCATAAGTGGACAAACTGCTCACTTGTCAACCGGGTGGTCTGAACCTTGAGCTTGAATGGTGCGCTGAGTGCTGTCTTAACCTCTGTGTGCAGCATAGATGCTCCTCGCTCTGGTATGAGCCTAGGATTTTGCTACCGGCTTTTCAACGGGGTAATGTTTACGCGGGTGTCTCTATCCAGAAGCGTAGTCGCCCTACTGGTGATAGCGGAGCGCTCCCGTACACACGACCTCGCCACGGCCCGGAACGATCTCCCCAATAGGATAGGCATACTCGCCGCAACCCTGGACATGCGATACGACCTCGGCGACGTGGGGCTGCTGACACACGACGGCGAGCCCTACTCCCAGGTTGAACGTCCGAAGCATATGTTCATCGGGGACTGTTCCGTGCTGTTTGATCACACCAAATACCGGGTTGACGTGATAGGTGGAGAGATCAATTAGCGCGTTACAGTCGGACGGCAGGATGCGATTAAGATTCTCTTGTATGCCTCCTCCAGTGATATGAGCCATGCCGGTGATAAAATTCGTCCGAAAGAGGTCTTTGAGGGCTTGGTAGTAACAGCGGTGCGGTTCCAAGACGAGATCAAGAAATGAACGATTGTCTATCTGTTGAGTCAGGAGTTCAGGGTTTTGGGCTATCAGGTCCCGGATAAGGGTATAGCCATTGGTATGCGGACCGGATGATTGAACGGCAACAACGACGTCACCAACAGTAATGCGAGAGCCGTCAATAATCCGGTCCCGTTCGACAATACCAACAATGTTCGACCCGAGGATATATTTGTCCGCGTCCAGTATTCCCGGTTGTTCTGACGTTTCTCCGCCTGTCAGTGTGCAACCCTGCGCTTCGCAGGCAGCAGCACAGGCGGTAACAATACGCTTAACCGTAGCTCCGTTGAGTTTGCCACATACAATCAGGTCTTGAACGGCGAACGGCTCCGCGCCCATGACAATGCAATCATTGATGAGATGATTAATCATGTCGTGGCAGACAGACTCCACGCGATCATGCGCAAACGCGAGGACCTGTTTGCTGCCGGGCTCCTCTGTTTTCAGCACCAGGACCGGATTGGTGTAGGTGCTGAGGTCCAGTAAAAACAAGGAGGAAAAAGCGCCAACCGTATTGATCAGACGCGCATCTTTACCATCAATGACCTCGGAGAATTCCGCTTTTGTTTGGTTCGCCAAGTCAACGTTGACACGGTATTTCACGTTTTATCCTGTGTAAGAGGTCGTTCTTTCCCTGGACAACTCCTCATGTATCATAAGCGCGCTATGATGGAGCCAGATAAGTTAATTCCTGATAGATCGTAGTGGTGAGAAGGTAAGCGACCCATTTCTTTGGAAGACTCCACGTGCATGCTCACAGAACTGTTCGACGGTGGCCCGATTGGGCGTCTCACTCGTCTGAAGCATTGCTGCCTGGAGATACGGCCCTGGCTTGTCGGAAATATTCTTCAGGTTCTCCCAACTCGGCTGTACAACGAAATGTAAATGTTGCGGCTGCCACCCAGCGTGAGACCACAAGCAAATGTATACTTGACTTGGTTGGAGAAGTTTAGAAACGACCTGCGACGCCTCGTGGAGCAGTGGTCCCATCTCTGCTGTCTCTTGGCTGGTGAGTTCCCATAAATGTAGGCAATGTCGTATGGGTTTGACGATAAGCGTCCCAACGCCGAGCGGTCCAGTGCAGTGTTCGACGACCCAGTGCTGCGTACGATGAACGCGCCCGCCTGGAAGGTCTTTTTGTCCCTGAATCAGTTGACACGCGTAGCAGTCCATACAAAGCTCTCCTTCTATATGGAGTGTATAGGTAGTTGATCTTGCGGATAGCTGACCTTATCTGAATCTGACTGAGGATAAACGGGAACCTACATGAATCGCGCCGAACGCCGACGACAAGCCAAGGCCACAAAGAAGAAACCGATCGGAGAAGAGAAAACGTCTCCGCCACGGTTGGATATTGCCCAGATCAAGAGCCACCTCCAACAGGCGGCTTCGCCTCAGGAAGTGCAGCAGTTTATCGGGCAGCTTCGTGAACACGGACTGCCCCAGGCCGGAGGCGAAGAGTTGATTGCCTACGCTGCGCAGTATCATGAGGCGCTTGCTGCCCTGAACAGTGATGATGAGGCCGCGTCCGTAGCTCTCCTGGTGAACTCCGCGCACGCCTGGGTGGACGACCGGATCGACCAATCGCCCGACCGTGAGCGGCGTGCGTGCAAAGCGGGCTGCGCCTTCTGTTGTTATCTGCCTGTTGTGTTGGCCAGCGCCGCCGAGGTGGTCTATCTAGCGGACTGGCTGAGGGCCAGCTGTACGCCTGAGGAGTTGGCAGCCGTGCGGAGCAGGCTGAAAGCTCGGTGCGGGCAGAGCACGAGCAGCTTACCAGACCAGAAGCGCCTCCCCTGTGCCCTGCTCCAGGACGATACATGTATGGCCTATGAAGCCCGTCCGTTCAAATGTCGCGGCTGGAACTCCGTTCGCCTCGAGGCGTGCGAACGGGCCTACGGGCAAAGCCAGGCCACAACGAAAGTGCCTGTTGATACCTTCGCTTTTGTCATGGGGAACGCGGTTCTGAACGGTCTGAGTGACGCCACGCGGAACGCTGAGCTCGACGGCGGAGCGTATGAACTCAACGCGGCCTTACTCCGCGCGCTCGACCTGCCGGACGCAACCCTCCGTTGGCGAAACGGCGAGCGGCTTTTTGATGGGGGAGGTTGAGAGCTACTCCCGAACCGCGAACACCCACAGCACCCCGCCTTGCGGGACGTGTGTCTTGGTGCCGTAGAAGGTATTCAGCATCTCCTGTTTCCGCTCTGCATCCACGCCCCAGCCTGACAGCACGGCAACATACTGGACCCCGTCGACCTGATACGTTGTGGGAACGCCCGTCACCCCGGAATTTGTGCGTTGTTGCCATAAGACCTGGCCGGTCTTGGCGTCAAAGGCGCGAAAATAGCGATCATTGGTTCCCCCCATAAAAACAAGCCCGCCGCCGGTCGTGAGTACCGGCCCCCAATTGTGGCTCTTAAAGGTTGAGGTCCAGACTTTCTTGCCCGCGTTCAAATCCCAAGCCTGGAGTTCGCCAATATGGTCTTTGGCGTCCGGATGGGGCAGCAATTCAAAATCGTCGGGAAACGCGATACCCATATAGAGCCGACCGGGTCGATAGGTTTCTTCTCGGCCGGTCAGCGCACCGCACAAGTTCTCGTTGGCCGGGACGTAGAGCAGGCCGGTCTTGGGATTATACGCCGCTGGTGGCCAATCCTTGCCGCCCCACGAGGACGGGCAGTATTCGGCGCGCCGTCCGATACCGGGAATCTTTGCGGTATCGTACTCAGGTCGGCCCGTTTCAGGGTCGATACTTTTGAAGACGTTCTGGCGGACAAAAGGCCGGGCTTCCACAAAATTAATCGCATCTGCGCTGCGCTCCAGCGTCCATAGATAGCCGTTGCGCGCAGGGTGAACCAAGCTCTTAAAGGTCCGGTCGCCCTTTTTCACGTCGATCAACAGCGGGGCGGACACCTCATCCCAATCCCATGAACCGTTCCAGTGGTATTGATGGTGCGCTTTCAGCTCACCGCTGTCCGCGTCTAAGGCGATGACCGAAGTCGAGTACAGATTATTCCCCGGCCGGGCCTCGCCCATAAATGGGCCGGCATTTCCGGTTCCCCAGAAGGTGAGGTTGAGGTCCGGGTCATAGCTGCCGGTCACCCAAATCGACACTCCGCCGGTCTTCCAGCTCTCGCCTGCCCAACTCTCGTGACCGGGCTCTCCCGGGCCGGGAATGGTATGGGTTTTCCAGATGGATTTGCCGGTCTCGGCATCCAGGGCCTGGATAAAACCGCGGATACCAAACTCCCCACCCGACATGCCGACAATGATTTTGCCGTTCACCGCCAAGGGGGCGAGGGTCATGTAATAGCCGGACAAATAGTCTTCGAGCTCTTCCTCCCAGACTACTTCGCCTGTTTTCGCATCCAGGGCGACCACACAGGTATCGACCGTCCCGAAATAGACTTTGTCGCCATACAGGGCGACGCCGCGATTGGTCGGATGCAACTGGAACAGGTCTTCGGGCAACTCACGCTCATAGCGCCACAAGAGATCACCCGTCTTCGCATTGAAGGCAAAGACCTGGTTTTCGGGGGAGGTGACGAACATGACGCCGTTGTTCACGATCGGCGGAGCCTGATGGCCTTCCGTCACGCCGGTCGAAAAGGTCCAGACCGGAACGAGCTTACCCACATTGGCCGGCGTAATCTGATCCAGGGGACTATAGCCCCAGCTATTATACGTCCCGCGATACATGAGCCAGTTTTCAGGCTCGGGCTGCAACAGTCGTTGTGCGGTCACGGGCGTATAGTCCTGCTGCTGTGCACTGACCAGAGTGGGGGCAAACCCGAGGAGACTGACGAGGAGACTCGTGAGGAGGCTGAACGTGCGGTATCGCATCTGACCTATCCTTATTTCTTTTTCTTAAAACCGACTTTGCCGATAAACGGCCCTTTGACCGCCAGGAACCCGTCTCTCACTTCCAAGGGGAGGGTCGCCAATGGCTTAGGTGCCGGGCCTCCGACCACGCGGCCCTGGTTTTTCGGATCAAAGAATGAGGCATGACACGGACAGACCAGTTGCTGCGTCGGTCCGATCCATTCGGACACATCACAACCCGTGTGGGTGCATACGGCCGAATAGCACACGAGTCCATCCAGCGAACGCGCGCGCGTCTTCTCACTCAACTCATCCGGTTTCAACCGGATGAGGAGAACCTGATTGAGCCGGAACCGGCTGCGTACGGTATCGGTCGCCGGGTCCTTGGGATAGGCGAACTCCGGGCGTTCGCCGAATGAGATATCTTGGGGCGTGATGGCCTGCCCGGCCCGGTCCCCAAAGGCAAAGACCAGTTGATCGCCGGGCGTCAGCCGCGAACGGCGCGGGTCTTTTTTTCTTGCCGCGTTTGCCCCTCGGTCAAAAACCGGCAGGCTCAGACCCAGCCCGAATAGGCCGGTCAGCAGGGCTCGGCGAGTGAAGCCCTGGAAGTCGGTCTTATCCGAAGCCCGGCGCAATGAGTGGAGGCAGTCCGCACACGACATCCAACGTTCCCTCGCCGCAACCTTCTACTGGCGAGGGACGATGGAGTCAACGGGCTGGGCCTTTACTGAATCTTATCCGTAAAGTTCGGCAGCACTTTTTCGGTCAGCAACTCGAAACTGTGCATGACGTTCTTATGCGGTACGAGCTCATTATAGGTGTAGAGCCAGAAGTACTCGGCCGGCAACTTTTTGAAGATCGCCTCAAACTTGCGGCTCACCGTATCCGGGCTGCCACAAATGGTGAGGCCCCGCTCGACCATGGACTCGAACGTGTTCGGGATCGTCCGGTAATCCTCATCCACCCGCATCAGGGCGGCGTTAAAGCCGAACGGCTCAAAGAACTTGGTCCAGATAAAACAGCCGCTCTCTCTGCCCAGAGCCATGGCTTCCTCGTCCGTGTCGGCCACGATCACCTCGCGCACCAGGCCGACGCCCTGACCGAAGTCCAGGCTCTTACCGACTTCAGCCGCGCCTTCCTGGCAGGCGCGGAACTGGCCGGAGCAGATATCCGGGTCGCAGACGACGGTCAGCGGGACCACATTGTTCTGGGCGGCCCAGCGGACCGAGGACTCTGAAAAGCTGAACGGCTGGAAGAGGGGTGGGTGAGGCTTCTGATACGGTTCGGGCACCGTGCCCACCTCGGTCAGAATACCGTCGTCATCCACGCCTTGGCCGAACTCGCGAGTGACATTATGCGCCGGCCAAAAGATATCCTTGGGCGGAATCTGCCAGTACTTGCCCGAATGACTGAAGGTTGGGTTGGTCCAGGCCTTCATGATAATTTGAAAATGCTCCTGGTAGAGTTCTCTCTTGAGCTCTTCGTACCGTTCCGGGTCGGTGTTGTTGTCGGCCAGGATGTCGTAGTGCTGTCCCAGGGTATTGACCCAACGTGGTTGATAGCCCCGGGCAAAGCCGACAAAGGCCCGACCTTTTGTGACCTGGTCGAGAATGGCGGTGTCTTCCGCCACGCGAATGGGATTCTGGCAGGGGAGGACCAGGCCGAGTTGTCCCAACCGGATGTTCTCGGTCTGCATGCCGAGATACAGGTCGAGCATGAGGGGGTTGGTCGAAACCTCTTCGCCTTCGATATGGAAGTGGTGTTCGGTGAAGCCAATGCCATAGTAGCCGTGTGCGTCGAGATACTGGGCCTGTTCGGACAGGTTGCGCAGCATACGCTGGTAGAGGTCTGTCCGCCGACCAGCCATACCCGCCTGCAGCTCGCTCTTACTGCCAATCGCGGGAAGATAGAAAACACCGAATTCCATAGGTCACCCCCTGCTGTGAAAAGGTTTGTCGTATGCCCCTAGAGAGCTTTGAGAAAAAACTCGAAAAAGCGAGGGGGCCGGAAGGCCCCCTACTGTGTTCGTTAACTTATGCTTCAGGCGGAAAGAAAACCAGCGTTCGCGTCTCAATGCTCTCCCGAGCCGGTGCATCCGGCGGAGACGTCGGGTCTTCAAACGCCGAATGGGCGGTGAAACGCGCCCGCCCATCGGTGGCCGAGTCGTAACATTTAAGCAACATGGCCTCGTTACGCTCCATCTGCGGGAAGTAAAACCAGCGGTGGTTGGGGTTGTGAGAGACCGAATAAACCTCACCGGTCCGGTCTTCGTATTTGAGGTCGGTCTCGTTAAAGTCGTCCTGTGTCATGCTGGCGGCATCGCATACGGCCAGCGGGGCGTCCTGCACCGGGCCGCGAATCGGTCGCCAGACATTGATCACGGCAAAGCGGTGTTTCAGCCGTTCTTCGGCTTCTTCGTCCGGCAGCAGATCGCGTACCCGCTGCGGACCGGACTGGAGGGTATAGTCGTTGTGGGCAAACTTGACTGGCTCGCGGGCTCCATTCTCGCCACGGGCACACATCGGGGCGCACCGCACGTTATGGTCAAAGACGTGGACCTTCTCGGCGCCGGTCATTTTTTTAATCAATTCGACAACTTCAGGATAATAGACCGCCTTGACTTCTTCGGCGTCATAAAAGTTTTTGACCGCAGTTTCATGCTGCGCAAAGGTGATGCCCTGTTTCTCGAGCGAGATCTCGTCTATATGCTCGCGGGCGTTCTGAATCGCCATCGTGTGTTTGACCTGGGTGGTATTCCGTATGGGGACGCCAGGAGGCGGGGTACACAGGTAATAGGTCGGCTTTTCTTGCTGGTCTTCGACGTTGAGATAACTCATTGGGGCGTCGACGTGCGATGCTGTTTTCATGGGGTCTCCTTCCCCTGTCTTGCTCCTCAGTAGTAATATGGCGACACGATTATAGCGGTCTCGCTGCGCTTGTATAGTCGGCTTTCACCGGAAAATGCTTAGCGAGGAAGTCCGTACGCCTCACCACGGGCCAGGAATTCGGTCACATCATTGGCCATGAGCAGAATATCGTGCGTCTTACCGGCCCGGTCTTTGACCTCGTCGCGTAAAATCGCCTCAGCCCGAAAGCCGAGCTCTTCGAACACGGTGCGGGCGCCGGTTTGATCCAGCGTCATGCGCGCGGCGACTTTTTGGATACCTAAAGACAGGGCGACGTTGAACGCCTCGCGGGTCAACAATCGGCCCAGGCCCATCTTTCGTGCGTCCGGGGCAATCAGTACCCGGATTTCCGCCACATGGCGCGACCAGTCAAAGTCATTCCGATACAGGGTGGCGTAGCCCAGGAGTTGGGTCTCGCTCTCCGCGAGCAGGGTATACATCCTTTCACTGGCGATATCGTGCAGCCAGCGGTCTATAGATGATTGTTTGGTAATATCCCGGCGCAAAAACATCAGGTCGTGATAGGGGAGCTGTTGGGCAAAATCCAGCATCAACGGCCCGTCGTCCGCGCCCATCATGCGCAGGCTCAGGGCTGTCCCTTTAACTTCAACGGTTTTGGGAAAACCTTCCACGCTATTCTCCTCTTTCTGTGCGGTCGCGCTCTCAGACAGAACGCCGTGACAGCCATGTCTCCAGCTTTGGCCACAGACGATAGATGGCGTTCCCCCCGGCGACCAGGCTGACATGGCCGCCCTTGAGAACAATTTCCGACTTATCCGTACTACCCACCAGCTTCACCAAATCCTGCGAGGCGGCCGAAGGAACAATATGGTCGTGCTGAGCCGCCACGTGCAGAAAGGGAACGGTGATGTTCCCCAGGTCGACCTGGCGGTCATCCAACTCCAGTGTCTTCCGAACGAGTTTATTCTCACGCATAAAGTCGTTGACCAACTGGCGGGCGGTTTCCCCCGGAAAGGGAATATGATCCGCGGCCCAGCGATCAAAGCGCAGATGGGCGGTGACAAAGGCTTCGTCCTGGACATTATCGAGCAGCTTCATCTGGCCGGCACTCTTCTGAAACGGTCGCAGCATCTGGATCGAGGCGTCCATCAGTTCCGAGGGGATATTGCCCAGACTATCGATCAACCGGTCGAGATCAAAATGGGTCGGGTCGGTCCAGGTGCGGTAGAGCCCCATGCCGTCCGAGTTCACCGGCGTGGTAAAACACACCAGATTTTTGAGCGGACCGTCGGGATACAGGGCCGCGTACAGCGCCGCCAGAAGTCCACCCAGGCAATAGCCGATCATAGACACATCGGGCTCGCCCGAATCTTCGCCCACCATCGCCACGCACTCGGGGATGAAATCGGTCACATAGTCGTCCAGCCTCAGATGTTTATGTTCACGTCGCGGCACACCCCAGTCGGTCAGATACACGTCAAAACCCTGGAGCAGCAGATATTCGATAAAACTCTGACCTTTGGCCAGGTCGAGAATATAGGGCCGGCTGACCAGGGACATCACGACCAGGACCGGAACCCGGTACACCTCAGGGCTGAGGGGCCGATAGTGATAGAGCTTCATTGTGCCGCGTGAATGCACGACGTCTTTCGGGGTCGGCCCGACCTCAATGTCGAGTTCGAGGGGGGCTGGCAGGTCCGGGACGTTGCGCTGAATGGCGCGGTCAACCGTTTCCCGCGCTTTGGCTGCAACGTCTTCGTGCGACAGTTGTTGTGCCTGTTGCATGGGCTTTAATCCCTTTCTTCGACGGACTCCTTGGGCTTTTTGGTACGTTTCGGACGGATAGGCGCGTCGTCAGCAGCCCCGCCCTCATATTCTGCCAGTACCCGGCGCAAATGCCGGACCTCCACTTGGAGTCCGGCCACATGATCCTCGAGTTCGCCAACCCGGTCGCTCAGCGCGATAATATCCGTGCGGGACGGGAGGTTGAGGGCGGCCAAGTATTGGGCCATGGATTCGGTAAACATGCGGTGCAGGTGCATTGCTTCTTGGACATACTTGCCTGTGGTCTGGGCAAACCGATCATTGCCCAGAATGCCCGACAGCGTGTCACTCCATTGCTTCTCTGACTTTTGGTACCATTCGCGCCAAGTCCGGAGCGGGTCGAAATTCTGCGCGTCTTCAGTTTTGTCCATGCGAACGCTCTCCTTTACGGACTGGTTGGAGGGGGGAGGGAAAGAGAAGGGGAGGTCAATACTGATTTCAGCGGCCACGATAGGAGGCGTGACAAGGATGTACAAGCCGACAGGTGTCACATAGGTGACGGAAAGTCATATTTCTCCAGAACAATCCGGTGTTTTTGTTACGTGCGTGACAAACTGCGCTAGACTCGACGCCCGGGAAGTCAAGAAGCAACGACGCGCGGACGACGGACGCGGGAACATGTGGTAGAGTCGAAAACCTGTTGTGAGAGCGGAACCGGCAGACACAATGGCCAAAAAGAATACATCGCACTCTTCTCCATCTTCAGCACGCGCGGCAACCGACATGATGGAGCAGTACTGGCAGGTCAAGGAACAGTACAAAGAGGAACTACTGTTCTATCGTTTCGGCGATTTCTACGAGATGTTTTTTGACGATGCGGCCGTGGCGGCGCGTGAATTGGACATCGTGCTGACCGCCCGCGCGCACGGAAAAGGCAACGAAAAGGTCCCCATGTGCGGGGTGCCGCATTATCGCCTGGAGCCGTATCTCAACCGGCTGGTCGAGAAGGGTTACAAGGTTGCAGTATGTGAACAGCTTGAGGAGTCCCAAAAAGGAAAAGGGATTATTCCGCGTGATGTCGTCCGCATTGTCACACCGGGGACGTTGTTTGAATCCGAGAGTCGGGAACGAACGCTGGTGGCCGTGTTCTCCGAGAAAGATGCGGTCGGCGTGGCCAGTCTGGACTTGGCGACCGCTGAATTTCTAGTTGCCGAAACCAACGTTTCTGATTTACCCAGCCTGCTGGAGAAGCTCCAACCACAAGAATTGGTCCATGTGACTGGTGAGTCTGGCGACACGGGTTGGAGTCGTCAGGTCTGCCGTACCGAACGCCCGGCCGAGGCGTTTCGCTTTGAGCGGGCGCGTGCAGTCCTCAGCAAGCAGTTTGGCCGCAAGCGTATCGACACTCTCGTCTTCTCCCATCGGCATGCCCTGTGCGCAGCCGGAGCCTTATTCGCCTATGCACGGGAAACGCAGCGTGCG
This sequence comes from Candidatus Binatia bacterium, assembly GCA_022826945.1. GTDB lineage: Bacteria > Desulfobacterota > Binatia > Bin18 > Bin18 > Bin18. The sequence goes on from JAJDTY010000011.1 coordinate 66,732, forward strand.
TTTCTGCCCCATATCCGTGCGCCTGAGCCGTATCGGCACGATGCCTTTGTCGTGCTCGACCCGCAGACGCAGCGCAATCTTGAACTGGTGGAAAATGTGTTCGAGGGCTCGTCCGAGGGAACCGTTCTCGCCGTGCTGGACCACACCACCACCCGGATGGGCAAGCGGCGCTTACGACACTGGGTGTTGCATCCCTTGCGCGCGGTTGATGAGATTCATACCCGCCAAGAGGCGATTGCCGAACTGAGCTGTTGCCATGATATGCGGGCGGCACTGCGACGTGTCCTCTTCGGCCTGCCGGACCTCGAACGTCTGACCTCCCGCATTACGTCTGCGATCGCCAGCCCGCGGGATCTGGCCGCTCTGAAATCCGCCCTGGTTCGCCTGCCGGACCTCCACGCCGCCCTGACTGTAGCCGAGAGCCGTCTGCTGACGACGTATTGTGAAGAAATCGACCTGCTGGACGATGTGACCGCCGAGATTGCGCGCACCCTTCTCGACGAGCCAAAACCCGCGGCCAAAGAGGGCGGGCTGATTCGTGCCGGCGTCTCTGCCGACCTGGACGACCTGCGGGGGATTCAGACCGATGGAACGGGCTGGCTGGCCGAGTATGAACAGCGGGAGCGGGAGCGTGCTCAGATTCCCAACCTCAAGGTCGGTTTCAACAAAGTCTTCGGGTATTACGTGGAAATCACCAGGTCCGCGCTCAGTCGGGTACCCGAAAACTACATCCGTCGCCAAACTCTGGTCAATGCCGAACGCTTTGTCACGGATGAACTGCGCGCCTTTGAATCCACCGTATTGTCCGCAACAGACCGGGGCAATCAGCTGGAGTATGCCCTCTTTACTCAACTCAGACAGCACGTCGCCGTCCAGGCTGAGCGGCTGCGCCACACCGCGACCATCCTCGGTACCCTCGACGCGCTGAGTTCCCTGGCAGAACTAGCGGCGAAGAAGGGGTGGGTTCGTCCCGATGTCACTGACGAGTACGAACTGCTCATCGAAGAGGGGCGGCATCCAGTTCTCGATACGCACGACGCGCAATTTGTACCAAACGACCTGCGCTTGGATACAAGCCAGTACGTCCTGATCATCACCGGCCCCAACGCCGCCGGAAAAAGTACCTATGCGCGTCAGGCGGCCCTGCTCGTCCTGCTGGCCCAAATGGGGAGTTTCATTCCTGCCCGGTCTGCCACCATTGGGGCTGTAGACCGTATTTTTACGCGGGTTGGCGCGGCCGATTTTCTGGCGCAGGGGTTATCGACTTTTATGGTCGAAATGATGGAGACGGCGAACATCCTGAAACACGCAACCGAGCGGAGTCTCGTCATTCTCGACGAAGTTGGCCGGGGAACCGGTACAACGGATGGCCGTGCACTGGCTCAGGCGGTTGCCGAAAGGCTCGCCACCCAGGTCCGGGCCAAGACCCTGTTTACCACCCATTATCACGAACTGGCGCCAATCGCAGACGCTTTGCCCGGGGTATCCAACGCCCGGCTTGAGGTTCGCGAGAATCAGGACGAAGTAAGCTTTCTCTACAAGGTCGTGCCGGGGGCGGCACAGAAAAGTTATGGTCTCTATGTCGCAAAGCTGGCCGGACTGCCTCCCGATGTGGTTGAGCGGGCCGAGACGTTATTAGCAGAATTTGAAGCGGGACAGCCTTCTACCGGTGGTCAAAAACAGACAGCGGAACAGACCCGGCCTCCCGGCAACCGGGCCGTTATCGACCGTCTCGCCCAGATTGACCCGCTGCGGACCACGCCGATTGAGGCGCTCCTGTTGATTGCCGAATTAAAACGAATGGCTGAGGGGGGAGAAGGCAAAGCGCCGCCGTCGTACACGGAGACTCCCGATAAGTGAAGCCTCGCCTTGGGTCACTACACGGACATCCACAGCCATGCCTATCCGTATCCTTCCCACTGACGTCCAGCAAAAGATCGCCGCCGGTGAGGTGGTGGAACGACCGGCCAGCGTTGTCAAGGAACTCATGGAGAACGCCCTGGATGCCGGGGCGCAGACAATCAGGGTGGAGGTCGAGGAAGCTGGACGACGGCTGATTCGCGTCACCGACGACGGTGCCGGCTTGGCTGCGGACGAAGTCGCGCTCGCGTGTGAACGCTTTGCGACCAGCAAGATTCAGCACGACCACGACCTGACCAGCGTTCAGACCTTTGGCTTTCGCGGGGAGGCGTTGCCCAGCATTGCCGCAATCTCACGGCTCCGAATTCTGAGTCGTCCACCGCGTGCCCCGCTGGGGGTGGAAGTCAAAAGTGAGGGCGGCAAACTGAGGCCCGCTCAAGAGGCAGGGGCACCGGTTGGGACCTGTGTCGAGGTTGCTGACCTGTTTTACAATACGCCGGCTCGCTTGCAGTTCATGCGCAGTTTGCGGACTGAGTACGGCCACATCATGGGCGCGTTCACGCGCTTTGCTTTAGCTTTCCCGGAGAAAACCCTCTCGCTGTCGTTTGACGGACGCGAGGTCTACAACTTTCCGCCCGTCCCGTTTCAGGAGCGTGTTGCCGCCTGCTTTGGCGTTGAGACCGCCTCCCGCCTGGAGGAGTTTGAGAACACGGGTCTGAACGGTCGTGTCTGGGGATTTCTGGTGACGCAAGAGGAAGCCTGGCGCCGACGCTACTACTTCTTTGTAAATCGGCGGGCCGTGCGCAACGCCACCCTGTATCGTGTCGTGCGTGACACCCTCGGCAACGCTGGCGGTATGGTGTGTCTGTTCGTTGAACTGCATCCCTCCCAACTGAATGTGAATATCCATCCCGCCAAGACCGAGGTGCGTTTTCGAGACGATCCGAGTGTGTACGATCTGGTCCGGGGCGGTCTCCAACGCCGTTCCGCGCCAAGCTGGCTTTCGGCTTCCCATGTGGCCGAAGATGGGGTGGCGTATGGAGAAGAACAGAGCTCTGGCTTCTCTCCGGTCGGCCAGGTGGAAGCCACCTTCCTACTCACTTTATCCGAAGGACATTTGTATTTGCTGGATCAACACGCTGCCGAAGAACGCGTATTATACGAACGACTTCAAAACGGCGAGGTTCAGAGCCGGCCCCTCATCTCGCCGCAAGTCGTCCAGCTCTCAGCCGAAGAGCATGCGTTCTTTGATGATCAGGCTGAAGCATTTGCGGCGTGTGGTTTCAATGCCGAACTTTTTGGGCCGCATGTGCTGGCGCTCCGTGCGATTCCTGAATTTCTCGACCCCAGGACGTCGGGGCTGACCTTCTCTCGACTTGTCACGCGCGTGCGCACTCAAAAAGAAGACCTGCATCAAGCTCTTTCCTGTCTCGGAGCAATCAAAGCCGGTCAGGTGCTCGACCGCGAAGCACAAGGCCGTCTCCTCAACGCCTGGACCCAAACGGCCAACCCCCATGCCTGCGCCCATAACCGCCCGGTGTACTTCCGTCTGTCACTTGACGAAGTAAGGCGAAAAGTTGGCCGGACAGGCTTGGGCTGTGGGTTTGAGAAGGAAAGCCTGTAACCTTTTCTCGTCCACCTGCAACTACTAAGGTGGACAGTGATGAATCCGAACGACGCGGCGCTCGTAAAGCGGGTGTTGGCGGGCGAGAAGACCGCCTTCGACTCTTTGATTGATCGGCATTGGCCGAGGGCGATGCGACTCGCCTTGCGTCAGCTCGGCAATTTGGCGGATGCCGAAGATGTTATTCAGGATGCGTTTTTTCAGGCGTTTCTGAACCTTCGATTGCTCAAAACACCTGAGAGTTTCGGGGCTTGGCTGAATGGGATCGTCGTCAATCTCTGCCGAATGTGGCATCGGAATAAACGTCAGGACGTTGCCTTTGAGGAGACGGAGAAAAGAATTATCAGTGCGGAGAAAATGGAGGATAAAACCCTCCTCTCTCCAGAGGCTCTGTATGAGACGCAAGAGTCATATCAGGTGCTCTTGGCTGCTCTGTCGACATTGACAGTCGCACAGCGCCGAGCGGTTCACCTGCATTATTTGAATGGGCTGACCCTCCGAGAGATCAGTACTCGTGCAGGAGTGTCTGTGGGGGCGGTGAAAGTGCGGCTGCATCGCGCACGTGTAAAGCTGAGCGCGACATTGGCCGGAGAAGGGCGAAGACGGCAGACAACCGATACTTTTAAGGCAATTGTTGAGGAGAGAAGTATGAGAACGCAAGGGAAGAATATGCCGCTCTTTCCAATGAGGGATATTGTAGTTTTTCCGTTCATGACTGTTCCGCTGTTTCTGGGACGGACAAAGTCTATCAAGGCTCTTGAGGCGGCGGCAGCCGATGATGGCCGAGTCTTTCTTGTTGCCCAAAAGGACTCAAAGACAAGCGAACCTGCGGGTAAGGACGTATTTTCAGTTGGAACTGTCGCTCAGGTTGTGAATCGTATGCATCTCCCCAACGGGGCCGTGAGGGTTCTGGTCGAAGGAAAACAACGGGGTCGCATCCTACGTCATGGAAAGCGGGGCGGAGTCTTCTCCGCGAAGATTGTAGAAATAGCAGAGCAATGTAAACGAACGGATGATATTGAAACGCTCATGCACGAGATAAAAGCGGGGTTTGGATGCTTTGAGATGTTACGGAGCAAGGCGGTTACCCCGCAGGCGGTTGGGGCGGTTGAGATGATCGATGACCCAATTCCACTCGGGGACACAGTAAGTGGTTATCTGAAATTGGATATCGAAGCCAAGCAACAGTTACTTGAAACACTCGATCCGGAAGAACGTCTGAAAAAAATTCTAAAATACCTACCGTCCGATGTCTCTCCATCTGCCCCGCCGCTGTAAGCATGCCATGACCCGGCCCGGGACAGGTCCAGGACTCGTGAAAGAGGGACGCAAGGCACGACCAGGGGATATAAGCCTGGTCGTGGTTTGACTTAGACGTTCTTCATAATTAACACCCTCACCCCATCCGTTTGGGATCGGGCTGCATATGGCCCAGAATCGGGTGCGGCCGGTAGGGCTCTTCGAGGGTGGCCATTTCTTCCGCGCTGAGCTTGATATCGACCGTCTCAAAGATTTCCTTGAGGTGATGTGCCTTGGTCGCGCCGATGATGGGGGCAACCACTCCGGGGGCCTGGAGCACCCAGGCGCAGGCGATCTGAGTCGGTGACACGCCGCGCTCTTGGGCGACTTTCCCTACGGCGGCGGCCACTTCCTCGTCGCTGTCGTTGAAATACATCCGGCGCGTCATCGGGTCGGTTTGCGCCCGCTTGGTCGGGCCTTCTCCCTCCACTTTTGTGCGGTTGCCGGCAAAATAGCCACGCGCGAGCGGACTCCACGGAATCAACGCGACACCCTGGTCTATGCACAGCGGATTCATTTCGCGTTCTTCTTCGCGGTAGATCAGATTGTAGTGGTTCTGCATGGCGACAAACCGATGCCAGCCGTGCTCTTTGGCCGTATAGAGCGCCTTGGAGAACTGCCAGGCGGCCATGCTGCTGGCTCCGAGGTAGCGCACCTTGCCGGCGCGGACGAGACTATCCAGCGCTTCGAGCGTTTCTTCAATCGGCGTGGAAAAGTCCCAGCGATGAATCTGATACAGGTCGATATAGTCCATTTTGAGGCGGCGCAGGGAATACTCACAGGCTTCAATGATATGCTTACGGCTCAGTCCCCGTCGGTTCGGACCGTCGCCCATGGGTCCGTTGACCTTGGTCGCCAGGACAATATCGTCGCGTGAAGCCATCTCGCCCAGCCACTTGCCGGTGATCTCCTCGCTCACGCCAATCGAGTAGACATCCGCGGTATCAAAAAAAGTCACGCCCGATTCAAGGGCGAGGGCGAAGTGCTCACGCGCCTCGTCTTCCCCGATGGTCCACTTCCGCCATTTACCGTCCCCGTAGCTCATGCACCCCATACAGATGCGCGACACCGTCATCCCCGTATTCCCAAGCTTTGTGTACTCCATGCCTTCTCCAATCTGGTTTTGACTCTTGTTACCCTTGTCCACGGTGCGTCGTCTGTCAAGCGGACGGAAGAGCCGGGGGGCAGTCAGGATTTGCAGGAAGCCAATATCCTGTTAGAAAAATTATCGGGATGGTCGTTGAGATGAAAAGTATCAAGGAGTTGGCGGCTCGAATTGTGCGAGAATTCCGGCCGGAGCGAGTGATCTCATTTGGATCGTACGCGTACGGAACACCTACGGTTCAGTCAGATGTGGACCTGCTCGTCGTCCTCTGCCATGCGGGGAGAGGAACTCGCAAGGCCGTGGAGATGCTCAATGCGATCAATCCTACGATCCCCGTTGACTTACTCGGCCACACTCCGGAGCGGCTTGCACGACGTTTGGCTCAGCACGACTTTTTTCTCCAGGAGGTGATGGAGAAAGGGCGCGTTCTGTATGAAGCCTCTCACCCGTGAATGGGTGGAGAAGGCGTGGTTATGGATGAAGGGCCGCGGTTGCATCGCCTCTCACCCGTGAATGGGTGGAGAAGGCAGGAAGGAGATTTTGCGCCAGCTTCCCGTGAACTGCGAGCGCGGAAGTCTCCAAACTCTAATGCCGCGCGCTTCCATGCTCAACAATGTATCGAGAACTATCTCAAGGCCTGTCTTCAAGAGGCAGATATCGCCTTTGGAAGAACCCGCAATCTCGTTGCTCTTTTAGACTTCCTGAGGCCGCTTGAGCTGGCTTGGGAATTTCTCCGTCCTCATCTCCGCGCGCTGATCGCTTTTGCTGTCGCTTTTCGCTATCCGGGAGAGTCGGCGGATAAAGAAGATGCCCGCGAAGGGTTGACTTTATGCCGGACGGTACGCCGTCGGATTCGACATGATTTGGGGATTGATCCATAGGCGTCGTGATTGTATTCCGATCAATCTATGTTCCACGACTTTTTCAACCGTGGGATTGATCGACACATGAAGGAGAGTAGACATGACCATCACCGAACATACCGTCAAAACCGACAGGCATACGACTTTTTATTTGGCTGCCGGCCCCGAGGATGGGCCGCTTGTCATCTTCGCCCACGGCTGGCCTGAGCTTTCCATAAGCTGGCGTCACCAACTACCCGCTTTGGCTGCGCTGGGGTTTCGGGCCATAGCGCCGGATATGCGCGGCTATGGCCGCTCGTCCGTGTATGCGCAACACAGCGATTATGCCCAAGAGCAGATCGTCCGCGACATGCTGGAACTGATCGACGCGCTGGGGCAGGAAAAAGCCGTCTGGGTCGGCCATGATTGGGGCAGCCCGGTGGTGTGGAATATGGCGAGTCACCATCCGGACCGGTGTCATGCGGTCGCCAATCTGTGTGTCCCCTACTACACCCTTGAGCGCGGGCTCGAGCACACGCTGACCCTGGTGGACCGAGACCTCTATCCTGAAGAGGCGTACCCTGCCGGTCAATGGGACTACATGCGCTACTACGAGGAGAGCTTTGCCGAGTCCATTGCTCCGATGGATGCCCAGCCCTACCGATTCGTCAAACTGCTGTTTCGGAAAGGGAACCCCGAAGGCGAGGGCAAGCCAGCCATCACCTCAACCGCGCGTCGCGATCATAGTATGCTCGGCATGGCGGAGATCCCCGATCTGCCGCGTGACGCCGATGTGGTCACCGAAGAGGACTTGCGCATCTATGCCTCCGCGCTCGAACGCAACGGGTTCTTCGGCCCCTCTTCGTGGTATATGAATCACCCGGTCAATGCGGCCTACGCCGAGACCGCCCATAACGACGGCCATCTCGATATGCCGGTGTTGTTCCTGACCGCCCAATACGACTTTGTGTGTGAGTGCGTCCACTCGCGCCTGGCCGAGCCCATGCGTGCCTACTGCCGGAATCTGTCCGAGGAGACGATTCGCTCAGGCCATTGGATGGCCCAGGAAAAGCCGGCGGAAGTGAATGCCGCCTTAGTCCAGTGGCTTGCGACCGCGGTCCCGAGCATCTGGCCGCGGCCGCGGTGAAGCCGGACTATTCCTGCTGTTCAAAGACCTCATTGGCAATACCGGCGGCCGTCATGGCCGCCGGCCAGCCGGAGTAAAACGCCAGGTGTGTGATCAGCTCTCCGATTTCTTCCTGGGTGACGCCGTTGTCCAAGGCACGCTGCAGATGCGGGCGGAGCTGTTGGGGACGATAGGTGGACATGAGGGTCGCCACGGTGATGAGGCTGCGGTCCCGCTTAGACAAACCTGGGCGCTCCCAAACGTCGCCAAATAGAACCTTTTCGGTCAGGTCAATCAGCTTGGGTGCCACTTTTTGGGCTTTTTCTCGCATGGTTGCAACGGGTGCGTTCGCCATAACGTCCTCCTTGGCTAAGTAGAGTACAATCCCCTCCAAGGAGGGGATCAGAAGAGTCTGGAGCAGAGCTTACGCGACCTCAAACAGTCCGGCCGCGCCCATGCCGCCACCAACACACATGGTGATGACCACGTTCTTCGCACCGCGCCGTTTGCCTTCGATCAGCGCATGACCGACCATGCGCGAGCCACTCATCCCGTAGGGATGGCCGATCGAGATTGATCCACCGTTCACGTTCAGCCGTTCGTCCGGGATGCCGAGCCTGTCCCGACAGTAGATGACCTGACAGGCGAAGGCTTCGTTCAGTTCCCACAGGTCGATATCGTCCATAGTCAGACCGTTGCGTTCGAGCAGTTTGGGAACGGCAAAGACCGGACCAATCCCCATCTCGTCCGGTTCGCAGCCGGCAACGGCCATGCCCCGATATACCCCCAAGGGCTGGAGCCCCCGTTGCTCGGCCTGCTTGCGCTCCATCAGTACGCAGGCCGACACCCCGTCGGACAACTGGCTGGCATTACCGGCCGTAATGAAACCGCCTTCTCCCATGACCGGCCGCAACGCGGCCAAACCGGCCGCGTTCGTACTCGGACGGTTACATTCGTCCCGCTCAATGGTAATTTCCTGGCGGGTGGTCTCGCCCGTCTCTTTGTCGGTGAACAGCTTGGTGACGGTGCACGGAATGATCTCGTCATCGAAACGTCCGGTCTGCTGACCCGCGGCGGTACGCTGCTGACTCTGGAGTGCATACTCATCCTGCGCTTCCCGGGAGATGTTGTAGCGCTTCGAGACGACCTCTGCGGTGTCGATCATGGCCATATACAGATCCGGAGCCTTTTCCAGGGCAATGGCGTCTTCATTGCGATATTCGTTCTGATGGTCGTTCTGGACGAGGCTGATCGACTCCAAACCACCGGCCACCACGGTCTGCATGCCATCGGCCACAATCTGTTTGGCCGCCATGGAAATGCTCATCAGCCCTGAGGAACATTGCCGATCAATAGTCTGGCCGGAGACCGTGACCGGCAGCCCCGCAGCGATGCCACACTGCCGCGCCACATTATAGCCCTGGGTGCCTTCCTGGAGCGCGGCACCCATAATCAGATCGTCGATTTCGCCCGCCTCCACTTTGGCCCGACTGATGGCCTCCTGAATAATTGGGGCGGTCATGGTCGGGGCCGTGGTGTCATTAAACGCGCCGCGATAGGCCTTGCCAATCGGCGTTCGGGCAGTCGATACGATGACAGCTTCTCGCATAGTAATCTCCTCCTCAGTATTTTACGCTATCGGCAAGTCTTAGCAGTTCCCACCCCTTCCTCCAACTGGCGCACAATCTTTTCTCCTGCGGGCGGGGACTCAGGAAGGAGACCATGATGTCCGATGTCGGGCTGACGCATATCGCCCTTCCGGTCACCAATATGGAGGCGAGCCTTGCCTTCTATGCAACCTATGCCCATATGCGGGTCGTCCACCGCCGGACTGATCCTGATGGGACCGAAGTCGTTTGGCTGAGTGACCGGACCCGCCCCTTTGTGATCGTTCTCATCCAGTCGCCTCGGGTGGATGCCCCCCTGCTGCCCCTTGCCCATCTCGGCGTTGGCCGTGCAACCCGCCAGGAAGTCGATGCTCTGTGTGAACACGCCCGGCAGGCCGGCTGTTTGCGCCAGGGACCGACCGATTCAGGCTATCCGATCGGCTATTGGGCCTTCCTGTCCGACCCGGATGGCCACACCCTTGAAATTTCCCATGGACAAGAGATTGCCCTCACCGTCGCCAGAGCCCCAGGGGGAGGCAATTCGTCCTGACACGCCGTGCCGGATCTTTTCCCCGCACGCCAACCACGCCGGCCTTGGAAGCGCTACCCAGTTTCATCCGGCGATCCGAATCCCCCTCCGCCCGGCGTTTGCATGACAAAGACGTCGCCCGGCCGCATCAGCGTTTCATCGCTGCCGGCGAGTTCTTCAATGCTCCCGTCCACGCGCTCAACCGTATCACGGCCCCGCTCCCCGGCCTGACCGCCGGCCAGTCCGTACGGTTCGGTCAGGCGGTGACTGCATAACGTAGTGACGGTCATGGATTCCAAAAACCGCAACCGCCGGGTAATCCCCGCACCACCCGGCTGCCGGCCCGCACCGCCTGAATCGTGACGGATGGCAAAACTCTCAACGCGCACCGGAAAGCGCCACTCCAATACCTCGGGGTCGGTCATGCGCGTGTTGGTCATGTGACTATGCACCGCGTCGCAGCCCGGATGGTCGGGACCGGCACCGGTACCGCCGCAGATGGTTTCGTAGTTTTGATACTGCTCGTTGCCATACACAAAATTATTGACCGTGCCCTGCGACGAGGCGAGCACCCCGAGCGCGCCATACAGGGCGTCCGTGACGCATTGAGAGACTTCCGTATTGCCGGCGATCACCGCGGCGGGGTATTTCGGGCTGATGATGGAGTGTGGCGGGATAATGATATCGAGCGGTTTCAGACAGCCTTCGTTCAGCGGAATCGCATCAGCCACCAGTGTCCGGAAAACGTACAGGACCGCGGCTTGACACACCGCTGCGGGCGCGTTGTAGTTGCCGCTGTGCTGGGAAGAAGTGCCGCTGAAATCGATACTGGCTCGGCGGGCCGCTTTGTCCACTCGAATACTGACCCGAATCTGACAGCCGTTGTCCATGGGATAGGTGAACGTGCCATCGGTAAGGACATCGAGCACACGGCGTACGGACTCAGCGGCATTGTCCTGGACGTGCTGCATATAGGCGTGCACGACCTCGATGCCAAAGTGTTCGACCATTTTCCTGAGTTCCTGCACGCCGGTTTCGTTGGCCGCGAGCTGGGCGCGCAGGTCCGCCATGTTCTGGTCAGGATTCCGGCAGGGATACACGCCCGAACCCAGCAGTTGCCGCATCTCCTGTTCGCGCAGCCGGCCCTGGCGGACGAAGAGAAAATTGTCGATCAGCACACCCTCCTGGTGAATGGTAGTGCTATCCGGCGGGGCTGAGCCTGGGGTACGTCCGCCGATATCGGCATGATGCCCGCGCGAGCCCACATAAAACAGAATGCGGTCCGCACCGGCTGTATCAAACACGGGCGTAATCACCGTGACATCCGGGAGATGCGTGCCGCCGTTGTAGGGGGCATTCAGGACATAGGCATCACCGGGCCGCATTGTCCCCTGATTGGCCTTGATAACGGTTTTAATCGACTCGCCCATAGAGCCCAGATGAACGGGAACGTGCGGAGCGTTGGCGACCAGGCTCCCGTCCGGGGCGAAGATGGCACACGAGAAATCCAGCCGTTCTTTGATATTCACCGAGTAGGCCGTATTGGCCAGCGTCGCGCCCATTTGCTCGGCGACCGACATAAAGAGGTTGTTAAACACCTCCAGTATGACCGGGTCGGCCGCGGTACCAATCGCCGCTTGGTGTGATTTCGGTTTCGTGCGGGTCAGGAGCAGGTGACCATAGCGGTTCAGTTCGGCCTGCCACTCCGGCTCAACCACCGTGGTTGCCGTGGGCTCACAAATAATGGCGGGACCGGGAATGCGCTGGCCCGGTTGAAGTTGCGCTCGCTGGAATACCGGTGTGTCCTGCCAAGCGCCGTCCATATAGGCCCGGACCTGCTGAAGCGGTTGTGCCGCGGTGTCCTCAGACGTTGGCAGTTCGGCGTCATCAACTTGCTCCGTGGTGCCGACTGCTTCGACCGAGACCGCCTCGGCGACCAGTGGTCGCCCCCCAACGATAAAGCCGAAGCGCTGCTTGTGGGTGGTCTCAAACGCGGCCCGCATATCGTCGAGGTCGGACAAGTCTACCTGTAGGGCAGTGTCCGTTCCCTGGTAGCGCAGATGGACCCGTTTATGCAGGGTGAGTCGGTCGGCAGACACGTCTTGTGCGAGAATCTCGCGACGGGCCTCGTCGCCGAGTTCCGTACAGGCCGTTTCCAATATGGGTATGGCCGGGGCTGCAAGCGGCTGTTCGATCTGTCGCTCGCGTAGCGCCCGCACGTCTGCCAGGCCCATCCCGTAGGCGGACAGTACTCCGGCAAACGGATGGAGAAAGGCAGTCTTCATGCCGAGTGCGTCCGCGACCAAACAGGCGTGCTGGCCGGCGGCTCCACCAAAACAGTTCAGGGTATATTCCGTCACATCGTAGCCACGCTGAACGGAGATTTTTTTGATGGCGTTCGCCATGTTTTCCACCGCGATGCGGAGAAAGCCGGCGGCCACGGCCTCGGGAGACTGACCTGCATTGCCCGTGGCGCTGGCGATTTCTTGGGCGAAGGCTGCGAACTTTTGTCGAACGATTTGCACGTCCAAAGCCTGGTCCGCATTCGGGCCGAACACCGCGGGGAAAAAGGCCGCTTGCAGCTTGCCCAGCATGACGTTGCAGTCGGTCACCGTGAGCGGGCCGCCGCGCTGATAGCAGGCCGGCCCAGGGTCTGCGCCGGCCGAGTCCGGGCCGACCCGAAAACGGGCGCCATCAAAGTGCAGGATAGACCCTCCGCCCGCCGCGACGGTGTGAATATGCATCATTGGAGCGCGCATGCGGACGCCGGCAACCAGGGTCTCGAACGTCCGCTCATATTCGCCGTCATAGTGCGACACATCGGTCGAGGTGCCGCCCATATCGAAGCCGATGACCTTGCGGAATCCTGCCCTCGACGCGGTCTGGACCATGCCGATCACCCCACCGGCCGGCCCGGATAAAATACTGTCCTTGCCCTGAAACAGGTGGGCATCGGTCAGCCCGCCGTTCGACTGCATGAACATCAGCTTGGGACCGGACTGGCGCTCCGCCTCGAGTTCTCCCGCGACCTGCTCGACGTAACGCCGCAGCAGCGGTGACAGATAGGCGTCAACCACCGTGGTATCGCCGCGCGAGACCAGCTTCATCAACGGGCTGACCGCGTGGGAGACCGAGACCTGCTGAAAGCCGATCGCGGTGGCAATGGCGGCGATCCGGGCCTCATGCGCCGCGTACCGATAGCCATGGACAAAGGCAATGGCCACCGCGCGAATACCGGCGTCATAAGCGGCCTGCAAGCTCCGTCGCGCATCGTCTTCGTCCAGCGGTATGACCGGTGCGCCGTGGGCGTCAATGCGCTCTCTGACTTCGATCACCTGCTCGTACAGCATTTCCGGCAGGACAATATGCCGGGCAAACAGGTCGGGGCGGTTCTGATAGCCGATTCGCAGGCTATCCCCAAACCCCTGGGTGGTGACAAACACGGTCCGGTCGCCCTTGCGTTCCAGCAGGGCGTTGGTCGCGACTGTGGTTCCCATCTTCACCAGAGCAACCGTATCGGGAGGAATGGCCGCGTCGCTATCGATCCCGAGCAGATCGCGAATGCCCTGGACGGCGGCATCCTGATAGCGTTCAGGATTGGCCGACAGCAGCTTATGCGTCACCAGGGTGCCGTCGGGACGACGCGCTACCAGATCGGTGAAGGTTCCGCCGCGGTCAATCCAAATCTGCCACCCCCGCTCCTGGGGTAAGCTGCCCTGTGCATTCATGATCCGGTTGCCTCCACGTATCTGCTATTCTTCACGCTTGCGTACGCTATAACCAAAGCGGGGGAAATGCACCGTGACACGCTTGGTGAGCGCGTTCCGGTGCTGAAGGGCCATACGCTGGACGTCGATGGAAACGAGGGTGCCGAGACTAGGGTTGGCCCGACCATAGTCGGTTGGCGTAATGGAGACCGTCTCTCCGAGGGCGGGGTCTCCGGCCAGTGCCTGACTTGGGAGGACTGGTAAGGGGTCGCTGGAAGCCGCGACATTGAGCGCCTCGTGGGCGGTCATCGAGATTGGACTGCCATGTCCGTGCGCGGCCACGCGCTCCATCCACTCCCGGATGACGTCTGGAATAATGGTCGTGCGCTCGCCGGCGAGTTGATCCATGACCCACAGCGGATGGTAGATCACGCAATCGGCCAGGGACATTGATTCGCCATAGATATAGGTCCGTCCGTCGTGCAGGATGTCGCTGATCCAATGCAACTGCGGACGCAACTGGGCGAGGTTCTTGGCTGCCGCAGCCTTCCGATGGGCGAGCCCCGGTTCAGGCTTGCCGAGTAAAGCGGCGCGGTCGGTTAGGAATTCCGGGGTGAACCGATCGGCGTCGGCGTGTTCGCAGGAAATATAATTGATGGTATTGCGCGTCAGGGTCGCGTCCGTCCAGCGCTCCAGGCCGGCAATAAATGCCCGTTGGGCGACCGGGTCTGGTCCCGGATAGAGCGTGGGGTCCGGGAAACGACGTTCAAGCTCTTCGATAATCCGTGCGGTATCACAAAAAACGTCGGCGCCGATCTGGAGGGCCGGCGCGCGGCGGTAGCCGCCGGTGAGGGGGATATAGTCCGGCTTGGGCAGAGTAGGGGGAATCTCAACCGAGCGCCAAGTCAGACCTTTGAGACCCAGGACGAGACGGACCTTTTCAGAGTAATTGGAGAAATCGTAGTGATGCAGAATAAGTTCCGAGGACATGGCTTTCCCTTTTACCTTGATCTGAAACCCATAAAGTGGCAAGGAGTAGAGGGGAATTCAAGGGAGGAAACTGCAAAGAGAGAACCAGGAGGGGAAGCCATATGCCGGCCGCACATTTTTTTGCCAAGAATCCTGAAGAGATCGGTCTCGACCCGGAAAAAGTCCACGCCCTGTTTGAGCGGGCCGAGCGCGAAGTCAAATCCGGCCTGCTGCCGGCCACTCAGGTGGCGATTGCCCGCAATGGAAAAATCGGTGCCATGCAGACCTTTGGCAAAGCTGTCCAAGGTGGGACAGAAAAACCGGCGACTGATGAAACGCGATTTGTCATTATGTCTTCGACCAAGGCGTTCACCTCCGCCTCTGCCTGGATTCTCATGCAGGAAGGCAAACTGCGCCCGGAAGACCGCGTGGTCGATTATCTCCCCGAGTTCGGGACGAACGGCAAAGACGTTGTGACGGTCGAGCAGTTGCTTATTCATACATCGGCCATCCCCTATGCGCCGCACTGGCAAAAAGAATGGGCCGACCCTGACCGACGCCTCGCCCGCTTTGCCCAGTGGAAGCTGGACCACGTTCCAGGGGAGAAGTTCGTTTATCACGTGTCTGCGAATTTCTGGCCGGTTGCCGCTATTGTTGAGCAACTCAGCGGCCAGCGCCTGAGCGAATTTGTGCGGACGCGGATTGCCGAGCCCCTGGGCCTGCCCGATTTACGCTTCGGGCTGCCGCCCTCCGGGAACGCCGACGTCGCTGATGTCGAGTGGGTGGGCGAAGCACCCACCGCTGAAGAGTACGAAAAACTCGGAGTCAAGGGCTTTAACACCACGACCAACGCCATCAATGAAGACGGGGTATTGGAGTTGAACGAAACGGTGACCCGAGAAGCCGGGTCACCGTCAGCCGGCTGTATCACGACTGCCGGTGATATTGCCTTATTCTATCAGGCTCTGCTGAACGACGGCCGTGCTCAGGATGGGACGCAGGTCTGGCAGCCCGAAATGCTGAAAGAGGCGCGGCGCGTTCGCACCGGAGAACTACGCGACCCCTTTCTCGGCCACCGGGCCAACCGGGCCCTGGGGATTGCCATTGCCGGCGGAGACGGCAAGGCCAATATGCGTGGCTTCGGACGTACCAACTCTGCGGAATCGTTCGGGCATCCGGGCTTTGGCGGCCAGAGCGGTTGGGCCGATCCGGCAACGGGTATCTCGTTCGGCTTTCTGACCAGCGGGTTCGATCGGCACGATATCCGTGAAGCCCGTCGGCGGGTGTCCCTGTCGAGTCTGGCCGCCTCGTGTGCGGCGGAGTGAAGATGTAGACCCAATAACGCCCCGCTGACCTGATGATTCGTCTAGTCTTCCGTATCCTGTCGCTGGCTGACGAAATATGCGTTTATCGACCGGAGCAGTTC
This sequence comes from Candidatus Binatia bacterium, assembly GCA_022826945.1. Classification (GTDB taxonomy): domain Bacteria; phylum Desulfobacterota; class Binatia; order Bin18; family Bin18; genus Bin18. The sequence goes on from JAJDTY010000011.1 coordinate 82,826, forward strand.
GGGGCGGTCGCTTTGGAAGGGACACCGGCTTAAGCGCTCAGCGACATGGGCGGCCACATAGCTGGCAAAAAGATGGTAGAGCAAAGGTGAAAACTCTTCCCGCGCCTCGCCGTGGACGGGTAACACCATGTGGGCATGGCGGGCGACCTCCGTATCGTCTCTGTGCGTCACGGCAATGACCCGTCGGCCCAAGCCGCGCGCCGTCGCTGCCACGCTCTCCGCCCGCCAATGCGAACGGCCTGGTGGGGCGATAATAAAAACCGGCATATCTACCGGGTAGGCAAAGCGTTCAACATGCCACCACTCCTCCAAGTCCTGGCCCATGGCAAAAACACCCGCGGCTTCGATCAGCTTTGCGGCGCTGTAGAGGGCAGTACCATAATTCGGTCCACTGCCCAGCATGACCACAACGGGGCTTGCGGCAATCATATCCGCTCCCTCCCGGCAGCCTACCTGAATCGCGTTCGTGGTGGCATCCACGACAGCGGCGAGATCGATGAGTTCCCGGCGCAGCCCTTCCGCTTCTTCTCGGGCATATCCGCCTTGCCGCTCACCTACCTGAATCGCCACCAACAGCATTCCCATCAGGCTGGCTTGATAGGTGCGGATTCCCGGGGAGCGTTCTCTTTGCGGTAGTTCAACTGTAATGGCCCGGTCCGCTGCCTGCGTGACTGAGCTATTGGGCGTGCCGGTGAGGGCTACGGTGAGTGCACCGTTCTCTTTGGCGCGTTCAATCGCCTGCACAACGCGCTCGGTGCCGCCCGAGGCCGAGGTTGCAATCACCAAGGTTCGTGGTGGTGCTGCAGGGCGCATCCAGGCGGCGCCGTAGTCCAGAAAACGCTGCGCGCTCAGCGGTTCGCAGTCCACGCCGGCAATAACCTTAAAGGCCATTTCGGCGGCACACGCGGCGTGGTAGGAGTCTCCATCTCCGGTGAGGTAGACCTTTTTTACCGCCTGCCATTCCGACGGCGTGAGGGCCGCCCGCACCTGCTCCTCAAACGGGCGGGTCAACTGTCGTACATCGTCGGCCAAGCCTGCGACCTGCCTGAACATCACCTCCGGATTGAGTGGCTCCATCGTTCCATCCCTTTCATTCCAGTCCTCGCACGATGTCTACATAGGCCTGCACTCGCTCGACATCAATTCGCCCGCCCCACCCACCGCGTTCCAGGCAGGTGCCGACAAACGCTCCGTCCGCCGCAGCCAGCAACCGCGCCGCGTTATCGTGATTGGTGTAGCCTGCCAAAATAATCGGCAGACCCGGCACGGCCTTCCGCACCGAGGCGATCATCTCCAGCGTTTTCCTTTCATCGGGAGCGCCCAACGACACCGCGTCCGCCCCAACATATTTGGCGCTCCGGGCGATCTCTGCGGTCGGCTTTGGCTCGCCAAACCATTTGAAGTGCATGGAGTCAACTTCGGCAATGACCTTGACATCCCAGGCATCGATCTTTTTCCGATACTCCATCACGTCGAGCGGATTGGCTTCGACCATGCCGTGTGCGGTCAGCGTCGTGCCCACCACCGCGCCGGCCCGAATAAAACTTCCTCCCGCCACCTTGGCGACCGCCAGCGAGGCTTTGAGCGCATTCCGCATCAACTGGACCCCGACCTGAAACTCCGCACCCGTGGCCTGGACAATGGTGTGTGCGATCAAGCCCATGGCGGTCGTGCGTGCCGGGTCGGATTCGTCTTTTGCGCTATAAATGCGATCGACGGTTTGTACCAAACAACCGTCCGCCCCGCCTCGGCAGAGAGCCCGAGCCGACTCAACCGCAGTCTCAAGGGTCTGGTCGAAACTGCCGTCCTGGTAAAACAAGGTGCCGGGCAGCGGTTGTAGATGAATCATGCCCAACACGGCTTTGCGTTTGCCAAGGGTCGAAAACTCTCTCATGGTCAGCCCTCCTAAGGGTGTGCCCCGCGGCGCGTGGCTTCAACTGTGGAACGCTTATCATGGTGCTGTCAAGCCACGCAGACGAGATAGGCATAGATCGCCTCTGGACAATCCGTCGTTGGGCGCTATGTATGGGCTTCAACAGGACAAAAGGCAGAAAGGAGGTTCCTATGGGGTTCGAGGCGCTCAAGGCTTGGCTCGACGCCTACGGCAGGGCCTGGGAGAGCCAGGACCCGGATGCCGCGGCAGCACTCTTCACCGAGGACGGGACCTATGCTTGGGGTCCGTTCGCCGAGCCGATCAAGGGTCAGCCGGCGATCCGACGTGCCTGGGAGACGGCTACCCAGAAGAATCAGACCGGGATTGCGTTTGGTTATGAGCCCTTGGCGATGACTGGAGACGGGCGGTATCTCGCGCGCTGGTGGTCCTCGATGGAATCCGTGCAGACGGGCCAGTCCGTCAGAATGGAGGGGATCTTTCTGATCACGTTGACCGAGAGTGGTCAGTGCCGCGTGTTTCGGGAGTGGTGGAACGAAGATCCGCCCGCAACCGGTGCGTCGGAGTTCGAGTGACTTCGGTCTTGCCGGTTCACATCGAGCTAGGGTCACTTTTCGATTACGCTGGATGTCCTTACCGTGCAAGTATCCTGAGACCGCCGTGGTAGACCCGCAAAGGAGGAATCGCTCGTGAAATTTTCTCTGATTTACGAGCTTGAGATGCCCAAACCCTGGACGTCTCGAACGGAATACGAGACCTATTGGGAGGCGCTGGCTCAGGCGCAACTTGCCGATGAGCTTGGTTTCGATACGGTTTGGGAGGTGGAGCACCATTTCCTCGTCGAGTACTCGCATTCGTCAGCCCCCGAGGTGTTTCTCTCAGCCCTGAGCCAACGCACGAAAAACGTTCGACTCGGACACGGCGTCACACTCCTTCCCTTTCCCTACAATCATCCTATCCGAGCGGCAGAGCGTGCCGCCGCACTGGATATCGTCTCCAACGGACGCTTAGAGTTTGGCTCGGGCCGTTCTGTCACCGAGGTTGAACTCGGGGGCTTCCAGATCGACCCGGAGGAGACCCGTGAGATGTGTGAGGAGGGGCTTGAGGTTATCGTCAAAGCGTGGACAACAGACCCACTCGAACATGCCGGCAAACGGCTCAAAATCCCGCCGCGCAGTGTCATCCCTAAACCTATCCAGAAGCCTCATCCGCCGCTGTGGATGGCGGCGACCGGCCCAACGTCCTTTGAAACGGCTGGTGAGCGGGGGCTCGGAGCCTTGTGTTTCAACTTTGCCTGGGAGCAAGCGCACCGCAGTTTCAGCCTATATCGTAAGGCCGTCGCACACGCTCAGCCCGTGGGCCACTTTGTAAAAAACGAATTTGCTCAATTCTTAGTCGTCAACTGTAGCACGGACCAGGAAAGCCTGAAGATTGGCCTCGACGCAGCCCGTTGGTTTTTTCACAAGATAGAAGAGCTCTTCGTGACGCTCGTTCAGGCGGACACGAAGAGCTACAGCTATCTGAAAGACATGTTCGATCTGAGTCGGCCACCGCAGGAGGCCTCGGACGAGGAACTTTTGGAACATCCAGCCGTGATCGTCGGCGACCCCGAACGCTGCATCCGAAAACTTGAGCCCTGGTACAAAATGGGGATCGACCAGGCGATCTGCCTGGTGCAGTTCGGCCGGCTGCCGCATCAGCAAATTATGGATTCGCTCAGACTCATCGGCCGCTACGTCATACCCCATTTTAGCCCTAGCCAGACGGCGTAGAGAGTGCTGGCAGGCGTGACAAAACGGAACGTCCGATTTTTCTCAGACAGACGAGGAGGTTTACGCATGAGCACCACGAGAACTTGGATTGATCTCAACAGCGATGTGGGTGAATCCTTTGGGAACTATGTGTTGGGACGGCCTGAGGAGGTGATGCAGGGGATTAGCCACGCCAACATTGCGTGTGGCTTTCACGCCGGTGATCCAGGATGGGTCCGTCGCTCTGTCGAGAGTGCCAAGAAGTACGGTGTGACGGTCGGGGGTCATCCGGGCTTTCCCGACATGCTGGGTTTCGGCCGGAGACTCATGCACATCACTCCCCAAGAGGGCAAGGATTATGTTGTATATCAACTCGGGGCGCTGAAAGCCTTTGCCGAAGCAGCAGGATTGCGACTTGAGGCGGCCAAGCCGCATAGCGCGTTTTACGTGTGGGCGCAGCTCAGCGAGGAGAATACCCGCGCTATGCTTGAGGGATTTCAAGCGGTGAACCCGGACATCGTAGCCTACCTCCCGGCGCTTCCACGTTACCCCGTCCTGGAAGTCGCCGAGCAACTGGGGATGCGGGTCGTCAAAGAGTTCTACCCAGGATTAGGATACAAGGATGACGGAGACCTGACGTACGGGCACGGCGAGGACCGTGTGGAAGAAGCGGTACGACTCGTTATGCGAGTTGTCACCGAGGGGAAGGTCACAACCACGGGCGGCAAAGAACTCACGATTGATGCGGAAAGCATTGCCATATCGGGCGAGTTGATACAGGCTCCGGAGATACTGCGGGCACTGCGAGAGGCCCTGACCCGTGAGGGGGTGACAATCCGCAGTGCGCTTCATGCTGCGAACGGCCGGTCATAGAATCAGGCTATTACACCCCCACCGCTGGGGATAGTCACTACCCTCACAATTCTATAGTGCGACGAGCAAAAGGAGGAGAACCGATGGCAGTGGAGAAAGTGTCCCCAGAGGTCGAAGATATTGTCGCCCTCAACGAGGAAATTGAATGGCTGGGCGAAGGCTATGGCGGATTTGATGAAAACGGCATGATCCGAGGCGTCGCTGAAGGCCCGGTGTGGTGGAACGCCGGCGGTTGGTGGGATGAAGGCGGCTTTCTGCTGTTCAGCGATAATGCCACCAATAAGCGCTATAAGTGGAAAGAGGACGAAGGGGTCACGCTCTACAAAGAACCGACGAATGACGCCAACGGGCTGACCCGTGACCGCCAAGGCCGGCTTATCGCCTGTGAACACGCCAGCCGTCAGGTCACTCGCGAAGAGCTTGATGGCAGCCTGACCGTTGTCGCGAATAATTATCGTGGTCAGCGTTTGAACCGGCCCAATGACGTGGTTGTCAAATCCGACGGGGCGATTTATTTCACCGATCCGGTGACGCTGGGGGTCCAACCCGAGCTTGACATTGCCGGCGTGTACCGGGTTTCACCCGACCTGGGGCAGATCAACCTGCTCGTGCGCGACTTTGTGCTCCCCAACGGTCTGGCCTTTTCGGTTGACGAGCAGATTCTCTACATCAACGATTCGCTGCGGAAACATATCCGGGCTTTTGATCTCGATTCGCTCTGGGGCTCGGGCATGCTGAACATGGCCACCGACCGCGTCTTCTGCGATATGAGCGCCGACCCCCGGCCGGGCGTACCCGACGGGATGAAGGTCGATGTGCAGGGAAACGTCTACTGTAGTGGTCCTGGCGGTATCTGGATAATGGATTCCTCAGGCGAGCATCTCGGGACTATTCTGAGCGGCGGCAAACATGTCACCAATATGTGTTTCGGGGACGATGACCGGCAGACTTTGTTTATCACCACGTTTGGTGAGATGGGCAGGATGCGGGTGAAGATTCCGGGCATCCCGGTGCCGCGGGGAGAGGTGTAGGGGCGATGAGCGGATTAGCAGAGTATAATCTGATCCCTCCAAGAGGAGAAAGGATGGTTCGTATTCCAACCCACCGCTCTCCAACCCATCCGGGAGAAATGCTCCTAGAGGAATTCCTGCGCCCTATGGGCTTAACTCAGCGTGAGCTTGCCGCCAAGCTCCATGTGCCATATCAGCGGATTAACGAGTTGATGCGAGGGCGACGCGGCGTAAGCCCAGGAACGGCCTTACGTTTAGCGAAGTTCTTCGGCACTTCTGCTGCTTTCTGGCTTAACCTTCAACTCCGCTGGGACCTGTACCATGCCCAGCGCTCAGAAGCCAAGGAACTGAAGAGAATCCGGCAATACCCGTCCACCCGACGCCCTGTCGACTCAATGGAAGAAAGCGTTGCGTAGGAGGAAGGAGAAAACGCTTTCAGTTCCTCCCCTTCACCGCCTCACGCTTGGGGCCTCTACCGGTAAGCCGCGGCCGCGCCAGGCCATATACAATTCCAGATTCACGTAGTCGTCGGCCCCATAGGCCAGAGGTTGGGCGCGGATCGCGGTATTACACCAGGCAAACATGCGGTGCGTTGACCCCAGCGTTTGCCAGCTTAGCCGATAGACGGGGAAGCCGTTGGTCTGTCCCTGGCTGACGACCTCACCCCGCAGTCGTTGCCCGGCATACTCGTCGTGGCAATGGCTGCACGCCATATCGAGTTGGCCGCGGCGGCGCATGAAGAACGCTTTGCCCGCCTCGAAAAACGGCGCGACCGGCCCTTCGACGTCCACACTCAGCAGCATCCCGCGTGACTGAGAACTCACAAACGCACTGAGCGCTAACAAGGCTTCGGATTCATACGGGTAGGCTTCGACCTGGAGTTGCTCTGTGCGACAGCGGTTAATCTGCTGCTCCAGATTGATGAGTTTTTCTGTGCGCGGATCGAATTGCGGATAGTGGACACGCACCCCGCGCATACTCGTTGCCGCGTCTCCATGGCAACTGGTACACGCCTGTTGATCGTCTCCTTGAGTCCGGCCCCATAACTCGCGCCCGCGCTCGATCCATAACATCCCCGGATTGCCAAACGCATCATCCTGTAACTGTCGGTGTTCCTCCGACAGATAGGTATAACCGGAGCGGCGGCCTGCGACGCTGTATGGGGAAGTCTCGTGCTGTGGTCTGCGCGGGGTTCGGCCAGCCTTTGGAGTCTGTGAAGCTTCATTGCGAAGCGTTAGGAGATACGCCACGACATCTTCGATTTCCTGTGCGGTGAGGATCGGTTTGCCCCGGTAGGCTTCGAGTACGGAATGCAGGCCCGCCACCGTATGATACGCCGGCATGATGGAGTGGGGGTTCATCGCTTTGGGGTCCAGCAGTCGGAGACGCAACTCAGCAGCGGTATAGCGATTCCCGACGTTATCCAAAGGCAGTCCTACTGTGCCGTGGAAATAGTGTTCAGGTAGAGGCAGGGCATGACACACCACACAATCGCCGCGCTCCCGGTCGAGCACAATGCGCCATCCTCGTTCCGCGTCGCCGGGCCGGTCGGTCAACGGGGTGGGAATCCCTTCATGCCGGGTCTGTAGACCGTCGTCCTGCCGATTCCCCTGAGCGTAAGGAGCGCTCAGCACAAGAAGTCCGATCCATACCTGAATGACAAAAGCCTTCCAATAGCTTCCGTACATCGCAGCGTCCTTCACCCAAACGTATCGGCTGTAATATTGGCGTACCACGAGCGGGCGTAGGCCGCTTCGAGCGTGCGGGTTGTCTCCGGCGCGTCAAGCGGACTTGTACCGCTCGACCCTGGGACAACCTGGATCGCGTCATTTTCAACGGAATACACCGCACTGATAGAGATACCGTAGTCAGGCGCAACCAGGCTGTAACAGGTATTCATCAATGCCGGCCGTGCAATCGGCTCACCCCGGAGTAGAGCCACAATAGCAGCGGCGCAGACCTTGGCCTGATTATTGGCGCTAAAGGCGGATTTGGGCATGGGGTTGGCGATTGCTGCGTCGCCAATAACATGGATGTTGGCGTGTACGCGAGATTCGAATGTACTGCCGTGGACAGGACACCAGCCCGTGCCAGCGTCGAGACCGTCCACCCGCGCGATCGCTGCTGCGTGCTGCGGGGCAACAATGTTCGCTACCGCGGGCGTATACTCGTCAAACTCCGTGCGGACGATGCCTGCACGTGTCTCGACCTGGGTGACCCGTCCGCCCTGCGCGCCCGGTACCCATTCGAGCAGACCCGGATAGAGCCGCTTCCACGCGGCCAGAAACAGTGTGTCCTTGGTAAAGCTGTCCTTGGCGTCCAGCAGTAAGACTTTTGATTTTGGCTTGTGGGTTTTGAGATAGTGGGCAATCAAACTGGCCCGCTCATACGGTCCCGGCGGACAGCGGTAGGGCGTCTCCGGCGCGCTGATCACCACCAGCCCGCCGTCTTCCATGGCTGCCAGTTGGCGGCGGAGCAGCAGCGTTTGCGAACCGGCCTGCCAGGCATGCGGGAATACCGTACTGGCTTCAGCGTCGTAACCTTCTATTGCCTCCCAGCGCAGCTCGATACCAGGGGATAAAACAAGTTTGTCATAGGTGAGAGGAGTGCCATCACTAAGTATGACTCTCTGTGCGGCCGGATCGATCTCCTGCGCTTGGGCATGGATAATCTGCACGCCATAGCCTTCCCGGAGCTGTTGGTAGGTATGAGTCAACGAGGCGAGCGGGCGCATACCGACCAGGGCCACGTTGCTGAATGGACAGGTGATAAACTGACGTTGTGGGGTCACCAAGCTAACCTCAAGGTTTGGGTCAGCCAAGCGTAGATACTTTGCGCAGGCCGCCCCGCCAAAACCACCACCGACAACGACGACCCTGGCCTGTGTGCTCGCCCGTGCCCGGCCGGTCAGCAGGCGGGCGAAAGGGAGGCTTCCGGCCAGGCTGAAGAATTGACGTCGGGTGAAAAAGGACATCTACTGCCGTCTGCGTGACTGTATGGCCGCGAAATAGGTCGTTACTGCCTCAATGTCCGCCTCACTCAGCCCTTTGGCAATCTGATTCATCACCGTCCCCTGACGCTCTTCGGTCCGAAACGCCCGCATGGCCGTTCTGAAGTCCTCGGGTGATAACGTGTCAAGCGCGGGAATGGTGCCCTGACTCCGCCCGTCCGGGCCGTGACAGGCCGCACACGCCTGAGCCCAGGCCACACCGCGCGTCGGGATTGGGGCTGCGCTCACCAGGGCGGGGGCTGCCAGCAGTCCTGCCAGCAGGACGAAGAGCTGTTGCGGATGGTGCAGGACAGGCGCCAGTCTCATTCGCTGACCGTGAGCGCCACGCGCTCGGAGGTTGTGACTCCGGTATCGTCTGTCCACACACACTCCAACTCGCCCGACCCTTCGGCTGTGGTGAAAAATGAGAAATACGGATTGGCAGCGATACCGGGAAAGAGCTCCGCGTGGAAAACCTCCGTCCCGTTGTACACACACCGGACGGTATGCACGATGTTTTTGGGAATCTTCTGGCCCACGTTGTTATACCGAAAACCCGTTTCCATGGGATGGCGGATAAGCAAACGCACTTCAAAGACCGCTCCGCGTTTGACAACTGTGGGGATTTTGATTCTCGCCTTGGCCATGCCATATGCTGTCTGGTCAGCTTCCCTCAACACAGGCCGCGGCCGTGACAACAACTTCCGCGCTGGCCATCCAGGCCGTGCCGTCATTCATGACCGCAACCGCAACAACCTGCTGGGTGCCGGCCAGTCGAATCCTGGTGTGGACCTCGGCTCGTCCGGCCTGCGGCCCCAGCGAGAAACGGGCGATAACCGGCCTGGGATTCTTTTCCGAAAAAAGGTGAATTTGCTTCACATGGGCCTGGGGCGTCATCGGGCTCTCGACCCGGACCCGTAGCCGAACGGAATGACCGCTTTCGGCCAGAGTGGGCAGGGTAAGTGAGACGCGGCCGACCTGGGGCAGCACCCCTCCGGCTGCCTGGCGGATGAGCGGGAGGAGCTTCTCGGGAAGAGCGTCTGCCGAACGCGCCTTCCCGAGCGGCACGAGCAGGCAGCCCAGCAGACCGACGAGCACGTGCCGCCGTGACAGGCGATTAGGCCGGGCGTAAAGCATGATTCTTTAACGGCAAGGAGCGAATGCGTTTGCCAGTTGCCGCAAAGAGGGCATTACACAGAGCCGGCGCAAGCGGGGCCATCCCCGGCTCGCCCACGCCGCCCCAAAAACCGCCGGTCGGCTTGAGGATCACCTCAACCGTGGGCATCTCGGCTATCCGCATCATTCGGTAGTCATGAAAATTCGACTGTTCGACCCGGCCCTCCTTAATGGTGATCTCTCCGTACAGCGCGGCGGTCAGGCCGTAGACGACGCTGCCTTCGAGCTGAGCTCGGACCGAGTCGGGATTGGCTACATACCCACAGTCAATACCGACGACCACGCGATGGATCGTCAACTCACCCGTGCCACTGACCGAGGCCTCAATCACTGCCGCAGTATAGCTCCCGTAGGAGTCCTGCACGGCAATCCCGCGGTATACGCCTTCCGGCAGCGGGCTGTTCCATCCGGCTGCCTCGGCGACCGCGTCCAGAATGGCCAGGTCCTTCGACGCCTGGGAGCCTTGCAGGAGTGCGCGCCGAAATTGGTATGGATCCTGCCCGGCCGCATGGGCTAACTCATCAATAAAACTCTCCCGAAAGAACGGATTATGGGTATGCGCCACCGCGCGCCACGGCCCTGGCGGCACGTGGGTGTTGCGCATGGCGTATTCCATATGCATGTTCGGAAAGGCATACGGCGCGTCGGCAAAAGTCCGAACACCGACGATGTCAACCCCGTCCCGAATCAGATGGGGGCGGACTTCACTGAAAATCGACTGCTCGGCTTGGCGTACGGTCCAGGCGGTTGGTTCCCCGGCCGCGTTGAGCGCGGCTCTCATGCGGACCAGGGCCACCGGCCGATAGCGGCCGTGCTGGATATCCTCTTCTCTCGACCAGATCAATTGCACCGGCGTGCCGGGCATGGTTTTGGCAATCCTGACAGCCTGGCGCACAAACTCGATGTGCAGCCCGCGCCGCCCGAAGCCTCCCCCGAGATGGACCTTGTGGACCTCGACCCGACTCACCGGAACGTCCGCGGTTTCAGCCGTCACGGCCGCGGTGGCCTCGCTGTTCTGGGCCGGCGCCCAGACGTCGACCCGCTTGTCCGTATACAGGGCCGTACAGTTCTGCGGTTCCATGGTGGCGTGCTCAAGATAGGGGGCGTAGTAGTCGGCTTCGATCGTCGTGGCCGCGCTGGCAAACGCGCTGTCGATATCGCCCTCCTGACGTGAGACCGGTGCTTTTTCGAGTCGGATGCCCTCGCGCAGAAACTCCAGGATGCTGTCGCTGCTGACGTGGGCGTGCGAACCAAAATCCCACTCAATAGGAAGCGTACGAATAGCCTGCTGTGCATTCCACCAGCTCTCTTTGGCAACGACGACGACTGCGTCTTCCAGGGGGACGACTTTGACCACTCCGCGCATGCCGGCGATTTTTTCAGCGTCCACGCTTTTCAGGCTGCCGCCGAATACCGGACACTGAGCAATCGCGGCATAGACCATGCCGGGCAGCCGGGTGTCAATGGCAAACGCGGTCTTGCCCGTCACCTTATCCGGGATGTCAAACCGCTCGGCCGGTTGGCCCAGCAGGGTCCAGGCTGCGGGGTCTTTGAGCGGCGGATCTTCGGGAATATCGAGCGTGGCCGCCTCAGCCGCCACCGCTCCGAAGCTGAGTTGTCGCTGGGTTGGGGTATGGGTGATGAGACTGTTCTCAGCAACACATTCGGTGACCGGCACACTCCAGCGCCGTGCGGCCGCGGTGGTCAGCATCAGGCGGGCCGCGGCCCCGGCGGTGCGCAAATACTCCTGGCTGTCACGGATTGACCGGCTGCCGCCGGTGAGCATGGTCCGGAAAATCCGATTGCGTCTCAGGTGTTCGCTCGTTGACGCATACTCGGCCTGCACCTTGCTCCAGTCACAGGCCAACTCTTCGGCAACCAGCATGGGCAGGCCGGTAAAATTGCCCTGGCCCATTTCTACCCGCGCGACGCGAATGATGATGGTGTCATCCGGCCGAATCAGGACCCAGGCGGTCACTTCGGGACTGGTTTCTGCTTGAGTACTCGCCTGCTCCGCCTCTGCCACAGCAGACTTGGGAAGCGTGACTTCCAGTAACAGTCCGCCCCCGACCGCGGCTGAGCGTAACAAAAACAAACGACGGGACATCTGTTGCATCGGCACGCCCTTATCCTTTCATCCCGTTGTTCGAGCCGGATTTTTCGGCGGCCGTATGAATGGCGGCCCGAATACGCGTATACGTTCCGCACCGGCAGATATTCGTCACGGCTTCGTTGATGTCGGTATCGGTTGGCTGGGGCTTTTTCTTCAGCAGCGCCGCGGCTGACATAATCATGCCGGTCTGACAATACCCGCACTGCGGCACTTGATGCGCAATCCACGCCCGCTGTAGGGGATGGCTGCCATCCGTAGAGAGTCCCTCTATGGTCGTAATCTTCTTGCCCGCGGCTATGGAGACCGGCATGACGCACGAGCGTACCGGTTCGCCATCCAGATGGACGGTACAGGCCCCACACACGGACATGCCGCAGCCGAATTTCGTTCCGGTCAGTCCCAGGATATCGCGCAAGACCCACAGCAGCCGCATGTCCGAGCTGACATCAACGCTGTGCTCCGTTCCATTCACGGTCAGTGAAATCATGCCGTCTCCTTATTTACACACGTGCGGACTTGGCGGCACGTCCAAGGCGGGGCTGCGTTCAAAAAAGCCCACCGGCATCAAGCTGAAGCCGGCATACTCGACCGGCATCACTGGCCAATCCTCGGGCCGCGGAATATGGGTGAGGCCAAAGGTATGCCAGACGACGATGTCGGTGTTCTCGATGTTGCGTCCGCGTGAATAGCGCAGCAGACCCTCGCCGCCGGGGCTCTGGAGCGTGATGTCGCCGGCCGCGCTGAGCTCGTCCGGCGTAAACGCGGTGACCCACAGATTATGCCGGGCAAACCCGGCCCGTTGCCCCACATAGGAGTCTGCCTGGGCAAACAACGTCGGCGTTGCGCTGGCAAGCAGCTTATAGCCGACCGGTGCCCCCAGCCGGTTTGTCCGCTGCGGGTTGACGATTTTCCAGCTCCTGCTGGCCTGCGGATCAATATCCCGCCGCGCATCGTCTTCGGATGCCAAGAGTGTCGTCTTGGCACGGAACTGTGTCCCGTGCGGATTGTCCGGCCCGTGCGGAACGGGTTCGACATCGACCTCGTACACCGAATTGTGCTCACCGTCCACATCAAAATCGAGCCGGAAACAGAACAGATGCTGGTGAATCGGGGAGGCCAGGTTGGGCGCAATCAGCGGAGCGAACTCGGGCTGCTCGGCCCCGGTTTCAACCGCGCTGACACCGACGATACCGGTCAGCTTGACCTCCATCTGAATCGTGCCGTCCAGATACAAATACCAGAAGAAGCCGTACTCATAGTTCCCGACCGTAAAGAACGAACTGACCACCAAACGCCGCGAGCGCCGGACTTCCGTGGTTGCGGACAGCAGATCCCGGTGCTTCCACAGCACGCCGTAATCTTCTTCGTGCATGCAGATGGCGTTTTCGATTGTATAGACGGAACCGTCGGCCAGCAGCGTGGGCATATCAAAATAATGGATTTCGCCCAGGCAGTCGCAGCCCAGGGTGAGCGAATTGGCCAGATTGCCCACACTCGCCTCGCTGGCATCCAGCACATGCTTCCAGGTGTGCATGGGGTCGCGGTCGCCATAGGGCACCACCATGTCCGCCAGCGACGCCCGATACAGGATGGACCGCCGCTCCCCGGCATCGTCATAACTCAGGGTATGCAGGACCAGACCGTGCTGGGGATGCATGCCGACCCGGAACGACCATTTCTGCCATTCCACCGCGTACCCATCGACGCGGAAACTCGGCCCTTCGGGCTGGGTAATGGAAATGGGTTTCAGGTCGGTCCGTAGCGAAGGCTGATGGCTGGCCTCATACCGCCCGCTCTCCGGTGGCAGAGGGGTCACGCCGTGATCTTCCAGATGGACCACCCGGCCCGCGGTCAGATCCACGTGGGCAATCAGACCCTGGAGCGGCCGGGCATAACCGTTGTCGGTCTTGTCTTCACGCACAAAGGCAATCGTCCGGGCCAGACGATGGGTGGGGTCCACGCCGTCGGGGAGCGGGCCACTGCCCGGCCACATATCGATTTGCACCCGGCGCATGTCCTCGACGCCACGCCGCCTCACCGCGGCCTGCCAGGCGGGGTCGGCTTTGGTGATCTTGATCGATTGCATGAGGTCCCGGCCCCCAAACGGCACCTGTCCGTTGCGGAGACGGTGCACCTCAAGCAACTCGCCGGTCGTGATATCGACCCGTGCCGCAAAACTGCCCGCCTGCCTGCCGTTGGCATACTCGTCCACCCCCAGAAAGCGGAGCACCCGTGCAAAAGGCATGTCTGGGGTAAAGGCTTTGACCTCATCCTTGGGCGGCTCCACCAGACTGACACTGGAAAAGGCGATCTGGCCGCTCAGCTCGCCCGAGCCTTTCAGGATGGCCACGCCACGCTCAATCTCGCTCCGGTTCAGCGGGTCCAAGGGATGTATGGGGGCAGTCAGAGCATGGTCTGCCTGTATGTCCTGTATGGCGCTGGTCATGCGGGTTTCTCCTTTGTCTATACAACGTGCCATCAGGGCGACCCGTTCAGCGTCCGCCTGAAATATCGTAGATCGTGGTAGTGACATACGAGGCCTCATCCGTGCAGATCCACACCACCAGATTGGCCACCTCTTCGGGTTCGCAGATACGCCCCAGGACCGTCTGCGCTTTGGCAATGGCTTCGGCCCGCTCAATGCCGATACTCGCTTCAAAAATTTCCGTCCGGGTAATTCCGGGCCGCACGCAACAGACCCGAATCCCCTCGGGTCCGACTTCCCTGGACAGGCCCATGGTAAAGGAATCAAGCGCACCCTTGCTTGAGGCATAGACCACGTCGCCGGGCAGCCCGCCGTACCGCGAGGAAATAGAGCCGACGTTGACGATCACGCCGCCGGCCCCCCCCCGTTTGGTGGACATGCGTTTAATGGCCTCGCGGGCGCTGACGAACACGCCGAAGATGTTGAGATTATAAACCCCCTGGATACGCTCCAGCTTGGCGTCGACGACCGCGGTCTCATAGTCGATTGCGGCGTTGTTCACCAGAGCGGTGACCGGGCCGAGTTCGGTATCGGTCCGGCGGAACAGCTCAACAACGCCCTCTTCCGTCCCCACATCGGCTTGCACGGCAATCGCCCGTTGCCCGGCCTGGGTCACGTCGTGGACTACCTCTTCGGCCCGGTCCTTGGCGCGCGCATAGTTCACGCACACGTCAAACCCGGCCCGCGCCGCCCGCCGTGAAATAGCGGCTCCAATACCGCGACTTCCTCCCGTCACGATCATGACACCCGACATCCTGTCTCCTTCCGTTAGAGGGCGATCGTCAGCAGAGAACTGCCGTCGGCCTGGACGGTCAGCCGGTCAGCCGGGTTGACGACCACCGTGGTCGTGGCGAACTCAACGATGGCCGGGCCGGTCAGCCGGTCACCCGCTGCCAGCGCGTCGCCCTGATACACCTCGGTTTCCACCTCGGCATTGACCCCGGCCATATAGGCCATGCGCCGGCTGGTCGGTTGCGGCCGGCCCGCAGACTGTGTGGCCAGCCGTCCCTCAGGGGCGGGCCGGTTGCCTGTGGCGGCGATCCGCCAGTGCAGGCACTCAATGGGCTGATCGCGCATCGAATAGGTAAAGCGCCGCTCGTGCTCGTCATGAAAGTCGGCTTCGAGTCGACGCAAGAGGTCGGCGTCAATCGGTCCTTCGGGCAGCGGTACCGTCAGGTTATGGACTTGGCCGGGATAGCGTCCCTCCAGGTGTCGGGCGAACCGAATCTCTTCGGGCTTAAAGCCTTCATCCTCAAGATGAGCGCCGCCTTCGGCGATCAAGTCGTCAAACACCCGGGCGATGTCCGTGGCCGCGCCTGACCGATTCGTATAGCAGTGGTGGAGGCGCACATAGTCGTGCCGCACCGGCGTGACCGCCATGCCGAACGCGCACAGCCCACCCGCGGAGCGCGGAATCAGAACCTCGCCGATCTCCAGCATGCGGGCCAGCTCGGCCGCGTGCAGACCGCCCGCCCCGCCGCCCGCGACCATGACATAGTCGCGGGGATCGATGCCGCGCTCAATCGAGACCGCCCGGATGGCCGAGGCCATATTCGAGTTGACGATGGTCAGGATGCCGGCCGCTGCCTCGCGGACGGACAGTCCCAGCGGTGTGGCAATATGTTCGGCAATGGCCCGTTGCGCCAGATGCTCATCGAGAGAACGCCGTCCGCCCAGAAACGCCCCGGACGACATCCGGCCAACGGCCAGGTTGGCGTCGGTGACTGCGGGCGCACGGCCGCCCCGGCCGTAACAGGCCGGACCCGGCTGGGAACCCGCGCTCTGTGGCCCGACCCGTAGTGCCTTGCCGCTGTCGAGCCAGGCAATGGAGCCGCCGCCGGCGCCGATCGACAGTACCTCAACCCCGTTCACCCCAATAGGCTGGTGGGCAACCTTGATATCGGTTGACATGACCGGCTCGCTGTCGCGTAGCATGCAGACGTCGAAGCTGGTCCCGCCCATGTCGATGATGATCAGCCGGTCGGGGGCCTTGGTATCCGAGGCGTAGTGCGCACCCGCGGCCGGCCCGGCCGCAGGACCCGAGGCTACCGCGTTGACGGGTCGGGCCAAAAGGTCCGGCACGGATGCACAGCCGCCGTTGACCTGCATAATCTGCGGCGGATGGGGCAGGCCGCCAGCCGCCATCTCTTTCTCAAAGGCGCGCAGATAGTCGCCGATAATAGGCGCGATATAGGCGGACAGTACGGTTGCCGAGGTCCGCTCCCACTCGCGAATCTCCGGTAGAACATCGCAGGAGCACAGCACATCGACGCCGGGCATCTCCTCACGCACGATCTCGGCGGTGCGTTTTTCGTGATTCGGATCGACGATGGACCACAGATAGGCCACCGCCACCGCTTTGACGCCGTGGGCGCCGAGTTGCCGGGCTGCGACGCGGACCGCCTCTTCGTCGAGCGGCAGAACCTCGGAACCGTCCGCCCCGGTGCGCTCGGGAATGCCCAGACGCAAATAGCGCGGAATAAAGTCCTCGGGCTTCTGGAGGTGGATGTTGAATCGCTCGGGCTTGCCGCCCCGGCCCAGATACATGATATCCCGGAGCCCCTGGGTGCACAGCAAGCCAATGACCGGACCGTTGCGCTGTATGAGAGCATTGGTCGCCATGGTCTGGCCATGAACCAGAAATTCCGTTTCACGTAAAAGCTCTGCGACCGTGGTTTCTGCTTCCTCGGCCATCCCGCTGAGCCCCCGCGTAATCGCTAGCAGCGGTTGATCGGGAGTCGAGTCTTCTTTGTACACGTGGAACCTGCCGTCGTCGCGCAGCAGAACCACATCCGTGAAGGTGCCACCGATATCGATACCGACTCGATGCCCCATGTTTACGTCTCCTGCGGCGTCGCGCTGAAGTTACGGGCGATGGTCGGAGCTTCGAGGTAGCGATCATCGGGACGCATATTTTGTTGCGTCCAGGTGCCGGCCGCCGGCGTGGTAGGTTCGATCATCGGGCGCTCGTTCTGACGCAGTTCGGCCCGGAGCTTTTCGGTTGCGACAAGGTCGAGGCTGCGCTCAAGGTCGTCCTTAACGACCACGCCAAACACGTTGCGGGCCGTATCTTCGCTAATCCACTCGTCGCGCAGATCGCGCCGCACCTGTTCCGGGTCGCGGTCGAGCGGGTTGCCCCAGCCACCGCCGCCTGCGGACACGCCATTCCAGGTCTCGCCTTCGCGAATCAGCAGTTGTCCCGCGGAGGAGGTAAACGTCCGGCTGCCGTCTGCGTGTTCAATATAAATGCCGCCGCCTGGACTCATGGTGCCGCCGTTCACCCCGTGCGGCGGGTTTTTCAGGCCCTCGCCAAAGCCGACACACTCCATGTCACCGGCAATCGGCCGATAGCGTGTGCGCAGTCCGGGTCCGCCGATCCACTGGCCCATGCCCAGTGCGTCGGTTTCTATTTCGTTCTGCTCGACGCGGATCGGGTACAGCAACTCCAACTGCTCGATCGAGGCCGAGGTCAGTCCACCCATGCCGGCGATGGTGCACAGGACCGGCCACCCATCGGCGTTCTTTGCCGCGCCCTGGCCGCCGCCGCTGTTGAACAGCATGCAGCCCCACTCCTTGCCGGTTCTCGAATCAACCCCGTTAAAGTTCGGGATGTGGGCGGTATGCGCCCCGCCCGCGGGCACGCGCTCGGGGATGGCCTCGGCCATGGCGATATTGATGACCTCGTGCATAGGGTCGGCCGGATTCTGGGTTGCCCCTGCCACTGCGGCCGGCCACTTGGCCAGGCAGATGGTGTTGTCGTCGGCGTTGGCGCTGATGTGTTGCAGCACGCCGTGGTTATGCGGAATGTCGGAGTCAATATAGTACAGGAAGGGGATCGTCGAGGTCGCCATCATGACCGCATAGGTCGCGTTGAACGAGCCGGTGGACGGCGGCCCGCCGCTGTAGTGCACATGGATATCCGCGCCCTTCTTGGTGATGGTGGCCCGAATCGGGATATCGGTCGCCCCATTGCCGTCGGTATCGGTCCAGGTCTCACCGTGGTAGACGCCGTCGGGAATCGAGCGGAACTCCTCTGACGCACGCTGGTCGGCGTAGTCCATGAGCCCGTCGCTATAGCGCACGACCTCGTCGCGGCTGTACTGCTCGCACAGCTCGATCAGCCCCTTGCGGGCCACGCCACAGGCCCCGAGTTGGGCGCGCAGGTCGCCGTGCAGGGCGTCCCGATAGCGCACGTTGGCGAGATACAGCTCGACGATATCGTGGCGTTCGACCCCGCGGTCGACCAGCTTGGTCGGCGGAATGACGATGCCTTCCTGGAAAATGGTCTTGGCCGCGGGCACGATGCTCGACGCCTCGATAGCGCCGGTATCGAGCTGATGGCCGCGCGCCACGGTCCAGAACACCTGCTTGCCGTCCACAAAGACCGGCTGGGCCGTCACCAGGTCCGGGATGTGGGTATTGCCCCGATAGGGGTCGTTCGACATATACACGTCGCCGTCGTGGATATCGTCCCCAAACACGGAGACGATTTCCATCAGCAGGGTCCGAATGCTGTTGCAGTGGATGGGCAGGCAATCGGCCATGGTGACCTGACGCGGTCCGCTAGAGTGGGCGTCGTAGATCATGCACGAGTAGTCGCGGGCCAGGGCGATGACCGAGGTCCAGGCCGTCTGCTCCATGGCCAGGGTCATTTCCTGGCCGATGGCTTCAAAGCGGTTACGGATCACACTGAAAGTGATGGGGTCGAACGCTGCCTCCGTGGGCGGCAGGGAGATGGCATCAATCTTACTGGCCGTTGCCATGGGTGCACTCCTTTATGAAACGGTTCTCCACACAGACCGGACTCCCGCAGGAAAATGTCTCCGGATCGTAAACGCTGAGACGCGAAGAATCAATGCGTTCCGCCGGATAAGCGCGGCCTGCCCGGTAGCGCCTGGGAGTGAGGACCATCTTGGCATGGCAACAGAACAGCCAGAATTTTTTCACTACTGATCTGGAGTGATAGCGGCACGGCGGCAGAGCGGGGATGGGTGGTTCTTACTTGTACGGAGCCGCTTCCCAAACCGACCTCGGACGGGCATACTCGAACTGTTCGGACAAAAGGTGGCCCTGAACTCAACCAGGAAAGGGCTTCGCGTGCTTCAGGAGAGCAATCCCATGCACATCCTCACCCTGTCGCCATTGCATCCAGTGTTCGCTGCCGAAGCCCAAGGGCTGGACCTGCGGCAGCCCATCGACCCGGCCGAAGCCGCCCAGGTCGAGGCGGCGCTGGATGAGTTCGCCGTGCTGGTCTTCCGCGACCAAGTTCTGGACGAATCCCAGCAGATGGCGCTTACCCGCGCGCTCGGTCCGGTTGATATGGGACTGCTCAAGGTGTTGCAGCGGCGGAGTCGATTCAAAGAGGCCGGGATGATCGACATCTCCAACGTCGATCTCGAAAGCCAGATTCTGGCCCGGAACGACCCGCGCCTGATTACCATGCTGGCCAACCAGCTCTGGCACAGCGACAGCTCGTTCAAGCAACCGGCGGCGCGGTATTCCCTGCTGCTGGCCTGTATTGTGCCCGAGCAGGGAGGGGAAACCGAGTTCGCGGATATGCGCGCGGCTTACGATGCTCTGTCGGACACAAGCAAGGCAAGGATCAAAGGGCTGGAGGCCGAACACTCGGCCTTTCATTCGCGTATTCAGCTCGGCGACCAGCAGTACACGCCGGAAGATTTGGCCAAGTATCCGCCCGTGGAATGGCCCGTCGTCCGTACCCATCCGGGCTCCCGGCGCGAGACGCTCTTTATCGGGGCGCATGCCACGCACATTGTGGGCCGGCCGGTCCCGGAAGGGCGACTCTTGCTCGCTGAGCTCTTAGAGCATGCGACGCAACGGCGGTTTGTGTACCGCCATACTTGGCGTCCGGGCGACCTGGTGATCTGGGACAATCGCGCCGTCCTGCATCGTGGCCGCCGCTACGATCTTTCCCAGCGGCGTGAGTTGCGCCGGAGCACAGTCGAAGACGTGCGGGTGTGAGTGGTTTCTTGATCAACTTACAACTGTTCCAGTGGTGGCATGCCGAGAGCGTCACGGTAATTGGTGTGGAAATGATGCAGAGCTGGCTCGTTGCGACCGAAAATGAGGTATTCCAGCGCCCCGCTTTCGGCCGCCTTTTGGGCCATTTCCCCGACATAATAGTCTTCCTGCTCCAAGGTGCTGTTCACGATTTCATTGACCGCCTCGGGGGAGACCGCCTCATTCCCGCCATCGCGGGCCTCTTGATCGTAGACATTGACCTCATCAATGACGACACGGGCACCGGTGTCCATGCTTTCCTGTAGTTCGGGACTGATGTAGTTGCACACGCGGGTAATGGAGCGACCAATACTCTGCTTGTCAGGATATATTTTAAAGATCGTGACGTTTTCCCTGTTGACGGTCATTTGGATATTCGGGAAGAAATAATACAGCACAACGGCCATGCCCTCCATGTCCCACTGGTCCTCTGGCAGGGTACGGAGCAGATCAATGGAGCGCGAGGGAAACACAAAACGATGATTCCGTCCGTTTGCTTCGTAGGCGATCGCGTCTCCATAGAAGATATAGAAGATATTGTTGAGCGTGCTGCCGTGTAAGCGGGAAAAGTGATAGGTCTCCCCAAAGGTGTCGTTGGCCAGCTTCCAGTTCAGCCGCTTATCCATGGTAGCTACGCCCTTGTACTTGAGCCGACCAATATCCCAGTCCTCAATTTCTGGAGCGAAGTCGCCCAGTAGCGCATCGACATCGAGTTTGCCGGTAGCGTTTGGATGTACCCACAGCATGCCATACTGCTCGACGGCAGGGAGTTCGATGAGACCGTGGCACGAACGATCAATCTTGCCAAAGTCTTTCTCGCGCGGAATGCCGACGAGTTTGCCAGCAGGGGAGTAGGTCCAGTTGTGGAATGGGCAGATAAAACGGGAGGCTTCACCACGGTCCTCGGTCGCAACCTGTGACCCACGGTGGCGGCACGCGTTGACGAACGCGCGGAACTGACCGTCTTTGTCACGAGTCGCGAGCACGGGCACACCAAAGTCTTCCGTTGTGACAAAGCTCCCAGGCGTAGGCAGGTCTCCGCTGAGCCCAATGAGCTGAGGGTGATTGCGAAAGAACAGCGCCCACTCTTTTTGCGCCTGATCCGGGCAGGTGTAGAATGCGGTCGGGCTTTTATATTGGACCCCTGCATCTACGTTCACATCGTCATCGAGCTTCTGTAACAACTCCTTCAAAATTGACATTTGCATTTCGTGTTGCATGCCGTGCTCCCTCCTCATATCAATGTTGCGTAGATACGGTTCTAGATCGGTCGTTCAAGCGCTCTTCTGCTCGTTTTTCTGTTTTCTGACGGCGCTGTTCGAGCGTCTGCTCCAGCTCATGCAGTTGGTCCACGATCTGCTGTCGGACTGCGTCAGTGGCAATACCGAGTAAAACCACATACATCCCGTACAGTGCCCGCGAGCGGAATTCGTCCTCGCCGATGAGGCCAAATGCCCAATGTATGAATGCCCGGTCCCAGGTTGTATACATCTGTTGGGCCAAGCTATGCGGGTCGAGCTGATCTGTCAGCTGGCCCTGGCTTATGGCTTGCTCAATCGCCACCTTGGCGATAGCAGCGGCGCGGTCTGAGAGACGGCGTTCTTCTGCACCGGCGCGGGCGAGTCGTTCATAGCGGGCAATACCAAGCGGACGGTAGATCGCCTCGTCCTCGACCATACAGCGGACACTTACGGTCACAACTGCGTGACACTGTTCCAGTGGGTTCTCCCGTTGCGCTTCTCGCTCGAGAGCCTCATCCACTCGGTCAATAGCGTCATCAATTAACGCACTCAGGATGCCGTCGCTGTTACCAAACAAGTTGTAGAGTGTGGTGACGCTCAAGCCAGCTTCAGAGCCAAGCTTGCGCATGGACAGCCCGCCCTCTGCAATCAGCTTACGCGCCGCCTCGATAATCCGCTTCCGCCGAGCTTCTGTATGGATCGCGCGAAGTGTTGGTGCCTTTTTCTGTAACACTGTACCAACTTGATACAGTGTTACAGATTTTATGTCAATATGCTGCCCCACCTTTGTCTCCTTGACGTGTGAGCGCTATAGTCCGAACCCATAGGAGGGAGTGCGATGCGACTTGGATTAGTCACCGGATACTCAGGCCCGAAGATGGAGCGCACCATGGAGGTGATCCTGGAGGCCGAACGCCTGGGGTTTGACTCGGTCTGGACTGGTGAGGCCTGGGGGTCGGACGTGGTTTCTTTTCTGGCCTTTGTTGGCGCGCGTACGTCGACAATCAAGCTGGGAGCGGGAATCTTGCAGATGCAGGCGCGGACCCCAGCCATGACCGCCATGACTGCTATGACGCTTGATGGTTTGACCAATGGGCGCTTTCTGATTGGGTTGGGGCCGTCGAACCCGCAGGTCATTGAGGGCTGGCACGGTGTACCCTACGGCAAGCCGCTCCAACGCTATCGGGAGTATGTCGAAATTTTGCGTAAAATCCTGGCTCGCGAGGAACGGCTTGAGTTTGCCGGCCAGGAGTATCAGATTCCGTACGCTGGGCCGGATGCCAGCGGGCTGGGCAAGCCGCTGAAGAGTATTCTCCACGGCCGGCCCGATATGAAAATCTACACCGCCTCAATTGGCCCCAAGGGGATTGCGCTTGCCGCAGAGATTGCC
This sequence comes from Candidatus Binatia bacterium, assembly GCA_022826945.1. Taxonomy (GTDB): domain Bacteria; phylum Desulfobacterota; class Binatia; order Bin18; family Bin18; genus Bin18. The sequence goes on from JAJDTY010000011.1 coordinate 105,766, forward strand.
GACGGCCTGCTCCCGGTGTGGATGAGCCCGGATTGGGGCGAATCGTATTATCTCCGGCACCTCGACGCCGGATTTGCCAAAGCCGGGAACGGCAAAAGCCTGCGGGATTTTGATCTCGCCCCGTATGTGACATGTGTGCTGGGGGACGACCTGGACCAATGCCGTGCTCCGGTCAAAGCCAGTCTGGCCTTGTATATCGGTGGTATGGGGGCACGCACCAAGAATTTCTATAACAGCTATGTCCGGAACTTCGGGTATGAGGGACTGGCCACCACATTGCAGGATTTATATCTTTCGGGCCAGAAAGCGGCCGCCCAAGCGGCTGTGCCTGATGAGCTTGTCGATGCCGTTGCCCTGGTCGGTCCCAAGGAACACATCGCCGAGCAGCTCACACGCTGGAAAGCGTCACCCGTCACGACCATGATTATTGGCACGAATCAGGTCGAGGCTCTGCGCGTCCTGGCGGAGTTATGCCTGTAGCCCACGACATTGTGAAATTAAACGAAAATCGCACTGGTAGAAGGCTGACACAATGAAACTCTATATGGTGCCTGCCGCACCGAACCCCACGAAAGTGATGCTGTATATTGCCGAGAAAACGGCCGCCGGGACTGAGATGGGTATCGAACAGGTCCTCGTCAACGCGCTCAAAAATGAGCAAAAGAGCGAGGACCATCTGGCGCGCAATCCGTTTGGGAGTCTGCCCGTGCTGGAGGTTGCGGACAATGAGTATATTGTCGAATCTCTGGCGATTATCGAGTATTTGGAAGAGTGTTTTCCCCAACCGGCGATGTGGGGGAATGGAACGCGTGAACGTATACGCGCCCGTGAGCTGGAACGTATCGCCGACCTCCGCGTGCTGCTTCAGATCGGGCGCTATGCCCATGCCACGAAATCGCCTATCGGACTTCCCCCTAATCCCGGGGTTGCGGCCCAGGCCAAGCAGGCACTGCCGGTTGCATTTCAGTACCTTGAGAATGTTTTAGCTGACGGTCGTGCACTGCTATTAGGCGATCGCGTATCGGTTGCCGACTGCACCCTTCAGGCGGCCTTGCAGTTCATGCGCTTTGCCAAGTTTGATCTCATCGGAGACTATCCGCATCTCACACGCTGGGACGCCGCGTACCGCCAACGTGCGGCGGCTCAAGCCGTGTTGAAATTCTAAGTGCGACAGGTCTTGAGCCGCCCTCTTCCGCCTGCGAGAAGGGGCTGAACGAGTAGGAGAAAATTCATGAGGATCGGGATTTCACTACCGGTGAGAGAGCTTCAGGGCGATTTGGGAGCAATCAGGGCGTTTGCCCAAACGGCCGACGAGTTGGGCTATACGCATTTGCGCGTCCCGGATCAGGTTCTCCGGCCCGATAGCGGCTATGTGCATGAGCCGCTGACGCTGCTGGCCTATGTGGCGGCACTCACGCAGAGGATAGAACTTGTGCCTTCGGTCATTGTTCTGCCCTCGCGTCAAACCGTGCTGGTCGCCAAGCAGGCTGCGGAGTTGGACGTGCTGTCCGATGGCCGCCTGCGGCTCGGCATCGGCGTTGGTCCCAGCGCTGAGGAATACCAGGCTATGGGTGCGGACTTTCGGATGCGGGGGGATCGCTGCGAGGAACAGATGGGCCTCCTCAAGCAGCTCTGGACGCAGCCCACGGTTGAATTTGACGGACGCTGGGACACGGTATCCGGGAGCGGTCTGAATCCGCTGCCGGTCCAAAGGCCAATCCCGCTCTGGATAGGCGCGCAGAGCGTGCCCATCCCGCGCATTCGACGCCGGATCGGACGCCTGGCCGACGGCTGGTTCGTGCTGTGTACGCCGGAAGAGTTCCCGGCCATACAGGCCGATATTCTGCGCGCCGCCGAAACGGCCGGCCGGAGCCCGCAGGATATCGGCACCGAAGCCGGTGTGGCCGTGGTCGGTCCCCGAGAGGCGGAATGGCGCGACCGGGTGGCCGGGTGGCGGCGCGCCGGCCTCAGCCACGTGTGTTTACGCACGCTCGGGGGCGGTCTGGATGCGCAGGGTCATCTGGACACCATGCAGCGCGTGTATGCCGAGGTGCCCAGGGACTGAGCTGTCGATCCCGCTAGGCTTCGTCCTTTGGGCCAAAGGAATCGGTCGTGATCCGACGCGATTTGAACTTCCACTCGCCGTCAACTTTGGCGTACTCGTCGTTATACCAGCCCTTCATTTCCCACTTTTTGCCCTCGCGGTTCATGTAGACTTCCACATAACACGTCCCCGTGGCCTGATCCGGCCCGCTCAGCTCAATGACGTGGTTATGGATGAAGGGCCGCGGTTGCATCGCTAGGCCACCCTTGATCATGGTGCGGAGGCCATCGTGTCCCTGCGCGCCCGGCAGGCTGGGATCGTCGGTCGAGAACGAGCCGTCTTCGGTAAAGAGGTTGACGTATCCCTCCAAATCCTGTTGCCACACACAGTGACAATACTGCAAAGGCAGGTTGCGAATCGCTTCGCGGTCAACCATTTCTTGCATTTGCACCTCAAGACTCTTGTCTGCCATGTCGCTCTCCTTTTTCGTTCCCCTGTTTTTTCCCTCTTCCCTCTGGGAAATGGACAAGGTGTTGGTGTTACTCCGGCAGAAACGATGGGCTGCCTGTTTTGGCGGTCTGACCGCCGTCGGCGACAAACGCCGCACCAGTCACAAACGAGGCCAGATCGGAGGCCAGAAACAGGATGACATTGGCCATTTCTTCCGGCCTGCCCAACCGTCCCATGGGGATGACCTCACCGAATTTCTCGGCAAACCCCGGTTGCTCCAGGGCGGGTGCGATCAGCGGCGTGTCGATGGCCCCCGGACAGATGCAGTTGGCCCGGATGCCGGCACGGGCATACTCAACAGCCACCACCCGGGTGAGATTGATTACGCCGGCCTTGGCGGCGTTATACGCGGCAATCCCGTAATCGGCCCGCAGCCCCGAAATGGACGCGGTATTGACGATGGCCCCGCCGCCGTTCTGGCGCATGACCGGGATGGCCTTTTTCATGGCGTGAAAGACCGACGACAAGCCGAGGTCGATCATATTGTTCCAGACACTGTCTTCCAGGTCGGCGGTGCGGGCCATGACCGTACTGTCGGGCTGGGCCGCGGGCAGCCCAAAAGCGTTATTGTGCAGAAAATCGAGCCGGCCAAAGGTCTCCGTCGTGGTCGCAATCATCCGGTCAATGTCGGTCTGCTGTGTCACATCGGCGATCACGGTAATGGCCTGCCCGCCCGCTGCCGCGATCTCGGCGACCACCGTGCTCGCGTTCTCTGCGTTGATGTCAGCGACCGCAACCGACCCGCCGCGCTGGGCAAATCCCAGGGCGGTAGCGCGGCCAATACCCGAGGCTGCACCCGTCACCAAGCCAACTTTGCCGCTAAAATCCATATACGTGTCTCCTCAGCAACCACAGCTACGCCAAATTAAAAATGCGCGCCCCATTATCCCAGAACATCTTGCGTTTCGACTCTTCGGGAATAGGTTGGTCGAGCATGGCCTGCACGCCCCACGGATAGGTGCCGTCCGGGTGCGGATAGTCGGAGTCCCAGGTGAAATTATCGTCGCCCACCAACTCCACCGCAGATTTCATGGTGGGTTCGTCGCCCCGGAAACCCACGCATACATTGCTGCGAAAATACTCCGTCGGCGGCCGGGTGAGATATTCATGTTCGGCGTTACCGCTGAACTTCCAGTGTTGCTCCATACGTTGCAGCCAGTAGGGAGTCCAGCCGCCGTCGCCCTCGACGTGGATGACTTTGAGCTGGGGGAATTTTTCAAAGATACCGAACCAGATCAGGCCGGCCATGGCCGCCATGGCCTCAAACGGATGGGATAAAATATGGCCGCTGGTATGTGTGTCCATGCGGTCGCCAAACGAGGGCACCGAGGCCGAAGCCGAGTCATGGGTTGAGATGGGCTTCCCAAGCTTTTCAATAGTCGCCCACAGCGGATGATAGTCCTCATGCCACAGCGTCCGGCCGCCGACCGGATTGGGCCGCATATAATAGCTGACGCAGCCGTTTGCCGCGGCGCGTTCGGCCTCTTTGACCGCTTCCTCCGGTTCCTGCATGGGCAGGGCCGCGGCCCAGCGGAGACGTTCGGGCGCTTCGGAGGTATAGTCGGTGGCCCAGTTGTTATAGGCCCGGCAGCAGGCCGCCAGCAGTTTGGTGTCGCGGAACTCGCGGCCGAGCATCTGACCGGTATAGGTCGGGTAGAGAATCTGGACATCCACGCCTTGCTCGTCCATGTCCATGAGTCGGCTTTTGGCGCTAAAGCCGGTTTCTTTGGCTCGCTCAAAGCGGTCCATGGCCTTATATGCGGCCTTCAGAAACGCTTTGGCCGCCATCGGGTATTTGCCCTTTTCGCGCGTAAACGACTCGCCTTCGACCAGAAAGGTGCGGCGTCCCGACCCCGGCGCTTCGCCCATCCGGGGCGCTTCGGCCTTATACGCGTCCTCCATATGCCGTTCCCACAGCCAGTCCGGCTCCATCATATGGGAATCGGTATCGACAATTTTGAATCCGTCACGCATGGTCAGTTCCCTCCAGTATGTGCTGCTTTTTTATCGCCGCTCGGGCCGTTGTTTGGTATCACTTCTGTCGTCACGGGAGTAGGGGGTTGGTCAGCCCTTGGGCAGCCCGAGTACCCGCTCGCCGATGATGTTGTGCTGTATCTCGTTGGTTCCGGCCGCAATGGTGCTGCGGCGGGCCGCCAGCATGCGATGCGACCATTTGCCGCGGTCAATCGCCCCGCTGGCCTGATATTCGAACTGGCTGTAGGGGCCCAACAGCTCCATGGCGAACTCCTGCATGCGCAGGTTCAGGCTGCTCGTACCAAGCTTCATCATCGAGCCTTCCGGGCCGGGCGGGAGTCCTTTGAGCTGTTTGGTGAGCTGCCGGAAACTGGTGTATTTGAGCGCCGCGGCCTCGCAGGCGAAGCGGGCTAGGCTTTGCCGTACATAGCTGTCCTCCCAGGCCGGACGCCCGTCCCGTCCCACTTTTTTGGCCAACTCAGTGAGCTGTCTGACCTCGACCATCATGTCGGTACGCCCGCCGTGGATTGTGCGCTCGAACATCATATTGGTCATGGCGACCATCCAGCCCCGGTTTTTCTCTCCCACAAGATTGGCCAGGGGGACCTGGACATCATCAAAGAACACTTGATTGAAGCCGCTTTCCCCGGTGATCTGGACCAGCGGCCGCACGGTAATGCCGGGGCTTTTCATATCGACTAGCAGATAGCTGAGACCCTTATGCTTAGGTGCGTCGGGGTCGGTCCGGCACAGCAGGGTCGTGAAGTCGGCGCGGTGGGCGTTGGAGGTCCAGACCTTGGACCCGTTGACCAGGAAGTGGTCGCCCCGGTCAACGGCCCGCGTCTCAACCGCGGCCAGGTCGGAGCCGTGGTCGGGTTCTGACAGGCCCTGACACCAGATCTCCTCAGCCGGCGGAATCTTGGGGATATAGCGCTGTTTCTGTTCCGGCGTGCCCCATTGCATCAGCGTCGGTCCCACCCGTGCGATGCCCTGAAAATTGACCGTTGGTGGAGCCTTGGCCCGGTCGAGTTCCTCATGGTAGATGACCTGCTGAATCAGGCTCGCGCCACGGCCGCCATACTCCTGGGGCCAGTGGATGCACATCCAGCCTCCGTCGTATAACTGGCGATGCCAGGCGCGGCGCCGCTCGAACTCTTCCAGGGTGTCGGGGTCGTGCAATTCGTCGTTCCGCCAGTCGCGAGGGATATTGTGTTCGAGCCAACTTCTGAATTCCTGCCGAAAGGCTTCGTCTTCCGGGCTGAATTTGAAATCCATGCCTAGGTCCTTTCCTCCAACTCGGCCAGTAGCTCGTCCAGGTCCATCTTCCCGCGGCCAGCCTGAATATTACCCTGCGCGTCGCGGGACCAGGTCTCGGGTGGCCGGTCCACCGACAGTTCCACGCCGTTGCCGTCCGGGTCAGCCAGGTAGACGGACTCGGACACGCCATGGTCGGAGGTGCCCTGCAACGGGTAGTCGGCCTGCCGCAACGCCTGCACCGCCCGGGCCAGTTCCCGACGGCTGGGGTAGAGAATGGCAAAGTGGTACAGTCCGGTATGTCCGGGCGGGGGCGGGCTGGCATCCGGTCCGGCCCAGGTATTCAGCGCCAGGTGGTGATGGTAGCCGCCGGCAGACAGAAACACGGCCGAATCCTTGTAACGCATGGTCTCCTCAAAGCCCAACAGGTCGCGGTAAAAGGCTAATGAGCGCTCCAGGTCGGTCACTGTCAGATGAATGTGACCAATGCGGGTCTGAGGGTGAATCGGCTCGGGCGGTGCTGTCACTGCTTGTGCCATAGGGACTCCCTCCTTAGCTAGCCGTTGATAAAGGCGCCCTCGCTATCGAGTTGGGTGAGGATTTGCATCCATAAGCCCAGGGTGACCCCGCCACCGGGAATCGCCGCGGATTGGCCGGCCTCGAACAGCTCGCGCTTTGTGGCTCCATGTTCGATTGCCCGTTTGAGATGGGCCACAGCGCCTTCCTTCCGGCCCGCAAACACCAGAATGGCGGTCATGACCATTTCACGGTATTTGACCGGAAGGGCCTGACCCTCGCCCGTGCCCTTCTCACCGTAGGCTCGGAATGCCTTGGCATAGTCGGGGTCCTGCTGCTCCATCCAATCGAGAAAGGCGTATAGTTGCGGGTCGGCTTCGGCGTATGAACTCGTTGCTGCCCGTGCTGCGCTCATAGATATCCTCCTTTTTCTTGGGCCATAGCATCTTGAGTCGTTGGGGCCAAGAGAGATGCTTGTTCTGTACGCTTTATAAGATAAGAGGTAGTATTGGCAGGCTGGTAATGATGAAACCGAGTGATCAATACCACAAGTGGGTTGGGTGGAGCGAGGAGGACGAAGTCTATTTGGGCCACTGTCCCGACGTTATTACCGGGATTCACGGCAACGATCCGGTTGTACTCTATAAAGACCTCTGCCTGGTCGTGGATGAGGTCTTAACAGCACTCCAAGCCTCGGGACGGGCTCTTCCAAAACCTAAAATACGTCCAAAAGCGCAAGAACAATCCACACGTGGGCATGGTCGATACCGCCAGCGACGGGGTGGAGGGACAGACAACGTGGGCATATGACCCGCACACATCCTACATGAACAGTCTAATGACGGTAGGACAGTCATAGAAAAATTCGAAGATTTTTCTGATGTGGGTTTTGCTGTGGTCTTATTAACCCCGGACGATATGGGGTATCCTCGTGATGAGCCAAATCAGAGCGCTCCCAGAGTGCGACAAAATGTTATCTTTGAACTTGGTTATTTTATGAGGAAGCTTGGTCGAGAGCGGGTTGCGGCGCTTCATAAGGAAGGGGTAGAACTTCCGTCAGATATTCATGGTGTTGTTTATGTGCCAATGGATGACAGTGAGGCTTGGCACCTTAAGCTCGCCAAAGAGATGAAAGCTGCGGGGCTCCCGATAGATATGAATGACCTAATTCAGTGAACGAGGGGTTTTATGGCTACTCAAGCAGCTTCCACAGTCGGAGAGCATCTTTACGTTGAACAGCGTCCTGATGTGCAGGGAGGACGCCCAGTCATTAAAGGGAGTCGGTTTCCCGTCAGTTCCATCGTACAAGACTACCGAAGAGGACGGTCTGTTGAGGAAATTCTGCGCGAATTTCCCCAACTCCGTCCGGCTGAGGTTCATGATGCCCTCTCTTATTATTATGACCATCAGGCTGAGATTGATCGGGAAATCGCTGAGTTGATGGACCTGGATGCTGCTATGCAGAAGTATCCCCCAACTCTTTCCACTTCTGGCAATGGCGGCCATTAGTCTCTATCTCGACGAAGATGTCCATACCTATATTGCGCATGTCTTACGACTCCGAGGGTGGCAAGCACTAACGACTGCAGAATCTCAGCGTCGGAGTGCCACCGATCAAGACCAGATCTATTTTGCAACGAAGAATGGCCGCACCATTGTGACGTATAACGTCCGGGACTTTCCCCGTCTCCACTACGAGATCATAGCCAGTGGGGAGAAGCACAGTGGGATCATCGTAGCGAAGCGAGAAGACCCTAGCCGGAATATTCGGGCGTTGCTTAATCTGCTGAACACGCCGTCGGCAGAAGCTATGCGGGACCAGCTTGTATATCTCAACAATTGGGCATGAACATACACTGGCATTCTCCACCGCCCGTCATACGCTCTCTCGCCACTCCAGCCACCGCCCGTGCGCATGGACAGCGGCTACGTGTCGCTTGGTATAGTCGCCGTTTCTGAAGTCTCTGATAAGAAGCTGTGCCCAGCCTTCCGGGACGCCGTCCATAATGACGACGGAGACAGGCCGGGTTGCTGAGAATGCGGCTAACATCCCCCACAAGTCTTTGCGGGCCTCAGGCGAAAGTTGGTAGAGGACCATGGAGGCGTAGAGACACAGGTGTGAGTCCTGTGGGGCTTGGGCCAACAGGTCGGGCAAATGGATGAGCGCGTCGCCTGTCACAATCGGAACCGGGTTATCGCGCGCTATGCGGGCGGCGGCTTCAGTCTCCTGGTGCCGCTCCAGATGTTCGGGAAAGATGAGCGCACGCAGCCAACGCATAGCATCCGTGTCCGTCACATCGATCGGGTTGAGATCGATCCCCGCCCGCCAGGCGATATGAAGTTCCTCGGGTAGAGGCGGGAGGGGGACGGTCCCTCTGACCTGGGTGGAAAGCCGGACGGCCGAGCTCTTGTCGCCCCACGTTCTGCTTGTCCCGGACGGATACTCATAGCGGTGGTAATAACGATCCCAATGAAGATTCAGTCCGGCGCTGCTTCCCACCTCGATGATCGAGAGGGGCTGACCTCCGGCCTCTTGGGCAAGTCGAGCAAAGACCGGCAGAAGACAGGTCGTGCGGCGGACGACGTTGGTTTGGGTCAGGCGGGTTGTAATAAGCCGTCTGATTGTCTCGGCATGAGTCCAGACAAAGTCTTGAAACAGTGAATAAGTTTCCTTAGAGGGCAGACTCGGCGTTTTTTCTGCGGCAACCACGTCCGGGTAGAAGTCACGCACGGGATGACGGACTCCACCCAGGAGGAGATAATGCACTGCGCCGAACAGCAGGTTTGCGGACGGTTGCGAGGGCGGACAGCTTGCGGCGAAGCGCAGCATGTCGGGGTCGTCCAGTACGCCTAACGATAGGGCGTGGTACAGGGGCGAGCCGTTTTCCGGCGCCTGTTTCAGACCGAAATTGCGGAAATAGGTGCGGACCTGATCGAGGTCGCTGCTTGGATGGGAAGACATGAGTAAGGGGTGTTCTCCGGGCCGGCCATGCTGAACGACGGGCTGGGCGGTTGCAGCGTCACCGCCCAGAGCAAGACCTACCCGCCAAAATAGCTCTTGGGATTTTCGACCATCATGGTGTGAATGGTGCCTTCACTCACACCGGCTTTGGCCAGGGTAGGAATAATGTTTTTCAGAATATGGGAGTAATTATTGTTCGGACAGGCTTCGACAAACTGTTCCCAGGCTTTGCTGGGTCGGCCCAGCAGGCAATGGACGGCATCATGCGAGAGCATAATCCGGTCATAGCCGACGGCCAACAGGCCAATCAGCGAGGCCAGACGCATTTTATCCGGAGCAATGACGTCAATGCCGAAGCGGTCAAAACCGATCCACGCACCGCGGTCTAAAACGTCAAAATAATAACGCATATCTCCCACACCACAGGCATGGCCGATGAGCACCCGATTGAAATCCACGCCTTCATCTTCAAACACGTCCAGGGTCTCGCGGCCAAATGGGCCCAACTCGTCATTGTGACACAGGATGGGAACACCCGTCGCCTTGTGGGCGCGGGCGGCCGCACGCAAACAGGTTTCTTCGTGCGTGCCGATCGTTTTGGCGGTCTCGGTCATGCCCGGAATCCCACCGGTCGCGGTTTTGATGAGGCCGGCTTTGATGCCCGTCTTGTCAATGCCGTCTGCAATCTCCCGCACATAGATTTCGGCGATATCGTCTGCGGGCAGACTCCGGAAGTGGGGCGGAATACCGAGCGCTTCGTTGTACAGGCCGGTGGCGACCACGACATTCAGGCCGGATTTGTCCGCGCATTCCGCGGCAAATTCCGGGTCGCGACCCAATTCCATCGGACAGGGGTCAACAAACGAGGTGACACCAAGCTCTTTAATCTCTTTGAGCTTTTCAACGGCGCCGGCGATTTCTTTTTTACGATCAAAACTGGTGTTGTCCCATTCATAGCCAGGGAAACCGACCGTTAAATGCTCGTGGATCAGGGTGAATCCCAGGTCATCGGTGGAGCGGTCGCCGAGTACGGTTTGGACATTTGCCATGGGTAAGTCTCCTTTCCTCTCTCCTTACTCTCCGTCTTAATGAGGTGCCGCGCCCGCCTGCTCGATATCGTACTCGACGTCCAACGAAGTCACCCGTCGCAGCTCACGGCGGTATGTCGTGTCTGCATACGGCCGGGCGCGATGCATGGTCGCCCGGTTGTCATAAATCACGAGGTCCCCGACTTGCCAGGAGTGCCGGTAGACACACTCCGGTCGGGTGGCGTGCTCAATCAGTTCGAGCAGCAGCAGGCGTCCCTCGGGGATCGGCCAGTCAATGATTTTGGAAGCATGCGCCGCGATGTAGAGCGACTTGCGGCCTGTCCGTGGCAGGGTACGGATCAGGGGGTGGACTGCGCCCTTGAGAATTTCCTGTTCTGTCTGAGAGAACTCGAAACCCAGGATGTGGCGCGAGTGAGCGATGGAGTGATGCACGTGCAGCCCCTCAAGCCGGGCTTTCATCTCGTCCGATAAGCGGTCATAGGCCGCCCGCATATCGGCATATTCCGTGTCTGCGCTGACGGGTGGGACGACTCGGGCAAAAAGCATGGAGTAGCGTCCGGGCGGGTCCTGGAAGGACGCGTCCGTGTGCCACAGCCGATTGCCCAGGCCGTACATGCGCTTGCGGTCATCGGCCTGGTAGACTTCTCCGTTCGCGTTGAGGTTGGAGACATCGGCTAATGCCTCGTTGCCCAGTCGGCTTTTCTGGAGGGCGCTGATGCCGGTCTTGGTGTGCAACTGGCCGTCCAGGCGTTGGGCAAAGGTCAAGTGCTCCTCGTCCGTGAAGTGCTGGTTACGGAAGACGAGCAGGGCGTACTCGTCTATGCCGGTGCGAATCTCCAGCAGCGCCTCGGGGTCAGTCACCTGGCGGAGATCAATGGGGCTGACCTCGGCTGCGAAATGGGGGTGAAGTTTGCGAAATGTCAGGGACATGGGAATCGGTCCTTTCTCGAAAGCCGCTATACCACATCCTTGTCCGTCTTGGCGAGGGAGCGCGGCCCTCAACCCCGGCCCAAGATTGACAGCCCAATAATACGCGGCATATGGTGCGGGTTCGTCACCAACGATGAGACTACTGAATGAGGAGGTTTTCTATGGATATCGGTAAGGTGGGTGTCTGGTTTTTTCTGGATGGAATGACGGCTCCTGAGAGTGCCCAATTCGCCCGGACCGTTGAGAAGTCCGGCTATAAGACCTTGTGGATACCCGAGGCGGTCGGGCGCGAACCGTTTGCCCATGCGGCCTATCTGCTGAGCAATACCGAGCAGTTGTCCATCGCCACTGGAATTGCCAATATCTGGGCGCGGGACGCCTATACCATGGCCACGGCAACCAACACGGTGGCTGAGTTGTCGGGCGGGCGGTTCGTGCTCGGCATCGGCGTCAGTCACAAGCCGATCGTGTCCAATCTGCGTGGCCACGACTACAACAAGCCGTACAGCTATATGAAGGAGTATCTGCCGAAGCTGAAGGATGTCTTCTACCAAGCGCCGAAACCCAAAGAGCCGGCTCCCATCGTAATCGCCGCCCTGCACCCCAAGATGCTGGCCCTGTCCGCCGAACAGGCCCAGGGTACGCATACCTATTTCGTGCCGCCGGAACATACGGCCAAGGTGCGTGAGCAGATCGGTCCCGATGCCTGGATCTGCGCCGCCCAAGCCGTCATCCTTGAAAAGGATGCCACCAAGGCCCGTGCCGCCGCGCGGCAGTATATGAAGACCTATGTTCCCCGCCTGCCCAATTACACCAACAACCTGAAAAATCTGGGTTGGAAGGACGCGGACTTTGAAGACGGGTGCAGCGATGCCCTGGTGGATGCCATTGTTGCCTGGGGCAGTGAAGAGCAGATTCAGGACCGTATCGACGCCCACCTCAAAGCCGGTGCCACGCATGTCTGCTTTTTGCCGGTCAAGGTAGACGACGAATCCCTGCCCGATATGCGCGCGGTCGAAGCCTTTGCACCCGGTGCGTAGAGGACAGTGATGTCATCTCTGGCAGCGGCCATGTCACTGGCCGCTGCGTCATAACCTCGTGATGACCCGTTCAGTCAGTGTTGCCTTTCAGACGGATAAGCCTGTTTCAGCCTACGGGCCGCTGGCGCAAACCGTTGAAGACTACGGCTTTGCTGGCGTGAGCGTCTATAATGACATGCTGTATCAGCCCGCCTGGCTACCGTTGCTGGAAATCGCGCGCCACACGACCCGTGTCCGTATCGGTCCCGCGGCGGTCAATCCGTTTACCTGTCACCCCATCAATATCGCCGGCAATATCGCGCTTCTGGATGAAGCCTCACGCGGGCGGGCGTACTTGGGCTTGGCGCGTGGAGGATGGCTGGATTTTGTCGGTCTGCATCCTCAGCGACCCATCGCTGCACTCCGTGAGGCGTTTGGTTGTATTCGGCATCTGCTCAGCCAATCGACCGAACCCTACCGGGGAGAGGTGTTTTCCTTAGCAGGCGGCGCGGCTCTGCGCTGGAAGATACATCGGCCAGAGCTACCTTTTCTGTTGGGGACGTGGGGACCGAAAACGCTTGCGACGTGTATTGAAGAGATTGAGGAGGTCAAACTCGGCGGAACAGCGAATCCGACCGCAGTGTCTCAGATGCATGCCGCTATAGCCGAGAGCGCCGCGCAGGCCCGACGACAAGCTAACGAAATTGACCTCGTGGTCGGCGCGGTCACGGTGGTTGACACGGATGGGAAGGCCGCTCGGGATCTCGCTCGACGAGAAGCCGCGCTCTATCTACCGATTATCGCCACGCTGGACCACAGCCTGACCATTGAGCCAGAGTTATTGGCCCGCCTCAAGGAGGCGACCGACGCCTACGATTTTGAGCGGGCCGGAAGCTATATTTCTGACGATTTACTCCAGCGTCTGGCTTTTGCCGGAACGCCAGACCAGGTAGCCAGCCAAGCCGCAGCCCTGTTCGAGGCGGGCGCCCGCCGGGTCGAGTTTGGCACCCCCCACGGTCTCACAACCGCACAGGGCCTGCGCTTGTTAGGCGAGCAGGTGCTACCGGCGTTACGGGCGTATGTCGATGAAGGCTGAGAGGATCCGCGGTCTGTTTGCTCGCGCCCGCTGGGCGATGTACGAAATACGGATACGAGCCTCCCAAAACGGCGCGGAGGTTGTCATGCCCGCGGACGTAGAGCGAGAGACCAAAGCCGTGCGGCAGGCACGGAAATAAAGAGTGCGGCGTGGCTGAGGTCTCCGTCTGGATGTTGGATACCAACGTCCTCTACCCTGCTCATAACGAAACAATGCAGCAGGTCAGCCCGCGTGTTGAAACACCAGTTCAGGCACCACTACTTCCCACTCCTCGCATTTGAGAGCGTTCTGGTACTGTGGCTCCGAGTCGGTCCGACTTCGCGTAACAACAGCAAAGACCGTGGCCGACTGCAAGCGCATTGCAGTCGGGGGGTTATAGCCTTTGGCGAGGCGCCCTACCACGTTGCCGGTGCGATCCTGCAAGGTCCACGGCTGCTGCGGCGTGGTACGGACTCGGAGCGGGCCGCCGGGCGAGAGAGCGGTGATGGTACGATGCACTGGGTCGTTGGTCCGGTAGCGCCCTGCGAAGCTCAGATCGACATCGCGCAGGCTGAGCCGCTGATAGCGGGTGGTCATCTCCGGGGTGGGAGGCGGTACTGCGACCGGGGGGCGGTGCAGGACCGAAGGATGATTGTGCAGGGCCGCTTGGAACGGATGAGATTCGTCAAAGCACGTCAGCGTCAAGGTCTGCCGGGCACGAGTCATGGCCACGTAGTAGAGGCGGCGGGGTGCGTCTGGATCTTCGCCTCGGCTGAGGCTGTTCCAGCCGCCGTCCAAAACGACCACGTGGTCGAACTCCAGTCCTTTGGCGCGGTGCGCGGTTAGCAGCAGCAGGCCGCGCTGTCGGCGGCGCACGTCTCGTCCCCACTCTGCCAGCCACTCGATGAAGTGATCCAGCGGGGTTTCCGTCCCGCCGGTTTCTAAAGCATATTCGTCTACGGCTTCTCGTAGCAGTTCGATCCAGGGGCCGGAGACTTGGGTGTCCAGCCAAGCGCTGAGGACGGTACTGTCAACGAGGTCGGTTTTGCATCGACGGAGCCAAGCAAGCAATGCCTGGGTCTCTCGCAGCCGCCAAAACCCAGGGATTTCCTCGTTGCCCATCTGGACCGGAATACCGTAGACTTCGCAGCAGGCCCGCACCGGCTCCAGGTAGCGCCACTCGCGGGCAATGATCGCGCAGCCGGACCAGTCCCAGTCTGGTACTAGAGCGGACAGCCGCTGCAACTCAGCTATTGCCGTCTGGGCCTGTGAGATCGGGTTACGCCGTATGGGGAGAATCTGTACCCGTCCGCGTGTCACGGTATCCAACCCTTCCCAGATTCCGCCGGGCGGCTGCTCGGTGCGCGCCCGGTCGATACGGATGGGATGGTCGGATTTCATGCGCCGGCCGGCCGGCGCAATCACCGCGTTGGCCGCAGCAATGATATGGGCCGTGGAGCGGTAATTGTCCGTCAGGAAAGCCGGTCTGGCCCGATAGTCCGCCTCGAAACGCTTGATAAACTCGACCGACGCGCCGCCGAAAGCATAGATGTTCTGGTCGTCGTCGCCCACGGCAAACAGGCTGAGTTTCTCGTCCTCGTCGGCTAGGGTGCGGCCGGCCAGGGCCGAGATCAACTCGTACTGTTCCAGACCGATGTCCTGGTATTCGTCCACGAGTATCCAGCGAAACCCGGCCAGTAGCCGCGCCCGTTGCTCATCGGCGTCGTCCGCCGGCAGCCCCTCACCCCGCAGCAGGGCCACCGCCTGCCGGAGTACCTCCTGGAAGGCGTCGTTGTTCATCTGTCCCGCGCGGCCGCTGAAGCTGGCGCCCACCAACCGCATGGCAAAGCCGTGGCAGGTGAGCACGGTTATGCCATGGGCGTCGTTGCCGAGCAGGTCGGCCAGACGGCGGCGAATCTCTACTGCGGCATGACGATTATAGGCAAGGGCCAGAATGCCGCGCTGGTTTTCGCGCCGTACGCGCAGTAAATAAGCAATCCGATGAACCAGGACCCGTGTCTTGCCGGAGCCGGGACCGGCCAGCACCAGGACGTTGGTCTGCTCCCGGTCGTCAGCGACGATGCGCTGCTGGACAGGATTTCTCAGGTTTTCCACAATGGCCTGCCACGATTCCAGTGTGGTCTGACGCGCAATCTCCTTGTCACGATTGGGCAGCCAGCGGCGCAGAAAGTCCTGCTGCTTCAGACCGAAATAGTCCATGACGAGAGCCTGCGCGTCGGTCATGGCCCGCAAGCCTCGCTGGACATATTCCGCCATGACGTGAATCTGGAGCACCTGGTCCTGGTAATGGAGCTTGAGGGGTGTGAAATCGGCGTTGGTGAAGCGGCGCTGTTCCCGACTCAGACGGATGGACATGGCCGGACGGAAGACGGCCAGTCCCTTATTGAGGCGGATGATTTCTTGTTCGTGCAGCCACAGCAGGGCACGGTCCAACAGCCGTTCGGGGTTCCTGACCGTGGTTTTGAGCTCCAGGTCGGATCGAATCGCGCTCAAAAGCTTGCCGAGTGTTGTTTCGACCAGCAGGTCCGTGCCCCGACTCCCTGTGGGTAGGCTGCCGAGCAGGTGGTCCAATAGAACCCGAGCTGCGGCCCGGCGTCGCTCCGCGGTCTCTATCAGCGCAGCCCACTCGCGCTGAAGCGTAATCTGTACAGCCTCTCGACCGAACTCGCGTACACCCAGGCTGCCCTTTCCACCTTCCTCGCCACGTCCGTCCAGGGCAAGACCGCGCAGAACACGCACCACGCGTTCCGGCAGGGCGGATGCATGGCCGGCGTCCTTGAGCCGTTGGGTGGCGAGGCGCACGTGCAGCGTTGAGGTATCATCCTTTCCCATGTCCGGGGCATTTTCTTGCAGGGCCGCGATGAGGGCGCGCTCTAGGTCCACGGCTTCGTCAAAACGCTTTGGCGAGGCGTGCTGGACCCCGGCGTGGACAAATGCCGTCAGAGCGGTGTCGTTGTTGGCGATCCCCAGCCGCTCCAGGTCGTGCAGGGCACGGCGTACCTGCTCCGCGGGCAGTCCGGAGACGGTCATCAACTCGTCGGTAGAGATGCCTTCGTCGGGATCGGCATCAATCAAATTCTCGGTAATGGCCAACAGCCGCTTGCGATAGTCGGCCGTAACAGTGGTCTTAGCCAGTTTTGCTCGGGCCTCTTCTATTGAGCCGACTCGCAGGGAGGACGGAAATACCTGGACGCGGTTTTCCCCTCGGGTCAATAATTCGGCCTCCTCTAACCAAGAGACGGCGGTTCGCACGCGCGTATCGTCGGTCGCGGAGTCGTGCTCGAATTCAGCCTCCTCGTCCTCGCCGAGAATCTCTCCTGTGGTGGCAACGATCTGACCCTCTAAGCGTTTCTTGCGATCCAGGTTGCGCAGGGCCTTGAGGATGGCCTGGATTTCCTGTCGGGTCAGCCGAGAGCGGGCCGACATGCCAAACTGTCGTTCGATGTCGTCCGCCGTGTAGAGCAGCACGCAACGTGCCCCTTCTCGGTCGCGTCCGGCCCGACCCGCTTCCTGCACATAGTTTTCCAGCGAACCGGGAATATCGGCGTGAATGACTAATCGCACATCCGGTTTGTCGATACCCATACCGAAGGCGTTGGTGGCAACGATCACCCGGATATCGCCGCAGGTGAACCGCTGCTGAACATTCTTCTTGGTCTCCGGCGACAGGCCGGCGTGGAAGTGTACTGCGTCAACATTCTTGGCGCAGAGATACTGAGCGATATTCTCGGTCTGGGGGCGTGTCGCACAGTAGACGATGGCGCCGCCAAGTGTACTTGACGGCAGGTCCGTGGTCAGGATTTGGTGGATATGGGCAAATTTCTCACCGCCCGTCGTTGGCACAACCACAAATTCCAGATTGGTGCGTTGAGCGCCGCCGTCAAAGACGGTGAGGTCAATATCGAGCTTGTCACGGAAGTGGGTACGGATATCTTCCCGCACATCGGGCTTGGCCGTTGCCGTCAGGCAGACTATCTGTCCATCGGGGGCCTGCTCGCGGATAAAGCGAGCCACGTAACGGTAATCGGGACGGAAGTCATGGCCCCAGCGTGACAGGCAATGCGCCTCGTCCAATACCCAGGTGCCGATCTCGCGCTGGTCAAGAACTCGGCGCACGGCTCGGCTGCGTAGTTGTTCGGGTGAAACAATGAGAATGCTGGCATCGCCAAGGCGCACCCGTTCCAGGGCCGCGGAGCGCTCGGGCATGGACAACATGCCGTTAATGGTCACACTGGATACGACGCCGTGGGCTTCCAACCCGGCGACTTGGTCGGCCATGAGCGCCACCAGCGGCGAGATGACTACGGTTAACGCGCCAGTCTTGTCGTACCGGGACAGGGCCGGGATCTGATAGCACAGCGACTTGCCGGTGCCGGTTGGCAAAATACCCAGTACGTGTTGTCCAGCCATGATCGCCTCGACAATGGCCTGTTGCATGGGCCGACCGTCTTCGTCGCTGGGTTCTAGACGAAAGTCCACAAACCCGAACCAGCGGGTCAGTTCCTTGCGGGAGTCGTGCCGTTCCCGACACCACTCGCAGACTGGACTGGTACAGTCCGTGTCGCGCAACCGGCGTACCAGTACCCCGGCCTCGGGGAACTGATGCCGTACCCAGGGTGGCATAACTGAGTTCCCGCCGGCCACCGACAGCCAGGCTAGCGCATAGGCTAGTCCCCAGCCGTTGCCGGCCGTATCAGCCAGGACTTCTTGCAGTACCGCACGGCTATGGGTGAGACAGGTCGTGCCCGCAAGCCGGTCACGGATCGCCCTATAGGCATCGATATGGGACGGTCGGGCTGCCCCTCGTATGACCGTAAAAAAAGCATCAAAGCCGGCCCCGGTGTCGTCCGTGCCGGTCAACCAGTGCCAGGCGGTCAGCAAGTTGGAGTCTGTTTCACTCAGCGCTTTTCGCTGGTCGCTGAAAACGTCTAGGGAGAGGCGAGCGTCCAGTTCTGGGTCATTGACTCGTCCACGTTTAAGCTGTCCGTCTTGATAATGCTTGACCAAATGGTGATAAGGATGGCGGGGGAAGGCCAAGGGATTGATCTGTAAAGTATCCACCACAGGCAGGCGCAGCAGCCGCAGGTCGGGTTTTGCCGCACTCAGATGGGGCAGGTCGAACGCGATCAGATTATGGCCCAGCAGGTAATCTGCGCCCCTAGCGAATGCGTCCAGGTTTTCCAGGGCTTTGTCTAGGTGTCCCCCACGAAATGTTCGAGCCTTGCCGCTCCGCGACCGCACAGCACCAAAGGCATGGATGCGATTGTCGTGCCGTCCGACTTCCAGGTCTAGAGCAAGGAAATCATGGGTATTGATCGCTGTCCGGGCCATCCGGGGGAAGATCGCTTATTCGAAGCGTCTGAACAGCGTTAGAAGCCAGCTACGCCGTTGTCCAGTTGGACGCCGAAGGAGTTGAGGGCCATGGACACCATATTGTACTGGCCGACGGTGAAGACCACGTCCATGAGCTGCTGGGTCGTATAGCGCTCGCTCAGGGCCGCCCAGGTTTCGTCACTGATAAACGCGTCCGCATGCAGTTCGTCTGCGGCGCGTAGTAGGGTGGCATCAAACGGGTCCCAGCCGTCCGCGTCCGGGCCCTCTTTAATCCGTGCGATTTCTTCATCCGTCAGCCCGGCTTCTCTGCCGAAAATCACGTGCTGCCCCCACTCATATTCGGCCTGACACAGCCAGCCGATACGCAATATCAATAACTCGCGCTCTCTGGGGACCAGCGTCGAGGTCTCGCCCATGATGTGGTAGGCCCAGACCTGGAATTTCTTCGCGGCTTCCCAATGTCGAGCTAACGTACCAACAACGTTATACACCCGGCCTTCACGGGAGCGGGACTCCAGGGAAGCGCGTTGTTCGTCCGTCCATTCGTCTGCTGTGAGTGGGGTGATGCGGGGCTGTGAGAGTTTCATGGCATTCTCTTTCTATAGCAAGGCCGAGAGCGTGCCCTCGGCCTTGTCTATCTATGGTAGGTCTCAATAACGGTTCTGCTTTAGTCCAGGCCGTACACGCGAGCGGCGGTATCGTGGACGATCTTCCGCAGTTCCTCGTCGGGCAGCATGCCCAGCCGCTTGTTGACGATCTCCCGCGAGCGCGGAAAGGTTGCCGCAGTATGCGGGTAGTCGGATGACCACATGGTGTTGTCCGGGCCGTAGCGATGGAGCGAGTCCACGAACACCGGGTCGGCGATAAAGGTCGCGTACACCTGACGCTTGACATAGTCGCTAGCGCGCTTCGGCAGGTCCATATTGCCGAGTGCGCCCAAGCGGCGTTGCACGATGTCGAGCCGGTACATGAGATAGGCCATCCAGCCGACATCGTTTTCCGCAGAGACGATTTTCAGGCCGGGAAACTTCTCCAGCACGCCTCCATAGACCAGTTCGGAAATCGAACGCTCGATCTGGTGATGGAGAGTCGCCAGAGACAGCAGGAAACCCTTGCCGCTGGCCTGGTTTGCGCCCGTGCCACTCCGGGCGGTAAGGATGTGGAGGGAGAGCGGCATATTCAGGTCCTGAGCGGCGGCCCAAAACGGCTCATAGTCGGGATGACTATAGGGCCGGTCGTCAGGCGGTTCAGCCCAAATCATTGCCCCCCGCATGCCCTGTTTGGCAATGCGTTGCAGTTCGTCCACGGCCAACGGAATGTCTTCCAGGGTGATCAAACCCAGCGGGACAAGGCGTTTTGGATCGTAACTGCAATACTCGGTAGCCCAGTCGTTAAAGGCACGAAAGCAGGAATAGCGTAATTCCGCGTCGTCCAAGCCGAACAGCGGCATCCCCATGGAAGTATAGATAACCTCTGCCCGGACGCCGTCACGATCCTGGTCCGCGATCCGATAGGCGGGGTCCCAGACACTTTTGGGCGCTTCATCAAAGCCCTTTTTGTTGTGCTCGGGCAGCTCCGGCGACGGTACGCCCGCGCCAAAGAAGCCGGCGACGGACATGGGGGTGATATTCTCACACACGAACCACTCCCCGGCGCGACCGTTCAGACCCTTGACGGTGCGAGGAGCGCGGTCGCGAAACTTCTTATCTATCCGCTCGGCCCACATGCTGGGCGGCTCAACAAAATGTGAGTCTGCTGAAATGAGTGTATACTCTGACATGAGCTTTCCCTCCTTACTGACTGCTCTTCATTGTCCATACTCTACGTTAGATTCGACTCGGTTGCTATGCCTTGCTTTCGGTTTCACGCATCGTCTATATGAGGGGGCATGCAATACGATCTGATTCTGAAAAACGGTACGGTTATCGACGGTTCAGGACTCCCTCGTTTTCAGGCTGACGTCGGTATCAGCCACGGGAAAATCGCGGCTATCGGTAGAATCCGCGCAAGTGCGCAAGAAGTGATTGATGCTGAGGGGCATGTGGTCGCCCCAGGGTTTGTCGATGCGCACACCCACATGGATGCCCAGGTGTTCTGGGACCCTCTGGGGACGTGTTCCTGCTGGCATGGTATCACCAGTGTGGTGATGGGGAATTGCGGTTTTTCTCTCGCTCCGTGTGCGGAGAAAGACAAACTGCTGGTGATGCGCAATCTTGAACGGGCAGAAGATATCGCCCCGGAAGCAATGGAAGCAGGTATTCCGTGGAGCTGGACAACCTACCCGGAGTACCTGGATGCGGTTGACGCGCTCCCGAAGGGGATCAACTATGCCGCCTATATCGGGCACTCTGCGCTGCGCACCCATGTCATGGGGGAGCGCGCATTTACGCAAGAAGCGAGCCCGGCGGATCTGGAAGCCATGCAGCGCGAAGTGCGGGCCGCGATTCAGGCGGGCGCGATTGGACTGAGCACCTCACGCACCCACAACCATCAGACGCCGGACGGTCAGCCGGTCGCCAGCCGACTGGCGACTTGGGAGGAAGTACGCCAATTGGTTGGCGTCATGGGTGAGATGAATGCCGGTGTGTTTGAAATTGCCAACGAAGATGCCCGGTTCGATCCTGAACGGATTGATGAGTATCTTGGCCGACTGAAAGCGCTCGCCGTTGATACCGGCGTGCCGGTCACGTTTGGCATGTTCAGCAGCCGCCAGGCGCCAGATATGTGGCAGCCGTTCTTTGCCCTGGCCGATGAAACCGCCGAGGCGGGCGGGCGGATGTTCATTCAGGTGCATAGTCGCCCGCTGAACGTCGTGCTGTCATTCGAGACGGCCACGCCGTTCGATACCTTGCCCGTGTGGAGGGATATCAGAAAACGCCCATTAGCCGCCCAAGAAGCCGCGCTGCGTAACCCGGAAACACGTCAGAATCTGGTTGAAGCCGTCCGCCAACGGCCGCGCGGTCAGAACAAGGGGGTTGGCGCGGAGCCGCGCGCGGCGAATTTCAAGTGGCTGTTTGTCATGGACTCTGCCACTCCACCGTATCGTTCAGTCGCCGAGATTGCTGATGAGCGTAATCAAGACCCGGTCGAAGTGTTTATTGATCTGGCCTTGGAGAAAGACCTGAAACAGTTTTTCCTGCAACCGCTCGTCAACCACAATCAAGATCATGTGCTGGAGATGATGCGGCACCCGCGTTCGGTCATCACTTTCTCCGACTCCGGTGCGCATGTCTCCCAGATCATGGACTCGTCGCTCCAAACCCACGTCCTCGGTCATTGGGTTCGGGAGAAGCGGGCGCTGACGTTGGAAGAGGCCGTACGACAGTTGAGTTTCGTTCCGGCCTCTCACTGGGGCCTGAGAGGGCGAGGATTGCTGCGTGAGGGCTGGAACGCCGATGTGGTGATCTTTGATCCCCGGACCGTGGCGCCGCAGTTGCCGGAAGTCGTCTATGATCTGCCGGCGGGCGCGCGGCGACTCAAGCAACAGGCGAACGGCTTTCTGGCCACAGTCGTGAACGGCGAGACCGTCTTGCGTCACAACGAACACACGGGCGCGTTGCCCGGTCGGTTGCTGCGGGGGCCGCGGGCCGCCGGTTAAAATCTGACAGGACCGGGAGGCCGTTTTGCGAGACGAGTATGGAAATTCTAGAAGTTATCGCCATCCTTGCATGCTCGATTTTTGCTGGTGCGGCGATTTACGGTACTGTGGTGGAGCATCCGGCCCGCCTCGCATGTGGAACGGAACTCGCCGCTACTGTTTTTGGACCGAGCTACAAGCGCGCCGCAGCTATGCAGGCTTCTCTCGCGCTTCTCGCCACACTGGCAGGCGTTGCGGTAGCGATAAACGGAGGGGTGGGGCTATGATTCGTGGGGGCTTGCCTCATCTTCAGCGTCGTGCCCTTCACTTTCTTAGGCATCATGCCGACGAACAAGCGATTGCTTGACCCAGAGTGCGACCGCACCTCAGAAGAAACCCAAGCGCTGCTTGAGAAGTGGGGCAGACTTCATGCCGTCCGCAGCGTTTCAAGCTTTGCCGCGTCAATCCTGTATGTGTATCTTGGTGTTACAACCTAACTGCAAGTTCTGATTCTTGACCTTCTCCCTCCCCCTACTACGTCAACAGACAAGGGCTCGGATGAGGGTGCCTCTTGTCTGGAGCCCTACACAACCGCAAACCGCTCTACACCGCCTGTGGCTCCGGCGCTATGATCGCGGCTCCTGCGCCCACCAAAAATGCGCCGACGCAAGACAGAAACGCCCAGTCATAACTGCCGGTGTTATCGTACAATACGCCAGCAATGACGGGACCCAGCGCGCCGCCGATACTCAGTCCCAACGTCCCCAGCACACCGGCAATGGCTCCAAAAGCCTGTCGGCCGAAATCGTGTCCGACGATCAAGGGCCACAGCACAATCATGCCGCCATAGCCGAGTCCGAAGAGCGACACGAACAGCGTGAGCGCCCAAAACCCGAGACTTTCCAGAAAGAGTAACACTCCGATGCCGGCCGCCTGCATGCACAGACACCCGGCCAGGATGGCGTGGGGGTGGCGGATGTGTTCGCTGACCCAGCCTGCCAGAAACCGCCCGGCCATGCTCATGCCCAAAGAGATGCCGGTAATCGTTGAAGCTAACTCGAGGCTATACCCGGCGTCCTGAAAGAACGCGACCTGGTGGGCATGCACCGCTCCCCCCGCCATCAACCCCAGACAGAATGCGGCCCCTAAGCGCCAAAAGGTTGATGTGGACAGCGCCTGCCTGAGGGTCCAGTCCCGCACGTCCTGCTCCGGCTCGGGTCCCAGCAGCGTGTGACGCACTTTCGAATAATCCTGCCCCAAGGGTTTGAGGCCCTTTTCCTGTGGGGTGTTGACGACAAAGAACCAGACCAGGGGCAGCATGCCGAAGAGGGACAGACCGGCCAGGACCTGATAGCCCACCCGCCAGCTGAACTCGGCGATCAGAAAACCGCACAGCGGGACGAGCACCAGCCCCCCGCCACTCGCGCCGACCAGGGCGATACCCATCGCCAGCCCCCGTTTGTCCACAAACCACTGGGTAATGACCTTCCCCACGGGCATGGGTCCGATGCCCGCCAGCCCGACGCCCAAAAACAGGTAGAGGGCGTAGAAGCCGGGCAGGCTGCTGACGGCACTGAGCAGGAGCAGAGCGACGCCGTCAATCAGGGCACTCAGCAGAAAGACCCAGCGGGCACCAACATGGTCAATAAGCCATCCCCAGGCGGGCAGAACCAGACCGGCAACCAGCAAATACAGGGAGAACGCCGTGGCGGTCTCGGCCCGCGACCAGCCGAATTCCTGGGTGAGCGGCTTCAGAAACGTTGAGAAGGTATAGGTGAACCCCCCGTCGATGATGGAGATAAAGAACAGGACGCCGACAATCAGCCAGCCATAAAAAACACCTTCGCCGCGGTCCGCGCCCTCGTTATCGGGGTCGTCTAAGGAATCTGGCTCTCTCATCAGCCGCGATTAGATAGAGGATGTCCTGGTCTGTCAATCTGAAATGATGTGATATTGATATGAGGTGAAAGTGAGTACGCCGGATATACTATAGGACGCAAAAAGGAGGAGAGTCGCATGAGTGAGTTCACGTTACCAAAAGAGAAAACCGCCATTCTGGTGATGGACTGCCAGAACGATATTGTGCATGAAGACGGGAAATTTGGCGGGCACCTGACTGGCGGGGCCATGCCCAGGCTCATTAAGGAAAAGAACATCCTGGGTAATATCAGCGCCCTGGCTGCCGCGGGCAGGACGGCTCACGTGCCGATCATCCATGTGCGACATGCCTACCGGCCGGATTACTCCGACTTACTGGAGCACGTGAAGGTCTTTCAGGTGATCAAGCAAATGGAAGCCTTGCAGGACGGGACGTGGGGAGCTGAGATCCATGCCGACCTCACCCCCGAACCGGAAGACCTGGTGATTACCAAAACACGAGTGAGTTCCTTTTACGCCAGTCCTTTGGAAGCCATTCTTAATTCCCAGGGGCGCACTCACTTGGTGCTGACCGGTATAGCCACAGATGGCGTTGTCGAAGGCACGGCGCGGGACGGCACTGACCGTGGCTATCATATCTTCATTCCTGAAGATTGCTGTGCTGCCACGACCGAGGAGGCCCATGGGGTCATTTTAGGCGCGGCACTAGGAGGGCTCACGACCGTGTGTACGTCGGATGCGGTGATCCGGGCGTTGGCATAGGGGCGCAGCAGGCTGCGCCCCTGCATTGGCATTGTCGAAGAGGCCGTCTGAACCGGGACGTGTTGCTACAGTTCCGGCGGTGCCAGGATCGTAAAGCCAAAGAACGATTCGTTTCCGGTCCGAAGCGTATGCGGCGCGCCGGCCGGAATCATCAGCACATCGCCGGCCTTGATGTCCTGCTCTTTGCCGGACACTCTGGCGGTGGCACAGCCTTCGACGACATAAATAATCTGGTCGCCCTTGTGGGTATTCTCTTCGTCGTTGCTATAGCCGGCCGGCAGGGTGAAGGCGACCGTCTGGCTCAAATCGGTCTCCTGGAGCTTGGCAACCTCACTCCCCCGGTGGTCAAAGACGTTGGCGACATCAAGCCCGCCGGATGCGCCGTTCCCTCCGATTTCCTGCATCTGTTCGGCAAAGAGTTCGTCCGAGATCAGCCCCTGCCGATATGCCTTGAGGATTTGCTTAACCTCAAAATCTTTGTTCGCCATGGTGTGTTCCCTCCTGTGATGAGTGTGTAAACCTTCTCTCTGGCCATAACGCCAGACCGTATGAAAAGCAAGGCGCTCTTTTCCCGCTGTTGAATGTCTGGATTGAATAGCTTGCAGAAAAGAGGGGAAGGGGCATATGGTTTGAGGATACCAGACTTCGGGCCGTATGGCCTCACTGCACGGGGAATATATGCAATACACGACCCTCGGACGGACCGGCCTCAAGGTCAGCGTGGCCGGCCTTGGGTGCGGCGGCCACAGCCGACTGGGGCAGAAAACGGGCAAAACCGAACAGGAATCCATCAGTGTTGTTCGGCAGGCGTTAGATTTAGGCATCAACCTCATCGATACCGCTGAGGCGTATGGGACGGAGCGCATTGTCGGCAAGGCGACACAGGACGTTGGTCGCGACCAAGTGGTGATTTCCACCAAAAAGCTGTGTCCGGACCCTGAGGGTAACGACCCAAGCGGAGAGCTGCGGCGTGGTGTGGAACACAGCCTCAAACGTCTACAGACCGACTATGTGGACGTGTTCTATCTCCACGGGGTGCGGCCCAAGCAGTACCAGTATGCGTACGACACGCTTGCTCCCGTGCTGGGCCGGTTGCGCGAGGAGGGCAAGGTTCGCTTTCTTGGCGTGACCGAGGCGTTTATTCCCGACCCGCAGCACGCCATGCTCAAGCGGGCTCTGGAAGACGACTGCTGGGACGTGGTGATGGTCGGCTTCAATCTGCTTAACCAATCCGCCCGTCAACGGGTGTTCCCGCACACCCAGGCCAAGAACATTGGAACCATGGGCATGTTCGCCGTGCGGAACGCGCTCAGCCGTCCGGCCCATCTGAAAAAAATTCTGGCCGAACTCAGAGATAAAAACCAAATCGATCCCGCCCTGTGTGAGGCCCCGGACGTGCTCGGCTTTCTGACTGACACGGGGAAAGCCGAGACTCTTCCCGCGGCGGCCTATCGCTACTGCCGGTATGAGCCTGGGCTGGACAGCGTCCTGACTGGCACCGGTAGTGTCGAGCATCTCAAAGAGAATATTACCGCGCTGCTCAAAGAACCGCTGCCGTTGGCAGACTGTGAGCGGCTGACAACACTGTTCGGGCAGGTCGATTGCGTGTCGGGGAATTAAGGAGGCGAGTATGAGCGAATCCACTCTGACGGTTGAAAGAGATGTGGCCGTCCCCATGCGGGACGGCACGTTGCTGCGCGCCGATGTCTATCGTCCGGCAACGGGCAGGCATCCGGTTATCTTGCAGCGGACCCCGTACGACAAAGGGCTGACGACGATTGCCATGCTGATGCTTGACGTTATCCGGACCGCCAGTGAGGGTTATGCCGTTGTCATCCAGGACTCGCGTGGACGCTACGCCTCGGACGGAGAGTTTTACACTTTTCGCGACGATATAGCCGACGGCTATGACACGGTTGAATGGTGCGGCGTGCAGCCGTGGTCAGACGGTAATGTGGGCATGTATGGCGCGTCCTACGTTGGGGCTACCCAATGGTTGGCCGCGCTGAGCCGGCCGCCCCATTTGAAAGCGCTCTTCCCGCTGATTACGGCGTCCGATTATCACGAAGGCTGGACGTATCAGGGTGGGGCCTTTGCGCTGGGGTTTAACGCAAGCTGGACCATGACCGGCCTGGCGCCCGATACAGCCATGCGCTTGGCGAAAGACCGGCCCGAACTGGGGGATGATGTCGGACAGCTCCTGTCCGGGATCGACGATATGTGTGAGGCATTTCGTCATCTGCCGCTCAAAGATTTTCCATTTTTTCATCAGTCTGCGTCCTATTTTTACGACTGGGTGGCCCACCCTGACGACGATGACTATTGGGCACAGTTCAATATCGAAAACCGGCATGACACGATTCCTGTTCCGGCCTGTAATGTCGGCGGCTGGTACGACATCTTCCTGGGTGGCACGATTCGTAATTATCTGGGTATGCGTGAGCGCGGCGCTACGCCGGAGTCCCGCGAGGGTCAAAAACTCGTTATCGGTCCGTGGCACCATACGCTACCGCTGAACAATGTTGTGGGTGAGGCGAATTTCGGCCTCTCAACGACGCAACTGGCAGCGGGCCTGGACGGGCTGCACCTGCGCTGGTTTGACTACTGGCTCAAAGGCAAACAGAACGGTCTGTTGGAAGAGCCGCCGGTGCGTATTTTCGTCATGGGCGAGAATGTGTGGCGGAACGAGAATGAATGGCCGCTGGCTCGGACACAATATACGCCATACTACTTGCACAGCGCCGGCAAGGCGAACGGCTTGCACGGTGACGGTAGCCTGAGCCCTGAGGGCCCACGCAGCGAACCGGCGGACGTCTTCGTCTCTGACCCGCGCCACCCCGTTCCAACCAAAGGCGGTGGGTTATGCTGTTGGCCAGCGGCCGTTCCCGGTGGGGCGTTCGATCAACGTTCCGTGGAAGAGCGGGAAGACGTTCTGGTGTATACCACCCCCGCCCTTGAGCAGGATGTCGAGGTCACCGGGCCTGTCACGGTAACCCTGTATGCGGCTACGAGCGCAGTTGATACGGACTTTACGGCCAAGCTGGTGGATGTGCATCCTGAAGGATACGCGCAGAATCTGACCGATGGGATTATCCGTGGTCGCTACCGGACCTCGAAAGCCCAGGCCACGCTCCTCCAGCCCGGTGAGGTCTACGAGTTTACGATAGACGTGTGGGCAACCAGCAATGTCTTCAAGGCCGGCCACTGCATTCGGCTCGAAATTGCCAGCTCCAACTTTCCGCGTTTTGACCGTAATCCGCAAACCGGCGAGGCCAGCGGTGAGGCCAGTCGCTTAGAACCGGCCCTCCAGCACATCTTTCATGATGAGGCGCATCCCTCGCATGTGGTGCTGCCGATTATCCCCCGCTGAGGGGGCTACTGGTTGAAGGAAGGCGACCGATGAAAAGGCGGGTTAGAGAAACGGTTTGACCGCCTTTTCGCGTCAGACGTCTCACGCGCTCCCGCCGGCCACCGGCGGGAAGATGCTGACTTGGTCTCCGTCCGTAAGCGCCTGATCGAACTCCCGGGTTTGCTCGCCGTTAACCAGGACCATTTGGGCTAGGTCGAGAGGAATGTCGAGGTGATGGATCAGATCATTGATCGTTGCCTGATCTGCGAGATCAAGCGTGGCCTTCCCCATAGAGCCTTTGGGTAGTTTTTTCCGAAGATTGGCAAAGAGTTTGATACTGACCTGCATCGATTATTCGCCCTTATCAATACCTGGTGTCGGTGTCCGTGGAAGCGTATCCAGCGCGTCCGGGCGAGAGCCGATAAGCGGGCCGTGCGCGCCTTTTTGCCAGGTCGGGGGTGTCTTCCCGTCTACCCGGTAGGCGCGCGCTGTAGCGGGTACGCCCAAGAGGGTTTGACTGACCAGTTTCTGCGCGGTCCCAGTGGCGACATAGGCGCGGCGCACATCGGTCGGGTTCTCTTTGACGTAGTCCGCCCAGTTTCCCAGGGACTGCTGTGTCTGAATGAGTCCTTTGACCATACCGACATCGTTCAGCATGGTGACGTCGTCAATCGGTCCGACAAACAGCGCCCCGACCATGCGGTCGCCGTCCCAGACGTATTTACGATAAATCGGGCGCGTCGGGTTCCAGACGGTGGTGATCGACTCATTTGCATCTGTCTGCCACTGACCAAAGCTGGCACAGTGCAGATTGATGACATCCAATACGTTAAGCAGCAGGCTACCCGGATAGTGCGTCTCCTGGCCGGCCATGTTGGCGCCGGCAATTCGACCGTGGTCCACGGCCGTTGGCTGAATCGCATGCACCGCGGGCGAGCCGTTCAGCAGGTCCGGTCCGGCGGCAACATCACCGGCCGCATAGATGCCGGGAATATTGGTCTGCATACGGTCGTCAACCACAATGCCGTCGTCAACGTGGATGCCGGAACCGTTGAGAAAGCCCAGGTTGGGCTGAATGCCTGTGGCCAAAATGACAATATCCGCATTCAGGCTGGCACCGTTGCTCAATGACAGGCTGAGTGCCTCGCCTTCACGGCTAATGCTTTGGACCTGCGCGCCGGTATGAACGGCTACATTCTGACTGGTCAGCCAGCCTTCGACCGCCTGCGCGCCGGTGGCGTCGAGCATACGCGGCAAGACCTGGGCTTCGGTTTCGACCACCGAGAGATTCCAACCCAGCTTGGCCATGGCGTTCAAGACGATAAAACCGATAAAGCCGGCGCCAATGAGCACCGCCCTGGGCGTTTCCTGCGCTTTCGCCATGACCTGTTTGGCGTCTTCGAGCGTCCAGAAGGTGTACACGCCTTCCTGGTCGATGCCGGCAATGGGCGGACGCTGGGCCGAAGAACCGGTCGCGATGAGGAGGGTATCAAACGCGTGGCTTGAGCCATCATCAAGTGTGACCGTATGCGCCTGAGCATCGACTTTTTCGACCTGGCCCGACACGGATGTAATGCCGTGCTGTTCAAAATAGGCCGCGTCTCCGGTCAGCACATGCCGCTCCGGAATGTCGTTCGCCAGGTAGTAGGGCAGGACCATACGCGAGTAGACCGGCTCGTTGGAGATGAGCGTAATCTGCGCTTCGGAGCCTGCGGTTGCCCGGATCGTTTCCGCTGCGGCCACTCCGGCCGGTCCCCCTCCGATAATGATGTGGTGTGCCATGGCTCTTCTTTCTGCGGTCGCCTCTTCGCGTTTTATCACCTCGGTTCTGATGGGAGAGGAGGAGGGTTTACTCCAGCCCCAACTCTTTCTTCTTTGCTTCGGAGATGATGCCGTCCTTATCCCAGCCCCGCAGTTCGTAATACTCGGGCAGCATCTCGCCCAGTCGGTTGACCTCGCCCTTGGCCGGACCGGACGGGATGGGCTCTTCCAGAATTCGCTTGGGCAGGGTGTCGTCCTTGCCGGTGAAGCCTGCCCGTTCGTTCCACAGCCGCTCCAGGTTCCAGATACGCTCCCCAATCTGGACCAGTTCTTCCAGCGTATACGGCACGCCCGTGGCGGCCGACAGTTGGGGCAGCATTTCTTCCAGACCCACACCGAAAGTGAGGAATTGGCACAGGCCGGTGGCGTCAACGGTTGAGGTGGCGTCCTGGAAGATTTTGGTAATCTCCGCCTTCTCTTCTGTGGCGCGCGGGTCCATCTGACGCGGCAGACCCAGAATTTCAGCCGCCACTGTATAAGCTTTCAAATGACACGCCCCGCGATTGGAGGTCGCATAGCCCAAGCCCATACCCTGAATGGCACGGGCTTCATACGCGGCAAACTCCTGACCGCGGACGCCCATAAAGAACTCTGGCCGGCCCAGCGTCTCGGTCATACGTTTGGAGCCTTCGGCCACGGCATCACCAAAGCCCTGCCGGTAGGCGGTCTTCTCGGCCATGGCGACGAGGGCTTCCGCGCTGCCGAACTCCAGCGGAATCTCGGTTTCGTCCTGGCTGACCACACCCTTCTCGAATAACTCCATGGCCGCGGCTACGCTGGCCCCAAAGCTGATGGAATCCATACCCAGGTCGTTGCACAACCAGTTGGCCTTGATCAGCGCGTCCAGGTCGCCCACGCCACACTCCGAGCCCATGGCCCAGGCCGCTTCGTACTCGGGGCCCTCGCCGGCAATCTTCCAGTTTTGCGGATTGGTGGTGACCGAGTATTTCGAGGAGGCTTCGCCCGGCAGGGTGCTGACCCGCCCACAGGCGATGGTGCAGGAAAAACAGGCTTTATTGGCGACCAAACGGGTTTCGGTCAGGGTTTCGCCGCTGATGTTTTCGGCCTCATCGAAGACGGTCTGCTGATGGTTGCGGGTCGGCAAGGCGCCGTGCTCGTTAATCACGTTAACCAGCACTTCGGTGCCGTACATGGGCAGGCCCTCGGCGGTCACGGGCGACTGCCGCAGCTTTTCCTTCATGGCCCACTGGCCTTCCATATACGCCTGCGGGTCCGCCAGAGACACGCCGCCGGTGCCGCGCAGGGCAATGGCCTTGAGATTTTTGGAGCCCATTACCGCGCCCACGCCGGACCGGCCCGCGGCCCGGTGCAAATCGTTCATAATACAGGCGAAGCGCACCAGGTTTTCTCCGGCCGGCCCGATGCTGGCAATGATGGTGTCGGGTACGCCGAGTTCGGCGCGGAGGGCTTCTTCGGTCTGCCAGACCGTCTTGCCCCACAGGTGGGTCGCCTCGCGCAGCTCCACCCGGTCGTCGTAGATCCACAGATAGGACGGCTGCGCGGCCTTGCCCTCCAGGATGATCATGTCATAGCCGGCGAATTTCATCTCCGGCCCCCAGAAGCCGCCGGAATTCGAGGTGGTAATAGCATTGGTCAGTGCGCCCTTGGTGACGACCATATAGCGTGAGCCGCAGGACGCGTTGGTACCGGTCAGCGGTCCGGTGGCAAAGATCATCTTGTTCTCCGGGCTGAGCGGATCGAGGCTGGGGTCCATCTCTTCGGAGAGATATTTGACGCCGAGCCCGCGGCCGCCGACATAGTCTCTGGCCCATTCTGCGTTCAGCGGTTCCTTGGTGATGGCACCGGTGGTCAGATTGACGCGCAGGACAGTCCCGGTCCAGCCGTGCATTGTATTGGTCGCGCTCATGCGTTGCCTCCTTCTTCGTCCTGCATATGTTGAAAACCCCGGTTGACTTTGTCCGCCCAACTGGCCAGCCAGTCCGGCTGATCCATATCCACGTATTCAAGTGCGCCGGTTGGGCACGACTTGACGCACGCCGGATCACCGCCACACAGGTCACACTTGAAGGCTTTATGGGTATCCGGGTTATAGAACATGGTGCCGTATGGACAGGCCACCGTGCAGACCGCGCAGCCGACGCATACATCGTCCATCACGACCTTGGCGTTCGTGTCCGGGTCAATGCCGATCGCATTCACCGGACAGGCCGTCAGGCACCAGGCCTCGTCGCACTGAAAGCAGGTATAGGGTGCGTAGACGGCCTGCTCGTCAAAGATATGGACGCGAATAACGGAACGGGATGGCTGAAAGGTTCCGGTCTGGACAAAGGCACAAGCCAACTCGCACTGCACGCAGCTCGTACACTTCTCGGTAATGACGCGCAATTGTTTCATATGGTGTTGTCCTTCCTATACTCCCCCTAACAGATTCGTCCGAAGAATGCCACAAAAGTTAGGCAGTCTGGAACAACAACTAGACTCCGCAGACCATACATGCTTTCTGCTCCAAGACCGCCTTGCCGATCACCCAGGGAAAGCGCTAGGCTACAGAGATCAACACCATACGGGAGGGCGTAGTTATGAAAGTGAACTGGGACGAGGAAGTTTGCACGCATTCGGCAAATTGTGTGAAGAGCCTGCCGCAAGTCTTTAAAGTCGAAGGCGGGGAATTCGTGATTGATCCCAGCGCGGCGTCAGACGACGAGGTCCGAGCCGTTGTTGCCAAATGCCCGTCAGGGGCACTGACCGTGCAGGAAGATTAAAGCGGGATAGGTTCGTTTTTCGGCGGCGGCTCGTATGTCACAAACCTCAACGCCGCACACATGTCTCAACGGCCGCGTTTCCGTCCTGGTGGGTGACATTACCCAGCAGCGGGTCGCTGCGGTGGTGAATGCGGCCAACGCAAGCCTGCTGGGCGGCGGGGGTGTGGATGGGGCCATTCATCGGGCGGGCGGGCCGGATATTCTTGCGGCCTGTCAGGAGCTGCGGCGGACCCGTTATCCTGACGGGCTGCCCACGGGTGAAGCTGTCCTCACTACGGCCGGACGCTTACCGGCTCGGCATGTGATTCATACGGTTGGGCCGGTCTATGGCGCTGCCGGAGAGCAAGCCGCCGGTCTGCTCACTGCCTGTTATTGCAACTCTCTCTCGCTCGCCGCGCAGCATAAGCTGACGACGCTTGCCTTCCCAGCTATCTCAACCGGCGTGTACGGCTATCCGCGTGAGGAGGCTGCGGTGCTTGCCTCGCGGGCAATTGCCGGCTTCTTGGCCACCGACGCGACTATCACAGAGGTCCGTCTGGTGTTCTTTGCTCAGCAAGATGCTGACGTTTTCATGACGCACCACACATTTCCGACTGCATAAGAATCAGCCCACTCCGTTCTCCGCGACCTCTCCCCTTCTCGTACCGAGTGTGGTAAGGCTGGCTGCTCTGAAAGGGAGGGACGTATGTCGAGAGGGCAGACTGCTGCGAGCTTCATGCGCTGGCTCTGGGGAATACTCGTCTTGGGTTGCTGGCTGGGGGCAACTCCGGTTTCGGCCGAGGACAACGAGAACCGGACCTGGCGTACCCTGGACGAACTTTCCGAAGAAGAACTCGCTCGCTTCGACTTTTCAACGGACACGCCCCGCCACGCAGATATACCGTATATGCCGGCGGAAGCTTATCCCTTCGAGCCGCCCTACACGCCCGAAGAGGTTGGCTACCGGATCATGGAGTTCCCGCATATGCCCCGCTGGAACTGTGTCCAGATCGAAGACACGGGAACGCTCACCCCGACCGGCTATCTCTTTGTTCAACAGATTATCGCCCTGGTGAATTATCGCGAACCGGAAGGACTGATGGGCCAGATTCTGGCCAAGCCAGGGGAAGTCTACTCGCGCTGGCTCACCCAGGATGTCGC
This sequence comes from Candidatus Binatia bacterium, assembly GCA_022826945.1. Taxonomy (GTDB): domain Bacteria; phylum Desulfobacterota; class Binatia; order Bin18; family Bin18; genus Bin18. Next base: position 139,725 of record JAJDTY010000011.1, read on the forward strand.
TCCCCCGGAAAACTATGGCAACCAGATGCTCTTCAGTACGTTTCGGACCGATCAACACCTGACCAAAAAAGCGGACCTGTTTGGCTATTCCCTGAGTATGCGCCGGGTGCGCCGTTTTCCCCAGCCGCGTCGGCAGGAAAAATTTCCAAACGCGCCCATGGCCTACGACGATTTTTTGGGCCGCGATGCCTGGGAGTTCTCCTGGCGTATTCTCGGTACTGACGTGCTCTACAAAACCGCTCGCTTTCCAAAGACGCGCCAGTCGATCACGCTCCAGACCGAGGACGGGACTTTTCAGGATATCCCGGCCAGCGCCATAAAACTGATGGGAGATGACTATCCGTTTTACACCGAAGATAACGGGGTCAAATGCTACTTGGTCGAGGCCGTAGCCAAACAAGACTGGTTGCCCGATTACTATGCACCCCGGATTCTGTTCTGGGCGGACCAACACTATTTCTATCCGTTGCGGACCGAAATCTACGGCCGGAATGGCGAGCCCATTATGATAGAGGAGCGCGTGGCCAAGCTGATGAACCCACGCCTCAAGGAGCGCGGCTATCATAACCTGATTACCCTGTGGTGGGACCCGCAGCAGGACTTTTACTCATACGGCATTCATGACGCCATGCAGCTCCGGGACTGGTCACAAGCGGATAAGGATGTGTTCTTTAATCCGGACTTTATGCGCCGCACCTGGTTCCCGGCACCGCTCAAGACACAAGCCGGTATCAGCTTACCGGAGGAGTTTTTCCTCCGACCTCAACTCCATCGCGGCAAGTTTCCCAAAGAGCGCGCCCTTGTCCTGCCGGCCTACCTGGAAGAAAGAATCGAGGCCCAGGAGGAAGCCGGCTATATTGTCTTTACCGGAGAGACGAACGGAGCGGAGTAGGACCGGAAGGACGATCCTCTCGGACCGTCCTTCCTAAAGAAATCCTGTGGCCTTCTACGCTCCACCTGATCCGTTGGTCCCATGTGAGCCGTTGGTTCCGTTGCCGTGCGTGGCCCAGAAAATCCGCTCGGGATTCATGGGTAGCTCGTATAGCCGGGTACCGGTGGCGCGATAAATCGCATTGGCCAGGGCTGCGCCCGGTGGTACGATGGGCACCTCGCCGACGCCGCGCAGACCATAGGGGCCTTCGGAGGCCGGGACTTCGGTCAGGACGGTTTCGATCATGGGTAGGTCCAGCGCCACCGGACAGCGATAGTCCAGCAGGCTGGCGTTTTTCAGCTCGCCGTTATCAAAAATATATTCCTCATTCAGGGCCCAGCCGATGCCCTGCACGGCTCCTCCCTGAATCTGACCTTCAACCTGGGTGGGATTGATGGCCTTGCCGACATCCTGGAAGCAGGTATAGCGCAGGATGGTCACCTTGCCCGTCTCCGGATCGATCTCAACATCCGCGACATGGGCGGCATAGGCGTGGGCTGGCTGCATCCGGGTGGTGCTGCCCTTGCCGATGATCGGACCGCTGCCCCAGGCCACACTCTCACGCGCCAACTCGGCCAGGCTCACCTCGTTCCGGGTATCGTTCTTGGCCCAGAACCGTTTTGCCTGATACTCGACCTCATCGACCGACACCTTGAGCTTTTCCGCGGCCCGCTCTTTGAGTTGGGTCAAGACATCCTGACTGGCCTGGTGGGCGGTGGCACTCATCGTGTAGGTAATCCGGCTGCCGCCGCTCAGGTCGGCAAACGGCGCGCTGTCGGTATCGCCCACTGTGATGGTGATGTCTTGGGGATCAAGTTGGAGTTCATCGGCCACCATCTGGGAAATTGTGGTGCGGGTGCCGGTCAGGTCTACGGTGCCCACAAAGATGGAAGCGGTGGCGTCCGGGTTGATCTTGACCTCGGCACTCGATGTGAAAGAGCCCCCGATCCAGTAACCCAGGGCCAGACCCCGGCCGCGGTGGGGACCCTCCAGCGGCGTGGTCCAGCACGGATGCGTCTCGATTTGTTTCAGCATCTCGGTAAGGCCGATACGGTTGAGCGGCATGCCCAGGGGCAACGTATCGCCTTCTTCGGCGGCGTTTTTCTGCCGAAATGTCAGCGGATCAACGCCGATCTCATCCGCCAGGGCATCCATCAGCGCTTCAACCGCAAAGGCCGCCGGCGTGCCGCCAGGGGCGCGGTAGGCCTGAACACGGGGCTTGTTGGTCAGTACGTCAAACCCTTCGGCGACCATATTGTCCAGCTTATACGGGGCGAGACCAACCAGCAGGCCGCGGGCGACCGGCGAGCCGGGAAAGGCGCCGGCGTCGTAGCGCATGGTCGTCGTCAGCGCGGTAATCTTCCCATCCCTGGTCGCGCCGGCCTTCACGGTGATGACTGCGGGTGCCCCTGGGCCGGTTGCGCGCAGCACTTCTTCCCGGGAGACTACGAGTTTGACCGGTCGGCTGGTCTTTTGGGCCAGTACGATAGCGGTGGGTTCAAACAGCGCCAGGGCTTTGCCGCCAAATCCGCCTCCGATCTCCATGGGTACGACCTTGAGTTGGCTGGCCGGAAGACCGAGCAGGGTCACGAGTTGGGTCCGGACGGTGAAATGTCCCTGGGCCGAGGTCCACAAGGTGACCCGGCCGTTGGGCTCGACCCGCGCGGCGCAGGCCTGGGGTTCCAGATAGCCCTGGTGAACCATCTGGGTCGTATACGTTTTCTCAACAACCGCATCGGCCGCTGCGAACCCGGCCTCAACATCGCCCCGGGTATAGACCATATGGGTGGAAACATTACTCGGTTGGTCGGATCTTTCCTGGGTTGCCTCTTCGAGCGTGTGCAGATCTTCGTGAACGAGTGGGGCGTCAGGCTGCATGGCCTGGAGGACGTCTTCCACGACCGGCAGGGGATCATAGTCAACGTCAACCAGTCCGGCCGCTTCCTCGGCAATAAACGGGTCGGTGGCGGCCACCGCGGCTACGACCTGACCGTGATAGCGAACCTTGTCCGAGGCCATGACGATCTCGCGGATGGCGCTCATATCGATGCTGACTTCCCCCACCAGGGGGGCGGTGGCACCTTTTGGCAGGGATGGGAGATCGTGCGCGGTAATGACGGCTTTCACGCCGGGCAGCGCTTTGGCTCGGCTGGTATCAATATGTTTGATGCGAGCGTGGGCATGCGGGCTACGGACGAGTTTCGCCCACAGCATGCCGGGCAGGTCGAGGTCGGCACCATAAGTTGCCTTGCCCGTGACCCGCTCCGGGGCGTCAACCTTGGCCAAAGACGTTCCAATCACACTATACTCAGCCATGCTGTCCCTCCTTAGGCGGTTTGTGAAAGCGCCTGCGACGCAGCCTGAATGGCGCGCACGATTTTGTCATACCCCGTGCAGCGGCACAGGTTGCCGGAAATCGCCAGACGAATCTCGGGTTCGCTCGGGTTGGGGTTGCGCTCCAATAATGCCTTGGCCGACATGATAAAGCCCGGCGTACAAAACCCGCACTGCAAGGCACCGTGTTCAATAAAAGCCTGCTGCACGGGGTGGAGGTTGCCCTCAGCCGCAACCCCTTCGACCGTGGTTACGTCCGCGCCTGCGGCTTCTACCGCGAACACCAGGCAGGCATTGACGACAGTACCGTTCAAGACGACCGTACAGGCCCCACAGTTGCCATTGCCGCAGCCTTCCTTGGGCCCCATATGACCCAGCTTGTAGCGTAGGGTGTCCAGCAACGTTTCCCGGGTATCGACCAGCGTGGCGTGCGGCTCGCCGTTGATGTTCAGTTCAATCGCCTGCTTCATGATGCCTCTCCCCTGGCTCTCTCCAGCGCCTTGCCCAGCGTGCGTCGCGTCAGCACTTTTACCAATTCAATCCGATAGGCCGCCGAGCCACGTACATCGGAGATCGGACTGGCGGCCTGGGACGCCAGCTCCCCGGCCTGGGCAATCGTTGTGTCGTCCAAAGACTGGCCCGCTAAAAACGCTTCGGCTTCTTTTGCCCGGACGGGAGTGGGTGCAACCGCGGCCAGTACGATACGGGCCTGCCCACAGGTACGAGCGTCCGGGCTGAGCTGGACAAACGAGCCCACCCCAGCCACCGCAATATCCATCTCTTCGCGCGGGATAAAACGCAGATAGGCCGCACCGGAATGGGGTGGGGGGGGTGGCAGGACAATTTCGACCAGGACTTCACCTTTTTCCAGTACGGTCTGGCCCGGTCCGACAAAGAAATCTTCTGACGGCATCTCCCGCTGTCCGCCTGGTCCGGCAATCACTAGCGTCGCTCCATACGACACCGCCGGCGGAACGGCGTCTGCGGAGGGGGCAGCGTTGCAAAAGTTGCCGCCCAGCGCAGCGCGGTTCTGTATTTGATACGAGCCGATCAGGGCACAGGCCTCGGCCAGGGCCGGGTAGTGGACACGCACCGGCTCGAACTCGGCGATCTGCGTACACGACACGGCCGCACCAATGCGGAGCCCGGCCTCGTAGGAGAGGATATTGAGCTCGGGAATTTTTTTAACGTCAACGACCAGAGCCGGGCTGCGGCGGTTCTCCTTCATCTGGGCAATGAGGTCGGTTCCGCCCGCCAGGGGTCGCGCCTCACCCCCTGCCTCGGCTAGCAACGTCACGGCGTCTTGCAGATATTGCGGAGCTGCGTACTCGAATGCGTCCACACTCAGACCCTCCTTCTTCCTTGGACACTAGTACTCCTATCCCTTGATGCAGGCGGAGATCAAGAGAAAGGACCAGCGGGCGGATTTGCGCAGAAAGTTACGGTTTCAGAGTTATCTTGGAGTCAGCTCAAAAAAATCAAGGCGAAAGTCCCGCGTAGTCCTCTCTGTGTGGAGCTATAAGCTCCGGAGTCGTCCAAGGCTTTAAGCGTGGGGCCAGAACGGATTGCTGCGCGTCAGTTGGCGATACCACTGCTAGTGTCGAGGTCGCCGTTGCTGTCCTTGATTATGATGAGCCAAGTGACTCCTCCCTCCCGTCTATACATCACTGCACTACACGGTACGCTAACAATCGGGTTGAAGTCTCCCATCAACCCACCCGCGAACGAGAACGCCATATGCACCGCTTTAAATCCCTTCGACACACCTAACGCACCCCAGGCGCATTTAGCGGCAACGCATCATTCTTTTGCGGGTGGTCGGCATCGGAGTCGTCATTCACGCGCGGGCGCTCGCTCACGAGCCATCGCTACCGAGTACTGTTTGCACCTCGCGTGCGGTGCGGAGGCCGCTCTCTATCGCGCCGTCGATGAACTCATGCCAGCCATTGGCGGTGATTGAACCCCCGAAGAAGAGACGGCCTTCAGGCTGCTGCAGATCCGGCAAGCGGCTGAGTTGTCCAATGCGGTACGCGGGCCACGCGCCGCGTGCAAAAGGATCCGCCGCCCAGTCGTAGCCGCGCGTGTCGATCACGTTGACATCGCCGAACAGGCGACGCACTTCGGTGGTGATTTGCGTCTCATCGTCCACGTCGATAGTCGATGCGCGGGCTATGGTGATGGAGAGAATCGTGCCGATGTCATCGCCGTAAGCGAGCGTCTGCACCCAGTTGAGCGGCCGCGCCTCGTCGCTGAACGCAAATACGCGGCCCAGGTTCTCGCGCACGTGCACGAACAACTTCGCCCCCTTGGAGATCATGCCCTCGTCGACCCAGTTTTGCTTTGCGAGCGAGAGGGCGGGAGCGAAATCAACGTCGGCATAGCAATTGAGTGGTAAGGTAATGACGGCAGCTTTGGCACTGGCCGCGTTTCCGTCCCGGGTATGAAGACGAACTGCACTGGCGTGGTGTTCGATGCGTTCGACGGCGGCGTTCAGGCGCACCTCGCAGCCGCTGTCCTTGATCAGGCAGGTGATGAGACCAAGGGTGCCTGATTCTATGCGATAGTGGGTTTCGGCGTCGGCGAAGGCGTCGTAATTCCAGCCGCCGGTGGCGTAGAGCTTGAGCATGCCGGGCAGGCCAAAATTTGAGGTGACAGCACCGCCATACAAGGCCATGAAGGAATTGAGCTGGATACGCTGCGTGGCGGTGAGATCCAGTTCCGCAATGCGATCGGCGCACGAGAGTTCGTCGAGTTCCAGAACCTTCGGGTTATAGAGCGGCTCGTACGGCCGCGGGAACAACTCCCACACGTCATGGCAGAATTTCTCGAAACCGTCGCGAATGTCTGCGAGGAATTGATCCGGTGGAACAACGCTTGCCACGCCGTCGTTGCCCATCACGCGGGTCTCGTCGAGGCCGGTAAACGGATCTTCGATCACACCGAGACCGTAACGGCGCATTTCCGCCCACACGTGCGGTTGCAGCCAGTGCACCCACGCGCCGCCCAGTTCGACCGGCCGACCCGCAAACTCTGCGGTGTACGTACGCCCGCCGAGTCGATCGCGCGCTTCGAGGAGAACCACGCGCAACCCTGCCTTACCGAGTTCGCGCGCCGCCGTCGCACCGGCAAAGCCACCGCCAACGATGGCGACGTCGAAGTCCGTAACGTTGCGGTTCGCGGTGGTTGCGAACGAGCTGTCTGCAGCGTCTGGCGAGGAGGAGGCTTCAAGCCGCCGGTGTAGGCCGGGTGCCCACTGGTTCGTGCTCACTGCTCCTCCCGTTCGTCGATTCTGTCCTCAACAGGTGGTGCATTCTCTCCAACACTCAGACAATCAACAACCCTCAAGACACTCCCGAAAGTTTCCATGAGCATAAGAGAATTCGCAGACCTGTTCAAAACAGTCGAAGGCAATCAGTTTCCAGCTGGTGCGCCCACTACTCCAGCGCCGCCGCACAGCACCGGAACAGTTCTGTATTGCTGCAGGTCAGACTGGTCTATCCCCCACTCCGCCCTGAAAATCGCCTAGAGACAAGGTAAAGCGCTCCTGCATCCGAATATCATCCTCCGTCCCCATGTCCCGGGTCATACAGCAATACTCCAGGGAAATATTGTTGGGATCTCTGAAGTAGATGGATTGAGCGGCATCGTGATGCACGATGTCCGAGACCTGTACCCCTTTGGCCAAGAGCTCCGTACGCTTCGCTTCCAGGGCTGCGACCGACCCGGCTTCAAAGGCAAAATGATAAAACGCGCTGGGCACCCCCAGTCCTCGATTGATGCCCGCATCGTACTCCGCAGGAATCCCCGGAACTCTTTGCGCTTCCATAAAGGCCAAGAGCTGATCGCGGCCGATATGAAAGAACACATGCCGGATCTGCCCGCCTTCCTTGATCCTGAGAATATCACAGCGCACCGGTGTGAACCCCAGTACGTTTTCGTAGAAGTCGCACGTTTTGTCCAGGTCCAGTGTTGACAGTCCGATGTGGGAGAAACCCTTGTGTGACATACCGAATCCTCCTTGTTGGATGGTCTTTCTATAAAAAACCTGGTGTTGGGATATTTTCGGTCAACGTCCTGACTCCGTTGCCAGCCCACGCCATCCCCCCAATCCCGCAGCCAGGAATGGGTTCATAGCTCGGCACCTGCAGCTGCAAACATAGACTACTCCATTTTTGGGCGATCTCCCAGTTCCTTATGTGGACCAGCGGGGGTATTTGATCAGTTTCTCCTCCGTACTCCGCAGCTACAGCTCAGCCTCGCGATCTTTGCAACACTATCCCAGTGAAGAGCGTTCTCTGCTGGCCACTTGCGATTAAAGCCACGCGGTCCGGATCACTCTAGCCCCAGTTAGTCCCAATACACTACGCATCGACACTCTACGCTCATTCGTGGCGCTCTTAGGCGGCTGCCAGACGTGAATCCCCATGCAGGGCGTCAGCGCTGGCCCGCCTCGGCTTCTTCGGCCAGAAACTTATCCAGCAGGGCCAGCATCTTTTCGGGACCGGCATCGAGATGGAGGCCAACCTGCTAGGGGGCTCGAGCGGAGCCTGCAAGAAACTGTGCTTGAGGCGAGAGAGTGCACCTCAGAATGGGAGTGTTTCCGACGAAACCGTAACTTTCTGCGCAAATCCGCCCGCTGGGTCCAGAAAGCGCAGTCACAGCTCACGCCCAAGCCTTGATTGCTTCACTTCTTCGGGTAAGAATAAAACAATTCTTACCTGGAGAAAGTATGCGTATCACATCAAAAGGTCAAATCACCATTCCCATTGAAATACGGGAACAATTGGGGCTGCTGCCCTACACGGAAGTTGCCTGTGAGGTGGACGGAGATGCTGTGCGCATCACAAAGACCCAGACCCGGCAGGGGCGAGGGCGTTCAATCGTGGCCCAACTACGCGGCAAGGGGACGGGCCGGATGACGACCGACGAAATCATGGCGCTCACTCGGGGGCCGCGCCCGTGAACGCCGTTCTGGTGGATAGCAATGTCCTGCTTGATATTCTGACTGAAGATCCTACCTGGGGGATGTGGTCTGAAGAGGCCCTAGCCCGCTGCGCGGACACTGGCCTCCTTGTCATTAACCCCGTTATCTACGCCGAGGTCTCGGTTAGATTTGACCGTATTGAAGACCTGGATGAGGCCCTCCCACCCGCAGTGTTTCAACGCGTCCCCTTGCCCTGGGAAGCCGCCTTTCTGGCCGGGAAGAGTTTTCTTGCCTATCGGAAACGAGGCGGCCGAAAACGCTCCCCTTTACCGGACTTCTATATTGGAGCCCACGCTGCGGTCGTAGGGATGCCTTTGCTCACAAGAGATGTAGCTCGCTTCCAGACAAGTTTTCCCACTATCCAACTGATCGCTCCCTAAGAACGTGTGGACAATTCGGGTCGGGCCTGATTAAGTAATCCGGCTGTGAGGGGGAGGGGCGTCTGAGTGCGAAAACCTTGTATAAGGAGGAAAGATTCTTGGCAAACTGGACTGAACAGAAGGCTCATGTAGCCGAAGCTGAATTAACGCTCATTAAGGGCGGATCAGGTAAACCCTTGTTAATGCTGCATGATGAGCTGGGATTCCCCGGATGGATGAAATGGAATGACGAGCTTGCGGCAGAGCACGCGTTCGTCATTCCGCTCCAACCCGGTTTTGGCAAAACTCCCCGTTTGGAGTGGGTTCGGAGTTTCCGCGATCTGGCCGGCTTGTATAGCATAGCGGTCAGAGAAATGGGGCTCGACCCGGTGGATGTCGTCGCGTTCTCAGCCGGCGGATTTATCGCCGCCGAGATGGTTGCGGCCGACCCCAAGATTTTTGACCATCTGATTCTGGTGGGTCCGATGGGGCTCAAGCCCGAGAAGGGCGAAATATGTGATATCTTCCCGGTGACGATTCGGACTCATTTACGGGCAACCGTTGCCGACCCAGGGACCGCCGAGTTCGGGGAAATCTACGGCGGCGAGATGACGCCGGAGCAATTCGAGGCGTTTGAAGATGCCCGGGCGGAAAGCGCGCGCATCGGCTGGGAGCCGTATATGCATAATCCGAGCTTGCCCTATCTGTTGCGCGGCGTGAAAAATGTTCCCACCCTGCTGGTCCGCGGGTCCGAAGACCGGATCGTGCCAGCGGGCTGCATTGCCGCCTATACCAAAGCCATTGGCGAGGCCAAGTCAGTGGAAATCGCCGACGTCGGCCATCGTCCGGAAATCGAAAACTCGGCCGAATTTGTCAAAATCGTACAGGATTTCCTGGCATCGTAAGACCTGGAACGCTTTCGTATAAGGAGAAGCGCGCCATGCAAATTTCCTATTTCACCGAACGGCCCTATCGTGGTCTCAACGAAGACGAGATACTCAAGAACAAGGCCTATTTCGCCGTGCCCAACGCCCTGTTCGACCGTGAGCAGGCGGCAAACGATTATAATTATTACCTTGACGAATACTGCTATGCCGAAGAGCTTGGGTTCGATGCCGTTGCGCTTAACGAGCACCACGGCAACCCCTTCTGCATGGGCAGCGTCATGAATGTAGAAGCTTCCATCCTGGCGCGTATTACCAATAAAGTCCGTATTGTCTTGATCGGCAATCCGTTGCCCGTCCTGAAACACCCGCTACGCATGGCCGAAGAGCTGGCCGAGATTGATTTGATCTCGCGCGGGCGCTTGGTGACCGGCTGGGTGCGGGGAGCGGGGAGCGAACAGTTCTTTAATAATGCCAATCCGGCCTATAATCGGGAGATGTTCAATGAGGCCCACGACTTTATCGTGCAGGCCTGGACCAGGCCTGGACCGTGGCGCTACGAGGGCAAGCATTTCCACTATCGGCATGTGAATCCGTGGGCCTTACCCTACCAGAAACCGCATCCGCCCATGTGGATTCCCGGTGTGCTGAGTCCGGAGACGGCCCGCTGGTGTGCGGAGCACCGCTACCCCTATCTGGGGCTGGGCACGGCCTTGGGGCCGACCTGTGACCTGTGGGATTTCTACGCGGATGAAGCCGCCAAGCATGGCTATCAGGCCGGTCCGGAAAACTTTGGCTATCTGATCCCGACCTTTCTGGCCGAGACGGAAGAGAAGGCCCAGGAAATCGGCAAGAACTTTGTGTTCGGCGGGGGCCAGAATGCTTTCTCCCGCCCCGAGCATACCCTGCCGCCTGGATATAACTCCAAGGGAGCGATCCGGATGCTGGCCAAACATCCGGGCGGGAGCTGGCTGGGCGTTAGCCCCGAGAAGCTGCGTGCCCACTCGGACGGCGGTCGGCCCGACACCACCGACTTTGATACCGTCCGTCAGAAACTGCTCAAGGGCTACGGTAAGGCGCAGAAGAATCTCCAACTCCTCATCGGTACACCGGAGTCCGTCCTGCCCAAAGCCAAGACTCTGCTGCGGGTGCTGCGACCGAGCATTTTTGTCTTCTTCAATATCCAGGGGCCGGTCGGTGACGAGGACCGCAAAACGAGTATGCGCCTGATTGCCCAGGAGTTGACCCCGCAACTGCGGGAATATGCCAAGGAAATCGATCTGGTCGATCCGTTTGAACGGACCCCCGGCTCGGTGACCTATCGCAACGGGGTGACGCGTGACCCGGTTGTGGACCGCGAACCGCTGGCTGCGTTAGGCATGGCTGGCTAGGTCGCAAATACGGGCTGGGTGTCGTTTGTGTTTGCAGGCGGAGAGGGTGGTCGTGAGGCCACCCTTTTTGTTGTGCGCAGAACAGCGGTAGGGTGCTCCCAGGAGAAACACTGCCCCCAGACTGAGGAGGACGCGCACGATGAGTGATGCTCACGAACATGATACCGGCGCGGCCTTTCAGCAGCGCCTGCTGACACAAGACCAGAACCGTGAACGCGAGATTCAGGTCAAGGCGATCGAAGCCCTGCTTGCCGAAAAAGATCTTGTTTCCACCGCACTGCTCGATACCGTTCTGGACTCGTACGAAAACGATATCGGGCCGTTGAATGGCTGTCGGGTGGTTGCCCGGGCCTGGACGGATTCCGCCTATAAGGCCCGGCTGCTTGAGAATGGCACCGCTGCCATAGCCGAGCTGGGCTTTGGCGGCTTGCAGGGCGAGCATCTGGTCGTGGTGGAGAACACGCCCCAGACGCATAACGTGATCGTTTGCGCTTTATGCTCGTGTTACCCCTGGCCGGTCCTGGGTCTGCCGCCGTTCTGGTATAAGAGCCAGTCGTATCGTTCCAGAGTCACGGGACGGCCGCGCGAGGTGCTTCTGGAGTTTGGGCTTGAGCTGGAGGAAAACATCCAGATTCGGGTTTGGAACAGCACTTTCCAGACCCGGTATATGGTCTTGCCGGAGCGACCGGTCGGCACGGAGCAGATGACACTTGATGAGCTCACGAACATTGTCACGCGGGATGCGATGATCGGGGTGGCGCGGGTCGAGCCTGAGAAACAGCAGCAGCCCGGCCTTTCCCAGAGACACGTCTCTGACATGCAGGGCCCTGTCGCTCTGCCCCGACGAAGCGGCGAACTCCAGTTCCAGGACCCGTGGGAAGGTATCGCGTTTACCCTGGCGGTCGCCCTGTGCGAACAGCGGCACTACGCCTGGTCCGAGTTTCAGGAGCGATTGATTGCCGAGATTGCCAGTGCGGACCGGCAGCAGCCTGAGACGAGACCGACCTATTATGAAAGCTGGCTGGCCGCCTTGGAAAAACTGCTCGACGCCAAGGACATACTGGCGCAGACCACGATCAACAGCCGCGTCCGACAAATCAAACGCGGCCTCTCCCTGCGTCGCACCCGCCTACCGTTTGGCATCCGTCCATGGCCGGATGACGGAGCCGATTAAAAGCGGAACTATGTCAGCGGTGCTAAGGCTTCCGTATCCGAATTCCTCGATGGGAGACAATAACTATAGCGCCACGGATAGTTTCAAAATCCAATTGTTGTAATAGCCGACGGGTCAACTGTGTGTATCCTCGGCGACTCTCTTCCTCCAACCGGAAGAGTACGACTCCGGAATGCGTACCAGGCGGGTAAAAACGAAGGTCCGCAAAGCCCTTATCCGCAGTAATGAGCCAACGCTTCTCCTGCTGTACTCGAATCCAGAGGTCATTGTCCCCTAACCCCTGCCATCCCTGTCTGACGACTGTGATGGCATCGTAGCCGTACTCAGTAAAGATATCGGCGACCTCTTGAGGAAGGTCCTCATCGACCTTCACGCCAATTGCCATGTGGCCCTACTTTGCAAGTGGGATGAAATCGGCCGAACTGACTGCCTCTGCGGCGAATTTCAAGGCAGCCTGGAGATCTTCTTCCGTCAGATGCGGGTAAGAGGCGAGGAGATCTGTGGGAGTGTCTCCCTCGGCGAGACTTCCGATTAACACGCTGACAGGAACGCGGGTTCCCCGAATGCAGGGGACTCCATGATGAATGTTGGAATCAATGACAATACGCGCTCGCCAATCTTCGGTTGACATAGATTCTCCGTTCTTAGCTACTATCCAGTCAGGCATCCCCTGGGGGTGGGCCGGCAATAATTTTTTGGCTTTCCAGGTCCGCTATCTCTTCCGAAGCCAGTCCCAGGACTTCCTTGAGGACGAGGTGGGTGTGCTCACCAGGATGGGGGGCGCTGGGCAGGTCGGAGGGTTCCAGGTCCCGGGCCTCGATCACCGGGCCGGGCACCCAGATCGAACCGAGGTCTGGGTCGTTAACATGATGGAAGCAGGGTAGACCTCGAGCATGCTGTTCCGCTTCGATACTGTCCCGACACGGCTCGACTACCAGCCCGGCCTGGCCCAGGGTTTTCAGTACCTCTTCCTGCGGCCGGGCCGCAATCCAGTCGGCAATTTGCTGCTTAATCGTATCGACCTGCTCGTAGCGCGCATGATCGCCGTGAATCTCGTGGCCCTGCTCGTCGAGGGCGAGGTTGTGCAGGCCAGTGGCTTCGCGCAGCCGACGTAAGACCGAATCGCCAATCAGATTCAGGGTGACGAACTTCCCGTCCCGAGCGCAATAATGACCATGGACGGCGTCCAGCAGATTGTCGCCAATCGGTTCCCGGCCCTCGCCCGTTGTCTCGGCCTGGGCGTACCAGCCCAACTCCGCCAGGGTTTGGAAGGCAACCTGTTCCAGCGCGATCTGATAGCAGTCGCCCCGCCCGGTTTCCGCTAGACGGCGCAGAGCAACATGAAAGGCGTTGAGGCCGTGCAGTCCGGTGAGCATATCGAAAAACGCCACCGGAATGGTGAGCGGTCTGCCGTGCGGCTCGCCGGTAGCATGAGCTAACCCGGTCGCTCCCTGCATGGAGTAATCGTTGGCCGCCCGTCCATCGTGTCCGCCGTCGAACTGGATTTTAATGACGGACGGCCCGCAGTGCTCGACCAGATGGGCGTAGTCGAGCCAGGGCGCCATGCGTGGGGGCCAGTTGCTGATCAGCACATGGGTTTCTCGAATGAGGTCGAGGACGAGCCGTTTGCCCTCCTCCTGGCGAAAGTCGATGGCAACCGCCTGCATGCCGCGGTGCAGCATCTGCCAGGGGATGCTGACCCCCGCCCGATTCAGGGGGCCTCGGTCCCGGTCGGGTAGGCCACGGCCGTGGTGCGCCCCCATAATGGGCTCGACCAGAATGACGCGCACCCCGAGTCGCATCAATTCGAGCAGCATCTTGTTCGGGGCGACAAACAGCCCAATGGCAACAACGGTAATCTCTTCGCCGTCTATGCTGTAGCGTAATTGGAAAGGCATGCGCTACCTCCTCTATACGTTAACGATACCACAGCACCTGATGCTCATCCCACTCAACCCGCTTCCCCGGCGGGATAACAAACGTGGTCATGGCATGCTCGATAATGGCCGGCCCGTCGACCACATTCCCGGCCCGGAGGCGGTCCATATCCCATAAATCGAAGTCCAGCCATTCTTTTTTCCAGTAAGCCTGACGCTGCCCTTTTGCCGCCGTCGGGTCTGGTATCTCGTTGCTAAGCCTGAATTGTTGAGTAACGGGCGCACGTTTGTCCACCACGGCTTCAATAAACGCGCCGTCGATCTGATAACCGGCCTCCGGGAAGCGGCCGGCGACCGGATAGATCCGACCAAATTCTTTCTCAAAACTCTCGACCAAGACCGCAACGTCGTGCTGCGTTTCGACCGTGCCACGCGGTACGTGGGCGCTCCAGCTCACAAACAGTTGGCCGACATAGCGCGCGGAGATGCCGTAGCGGAAGTGAACTTTCTCTCTGGCGACTCCCACCCGGGCGAGTTCGGTATAAGCCTGCTCTTCCAGTTCGCGCCAGGCGGCGGCGACTTTCTTGGCTTCCTCGATACGCTCGTCAGGAGCCAGCTCCGGCGAGAGCGTGCATACCACGGTTTTTTCGATACGAGAAAAATTTTCTGCCACGGATATGCCCCAGGCCGAAAAGGCCGCGGCCCAGGGGACGGTACAGACGGCCGCGGCTTCAACCCGCTCTGCCACACCCCAGAGATGGAGCGGGCCGCTGCCGCCGTACACCAAGAGTACATAGGCCCCAGGGCTGAGCCCACGGCTGAGCAACGAGCCGCTAATATGATCGCCCAGGGAGTCGTGAATCATGTCCAGGACCCCTTCGCACGCCTCATACACTTCTATACCCAGCGGACGAGCCAGCCGCTCTTCAAGCGCGGCCAGAGCCTTGTCGCGGTCCAGCTTGACCCGTCCGCCCAGAAAATTGTCCGGCGAGAGGTAGCCCAACACCAAATCCACATCGGCCACCGTAATCTCGGGATGATTGAGACAGACGCCGACCTGAGGGCCGGCACTGTGGGGTCCCAGCGTGACCCGCTTATAGCGCGGGTCCACATGGATTTCCGTTCCCGCGCCCGAGCCAATGGAGTCAATGCCCAAAGCTGGCGCGTTCAGGCGATGGCGCGCAAAGTCCAAACTCCGCGCGACCGGCAGCAGACCATCGACAATCGCACCTACGTCAAATGTGGTACCGCCCAAGTCGCAGCACACGACATTCTGCCAGCCCTTGACGTCGGCCAATGCTTGGCCGCCTAGAATGCCGCCAATGGGTCCTGAGACCACGGTCTCATACAGCCGAGGATGACGGATACTGGCCACCGCGCCGTATAAGAGCAGGGTTCCCAATTCGTAGGGATACTGGTCGGCTCTGGCGGCGGCTTCAACCGCGAGGAGTTGAGCCCGCGTGTGCGCTGCCCCGTAACTCTCAACTAGAACGCTCTTCATGCGGGTGCTTTCCTGGCGACGCGGACAGATATCGGCCGAAACGACGACCGGAACGGTCTGCCCGCGCTCCCGCATCACCCGCTCGGCGATGGCTTTGGCCTGACGTTCGTGGCTGGGATTGGTGTACGAGCACAAAAAAACAATACCGATGGCTTCGATCCCCTCGTCCAGGAAAAAGTGTACCGCGTCTTCGACCTCTTTTTCGTTGAGTGGGATGAGGACCGTACCTTCGGCCAGTTGCGCGCCGGCGCGATACGGACTGCCGCCGAGAATCCGCTCGGATATGCCTTTCACATGCCTGAGGGAGACTAACGGAGCCGTATGTTCGTGGAGCTGCCATTTGGCCTGTTCCAGCCGCGTCTGGCCCAACCAGGTGAGGCCACGCTCGATAGAGGGATAGTGTTCAAAGCCGCGTGTAACGAGCAGGCCTACCTTTGAACCAGTCCCGGTCACCACCAGATTCGTCAGCGTCGTACCGGCATAAATCACCATCTGGGTGGTGGCGTGGACCTGACTGCGGGTAACGCCGGCTTCCTGAGCCGCATCGGCCACCGCTTCGAGATAGCTCTCGGCCTGATTGTCCGGGACGGTCAGACTCTTACCGATATAGCCGTTACCCGCCTCGTCCGAGAGGTAACAGTCGGTCATCGTGCCGCCCGCATCCAGGGTCAAAAAATAGCGGTCCGTCATTGGTCGTCTTCCTCAGCCCAGGCTGCGGTGAGGGTAGCGGAACGATCCTGATACCAGTCCGGGCTTTCGTCGGGTAGCGGTCGGCCCAGCCAGTCCCGGTACAGGCTGTCCAGGTCGGGCAGGAGTTCAAACACAATCGGGTAGCCGTGGGGTGCGACCTCGACACCGAGCTGAGCATAACACCCCGGACAGTAGAACTCTCGGACTTCCAAATGTTCGGGATTGGGCAGAATGCCGGCGTTATACACCTCTTCGAGCTCTTCCTTGGTTTTCCGCACGGCCAGCATGCTGTGGAGTTTCCAGTTTACCCGGTAGTCGCCAAACTCATGCCCGCAGTCGCATTTGACGACCCGTCCGCCCTGCGCTTTGCGCACGATATAGAGATGCTCCGATATCCGCAGCAGAATGGTGTCGTCCCAGGCCACCCGCTCCTGGAGGACGTGCAGATAGGTCCAGAAGCGATCCGGATCCTTGGTCGGCATTCTGATGAGGTCTTTGACCTGATCCTCTGGCAGTTGTCCGTCAACCAGGAGGCGGATGCGTTCCTGCATTTTACGATCCATACGTGTCCTCGTTCTCGGCCACCTGCCAAAATGAGACAAAAGCATCTCGAAAGGTCTCGTACTGGCGACAGTCCTGATACATTTGTTGGCTCATCTCGGGCAGGCTGTTGCGCTGTACGCGTTTGCGCTCGTTTCTCCACCAGTCTCGGACTGGTACGGCGCGCTGTTTTCTCCGTTCCTTGAGGCGCTGACGCGCCTGCTGGGTGGCTTCTGCGTCTACTGTCCACTCGTGGGCTGTCCGCTGCGCCACGACGCCGTAGACCGTCTGGGCCACCTCGGGCGTGAGCCAGCCTTCCTCCAGGTCAGCGCGTACCCGAGCCGGGTTTCGGTCCAAGGGCTCACCCCACGAACTGCCGGCCTCGTTGGCGTAATAGATCAGATCGCCGTCTGTGACTTCCCATTCTGGGGTTTGGGTGACGTTGTCGAGCGTTTGCTCGGCCGTGAGCAGACCGCGTTCCAGATAGTCTCTCGCTTCGAGCGCATTGCGTGGCAAAGGAATCTGTTGGTCAATCAGTTCCTGGACGTTGGTTTTGTGCAGGAGCAGAATATAGGAGGGTAGGGCGGGATAGCCACCGCAGATGCCGACGATGCAGGCGGGCGAAGTCCCGGTTGGCGAGCCGGTGCTGTGGAAGGTCATTTTCCCTCCGGGGTTGGTGACCAGATAGCCGATGCCAAACGCCACGGGGCCGCGATACTTGCCATGCACCATCACATCGGGCACGAGCCCCCGACTGAGATGGGTAATGGCCGGACACAGGAACTCGTATTCTTCCGCCTCACCAATATCGGACAGCGGGTTGCCGGTGCCGACGGCCACGGATACGCCATCCCGCCAGGGCGTGACGCCGAGGGGCATGTTGGCGGTCAGACTCCAGTCCGCACTGGCAAAGGGGGTGCCGTTGGCGAAGCTGCCCTCAAACGAGCTGATGCCCCACAGGACTTCGTTGACCCAGGCCTCTTCCAGAAAGCCTCGCGCAAAACGCCCCAGAGCATAGCCGCGGCCAAGATTGCTGTGCGCATCAATGGCCATGACGCAGCCGTGGACCGAGCCCAAGTCATCCCGGGTGGGCTGGCACAGGCTGCCGGGGTCGGTCTTGCGCTGGGCGATCTCATAGATGGCGTTGCTGATGGCCGGTCCCATGGCCAGGACCGGAAAGTCGGTATACGCGCCCAGATTCCAGCCGCCGGGATAGCAATTATAGTGGGTAAACCCCTGAGAGCTGGCCCCGCGAAAATCCTGAGTGATCGTCCCGTCGGGGTTGACCTGACAGGTGGCCGGGACGTGGAGGGTACAGTCGAGAGCCTCTGGAAACGCCGTACCCAGATACTGCTTTTGGGTGACGTGGATAATCTTGGGATGATGGGAGATCATGGGAACCTGCCAGGCTTTGACCCGTTCGATGATCTCACGCCGGTCGCGCTCAATAATCTCGTGCATGGCCTGGACAAAACGTTCAGCCCCAAACTCTTCGGCCATATTGAGAACGCGCTCGCGGACCATCAGCGCGCCGACCAGCTTCATTTTGTCATCCAGGATATTCATTACCCCCATCCGGGTCCGTCGTTTGAGGGTCAGCTCCCAGGCTTTGGACTGGACGAAGTTCTGACCGGTCTTCTGGGGCGGAACGACGAATCCGTCCGTATAGGTGGTGGGCGACACCCCGGCCATCCCCGGTGTAAACGCACTCCCGACATCGACCAGATGCAGGCTGGCCGCCGCCCAGCCAATGAGTTTGTCTTCGGCAAAGAGCGGCAGAACGGTATACATATCGTTGTTCTGCGAACTGCCGTGGACTGGGTCGTTACACGAGAAAATATCCCCGTCGTGGATGCCGCCCAGGCCGGGGTCTTCGTCATAGTCCAACTGGCCCATGGTCCCGACCATCATCCGCAGGGCACCGGAATGCCCGCACAGTCCCCAGGACGAGGCAACGGCGCGCCCGTCCGGGGTAGCCACAAATTGCAGCAGCTCTCCGGTGATGGCGCTGGGCGAGGTAGAGATCAGCATGGAGGTGTCGCGGCCATACTGCGTCGCCGTGATCAGCTTCCAGTAAATCCGCTCAAGCTGGGTTGGCTCATGCGCAAAGAGGCGGAGGGCCTCGGGGCCGTACGACGAGCCGGTTTCGGCCTGGTTGCGTTCGCGCTCCTCAACGACTTCTTTGAGCGTTCTGTCCCCGTGGACTATCCCCATGGAGGGCTCCTTTCACTGGCAGGCGATTATTGTAGGGGGTCGTCTGAGTGTCAAGCATTCTCTCTCTTCGGGACGATTCGTCCAAGATAAAATTGCACATCACTTCGGGTGGCGGGGAAAGCACCGGACTTCAGGGATATCTGGGAAGAGGATTGATGTCCGCCCTGCTATTTGACACGAGTGTGTATATTCCGATTCTGCGCGATGAAAATTTTGCGAGAGAATTTCGACCCCGTTATCTCCGCGGGCTTCCGCTTACATACTGTAGCGCCGTCGTCATAGAAGAACTTCTCGCTGGAGTCCGAACGATCCGACATCGAAGACAGGCGGCTGCCCTGTATGAACCCTTCGAGCGGGTGCGACGAATTATTACCCCCAGTCAGCGCATATGGAAAAAACCGGGACCATTGCCGCAACGATAGCGGACCAAGCTCCCCAGCTCCGTGATAAGCTCTCGCGTGGATTCCTGAACGATATTCTTATTGCTTTGAGTGGACGTTCTATCGGAGCAACGGTCGTTACTCGGAACGAGGAGGACTTTCGGCTCATCCGGCAATTTCGAAAGTTCTCACTGGACGTTATCTAACCGTATGCTTATCGGCAGTGCGGAATGACTTCCTTAGCAAACCGTTCCATCGAGCGTTTGACAATGGCGTGATCGACCAGCCCGCCCTGGTTGAAATAGCCAATAAACTCGGTCATGGGAAATTCCTGCTTGAAGTGCCGAATGCGTTCGATGCAGTAATCCGGGTCGCCGAAGGCACCCATCTTGTTGTCCAACCCCTCGTAGTTAACCCGCTCCAAGCGCTCCACTATCTGCTGAAAGGCTTCGTAGCTTTTGATGGTGGTCTTGCCGAGCGGACGGAGCCGTTCTCCCGCAGCTCGAAAAAAATTCATCAGGCTTGGTTCGTATTCCTCCCGGGCTTTGGCCCGGCTGTCGGCAACGTGGACGGGAAACATCAGCGCGACATCGGACCGGACCCCAGGGTTCAGATTGTTCTGATACTCCGTGATATAGCCGCGTAGTTTATCGGGTGGGTTAATCAACGGAGAGGCAAAGATCGACAGGCCGAGCTGCCCGGCTAAGGCAAAGGTGTCCGGGCTGTTTGCCGCCATGCGTATCGGAGGGTAGGGCTGCTGAATGGGGCGCGGCACGACCGGCAGATCCTCGGCCTGGAAGTATTTGCCCTGATAGGACAGGCGGTCCGTTGTCCAGGCAGTGCGAATCACGTCGAGAGCTTCCGCAAAGCGCTCCCGACTCTCCTCCATGGGCACGTTATAACCTTGGTAATGTACCGGCGCGGTGCCGCGTCCCACGCCGAACTCCAGCCGCCCTCCACTCAGAATATCGGCGGTAGCCGCTTCTTCCGCAATTTTCATTGGACTGTGCAGCGGCAGAAGGGTGACGGCAGTGCCCAGACGGATACGCTCGGTATGCTGAGCCGCAGTTGCCAGTACCATCAGCGGCGAGGCCATAATCGAGGTGCTCGGCCCAAAGTGCAGTTCGCCCAGCCAGACGGTATCAAAGCCGACCGCATCGCCCAGCCGAATCTGTGCCAGAATATCGTGGTAACGCTGGCGCTCGGACTGGGTGGGCGCGCACGGCAACTGATCGAAAAACCCAAAGCGCATGAATCCCTCCTTATTTGCTTGGGCGTATCGTTCACTCTTCTTAGCGGGCGGTATATCCCCCGTCGATAACCAATTCTGCGCCGGTCACATACGAGGACTCATCCGAAGCAAGATAGAGCACGCCATACGCGACTTCTTCGACCGTGCCGTCCCTGCCCAGAGGAGTCAGCCGCAGGAGCATCTCCCGCCGTTCCGGGGCCAGCGGGGCAGTCATTGGAGTTTCGATGCGACCGGGATGAACAGAGTTGACCCGAATCTTGTCCGGCGCATACTGGATCGCGGCGTTCTTCGTGAGAAGCCGTACCGCGCCCTTACTGGCTTGATAGGCCGGGATATTGGGCAGACCGATCAGGCCGGCAATAGACGAAATATTCACAATAGAGCCACCACCGGCCCGACGCATGGCCGGAACTGCGTGTTTCATGCCGAGAAAGACCCCGGTTTGATTCACGCCGATTACTTCATTCCAGGCTTCGAGGCTGGTTTCATCGAGCGGTGCCATGCGGACAATCCCAGCATTGTTGACTAAAATATCCAGCCTGCCGTAGGTCTGTTCGGCAGTCTCAACAGCCCGTTGCCAGTCTTGTTCGTGTGTGACATCAAGCGGGACAAACGTGGCGGTTCCGCCCTGTTGAGCGATGTTCTCGACGGCAGATCGACCTTGATCTTCAAGGATATCGCCCAGGACGACCTGAGCTCCCTCACGCGCGAATAAACATGCTTCGCTCTCGCCCATACCACGGGCAGCACCGGAGATAAGGGCAACTTTTCCAGAGAGTCGTCCCGCCATCTATCGTCTTCCCTTAGGACGTATGGGGCCGTGACTCGTGGTAGTGGATGACTTTCCAGGACGCGTCTGTGCGCCGCAGGATAAAGGTGTCGCGTCCACCGGTCACAAAGGGTTCGGACAGTCGCTTGAGATCGGCCTCAAAGTGGAAATTGCAAAACGCGTAAGCCGTATCGCCGAACACGTCGATGGTGATGTCGCTCAGTTGCATGGCCCCAACGCGGATGACCGACTCCGCTGCATGGCGAAAATATGCCTCTACTTCGGCCCAGCCTCGGATCGGTTGAGCCCGCTCCTCGGGAATATAGAGGATATGTTCATAGTCGGGGTCCCAGATGCTCTTGAGCCCTTCCCAGTCCATGGCTTCCCAGCTTTTGGAATAGCGCTCAAGAACAGCCCTGATTTGCTGGGTGTCCTGTTCCGTGGTCGGCATATATGCAGTCCTTATCCGAGTTGGACAACAAAGTTCTCCAGTACTTGGTTGAATGCTAGCGGCTGCTCAATCTGGTACATATGGGCGACGTCGGTGACGATCTGTAACTCCGCGTTGGGCATGTGTTCGGCCAGAATCCGATTGGCTTCAACCGGCGTGGCTTCGTCCTCTTCGCCCACCACGATCAGCGTGGGCTGAGTAATCTCTGCGAGTCTGGGCGTAATATCCCAATTCCACACGCCGTCGGGGTGCTCGACCAGGGCGCAGGCCACGCGCTGCGGAAAGGCGACGCTATCGAGTAGGTTGTTCTTGAGCAGGCGACAAATCTCGGGACGCTCGTGCCGCGTCCGTTGCGAAAAACAGCGCTGCACAAACTCGTCGGTCATCTCTTCGTATTTCGTTCGCAGGTCTCTCAACAGATCAGTCGAATCCACAAACCGGGTCAGATTCGTCGCGCTGCTGATAATCAGATTGCCGGCGACGAGGTCCGGGTTGTCCAGGCATATCTGCATCGCCCGCATGCCGCCCATGGAATTGCCAACCAGAATCGCGCGGTCAATGCCCAAAGCGGCCAGCACGGCGGCATCGTCGGCCGCCATCTCCTGAATGGAATACCCGCTCAGCGGTTTACTCGAACGTCCGTGGCCGCGGGCCTCAATCACAATGCAGCGATAGCGGTGGGCCAGGAGCGGGACCTGATAGGTCCATATCCAGGCGTTGCAGGAATACCCGTGCAGAAAAACGAGCGGACGACCCTGCCCATAATCGTCGTAATGCACGCGAATCCCGTGCTCCCTTTCAACGAACGGCATAGGTCGCTCCTCTTCTCTTTCACTACTGGCCGAGGAAGGGGGTTTTCACCCAGCCGTCGCCGTACGGGGTAAAGAAGAAGGGCGTCACGCTGAGGTGTTTGAATTTCCACTCGCCGTCCCGCTTCTCGTAGCGCTCCTCGTACCGACCGGTCAGCCAGGCGGCCTGATTGCCCTCGGCCAGAGTACAGGGCTGAAACAGATACCATTGGCCCGTGGCGGTATCCGCGTCCACCTCAATAATGGGGTTCATGACATTGTGGACCGCAAAAGGAAAAATTTCAGCCGCGCCTTGAAAGAAGGTCCGGATGGCCTCGCGGCCTTCATGCTTGCCGAATTTTCCGCCATCCCAGACCGCGTCCTCGGTAAACAGTTCGGCAATGCCGTCCGCGTCGTATTGATTGTCGCAGAAGGCACAGTAGCGGGCTTTGAGCTTCTTGATGGCTTCAATGCTCTCCAGGGTTTGAATGCGTTGGGCGAGATCGTCAGCGTTCATGTCTGCTCCCTCCTTGGTGAGATGTTATTGCCTCGTTGTTTCTGAAGATTCGGAGTGTGTGGCCTGCTCCACCTTGACTAGACGACAAGGGAGACCGCGTAGCAGCCAGGTGCCCATCATGGGGTCGCACTGCGCCGGGTCATCATCGGTACACACATTGATATTCGTTTCCCACAGGCCGTACAGCTCCGGGGCCTGCCCCGGGCGCTCGGGATACCACCAGCGGTCGGCCTGGACGACGCGCGGATGGAGGGTTTCATCCAAGCGGGCGACGTGTCGCACGCTACCGATCGGGGTCTCGATGGCGACCCACGTCCCGTCCTCAATGCCGAGTTCCGCCGCGGCGTGCGGGTGAAGCTGGACCACCGGGTGGGGATACTTCTTACGGAACCAGGGCATCTGCTGGCTGTTCTGGTGAAAGCCCTCGATGACCCGCCCTCCGGTTGTCAGCACCAACGGATAATCGGTTGACCAGCGCGTAAAGATTTCCGGTTCCTCGTAGACGGGCAGGGCCGGGTAGTCGAGGGCGGTCAGGATGGTTGAGTGTAACTCCACCCTCCCGGATGGGGTCCCAAAGCGCGGCTTATCATCCTGGGCCGACCGACCGGTGAATTTCCCGTAGCGTGGCGTGGCGGACATCCACGGCCCACGTTGCTGAGCCAGAGTGTGAAAGCTGAGGCCGGCTGGTCGCAGACAGGTATCCCAGAACTCCTCAACGGTCTCCGGCCAGTCCGCCCCCTGACCCAGCCGCCGCCCGAGGTCTCTCCACAGCTCATAATCGTTCCGGTGACCATACTCAGGCTCAATGGCCGCGTGGCTCGCCGCGGCGTAATCGCCGGCGGTACCCATATAGCCGAGACCGGTGGAGAAGGACGGCTTTTCGAGCCAGTGGCTGGCAGGTAGGACGTAGTCGGCCAACTGCGCGGTTGGAGACAGAAACAGGTCGTGGACCACCAACAGTTCCAGGTTGGTACTCCGTAGCGCCTGTTCGACCCGCTTGGCATTGCCACTCCCACCCAGCGGGTTATGGTGCTGGACAAACAGCCCCTTGACCGGATACGGCTCGCCCTGGGTAATCGCCTGCCACAGGCTGGGCTCATGGGCCGAAGCCGTCCAACTCAGCAGGTGGTGCTTGCCGTGCCAGGCCGGCGCCATGGCCGCATCAAGCTGCTTATACCCGTCGCCCAGCAGACGAAACCGATCGATCCCCAGTCGCTTGCGCCACTGTTCTTCGGGCAGGCGGTCCATCAACATCACGTCCCCGTTTGCCACGACCTGCCGGGGAGGGCCGGACAGGGAGTGGCCACCCTCGCGATCCAGATTGCCGCTAATGGCCACCAGACAGGCAATTGCCCGCGCGGCCTGGAGGCTCGCCGGGCCGAGCTGGCACACCCCGTTGCCACTATTGATAATGCCAGGCCGGCTACGGGCAAACAGCCGCGCCGCTTTGACCAGGAGTTCTTGTGGAACCCAGGTGAGTTCGGCGGCCCGCTGCGGCGAGTAGGCAGCCACGTGCTGCTGCAAGGCGTCGAACCCGGTGGTGTACTGCTCGACAAACTCCCGGTCGTACAGACCTTCTTCAATAAGAACCGAGAGCCAGCCTAAGGCTAAGGCGCCATCCGCTCCAGGGCGGAGCTGCAACCACAGATCGGCCTGCTTTGCTTCGGTGGTATAGTGGGGATCAACCACAATGAGCGTAGCCCCCTGGCGGTGGGCTTTGACGATCTGTTTCCACAGGAGGGGCACCGAAGCACTCGGCCGCATCCCCCACAGCACAATGCATTTCGTCAGGCCGGGGACGGGAGAGGTGTGCGCGGTCGGGCCATAGCCATAGGTCAGGGACTCGGCCATGGTCGTTGGGCCGGAGCAGATTTTATCCTGCCCGGCACTATTTGGGCTGCCGAAGAGGTTCAGAAAACGCTCGCCAAGACCCCAGTCCGCACCGTGAAACGTGCCAAAGGTGACGGCAACACTTTCAGGGCCGTGCTGGCGCTTCAGGGTTTGGAGCCGTGCGGCAATATCGTCCAGGGCTTCGTCCCAGGTGACCTGCTGCCAGGCCCCCTCGCCCCGCTCCCCCGCGCGTTTGAGTGGCCAGTGGACGCGTCCCTCCTGATAATGCAATTCAGCAGCCCGGCGCCCCTTAATACAGACAAACCCCTGACTGATCGGATGCTCTGCGTCGCCACTGATTTGGGTGATTCGTCCCTGCTCCACATGGGCGAGCACGCCACACTGCTGAGAACAGCTACAACATATGACAGGCCTGACGGCTGTCTGCTCTTGGGTGGAAAGAGTCATGGCGCGCCTTTCACGCAAAGAATATGAAATCGCTCTAGTCCATCTCAGACCGAGTGTCAATGAAAAAATGGTTTCGGAGATTCGAGACCGTAAGTAAAGAGGATGTCTTGCCAACAAGAGGGAAAAGGGCGTAGAGAGGAAAACGGCTATAGAGAAGGGGGCGTCGGTGAAATTCGGAATTTTCTCTACCGTGACAAAGGCTGACGAGCGCAGTGTGCAGCGGCTCTTCAAGGAAAACCTGGAACAGGTCGTGTATGCCGAACAGCTCGGCTATGACAGCTTCTGGTTTGCAGAACACCACTTTTCCACCTACAGCATGATTGCCTCGCCCAACCTGATGGTGGCGTCGGCCGCTCAGCGGACCGGCCGCATCAAGCTCGGACCGGCAGTGAATGTCCTGCCGTTCCACCACCCGATTCGTTTGGCCGAAGAAGGAGCCATGCTCGATATGATGAGTGAGGGCCGTTTGCTGTGGGGCGTAGGCCGAGGCATCCAGCCTGGAGAATTTATCCCTTGGCAGGTGGACCATAACCAGAGTCGTGAGATTTTTGACGAAACCCATGAAGCTGTCATCCGTGCCTGGACGCAGCCCACATTTTCTTACCGCGGTCAGTTTATTGATATTCCTGAGACGACCCTGGAACTCCGGCCGGTCCAAAAACCCCATCCCCCGGTCTGGACCGCGGGTCTGTCCGAACCGTCTGTCCGGTGGGCGGCGAAGCATAACTATCCATGTATGGAAGTGTATACATTACTCCCGACCATGCAGCAGCATTGGGAGATATACAAGGAGGAAAATGCTCGGCATGGCCATCAGATTGATCACGTTGGTTTAGTGCCGACACGTCACGTATATCTGGCCGCTACGGATGAGCAGGCAAAAGCGGAGGTCTTACCGACGCTCGCCACCCGTTGGCAGCAGCTTCTCAAACTTGCAAAACCCGCTGAAATGGCACAGTCGTCTTCTTACGCCTATCTCAAGGGAACATTTGACGCAGCGGCCAGAGGCGACCTGACTGAACTCATGGACCTCGGTATGCTCCTGATCGGCAGCCCGGAAACCTGTGTTCGTCTGATTAGGCGCCATCAGGAGTTTTTGCCGGACCTCCAATACATGATCCTCTTTTTTGCCTACGGCAGCCTCAGCCAGACGCAAATCCGGAACTCGATGCGGCTGTTTGCCGAGGAGGTCATGCCGGAGTTTCCAGATGCTGAAACTCGCATGCCAATGGTCAACGGACAGAGTGTTCAGGAGAGGATATGACAGCCGCCGCTCAAGAAGCCTGGTTTGGGCAACCGCTCGTGCCGGGTAAAAAACCGATCAAGAAAAACCTGTTTGAGGAAATCATTCACGCTACCGGAACCCTGGAACTCGTGCCGGTTTTTCCCTATCTCGACGATGGGGCGATCGTGCCGTGCCTGAGTGTCTCGATCGGCGGGCCGAACGCCAGAAAATTCCAATTTTTTCACGAGAACATTGTCCCTGAGGTGTTACTCTGTCTCGCGGGCGAAGACAGCGCACTCCAGGCGGGCCAGATGATGGTACTGCCCAATATGCACGGGGTGAATAATTTCTTAAAAGACTTGGCGAACGAACACGCCTACATGGTTGTCCTGATTACCATCCGCATGAACTCCCAAGACAATCAAAATGAGGGATTTGTGATCCGGTGCGAGAAATGCAATGAGCTTGTCTACCGGCGCGAGACCAATATCAAGCATGGACCGGAGCGTCCGTATTACCCAGAGTTCTATGCGCTTGGCTTCTACGCCGATGCGATTGATGAGTTCAACGCCTCGGCTCGAATATGCCCCAAGTGTAATCATGTTCAGGAACCTTTTCCTGACGAGCAGGTCGGTTGGCGACGCTACGCTCAGCAGGTTGCGGTTGCCAACCGTGCCCGGACAGCCAGCGAGCAGCGTGCCGTGCACTGCGGGTAGGGAAAGCGACTATGGAACGAAGGCGTATGTTGCAGCTCTTTGAGGCCGCCGAGCAGCTCTGGGGGTCGTTTGATGATTTCCCTGCCTTGCCTCCTGGCATTGATCCTATGCCGCATCTCAGCCGGAATACCATCTCGCAACCCTTCTTTCTGGTCAGCGACCAGGACCAGACGCTGATTAACCTGAGCGGGGAGGGAGAGGTCTGGTTCGGGGGGGAGCGGCCGGAGCAATTCCAGCTTGCAGTCGGGGACAGTGTCTATATTCCAGCCGGTATTCCCAGTCGAGTCATAACCCACACGCCGAGTGTACAGGTTCGCTTCAAAGCTGAGACAGCAGGCAGAGAAGCCGTCGTGTGGTACTGCTCCGACTGCCGGGCTGTTGTGCATTGGCGGTCCATTGATACCCAGGCTGAAATCCCCCAGGCGGCCTATTGGCAGACAGTGCAGCAGTTCAATACCGACGCTGCGCTCCGCGTGTGCTCCGCCTGTCAGAGAGAACATCCTCCGGTTGAACTCGGTGATATTGCCTGGCCCGCAGTCGCTGAAGCCCTTCAAAGTGATACGGAAAAGGCGAACTGAAAACAGAAGAGCCCGGGAGAGTCAGATGAGTCACACACAGCTGCTTAATTTTGTGGATGGCGAATGGTGTCATTCGAGCGCAACGGAATCACTGACCATTCCGAATCCTGCGACTGCACAGGAAATCGCCCTCCTGCCTGTCTCTCCAGCCCCTGATGTCGACGCCGCAGTCCGGGCGGCAACCCATGCTTTTCCCGAGTGGCGGCGCACGCCGGCGGGTGAGCGGGTGCAGTATTTGTTCACATTCAAGACGCTGTTGGAGGAGCACCTCGACGATCTCGCCCAAACCGTTACCAACGAATGCGGCAAGACCTATACCGAAGCGACCGGAGAAATGCGGCGCGGCATCGAGAATGTCGAGGTTGCCTGTGGCATCCCCAGCTTACTCCAAGGTTTGTATAGCGAGGATATTGCGCGCGGTATTGATGAGACCATGATCCGGCAGTCGGTCGGCGTGGTGGCGGCGATTACGCCGTTTAATTTTCCGGGCATGATTCCGCTGTGGTTCCTGCCCTATGCTGTTGCGTGTGGGAACACGTTTATCCTCAAGCCGTCGGACAAAACGCCCCTCACCGCCCAAAAAATCTTTGCCCTGTTGGAGCAAACCGGCCTACCCAAAGGCGTGGCCAATCTGGTCAACGGCGCAAAAGAAACCGTAGACGCATTGGTCGATCATCCTGAGGTGCGGGCCATCAGTCTGGTCGGTTCCACGCCAGTTGCCAGGGCGGTGTACGCCCGCGCCACCGCAAACGGCAAGCGCGCGCAATGTCAGGGCGGGGCGAAAAATCCGATTATCGTGCTGCCTGACGCCGATATTGAAGAGGTGGCCCAGGTCGCGGCTGAGTCGGCCTTTGGCTGTGCCGGTCAACGCTGCCTGGCAGCCTCGTTGGCCATCACGGTGGGTGACGCGGAACAGCCATTTGTTGAGGCCATGGCCGACGTCGCAACACGGCGAAACGTCGGTTACGGGCTGGACGCTGGAGTGGAAATGGGGCCAGTGATCCGGGCCGAAAGCAAAGCGCGCATTGAACAGCTTATTCAAACCGGTCTCGACGACGGGGCACAGGCCCTCGTTGACGGCCGCCAGGCTGAGGTCGCCAGCTACGAACAGGGCTATTTCGTCAAGCCGACCATCCTGACCGAGGTGCAGCCGAGGAGTCAGATCGCGACCACTGAGATATTTGGACCGGTCCTGAGTGTAATGCCGGCAAAAAATGTTGACGACGCGCTCAGCTTGGTGAACGGCCAGCACTACGGCAATATGGCCTGTCTCTTTACCCGGAGTGGGGCGGCGGCCCGAAAATTTCGATACGAAGCTCAGGTGGGCAACCTGGGGATTAACGTCGGCGTTGCCGCGCCCATGGCCTTCTTTCCGTTTAGCGGCTGGAAAGACAGCTTTTTTGGTGATCTGCATGGCCAGGGGCGCGACGCCATTGATTTTTATACGGAAAAGAAAGTGGTTGTAGAGCGCTGGGGATGAGAACGCGTCGTTGAAGAAGGGGTCTCTCATGTCAATCGACAGTCTGTCTGACGCTGGAACCGAAACACGAACCGTGGCTGCCCATCGGCCGACCATTCGGGGCACCCGCCACATGGTTGTGGCCGGTCACTATCTGGCGGCGCACGCCGGCTTTCACATTCTCGAGTCCGGCGGTAATGCGGTTGACGCGGGTGTTGCTGCCGGTATTGCCCTCGGTGTCTTGCAGAGCGATCTGGTGAATGTGGCCGGTGTGGCCCCGATCATCCTGTATCTGGCCGACCGGCGTGAGGTGACGACGATCAGCGGTCTGGGTTGCTGGCCGCAGGCCGCCTCGGTGGAGATGTTTCAGCATAAGCACGCTGGCCATATTCCTGCGGGTATTCTCCGCACCGTGGTACCCAGCGCGCCCGACGCCTGGATTACCGCGCTGGAGCGGTACGGAACCATGGAGTTTGGTGAGGTCGCGGCGGCCGCGATCCGTTTTGCGGGCGACGGGTTTCCCATCCATGCTTTTACCGCGGGCATCATCAAGGCGAATGCCGACAAGTATCGGCGCTGGCCATCAAACGCGGCCATCTATCTGCCCGGTGGTCAGGCCCCACGGCCGGGCGACATCTTCAAACAAACCGACTTAGCCAGAACCTTGCAGTATATGGCAGACGAAGAGGCGCACGCCCGGAGTCGGGGACGGGAAGCCGGGCTTCAGGCGGCCCGGGCGGCTTTTTATCAAGGAGATATTGCCGCGGCGATTGTGAAGTTTCATGCGGAGAACGACGGGCTGCTGACCGCCAAAGACCTGGCCGAATTTCGGGTCGCCGTAGAACCCCCGACGCGGACGACCTTCCAGGATCTTGAAGTCTACGCCTGCGGCCCGTGGTGTCAGGGGCCGGTCTTGCAGCAAACGCTGAATCTTCTGGCAGGCTACGATCTTGCGGCTCAGGGCCACAATTCGCCTCAGTATATTCACACGGTGACCGAAGCGCTCAAGCTGGCGTTTGCCGACCGGGACCGCTACTACGGCGACCCTCGCTTCGTTGAAGTGCCCATCGAAGGGCTGCTGTCTCAGGACTATGCCGAGCAACGCCGCTCCCTGATTCGGGAGCACGAAGCCTGGCCCGAGATGCCGCCCGCCGGCGACCCCCGGCTCTGCCGGGCGGCGGTTGACGCTGAGATCAGTCCAGAGCCGAACGAAACAGCCCAGCCCGGTCTGGACACCTCGTATGTCTGCGTCATCGACCGGCATGGTAATGCTTTCTCCGCCACGCCGAGCGATACCTCATCTGATATGCCGGTCGTACCGGGGACGGGCGTGTGTCCGTCGTCGCGCGGTTCACAGTCCTGGGGTGATCCGAATCATGCTTCGTGTGTTGCCCCTGGAAAGCGCCCCCGCCTGACCCCCAACCCGGCCTTGGTCCTGCGTGACGGACATCCCTTCCTGGTGCTGGGCTCCCCCGGCGGCGATGTCCAGCCTCAGGCCATGTTGCAGACCCTGCTCAACACTGCGGTCTTTGGCATGGAGGCCCAAGAAGCGGTCGAAGCGCCGCGCTTTGCCAGCTACAGCTTCCCGGATTCCTTTGAGCCGCACGCCTACCACCCCGGGCGGCTGAATATCGAGAGTCGGATCGCCGAAGAGACCGGAGCGCTCTTGTCCGAGCGCGGTCACCAGGTGCACTGGTGGCCGGACTGGGTGTGGCGAGCCGGTGCCGTCTGCTGCATTCACGTCGAGCCAACAACCGGTGTGCTGGCCGGTGGCGCCGACCCGCGCCGTGCATCGTATGCCGTGGGTTGGTAACAGCGGTCTTGCTGTAAAGGAGGGAAGACGATGGCATCTACACAAGAACATCTGGTGAGCTGTGGCACGACAAAGACGCCCGCGCATCTGCCGGTTGACCGAACCCGTATCCCGCCAGGACCGCCACCCTCTCTTACTCCCTTGCCCGACGCGGCGGCCGCCTTTCGTTCTGCGGTCACTCAGCCGGTTGGTATGCCGGCCCTGGAGAAGCTGGTCAAGCCGGGAGCAAAGGTCACCATCGGTATTCAGGACGGTCGGGCCACGCACTACCATCCCGATGACCAGGATTTGCGTATTCTCGGGCTGCCCATCTTACTCGATTTATTAGGCCAGTACGGGGTCAAGCCCGAAGACATCCAGATCAAAGTGGCCAATGCGCTCCACCGTATGTGGACCCGCAAGGAGATGACCCACATCCTGGGCCCGAAGCTGCCCTACACGCTGGGGGGCCGTCTGGCCTGCATTGACGCGACCGACCCGGACCAGTTTGTCAATCTGGGCATGACCAGGCGGGGCATGGAGGTCATGGTCCACCGCTCGGTCGTTGAGTCCGATCTGTTCATCTTTATGTCGGTTCCCGGTGGATTCTTCCAGGGCGGCTGGAAGTCCATTCTGGTGGGGATGAGTAATTGGGAGTCCATCCGTTATCATCACCGCCCCTGGCCGTTTGCCTCGGGCCACTCGGTCCAAGACCCCAAGAACAGCTCTTTTCACAAGCTGCTGAACGAAATGGGGGCCCTGGTGGATGCCGAGCTGGAGCGTCGCGGCCACCCGCCCATCATGAAAATAGAGGGCGTCCTGACCACGAGTACTCCACAACGGTTTGCCGCCATCGACGCCGGGCTGATCACCCCGGTGCGAGAGATGCACCTCGATATGCTGCTCTCGCAGCTCGTTACCGACGTGGAAGGGCAGACGGATGTGCTGCTGCTGGGCATGGCCGATGGAGACGGCTACTCGCGCCTGTCGGTCTTTAATCCTATTCACTGTCGCAACAAGGCGTTATCCGGGTTGTTCAACGCCTATCACGAGAACCCTCTGATCCGAAAAGGCGGGATACTCATCGTCGCCAACCCCTTTGATCCCAAATTCAGTTTGCTCAACCATCCCTCGTATCACACCCTCTACCACGAGGTGTTGCCAGCTATGCAGGATCCGGTTGAGGTGTGGGATACCTACTCTGAAGAGTACGCGCACCGCCCGGAGTTTGTGCACAAGTATCGCAACGGCTTTGCGTTCCACGGGGCGCACCCGTGTATTCTGTACGGACAGGGTTTGTATGCCCTCAACCATCTGGGCGGTGTCTTGGCTGCGGGCGTACCCAAGGAAAACGAAGCCGTTGCCCGACGGATGGGCTTTGAGCCGTTCCCGACCATTGACGCCGCGCTCAGCGAGGCCGAAGCGCGGCTCGGCAAAGACTGCACGATTACCTATCACCAACATCTGGAAGAACACGGCTATTTCACACGGGTGCACGTGAACGGCAATACCGCCTAGTTCTGAAGCGTTGCTCCGACCTGAGATGTTCCCGGGTGTTCCCGGAGTGACAGTCGCTGAGCTGTTTCCCGACTGTTCAGTCCAGCTCAATCCCGTACAGCTTTGCGGCGTTGTCGTACACAATCTTGCGCGTGATATGGGCCGGAACGTTGGCAAAGTCTCGTTCAATGACTTTGCGTGAATGCGGCCAGGTGGTGTCCGTGTGCGGAAAATCGGACGCCCACATGCAGTTATCCTCGCCAAAGACCACCGCGTTCGAGGCACCGATCGGATCGTCCTGAAAGGTCGCCCAGACCTGACGGCGGACGTATTCGCTCGGTTTCATGGGGAGCGGATGTTCCACCATCACCCCAAACTTCTCATAGGTATGGTCCAGACGCTGGACATAATGGGCCAGCCAGCCGATATCACTCTCCGCGGAAACAATTTTGAGTCCGGGAAAACGGGCCAGCACTCCACCAAAAATGAGGCTGGTCAGAGACTTTTGAACTTCGTGAATGAGGTGCACGAACCGCATGGCCGTCTGGTTGACCCAGCCGCTTGAGCCGCGGTCCATGACCACGCGGGTGTTATTATCCCGGCTGGTTACGACATGCAGGGAGAGCGGCATGTGCAGTTCTTGCGCCGCAGTCCAGAACGGATCGTACACCGGACTATAATACGGTCGGTCTTCGGGCGGAGCGCCCCAGATCATCCCGCCGCTGAGGCCCAATTTCGCCGCACGTTCGAGCTCTTTGACCGCAGCCGGAATATCCTCAAGCGAGATCAGCGCAACGGGATAGAGCCGCTTGGGATCGTGTGACCGAAACTCCGCTACCCAGTCGTTATAGACCCGAAAACAGGCCTGCTGGAGTTCGGCGTCCGTAAGCTGAAACAGGGCCAGACCCAACGTGGTGTAGATCACCTCAGCTCGGACTCCGTCGATGTCCTGGTCTTTGATGCGCTCAACTGGGTCCCAGCCACTGGGGCGGGCCGCTTCATAGCCACGGGTGAGATGTTTCTTGAGCTCTTCGCCACTACGGCCCGTCGAAAATCCACCTGCCACCGGGAAGGGCGTAATACCGGGAGCCATGAAAAAATGTCCGGGTTTTTCTTTGTTTTCAACGACCCGTGGGGCGCGGTCCCGAAAATGTTGATCGAGTCGGGTGGTCCACAGGTCGGGCGGCTCGGTCATATGCGAATCAGCGGAAATAACACGCAACGGTTCCATCTCTCCCCCTGTGTCTGGTCATTCGTGGACGGCAAGCCCGTACACTAACCGAGCAACGCCTAGCATTTTCGCTTCCGGCATGTCAAACAACACGGTGTAAATGCTGATGACAGGAGGTGGCCCCTATGAGTTGTTCGACAGTGATCTGCGGGAAGAGAAGTATCGTGCTGACGGTGCTGACAACGGCCATCGTACTGAGCTGGCCCCTGGGTCTGAGCGTTGCCGCAGAGCAGACCAGCCGGTTGCAAGACGAGGCGGATATTCGCAAACTGACTCTCTGTTATGCGCACGGAACGGACGCCATCGGACGAGGTGATGTTGCGGCAGGGAGGGCGATCTACCAGCCGTGCTTCACAAAAGACGCAACCCTCTCGGCGGCCTTTCCGAACGGACAAGAAGAGAAAAGGACCGGCTCAGACGCCTGGGCGGATTTTGTGGCAACGGTATTTCAGGGCGCTGGTTATACGAGCACGCAACATCTTCTAGGAACCATCAGCATTGAGGTGCAGGACAAGAACGCCACGATGAGCACCTATCTGCACGCAACCCATGTTCTCCCAGACGGCAGTATTGATGTTGCGAATGGGACCTATGAAGATACCGTGGTGAAGACCGAAGAGGGCTGGCGGATTCAGAGCCGCCGGCTCACCCTCATCACCTTTCTCAACCTTGCGCCGACCGCCCCGCATCCGAGGAGTGAAGAATAGGCTATATCCCTGGTTAGAATAATCCCGGATGAAAGGTCCCGCCGGTATCCCCAGCCGTACATAGGGCGTCGGACACGGGGTCGCCGGTGTCCGCGCAGCACATATCTGTCGGGCTACAGGTAAAGCCGTCAAACAGAATGCGGGCGGCCGTATCCTGGCCGATAAACGATGGGTGGAAACAGTCACAGCACGAAACCTGTTCGCTCGTAAACTTGTATATCCAAGCAGCATTACTGAAGCCGAGGAAAGCTCCGGTCGCCTTGACTGCCCCGCCAACCGTCTCGCCGCCTATTGTCATCTCAGGAGAGGCTTCTCCCTCAGCTAGGGCCGCATATTCCGCGGAGACGCGCTCCATGATGTCGCGATAGGCCCGAGCTGTTTCGTACCCATCTTGGACGCGTTCGTCTGAGCAGTCGAGCGTGATAGACCCGCACAGGCCGGTATCGCGTATACCGAGCGTAATAACTGCTTCCCACAGGTCTCCACAGGTTCCGCCAAGAAGGGAACAATTTTCCTTGACTCCGTGGTTGCACAATTGAGACACCCGCACAGGTGCGGCAATACCGATTTTCAATGCCGGGACGGTAATCAAAACATCGAGCCCTTTGCGAAACTCGCGCTCAAACGCGGCTGACGTGGTTCGGCAGTGGTTGAGCGGGTCCTGATCGTCCCCTTCTGCACACTCGGCTTGAATACGCTCAACGGTGCCGCTGCAAATATCATTATGACCCATTTCAACCGTTACATAGCGCGGAGATGGTTGCGTCCCGAGAAGCGCCGCTGATTCCTGGGCCTGAGCGAAAAAATCCTTGAGCATCTCGGAACCGGATTCTGCGCTACTGGGATCGGCATTCACAATCATAGCGCCCTGCCGACATTCGAGCCGTTCCGCTTGGCTATAGACCCCGTCTCCACCGCCGCTGCAAAGCGCTCTGTCCTGGGTGATGCTGGTTGCCCAATTGAGGCTCTCCTGGTCAGTATTCGTACAAGGCTCTTGGGCGTTGACTGCCTTGCTGATGCTGTCTCCGATGGCGTCGATGGAGGCAATCCGAGGTCCGAGATTATCGAGCCTGACAATCGTGAAGTTCTGGAGCGACTGTTGCCAGGCAACAATGAGGTCTGTCCCGAAGGTGGGGAAATCTTTCAGCCGGGCATGTTTGCCCACGCCTCTCAGGACTTCTTCACCCAAAGTCGTGACCCTGATCGTGGCGCTGCCGAACTCAACCCCGTCGGCCCGGGCGCTGACCGTATGCTGGCCATCGCCCAGCCGATTCCAGTTGAACAAGAGCCCAAATCCGTTGTTGATGTCGTTACAATCACCCTCAGTCTCTTCTCGGTCGATCCCGTACGCGGCCTGGAAGGTCATTGCAGTGCGGGTGCCGGGATTAAAGACAATGTCGATCCGCTCGGCATCACACACCCAGCCGGAAATCACTCCCACGCCACTCTGAAACGAGCCCGGCTGTGGGTTATCCAGGACAGGTGGTGGTAACGGACCGCTCCCCCCATCGCTACTCTCCATGTCTCCTCGAATCACAAAGTTTTGGAGAGACTGTTGCCAGCGGAGGGTGACATCGCTCCCATCAACCGGAAAATCTTCAATGACAAACTCGCCCCTTGCTTCTCTCAAAGACTCCCGACCCAAGGTGGTCACCGTGACCGTGGCGCTACCGAATTCAACCCCGTCGGCCCGGGCGCTGACCGTGTGCTGGCCGTCGCCCAGCCGATTCCAGTCAAAGAGCAGGCCAAAGCCGTTGTCGGTATCGCCACAGACCTCTTTGGTGTCCTCACGGCTGGTGCCATATGCGGCCTGATACGATATTTCCCCTTCCGGCTGGCCGCCCTGGCTGTAGCCGTGCATATCGACGCCCAGAAAGAATGTTGCCTCATTGGATGTTACTCGTTTATCCCCCGAATAAAAGACAATATCGATCCGCTCGGCGTCACACACCCAGCCGAAAATCACTCCCACGCCACTCTGAAACGAGCCCAGATGCGGGCTCTCAAGAGCCGACTGTGCCCAGAGTGATTGAGGGAAAGAAAGGCCCCCGATCAGGGTAACAACGAGTGCAACAATGAAGCTGGCCTTCATAATGATGCCTCGTAGCATTCCTCCGACAGGTTGACAAATCCACGGCAGGGGTATCCCATAGCCGGTCATAGCAAGAAAACCCTTTCAGGTTGGTGATCGTTCCAGAAGAAGGAGGGAAAATGCCGTACGATCTGATTATTAAAAATGGAACCGTCATTGATGGCTCGGGCATGCCCCGATTCCGCGCCGATGTGGGCATCGTGGATGGTACAATTGCCTCAATTGGTCGCATTCGCGACGGCGCGCAAGAGACGATCGACGCCGAAGGCCACGTCGTCACCCCCGGCTTTATCGATGGCCACACCCATATGGACGCCCAGGTCTCCTGGGACCCGCTCGGGACGTGTTCCTGCTGGCACGGCATTACCAGCGTGGTGATGGGCAACTGCGGATTTTCGCTCGCGCCGTGCAAGGAGAGCGAAAAGGACATGGTCATGCGCAACCTGGAGCGGGCCGAAGACATTGCGCCCGAGGCCATGAACGCCGGTATCAAATGGACCTGGGAGACCTTTCCCGAGTATCTGGATTCGGTGGAGCGGCTGCCCAAAGGCATTAACTACGCCGCTTACATGGGGCATTCCGCCCTGCGCACCCATGTGATGGGCGAGCGTGCCTTTACCGACCCGGCTACCGAGCAGGATTTGGAGCAGATGAAACAGGCGGTGCGCGAAGCGATTCAGGCCGGCGCGATGGGCTTCACCACCTCGCGCACCCGTAACCACCAGACGCCGCAACGCCAGCCCGTGGCCAGCCGGCTGGCCACCTGGGACGAGGTCCGGCAGCTGGTTGGTACCATGGGCGAGATGGGAGCTGGCATCTTTGAAATCGCCGGCGAAGACACAGGTCAGAACCCGGAGCGCATCCGTGAATACATGGACCGCCTCAAGGCTTTGGCGGTCGATACCGGAGTTCCGGTGACCTACGGCATGTTCAGCATGCGCCGGGCGCCGGACTGCTGGCAACCCTATCTCGATTTAACCGACGAAACCGCAGCCGCGGGTGGCCGCATGTTCCTGCAGGTGCACAGCCGCGCGCTGAATGCGGTCCTGTCCTTCCAGACCAATACGCCCTTCGACCGGTTGCCGAGCTGGCGTGCGCTCAAGAAGATGAAGTCACTCGAAGAGAAAGAAGCGGCCCTGCGGAATCCCGACTACCGGCGCAAACTGGTTGAAGAGGCCCATACGCAAGAAGACGATGGCAACCGGGGGGTGGGGCCTGAAGCCCGGGCGGCAAATTTCAAATGGCTGTTCTTGATGGACAAGCCCAATCCACCCCACCGCTCCATAGAAGAGATCGCTACAGAGCGGAACCAGGATCCGGTCGAGACCTTTATTGATCTGGCCCTGGAGAAAAACCTCAAGCAATTCTTCCTGCAACCGCTGGCCAATGAGAACCAGGACCATGTGCTGGAGATGATGCGGCACCCGCGTTCCGTGATCACCTTCTCCGACTCCGGCGCGCATGTGTCCCAGATCATGGATTCGTCCCTACAGACCCATCTGCTGAGCCATTGGGTGCGCGAGCAGCAAGCTCTGACCCTCGAAGACGCGGTTCGGCAGCTCACCTTTGTGCCGGCCTCCCAGTGGGGGTTGCACGGACGCGGCCTGCTGCGTGAGGGGATGACCGCGGACGTCGTAGTCTTCGACCCGGAAACGGTCGGGCCGATGATGCCGGAGCTGACTTATGATCTACCCGCAGGCGCGCGGCGGCTTAAACAGAAAGCCGCGGGTTTTCTGGCTTCGGTCGTCAATGGCCAAGTGGTTCTGCGCGAAAACGAGCACACCGGCGCGCTACCCGGCCAGTTGTTGCGTGGGCCGTTGGCTCAACGTTAAGCGTCGGATTTTTTTGAGTTTCCATACGGGCGGAGGTGAGCGATCATGTCCGCCCGTCTGCGTTTATCCCGGCAGCGCCCGGCACTCCTGGCCACTATAGAGCTGCGGGTCAAGCCCGACGGTCTCCCCAGCTACCTGTCCGGCGGCATAGCCCTCGGGATCAACTTTCAGCGAGCGTGGTGTGCCGGACAGTTTGCGAATGCGCGTCCCTTGGCCGGCCAGATAGGTATAGACCTCGTCGC
Organism: Candidatus Binatia bacterium; assembly: GCA_022826945.1. GTDB lineage: Bacteria > Desulfobacterota > Binatia > Bin18 > Bin18 > Bin18. The sequence continues at coordinate 178,430 of JAJDTY010000011.1, forward strand.
GATAGTTTTTCCGTACCGCGGGCAAGGTGGTCTTGGCTGCGGCCGGCTCTCGTTCGGCAATCAAGGCTTTGATCTTGTCGGTGATAGACTGGGCGCAGCCATAGGCAAAGGAGTCCAGAAAACGCCGCCCCTTGCCATAATGCTCCTTGCGTAAGCGCTGGACGGTGTGAATCAGATAGCTCAGCATTTCTTTGGCAACAACGACGTTATGGGAGCGACCGATAATAAACGACCGGCCCACGGACAGGGTCGAACAGCAGAAATATAGTTTGCAGGTTGCGAGCCAGAGCAGCCGTTCCCACGGGAGCAGACGGCTCGTCTTCCAGCCTTCGACCCGCATGACGTGGTCGCTCTGTACGCCCTGGGCCTCAACCTCTGTCAACGAGAGATTATAGGTGGACAGGAGCTGATGAACCTTGGCCGCCGCCAGGGCCGCTTCGTGTTCGGTTGCGGCTTCATCGCGGCTGAGTTGGAGCAGTTTCTGGATTTTATGGATGAGGGAATCCGGAGCAACGGAATCGATAGCGGTATTCATTCCTACCCATTCTACTGGGCACCCTAAAAAAACACTAGGCCATCACCGTACAACGCTCAGTTTCCGAGCTGACCGATGCCCCAGCGAATACCGCGCCTAAGGAGTTCATAGTAGACGGGTGACTCCCATGAACAGCGCTCAACCGAACAAACCGGCATAAAGGGCTGCATGTCGTATTTCCCTCGACAGTGACCGAGCGTCAGATAGAGGACTTCCCCCTGACCGTAGGGATGCAGATAGAGCTGGGGTCGCGGGTCGTCGTTGCCCAGGTTCTCGCGAACATAGCCCTCCGATTTGGCGTTATAGCGCGACTCCAGCAGCGTATGGATTTCACCATAAAACTCGCAGTAATATGGCTCATCCGTGACCTCGAAGGGTTGAATACCGTGGACGAGCGGATGACTGGGATCGGCGACCGTGACGTGAATAGGCTGAATAGGCGGATGCGACACAAAGTGGTTGCCCAGCATGTCGGACAAGGCCGGTGCTTTCCGTGGCGTATCGACCTTGCCGGGAATCACAACCCCGTCGGTCTCCATACTTTCGCCGACAAACTCCAGCAGCGCACTCGTGCCGTGCAGGGCAAACCAGTGCCCGCCACTGCTGAGAAACTGCTTGAGACCCTCCTGTTGTCCCGGAGTCGGACACACATCACAGGTGTAGGTGACGAGAAGCCTGGACTGCCGGATGGCGTCATGATCGCGGTAATCTTCGGCGACCCGGACAATCACGTCCTCGTGTTCGGCCAGGAGTTTGAGTAATTCAAGTCGAGCAAAATTGGTATCGTGATATTTGGCATTACAGATGAGATAGACATCAATACGAGCATCCCCATTAATATTTTCTGCCATAGCGATCTCCCCTGGCTGGTATAAGCTTGGCTCCATTATCCAGTTCGTAGACTAGAAAGATATCCCGGAGCGCTATGCCGGGAAAGAGACTGTCCCCATACATCTTTGCACCTGAGCCTGGGAGTGCTATGCCGTCAGTATTGAAACGTATTCTCAATACTCAGGAGGGGAATTATGGAAAACGGACATACCATTTGTGTCGGAACTGTTGGTGCCGGGGTGTGGTATAGCTCGGACAGTGGCGCCCGCTGGCGGCGGAGTCGCATGAAGCTGCCGTTCCATGCCGAACCTGGGGAAATCCAGATTCGTTCGTTGATGGTGTCTCCGAACGATCCCAACGTGGTGTATGCCGGCTCCGAGGTTGGGTTGTATCGCAGCGAGGACAAGGGCGCGGTCTGGGACTTGGTAGAATCTCCCGCAGACGGCAAACAAATCTGGTCCATTGCCGTGCATCCTGACGACCCGGATATCATTCTTATTGGGACTAAACCGCCGTGCGTCTTTCGTACCAAGGACGGCGGTCAGACCTGGGAAGAGCTGCCCCTCAATGCGGCTGAGCGTTGCCTCGCCGGAGCGCCCAAGGTCACCAACCTCCTGTTCGATCCGCGCGACTCCGGCACGGTCTGGGCCAGTGTTGAGATCGACGGCATCTATCGGAGCGCCGATGGCGGCGACACCTGGGAGCATCTGCCCGCCCTGGGTAAAAGCGAGCTGAACCAGGATATCCACGGTCTGACCATCAGCCCCGACCCGCACCGAAAAATCATCGCCACCACCCCGGACGGCATTTGGACCAGCACGGATGAAGGCCAGAGCTGGGTGCTGCACGAGTTCCCGCGTTTCTCCGAGCGAGGTATTTCGTACTGTCGCGGCGTGGCGTTGAAAGCCGATGATCCCAACGTGATGTTTGTGGGCAATGGGGATTTCATTCCGGGCAAGGTCGGGGCCATCCAGCGTTCGACCGACGGTGGGGAAACCTGGCAGGCCGCCCCGTTACCCACCGTACCCAACTCAACCATGTACTGGTTTGCCACGCATCCGGCGGACCCCGACTTTATTGTGGCCAACAGCCTGCACGGCTATGTCTACACCAGTCAGGACGGCGGAGCGTCGTGGAACAAATCGGAACGAGAGTTCGGCGAAGTCCGGGCGCTAGCCTGGGTGCCGAATTGATGCTGAATTGAAAAGATGATGATAGTGCTTTCGATTTGTGGACGCTCCGGTATATCGCGATGTCGATCCACGAACGCTGCATCTGCCGCCTAACCGTGCCTCCGGGGCCGACCCTGGCAAGTCAGCGCGACAAATTGCTCGGTACGGCTCGGTAATCCAAGAAATGCCCTCTCCGTGGGTATATCGCGGTACCGACGGGGCGTTGACGATTTACGATGGTGTCACGCGGGCCATGCGAGTTGCCACATTGCTTCCCGGAAGATTCATCCGGGTGGAAATCGTGGGAGATCTGTCTGCTACGTGCGGCCATCTGCCAACCATAGGAGATTATGTGTCATGACCACTCCAGTCCGGAAGGAGATTCTCCATGTACTTGAAGAACTCAGTCAGCGTTGCCCCGAGGTGCGCTTCGGACAGTTGATTGTCAATCTTTCCTACCTAGCGAAGGGACCAACCAACGAGGCGACTTGGGACGTAGAAGACGAAGAATTACTTGCCGCTGCTCGCAAGCATCTTGCAGAGCGCCTCCAAAAACAGTCAGACGCAGCCTAACGAGCGCTGTGCATGTGCCCACTGTCCATTCTCAATACCCCGAAGTGAGCAAGATTGAAGGAGTTAAGAGGCCGCGCTACCTCGTGATCATTGAAAAAGGCGAGGCGAGTTGGGGTGCATATGTCCCGGACCTCCCAGGGTGTATTGCCGCGGCAGAGACACGTCAGAAAGTGACAGCATTCCTCAAAGACGCGATCGACTTTCACTCGGAAGGTCTGCATGAGCGCGGCGAGCCTATTCCCCTTCCTGCCTCCGAAGGCGAGCTTATTGAGACAGATACGGCCTGACCATTACCCAACTCCGTATTTTTTCATCCAGTTGGTAAACGTCTGGTAGTTCGGCAGGCCGACTAGCTTGCAGGCCGCAGACTTATTACCTCGGGCGTCGTTGTACGCCCGGTTCAGATAATGTTGCGCTACCTCGGCCAGCAGGCCGGGTAGGTCGAATCCGTCGCCCAGGCTGCGGTTCAGTACCGACTCGGAAGTAGGGGTCTCTTTTCTGACCGGAAAGAGTGCCGCCTGAATGTCCTGCGCGTCAATGACGGGCTTCACGGCCCAGATGGCAGCCCGAGACAGAGTGTTGGACAGTTCGCGGACATTTCCCGGCCATGGGTGCTGGAGGAGAAAATTTCTTGCCTCAACAGACAGTTGCTTGTGAACCCAACCGGGCTGCCGCGCACAGTCGGTGTTGATTTTCTCCAACACGTGATCAATCAGTAAGCCCACGTCGCCTGTTCGTTCGCGCAGGGCCGGCAGGCGCAGCACGCCGACCGCCAGCCGATGGAACAGGTCTTCTCGGAATCGCTGTTCGGCGACTTCGTCCCGGAGGTTGCGGTTGGTGGCGGCAATGACCCGGATGTCTATCTGCCTGGGTTTTGTCGAACCGATCCGCTGCACTCTGCCTTCCTGAAGACAGCGCAGCAGCTTGACCTGAGCGGCAAGCGGAAGCTCGCCGATTTCATCCAGAAACAGCGTACCGGTATGCGCGGCTTCCAGGTAACCGGCTTTGGCCTCGGCTCCTGTAAAGGCTCCTTTGGCGGTACCGAAAAACTCGGCTTCGACCAACTCGCTTGGAATCGCCCCGCAGTTGACCTCGATGAACGGTCGCCCGGCCCTGGAACTGGACGCATGAATCGCTCGCGCGAACAGTTCTTTACCTGTGCCCGACTCGCCCTGAATCAGCACTGGCACGTCGTGCGCAGCCAACCGTCTAGCTCGGACAATCTCAATTTTCATTGCCTGACAGCGATGGATGATTGCCTCAAACTCAAGGGCTTCCGCCGGCAGCCCTTGAGTGAGGCGGATAATCTCGTTGTCGTTGATGTGCGGCAGGTATTCCGCCGCAAGGTCGAATGGAAAGGAGACGGTCCGCACACCGTCTTGGACAGAGGACTCTATGAGTTCCGCAGGGTGGGTAGTCTTGGCTAGTACGATCCACACTGCGGCCATAGCCGGTGTGCCCGGACTGAGATGATACACGAACCGGGCAGAGCCGTTCGCCTTGCCGCGCAGACCATCGAGCACCGCTACAGCGACTTCATAGATTTCGTCAAATCGGGTAGGGCTGCTTAGAGAGACCGCGTGCAGAATGGCCTTGACCCCGCACCGCTCGTTCAGCCACGTGCAGTAAGTCTTCGACCGCTGAGGCGCATGATCGGTCAGGAGATGGACAGTATCAAACTCCCGTGCCTGCACAGCCTGTCCGATGGGGCCGAGTTCACCGTCCAATTCGTTACCGGGAGCCCGCAAATCTGTATTGCCCAGCCAGGCGACAAGTGTACATCGAGACATGGCCTGTTCATACAAGATTTCTTGTTCCATGCAAAGTTTTGTGTCATTGTAGAGAAACCCACCCCGTCGCGTAGCGGCGGGGTGGGTTCCTTTGTGCACCACATCAGAATAAGGAGGAACCGATGACACCGGAATGGGCTCAAGTTTTCGTCCGTGTTGGACAGACCATGTTAATTGCTTGGGGTATCTGGTTGATGCGCTCCTCGAATCAAGAGCGGCAAGCCACATCTGAAATGCTCCGCGACCAAGCGACTATGTTGCGTTCACAAGCGAAAACGCTAGACGCTCACACCGAGGGGCTGAAAGAGCAGACTGCTCTGCTGCGGGAGCAGGCCGCGACACAGAACGCCCATACGGGTGTGCTCAGGCGTCTCCTGGAAGACAAGTCACCGTGAATAGTGGCACGGGAGTTGCCCTATCCCCAAGACAGCAAGCTGAACAAAGGAACCGGAGAACAAAAGTATGCTGCGTGAGTACCGGCTGACCAACTTCAAAGCCTTCGGCGAAACCGTCACCATCCCCATTCGCTCACTCACGCTTATTTTCGGCGCCAACTCGTCTGGCAAAAGCTCTATTTTCCAGTCGTTGTTGCTCCTGAAGCAAACGCTTGAGGCAGCGAAAAATCCAAATACCGCCCTACTTTCCACAGGGCCGTTGGTCGATTTGGGGACGTATCGTGACTTCGTTCATCGCCATGAGACCGGCAGGAATTTCGAGTTTGGGGCGCGGTTTGACCTGGAAGAAACCGACGCTTTACCCCCATTAGCACGGAAAATCATTGAAAGTGTTAGTGTGACGAAGGCTGGCCTTACCGTTCAGTTCTCCAGCGACAAAAATAGGCCGCTTCGGCGTATCGACCTAGCTACCGGAGATCATCGGCAGGCTATAATTTCGTATCACCCAGCTAGACCATATATGCAGTCTCGCAGACGACCAACCGAGAGGATTGCTACGCTAGAGGACGAGCGTAACGGTCTCATCGAGCGTCTAGTTGCTCTGCCCAAGGAGGACGAGACGCTTGAGGAGGTCAGTGAGGTCGGCAAACAATTACTCTACAACAAAAAATTATTAGAAGAAGCAAATCGACAGTGGGAGGAACGCGGTTGGGAAGAAGTCGAGGTCAAACCCGAGTTGCAGTTCTGGCATGACTGGTGGAGCTGCACTAAGAGGTATATTAGGGAAAAATTAGACGACAAGGATGAGGTGTATCTGTATGGAAGCGAGGAGAAGGAAGATTTTTTTAAGAAGCTAGAAAACTACCAATTTGAAGATGCGGTTAGAGATCTCAGAAACGCATTGCGTGGCTCAACGGCTGATTATCGGAATTTTTTGCCAGAAGGCCATGACATACCCAGCGTCGGCTGGCCATTTCAAGTACCGTATTTTTACTCCGAATATCCAGAAGACGAATATATTGACGGACTAGACATATCCCCATTCACCCGCCATGTGTGTTCCACTTTTCGTCGCCTCCTTGAATATTTAGTGTACCTTGGTCCTTTACGAAGCCAGCCAGAACGGCACTACGAATTCAGCGGTGACACGACCGACTACGTTGGCCAATCCGGCGAATACCTGCCTTCTCTTCTTTTCGAGGATCAGGAATTAGTGGAACAAATTAACATCGACCTGGAACGGCTTGGCGTAAAATACCAAGTGAAACTTGATAAACTGCAATACGAGGACGCAAGCCCGAGCAACGTATTTTCCCTTCGCTTAGTCGATAAAGATAAAATTGATGTCAGCCTGCGGGATGTCGGCTTTGGCATCAGTCAAGTCCTGCCCATCGTCGTGCAAAGCCGGCTCTCCAAGAAGAAGACGCTCTTGATCGAACAACCGGAAATCCATCTTCACCCCGCCCACCAAGCCGAACTCGGAGACCTATTTATTCGGTCTGCTCTTGGGGAACAGAAAAATACTCTGCTCCTGGAAACGCATAGTGAAAACCTCATCCTTCGTATTCTGCGTCGGATTCGAGAAACGAACGACAACGAGCTACCCGAAGGCTTACCGCCCATCCGCCCGGAAGATGTCGCCGTCCTGTACGTCCAACCGGGCGAGAACGGTGCACAGATCATCGAAATACCAGTGACCGAAGATGGCGAATTCGCCCGTCCCTGGCCGGAAGGCTTCTTCGACGAGCGTGTAGAGGAACTGTTCTAACTATGATCTACGAGTACGCACTGGAGCCCGAACTCGTTGCGTCGTGGCATGATCGAATGCGGGGCAGGATATTTATTGACGAGTTTTGTCCTGACAGGGGGAGGGTTGTCTCGCGCTATCCAAACAAGACGAAGTGGGCAGTTCTGCTCCGGAATGCCTTCGAGGAAACCTTTGAAGGAACCCCTGGCGAAAAGGAAAAGGCGCGAGGACGGCTAGAGGAACTGAGAAAAAAATTCATGATATCCTCCGTAGTCAAGCGGCAGGAACCTGTATGGGACGAAAACTGTGACTGGCTCGCCAACGCGGAGAAGGAACATGAACGCAAGCCCTTTTATGCAATCCTTGCTCGCGACAACCCTCGCAAAAATGCAAACGTGATGCTTGAAGCCGCCGTCGTGGATAGAGAGGATAAACGCTGGTACACACCGGTTAAGGATGACATCAGAAGAACAGCGGAAGAAATGGCAAAATGTGTAGCGCCTATGTTACGTTGCGCCACGCGGATACTGTTTATCGATCCATACTTTCGAGCGAATGAGGAGAGATTCAGAAAGCCGTTGGCGGCATTCCTTCGGATCGTCGAGACATGGGCTTCGGGGGTCGAGATCGAACTCCATACAGCAGCCCGTGATAGAGCGCCGTGTTGGGAGGAGTTTCGGAAAGAATGTGAGGACAAACTTCCCCCTGTCCTTCCTACCGGAATGACACTCCTCGTGCACCGTTGGAGGAACCGTAAGGGTGGCGAAACACTACACCCTCGTTATGTCCTGACCAACATCGGTGGCGTGCAATTCGACAAAGGACTCGACGAGGGAGAAGGTACTACACTAGTCAGCGCTGGCACCTACAGCAAACATTGGAATGACTACGCAGAGCCAAACTTTGCGTTCAAACGGGACGGTGAGCCTTTTTCAGTCGAAGGGCAGGCAACCGACTAAGTTAAGTGACCGGTACAAAGAGCGGAGGGAGACATGCGGGCAGCAAGCGATGTGACAACGGGCGATTATGGGGCCGCTGAAACGGCCATGCAGACGTATCTGCGCGAGGGGGAGAAACGGGCCTATGATCTCGATAATCGCGGCCCGATTCGTTTTCACGCCGATGGCAGGGTCCACACCGACATTCTTGATGCCTATTGGAAATATGGCTTCTATGTCTTCGAGGGAGTACTCAGGGAAGAGGAACTGAACGATATCGAAGCCGATCTGTTCGACATCATGGAACGCCTCCCGACCGAGCGGGGGTCTGCGGTCGATGCCCAAGGTCGCCCGGCCTTGGGGGCTGATTGTGAGGCGCGGACGTTGTTCTGGTCCAAGCCGCTCGGCGACCCTTTTGGCGGGACCGATCTCGCCAACGGTCGGCATCCGGTCAAGATGCTGGAGCCCACCCCGGCTGTCGGTCTGCCCCAGGAAGTGGTCTATCTCATCATTGGCTCGCTGCAATTTTCCGAAGCCAGCCTTCGCACCTATGCCCATCCGCAGCTCTTAGCCGTGGCAGCAGCCGTCAACGGCGAGGATTTTGTGCCGTTCAGCGACGCGTTGTTCATCAAAGAGCCAGGCAAAGGGGCCTCGGTCGCCTGGCATCAGGATGGCACGACGCACTGGGATAGTCCGACCTGGGACCAGGGAACCCACGGTTTCAACTTCATGGCCCAGCTCTACGGTTGCACTCCGGCAAACGGGGTGTGGGTTGTGCCGGGAACGCATAAAGTCGGGCATATCGATATCACGCAGCGGGTTGCCGAGGCGGGCTCGGAACGCCTGCCGGATGCCGTTCCCATGGTGTGTAAGCCGGGCGATGTGGTCATCTCCAACCGGCAATTGCTGCACTGTTCGTTTGCCAATACCAGCCCGGACTGGCGCGTCACGGTGAACTTTGGCTTCCATCGCCGTTCGTCCGTGCTGGGTGTGAGGGGCGGCGGAGTGCATAGCGCCCCAGCCGTCTACGATGAAGAACGTATCCGTATCCGCTCACGTGTGATCGGCTATGCCATTGATGCGCGCCGGCAGCGCTTCCCGGACGAAACGCCGTTTCCCTATAATCCGTTTGCCGAATCGGGCGAGCGCTACTGCTGGGACGAAGAAGCCAAAGCCAGCATGAAGGATTACAATCTGCTGGATTTCAGTATCTGAGGACAGGAACGGCGGTGCGCCTGCTTCCTCGCGTGAGCGAGGTCGGAGCGCTAGCGGAGAACCGTACGGTTGACCGGTCGAGCACGAATGCCACGCTGACACTCAGCCGACGGACAAAGGGAAGAGGCGGACGGAAGGGCAGAGCCGGTGCGAGATGCAGCGTGCTTGGTCCTGCAAGCCTTTGGGTGTCTAATCGTGCCGGCGAGGACCCCAGTTGTCATCACCAGGGGTGCACCGATAGGATTAGTCAGAGCCTGCCGCTAGAGAGTGCAGCTCCGCAAGGGGTTGGGGAGTTCCTATGGGCGGCGGAGCGGATTCGGCCAGGGAACCAGTCAATGGAAAAGAAATTCACCAGCGATGAACTGCCGCTGGCGCAACTGCTCGACCAAGCGGCGCGTGGCGAATTGCAGCTGCCCGACTTTCAACGTGGATGGGTGTGGGACGACGACCACATCCGGAGTCTGCTGGCGTCGATTTCGCTCTCGTACCCGATCGGGGCTGTCATGACGCTGGTTGCAGGCAATCCCGAAGTCAACTTCAAGGCTCGGGTGCTCGAAGGCGTTTCGTGGGCCGGCGAGTCGCAGCCCGAGACGCTCCTACTCGACGGGCAGCAACGATTGACGTCGTTGTTTCAGGCACTGAAGTCGCGTGACCCGGTGGCGACAAGGGACAGTCGCGGCAGCGCACTCGGGCGACACTACTACGCGAACATCAACGCGTGTATCGACCCGGACGTGGACCGGGAGGAGGACGGTATTGTCGGGATACCGGAGGATCGCGTTGTACGGAGCGATTTCGCGCGGAGGACCGACTTGGATCTGAGGACGCGGGAGCTAGAAATCGCGGCGGAGATGTTCCCTCTCGAAATCGTGCTCGACGCGAACGACACGATGGACTGGCAGATGGCGTATCTGCAATCGGGACCAGGTGAACAACCAGACCGGGTGGACAAGTGGAAGCGGTTTCAGGAGGCGATTGTCAGTTCCTTCGTTCAATACCACGTGCCGACCATAGACCTCGCGAAGTCGACCCCGAAGGAAGCGGTGTGCCAAGTGTTCGAGAAGGTCAACACGGGTGGTGTCACGCTTACGGTGTTCGAGCTGTTGACCGCGACGTATGCGGCAGGGAATTTCGAACTGCGCAAGGACTGGGACGACCGTCGAGAGCGCCTTGCGCAACATGAACTCCTGACGGCAGTGGACGGCACGGCGTTCCTGCAGATCGTGACACTTCTCGCCACCTATGACCGGCGGAGATCCTATGCACGGGCTAATCCCGGAGACGAGAGGATACCCGCGGTTTCGTGCAAACGCCGCGACGTGCTACGCCTCTCGTTGGAGGACTTCAAGGATTGGGCCGGTGTGGCTGAACGCGGGTTGATGCGCGCGGTGCCGTTCCTTCACAGCCACCGGATATTCCAATCGAAAGACTTGCCGTACGCGACTCAGCTGCTACCGCTCGGAGCCATTTTCGCGTGGTTGGACAATGAAGCCGAACAGTACGCCACGCGGCAGCGGCTCGGGCAGTGGTTCTGGTGTGGCGTGCTTGGCGAGATGTACGGCGGGGCGACGGAAACGCGGTTCGCCAACGACCTGGAGGATTGCGTAGCGTGGATCGAGGATGACGGCGATGCCGTGCTTCCGCGTACCGTGCAAGCGGCGCAGTTCCAGGCGGAACGACTGCTCACGCTGCGCACTCGCAACAGCGCTGCGTACAAGGGGCTTTACGCGCTGCAAATGAAGCAAGGTAGCAGGGACTTCAAGACCGGCCTTCCAATCGATGTGCACGCGTACATGGAGGACGCAATCGACATACATCACATATTCCCACGGCATTGGTGCGATGCGCATGACATCGAGCCGTGGATCGCCAACACCATCGTGAACAAGACGGCGCTCGACGCGCACACGAACCGCCGGATAGGGGGCAACGCCCCCAGCGTTTATCTCTCGCGAATTGAATCGGGAGACGGCATCGAGCGACATGTGCTAGACGGTTTCCTCCGAACGCACGACATTGATCCCCTGGCGTTGCGGCGCGACGACTTTGCGCAGTTCTTCAATCAGCGATTTGAGAGCCAGTTGAGGCAGGTGGAACGAGCAATGGGCAAGCCGGTCAACCGACGAGCGGATCGCAGCGAGAGTCCGTTCGCCGAGGGTGACGTGGCGACGTGTGGGGGCATTCGGAGTCTGATCGAGTCCGGTGAGTCCGCAGCGGTTGAGTTTAAGTCGACGGCCCTGCTCAATCTGCATACAGGAGCGCAGGATCAGGCGATCACCTGGTCCGTTGTCAAAACGATCGCAGCGTTCATGAACACGAACGGCGGCACGCTGCTTGTGGGTGTCGACGACGATGGTCGTCCGGTTGGCGTCGAGCGCGACTACCCGTTCGTCAAGGGAGGCGACCGCGACGGCTGGGAGCTGTCATTGACGACGGCGGTGAAGAACGCTTTGGGACCGGTCGCCGCGACGGACCTTGCGGTGGGATTCTCGACATTGGAGGACCGGACGATTGCCCGCATCGATGTTCGTCCTGGCGCGGAACCCGTTTTCGCCACGAAAAAGGGTGAGCAGCGGGAGTTCTTCTTTGCGCGACTCAACAACTCTACCGAGGAGCTCTCAGGGTCGGCGCTACTGTCCTATCGGAAGAAGCACTGGCCTGATTAGGCCTAGAGCCGCCGCGGGATGGGCGGCTGCTTGGGTTGCCGAGCAACGGCGGCAGTCCCGGCGTCGGTTCCGACCAAAAAAGGTGGGACGGCCCGCCGAGCGGCGGTGGTCGTCAGGCGCTACAATCAACGTACTCGGACCAAGCCTGCATCAGGTCGTGCCGCCGCTCGAACAGATCGGTACGCCGGTAGGCGGCCTCGACGCGGTCGCTGTTGACGTGGGCCAGGGCGAGTTCGCAGACCTTGCGTGGCACGTCGGTCCTCTCGGCGGCCCAGTCGCGGAAGCTGGACCGGAATCCGTGGGGGACGGCGCCGATGCGGAGTTCGCGCAGCAGCTTGGAGAGCGTGCTGTCGCTCAATACGTGACCCGTGGGCGACGGGAACACCAGCCCGCTTCTGTCGGAGATCTCCCACGCCTCGTTGAGGACGGGGCCACCGCGCGTCCTGAGAGGGGCACCCGGTGCTCCAGCTTGGCTTTCATACGCCCCAGTGGTACCGTCCAAGTGGCATCGTGGTCGTCCACCTCGTCCTATCGCGCACCCCGGACCTCGCCGGAGCGGCAGGCGGTCAGCACGAGGAACTCGAAGGCGAGCGCTGTCGCCCGGTGCGCATTGGACCCGCGCACCCGCTGGAGCGCCTCGGCGACCTTTGCGTGCGGAAACGCCTTCTGGTGCTGGCGGTCTCCCTCAGAATTTGACCCGCACCCCGCCAAAGGCACCGAACGGTTGCCCCGGCCCCATAAAGCGTTCGACGCCGGTGTTATCCACCGCATTTTCAAAATATGCGCCATAGCTTTCGTATTCTTCGTCAAAAATATTTTCGAGACGCAGAAAGATATCAAACGTCTGATAGCTGTATTCCAGCGCGGCGTTGGCCACAAAATACGGGTCCAACCGGCTGCGTTGGTTGGCCTCATCGCCCCGCAGCCGCTGTCCATCCACATAGGCCCCGTCCAGACTCAGCCGTAACTGAGAGCCGATAAGGAACTCGATGCCGCCATTGACCCGGTGTGGCGGAACCAGCGGCAGGCGGTCTCCCTCACGGACCAGGGCGAGGCGCTCTTCATTGGCAAACGTAAACAGCTCAATCTCATCGTTAAACGTTGCATCCGTTACCGTGTAATTCAGAAACCAGTTGCCCCAGCTCCACACGCCGCGCAGCAGGAGTTCGATGCCCTGGCGACGGGTGGCGTCTACATTCTGAAAAAACCCCAGCACGCGGCTCTCCGGCTCGTTCCGAAACAGGATGTCGTCTTTGAGGTCCGTCCGAAAGAACGCCAGGGTCGCGTCAACATAGGGAGGCAAGGCCCAGCGGACGCCCGTCTCCCAGGTCTTTCCCTTGACCGCGTTCAGGGGTGGATCGTCCACAATCGCGGTCGGCACCGGGCAGGGCGCTTCGGGATTGGCGCAGGTCAGCTCAATCGCGGTCGGCGCGCGGTAGCTCTCGCTATACCCAGCATACAGGCTCAGGTGCTCGGTGAAGGTATAGGTCGCTCCCACTGCGGGATTAAACCGGTCAAAGGTATGGTTGCCGCTGGCGTCCGTTCCTGTCCCGTCGTCGTCATCGTCGTCCTCAAGCCCGGCGAGGCGGTCCTGAATACGCAGATAGGTGACCTCGTAGCGGCCGGACACGGTCACCGTCAGCTTATCAATCGGTTCGGCGCTGATGGTGAAAAACGGGCCACCGGCGTGGGTTTCGGTCTTGACATTGGTCTCCACCTCGAACTCGTCGGCCTCGCCCTCTACCAGAGCCTGGAGCAGAGCCAGGTCGTCTTCCATCTCATCATCGCCGTCGTCATCGGCGTCGTGGTCGCCGTTGTCATCCCCATTATCCTCGGCGTCATCGTCGTCCTCCCCCCGCTCGCCAATCAGATGGTCAAGACGGGCCCCGCTGTAATCGCCGCCAATCGTGATAGAGACCGGCCTCTCCCATACCGTGCCTTGATAGGCCAACTGGAGCGCGCCTCCCCAGCTCTTCTGATTCGTGCGGGCATCGACGTCTTCTTCAACGTCCACGTTGAACTGGTCCACATCCAACAGGCGGCCATAAAGATTGGCCGACAGCGAGAAACCGCGGCCCAGGTCGCGTTGATACTGGCTGTTGAGAAACCACAGGTCGGGTTTGAAAATATCGGGATGGGTGAACACCGCGGAGCGGTTACGCTTGAGACGGCTTTCGGGCAGCGGGCCGTTGCCGGTCAGCTTGTTGTTCACATGGGTCAGGGAGAGCGTCAAGTCATCGTGTTCCCCCCGATAGCCGACCTTGCCGAAGAGATGGCCGACATGACTCTTTGAGAAATCCCGAAAGCCGTCTTCGAGAAAGAGATTGCTCGACACAAAATAGTCGAACTTGCCGCGGCTGCCCCCATGTTGCAGCAAGGTCCGATAGCGGGCGAAGCTCCCGCCCCAGACCTCTACGGTGGTCCCCGGATGGGTAAAGCCGCGCTTGGTCTGCATTACAATGGTCCCGCCGAGCGTATTGCGACCATAGACCGGGTTTGAGCCGGGGATGAGCTCCAGACGACCAATGGCATCGGTAGGAATCAAGTCCCAGTTGACCTGGTCGGCCAAGGGTTCGTTAACGCGTACGCCATCGACAAAAACGCTCAGCCCCGGCGGCGTCCCAATCAGAAAGGAGCTGGTAAAACCCCGATAGCTGACGTCGGGCTGGAAGGGGTTATTCTGGACGTGATTCAGGTTCACCCCGCCCAGGCTGCGGGACAGGGTGTCGGTCAGGTTGAGCGCGCCGCGTCTGGTAATCTGCTCGCCGGTGATGGTCTGCACATTGGCCGGTATGTGTTCGCGCGCGACGGGAGAGCTCATCAACGGCGTCGTGCCGCGCACTTCAATGTCCGGTAATGCGACGGGCGAAGACTGGGCAAAAACTGATGTGGCTAACACGAGACTCAGCGCTGCACTGCCAAAAATGTGCAGCAAGACCAGACAAATCCTTTGGCTTCGCAATGGGTTGTCCTCCATATCATCCGAAAGACACCTAGATAGCCGAATCCCACGCAAGAGCGGTATCCGGGAAAACCCTGAAAAGCGGACAGGAGGCCCCTGAAAGCGGGCGGGCTTAGTGGTCGGGTGCGACCAGACCGGTCCGCACCGCATAGCGGACCAGGCCGGCAATATGGCGAATGCCGAGCCGGTCCATAAGCTGGCTGCGATGGGTTTCGACGGTCTTGGTGCTGAGATGCAGGAGGCTAGCAATCTGCTTGGTGGTATGGCCTTCGGCAATCAACTGGAGGATTTCACGCTGGCGGACGGTCAAAGGAGTTGGCGCAGGTTCAGCCATGTCTTCGTCCGGGTTATTCACGCGCTGCAAATAGCGGTCAACCACGTGTTTGGAGACAGCCGGACTGAGATAGGTTTCACCGTGGGCCACGGCTTGCACGGCCAATTCGAGTTCGGTCGTTGCGGCGTCTTTGAGCAGATAGCCGGCTGCCCCCACCCGGAGCGCCTGGCTGACGTATTCTTCGTTTTTATGCATGGACAGCATAATCACCTGGACCCCAGGGCAGGTTTTCGTGATCTGTACGGTCGCGTCCAAACCGTTGAGTCCCTGCATGGTCACATCCATGAAGACGATATCCGGTTGGTGCTCTTGAATGAGATGGAGGGCGTCCCGGCCGTCATTGGCTTCGGCTACCAC